>NZ_LMEK01000004.1:0-135796 GCF_001426595.1 Variovorax sp. Root434
GTCTTGCTGGACTTCACCGATGCGCCGGTGGTCGCGTCGCGCGAGGTCGCCGACTGGTAGGTCAGGCCCGCGTCGACGACGCCGAACAACGTGACGGAGGATTGGGCAGAGGCCAGCCCGCAGACGGCCAGGGCAGCGAATGCCGTGAGGGTTTTCTTCATTCAGGGTTCTCCAGTTTCAGGTCTGATGCGGCCGTTCGGTATCGACCGGCTGTACGCATGGTTTCGTCCAAATCGGGAGGAATTTGGTGGATCGGTTCTCTGCCGCATCGAGTGTTGTGCGCGCACATCACACCGTGCGCGCATCGCGCGGCAGGCCGATCCGGAGGTCCTTCAAATTTCTCCCAATTCGCCTGAAAAGATCCACGCATGACGAAGCTGGAGACTCACAGGTGAAGCGTTCACGAATCCTGATGGCGGCGATGTGCGGTGCATTGGCCATCGCATGCGCCAGCACGAGCATCGCGATGGTTCACTCCACCTCGGTGCTCGCGGCGGGCATGTTCGTCGACCACAAGGCGCGTGCGCAAACACAAACGCAGGCGAGCGCGCAGCCTTGGTGGGCCGGCTTCGAGGACATCGCGATGAACCGGCTGATGGCCGCATCGCAGGGCGCCACCGAATCCGGCGTGGCCGCGGCCTACATCGCACTCAAGGTGAAGACGCTCGAGTTGCTCTATCTGGAGAACACGCACGCCGCAGTCGTGCGGCAGTCTGCGCTCATCCAGGGCAGCACGCTGCCGCACGACGACTTTGCGAAGCAGCTCGCAGCACGGCAGGCCAGCGCAGAGACAACCATCGGCAAGCTGAAGGCGCAGCGCGCCAACTACATCACGTACCTGGCCGCGCAATGCCACATGTCGGAAGCCTCAATGAATGAAATGCTTGCCGACGCACTGCACGACAAGGCGCTGCCCCGCTTCGCGGCCGAGGTGCCGCGCGAACTTCCGATGTCCGTGCTGGCCAACAGGAACGATATCAACCTGGCCGCTGCTCTTTACGGTGCGGACCCGGCCGCGATGCCCGCTGGCGTCATCGACGCGACGGACGAAGCGCAGGACATCGAAGTGCCCGGCGAGCCTCCCTACGCGCACGCGGTCGTGCAGGCGCGCGAGCAGGTCGCCGGGGCGCTGCACCGCCTGCGGATGCAGAGCGACATCGCGAACACCGCGTACGCGCGCGTCATGAATGCAAGGGCCGGCTTCGAGGCGTCGAAGCAGCATCGCGACCGCGGCGACATCTCCGAAGTGCAGCTGATGGAGGACTTCCAGGGCCTGTTGCTCGACCTGCACGTGCTTGCTGCGGCCAACGGCGAGCTGGCGCTCGCATGGGTCGTCCTCATGGGAAGCATCGGAAACGGCGCATCGATCGATGCGGTTGCGGGCGCGCGATCGGCGCAGGCCGAGCAATTGCCGTTTCTGCACAAAGTCTCCCGAAAGTTGCGCAATCCTTGAAGTTCGAAGGAGCCTTACATGACCACTGCCTTGCACAAAGTTTCCGCCCGCCCGTTGCTCACGCTGGCCGGCCAAGGACATCAGAAGCCGGACACCGCCGCGCTCGCACGCCGCGTGTGCGCTCCGGACGGCGAGCCGGCGAGCAGCATGGCAACCACGCTCGGCATGCAGCAGCTCACCAGCGCATTCCAGCCCGCGTTCGGGCGGCTGCACGTGCTGCGGGACCTCGTCATTCCCATGTACGAAGGCAGCGCCGTGCCCACGGCCCGCTTCGACGTGGCGCTGGTGTGCGAGGCTGGCGTGTACCTGTTCGAGGTAAAGGGCTGGCGCAACGCGGTGGTGTACCGCAAGACCTCGGCCCAGGCGCTGCCGCGCTGGTTCCTGCGCCAGCATGGGCATTCGCTGGCGCGCGAGGTGAAAGACCCGGCCTGGCAGTGCGGCCGCAAGACCACGCACCTGCGCAGCCTGATGCCGCCCGACCTGCGCGTGCAGTACTTCGTGCTGCTGCCGTTCGAGGGCGTCGAGCTCGAAGGCGTGATGCCGTCCGTCGTCATCACGCCGCAGGACCTGCCCTATATCGCGCGCGTGGCGCGCAACAACGGGCGCACCGAGCAGGGCTACCCGCTGCTCGACGACGCCGCCATCGACCGCACGCTGCGGCTGCTGACCGACCTGCAGGGCGACCTGACGGTCGACGACCACATGAAGAACTGCCGCGACAGGAGCACGCAGGCCCCGGCCAGGGCGGCGCATCCGGGCGTCCTGAAACTTCAGTGACGCGATGAGCCGCATCCTGCTGGTGGAGGAAGGGCGCGAGGCCGCGTCGGTGCTGCTGGACGAGCTGCATCGCGCCGGGCACGAGGTCGACCACATCGACGACGGCGCGGTCGCGCTGCATCGCGTCCTGACCTCGCCGCCGGCACTCACCCTGCTCGACGTCGAACTGCCGCATGTCAGCGGCCTGCAGATCCTGGAGAAGGTCCGTGCACGCAGCGACCACCCGATCATCATGCTGACGGCGCGCGGCGACGAAGCCGACCGGCTGCGCGGCTTCGAGCTGGGTGCGGACGACTACGTGTGCAAGCCCTTTTCCCCGAAGGAAGTCGCGGTGCGCATCCACGTGGTGCTGCGGCGCTATGCGCAGCGCCGCAGCGTCGTGCGCCCTTCGGTGCCGATCACCTTCGGGGCGGTACGCGGCTGCGCGATTCTCGACGGGCACTACCTGCCGCTGACGCGCCGCGAGTCGCTGCTGCTGCGCGCGCTTTCGCAGGAGCCCGGGCGGGTGCTGACGCGCTCGAAGCTGCTCGAGGCCGCGTTCCCGGAGGCGCTGGACGTCAACGAACGCGTGGTCGACACCCACATCAAGAACCTCAGGAAGAAGCTGGCCACCGTCTCGACCGCGCACGACTGGATCCGCTCGGTCTACGGCGTGGGCTTTGCATGGGAATCGCAGGCCAGGCAAGGCGCCTGACCCGACGCCGGCTTCCAAGAAATCTTCTCTCATGAAACTACGCTGGCGCGGTTTTCCGCTGCCGCCGATGGTGTTGCTGTCGCTGCTCCTGCTGCGCCCGCAGGCGGCCTCGGCACAGGACACATGGACCGAGGCGCCGATGATGCTGCGCCGCACGCCGCAGCTCGCGGAGACCATCCCGCCAACCGAGCGAGGCTCGCGCCCGAGCCTGGTCGACGGCGACAGGCTCAGCGGGCGCCCGGACCTCGAAGTGGTGGTCGAAGGCAACGCCTCGCTGCGGCGCGGCGACACGCGCATCACGGCCGACCGGCTCGAATACCAGCCGCCAGGCGACCTCGCCACGGCCATCGGCAGCGTGCACCTGAACCAGGCCGGCAACGTGTACGAAGGCCCCGAGCTGCACCTGAAGGTCGAGAGCTTCGAGGGCTTCTTCGATCACGTGCGCTACACGCTGCTGGCCAACGGCGCGCACGGCGAGGCCGAGCGCATCGACTTCGTCGACCCCAAGGTGTCTGTGGCGCGGCACGCCACCTACACCACCTGCCTGCGCGAGAACTACGCGGGCTGGATGCCCGCGTGGATGCTCACCGCCGTCACGCTGACCACCGACACCGAGAGCAACGTCGCAATCGCGACCGATGCGCAGATCAACTTCCTCGGCGTGACGACGCCCTCGCTGCCATCGGTGAGCTTTCCGCTCAACAACGCGCGCAAGAGCGGCCTGCTGCCGCCGGTGATCGGCTTCGACAGCACCAATGGCTTCGAGTACCTGCAGCCCTGGTACTGGAACATCGCACCGAACCGCGACCTCACGCTGTACCCCGAGATCATGAGCAGCCGGGGCGTGAACCTCGGCACCGAGTTCCGCTACCTCGAGAAGACCTACAGCGGCCAGATCCGCATCGACGAAATGCCCGGCGACAGCCTGCGCGACCGCAACCGCTGGGGCCTGTGGGCCAAGCACACCCAGCAGTTCGACCCCAAGCCCTTCGGGCTCGACTCGCTGAGCACCTCGTTCAACATCAATCGCGTGAGCGACGACGACTACTGGCGCGACTTCTCGCACACGCCCACGCTGACCTCGCGCACGCTCACGAACGAGGCCGACCTCAACTGGAGCAAGGGCGACTGGAGCGGCCAGGCGCGCACCCTCTCCTACCAGACGCTGCAGTACGCGGCCTCGCCGATCACGCCCTCGTACAACCGCGTGCCGCAGATCACGGCCAACTACAACAAGTACGACTGGCACGGCCTCGACGTGTCGGGCACGCTCGACTACACGCGCTTCGAGGTCGATTCGGCCTACTCGCCCACGCTCAACGGCATCAAGCAGCCCAACGGCGAGCGCGTGGTCGGCAACCTGCAGATCAGCCGCCCGTGGGTCACGCCGGGCGGCTACATCATTCCCAAGCTGCTGCTGCACACGGCCGCCTACCAGCTCGATTCGCCGCTGGCCAGCGGCGCGACCTCCATCAGCAGCGTGGTGCCGACCGTGAGCCTGGACAGCGGCCTGGTGTTCGAGCGCGACGCCAACCTGTTCGGCCGCGCCTGGCGGCAGACGCTGGAGCCGCGCGCCTTCTACGTGCACACACCCTACCGCGACCAGAGCCAGCTGCCGGTGTACGACACCGCCGCCAACGACATCAGCTTTGCCACGCTCTACACCGAGAACGCGTTCTCGGGCAACGACCGCATCTCCGACACGAACACGCTGACCACGGGCGTGAGCACGCGCCTGATCGACCCGGCCACGGGCGCCGAGTCGGCGCGCTTCGGCATCGCGCAGCGCTTTCGCTTCAGCGACCAGAACGTCACGCTGCCGAGCGGCACCGCCGTGACCGACCGCACGGGCGACTTCATCGTCGGCGGGCTGGTGCACTGGAACCCGAAGTGGAGCATCGACGGCGTCGCGCAATACAACATGGACACCGGCAAGAGCTCGCGCGACGCGCTCACCCTGCGCTACACGCCCGCGCCGTATCACACGCTCACCGCAGCCTACCGCTACCAGGCGGACAGCAGCACGACCGCGAACGACGGCACGAAGACGATCGACTTCAACTGGCAATGGCCGCTGAGCGAGCTGACGAGAGGGCTCTTCGGCGAAAGAAAACCCGGCGACCCGGGGCGCTGGTATGCGGTGGGGCGGCTGAGCTACAGCCTGCACGACCGCGCGATGTCGGACAGCCTGATCGGCGCGGAGTACAACGCCTGCTGCTGGGTCGGGCGCGTCGTGCTCGAACGGCTGGTGTCGGGCCGCACGACGCCGGACACGCGGCTGATGTTCCAGATCCAGTTCAACGGCTTCGGCAACGTCGGCTCGAACCCGACGAGCACGCTGCTGCAGAACATTCAGGGCTACCAGCCGCTGAATTCGCAGACGCAGGAACCGAGCCGTTTCACCAACTACGACTGAGTGCTCTTGTGGTCTTGTTCAGGGCGTGTGCACAGGCCACCGGGTACTCCCCTCCGCGAATGTCCCCCGGCCTGCGGCCTCCTCCTTTATTTCGCTGCGGGGAGCACCCGGTGTCCTGTGCACTGGACACGCTGCTGGTTTGCGGCCGATCAACCAGTGCTCTGATCGATCACGCCGATGGGGTGCCTTGCGCAGCGAAATAAAGGAGGAGGCCGCAGGCCGGGGGACATTCGCGGAGCAAGGTACCCCGTCGGCGTGACAGTTCGAACTTCAGGTCAGCCAGCGGCGTGACCTTCTCTTCGCGCACCATCTTGTATTCAGTGTTCGGCCCCAGCCACTTGGCCCAGATGCGGTCGAGCTCGCCCGACTTCTCCAGCGCATAGAGCGCGCCGTTCACCTTGGCCAGCAGCGCGGGCTCGTCCTTCTTCATGCCGATGCCGATGGGCTGCAGCACCATCGGGTCCTTGATCATCTTCAGCGCCACGCCTTCGGTCTTCGACTGGTTGACCAGCTTGGTGATGGTCATGGTGTTGGCGACCATGCCGACCGACTTGTTCTGCTGTACCGCCATGAAGGCCGAGCCCGTGTCCTGGAAGGTCACCGGCTCCGAGCCGTTCATCTTGATCGACAGCTCGGAGGTGGAGCCCTTGGTCGAGCTCAGGCGCTTGCCCTTGAAGTCGGCCTTGGCCGTGCCGGGGTCGGAGGCCTTCACGGCCAGCATTTCCTTGGCCACGTAGTACGGGTCGCTGAACTGGATCTGCTCGCCACGGCTCTTGGTGTAGGCCAGGTTGGCGATGGTCACGTCGACGCGGCCGAGCTTCACCTCGGGCACGCGCGCTTCCACCGACAGCGGCGTGACCTTGGCGGTGAGGCCGAGCTCCTTGGCCACGGCATGGCACAGGTCGACGTCGTGGCCCACCATCTCGCGCGTCTTCGGGTCGGGTGCGGCGAACGGGGGCACGTCGGCGAAGGTGCCGCACTTGAGTTCCTTGCGCTGGGCAATGTCGCTCCACTGGTCGGCATGCGCCTGCAGGGACGACGCAGCAAGGCAGGCGCCGATGGCGGCGAGGCGGAAGACGGTCTTGTTCGACATGGTGGACTCCTGGGAGATTGCGAAGGGAAACGCGGGTGGGGATTCAGTGCGCGCGCAGGTCCGACAGGAAGCGCTGCGCGCGCGGATGCTGCGGACTGCCGAAGAAGGTGGCGGGGTCGGCCGTTTCGAGGATGCGCCCCGCGTCCATGAACCAGACGCGGTCGGCCACCTCGCGGGCGAAGTTCATCTCGTGCGTGACGCACATCATCGTCATGCCGTCGTGCGCCAGCCCGCGCATCACCGACAGCACCTCGCCGACCATCTCGGGGTCGAGCGCACTGGTGGGCTCGTCGAACAACATGGCGGGCGGCTCCATCGCCAGCGCGCGGGCAATTGCCACGCGCTGCTGCTGCCCGCCCGACAGCTGCGCCGGGTACGCGCCCGCCTTGTTCGACAGGCCGACGCGTTCGAGCAGCTGCCCGGCCTTGGCCTTCGCGTCGACACGCTTCACGCCGAGCACCCGCATCGGCGACAGCATGATGTTCTCCAGCACCGAGAGGTGCGGGAACAGGTTGAAGCTCTGGAACACAAAGCCGATGCGGCTGCGCAGCTTGTTCAGGGCCTTGCTGCTCATGGGCGCATGGATGTCGTGGCCGTCGAACAGCAGCTTCCCCGACTTCACTTCCTCCAGCCGGTTCACGGTGCGGATCAGCGTCGACTTGCCGGAGCCCGAGGGCCCGCAGACCACCACGACCTCGCCCTTCTTCACCTCGGCGTTGATGTCGGCCAGCGCCTGGTAGTCGCCGTACCACTTGTTGATGTTCGAGAACAGGATCATGGTGTCGTCCTTGGCGGGCACTGGTTGCCCTGCGGGGTGTGGAACGGGCGTCATGGCTGCGTCACCACAGGGGTCGGGAGCGGCGCGCCGTCTTCGGCGGACTTCACCGCCGCGGCGCCGAGCCGCTTGTACGCGATGCGCCGCTCCAGCCATTGCGCGAGCTGCGTCAGGCTGAAGCAGACGACGTAGTAGGTCATCGCCAGGATGAAGAACACCTGGAACGGCTTGGTCAGCAGCTGGTTGTTGATCTGGTTGGCCGCGAAGGTGAGTTCCTGCACGTTGATCACGTAGCCCAGCGTGGTCTCCTTGATGGTGGAGATGAACTGGCTCAGCATGCTCGGCAGCATGTTGTAGAGCGCCTGCGGCAGGATCACGTACCACATGGTGCCCAGGTGGCTGTGGCCCAGCGCGCGCGCCGCCTCGCCCTGGCCCTTGGGCAGCGACTGGATGCCGGCGCGCACCACCTCCGACAGGTAGGCGCCTTCGTAGATCACCAGCGTGCACAGCATGGTGGTGAAGCCCGACACGTCCCGCCCGATAAGGATCGGCACCAGGAAGTAGACCCACAGGATCACCATCAGCAGCGGCACGCCGCGCACGACGTACACCAGCACGGCAGCAGGCCAGTTCAGCAACCGCCAGGGCGACAGCCGCGCCAGCGCGAGCAGCACCGACAGCGGGAAGGCCAGCACGATGCCCAGCACCGACAGGATCAGCGTGGCGACGATGCCGCCGAGCGGGCCGGTGGGGTACTGCCCGACCAGCAGCAGCAGCCAGTTGTCGCGAAGAATTTCGTAGACGCTGTACATCGGGTGCCTCGCTTACCTTGCACCGGCGATGCGGTAGCGCCGCGCCAGCCATCCGCCCACGGCCATGATGATCAGCGAGCACAGCAGGTACAGCACCGTCGCCACACTGTAGGCCTCGAAGGTGCGAAAGCTCTGGCTCTCGATTTCCTTCACCGCGTGCGTCAGCTCGGCCACGCCGATGGCCATGGCCAGGCTGCTGTTCTTGAAGAGCGACACGCTGTGGTTGACCAGCGCCGGCACCGCGTTGCGGATGGCCTGCGGCAGCATCACGTGGCGCATCGAGCCGATATAGCCGTGGCCCAGCGCACGCGCCGCCTCGGCCTGCCCGGCGGGAATGGCGCGCAGGCCGGAGCGCATGTCTTCGCTGAAGTACGCCGCTTGGCACAGCCCGAGCGCGACGATCGACAGCAGCCGCTCGGCGTTGTGCACCGACAGCCAACCCTGCAGCGCGTCGGGCAGCAGGCTGAAGATGCCGAAGTACCAGAACATGAGCTGCACCAGCGTGGGCACGTTGCGGTGGTAGGAGACGTAGCCGGCCACCACGCGCTCTGCGATGCGGTTCGGCGTGAGCCGCACCACCAGCAGCACGATGGCCATGGTCATGGCGAGCAGCCACGAGCCCGCCGCGATCTTCAGCGTCTCCTGCAGGCCGTGCAGCAGCATGGCGCCGAACTCCGGTTTCAGCAGGATCGCCAGCAGGTCGAAGTCCTTCATGGGCTGTTCCTTTGCGTGGCTGCCGGGGCTGCTGCCGCTCAGGCCTGCGGCGCTTCCGGCCGGGTGGTCGACAGGCCGCCGGGCACCTGCAGCGTGGGCGTGATTTCCATGTGGCCCACATTCACCGCGATGGGCGCCGCGATGGCGAAGGCGATGGCGCTGGCGATGTCCTCTGCCTGCGGCAGCTCGAAGCCCTCCACGAAGCGCTTGTAGGTGTCCTCGGAGTCGCCGTGCACGTGCGCGAAGATGTCGGTGGCCACGCGCCCCGGGCAGATCTCGGTGACGCGCACGCGCTTGCCGAAGCAGTCGATGCGCAGCTGGCGCGACAGCATGCTCACCGCCGCCTTGGTCGCGTGGTAGGTGCTGTTGCCGCCGAAGTTGTAGGCCGCGGCGATAGAGCTGATGTTGACCACGTGCCCGCGGTCGCGCGCCGCCATGCCGGGCACCACGAGCCGGCACAGGTGCAGCACGGCGCGCAGGTTGACGTCCACCAGCAGGTCGATGCCTTCGGCGTCGGCCTTGAGGATGGAGCCCGGGCGGTCCACGCCGGCGTTGTTGACCAGCACGTCGAATTCGATTTCCCTGGTCAGCCGCGTGACCGCCTCGAGGTCGCTGACGTCGATGGCGTGCGGCACGCAGCCGGTGCGCGCGGCCAGGTCGGCCAGCTTGTCGGCGCTGCGCGCGAGCGCATGCACCTGCAGGCCCTCCTTGCTGAGGCGCTCGACGACGGCGGCGCCGATGCCCGACGAGGCTCCCGTCACCAGCGCGGTCTTGTAGTCGGAAAACGGCATGTTGTGTTCTTTCGTTGAGACGGCAGACGTCTGCCTGGAATTCACTGTAGCCAGCGCCCGTGCGCGGCGCCAAGACGGAATGGCTGTGGAGAGATAAGCCGCCCTTATGTCGCCCGGCATCCGTGCATATGACTAAGGGTAAGCACCATGTTCGTGCCCTTGCGCTCCGTCAGATCGATTGCCTGGAGATCGGCACCACGCGCCCCGCCAGCTCGACCACGCCGCGCACGGCGTGCGCCAGCTCCACCGCGCCGGGGGTGTCGCCGTGCAGCAGGATCGAATGCACACGCATCGGAATCTTCTTGCCGGTGACGCTGGTGACGGTGCCCTCTTCGAGAAGCTGGCGCACGCGCGCCAGCACCGCGTCGCGGTCGTGGATGACGGCGCCGGGCAGCTTGCGCGGCACCAGCAGGCCGTCGTCTCCGCAGGCGCGGTCGGCCAGGAAGGTGGTGCGCACGCGCAGGCCGCAACGTTCGGCGGCATTCTCGATGGCGCGGCTGGCCGAGGTGCTGACGGTGAGCGTGGGGTCGAAGTCGGCCACGGCGCGCACCAGCGGCTCGGCCAGCGCGGCGTCGGCGGCGGCCATGTTGCCGAGCGCGCCGTGGAAGCTCATGTGCGTCATGCGGTGGCCGGCGGTGCGGGCCATGCCATCGAGCGCGCTGAGCTGGTAGAGCACATAGGCCACCAGTTCCTTCGTCTCGATCTGCATCTGCCGGCGGCCGAAACCCATCAGGTCGGGAAAGCCCACGTGCGCGCCCACATCGACGCCACGCTGGAGCGCCATGCGAACGGTGCGGTCCATGATGACCGGGTCGCCCGCGTGGAAGCCGCAGGCCACGTTGGCGGAGGAGACGATGTCCAGCAGGGCTTCGTCCTCACCCATGCGCCAGGGGCCGAAGCCTTCGCCGAGGTCTGCGTTCAGGTCGATGTCCATGGGGGTGTCCTTCACGTCTTTTCACAGGGGGTGCAGGTCGACCAGCGGCGTGCCGTGGCCGACGGTGGCGGCATCGTCGACACGGATGTGTTCGACGATGCCGGGCTGCGGTGCGGTCACCGGCAGCAGCAGCGGGCCGATCTTCAGGAGGCCTACGGTCTGGCCGGCCTCCACGCGCTGGCCGATGCGCACCAGCGGTGCGGCGGCCAGCGGGTGGCTGTGCAGGAATACGCCGAGCGAGGGGGCGTGGATCGGCAGGAGTTCCGGCTCCTCTGCTTCTTCCACCGGCAGTTCAACGATGCTGTCGCCCAGCCGGCCGAGGCGCAGCGTGCCTGCAGGCGTACGCAGTTCGAGCAGGCCGATGTCGGTGCCTGACAGCCAGGCAGCCAGCTGCGGGATGCGGAGTGCGGTGTCCTGCATGTCAGTTCCTTCGGGGGTGCGTGCACAGGCCACCGGGTACTCCCCTCCGCGAATGTCCCCCGGCTTCGCCTCCTCCTTTATTTCGCTGCGGGGAGCACCCGGTGCCCTGTGATCACGCTGGCGGGGTGCCTTGCGCAGCGAAATAAAGGAGGAGGCCGCAGGCCGGGGGACATTCGCGGAGCAAGGTACCCCGTCGGCGTGAGCGCCCCCCGAACAAGCAGCACAACGAACAGAAAGACAGCTTTTCATCGAGGCGCACTCCGATGCAGCTCCACCACGCGCGCCACCTTGTCGAGCCAGGCGCGTACTTCGTCGAGTGCGTCCAGCGCCTCGTCCCACGTGGTTTCGATGAAGCGCATGCGGCTGCCGATGGACGCCTGGCCGAGGCGCCACATGTCGGCCTCGATCACTGTGCCGAACTTGGGGTAGCCGCCTGACGGTTGGGCATCGCGCATCTGGATGATCGGCTGGCCGCTGTGCGGCACCTGGATGACGCCGGGGACGATGCCGTGCGAGCGCAGTTCCATCGGCGCGATGGGGCGCAGCGGCTCGCCTTCGAGGCGGTAGCCGTAGCGGTCGCTCTGCGGGGTGATTTTCCATTCGGCGGACCAGAAGGCGTGGCGCGAAGCCGGCTCGAAGGCCATGTACTCGGCGGCGGGCAGCACGCGCACGGCCGCGACGCCGTCGCGCTGCAGCGGCAGCGCGAGCGCGGGCGGCACGAGGCCGAAGCCGGTGCGGCAGGCGCTGCCCGCACCGGCGGCGCGAAGCACGTCGCCCTTGCGCAGCGCGCGCCCTTCGTGCCCGCCGAAGGCACCGCGCAGTTGCGTGCTGCGCGAGCCCAGTACCTCGGGCACGTCGATGCCGCCAGCCACGCACAGCACGGCGCGGCTGCCGCGCTGCGCGCCGCCTTGCGGCAGGCCCAGCGTGAGCACCTGGCCGGCGCGCGCCTGGTGCACCCACCAGGGCAGCAGCGGTTGCTCGTCGAGGCGGGCGGCGCAGTCGGCGCCCGTGAGTGCGAACGCGCAGTCTTCGGCGAAACGGACCTTGAACGGGAACACCGGCACCTCGATGGCGGCGGCGCCCAGTTCGTTGCCCAGCAGCAGGTTGCCGGCGGCCAACGCGAGGTTGTCCATGGCGCCGGAGGTGCCGACGCCCCAGCGCAGGCTGCCGGTGCGCCCCAGGTCCTGCACGGTGGCGAGCGCGGCCGAGGAAAGGATTTCGATCATCGGACGATGCCCTCCACGCGGAAGCGGATCATGTCGCCCGGCTGCAGCATGGCGGGCGGGTCCTGCGCCGGATCGAAGAACACCATCGAGGTACTGCCGATGGTGTTCCAGCCGCTGGGGCCAGCCGATGCCGACACGCCGGTCTGCGCGCCGCCGATGGACACCGCGCCGCCCGGAATGCTCAGCACCGGCACCTTGCGGCGCGGCGTCGCGATGCGCGGGTCCATGCCTCCCAGGTAGCAGTAGCCAGGGTGGCTGCCCAGCGCGTACACCGGGTAGAGCGGCGCGCTGTGCAGCTCGACGATGGCATCGATGCCCAGGCCCGTGTGCGCCATCACGTCGGCCATGTGCGGGCCGCCCTCGCCGCCGTAGACCACCGGGAGTTCGACCACGCGGCCTTCGCGCGGCATGGCGGTGGCGGAGTCCCAGGCGTCGCACAGGCGCGTGCGCAGCGCATCGAGGTGGCGCGGCGCGCGCGTGAAGGTGAGCATCAGGTTGTTCATGCCGGGCACGGCCTCGCGCACTTCGGGCCAGGTCTCGGCCTCGTGGGCCAGCGCCCAGATGCGCTGCTGCGAGGGCAGGCTCATGTCGCCGGGCGCTTCGAACAGCAGCGCGGTGGTGCCCAGCAGGCTGGTGGACGGTGAGGTCGAAGATGTCTGTGCGCTCACGCCGCGCTCCTTTGCTGCAGCCAGCGTTCGAGGTGGTGGATGTCGACGCCGCCCGCGGCAAAGCCCTCGTCGCGCAGCAGCGCGCGGTGCAGCGGCACGTTGGTGGCAATGCCTTCGATGCGCGTCTCGGCCAGCGCAAGGCGCATGCGGTCGAGCGCATCGGCGCGGGTGTCGCCGTGCACGATGAGCTTGGCGATCATCGAGTCGTAGTACGGCGGCACGCGGTAGCCGGCGCCCGCGTGCGAATCGACACGCACGCCGAAGCCACCGGGCACCTGCCAGCCGGTAATGCGGCCGGGCGCGGGCGCGAAGGTGTCGGGGTTCTCGGCATTGATGCGGCACTCGATGGCGTGGCCCTGGCAGCGCACGTCGGCCTGCGCGAGCAAGAGGCGCTCGCCGCGCGCCATGCGCAGCTGCTGCTGCACGATGTCGATGCCGGTGGTCATCTCGGTCACCGGGTGCTCGACCTGCAGGCGCGTGTTCATCTCGATGAAATAGAAGGCGCCCTTCTCGTAGAGAAACTCGAAGGTGCCCACGCCGCAATAGCCGATCTGCCGGCATGCGGCCGCACAGCGCTCGCCCACTTCGGCCATCAGCGCGTCATCGATACCGGGCGCGGGCGCCTCCTCGATCACCTTCTGGTGGCGGCGCTGCAGCGAACAGTCTCGGCTGCCCAGCCACACGGCGTTGCCATGGCTGTCGGCCAGCACCTGGATCTCGACGTGGCGCGGGTGCAGCAAGAACTTCTCGATGTAGACCTCGGGGTTGCCGAAGGCCTGGCGCGCTTCCTCGCGCGTGAGGGCCATGGCGTCGAGCAGCGCGGCTTCTTCGTGCACCACGCGCATGCCGCGGCCGCCACCGCCGCCCGCGGCCTTCACGATCACCGGGTAGCCGATGCCGCGTGCCAGGGCGAGCACGGCGACCGGGTCCTCGGGCAGCCCTTCGTCGGGACCGGGCACGCAGGGCACGCCGGCCTTGCGCATCGCACGCTTGGCCGAGACCTTGTCGCCCATCGTGCGGATGCAGGCGGCACTGGGCCCGACGAACACGAGGCCCGCTTCCTCGACGCGTGCGGCGAAGCCCGCGTTCTCCGAAAGAAAGCCGTAGCCGGGATGGATCGCCTGCGCGCCACTCACCTCGGCGGCGAACAGGATGGCGGACTGGTTCAGGTAGCTCAGGCCCGGCGCCGCCGGCCCGATGCACAGCGCCTGGTCGGCCTGCGCGACGTACATCGCATCGCGGTCGGCCTCGGAGTGCACGGCCACCGTGCGCAGGCCGAGGCCGCGGCAGGCGCGCTGGATGCGCAGGGCGATCTCGCCGCGGTTGGCGATGAGCACGGTATCGAACATCGCGCGTGCCTCCTCATTCGAAGCGGAACAGGGGCTGCCCCGCTTCCACTTCCTCGCCCGATCGCACGAGCACCTGACGCACGGTGCCCTCGCGCTCGGCGCGGACCTCGTTGAACATCTTCATCGCCTCGATCACGCACAGCAGCTGGCCCGCTTCCACGGCCTGCCCAGGCTGCACGAAGGGCGGCTCGCCGGGCGCGGGCTGCAGGTGCACCACGCCGTGCAAGGGGGCGAGGCATTCGGCAGCGTCGAGCGGCGCTGCTTCTTCAGGGGAGTGCCTCGGCGCCCTGCGCGCGGCAGGCTGCCTCGGCGCAGCGGACGCGCCCGCCAGCGCCGACAGCTTCACCAGCCGCAGCGTGCTGCCGTTCTCGCTGAATTCCAGCTCGGCCAGGTCCGATGCGGCCAAAGCGTCGATGAGCGTCTTGATCTGTTCCTGCTTCATGCCGGGGCTGTGGTGGCCGACGCGTTCCGCGAACGCGTGACGGCATGCATGAAAGGTAACGGGCCATGGGCACAAAGCCCAAGACGGAATGGCTGTGCCGGGATAAGGCCGGCTTATGACAGCGCGGCAAGCTCGGGTTCGGGCGTCGACGCAACCTTGCCGGCCAGGTCGACCACGAGTTCGAGCAGGATGTCCTTCACGGCCTGCGCGGGTTCGGACAGCGGCAGATGGTCGGACTGGCACAGCGCCAGCGGCGCCTCGATGACCGGGTCGACGATAGGGAATTGCCAGGCTCCGCAGCTCGCGACCACCTCGCGCGCCATCGACGCGGGCAGGATGGTGGCGCCCAGCCCGTCGGCAATGGCGGCCGTGAGCGTGAAGGCCGATTCGATCTCCGCCACCACGCGCGGCACCATGCCCGCGCGCACGAAGGCCGCGTCGACCAGCTTGCGCACCACGTTGTACGGGCGCGGCAGAAAGAGCTCGATGTCGCGCAGGTCGGCCAGCTTCACCGGCTGCGAGGGCGCCGGCATCGCGGCCGGCCCGACCAGGAATAGCGGCTCCTTGAGCAGCGGCACGAAGGTGAGGCCATGGATGGCCTTGTCGCCATAGAGCACGGCCAGGTCCATGCGGCCGTTCATGATGAGTTCGCTCAGCGTGGTGCCGTAGTTCTCGTTCAGGTAGAGCAGGATGCCGGGGTGGCGCGCGCGCACGGTGCGCAGCAGCGGCAATGACAGCGCCGACGCGGCCGTGCCGGGCGCAAGCCCCACCGACACCTGGCCCGAGAGCCCCTCGCCGGCTGCCTCCATGTCGACACGGGCCTGCTCGCACTGGCGCAGGATGATCTGCGCATGGCGGTACAGCACCTTGCCGGCCTCGGTGGGCGTTACGCCGCGCTTGGTGCGCACCAGCAGCTGCTGGCGCACCTCACCCTCGAGCGTGGCCAGTTGCTGGCTCAGCGCGGGCTGGGCAATGAAAAGGACTTCGGCCGCCTGCGTGAGGCTGCCGATGTCCACGATCTTCACGAAATATTTGAGGCGTCGCAGGTTCACGCCTTGTCCCCGAAGCAAAAGCCAAGCCTAGCACCGCCCCTGCGCGGCCGGTAGGGGGACTCACCATAAGCTGCGCCTATACGACCAGTGAAAAGTCGTCTTGGCCTCGCCCGATCGATGTGCGTACCGTTCGGTCCATGCAAGCCACCACCTCCCGCATTGCCGCCCGCGTACGGCGCATCAAGCCCTCACCCAGCACCTCGGCCGCCGACCGCGCCAACGAACTGCGCAGGCAGGGCAAGTCGATCGTGAACCTCGTGGTGGGCGAGCCCGACTTCGACACGCCACCCCACATCCGCCAGGCCGCGGCCGCTGCCATCGAGCGCGGCGCCACGCGCTACACGCTGATGGCGGGCACGGTGGAGCTGCGCGAAGCCATCGCCGCCAAGCTCGAGCGCGAGAACGGCCTGCGCTACGCGATGAACGAGATCATCGCCACCAGCGGCGCGAAGAGCGCGATCTACAACGCCTTTGCCATCACGCTGGAGCCGGGCGACGAGGTGATCATTCCCGCGCCCTACTGGGTGTCGTACCCCGACATGGTGCTGGCCTGCGAGGGCACGCCCGTCACCGTGGCCTGCCCCGAGGTGAACGGTTTCAAGCTGACGCCCGCGCAGCTGGAGGCGGCCATCACGCCGCGCACGCGCTGGCTGCTGATCAACTCGCCGAGCAACCCGACCGGTGCCAGCTACACGGCGGCCGAATACCGCGCGCTGGCCGAGGTGCTGCAACGCCATCCGCACGTGATGGTGATGACCGACGAGATCTACGAGCACATCCGCTTCGACGGCGAGACGACGCCTCACATCCTCGTGGAAGCGCCCGCGCTGCGCGACCGCACGCTGATCGTGAACGGCGTCTCCAAGACCTACGCGATGACGGGCTGGCGCATAGGCTATGCGGCCGGGCCGGTGGACCTGATCAAGGCACTGGACACCCTGCTGTCACAGTCCACCGGCAACTGCTGCTCGGTGAGCCAGGCAGCCGCCGCGGCCGCGCTGAACGGCGACCAGAGCTTCGTGGCCGAGAGCGTGGCCGTGTACAGGCAGCGGCGCGACCGCACGCTGGCGCTCATCAACGCCATTCCCGGCCTGGGCTGCGCCACGCCGCCCGGCGCCTTCTACCTCTACATCAACTGCGGCGGCCTGATCGGCAAGACCACGCCCGAGGGCAAGCGCCTGGCAGAAGACGGCGACGTGGTGATGTACCTGCTCGAAAGCGAGGGCGTGGCCGTGGTCGCGGGCACCGCATACGGCCTGTCGCCGTACTTCCGCCTGTCCATCGCCACGTCGATCGAGACGCTGGAAGAAGGCTGCAAGCGCATCGCGCGCGCCGTGGCTGCACTGCACTGAATTCACAAGGACGAACCCATGCCCTACAAAGCCATCCGCAAGAACCCGTCGGCCCCGCAGGTGGCGCCGCACATCATCGCCGCGCTGCACGACATCCCGGTGGCCGCGCTCAGCGACAACATGCACCGCAACATCGGCAGCGTGGGCCTGCAGCCGTACCACCGCCCCGGGCACAAGACCATGGCGGGCACGGCTGTGACCGTGAAGACGCGCGGCGGCGACAACCTCACGCCGATGCGCGCCTTCGAGTTCTGCCGGCCCGGCGACGTGCTGGTGATCGACGCGGGCGGCGACGTCACGAACGCAGTGATCGGCGGCATCCTGTCGTTCTATGCCGCGACCATCGGCACCGTGGGCCTGGTGCTCGACGGCGCCGTGCGCGACGTGGCCGAGATCCGCGAGCGCGACTACCCGGTGTACGCGCGCGGCGTGAACCACCGCGGCCCGTACAAGGACGGCCCCGGCGAGATCAACGTGCCGGTGTCGGTGGGCGGCATGATCGTGAACCCGGGCGACATCGTGGTGGGCGACCAGGACGGGCTGATGGCCTTCTCGCCCGACGAGGCCGAGCTGCTGATCGAGAAAGCCCGCGCGCACCTGGAGACGGAAGCGCGCACCATCGCGGCGATGAAGGAAGGCCGCTGGGACCGCAGCTTCCTTGATGCACTCGAGGCGCGCTGCGCCAACTGAAACGGACTGATCAGCGGGTCTCGCTGACCAGCCCCCACAACGCCTCGGCCACCGGCGCCATCTGCGCCTGCTGGCGGTACAGGCGGATATCCACCGGCACGCGCCAGCCGCCCGCGCCGGCATCGACCAGCGCGCCGCTGCGCAGGTCTTCCGCCACCAGGCTCATCGGCAGCCACGCGAGGCCGCGGCCCTCGAGTGCCATGGTGCGCAGCAGCGCGGCATGGTGGGCCGTGAAGACCACCGACAGCGACGCGGCGAAGTCCTTGCCGAACTCGCTGTCCTGGATCGCTCGCATGATCCGCCCCAGGCCCGAGGCCTCGCTGTAGGCCAGCACGGCGGGCGACCGGCCCGTGCCGAGCACGTGCAGCGGCGCGCCCTTCGCGTCCGCCGCGGACACCGGCACCAGCACGTCTTCGCTCAACCGCTGCACCGGGTACTGCGCCTCGTCGAGCCGCCCCGGCGCGCCCGCATGGCCGTGGCACAGCACGAACTGCACGCGGCGCTGCAGCATCAGGTCTTCGCAGGCGTACGAACTGTCGGAGACGGTCTGGATCGGGCCCATGTGCAGGCGTGATTCGACAGTGCCGAGCCAGCGCGGGAAGAAGGTCAGCGACAGCACGTGCGTGGCTGCAAAGCTCAGGCTGGCTGCGTCGAGGTCGTGCGCGGCGCGAGCCTTGATGCGCGCGGCCTGCAGGCCGGCAAGCACTTCCTGCAACAGGGGCTGGAAGCGTTTGCCCGCCGCCGTGAGCGCCGTCGGGTGCGCGCTGCGGTCGAACAGGTCGACGCCGACCCATTCCTCCAGCGAGCGAATGTGGCGGCTGAAGGCGGGCTGCGCGATGGAGCGCGCCTGTGCCGCACGCGAGAAATTGCCGGACTCGGCCAGGGCCAGGAAATCTTCCAGCCATTCGAGGTCGAGCGGTCGATTGCCAGGGCCCATGCGCAGCGCGGTCGGTTGAATAGTTGTATGCGATTCGAGTATTGGACGGCCCACGCCCCGCCGGCAAAAGATGCACCCATTCCTGCACCTTGAACCACCACGGAGACACAGCATGCCTTCCATCGCGAATTATCGCGGGATCATTCCCGCCATTTCCTGCCCCTTCACGGCCGACCACCGCATCGACGAACCCGCGCTGCGCAAGCTGGCCTCGTGGCTCGCGGGGCACGACGGCGTGGTGGCGATCATGACCAACGGCCACACCGGCGAAGTGTTCTCGCTGACGCCATCCGAACGCGCCGAAGTGACGCGCATCGTGGCCGACGAGCTGCGCGGCCGCATGCCGGTGATCTCGTCCATCGTGTGCGAAGGCCTGGCCGAGGCCGCCGAGCACGCCCGCGCGGCCCAGGCCGCCGGCGCCGTGGCGCTCGACGTGATGCCGCCGCACCACTGGCTGCGCTTCGGCTTCACGCCCGGCCATGCGCTGCAGTACTTCGAGGCCATTCACCGCGCCGCGCCGGAGCTGGACCTGGTCTGCCACGTGTACCCGGCGTGGACGCGCGCCTCCTACTCGTCGCAGCTGCTGGCGGAGCTGGCCCGCCTGCCCTACCTGCAGGCCTTCAAGGTGGGCCAGCGCGATATGAACAAGTACGCCCGCGACATCCAGGCGATCCGCGAGGCCGATGCGTCCAAGGCCATCCTGACCTGCCACGACGAGTACCTGCTGGCCTCGATGGTGCAGGGCGTCGACGGCGCGCTGGTCGGCTTCGCGACCTTCATCCCGCAACTCATCATCGACCTGTGGAACGCCGTGAAGGCCGGCGACCTGAAGAAGGCGATGGCGGTGCAGGCGCTCATCACGCCGCTGAAGGACGCGGTGTACGGCGGCGGCGAGCCGACCGGCGAGGCGCATGCGCGCATGAAGGGCGGCATGTTCCTCGCCGGCGTGCTCGACAACGCCACCGTGCGTCCGCCGACAGAGGCGCCGAACGCACGCGAGATGGATGCGCTGCGCGCCGCCGTCGAGCAGGCAGGCCTCTCGAAGCGCTGAACCCACGGGGCCGCGGTGCCCCGATGAAAACCACAAGGAGACAAGAGACATGCAACGCAATCATTTCCTGCGCACCGCGCTGGCCGCCCTCGCGCTGGCCGCCGCATCCACCACCGGCTTCGCGCAGACCTGGCCCAGCCGGCCGGTGCGCATGGTGATCCCGTTTCCGCCGGGCGGCACGCTCGACACCATCGGCCGCCTGCTGGCGCAGAAGCTCGGCGAGCAGACGGGCCAGAGCTTCATCGTGGAGAACCGCGCCGGGGGCAACGGCGTCATCGGCGCCGACGTGGTGTCGAAGGCGCCGGCCGACGGCTACACGCTGCTGTTCAACGCCTCGACCTTCACCACCGCGCCGATGACCATGAAGTCCGTGCCCTACGACGTGGTGAAGGACTTCACGCCGGTGGCGCTGGTGGCGAAGGCGCCGCTGTCGGTGGCCGTCAACAAGAACCTGCCGGTGAGCGACGTGAAGTCGCTCATCGCGTATGCCAAGGCGCACCCCGGCAAGATGACCTTCGCGGTGGGCTCGATCGGATCGGCGGGCCACCTGTCGACCGAGCTGCTCAAGCGCGCGGGCGGCGGCCTCGACTACCTGATCGTGCCGTACAAGGGCACCGCGCCTGCGTTCCAGGACCTGATCGGCGGGCAGATCGACGGCTTCATCGACCCTATCCTCGGTTCGCTGCAGTACCACAAGAGCGGCATGCTGAAGGTGATCGCCGTCACCTCGGCCGCGCGCGCCGCGAGCCTGCCGAACGTGCCCACGGTGGGCGAAAGCATCCCGGGCTACGAGTTCTACAGCTGGTACGGCCTGTGGGGTCCGGCGAAGCTGCCGGCCGCCGTCACGCAGCGGCTGAACGCCGAGGTCAACAAGGCGCTGGGCACAGACATGCGCGAGACGCTGAACGCGCAGGGCCTGCTGCTCACGCCGGGCAGCGTGGACGATTTCGTCAAGTTCCAGCAGGCCGACATGGAACGCTCGAAGAAGATCATCGTGGAGGGCAACATCCATGTCGAATGAGGCCGCCCCGCCCCTGCCTCCACACGCTGTGGTGACGGGCAGCAGCGGCGGCATCGGCCGCGCCATCGCCTCGCGGCTGCTCGAAGACGGCTGGCGCGTGAGCGGGATCGACCTGGCCGCGCCCACGCTGACCCACGCGGGCTTCGTGCATGTGGCAGTCGACCTGTGCGATGCCGGTGCCATCGCGCGTGCGACGGGCGACTTGCAGGACGCACAAGCGCTCGTGCACGCGGCCGGCGTGCTGCGCGTCGGCCCGCTGGGCGCGCTCGACCACGCGGGCGGCGAGCTGATGTGGCGCCTGCATGTCGATGCGGCCACGCGGCTGGCCGACGCGCTCGTGCCCGCGATGGCCGCGCGCGGCCGCGGCCGCGTGGTGTTCGTCGGCAGCCGCGTCGCGCAGGGCCTGCCCGGCCGCGGCCAGTACGCAGCCACCAAGGCAGCGCTGATCGCGCTCGCGCGCAGCTGGGCCGCGGAGGTCGCGGCGCAGGGCGTGACCGTCAACGTGGTGTCGCCCGGCGCCACGCAGACCTCGATGCTGCAGGACCCGGCCCGCGCGGGCAGCGCGCCGCGCCTGCCGCCCATCGGCCGGCTGATCCAGCCCGAGGAAATCTCCGCGCTCGCGGCCTTCCTGCTGTCGCCGCACGCGGCGGCCATCACGGGGCAGGACATCGCCATCTGCGGCGGCTCGTCGCTGCACCGCTGAACTGTCTCCTCTTTCTTCTCCAGAACCACCGACCATGAAAATCGTCAACATCCTCGAGTCCACGCGTCCCATCAAGTCGGACATCCGCAACGCCTACATCGACTTCTCGAAGATGACCCTGAGCCTCGTGGCCGTGGTCACCGACGTGATCCGCGACGGCAGGCCCGTCGTCGGCTACGGCTTCAACTCCAACGGCCGCTACGGCCAGGGCGGGCTGATCCGCGAGCGCTTCCTGCCGCGCCTGCTCGAGGCCGAGCCGGCGTCGCTGCTCGACGAGACCGGCGACAACCTCGATCCGCACAGGATCTGGGCCCGCATGATGATCAACGAGAAGCCCGGCGGCCACGGCGAGCGCTCGGTGGCCGTGGGCACCATCGACATGGCCGTGTGGGACGCCACCGCCAAGATCGCCGGCAAGCCGCTGTACCAATTGCTCGCGGAGCGCTACGGCACCGGCACGCCGGACCCGCGTGTGTTCGTGTACGCGGCCGGCGGCTACTACTACCCCGGCAAGGGCCTGGAAGGCCTGCAGCGCGAGATGACCAGCTACCTGGAGCGCGGCTACTCGGTGGTGAAGATGAAGATCGGCGGCGCCACGCTGGCCGAAGACTGCGAGCGCATCGAGTCGGTGCTGAAGATCCTCGGCCCCGGCCAGCAGCTGGCGGTGGACGCCAACGGCCGCTTCGACCTGCAGACGGCCGTCGACTACGGCCGCGCGCTGTCGCAGTACCCGCTGTTCTGGTACGAGGAAGCCGGCGACCCGCTCGACTACGAACTGCAGGCCAAGCTCGGCGAGGTATACGCCGGCCCCATGGCCACGGGCGAGAACCTGTTCTCGATGCAGGACGCGCGCAACCTCATCCGCCACGGCGGCATGCGCCCCGACCGCGACTGGCTGCAGTTCGACTGCGCGCTGAGCTACGGGCTGGTGGAGTACCTGCGCACGCTCGAGATGCTGAAGGCACACGGCTGGTCGCCCTCGCGTTGCATTCCGCACGGCGGCCACCAGATGTCGCTGGCGATCGCGGCGGGCCTGGGGCTCGGCGGCAACGAGAGCTACCCCGACCTGTTCCAGCCCTACGGCGGCTTCCCCGACGGCGTGAAGGTGGACAACGGCTACGTCACGCTGCCGCCGCTGCCGGGCATCGGCTTCGAGGGCAAGGCGGACCTCATCGCCGAGATGCGCGCACTAGCAGCCTGAAAGCAAGCACGGCCGGTCTGTTCGTGGGGCACCGCGGAACCGGCTTTGCCGGCCTGCAGTTGTCGCCCCCGGCGAGGGGGTAGGAGAAGCGACACGAAGTGCGCGAAGCCTGGGGGAGTATCAAGGATGAAAGCCGGAGCGGCGCACGACCGGCTCCCATTGCTGGCGATAGTTCTTGAGCATCTGCGCGGTCTCGGCCGCGTTGCTCACCACGGACGTGATGTAGAGCGCGTCGGCCGCCTTCTGCAGCCCCGGGTCTTTCATGACGTCGCGAATCGCGTTGGCCAGCACTTGCACCTTGGCAGGCGCCATCGTGCTGGGCGCGAAGAAGGTGTTCCAGCCGTCGGCATCGATCTTCATGCCGGCTTCGCGGAAGGTGGGGACGTTGGGTGCGAAGCTCGCGCGCTTCTTGCCTGACGTGGCCAGGATGCGGATCTTGCCGGCCACGTGCTGCGGATAGAGCGAATCGAGCGTGTCGATCGCGATCGGCAGGCTGCCGCCGCTCAGGTCGGCCGACAGCGGCGCCGAGCCGCCATAGCCCTTGATCTCCGGCTGCACGCTCAGCGCATCGCCCACCATCAGGCCGAAGAAGTGGGGCAGGCTGCCCGTGGCCGGCACGCCGAAGACCGCCTCTTCAGGGTGCGCCCAGAGCCGGCCCACGAGGAACATCGCGCGGTCGAGCTGGAGCTTGTTGCCGACCGCCAGCGCAAAGTCGTAGCTGCTGACTTGCGAGACGGGCACGAAGTCCTTGTCGGGGTCGTAGCCCGCGTCCTTGAACACCAGCGGCGCGACCACCATCACGGCGGGGTTGCCAAGCATCAGCACGTTCTGCCCCGCGGGGGCGCGCTTCACTTCCCTGGCCGCGAGCCGGCCGCCCTCGCCCGGACGGTTTTCCACGCTCACCTGGATGCCGAGCTTCGGCGTCAGCCGCTCGGCGATCAGTCGCGCGATGCGGTCGGTGCTGCCGCCCGCGGCGTAGCCGACCACGAGCGTGAGCGGTCCGCCCTCCAGCGCGGCGGGCGCCTGGGCGTGGACCAAGGGAGCGCAAGCGGCCAGGGCGACGCCCCACGCCATGATGAGCTTGCGCCTGGAAAGAAATGCGGGCATCGGTTCTCCTGCGGGCAGTTGTCGTGAACGGGGGCACGCGCGGCTTTCACGGCGAAAATCGCGCGCCTGGACTGTTTCCATTCGTTCAAATTTGTTACCGGTTTATACGCATACACAAACAGTTGATCTAATTCACCATCCGTCCGCCGAGGCGGGCGAACCACATTTCCTGCCCCTTCTCCCTTCCGTCATTCCTATGCAACAAGCTTTTCCCGATGCAGCAGCGTTGCGCTCGCCCCGCTCCCTGGACGATCTGCTGCTGTACCGGCTGTCACGTGCCGTGCGCGCGGGCAGCGGCATGGCGACCCGCCTGGTCGAGGGGGGCTTCGGCATCACGCGCCGCGAGTGGGGCATGGTCGCCACGCTCGCGCAGGAGGGCGAGATGACCTCGTCGACGCTCGCCACGCACCTGCACCTGGACCGGGTGCGCACCTCGCGCGGACTGCGCAGCCTGGTCGAGAAGAAGCTGGTGGAGCGGCGGCAGGACGCGCAGGATCGGCGCGAGGTGCATGTGCAGCTGAGCGCTTCGGGCCGGCAGCTGTTCGGCCGGCTGTTTCCGCGGATCGCACAACTGAACACGGAACTGCTGGAAGGCATCGAGCCTGCGCACCTCGACATCTTCCTGCAGTGCCTGCGGCATCTGGAACAGCGTGGAGTGCAGTTGCTTGCACAGGGGGTGGTCGCGGAGAAGGCGGACCGCCGTTCGGGGGGAACGCGGCATCGGTGGCCGGAGCGCGGGGGCTGACGGCACCCTTGCATGGCCGCAATCGCGAACTAGACTGGACCATGAGGGCACCCGCGGTGCCGGGGGCCAAGGAGCGTGCCATGTACAAGCGTGTTCTTGTCCCGACCGACGGCTCCGCGCTGTCGGAGCAAGCGGTCAACACCGCCATCGAGCTGGCCTTGTTGACCAATGCGGAACTGGTGGGCGTCACCGTCGCGCACATCGAGCCCGTCGGCTACTTCGAAGGCTCGATGATGCTGAGCCAGCGGGACATCCAGGCCTCGCAAGCGCAAACCGACCAGGCCGCGCAGCACCTGGTCGACAGGGTCGCGGCCCTCGCGCTCGGCAAGGGGGTTCGCAACGCGCAAGCCATCGTCATGAAGTCGAACCAGGTCGCCGAAGCCATCATCGCGACCGCGAAGAACCAGCAGTGCGACCTGATCGTGATGGCCTCGCACGGGCGGCGCAGCTTGGCGCGCCTACTGATGGGCAGCGAGACGCTGCATGTGCTGACGCACTCGCACGTTCCGGTGCTGGTGCTGCGATAGGCAGCTCGCCGCTGGTGGCGCCCGTTCAGGCCAGGCTCGGTTCGCCGCCTGCCTGGGGCTCCCGAGCCTCCTGATCCAGCCATTGCAATTCACTCAGGAGGTACGGCCTGGAAAGAGTCATTCCGTCCAGCCGGACGCGCACGGCCAGGCCATAAACCTTGGTGATCGTTCCCGGCTTCCCCTGAAATTCCACCCGCGCCCCTCTTCGAACGGGGACCCTGAACTGGGCGTAGATTTCCTCGATATTCATCGCAAGGGCTCCTGTGAGCACTCCTGCCGAGGTACCGCGGTGGTTGTTGTGTGGTCTGGTCATTTCGTAGGGGGCAAGCAGCCGGTGGCTGCATCGCGGGGGCGTCATTCCGGATTCGGTTCCGCAGACGATGGGTCGCGGGGAGGACGCGAGCATGAAGACGTTTGAGGCTGAGCCACCGGCTCCTCATGCTCGGCAGCGCATTCCGCGTGTCCGACCGCGCATTCACGCTCGCCATCGGCCATGACCGCGCTCGGCGCCATGCCGAAACGAGTTCGAAAACGCCGAGAGAAATGCGCAGCCGATACAAAGCCGCAGCGGGCGCAGATCTCGCCGATCGTGGCGCTGCCGCGCCGGGCTCCTCGCAACAGGCCATGGGCCCGCTCCAGCCTGTGCGCCATCAACTCGGCGCCGAAAGTCGTTCCGTCCTGGGCCATCCGCGCATGCAGGCTGCGCACCGAGATGCCCAGCTTCTCGGCGACGACCTGGGGATTCAGGGCGGGATCGGCATACATCTGCTCGACGACCTGCCGCACCTTGCGCCTGAAGAAGCTGCGCTCCCTGCGAACCGTCGTCAGCTCCCCTTCCCTTGCGCCAAGAAGAACGGCGTGCACGGCCCCGACGAGCAGATCGGACAACCTCTCGGATTCGGCCTTTTCGAACGCATGCGGCCACGCGCTGAGCATGCGCATCTGGCCGGCCAGAAGGTGGAGTGCGGCGTTTTGCGGCTGGGGGCGGGCAATCAGGCTTTCAATGGCACTCGCGTGAGGACCCAGCGCCGCAAAGGGCACGGCCAACGCGAGCATGCTGACCGATTGCCGATGGTCGAGCCGGTATTCACGCCTGCCGTCGATCAGGAACGGCTGCCCCGGCGCCGCCTGCATGCCTCGTTCGAGTTGCAGAACGTCGCCTTTCCCCGAGGTATAGAGATCGATGAAGAGAAACGGCCGTTCGAGGCGCGCCAGGTCCGAGGGCGTGCACTCGACGTCGTGCGGCGAGCAGACCTGCACATGGTTGAGCGCCAGCTCCTCGAAGCCGCGCGTCGTGAGCGTGGCTTCGAAATCGTCGGGCCACGGCACGTTCGGGGTCACCGGCGTCTTCGCCTTCTGGCTCGCCTCGCGCCAGAATTCCGCTCGGCGCTTCGGCTCGATGTGCAGCGTCGACCATCGGTTGAAAATCATCGCGCGGCAGGGCGACCGAGGTCCGCGATCTGTTTTCGATCCGGCATCGGAATCACAGCCATTGCAGGGTGTGCCCGATGTTTCCTCTTTCGCCCCGCCCTCCCTTCACTCGGTTTTTGGGCGAGAGAATAATCACAAAATCGATTTTTCCTCGATGGACTTGCCTATAAGCGCAGGAAAAATTGACTCTTGGCGCAGATCGGCACGCCGAGGAAGGCGTCGGTATCGCGGTCATATCCATGGGGCTGGCCATTCACTCCACCGTGCTGCGGCGGTCGATCTTGCGGCTCAGCACGATGGAGGTGTGCGTCTGGTTGATGCCGTCGATCTGGCCCATCTGGTCGAGGAGCTTGTCGAGCTGTTCGGGGGTGCCGCACCGCAGCAGGACCATGTAGTCGAACTGGCCGCTCACGGCCCAGACTTCCTCCACCTCGGGCAGCCGCTCGAGCGCCTTGATGGTCGCGGAGGCGCTCTTCGCATTGACGCTGAGGCCGCAGAAGGCTCGCACCGCGGCCTGTTCGAGCCGCTGGCCAAGGCGCACGCCGTACCCCGAGACGATGCCCTCGCGCTCCAGCCGAGCAATGCGTGCGACCACGGTGGTCCGTGCGATCTTGAGCTTGCGCGCGAGGTTGGCGGCAGGCTCGCGGGCGTTGGCTTGGAGCAGCGTCAACAGATGGCGGTCCAGGTCGTCGAGTCGTAGGTCCATGGCGGCCCCTGCAGCGGAAATGAGTGGATTGTGACCCGGGCGAAGCGGATGCCCGGGCGCCGGCGTCAGGCGCGTCGCCATCGTCAATGCAGCGATCGATGGACAGCGAAAAGCCGGAACGGTTTCATGTCAAACTGGAATCAACGCAGGCCATCACGCGCCACCTTTCATTCAAGAATGCCGCCAGCGATCTTACGTTTTGGTCATCATGTTCAGACGCGAATTTCTTCCCCCCATGGGCCAGCTGCTGGCCTTCGAAAGCGCGGCGCGCCACGCCAGCATTTCGCGAGCCGCGCAGGAACTCCACCTGACGCAGAGCGCCATTTCACGGCAGATCAAGCTGCTGGAAGAGCAACTGGGCACGGCGCTTTTTCATCGCGTGCGCCAGCGCGTGGTGCTCACCGACGCCGGCCGCGTGTATGCGGCCGAGCTTCGCGGCGGCCTGGACAGCGTGTCCAACGCCACCCAGCGCGTGGTGACCATGGGCGGGATGGGAGAGGTGCTCAACCTCGCGGTGCTCCCGACATTCGCAACGCGATGGCTGATCCCGCGCATGAAGCGTTTTGCCGCGCTGCATCCGGGCGTGACGGTCAACTTCGCGGCGCGGACCGAGCCCTTCGATTTCGCGCGCGAGCCCTTCGATGCGGCGATTCACTTCGGCGCCGATTTCTGGCCGGGCGCTTCTTGCGACTATCTGCTCGGGGAGAGCGTGATCCCGGTGTGCAGCCCCGAGTTCAAGCGCCGCAGCGGCATCCACACGCGCGAGGACCTTGCGGGCCAGTGCCTTCTTCATCAGTCGTCGCGCCCCATGCAGTGGTCGGAGTGGTTCGAGCAGGTCAAGGTGAGCGCCGCGCACGCGATGCGCGGCCCGCGCTTCGAGCACTTCGCCATGCTCGCGCAAGCGGCGGCGAATGGCCTGGGCGTTGCGCTGGTGCCGAAGTTCCTCATCGAAGAAGAGCTGGCCTCCGACCGGCTG
This sequence comes from Variovorax sp. Root434, assembly GCF_001426595.1. Classification (NCBI taxonomy): domain Bacteria; kingdom Pseudomonadati; phylum Pseudomonadota; class Betaproteobacteria; order Burkholderiales; family Comamonadaceae; genus Variovorax; species Variovorax sp. Root434. The sequence goes on from NZ_LMEK01000004.1 coordinate 28,064, forward strand.
GTGGTGCTGTTCCGCGAAGCGCTGCTGACGCAGCGGGCCTACTACGTGGTGGTGCCGGAAGTCGCCGCCGAAAACCGTCTGGTGCTGGCGTTTCGCGACTGGCTGGTGGCCGAGGCTGCCGCCTCGCGGCCGTCGGGCGCCTCGCCGAAATCACGCACTCCGCCTGCGGCCGCAGGACGTTGAACCGCCTCGAGCAGCGGCTGGGCAAGTTGGAGGCGCCCAACCTGACGAACCGCGTCGTCGAAACGACGAAGCGCACAGCCCTTTCGCCGATCTGCTCTCTACCATCCGTCAAGACTCACTTCTACAGTTCTTTTCACCGGGCAACGGTGCCCCGCAGGAGAGACGAAATGACGAAAGTGAAGATCGAAAATGTGCTGGTCCTGGGTGCCGGCAAGGTCGGCGGCACCGTGGCCGACATGATCGCGGAGTACCACCGCCTGCCCGTGACGCTGGCCGACGTGAGGCCGGGCCGCGGCGACGAAAGCGACCCGCTGGTGCGGCGCATTGCGCTCGACGTCGAAAACAACGAAGACCTGCGCACCGCGCTGCGCGCGCACTCGGTGGTGATCAACTGCCTGCCGTTCTTCCTCGCGCAGCGCGTGGCCACCGAAGCGGCGGCATGCGGCGTCCACTACTTCGACCTCACCGAGGACGTGGCGGCGACGAAAGCCATCCGCGAGATCTCCAAGACGGCCACCTCGGTCCTCATGCCCCAGAGCGGCCTGGCGCCCGGCGTGATCGGCATGCTCGGCGGCTACCTCGCCAGCCGCTTCGACGAGCTCTACGACCTGCGCCTGCGCGTGGGCGCCCTCACGCGCAATGCCACCAACAGCCTGCGCTACAACTTCACCTGGAGCATCGACGGCGTCATCAACGAGTACTGCAACCCGTGCGACGCCATCGTGAACGGCCAGCTGGTGTCGGTGCAGCCGATGGAAGGGCACGAGACCTTCACGCTCGACGCCGAGGCCTTCGAAGCCTTCAACACCTCCGGCGGCCTGGGCACGCTGTGCGAGACGCTCGCGGGCAAGGTGCGCAACCTCGACTACAAGACCATCCGCTATCCCGGCCATTGCGACGCGATGAACTTCCTGCTGCACGACCTGCGCCTGATCGAGCGCCGCGACCTGCTGCGCCAGGTGCTGGAGCATGCCGTTCCGCACAGCCGCGAAGACGTGGTGATCCTGTTCGCCTCGGCCTCGGGCCGGCGCGACGGCCGCTTCGAGCAGGAGACGCGCGTCGGGCGGGTGTTCGGAGCGCCGCTGCGCGGCAAGGACCGCACCGCCATCGAGCTGACCACGGCCGCCGGCGTCGTCGGCGTGTTCGAGCTGCTGCGGCAAGGCAAGCTCCCCACGCGCGGCTTCGTCGGCCAGGAGCAGGCGCCGCTCGGGCAGTTCCTCGCCACCAAGGTCGGCCACTACTACCAGGGGCTCGGCGTGGCGTCGCCCGCACCTGCGCCCAGGCCCAAGAGCGAGCCCGCGCACGCCTGACCGGCTCTCTGGCCGACCTCATGCCACCGGTGTGTTCCTGGCTTGGCGGGTTGTCGCTTCGCACCGTTACTCAAACCGTATCTCGGCCACCGTAGGCGCGTTCGGCTCCCTGGTGTTGGCATTCGCGAGGGCGCCGTCCTTTTCGACCCTGAACCAGTAGCGGCATCCGGTTCGCGAAATCATCGTCACGCACATCGCACCATCGGGGTTGAGAAACCATTTGCCCGACGCGCGGCCGGGGCCGCTTCGATTGGCGAAGTCCACGCGGCCGTCGGCGTAGAACTGCCAGCTCGAGACCATGCCGGTCGCAAGATTGTTTGAAACGATGGGTTTGCCGATCAAGGTGCTCTCGATCTCGGTCTTGCTCAGAAACACGCGATCATGGGTGGGCGCCGAGTCATCGGAGATCGCGGGGACGGCAGCAACGCAAAGCAGCGTGCGGATGGCGTAACGTGTGAACATGACATGCCCTTCTGACGTCGCCGGAAACGTCACTGGGAGAGGGGCAAGCTCGGCCAAAATGTTGGCCCGTCGCGCTGAGGTGCGCGCGGTGGCGAAGTTGTTCTTCGACAAGTCTGCTCAGTTAAATCATTTCCTCTAGTAGTGGTTGGCTGTCATCCAGCCATGTTCGATTGAATGCATGCGTGAATGCATTCATGTGCGGTTGCATGCGGGAGCTGGCGCCCTCGGTGCGTGCACCGCTTGATCAATGAACGTTCTCGTTTTGCGGCCGGCAATCCAGGAAGGCGACACGCATCGCGATGCGAACCATCGACTTCAATGGCGTTACAGGGCATTAACCAAAAAGTGTCCTTGTCCCGTGCGTCGGGTAAGACCCATGTGCAGGAATATGGCTTGCTTTTTTCTGCTTTCCACAGCCTCTCGGGGCGGTTGTGGCCAGAAAGCGGATCGACAAAGGCGGTGTTCGTTTTCAGCAATGACACAACGGTGCTCCGATTGCCCTTCGGTGAGTGACCGAAGAGCGGCCTGAGTTGGCGGTCGGGGGCGACTTCGCAAGGCGCCGGAGATCGCGGGAAAGCACTATGAAGGCGACTTCGATCTTGCTTGTATTTCGTTGTGTCGTATGTACTACGCTTGTAGCACTCATGAACTGGCTGCCCTGGTCGGTGTCGAATATCTCCGCGACCTCCGAGGCCGTGCGACGCAGCCGCCTGACGCTTTTCGCCAATCGCCGGGAGTAGTGCTGCCATTGCCGCGATGCTGCGCACCGCCTAGATTGCAGCCCACATGACCTCTTCCCCCGAATCCCCTGCGAGCACGTCCAAGGGTGCGCCGCTCGCCGGCGTGCGCGTGCTCGATCTCACCCGCCTGCTGCCCGGGCCGCTCGGCGCCATGCACCTGGCCGACCTCGGCGCCGACGTCGTCAAGATCGAGGACACCGGCGCTGGCGACTATGCGAGCCCCGCCGTGCGCGCGCTCGTCAACCGCAACAAGCGCGCGATCCGCATCGACCTGAAGCAGGCGCAGGGCGTGGCCACGCTGCTGCGCCTGTGCCGCGAGGCCGACGTGCTGGTCGAGGGCTTCCGGCCCGGCGTGATGCAGCGGCTGGGCGTCGGCTATGAAGCGGTGGCGGCCGTAAACCCGCGCATCGTCTACTGCAGCATCAGCGGCTTCGGCCAGACCGGGCCGCTGTGCGAGACGCCGGGGCACGACCTGAACTACGCGGCGCTCGCCGGCGTGGCCGACCAGATCGGCAATGCCGCGGGTCCGGCGCTGTCGAACCTGCCCGTGGCCGACCTGCTGGGCGGCACCATGAGCGCGGTGGCCGGCATCCTGGCCGCGCTGTTCGATGCCGCGCGCAGCGGGCGCGGGCGGCATGTCGACATCGCGATGGCCGATGGCGTGCTGGCCCATGCGGTGCTGCCCCTGGCCGGCCTGCACCAGCATGGCGAGGTGCCGCGCATCGGCCACGGCGCGCTGACGGGCGCGCTCGCCTGCTATGGCTTCTACCGCACCGCCGACGACAGGCAGCTGGCCGTCGGCGCGCTGGAGCCGAAGTTCTGGAACGAGCTGTGCCGCCTGCTTGAGCGCCCCGATCTCGCGCCCCTGCACCGCAGCGGCGATGCCGCCACCGAGGAACGCCTGCGCGCGGAGCTCGCCGCTACCTTCGGCGCGCGGCCGCTCGCGCACTGGCGCGGCCTGTTCCACGACGGCGCCGGCTGCGTGACGCCGGTGCTGCGCATCGACGAGGCGCTGGCGCATCCGCATTTCCGCGCGCGCGGCATGCGCATGGCGGCCGATGCCGCGGCGGCGCCGCAGCTCGGCTGTCCCATCAAGATGACCGGCTTCGAACCGTGCGCCGCACGCCCTGCCCCGCGCGCCGGCGAGCACACCGACGAGATCCTGCGGCAGGCCGGACTCGACGCCTCGGCCGTGGCCGCGCTGCGGGCGGCCGGCGCCATCGGCTGAAGCGCCCGGTGCAGGGCCGCTGCCTACAATCCCACCGGCCGGGTCGCAGCGGCCGCCATCGATGACGCCCACCCACCACACCGTCGCCATCCAGCAGGTGCACAGCATCCTGATGGGCGCGCGCCATCGCGGCGTCGATGCGGCGAGCGTGCTGGCCTGGGCGGGCATCGCGCCCTCGCTGCTGGAGTCGCCGCTGGCGCGCATCTCGCAGCGCCAGTACGCGCTGCTGATCCGCGCGCTGCGGCGCGAACTGCGCGACGAGATCTGGGGCCTTCTGAGCTGCCCGCTGCCTCCGGGCAGCTTCGGCCAATGCATGCGCCGGCTGGTGCGTTGCGCCACGCTCGGCGAGGCGCTGCGCGAAGGCTTCGCTTCCTACCACCTGCTGCTGCACGACTTCGTGCCGCGTCTCACGGTGAAAGGCGGCGGCGCGCATGTGCAGTTCGTGCTGCGGCGCGCCTCCGATGCACGGCTGGACTACGCGGTGAAGGCCTTCATGCTGTTCGCCTTCAATGCCTCGTCGTGGCTGGTGGCACGCCGCATCCCGCTGCTCGAAGTCGGCTACACGGCCGAACAGACCAACACCGAAACCTCGCGCGTCTACCAGGTGCCGATCCGCTACGGGCAGGCCCACGTCGGCATGTCGTTCGAGGCGCGCTGGCTCGACCTGCCGGTGGTGCAGTCGCCGCAGAGCCTGCGCGAATTCCTCGCCGGATCGCCTGCCAACCTGATCGTGAAGTACCGCGACACCAGCAGCCTGACCGAGCGCATCCGCCGGCTCTTGCGCAAGGGGCTGGGCAGCGAGCTGCCGTCGCTGGAGGAAGTGGGCGAGGCGCTCGCGGTAACGCCGCAGACGCTGCGCCGGCGCCTGCGCGACGAAGGCCGCGGCTTCCAGCAGATCAAGGACGAGCTGCGGCGCGACGCCGCCATCGACTACCTGCTGCACACGCCGCTGCCGCTGCTCGACATCGCCAACCGCGTGGGCTTCTCGGAAGCCAGCACCTTCCACCGCGCCTTCAAGCAGTGGACCGGCGTGGCGCCCGGCGAATACCGGCTGACGCACGGTCCGGAGCGCTGAGCGGTTTCGCCAAGCCCTTTGGCGCTTCCCGCCATGGGTGCGAGACGCGGTGCCGCCTAAGCTGTGCCGCATCTTCGCAACCAGCCGGCGGATTCATCGTGTACCTGACCCAAGGCCTGCATCGCGCGCTCCAGCGCCATCCCGACATGACGGCGCTCACCCACCTGAGCGAGACCAGCGTGCGCCGACAGACGCATGCGCAGATGGCGAACGGCGTCGCGCGCCAGGCCGCCGCGCTGGCCCGGCGCGGCATCGCGCGCGGCGACCGCGTGGCGCTGCTCGCGCCCAACAGCGACCAGCTGGTGCGCGCCATCCTCGCGTGCTGGTGGCTGGGCGCGGTCGCCTGTCCCCTGAACGTCCGCTGGAGCACGCCCGAGCTCGCGCATGCGCTGCAGGACAGCGAGGCCTCGCTGCTGCTCGTCGATGAAACCCTGCAGGCGCTGGCACCGCCCGACGCGCCCGCGCTCGCGCGCCTGGGCACGCTCGAAGACGAAGGTGCGGCGCTGGAGCCATTGCCCGACACGCGCACCGGCGGCGACGCGCTTGCCGCCATCCTCTACACCGGCGGCACCACCGGCCGCTCCAAGGGCGTGATGCTGAGCCACGCGAACTTCTGGACCGCATCGATGACCCGCGGCGCCGAGCTCAACAACGCGCCGGACTCGGTGTCGCTGCTGGTGGCGCCGCTGTTCCATGTCGCCGGCCTCGGCCGCCTGGTGGGCCAGCTGATCGTTGGCGGCAGCTGCGTGACGATGGCGCAGTTCCGGCCCGCCGCCGTGATCGAGGCCATCGCGGCGCACCGCATCGGCGACATCGTCGTGGTGCCCAGCATGCTGCAGTCGCTGCTCGACGATCCCTCGTTCACGCCTGAGCGCGTGCGCAGCCTCACGCGCATCGCCTTCGGTGCCGCGCCGATGCCGCCCGACCTGCTCGACCGCGCGCTGGCGGCATGGCCGCATGCCGAGTTCTTCCAGGCCTACGGCCTCACCGAAACCGCGGGCGCCGTGTGCATCAACCTCCTTCGAATCACCGGCCCGATGCGCGCGTGCTCGGCCGGCTGAACTCGGTGGGCCGCGCCGGCCTGGGCGCCGAGATCATCGTCGCGGACGAGAGCGGCCGCGAACTTCCGCGCGGCGAGGTCGGCGAGGTACTGGCACGCGGGCCGATGGTGATGCAGGGCTACTGGCGCAACCCCGAGGCCACGGTCGCGGCGCTGAAGGACGGCTGGCTGCACACCGGCGATGCCGGCCGCATGCTGGCCGACGGGCACCTGTTCATCGTCGACCGCCTGAAGGACATGATCATCAGCGGCGGCGAGAACGTCTACTGCGCCGAAGTGGAAGCCGCGCTGCGCAGCCATCCGCAGGTGAAGCAGGCGGCGGTCATCGGCGTGCCCGATGCGCGCTGGGGCGAGGCGGTGCATGCGGCGGTCGTGCTGGCCGACGATGCCCGTGCCGATGCCGACGAACTGCGCGCCTGGTGCCGCGAGCGCCTGGCCGGCTACAAGTGCCCGCGCGGCATCAGCTTCCTGCGCGAGCTGCCGCTGTCGGCCGCCGGCAAGGTGCTGAAGAACGTGCTGCGCGAACGGGTGCGGGCATGACGCCCGTCACGGGCGCGGACCGCCGCAACCTGTTCGGCCAGGTGCCGTTCATGCGGCTGCTGGAGGCGCGCCGCGAATACTCCGAAGGCGGCCGCGCACGCCTCGTGATCGACGCGCGGCCCGAGCTCGGCAACGTCATCGGCGCGGTGCATGGCGGCGTGCTGGCCACGCTGCTCGACGTGGCCATGGCGAGCGCCGCGGTGTCGCTGTTCGACTTTGCGCGCACCGCCGTCACGCTCAGCCTCAACACCAGCTTCCACGCACCGGGCCGCGGCCGCCTCACGGCCGACGGCGAAGTGGTGCAGCACGACGCCGGCATCGCGTGGTGCCGCGCCTCGGTCACCGACGACGCCGGCCGCGTGGTCGCGTGTGCGCAGGGTTCCTTTCGCTACCTGCCACTGCCGCAGGCCGCCTGAACCCCGAATTCCAACGACAGGAGACACAACACCATGAACCGCACTTTCCGCTCGCTCGGCCGGCGCGGCGCGCTTGGCGCACTGATCGCCCTCGCCGCCAGCACGGCCACCCCGGCCTTCGCCGCCGACCCTTACCCGAACAAGCCGATCCTGCTCGTGCTGCCATTTCCGCCGGGCGGTTCCTTCGACCCGATCTTCCGCACGCTGGCCGAGGCCGCCTCCAGGGACCTGGGCCAGCCCATCGTGCTGATGCACAAGCCGGGTGCGGGCGGCGTCACCGGCACCGCATCGCTGGCGACCATGCACGAGGCCGACGGCTACACGATCGCGGTCATGCACAACTCGGTGATCCGCGCACCGCTGGTGCAGAAGGTGAGCTGGGACCCGCTCAAGGACTTCAGCTACCTGATCGGACTGGCCGGCCTCACCACCGGCATCGTGGTGGCCGCCGATGCGCCCTGGAAGTCGCTGCCCGAGCTGCTGGCCGACGCCAGGAAACGTCCCGGCGCCGTCAGCTGGGGCAACGTGGGCGCGATCAGCATCAACCGCATCTACGCCGAGCGGCTCGCCAGGCAGGCGGGCACTTCCTTCAACCTGGTGCCCTACAAGGGCGGCAGCGAGGCCTTCCAGGCGGTGATCGGCCGCCATCTCGACGTCTATGGCGACCCCGGCTTCGGGCCCCAGGTGCAGGGCGGCAAGGTGCGCCTGCTCGCCACCTTCACCGCCGAGCGCCTGAAGCGCTACGACGCGCCGACCGTGAAGGAGCTGGGCCATGACATGGTGATCGAGTCGCCGGTGGGCCTGGTGGCGCCGAAGAACCTCGATCCGAAGATCGCCGCCAGGCTGCACGCGGCCTTCGGCAAGGCCGCAGCGGACCCGGCCTACCTACAGCAGCTGGAGCTGTTCGACATGCAGCCCAAGCTGATGACTGGCGAGAGCTATGCCGACTACGCCCGTACGCAGTTCGAGCGCGAACGCAGGATGCTGGCCGAGATCGGCTTCAAGCCGGAGTGATCACAGCGATGAACCCCATGGACTTTTCCGCATTCGATTTCACGGGCCGCCACGTGGCCGTGGCAGGTGGCTCCAGCGGCATCAACTTCGGCATCGCGCAGGCCTTCGCGCGCGCCGGTGCGCGCCTCACGGTGCTCAGCCGCTCGGCCGACAAGGTGGCCGCGGCCGCGCAGCAACTCGAAGCGCTCGGCACGCAGGCACTGGGCATTCCGGCCGACGTGCGCCATCCCGAAGCGCTGGAGCGCGCCTTCGCGCAGGGCGCCGAACGTTTCGGCCCCATCGACGTGCTGGTCTCGGGCGCCGCGGGCAACTTCCTCGCGAGCGCGCTCGACATGTCGCCCAACGCCTTCAAGACAGTGGTCGACATCGACCTGCTGGGCAGCTTCAACGTCGCCCGGCTGGCGCATGCGCACCTGCGCCAGCCCGGCGCCTGCGTGATCCAGATCTCCGCCGGACAGGCCTTCACGCCGACGCCTTTCCAGGCGCATGTGTGCGCGGCCAAGGCCGGTGTCGACATGCTGACGCGGGTGCTGGCGCTGGAGTGGGGCCCGCAGGGCATCCGCATCAACTCCATCGTGCCCGGGCCCATCGCCGGCACCGAGGGCCTGAAGCGGCTCGCGCCCACCGGCGACACCATGGCCGCGATGGCCGAGCGCGTGCCGCTCAAGCGCCTGGGCCGCATCGAGGACATCAGCCGCATGGCGATGCTGCTCGCGAGCGACTGGGGTTCGTACGTCACGGGCGCGGTCATCCCGGTCGATGGCGGCCTTGCGCTGACGGGGCCGCGCGACTTCACGGCGGCCGCCGCCGCGTCGAAGCGGGGGGCCACGCCATGAGCCTGCACCTCGCGAGCGCACCGCCAGAAGGCGACGACCGGCCGCGCAGCGGACCGCAGCGCCACGTGCCCTTCTCTGAGCACCTGGGCCTGCGCCTCGAGCGCGCCGAAGACGGCGAATCCCTGGTGTCGGTGGCGCTGCGCCCCGAACTGCTGAACAACCACGCCAGCGGCCACGGCGGCGTGCTGATGACGCTGCTCGACAGCGCCATGGCGCATGCCGCGCTTTCGCGCGTGGGCTATGCGCGGGAGGTCGTCACGGTCGACATGCACATCGCCTTCATGCGGCCCGCGGGCGGGCTGCTGCGGGCCCAGGGGCGCGCCACCGGCGGCGGCCGCTCTGTGTGCTTTTGCGAAGCAACCGTCACCGACGCCGGTGGCGCCGTGGCGGCGCGCGCGATGGGCACCTTCCGCTACCGCGACCCGGCGTGAGCGCAGCGCCAAGGGTGCGCCGGTGAACGTTTCGGCCAATCGTTTTGGGCCGATCCGCGATTGTTGAAGCCGGCGCGCCGGCCGAGACTTCATCCCATCGGCACAGCGCCCCACAGGAGTTTCCATGACACGTATGCAGCGCCCCGTCCATGTGGTCGGCGTGGGCATGATCCCCTTCACCAAGCCCGGCGCCAGCGACCCGTACACCGTGATGGGCGCGCGCGCCGCGAAGCTCGCGCTCGACGATGCCGGCGTCGACTACGCACAGGTGCAGCAAGCCTACGTCGGCTATGTCTACGGCGACTCCACCGCCGGGCAGGCCGCCATCTACGGCGTGGGCTTGAGCGGCATTCCGGTGTTCAACCTCAACAACAACTGTTCCACCGGCTCCAGCGCGCTGTTCCTCGCGCGCCAGGCGGTCGAGAGCGGCATGGTCGAGTGCGCCATCGCGCTCGGCTTCGAGCAGATGCAGCCCGGCGCGCTCAAGGGCGCCTACGACGACCGCCCCTCGCCGATGGCGCGCTTCGCCGAAGTGATGGCCGAGAAGCAGGGTTTCGTTCCCGAGGCGCCGCGCGCCGCGCAGTTCTTCGGCGGCGCCGGCCGCGACTACATGGCGCAGCACGGCATCCGCCGCGACACCTTCGGCCGCATCTCGGTGAAGGCGCGCCAGCACGCCGCGCGCAATCCGCTCGCGGTGTTCCGACAGACGCTGACCCTGGACGAGGTGATGGCCTCGCCGCTGGTGTTCGATCCGCTCACGCGCTTCCAGTGCTGCCCGCCCACCTGCGGCGCGGCCGCGGCCGTCGTCTGCTCGGCCGGGTTCGCGCAGAAGCACGGCCTCGACATGCGCGTGGCGATCACCGCGCAGGCGATGACCACCGACACGCCCTCCACTTTCGAGAGCCGGGACATGCGTCAGCTGGTGGGCTACGACATGACCGCCGCCGCTGCCCGCCAGGTGTACGAGGACGCCGGCATCGGCCCCGAGGAACTCGACGTGGTCGAGCTGCACGACTGCTTCACCGCCAACGAACTCATCACCTACGAGGCGCTCGGGCTCACGCCCGAGGGCACGGCCGAGCGCTTCATCGTCGAGGGCGACAACACCTATGGCGGACGCGTGGTGACCAACCCCTCGGGCGGCCTCTTGTCCAAGGGCCATCCGCTCGGCGCCACCGGCCTCGCGCAATGCGCGGAGCTGGTGTGGCAGCTGCGCGGCCGGGCCGAGCAGCGCCAGGTGGAGGGCGCGCGCCTTGCGCTGCAGCACAACCTGGGCCTGGGCGGCGCCTGCGTGGTCACCCTGTACCAGGCCGTTTGACATGCTGACCCCCACGCTTGTCGCTTCGCGTACTGCGCTGCCCCCCAAGGGGGCTCCAGCCGCCTTGGGGCGGCCCGGCGGTGGCTGGGCATGATCGACCGCTACCACATCGGCCACACGCTGCCGCCGTTCCAGGTGCCAGTGGAAAAAGGCCGCCTGCGCTTCTTCGCCAAGGCCACGGGCCAGACCGACCCGGTCTACATCGACGAGGCCGCTGCGCGCGACGCGGGGCACCCGGGCCTGCCGGTGCCGCCTACCTTCTTCTTCTGCCTGGAGATGGAAGCGCCGAACCCCGCCGCCATCCGCGAGTTGCTGGGCATGGACTACCGCCGTCTGTTGCACGGTGAGCAGGGCTTCAGCTACCACGCGATGGCCCATGCCGGCGACACGCTGACCTTCCGGCAGCGCATCGACGACATCTACGACAAGAAGAACGGCGCACTCGAATTCGTCGTGCGCAAGACCGACGTGCGCAACCAGCAGGGCGTGCTCGTGGCCGAGCTGCGCTGCGTGACCGTGCTGCGAAACCCATGACCGGAAGCCCCGCTATGACGACCGCCCCCCTCCCCGACTGGACAGCGCTGCGACCCGGCGACGCCCTGCCCCCGCTCGAGCTGCCGCCGATCAGCCGCCTCGACCTGGCGCTGTACTGCGGCGCCTCGGGCGACCACAACCCGATCCATGTCGACATCGACTTCGCGAAATCCGCCGGCATGCCCGACGTGTTCGCGCACGGCATGCTGTCGGCGGCCTGGCTCGCGCGGCTGCTGACGAACTGGGTGCCGCAATCGGCGATCCGCTCGCTCGACGTGCGCTTTGCCGCCCTCACCCATGTGGGCGAGCGCATCGCCTGCACCGGCACGGTGGCCGAGAAGCTCGAACACGAAGGCCGGCGCAGCCTGCGGCTGAAGCTCGTGACGGCCAACCGCGAAGGCATCGCCAAACTGAGCGCCGAGGCCCTCGTCGCCTGGCCCTGACACCCCCGAGGAGACAACCCATGAACAGCAGCAGCAACAGAAAACTCGAAGGCAAGGTCGCCATCGTCTCCGGCTCCGGCCGCGGTATCGGGCGCGAGATCGCGCTCAAGCTCGCGAGCGAGGGCGCGCGCGTGGTCATCAACGACCTGGACGCCGAGCCGGCCGCGCAGACCGTCAACGACATCGTGGCTGCGGGCGGCAGCGCCATCGCCTGCCCCGGCAGCGTGACGGACAGCGGCTTTGCCGACCGCTTCGTGCGCACCGCGGTCGACAGCTACGGCGGCCTGGACATCGTCGTCAACAACGCCGGCTACACCTGGGACAACGTGGTGCAGAAGATGAGCGACGAGCAGTGGGAAGCCATGCTGGCCGTGCACCTGACCGCGCCCTTCCGCATCCTGCGCGCCGCCTCCGACTTCATCCGCGACGCGGCCAGGCGCGAGGCCGACGAAGGCCGCGAAGTGTTCCGCAAGGTGGTCAACATCTCGTCCACCTCCGGCGTGTACGGCAACGCGGGCCAGGCCAACTACGCGGCCGCCAAGGCCGGCATCAACGGCCTGACCAAGGCGATGGCCAAGGAATGGGGCCGCTACAAGGTCACGGTCAACAGCGTCGCCTTCGGCCTGATCAAGACCCGGCTGACCGAGGCCGACGCCAGCGCGGGCGCGAGCATCGACATAGAGGGCCGGCAGATCAGGGTCGGCGTCAACCCGCAGATCCTGAAGAACGCCGAGGCGCTGATTCCCCTCGGCCGCGGCGGCACACCGCAGGAAGCGGCCGGCGCGGTCTACCTGTTCTGCATTCCGGAGTCGAACTACGTGAGCGGCCAGGTGCTGGTCTGCGGGGGCGGGCGGCCGTGAGCCGCCGGGCCGCTCCCAAGGCGAACAGCACCGCAGCGTGCAGCGCGGAGGTTTGCATATGAACATCACCCGGCCGTGGATGACGGAAGAACTGGAGATGCTGCGTGACAGCGCGCGCCGCTTCTTCGAGCGCGAGTGCGTACCCCACGAGCCGCGCTGGCGCGCACAGCATCACGCCGACCGCGAGATCTGGACGAAAGCCGGCCAGGCCGGTCTGCTGTGCGCCAGCATCCCGGAGGAATACGGCGGCGGCGGCGGCAGCTTCCTGCACGAGGCGGTGATCTGCGAGGAGCAGATGCGCGCCATGGCGCAGAGCTTCAGCAACAACGTGCACAGCGGCATCGTCGCCCACTACCTGCTGGCCTACGGCACCGAGGCGCAGAAGCGCCGCTGGCTGCCGCGCATGGCCAGCGGCGAGCTGGTGGCGGCCATCGCGATGACCGAGCCCGGCGCCGGCACTGACCTGCAGCGCATCAAGACGCAGGCGCGGCGCGACGGCGGGCACTGGCGCATCAGCGGCAGCAAGACCTTCATCACCAACGGCATGCATGCGGGCCTCGTCTGCGTCGCGGCCAGGACCGATACGGCGGCCGGCGGCAAGGGCATTTCGCTGCTGATGGTGGAGACCGAAGGCACGCCGGGCTTCCGGCGCGGGCCGCTGCTCGACAAGATGGGCCAGAAGACGCTGGATACCACCGAGCTGTTCTTCGACGACGTGCGCGTGCCGGCCGACAACCTGCTGGGCGGCGAGGAAGGGCGCGGCTTCGCGCAGCTCATGCAGCAGCTGCCGCGCGAGCGCCTGCTGATCGCCGTCGGCGCGGTGGCGACCATGCAGCGCGCCATCGGCGACACGCTCGGCTACGTGCGCGAGCGCCAGGTGTTCGGCGAGCCGCTCCTGAAGATGCAGAACACCCGCTTCAAGCTCGCCGAATGCGAGACGCAGGCGCAGGTGGCGCGCGCCTTCGTGGACGACTGCATCGCGCGCCTGATGCGCGGCGAGCTCGACGTGCCCACCGCCGCCATGGCCAAGTGGTGGACCACCGACGCCTGCTGCCGCATCGTCGACGAATGCCTGCAGCTGCACGGCGGCTACGGCTTCATGAACGAATACCCGATCGCGCGGCTCTATGCCGACGTGCGCGTGGGCCGCATCTACGGCGGCGCCAACGAGGTGATGAAGGAGATCATCGCGCGGGCGCTGGAGAAGCGATGAGCACCGCCCGGCCACCGCATTTCCGCTTCTGGCCCAAGGGCGTGGCGCGCACCCTGCGCGTGCCGCGCGCCACGTTGCCAGACTACCTGGACACATCCGCGCGCCGCTACCCGGACAAGCCGGCCATCGCCTACTGCGGCGCGACCCTCGCCTATGCGAAGCTGCGCCAGCGCGTCGATGCGCTGGCCGGCTACCTGCAGCAGCGCCTCGGCGTCGAACCGGGCGACCGCGTGCTGCTCGCGAGCCAGAACTGCCCGCAGTTCGTGACCGCCTTCTACGCCGTGCTGCGCGCCGGCGCGGTGGTGGTGCCGGTGAATCCGATGAGCAAGGCGGCCGAGGTGCGCCACTGCACGCTCGACAGCGGCGCGCGCGTGGCCTGCGTCGCACAAGACCTGCTGCCCACGCTCGCCCTCGGCGAAGGCGAGGGCGAGCTGCGCGCCGTGCTCGTCCACGCCTACGCCGACGCCATCGACGCCACCGCGAGCGACGACGCGTTGCCCGACTGGGTCACGGCGCCGCGCGCTGCCCTCGACGACGCGCGCCTGCACGGCTTCGAGCAGGCCATCGCGCTCGGCCTCGCGCCCGCCGCGCTGCCCCTGTCACCGGACGACCTCGCGGTGCTCCCCTACACCTCGGGCACCACCGGCCATCCCAAGGGCTGCATGCACACGCATGCGACGCTGTCGGCCTCGCTGGCCAGCTCGGCGGTGTGGAAGCAGCTGCACGTGGAGACCGTGACGCTGGCCGTCGCGCCGCTATTCCACATGCTGGGCCTGCAGAACGGCATGAACCTGCCGATGTTCCTCGGCGCCACCGCGGTGATGATGCCGCGCTGGGACCCCGCGATGGCCGCGCGCCTGATCGAGCGCCATGCGGTCACCGCCTGGTCGGCGCCGCCGGCCATGGTGATCGACCTGTTCTCCCATTCCGAAGCCGGGCGGCGCGATCTCTCCAGCCTCGCGCTGCTGTCGGGCGGCGGCGCCGCGATGCCCGAGGCCGTGGCCGCGATGCTCGCGCAGCGCCACGGCCTCTCGTACAACGAAGGCTATGGCCTGACCGAGACCGCCTCGTTCCTGCACGCCAACCCGCCCGCGCGCGGCAAGCGCCAGTGCCTGGGCATGCCGACGCAGGGCGTCGATTCGCGCATCGTCGACCCGGTCAGCTTCGAGGAGCTGCCGCCCGGAGAAACGGGCGAGCTGGTGACGCGCGGCCCGCAGGTCATGAAGGGCTACTGGCGCAACCCCGAGGCCGACCGCGAGGCCTTCGTCGAGATCGGCGGCCAGCGTTTCCTGCGCACCGGCGACCTCGCGTCGATGGACGAGGAGGGCTACTTCTTCCTGCGCGACCGGCTCAAGCGAATGATCAACGCCTCCGGCTACAAGGTCTGGCCCACCGAGGTGGAGAACGCGATGTACGAGCACCCGGCCATCCACGAGGCCTGCGTGATCGCTGTGCCCGACGGCAGGCGCGGCGAATCGGTGAAGGCGCTGGTGGTGCTGAAGCCGCAGCAGCGCGGCCGCGTCGGCGAGGAGGAGATCGTCGCGTGGTGCCGCGAGCGCATGGCCGTCTACAAGGCGCCGCGCGTGGTCGAGTTCCTCGACAGCCTGCCGAAGTCCGGCACCGGAAAGATTCTTTGGCGCGCGCTGCAGGACGCGCATCGCGCCGCCGCCCCGGAGCACGACCGATGAACGATTTTTCCGCGCTGCGCTGCGAGCGCCACGGCAGCACCGCGCTGCTGACGCTGGACACGCCCGCCAACCGCAATGCCTTCACCCCCGCCCTGCGCGACGAGCTCGCGCGGGCCATCGCGCAGGTGCGCGGCGATGCCGGCGTGCGCGCACTGGTGCTTGCGGGCGCCGACGGCCAGTTCTGCTCGGGCGGCGACCTGCGCGGCATCGCCGATGCGAAGCTCGACAACGCCGGCTGGCGCGAGCGCATGCAGGCCACGCAGCGCTGGTTCAGCGAGCTGATCCTGCTCGACAAGCCCGTGATCGCTGCAGTCGATGGCCCCGCTTACGGCGCGGGTTTCAGCCTGGCGCTTGCGGCCGACTTCGTGCTCGTGAGTCCGCGCGCGCGCTTCTGCATGTCGTTCCTGAAGCTGGGGCTGGTGCCGGACTGCGGTGCCTTCTACAGCCTGCCGCGCGTGGTGGGCGCGCAGCGCGCACGCGAGCTGATGCTGTCGGCACGCGAGGTCGGCGCCGCCGAGGCGATCGAGCTCGGCATCGCGATGGAGCTGCACGAACCCGGGCAGCTGCTGCCGCGCGCGCTGGCGCTGGCCGAAAGCTTTGCCGGCGCCTCGCCGCTGGCCGTGAGCCTGGTGAAGCGCGCCACCGGCGACGCGGGCGCGCTGGCCGCGCTGCTCGACACCGAGGCGAACGCGCAGGCGCTGGCCTTCGGCAGCGCCGAGCACCGCGAGGCGGTGAACCGCTTCCTCGACAAGAAGCCACTGGCGTTCCAGTGGCCCGCGAACAAGGAGCAAGGATGAGCACGAACGAATCGGCGATGCCGCAAGCCGGTGCCCTCGGCGCCCAGGCCTTTCACCAGCGGGAACTGGACGCCGGCCGCTTCCTCATCCAGCGCTGCGGCGACTGCAGCCGCCATGTGTACTACCCGCGCGAGAGCTGCCCGCACTGCGGCGGCATGGCGCTCGAATGGAAGGCGCCGAGCGGCCTGGGCACCGTGCATGCCGTGACGACCGTGCGGCGCAAGCCGGCCGATGGCGGCGACCTCGACGTGAGCCTCATCGAGCTCGACGAAGGCGTGCGCCTCATGAGCCGCATCGAGAACCTCGCGCCCGCCGCGGTGCGCATCGGCCAGCGCGTGCGCGCGCGGGTGCAGCTGAAGGACGGCCGCGGGCTCGTGCTGTTCGATGCCGTCGAAGGAGCCGCCCGATGAACGCGGAACTGAAGGCCTTGCGCGGCAGCGCGGCCATTGCCGGGGCCGCCACCTTCGGCTGCGGCGAGGCGCCGGGCTTCACCGACATGGAACTGATGGCCCGCGCCGCACACGCGGCCGTGGCGGATGCGGGCCTGCGGATGCGCGACATCGACGGGCTGTGCACCGCGAGTGCCTCGGCCGCGATGTGGGCCCTGCCGGTAGTCGAATACCTGGGCCTCAACCCGCGCTACATCGACGGCACCATGCTGGGCGGCAGCAGCTTCATCGCGCACCTGCTGCCCGCGATGCAGGCCATCCGGTCCGGCCAGTGCAGCGCGGTGCTCATCTGCTACGGCAGCGCGCAGCGCAGCGCTGCCTTCGGCCGGCGCGAGATCGTGGCGGCGCGCCGTTTTCTCGATCCGCAGCCCTACGAGCATCCCTACGAACCGATGCTGCCGGTGTCGGCCTACGCGCTGGCGGCTTCCCGCCACATGCACGCGTTCGGCACCACGCGCGAGCAGCTGGCCGACGTGGCGGTCGCGGCGCGCGCCTGGGCCGCGCTCAATCCCGAAGCCTTCATGCGCGAGCCGCTCACGCGCGACGACGTGCTGGGCTCCCGCATGGTGTCGGACCCGCTGACCGTGCGCGACTGCTGCCTGGTCACCGACGGCGCCGGCGCCTGCGTGCTGGTGAGCGCCGAGCGCGCGCGGGACTTGCCGGGGAAGCCGGTCTATGTGCTGGGCAATGCCACCGCGGTGTGGAACCGGCAGATCTCTTCGATGGCGGATCTCACCGTCACGGCGGCGAGCCAGTCGGGCCGCGAGGCCTTCGCGATGGCCGGGCTCGGCCCCAAGGACATGGACGTCGTGCAGCTGTACGACGCCTTCACGATCAACACGCTGCTCTTCCTCGAAGACCTGGGCTTTTGCCCCAAGGGCGAAGGCGGCCGCTTCGTGGCGGGCGGCGCCATCGCACCGGGCGGGCGGCTGCCCGTGAACACCAACGGCGGCGGGCTGTCCTGCGTGCACCCCGGCATGTACGGCATCTTCGCGCTCATCGAGGCCGTGCGGCAGCTGCGCGGCGAATGCGGCGAGCGCCAGGTGAAGAACGCGCACACCGCGCTTGCGCATGGCAACGGCGGCATGTTGTCGAGCCAGGCCACCGCGATCCTGGGCACGGCCGAGGCGCTGCGTTGAGGCTGCGTCGAGTTTTCCCACCCCCGAAGAGGAGACAAACCCATGAAGACGACATCGATGCTGGTGCGCCGGCTCTGCGCGGCCGCAGGCCTGGCGGCTCTGCTCGCCGCGCCGGCGCTGGCGCAGACGGCCTATCCCAGCCAGCCCATCAAGCTGATCGTGCCCTACCCCGCCGGCGGCGCCACCGACACGCTGGCGCGCACCATCGGGCAGAAGCTCCAGGAAGTCTGGGGCCAGCCCGCGCTGGTGGAGAACCGCCCCGGCGCCGGCGGCACCATCGGCAACGGCTTTGTCGCCAAGGCCCCGGCCGATGGCCACACCGTGCTCATCGCCATCACCGCGCTGATCCAGCAGCCGCCGCTCATGGACAGGCTCACCTACGACCCTCTGAAGGACTTCGCGCCCGTCACGATGATCGCGCGCAGCCCCAGCATGCTGGCCGTGCCGCTGGACTCGCCCGCGAAGAGTCTCAAGGACTTCATCGCGATGGTGAAGCAGAGCCCCGGCAAGTACAACTTCGGCAGCTACGGCGCCGGCACCTCGTCGCACATCCAGGGTGCGCTCCTGAACATGCAGGCCGGCATCGACCTGGTGCACGTGCCGTTCCAGGGCGCCGCCCCGCTGGTCACCAACCTGGTGGGCGGCCAGCTCGCCTCGGCCTTCATCGACAGCGCCACCGCGCGGCCGCACCTCAAGTCGATGCGCCCGCTGGCCGTGACCGGCACGCAGCGCATGCCCGGCCTGCCCGACGTGCCCACCTTCGCCGAGCTGGGCTACCACTCCTTCGACCCCTACGGCTGGTTCGGCGTGTTCCTGCCCGCCGCGACGCCCGCACCGGTGGTGCAGAAGCTCTCGGACGAGATCGACCGCATCGTGCACCTGCCCGACGTGAGCGCCAAGATCGAGGCGCTGGGCCTGCAGGTGGCCGGCGGCAAGCCCGAAGCGTTCCAGAAGATGGTGCGCGCGGATGCCGCCATCTACGCGAAGATCATCAAGGACGCGAACATCCGCCTGGCACCCTGAAGCCGCGCCTCCGCTGTGCGCCAGTGCCGCGCACATGGACACTCGCCGCAGGCAGCCGGAGGTCGGCTTCCGCTGCAAAGCCGCCCTCCGCTTCCCGCACAAGCTGAGGATCAGTTCTGCGCCGGCGTCGCAGCGGAAACGGCTGCGCGCAACCCCAACTCATAACTGTCGACGCCGAAACCGCAGATCTGTCCCCGCACGATCTCTGCGAAGACCGAGTGGTGGCGGAACGCCTCCCGCGCATGGATGTTCGACATGTGCAGCTCCACCACGGGCACCGTCAGAATTGCCAGCGCATCGCGGATTCCGTAGCTGTAGTGCGTCCATGCACCGGCATTGATGAGCACTGCCTCCACGCCCTCCGAGAAGGCACGATGGATGCGCTCGCACATCTCGCCCTCGCTGTTGGTCTGAAAGCTCTCGATCTCGGCACCCAGCTCCTTGCCCAGAGCTTGCAGCCGCTGGTCGATTTCTTGGAGGGTTGTCGTGCCGTACTGCTTCGGATCGCGCTTGCCGAACATGTTGTGGTTGATGCCGTGAAGCATGAGGATCTTCATGATGCGTCTCCGAAATGAGCTGTCAGACCAAGGGAATGGTCATGCGGTCGATCACGGCGCGGGTGTCGGGGCGAACGCCGCGCCACCATGCGAAGGCTTCCGCGGCCTGCTCGACCAGCATGCCGACACCGTCGGCCAGCCTTGGCACGCCGGCGTTTTGCGCCAAGCGCAGGAAGGGAGTGAGCCCTTTGCCGTAGGCCAATTCATACGCCAGGCGTGCGCCCTGCAGGGCCTCAACCGGCAAGGGCGGCAACTCGCCCCTGAGACTGGCCGAAGTGCCGTTGATGACGATGTCGAATTTTTCACCCGAGAGATCGCCGTAGGCGCATCCCTCGATCTTGCCGTGAGCCGCGAACTGCCTTGCAAGGTCGTCCGCCTTGCCCTGCGTACGGTTCGCGAGCACCAGCACCGCGGGTTGCTGTTCGAGAAACGGAAGCAGTGCGCCACGGACTGCACCACCTGCGCCGAGCACCAACATGCGCGCCCCCTTGAGCGCGAAGCCAAGGTTGCGTTGGATGTCGTTGGTGAGCCCCAGGCCATCGAAGTTGTCGGCCACGATGCGGTCGCCCTCGAATTTGAGTGCATTGGTCGCGCCTGCCAGTTGCGCGCGCTCAAGCCTTTCCGTGGCCAAGGCAAAGGCCTGAAGCTTGAACGGCGCGGTCACGTTCATGCCGCGTCCGCCAGCGTTGCGAAATGCATGCAGATCATCAGCGAAGTGATCGAGAGAGCCTTCGATCGCGCTGTAGTCGATATCCTGTCCGGTCGAGGCTGCAAAACTGCCGTGGATGTAGGGCGACTTCGTGTGCCCGATGGGGTTGCCGATGACGGCGTACTTGTCGGTCATCTCGAGAAGCTCCTTATGCGCTGTAGAGCACGCCGTCGGCCTGCATGTCTGCGATCTGTGCGGCGTCGAAACCCAGGCTGGCTGCGATTTCTGCGTTGTGTTCGCCCAGTTCGGGCGCGACCTGCGTGATCGAGGTATCACAGCCCGACATGTGGAAAGGCAGGTTCGGCAGGCGGATCTTTCCGAGCACCGGGTGGTCTTGCTCGACCACCATTCCGCGCGCCTGGATCTGCGGGTCGGCCAGCACCTCGTCGATGCGCTGGACCTTGGCGGCCGGCACGTCGATGCCGTCCAGCATCTTCAGCAGTTCCGCGACCGGCCTTGCCGAGACCCAGGGCTTCACCACTTCGAGGATGCCAGCGCGCTGTGCATTGCGACCCGCCGAGGTGTGCAGCAGCGTGTCGGTGCCGAAGCCTGCCGGGCCACCTGTCTGTTCTACCAACGCAGCGAATCTCTTCCAGGCATCGTCGACTTGCGCCGCGATGACGACGTCGCCGTCCTGCGCGCGGAACACGCCGTAGAGCGTCGAGTTGGGCATGTCGTGCCCGGTCTGCACCGGTACTTCCTTGCCTCCTGACAGCGTGTAGCACTGCACCGCGTACTCGTGCATCGACACCAGCGTGTCGTACAGCGCCATGTCGATGTGCTGCCCGCGCCCGGACTTCACCCGACCGAGAAGGGCCGCATTGATGGCCGCCACCGCGTGGATGCCGGTGTACATGTCGCCCAGCGAGATCCGCAGCAGAGGCGGCGCTTCGCCGGGATTGCCGACCATCTGCATGATCCCGCTCTTGGCTTCGGCGATGAGGCCGAAACCGGCGCGGTGCGAGTCGGGGCCGGTATGGCCGTAGGCCGAAATCGAGCAGTAGACGAGGCCGGGGTTGGTCTCGGCCAGTTCGGCATACCCCAGGCCGAGCTTGTCGAGTGCTCCGGGCCGGTAGTTCTCGACGAACACGTCGGCACTGTCGACGAGCTTCTTCATCAGTGCGCGACCGCGGGGATCCTTGGTGTTGACGCTCAACCCCTTCTTGCCCATGTTCTGCTGCAGGAAGTAGCCGCTGTGGTCACCGACGAACCAGGCATGCTGGCGGCCTGCGTCGCCCGCCCCCGGACGCTCGACCTTGATGACTTCCGCACCTAGTGCAGCGAGGCAGCGACCCACATACGGACCGGCCAGGAAGTGGCTGTAGTCGATGACGCGCATGCCAGCCAGCGGCAGCGCCTGTTGCGATGACGCGCTCATGCCGGCCTCCTTGGCACCATCACACGGTGCTCGCCCTTCTGCACCACCTCGTCGCGCTGGTTGATCAGCTCGGACGGCAACACGAGGATGCCCCAGCCCGGCTTGCTCTTCGATTCGCGCTTGGTGCCCACGTGGAACCTCACTCGCACCGTGTCGCCCAGCTTGATCGGGGCAACGAAGCTCCATTCCCAGCCCAGCGACATGCCGGGCATGAAGCGCATGTCGCTCCTGGTCTTCAACCCGTCGGCAATCGACAGGCCGAACAGGCCGTGTGCCACGCGGGTGCCGAACGGCGTCGTGCGGGCATAAGCCTCGTCTGTGTGCACTGGCGTGTGGTCGCCGCTGA
This sequence comes from Variovorax sp. Root434, assembly GCF_001426595.1. Taxonomy (NCBI): domain Bacteria; kingdom Pseudomonadati; phylum Pseudomonadota; class Betaproteobacteria; order Burkholderiales; family Comamonadaceae; genus Variovorax; species Variovorax sp. Root434. The sequence continues at coordinate 49,813 of NZ_LMEK01000004.1, forward strand.
GGTCGGCGTAAGCCATCACGCGCGCCTCCGTCACTTCGTAGGGCGGGCTGACGCAGGTGGCGCCGACGACGGCGTCGTCCCAATACTTGTCTTCGATGGTCAGTGATGTCATGAGTGTCTCTCTTGGATTGAAAGGTTCAGGCGCGTGGATCGATGGCAAGCGCGCGGGCCACGGTGCCTGCGCTGGCCTGGATGAATTCGACGGCCAGGCCATCCGGAAGGCGCAGCCAGTTGCGGCCTTGCGGCATCTCGGTGACGCCGAAGGCTTGGGCTGCGGCGAGTGCGGCCTCGAGGTCTTCGCACATCACGCCGATGTGGCCGAGGCGGCCCTCGGGTCCGGCGTAGTCAGGCTTGGCCATGAACTGCATGCCGCCGAGCGTCCAGTATTGGATGGGCTCCTCGACGGTGCCTTGCACCTCACGCATCGTCATGCCGCAGACCTCGTAAAAGAACCGGATGTGCCAGTGGATGTCCGCCACCCAGATGGCGACATGTTCGACGTAAGCGCGCGGACGGGTCATTTCGCCTCCATGCGGCGTTCGATGCCCTTGATGGCAGCGACCAGCGTCTGATTCACGGGGGTCGGCACGCCGTGTTTCAGGCCCGCGCGCACAACGGCGCCGTTGATGAAGTCGATCTCGGTGATGGAACCCTTCTCCAGGCTTTGCAGCATCGAGGTCTTGAACTCGTAAGGAAGCCCTTCGGCAGCCATCATCCAGGCGTCGCGCGGCGTGGCGATGGACAACTTCACGCCCCTCGCTTCAGCAACAGCCATTGCTTCGCCCACCGCTGCAAGGGCTGCAGCTTCGATCTCCGGCACCGAGTAAAGGCTGCCGTACACCTGCCCCGTGATCGCACTCAATGCGCCCGTGGACACGTTGATGAGCAGCTTGTCCCAGATCACGCCCATGATGTTGTCGCTGACCTCGCACGGCAGCGCAGCGCGTTCGAATTCGGCGGCAATGGCTGCCGCCCGTGCGCTGATGCGGCCATCGAGCTCGCCGATCACCGTGCGCTTGTTGCGTGTGCCCGCGATGATGCGGCCCGGCCCGAGGAACACGCCGCCGACATAGGTCTTGCCGGCCAGCACATGCTCCGCGCCGGCGACCTCCGCCAGGATGTCTTCATGCCCCATGCCGTTCTGCAACGACATCACGGCGGTGTCCGGACCGACGACGGACAACGCGCCTTCGATGGCTGCACGCGTATGGAAGGACTTGACCAGCACGATCACCAGATCGGCCGGAGGCAAGCCTTCGACGCTGGTGACCGCATGCACATTCACCGTGCGCTCGTTGTCGCCGTCCTTCATGCGCAGGCCATCGCGTTGGATGGCGTCGACGTGGGCCTGGAACGGATCGATGAGCGTCACATCGGAGCCGCCCGCGGCGAGGGTGCCCCCGATGGCGCATCCGAGGGCGCCTGCGCCCAGAAAGTAGATCTTCATGCGTGTCTCCTGATGGAATGACGCAACGATAGTTTTTTCAGTTCATATCGCCAATGACATGGATGAAATGATCTACATTTCGTTTTGAAATGGAAACGGACGACTACTCGACGGATGCGGGGACCGGCATGGTGAGCGTCAAGCTGCTGTGCCTGTTCGACCTCATCTACAGCACACGCAGCGTGACGCGCGCGGGTGAGCAGATGGGTCAGAGCCAGCCGACCGTGAGCAATTGGCTGGGCCGCTTGAGAAAGCAACTCGGGGACGAACTCTTCGTGCGCACGGTCGACGGCATGCAGCCAACGCCACGCGCGACGGAACTCATCGTTCCTGTACGCGAGGCCTTGGCGGCATTGCGTCGTGTCGCTGCGCCCGAGCCGGCCTTCGAGCCGGCCAGCGCCACGCGGCGCTTCCGCATCTGCATGACCGATGCGAGCCACATCACATTGCTGCCGCAACTGCTGGCGCACGTGCGCGCGGTTGCGCCGGGCATCGTCCTGGAGGCCGCACGCATCGACGAGCAGACCGGGCCGGCGTTGCAATCGGGCCAAGCCGACCTGGCCATCGGCCTTGTGCCTTGGCTCGAGTCAGGTTTCTTCCAGCAGGTGCTCTTTCCGCAGGACTGGGTGTGCCTGGTCAACGCCAAACATCCGCGTGTGAACGGCAAGCGCATGGGCTTGCGCGAATACCGGGCCGAAGCGCACGTCGGCATCTCGGGTGGAACCGGCGTTCAGTTGCTGGAAGCGGCGCTGCAGCGTCACCGCGTGGTGCGACGCATCTTGCTGGAGCTCCCGGGATTTCTCGGGCTGGCTGCGATCGTGTCGACCACCGACTTGATCGCCACGGTGCCCCGACAGATCGGCGAGACGCTGGCACGGACAACCGGCCTTTCGGTATTCGATTGCCCCGTGCCCGTGCCGCCTTTCACAGTCAAGCAGCACTGGCACGCCCGATACAACCAGGATCCGGCAAACCGTTGGCTGCGAGGCTTGTGCGAGCACTTGTTCGCGCGAGATATGCGAAAGGCTCGGTGAACTATCCCCCAATGGCAACGAGTGCCTGCTTCAGACTGGATGCCTCGACTCAACGTGGTTGACTTAGAGGGAGAGTGCTTGCAGCCCCATTAGGCCTCATACCCATCTGCGTACCCGCCCTTTGTAAGCCTCGTACTCCGTCCCAAATAGAGACGCCAGAACGCGTTCTTCCGGGATGATTTGGAACCGGGTGATGTACAGCACGTACAGGACAACCCACAGGACAGCAAACGGATTCGCCAGAAACACTGCCCACGCCAACAGGGTAAGCAAGAGCCCGACATACATGGGGTTGCGCGTATAGCGGTACACGCCTCGTATGACCAACGAGGACGCCAGGCTTGCCTTGATCGGATTCACGGTGGTCTTGGCGCGCCGAAACGCAACCATTCCGGCGATGCTGATGCCTTGGCCGACGCACACCAAAACGACGGCGCAGAGCACGCGGGCCGGATAGGGAATCTGCACAAGGCCCGCGACGGCTGGCGTCAGCCACATGAGAAGCGCCAGGACAAGCGCCACGATAGGGGGAGGAACCTTCAGTTCAAGCACGCTCATAACACTCCATGATGAGGCCTGGCGCCCGGCATGACCCGCCACGCACACACCTGATTAGCGGCAGGTCTTGCGAAGCGCGCCCTCGCCGGGATTGCCCTTCTGGCGATAGCCCGCGGCAACCGGAGAAGGGAACCCATGCCCTCAAACCAGCATCGATTGCTGGGCGAAGATTCCCGCCATCGCGCCCTGCGATGATGCCTGAGTGACCGAGGGCAAGAAGGGCGTCGCGAGGTCGCCGGCGGCGTAGATGCCGGGCATGCTGGTTTGGCGGCGCTCGTCGACCTTGAGGACGATACCAGTGGGCGTATCGACCGTGGCGAGGCCCAGTGATTCATGCAGGCTTGCGGACGGCTTGTTGCGCGGATGGGCGAACAGGATGTCGACCGCGACATTGCGGCCGGTATCGAGATTGACGGTGGAGATATGGCCCTTGTGATGGGCGATCTCGATGATCCGGCCATCGACGACAGGTATGTTGCGATGCGCCAGATCGGCCTGGATATCGGGCGGAATGTCGTGACCATCGGCGAAGACAGTCAACTTGTCGGTCCAATCGTGGAACAGCCTGGCAGATTGGTGCGACTGCGGGCCGGACCAGACGAGGCCCCAATGCTGGCCGGCGACTTCGAAGCCGTCGCAATAGGGGCAGGGCACGATGGACGTGCCCCAGCTTTCGGCAAAGCCCGGAACTGCAGGCATCTGGTCGGCGACGCCATAGCTCAGGATCACGCGGCGCGCCCCGAGGCTTTCGCCATCGCCAGTGAGGACGGAGAAATCGTCGATGGCGCCGGAGACGCTGTCGGCCCGGGCATTGACCAGCCTGATCGTGGGATACCGCGCCAGCTGCTGCCGCGCCTCGGCCAGGATGTCCAGCGGTGGCTTGTGATCGTGGCCGAGCAGGCCATGCGAGTGGCGGGCGTTGCGATTGCGCGGCAGGCCGGTATCGAGAACGGTGACCTTGCGGCGGGCACGGCCGAGCTGCAGGGCGGCGGCGAGGCCGGCAAAGCTGCCGCCGATGATGATGACGTCATTCATGGTGATGGGCTCCGTGTGGGTCGGCTGATTACTGGACTATTAAGTACAGTAATGTGGGGCAGATATAGTAAACTGTCAAGTCCACTAAATATGCCCATGACTCGTCTACCAGTTTCTGCTCCGAAGCCCCAACGCGGGCGGCCACGCGATCCCGAGCGCGGCCGGCGCATCCTGGAAGCGGCGCAAAGGCACTTCGATGAGCATGGTCTGGAGCGTGCCAGCGTGGATGCCATCGCTGCGGACGCAGGTGTTTCAAAGATGACCGTGTACAGCAACTTCGGCTCCAAGGAGGGGCTGTTCCAGGCGGTCGTGCGCGACAGGACGGCAGCCGTGGTGGCTGGCTTCCCGGGCGCCGGGACGCTGGACCCGGACCAGCCGGAGAAGGTGCTGCTGGCGATCGGCGAGCGGTTTCTCGCACTGGCGCGCGGGGACGCACTGGGCGCGTTGCGCGCTGTCTATGGCGTCGCGGGGGCGCAGCCGGAAGTCTGCCGTGCGCTATACAAGGAGGGTCCGGAGCGTGTGAACGACGAGCTGGCGGCATACCTGCGCCGTGCCCACTCGGCGGGCACGCTGAAGGTGCGGAACCCGCTTCAGGCAGCGGACCTGTTCCTGTCGATGTTCCTGGGCTCCGGGCACATCCGCGGACTGCTGAAGCTCGAGATGCCGGATACCCGGGAAAACAGGGCCCTTCTGCGCGAGGCCGTTCGGGTCTTCATGGCGGCATACGGCGCGTAGGCTCCACAAAGCGGCCTGAGGTCGCGAGCATGCGGCGATCTCGAGCCCGTCGATCACCAATACCCGCTTCGGATCGGGACTTCCAATTCACGCAGAGAGGAAGCGGTTGCTCACGCGGTGAGGGCCAAGACCTAGGAGGGCTACGGCCGCACTACCTCGGCGAGCAGCAGTCTTCGACGTCGGCGAGATGAGGTGTCCGTGAAACGTAGTGTGTTGACCGCGAAGCGGGATACAGGCGCATACGCAACGCTTCGGGACATGAAGAAAACCGCAGAACATGGATGCACACAGTCGCCTGGCCGGCTTTGCATCCGGCTGGCATTTCATTCCCAACCAACATCGCTCCCCATGAACAGCCTCCATACGCATCAGGTTTCCAGCGCGGATGTCACGAAGGAATCTTTTTCCCACAAGGCCGAGCTGGCGAAGCGCACCGGCCTCGGCACTCTCGCATTTGCAGCGGCCTTCAGCATCTTCGCGGTGGCCGCCAACGCGGCCGAGGAAACCGGCAGTGCCGCCAGGAACCCGGACGCTTCGCCGATCTATGGCGTCGTCCTTCCCAGAGGCTACCGGCAGTGGCAGTTGATTGCGCCCGCCATCGAGGCGGAGCCGCTGAACGAATTGCGCGTCGTGCTCGGCAACGCCAAGGCGATCCAGGCCTACGACCAGGACACGCTGCCGTTCCCCGACGGCACCGTGCTCGTCAAGTTGGCATGGAAGCATGTGCAGTCGCCGGAGTTTGCGCCCGCGTCCATTCCGGGTGCGGCCACCACTGTGCAAGTGATGGTGAAAGACTCCAAGAAATACCCCGCCACCGGCGGTTGGGGATTCGGTCGCTTCGTCGACGGCAAACCTGTCGACCTGGCACAGCACCAGACCTGTTTCTCCTGTCACCAGGCGCTGGTGAAGAACCACGACTACGTGTTCACTCGGCTCGCGCGCTGACTCGCGGCATGGGCAAGAAAGGCGCGTGCGAGACAACCTCGGCAGGTTGGGCCACGCGCCTGTAACGCTCAGTGCGCCGCCGCCTCGACAATCACCTTTGTCACGGCATCGGGCTGCGACGTCATCACCACGTGCGACGCCCCCTTGATCACCACGGTCTTCACGGCCTTCGCACGCTCGGCCATGAAGGCCATCGCTGCGGGCGGAATGTTCTTGTCGCGATCACCGTAGACGAACCACGACGGCACCGACTTCCAGGCCGGCGCCTCGGCCGGTTCGTTCAGCGCGGCTTCAGAAATGGGGCGCTGCCCGACGGCCATCAGGCGTGCCTTTTCGAGGGGCACGTCAGCCGCGAACTGGACTGGAAACTTGTCCTGCTGGATGTACAGGTCTTTGCCGCCGTCGGCCAGCGACACCGCCGGGGCAAGCGCCGGGCCGAGCGTGCTGCCCGGAAATTTCCCGGTGAGGCCGATCGCCGTCTCGCCGGCCTCCGGCGCGAATGCCGCCACGAACACCAGCGCCTTGACATTGGCCTTTCCGCTGGCGGCCTCCGAGATCACCGAGCCTCCATACGAATGGCCGACGAGAACGACCGGCCCCTTGACCGAATCGACGACGCTGGCGACGGCGGCGGCATCGAACTTGGGCCCACGCAGCGGGTTCGCGGCGGCGATGACCGGGTAATGCCGAGTCTTCAGGTCGCGCACCACGCCGTCCCAACTGGATGAATCTGCGAACGCCCCGTGCACGAGCACGATCGTTGGCTTGGATGGATGCGCTGCCGCACCCGACTGTGCGGCGGCTTGCAATGGCGCGAGGACGGCCAGGCCGACAGAACTGGCAACCAGCGCTATGCCGATGCGGCGAGAGAACTTTGTCATGACGATTTTTCCTTGGTTCGACGTTGAGAAAAAACTAAGTCGGATGGAGCCGACGACGGCGAATTTAGGAGCAGCACGCAGATCGCGAACCTTCTCTGTATGCGCATGTGTACGAGGCTTGCCTTGCGACATTACTTTGCAAACGACTGGCCTGCGCGAATGCTCCGATTGAAATTTAGTGTTGACGAAGCCGGCCCAGATACACAGGCATACGCAAACCGGGCGCCACACGCTCCGCGCGCCGAACAATCTCCCCATCAGTTCGGAAGGCGCATGCGATCCGGCTGACCACCACTCCGGTGCTCATCAATCACTTCGGATTCAAGGAAATTTCAAAATGACCGATTCCTCTCAGTTGCCCCGTCGCTCTTTCCTGGCCAAGGCGGCGCTCGGCGTGGCTGCCGTCCAGCTGACTTCGATCGTGCCCGCCTTCGCCCAATCTGCCGGCACAGGCGCCGTCAGGCGCCTCGAGCCGCTCAAGAGCATCGATGCCGGCAGCCTCAACATCGGCTATTTCGAAGCAGGTCCGGCCAACGGCGCGCCTGTGATTCTTCTTCACGGCTGGCCCTACGACATCCACATGTTCGTCGACGTCGCACCACAGCTGGCCGCCGCGGGCTTCCGCGTGATCGTGCCGTACCTGCGCGGCTATGGCACCACGCGGTTCCTGTCGGCCGACACCCCGCGCAACGGCCAGCAGTCGGTCGTTGCCGTGGACATCATCGCGCTGATGGATGCGCTGAAAATTCAGTCAGCCACCGTTGCCGGCTGCGACTGGGGCGCACGCACGGCATGCATCATGGCCGCGCTGTGGCCGGAGCGCGTGAAGGCGCTGGTGTCGGTCAGCGGCTACCTCATCGGCAGCCAGGAGGCCGGCAAGATCCCCCTGCCGCCGCAGGCCGAGCTGCAATGGTGGTACCAGTACTACTTCGCGACCGAGCGCGGCCGCGCGGGCTACGAGAAGAACCGCCACGACTTCGCCAAGCTCATCTGGCAGACCGCATCGCCCAAGTGGAACTTCGATGCGGCCACCTTCGATCGCAGCGCCGTCGCATTCGAGAACCCCGACCACGTGGCCATCACCGTGCACAACTACCGCTGGCGCCTCGGCCTGGCCGACGGCGAGGCGAAATACCAGGCGCTGGAAGACCGGCTCGCCAAGGCGCCCGTGATCGGCGTGCCCACCATCACGCTCGAAGGCGACGCCAACGGCGCGCCGCACCCCGAGCCCAGCGCCTATGCGAAGAAGTTCTCGGGGCGCTACGAGCACCGGCTGGTGAGCGGCGGCATCGGCCACAACCTGCCGCAGGAAGCGCCCGAGGCCTTCGCAAAGGCCGTGATCGACGTCGCGCGCGGGTGAGTCGCGTCCGTCGTCGGGCAATCACCTCCAAGGCACAGGAATACAAGCCATGTGGAACATCCATCAGGCATACATCGATGGGGCCTTCGTGCCCGTACAGGGCAGCGAGCGGCTGGAGATCGTCAACCCCGCAACCGAGCAGGCCATCGGCACGGTGACCTTGGCGAACCGCGACGATGCGAAGCGAGCGATCGATGCGGCGAATCGGGCACAACCGGGGCTGGCCGGCAGCACCAAGGCACAGCGCATCGAGATGCTCAAACGCCTCGAGGCCGCCGTGCTGGCGCGCACCGACCAGATCTGCGAGGCCACGATCGAGGAGTACGGCGGCCCTTTGGCCCGCTCGCAATGGGTCAGCAACTACGCCTCGCAATGCTTCGCCAGCACGGCACGGATGCTGCAAGACTACGTCTTCGAACGCCGCCTGGGCGACGCCACCGTGGTGATGGAGCCCGTAGGCGTCGCCGGCCTCATCGCACCCTGGAACAGCACGGCCGGAAGCATCTGCAGCAAGTTGGCATCGGCCATCGCCGCGGGCTGTGCCTCGGTCGTCAAGCCCAGCGAGCTGGGCCCGCTGCAGGCGCAGGTCGTGACCGAGGCACTGCATGACGCGGGCCTGCCGGCCGGCGTCGTCAATGTACTGCTCGGGCGCGGTGGCGATGTCGGCGACGAGATCTCCACCAGCCCGGGAATCGCAAAGATCTCGTTCACCGGTTCCACGCAGACCGGCAAGCTCATTGCGCGCGCGGGCCTGGGTACCATGAAGCGCGTGAGCCTGGCGCTTTCGGGCAAGTCGGCCACTGTGATACTGGACGACGCCGACCTGGCCGCGGTGTTGCCCATGGCGCTGAACGCGGCCTTCATGAACAACGGCCAGGCCTGCGTGGCCGGCACGCGACTGCTGATCCCGAACGTGCACATGACGCAGGCCATCGAACGCCTGCAGGCCACGGTGGCCGCCATGCGCGTGGGCGATCCGCGCGACGCCACCACCGCCGTCGGGCCGCTCGCGAGCAAGGCGCAATTCGAGCGCGTGCAGCATTTCATTCGCCGCGGTCTGGCGCAGGGCGCGACGCTCGTGGCCGGCGGCGAGGGCCGCCCGGACGGTCTTGACAAGGGCTGGTTCGTGCGGCCCACCGTATTCGCCGGCGTGCGCAACGACATGGACATCGCACGCGAGGAGATCTTCGGGCCGGTGCTCTCGGTGATCGGCTATGACGACGAGGATGAAGCCGTTGCCATCGCGAACGACTCCGCGTACGGCTTGCAGGCCTACGTCTTCTCGTCGCAGCCGAGGCGCGCCCTCGGAGTGGCCTCGCGGTTGCGCGCCGGCACGGTGCTGGTCAATCGCATCACGCCCGAGTTGATCGCGCCATTCGGCGGCGTCAAGCAGTCAGGCATCGGCAGGGAGTTTGGCATCTTCGGCATGGAAGCATTCCTGGAGCCCAAGACCATTGCCATCCCGAACGGCCTTGTGCTGCCCCGTCAGGCAGCTTGAGCACGATCGGTTCATGCCGCTGGCGGCCCCCGCGCGCCGGGGGCACGCTCTACGCCGTCGAGTCTCCCAGCAACCGTTGGGCTGCTTGCAGATCCGCCGTCTCGAAGCCTTCGGTGTAGCGGGCGAGGACGCCAGCGAGCAGGTCTCGGCCCTCCTGCCCGCGCCCGCCCTTTTCCCAAAGGCGCGCCAAGTCCGTTGTCACGCGAAGTTCCCAGGAACGGGCGCCCTGCTGCCTGCTGATTGCCAGCGCCTCGAGCAACGATTCCTCGGCGTGTGCAATGCGCGGCGGCACAGCGCCCGAGAGGGCGAGCGCCTTCAGGCGAAGAAGCTCCGGAAGGTTGTAGAGGTCACCCTTGGCATGCACGAGCGCGAGGGTGTCGTTCATCAACTCCAGCGCGTCGTCGTGCTTGCCAACGGCGTTCAGGCCTTCGGCGAGCGTGATGTTGAACGACGTGGTGAGCAACTCGTAGCGTGATTCGCGAAGCTCGATCAGGGAACCCTGAATCGCCTGGACGCCTCGTGCGGCATCGCCGCGCTTGACGGCGAACTCGCCCTTGACGCCGCGGCCCACCGCCAGGTACGGCGTCAGCGAATGCGATTCGGCATAGGCGATGAACCTGTCGATGTCCTGCTCGGCCTGCGCAAGATCGCCGACCCACATGTACACGGACACGGCCCATATCAGGGCAATGCACAGCGTCACCGGGTGGTTCAGGTGCCGGGCCTCCTCGACGGCGCGCTGCGCGACGGCGACGGCTTGCGAGGGATGCCCCTGCAGCCACAAGGTCCTGGCCAGCGCGATGCACGCGCGATTGTGAAAATCGAAGCCGGAGTAGATGCTGCTGCGCTGCCGCGAAACCGCAGCGCCCGCTATCGCGGCTTCCAGGAAGTGCCGCGCGCGAGGCTGGTCTCCTACCAGATGATGGCAAAGGCCCACCAGCGAGTTGGCCGTCGCCTGCGCCGTTTCGTCGTCGATGGAAGCCGCCACGGCGGCGCAGCGTTTGGCATGACTGAGCGACTCGACGAAATCTCCTATGCGCTCATGGAAGATCTGCAGGCGCCCCAGCAACTCGACCTGGCTGCGGGCGTCGCCGAGCTCTTCGGCCACCTCGAGGCTGCGTTCGAGCGCATGGCGCACCTGGTCGCTGTGCCCTCGGGTGAACATCTGCGACAGGCCGACAGCCGCCTGGAGATGCATTTCCGCGGGGCTGCCGCGCGTGGCAGCCGTCAGTTCGCCGAGCGCGCGCCTGGACCAGTCGTGGCACTCCGCAAGCAAGGACATCGCCATGAAGGCCGGCACAGCCGCCACCGCCAGAGAAACACCCAGCTCCCTGGCATCGGTGCGGTGGAAGCACCACGCGAGAGCCGCCCTCACGTTGCCCAGGTCCGCGAGATCCGACGCACGAGCCGTGTCGCGTGAAAACGCATCGTCCTTCGTGGCCATCTGCTCCAGTCGCTGTCGGAAGTAGATCGCATGGCGCCGCGCGGCTGCGTCTGCCAGGTCCGTCCCCGCCTTGGAATGCGCGTACGCGCGTGTGCTCTCGAGGAGCCGGTATTGGGCCGACGTGGCGGAGCGCCGGATGGAGAGCAGCGACTTCTCCGCAAGGCTCGCAATGGCGTCGACCACCTGCGCCTGCGTCAGGTCTTGCCCCCCTGCCACTTCGCGGGCAGCCTCCAGCGAGAAATGGCCCACGAAGACCGACAACCGGCAAAGCACGGTGCGCTCCGGCATGTCGAGAAGCTCATAGCTCCAGTCCAGCGTGGCCTGCAAGGTCTGGTGCCGGGGCTGCGCAGTGCGTTGCCCCGGCCACGAAAGCGCCAGGCGCTCGTCGAGAAGGGTGGCTGTCTGGTGCAGTCCGTAGGCGGCAACGCGGCGGGCCGCGAGCTCGATGGCCAGTGCGACGCCATCGAGCTTTCTGCAGATCTTCGCGATGACGGGAGCATCTGCGTCGTTCAGGTCCGGCATCGCGCCACTGGCGCCGGCGCGCTCGACGAACAGACGTGTGGCGGGATACATGAGGATGTCGCGCGCGACGAGCCCGGGCTGGTCGGGCGGGTTGGCCAACGGATCGAGCAGGTGAATGTGCTCGCCTTGGACGCGCAGCGCTTCGCGACTCGTGGCGAGCATGTGGACATGGGGCGCAGCCTGGAAGATGCGCTCGGCCAGCGATGCGGCCGCCGCGATCACGTGCTCGCAGTTGTCCAGTATCAGCAGCATCCGCCTTTCCCGCAGATAGGCGATCAGGCTGGGCACCGGATCGGCGGAGCGCACCGAAAGCCGCAGCATCGACGCGATGGCGGTCGGCACCAGGCCGGGGTCCATCAGCATGGAAAGGTCCACGAACACGACGGCCCCGCCGAAGTCGCGCAGCAGATCCTGCCCCACGCGCAGCGCGACCGTCGTCTTGCCCACACCGCCCGAACCCACGATGGTGACGAACCGTCCCTTGAGCAGTTGTGTCGAGATCGCGGCCAGGTCCTTGGCGCGGCCGACCAGCTCCACCGGCTGTGCGGGAAGACCTGGTTCGAGCGGATTTTCTTCGGCGCTCGGCTGCGCATCGGGGCCTGCAACCGCCTTGGTGATGGGGGCGACGAAGCAATAGCCACGGCCGACGACGTTCGACAGATACCGCGCGCCGTCCCGCCCGTCGTCGAGTGCCTGCCGCAGCATCGTGATCTGGTAGCGCAGGCTTCCGTCGGAGACGACCATGCCGGGCCAGGCCTGCGCCATGAGTTCCTGCTTGCTCACGATCACATTGGCTTTGGCGATCAGGGCGAGGAGGACGTCCATTGCTCGTCCCCCAAGATCCACAGGCACCCCGTCGCGCTCCAGGAGCCGCTGCGCAACGCGCAGCGTGAAGGGTCCGAAGAAGATGGGGTCAGCGGTCTGGAGGAAGCTTTCGTCGCTCATGACGGATCGGGAAATGCGGCGTGCTGCACAGGCGGCGGAATCGGGCAAGCCGCACCCTCGGCGGCGCGGGCGGACGGGAGCATAACCGAGGGACCAGGCGGGCGATCCGAAGTTTGCCGGGGTCGCTACGCCGGCCTGTTTGTATAGGTGTTTATCTGCGCACGCGCGAGGTACCTGCATACACGATTCGGGCGATTCCTCACACATGCCAGATACATCCTCCAACTTCAATGAAGCGGTTCCAACTTCATTGAGATCCAACATGAGCGTCCTTCATCCTTCCCTCTCACGCCGCCACCTGCTCGCCGCGTCGATGGCCTTCAGCGCGGCCTCCGTCGCCACTGGCGCCTTTGCCATGCTGCGCCCCGAAAGGGCCAGCCCCGACGACACCTCGGTACGGCCTTTCCGCGTGAATGTCGACCGCGAAGCGCTCATCGACCTGCGCCGACGACTCGCCGCGACCCGATGGCCGACCGCCGAGACCGTCGCCGACGAATCGCAAGGGGTGCGGCTTGCGACGCTGCGCTCGCTGGTGCGCTACTGGTCCACCGACTACGACTGGCGCAAGGGCGAGGCACGACTCAACGCCGTGCCGCAGTTCGTGACCAACATCGACGGCCTCGATATCCAGTTCGCGCACATCCGCTCGCGCCACGCCAATGCGATGCCGCTGGTCATGACGCACGGCTGGCCGGGCTCGATCTTCGAGTTGCTCAAGGTCGTGGGCCCGCTGACCGACCCGACCGCCCACGGCGGCCGCGCGGAGGACGCATTCCACCTGGTGCTGCCCTCGCTGCCCGGCTTCGGCTTCTCGGGCCAGCCCGAGGCCACCGGCTGGGACTCCAACCACATCGCGCGCGCCTGGGGCGTGTTGATGGCGCGCCTGGGCTACACGCAGTTCGTGTCGCAGGGCGGCGATTGCGGCTCGGTGATATCGCACCGAATGGCGATGCAGAAGGTGCCGGGCCTGATCGGCATTCACGTCAACATGCCGGGCACCGTGCCCGCCGAGATCGCCGCGATCCTCGCCGCGGGCCGCCCCGCGCCCGCCGGGCTGTCCACGAAGGAACGCGCGGCCTTCGACAAACTCGACGACTTCTACAAGAACAGTTCCGGCTACTCCGCAATGATGGTCACGCGCCCGCAGACGCTGGGCTATGCCCTGGCCGACTCGCCCGTGGGCCAGGCTGCGTGGATCTACGACAAGTTCGCCACCTGGACCTATTCGGGCGGCGTACCCGAGCGCGTGCTGCCACGCGACGAAATGCTCGACGACATCTCGTTGTACTGGCTGACCAACAGCGCGACCTCGGCCGCGCAGATCTACTGGGAGGATCACTCGAACAACTTCAACGCGGTGGACATCTCGCTGCCGGCTGCCGTGACTGTGTTTCCTGGCGAGATCTACCAAGCCCCGCGCAGCTGGGCCGAGCGCGCGTACCACAACCTCGTGTACTGGAACGAGGTCGACAACGGCGGCCACTTCGCCGCGTGGGAGCAGCCGCAGTTGTTCAGCCAGGAAGTGCGCGCGGCGTTCAGGTCGCTGCGCTGAGCAAGGACGTGCGCGGGCCTGCGTTTGCGGGCCCGCCCGCACCGGATGCTGCCGCGGCGCTCGCGGCGTCGAGTCGGCGTCAGGCGACCACGAGCGGCAGCGTGAGCCGAGCCTCGAGACCGCCGCCACGACGGTTCTCCAGCTGCAGGTCGCCATGCATCGATCGCGCCAGGCGCTGTGCGATCGCAAGGCCCAAGCCTGACCCCGGCTTGTCCTTCTGCCCTTGTTGCGCGCGGACCCACGGCGCGAAAACGGCGTCCATCTGCGCCGCCCGGATGCCCGGCCCCGAGTCCTGCACGGCCAGCACCAGGCTCTTCGCATCGACGCGAGCGCAGATCCGCACGTCGCTGCCGTAGCGCAGCGCGTTGTCGATCAGGTTGGCGAGCACGCGGCGCAGCGCGAGCGGGCAGGCCACCACCGGCTGCCCGATGCGGCCGTCGAGCACGATCGCGCGGCCCGCTTCGCGGTAGTCGCGCATCAGGTTGCCGAGCAGGCCATCGGCATCGATGCGCTGCAGCGGCTCGGCCACGTTGCGCTGCATCCGCGCGCTGGCGACGCTGGCCTCGACCAGTTCGCGCATCTGCGCGAGATCGCGCTCCATGGCTTCGCGGAGCGCGTCGTCCTCCAGCATCTCGCAGCGCAGTCCCATGCGGGTCAGCGGCGTGCGCAGGTCGTGGGCGTAGGCAGCCTGCACATCCAGATGCTCCGCCTCGCGCTCGGCCTGGCGACAGCGAACGGTGTTGATCGCGCGTGCCAGCCGCGCAATCGAGCGCGGTCCGCTCTCGGCGAGCTCGGGCATGCGCGCGTTGCCGCTGTGACGTTCCATGGCGCGTGCCAGGCGCGCCGCACCGGCGCGGTGGTCCGTTGCCTCGATCCAGAGGAAGACCGAGAGCAGCATGAAGCCAACGAGCACGGACACACACAAGACCCACAGCAGGCCGTCATCGAGCGGGCAGGCCAGCGGCGCAAGCGTCGCGGCATGGGCGTTCTGTCCGAACGAGGCAACCGCGATCGCGCGCGCCCCGATCAACGCCAGGCTGTGGGAACGACGGCCCGGTGCAGCGGAATTCGGAACGGCTCCGGCGAGCGCTTCGGATGTGCCCACCGGATGGACGGGGCTGGTGGACGTTGCGGGCTTCTTTGTCATTCGCTTTCTCCTGTCGCCGATGCAAGTGTCGGCATGAGGGAGATGACATCACGCGGGACAAGGTGCGCACCATCGCACCAGCGTTTGCCGCACCCCTACGAAGGTTTGCCTGCGCCATGCATCGGGGTAGCGCGAGGCGCCCCCGTGGGCTCAGCCACGGCCGAGCGCGCGGCCGATCCAGACCTCGAGTTCGGCGGCGTCGATCGGCTTCTCGATCAGGCACAGCGCCGGGCTGGCCTGCACGCGCTCGCGCGTACGGGCTGTGGCGAAGGCACTGATGAAGAGCGTAGGCACGCGCAGGCCTTCGCGTTCAAGGCACTCCAGCAGCTCGATGCCGTCCATGACCGGCATCTGGATGTCGCAGATGAGGCAGCGCGTGCGGCTCGGCACGCCGGAGGCCAGGAAGTCGCTGGCCGACGCGAACGCGCGCGCCTCCCATCCGATCGAGCGCACGAGACTGCACGTCGCCGCGCGCACGAAGGGATCGTCGTCGACGATGGAAACGAGTTCGATGGCTGGCAGGGACAAGGAGGAATCCCGTTTCTACCCGGGGGTGCTCTGGTGAAGGCGCGGGACCGTTCCCGCCATTGCCCAAGATTGCAGGATACCGGCGCCAGCGCGCGGCGCCATCATCTCTACGTATGGCGCCGCGTAGTCTCAGCGCGCGCTTTCCACGACTCCGAGCGCCTCCATCTTGCGCACGAGCTCGGCAACCGAGCGCGAGTTCATCTTGCGCATTGCCTGGCCGCGGTGGATCTTCGCCGTGATCTCCGCGATGCCCATGCGGCCGGCAATCTGCTTGTTCATGAGGCCGCCGGCCACGTGCTGCACCACCTCCCGCTCGCGCGGCGTCAGCGACTCCCAGCAGTCGCGCGTCGCCTGCTGCATTCGCGCGGTCTCGAGGCGACGGGCGTCGCGGTCCAACGCGGCAATGACCGCATCAATCATGTCCTGGTCGCGGAAAGGCTTCGCGAGAAAGTCCACGGCCCCGGCTTTCATCGCCTTCACGGTCATGGCGATGTCGCCGTGGCCGGTCATGAACACGATCGGCATGTGGGGCTGGCCGAGCTCGAGCAGCGATTGCTGAAAGGCAAGGCCGCTCTGCCCGCGCAGGCGCACGTCAAGGACCAGGCAGGAAGGCCCGTCGGCGCGCGGCGCGGCCAGGAAAGCCTCGGTTGTGGGGAAGGTCCGCACCGTCAGGTCGATCGAGCGCAGAAGGCTGCCCAGTGCATTGCGCACCAGTTCGTCGTCGTCGACGATGAACACGCAACGCGTGGCCTGGACATCCGGCGCGGCGCCCGGAAGGGGGCTGCGCAGGGGCATGGGTGTGGACATTGGAAGGGACATCGGGTCGTCGTCCTTTTTATCGGCAAGAGCTGCTCAGCTCGCGGCAAGGCCTGGCCGCGGCAGGCTGAAGACGGCGCGCGTGCCGGCGGTCCCGCGCTGTCCCAGGGCGAGCGTTCCGCCGTGCGCATCGAGGATCGACTTGCAGATCGCCAGCCCCATGCCCATGCCGTTCGACTTGGTGGTGAACAGGGGTTTGAGCAGATGCTCCGCCGCGTCGGGGTCGATGCCCGGACCGGCATCGTCCACGACGATGCGCACATGACTCTCGTCGTTCACGCAGGCCAGCAGCAGCGGCCGCGGGCCGTGCGGGAGAGAGGCCATCGACTCGGCCGCGTTCATCAGCAGATTGACCGCCACCTGCTGCAACTGAACGCGATCGCCGTGCACGGGAACCGGCGCGTCCAGGCCCTTCATCTCGAGTGTCACGCCCATGGTGTCGAGCGCACCCGCGACCAGGGTAGCCGCCTCGTGCAGGGCTTCGCCGAGATCGAATGCGGCGAACTGCGGCTCCGCGTTGCGCGCCTTGGCACGAAGACCCTGGATGATGGTGCGGGCGCGCAGCGCGCTCTTGCTGATGTGCGTGAGCATCTCGCGGGCTTCGCCGATGTCGGGCGGGCTGCGGTCAAGCCAGCGCAGTGCGGCGCTGGCCGAAGTATCGACCGCCGCGATCGGCTGGCCGACCTCGTGCACGATCGAGGCCACCAGCTCGCCCATCGCCTTCAGGCGGCTCGCGCGCTCGAGCTCGGTGAGCGTGCTGCGCAGTTGTTCCTCGGCATGCGCACGCTGGTGGTTCTGGTCGATCAACTCCTCGTAAAGCCGGGCGTTCTCCAACGCGAAGGCCGCCTGCGAGGCGATCACCTCCAGCACCTCGGCCTTGGCGGGCGTGAACACATGCGAGGCGAGGTTGTTCTCCAGATAAAGCACGCCGATGAGCGTGGCATGGCGCATCAGTGGCACGCACAGGATCGAGCGCGGACGCCGGTGGCGGATGTAGTCGTCCTGTGCGAGCGACGTGCTTTCGCGCGCATCGTCCACCACGACGTGCTGCTGCGTGCGCGCGACGGCCTGGACGATCGACACCGGCAGCGCCTGCGCATCGAAAGCGACGCCCGCCTGCGTGAGCGCGATGGCACCGTCGAGCACTCGCGCCTGGGCGCGCACCTGCCAGACCTCCTGCCGCAGCAGCGCCAGCGTACCGAGCTCGGCGCCAGCGTTTTCGAGTGCGGTGCGCAGCAGGATTTCGACCAGGCGAGCGGGGACGATTTCGCTGGCGAGTGCCGTCGAGATGCGCAGCACGGCCTGCGCGTCCAGCGCCTGCATGCGCCGCGTACTCGCGGCAGAGTCCTCGGTCTCGAAGAGCCCCGGATGCGCCGACTGCAACTGCCGCACCTTGGCCATGGCACCCCAGCGCTGCCACGCGCCGCGGGCATGGCGCAGGTTGCCGTGCGCGGACAGGTCGTCGCCGCGGCCGGCATGAAAGGCCGCGGCGCGCTCGGCTGCCAGGGCCTCGACCTGGGTGAAGCCATGTCGCCGCGCGTGCGTCACCGCCCGCGCATAGGCCTCCACCGCCGCCAGCGGATCGCCATCGATGCGGCACAACTCCGCCCGCACCAGCTGGTAGCGGGCCAGGAAGTTGGCCGGACAGGCCAGGACCCAGGTCTGGAGCTGCTGCACGTCCCGCTGGAGCGCCGCCTGCTGGGGTGCATCGCGCGTGGGCAATGCGAGCAGCGCCAGCGCGCCGTAGAACGGCAGGTCGCCGCTTTCGGCGAAGGTGCGGCCCGAGGCCGCGCAGGCCTCGGCCCGGCGGCGTGCGTCGATCGCCTCGGTCAATCTGCCGCCGATCAGCGCCGCCTGCAGCTTGTACACCCAATAGGCGAAGTCCACGAGCGTTGCAGGCTCGCCTTCCTGCGGTGTGCGCGGCTGGGCGTCGCGATCGCCCTCGGTGCCGTCCTGCAACTGCGCCAGCAGCGCCTTCTGGGCCAGCAGCGCATCGATCACGAGCTGGAAGTTCGCGTCGCGGGCGATGGCCAGGCCACGTTCGACCGTGTCCCGCACGTCGCCCAGGTACTCCCCGGCGAACAGCATTCCCGTCGCCTGGTTGCGGCCGCAATAGATCGCGAAAGTGTGGTCGCCGCTCGCCACGGCGACGTCGTAGGCGCGTCGGATGTAGTCGCGCGCCGCGCGCGCCGGCTGCGTCCATGGAACCACCATCGTCCCGAAGGCCATGTAGACCCGGCCGCGGTACCGGGCGAGGCCGCGCTCGTCGACCAGGTGCAGCGCGAGTGCGCCGAATTCACGGGCGGCGGCGTAGTTGCCGTAGCGCACGCCAAAGACCTGTGTCATGCAGACGTAGCCGTCCGCCGAAGCGTCTGCGTGGCCTTGCGCAATGCCGATGCGGATCATGCGCAGGAGGATGAAGTCGACCAGGTTGTGGTCGGTGTACAGCGCCGGCGGAATAAGGTCGGCGAAGATGTCGGTGATGGCGCGGCGCAGCGGATCGGCCACGATGGGCAACTGCCGCAAGGCACCGATGCCATGGCGATCGATCCATGCCTGCAGTGTGGCGTGCTCCCGGTCGACCGCGGCATCGTCGGGCCGCCTGGGCATGTCGATGCCGGATTTGCGCAGGAAGGCGAGGCCGACGTCCAGCGCCCGGTCGAACCTGCCGAGCGTGGTGTACAGCGCCGCCCGCAGGCGCGCGAGATCGGCCCCGAAGATGCCATCTCCCGCGACCTCCTCGAGCGCCGACAGGCGGGCCTCGGCGGCTTCCAGCGACCCCGTCATGAACTCGGCCTCGCCGCAAAGCGCGCGCGCGTTCAGGCCGTCGTCGCTGGAATCTTCTTCGCCCAGAAAGGCGAGCGCGGCGCGAAAGAAGCCGAGCGCCGAATGATGGGCTGTCGCGGCCTTCGCCTGGCGGCCGGCTTCCAGGTTGAGGCGCGCGAAGTCGCGTCGCTCCCGGGGCGCGTCGACGGCCGGGCGGGCAAGGCTGGCCTGCGCGGCGAGCGCGAACACTTGGGCGGGGTCGGTCGCGTGCAGGATGTGGCGCCGCACGATCTGCAGATGCATTCGCGGCCTCTCCTCGGGCGAGATCGAGCCATAGGCGGCCTCGCGAATGCGGTCATGCCGGAAAACCCAGCCGTTGCCATCGCGCAGGATGCTGCCGGCCTCGCGTGCGTCGTCCAGCGCCGCTCGCAGGCGCCCGGCCGCATCGGTCCCGGGCCTCACGTTCATGGCGAGCGCGAGCGCGGTGTCGGATGCCCGGTGGCCGAGGCACGCCATCAGACGCAACACGGCCTGCGTTGACGCGGGCAACTGCTCGAACCGGCGCGCCATCAGGTCGTCGACGTTGTCGGCACCAGGGTGCGCCACGAGCCTTTCGACGCTCCAGCGCCACGAGGCGGCTTCCGCATCGTAGACAAGCAGCCCTTCGTCGGCCAGCAGGTGGAGCAGATGCCGTGCGAAGAACGGGTTTCGTTCCGTTTTCTGGCCGATGACCTCGGCCAGTTCTCCGATGGCGCTCACGTCCTGTTGCAGCGTCGCCGCAACCATTTCGCGCAGGGCGCCTTCGTCCAGCGGCCCGAGTTCGATGCGGACGGCCTCTGGCACTTCGGCAAGCCGGCCTGCGCGCAGCGGATGGTCCGCAGCCACCTCGTTGTCGCGGAAGGTGCCGACCAGCAGCAAGGCTGCGTCGTCATGCTGGTACAGCAGGCGTTCGAGCACCTGCAGCGTTTCGAAGTCGGCCCATTGCAGGTCATCCAGCAGCAATACGAGCGGCCGGGCGGGCGTTGCGAAGCAGGCGATCAGCCGCGCCATGCCCTGCAGTACGCGCTCGCGTTCGATTGCGGGGGCCGCGTCAGGCGCGTCGGCAGGCGCGGGCTGTCCAGGCTGCAGGCCGGCGATCGTGCCCAGGGCTGGCAACAGGGCGGCCAAGGTCCGCTCCACGGGTTTTGCCGCGGCGGCGATGCGGCTGCGCCAGAGCGCGAATTCTTCTTCGGCGCAACCGAGCACGTATTGCAGCAGCGGATCGAGCGCCTCCACCAGCAATGCATACGGCCTGCCACGGCCGCCCTCTTCACTTTTGGCTGTGGCCAGAAGCGGCGCGCCGGAAGGCTGCACGCGCGCCATCGCCTCGCGCAGAAGCGTCGATTTGCCGATCCCGGACGGGCCCGAGACCCAGGCTGCGCGCGAACGAGCGTTGTCCGCGACCGTGCGGTAGAGCGCCAGCAGCGTCTCGAGTTCGACGTTGCGCCCCAGCACCCGATCCGCAGCGCGGGGCCTGCGCAGGGCCGAATGAGCATCGAGTGCAAAACCCGGAACGCGTCCGTGCTGGCGCAGCAGAGCTTCGCAGCGCCGCAGATCGGCCAGCACGCCGGCGGCGTCCGCATAGCGCTGCCCGGGGGCTTTCTCGAGCAGCTTCATGACCAGCAGCGAGAGTTGCTCGGGAACGCCTTCCACCAAGTCGCACGGCGCACGGGCGGTCTGGGTCGCGTGCGCGTGAACGCGAGCGGCGGCATCGGCGCCATGAAACGGAAGCCTTCCGACCAGTAGTTCGTAGAAGATGCAGCCGAGCGCGTAGAGGTCGGCACGCACATCCACTCGCAGGTTCATGCGCGCGCCCAGCTCCGGCGCCATGTAGTTGAAGCTGTCCTCGTCCCAGGCGAGCTGATCGTCGTCTTCGGCCTTGGCTTCGCGCGCGACGGTGGTGGCATGGCCGAAGCCGGTGAGATGAACGTGCCCGTCATCGACAAGCAGCATGCGGTCCGGCGTGAGTGCGCGGTGCAAGACGCCCGCAACGTGCATCGCGCCCACAGCAGCGGTGAGGCGCAGTGCGAGCGCAAGGAAGGCGACCGTATCGGCGGCGGGCGCCGCGCTGCGACGAAGCGTCTCGCCGCCGGGGTCGTTCAGTATCAGGAGGGAGCTTTCTCCGTGCGGCACCAACGCGGTCGGAACCGCCGCCCATTCATCGCGAAGCGCGTGGCGAAACGCGTACTCGCGTTGAAGTATCGCGGCGGTGGCCGGCGCGGTTTGGCCACGCCCGGCCACGAGCGACGAGGCCGCGCCACGGGCACGTGCGCGCTCCAGGCGCGGTGTGCCGGCACTCAGTTCGCGAAAGTCCCGATACTGCATTACCGAAGTCCCGTGCCCCTCGACAGCGGAGGCATCCGGCAAGGCTGCCTGTTCTTGTCTGGTGAGTTCCTGGTGTTGCATGGATGTAGGCCTTTTTTTGACTGCCCGGGCTGCGAAATGCGTGGGCTCAGTCCGGATGCCGCCGTTCTTTTCTCCCCGTATTCAGACGCGTTCGTCCGCAAGACACCATTGGAACTCCGCGGGTCGCGAGATAGGCGCCGAAAACGTTGGGTGGTGTTAGGCGTTGTTAGGCGTGAGGCGCGCGCCGCTGCAACCCGGACGCAATGGCCTCGGCTTCGGACCGTCAATGCATGCTCAGGTCTTCATTTCTCTGACCGCCCGTTCCAGACTCGCTTGCACAATCACGCGATGAAACGGCGCAATCGTCGCAAGATTGAGACGTCCCACCCTCAGGTCGAATCGGACCGAGGCGTACGAGATCGTCGCTCGACAGGTGAAGCACGGAAGCATTGCCTCAGCGCTGCTGGCGATGATTGCTTGCCCGCGAGCAGACCGAACGCTGATGGATCTAGCTGCGTGCATGAGCAGATGCTCTCACGGCCATTTGTTCAACAGTTCAGCGCCGCGGCAAGCTCCACCAAGTTCCTGGAGTGGACCGTGTTGTCCGGATGGGGCGACACGTCCTTCTGCTGCGAAGGGCCGTACTCCAGTGGCCGTTCGACGTAAGCGGTCTTCAGCCCGCACGCACGCGCATGTGCCAGGTCGTCCTGGTGGGCCGCCACCATCATGACCTCGCCGGGTTCGACGCCGAAGACCTTGGCAACGCCCAGGTAAGTCGCCGGATCGGGCTTGTACTTGCGAAAGATCTCTGCGGAGAGGATGCAGTCCCATGGCAGACGGGCGTTCTTCGCCATGTTGGCCAGCAAACCGATGTTGCCGTTCGACATGGTGCAGATCGTGTAGCGCGATTTCAGCCGGGTCAGCCCTTCCACGCTATCGGCCCACGGATCCAGCCGGTGCCAGACACCGTTCAGCTTCCGCTTTTCTTCTTCCTTCAGATGGGTCACCTGGAAGGTCTCCAGAAGTGCGTCCAGGATCATCCGATGAAGGTCGTCGATCAAGGTCCAGTCGAGTTCGCCGTACATGACTTTCCGGATCGCCGGCATGTACCCGGCTCGCCAGGCTAGCGCGAACTGATCGCCATCCACGTCGAGTTTCATCGACTGGACCTCTCGCATGATGCTCTTGTGCCAATCGACCACCGTTCCGAAGACATCGAAGGCCAGGACCTTGACGTGCGCCGCTCCTTGGGGGTACACGTGTTCCATCAGACGTCGTAGCCCGGATTGGTGCGATTTAGCTTGCGCAACAGCGCAGGCCATACGAAGCGGCCACCGATGCCACCGGTCTGTGCCCGCGCATCGGCTTCCGCGGTCGCCTGGATGGACTCGTCGAGCATGGTCAACGGACCGCCTGCCTGCGCCGCGATCTGGATCTGGCAAGCACTCTCGAAGATGTACATGGCCAGGAAGGCATCGGCGATCGTAGTACCCGCCGTGAGCAGGCCGTGGTTACGCAGCATCAGATAGTTCGCCTTGCCCAGGTCCGCCTGCAATCTCGGCTTTTCCTCGTCGCGCAGCGCAATGCCTTCGTAGTCGTGATATGCCAGCGAACCCTGGATCACCATTGACTGCTGCGATATGGGCAACACGCCGCCCTGCTGCGCGCTGACGCCGACGCCTGCACGGGTGTGGGTGTGCAACACACACTGGATGTCCGGCCGGGCAGCATGGATGGCGCTATGGATGACGAAGCCGGCGCGATTCACCGTGAAAGGCGATTCGGTGAGCTGATTGCCGTCCGCGTCGACGCGGAGGAGCGAGGACGCCGTGATTTCGTCGAACAGCAGGCCGTACGGATTGATCAGGAAGTCATGGGCGTCGCCGGGCAAGCGCGCACTGATGTGCGTGAACACCAGATCGGTCCAGCCGTGCAGCGCCACGAGGCGGTAGCAGGCGGCCAGATCGCAACGCAGTTGCCATTCTTCGGCACTGACGACTTCTTTGAGAGATGGAATATGCACGAAAGACTCCTTCGAATGGGGGATGGTGGGGTTGTGCGGAACGCTCCGGTTACACGGCACCTTCGATCTGCGCCTGCTGCGCCCGCATCAGTTTCTTGTCCAGCTTGCCCACACTGGTTTTGGGCAGGCTGTCGACGAAGGTCACCTCCTGCGGGATCGCGAACCTCGAGATGGCGCCAGCGTCCGCAAACTGCTTGACGTGGGCACGGATGGCGTCCGCATCGGGAACGGCATCCGCCGTGAGAACCACGATGGCAGCAGGACGCTCGCTCCAGCGCGGGTCGGGAATTCCGATGACTGCGGCTTCTCGCACCTGGGGATGCTTCAACAGAATGTCCTCCAACTGCAGCGAGGAGACCCATTCGCCACCGGTCTTGATCACGTCCTTCAGGCGGTCAACGATCCGAACACAGCCATCCGGGTCCATCACCGCGATGTCGCCTGTATGCAACCACCCGCCACGCCACAGTGCCTGGCTGGCCTGTGGGTCGCCAAGATAGGACTGTGTGAGCCAGGGCGAACGGGCCACGAGCTCGCCGGGCGAACTTCCATCACGCGGCAGGTCTTTCATCGCTTCGTCGACCACGCGCAACTGGACGAACGGAATCGCCCAACCCGCATGGCAGCGGGCCGCGACCTCCTTGTCGGTCGGCGATCCGGAATTTGCTGAGCGGGGTTGCGCCAGCGTCAAGATGGGACCGGTTTCCGACATTCCGTAGCCGGCGAACACGTCGACCCCGCGGCCCATGGCGGCCTTTGCCAGCGATTGGGCGAGCGCTGCTCCGCCGATGACCACCGTCCAGCCGTCCAGGCGCTGGCCCCTTGCCGCCGCCGAGTCCAGCATCATCTGCAAAATGGTCGGCACACAGTGAGAAAACGTGACCTTCTCGCGCTCGAACAGCGCCAGCAGGCGGTCGGGAACATAGCGCCCCGGATAGACCTGCTTGACTCCCAACATCGTGGCCAAGTAGGGCAGGCCCCAGGCATGCACGTGGAACATGGGCGTGACCGGCATGTACACGTCGTCGTGATTGAAGCGGCCCGCGCCCGGCCCTGCCAGAGCAGCGCGGCTGGCCAGGGTGTGCAGCACGAGCTGACGATGACTGAAATACACCGCCTTGGGCAGGCCTGTGGTGCCGGTTGTATAGAAGGTCGTGGCCCGCGTCGACTCGTCCAGATCAGACCATGCGGTCACCGGATTCGAGCCCCCGAGTAAAGCCTCGTACTCGGCAGCGATAGGCAAGCGCGTCTCCCGCGGGCTTGCCGCGTCCGACAGGAGCACCAGCTGCTTACCCGGATCCACCCGATCCCAGATAGCCTCAAGCATCGGCAGGAACTCGGTATTGACGAGGATGAAGTCGTCCTTGGCATGGTTGATTGTGTAGAGCAGCTGCTCGACCGAGAGCCGCACGTTGACCGTGTGCAGCACCATGCCCGCCATTGGCACCGCGAAGAAACACTCCAGATAGCGGTGGGTGTCCCAGTCCATGACTGCGACGGTGTCGCCCGGACGCGCACCAAGCGATGCCAGCCCGGCCGCCAGACGGCCGATGCGCCGGTTCAGCTCGGTGTAGTCGAGGCGCACGGCATCGCCGTACACGATCTCTTCTGAAGGGCTGCGGGACAGCCCGGCTTCCAGCAGTTGCTTGATCAGCAGCGTGTTTGCGCCGAAGGCGTCCGGCGCGGGGTTCGATTCCATGGTTACAGATTTCATTTCAGCGGCCTGTTTTGAGAAAGTCGAGGAGAGCAGCATTGACCGCCTCCGGTTGTTCTTGTTGCACCCAATGACCGGCGTCGGCGATGAACCGGGTCGAGACCCAACGCGTGCATGCATCGTTCTGCATTGCGTCGAGTGCCCCGGGCAGCATGTGGACGCCCCAGTCCATTTCTCCGGCGATGAAGCAGCTGGGCACGTCGACGGTCAGTCCGGCGTAGATCTGCAGCTCCTGCTGCAACCCGCGAGTTGTGGCGGCCCGATACCACAGCAGCCCCCCTTGGAAGCCGGTGCGGCCGAACTCATCGCTGTACACGTTCAGCGACTCTTCAGACAGCCATCGGCTCGGTTGCATCTCGCGCCGCGCCATGCTTCGCGCCACGGTGTCGGCCATGCCCAGGTCCGCGTCCATCACGTAGTAGGTCGGAAGCCCGGCCAGCGACGCCGCACTCAGGTCGGGCAAAGGCGCGGGCCGCTTGTCGGCGCCTTCCGCGCTCTTGAGGTGGTAGTAGCCCCGAAGGAACTCGCGCAGGCCCTGGCTTGCGCCGTGCATCTCGGCGTTGGCTTCGAGACCTGAGTAGTACAGCTGATAGTGCTTTCGCGGGCGCTCCAGGGTGGACAGGCCGGCAAGCGCTTCTGCGAGCTGTCGGGCGCGCGGGTCCGGCGTGTCGGCAGCACCCAGCGGCATTGCAGGCGGCCCGGTGAACGGCGTGGCCAGCATGGCCAGCGAACGGAAGATATCGGGGCGGATCAGCGCGCACCAGGCCGCGACGTGCGAGCCGAAGTCGTGGCCGACCACGGCGTGCACCGACTTCTTCCCAAGCACATGGATCAGCCCCAGGACATCGCGCACCAGGTTGTCCATGCGAAAGGCACGTGGGTCGGTATCGACATTGGCGGTCCAGCCCGTGGTGCGGCCGTAACCGCGCTGGTCAGGAGCCACCACGTGGAAGCCGGCCTGGGCGAGCGCAAGCAGCTGGTGACGCCAGCTGAACGCCAGCTCGGGGAAACCATGCAGCAGCACGACCATTGGCGTCTCGGGACTTGCATCGCCCGCTTCGAGCCAATGCATGTGAAGGCCGTTTCCGTTATCGGCCTGGCGTGCGCGCACGCCAGGGTCCAGCGGCAAGAGGGTCAAGGCGTCTTCCTCGGCCAAGGGTCAGCGCGCGTAGGCGTCCGGCATCTTCTCGATCGGCGCAGGGCGGAGCGCGGCGGCACCGCGCCGGATCGAACCACTGCCGACCATCACGAGGGAACCCATCAGCATGACGCCGGCGATGATCAGGAGGCCGCCCGTCAGGCTGCCGGTGGACTGCTTGATCACGCCCAGGATGTAAGGGCACGCCAGGCCGGCCAGATTGCCCAGGCTTGTGATGATCGCGATGCCGGCGGCGGTCGATTGCCGCGACAGCTGCGTCGTCGCGACTGCCCAGAACACCGGCAGCGAAGAAACAGAGCCCGCAATTGCAATCGCGATCAGCGCCACCGACAGCCACATGTAGGCACCGGTCCAGCTCGTGAGCGCAAGCCCTACCCCGCCGACGGCCACTGCCACCGCGTAGTGCCAGCGGCGTTCGCCACGCTTGTCCGAGTGGCGGCCGTACAGGATCATCGCCAGCGCACCAAACGCGTAGGGCACGGCAGAAATCAGGCCGATCGTCTGCATGCTCTTGACGCCCAGGCTCTGGATCATCGTGGGCATCCAGAAGCTGAGGGTGGTGCCACCGCAAACAGCCGCGAAGTACAGAAACGACAGCAGGTAGACCTTTGGGTCGCGCAGGGCGTCAAGTGCGGCTTCCACAGGAGGTGTGGATGCGTGAGGTGCCGTCTCCTTGGGCAGGTCGATACGGATCATGCGCTTCTCGTCCTCGGAGAGCCACCGAGCCTCGTCGGGCGAGTTGGACAGGCAGGCATAGACCACGAAGCCCAATGCCGCGGCCGGCACACCTTCGAGCAAGAACATCCACTGCCAGCCACGCAGGCTGTGCCAGCCATCGAGGTTCTGCAGGATCCAGCCGGACATCGGACCCGCAACGAGCCCGCCCACCACCACCGCGCTCATGAGCAAGGCGAGGATGCGCGCTCTGCGTGCCGCCGGAAACCAGAAGGTCAGGTACAGCACGATGCCGGGAAAAAATCCGGCCTCGAAGGCCCCGAGCAGGAAGCGGGCAATGTAGAACTGCATCGGCGTGGTGATGAACATCGTCGCCGCCGAGACCAAACCCCAGCACACCATGATGCGCATGATCGTCAGGCGTGCACCAATGCGCATCAGGAGCACGTTGCTGGGAACCTCGAAGAGCGCATACCCGACGAAGAAGATGCCCGCGCCGAGTCCATAGATGGCATCGGTCAGATGCAGGTCCGAGCTCATCTGAAGCTTGGCGTAGCCAACGTTGATGCGATCGATGTAGGAAACCACGTAGGCAAGGAACAGCAGCGGGATAAGCCGCCAGGTGATCTTGCGGTACATCGCGTCTCTGCGCGCATCGTCATGTGGTCTTGCCGCGGCGGGGCCTGTCGCTCGATTCATCGTGTGTCTCCAACTTTTTCTTGCGTTTGCACATCTTTTGGCTTGGCGCGGCCGCGCACGCAGCCGCTGTGGAATGCGAGGGACCGGCGAAGGCCCACTCGCACCGTTCCGTCAGACCTCTGCCATCGAGGCAGTCTTCTTGTAGATGCTGTTGACCGGATGCTGGAACAGCCGGCGCACCATGGGCTCGAACTCCGACAGCGGCAGCGTCTCGGCTTTCGGGTCGAACGCCGGACTGTCATACAGCTCGCAGAATTCCGCGGTGCGGTCATAGTGCGGATTCCCGACGAACTGCTCGCGCATATCGCGATCCATGCCGAGGTGATGAAAGAAGTAATACCCTTGGAAGATCCCGTGGTTCTGCACCATCCAATGATCCGCTTCGCTCACGAACGGCTTCAGCACCGCTGCGGCGATGTCGGGGTGATTGAATGTTCCCAGCGTGTCGCCGATGTCATGCAGCAAGGCACAGCACACGTAAGCCTCATCACGGCCATCGCGCAAGGCCAGGGTTGCCGTTTGCAAGGAGTGATCGAGGCGGTCGATGGGGAAACCTCCGAAG
Source organism: Variovorax sp. Root434 (assembly GCF_001426595.1). Classification (NCBI taxonomy): domain Bacteria; kingdom Pseudomonadati; phylum Pseudomonadota; class Betaproteobacteria; order Burkholderiales; family Comamonadaceae; genus Variovorax; species Variovorax sp. Root434. Next base: position 78,243 of record NZ_LMEK01000004.1, read on the forward strand.
TCGCCGCGCAGCAGACTCAGGTGATGAAGGACACGGTCGGCCAGACCTTTGGAAAAGGCTTGGAACTCGCCCGCGATCACCTTCCAATCCTGGGCCGTGCTTTCTTGAAAACTACGAAATGTCGCGCGATCGGTCATGGGGGTAGGCTCTTCTGATGAATGACGCACGATGGTAGGAATCAGTGCTTCCACACGAATGCATGCCAGCTGACATTCCGCGGGTAAGTCCCGAGGCCCATGCTCGGCAGCCGGGCGCCGCCGTCCCGTACTCAGACCTCGCTGAGTGCGCTCAGCGTTTGCTCTGACTCGATGGCGATGCGGCCGTACGACAGCGACAGCGCGCCCGTCGCAGCCAAGGCCTTGAGTTCAAGCGACAAGGTCTGACGGGTGATGCCCAACATCATCGAGAGGGTCTCGTGTGTGATGGGAATCACGCGCCTGGAACGAGGCAAGGCTGAGGCATCGCCGCGCGCCAGCCTCAGCAGCCGTCGCACGACACGGGCCCGCGTGCTGCGCAGCGCCGCATCCTCGAAGAAGCTGAACATGGTTCGGATGCGTGCCGTCTGCAGGACTGCAATCGCCCGCACAAAACTGGCGTCCTGCATCAACCGTTCGAACAGAGGCGGCGAGATGTGCAGCAATTCGGAGTTCCGCAAGGCATGGATGTCGTGCGTGCGCGGCAGTCCGTCCAGCGACGATGCCTCACCGCACCAATCTCCAGGCTCCAGCAGCCCGAAGATCATTTGTCGCCCGTCTTCGAGTAACGAGGACGCGGCGAGAACACCACTGACCACGCCGAAGAGACCATTGGCCGCGTCGCCTTTGCGCACGACGAATTCACGGCTTCGAACGTGAACGAGACGTCCTTGCGTCAGCAATAGCTCTTGTGACGCCGACCCAACCGATTCGAACCAAGCGTCGCCAAATATGCGCAGCAGTTCTGTATGCGGTGTCGACATTCCAGGATGCAGCCGTTGCTTGGTGGTCACCCAGGCAATGAACCGCCCTCCTCGGCCGGCGTCCATTCCGGGCTGTATCCGCCCAAGGTGGGGTGATACATCTCATCGGCCGAATGCTGAGTGAACTCAACGTTCAATCGATCTATTCGCAAGCCCAGGATCTCCATGCAGTCTTCGCATAGCGCCTTGGCGACGGCAAGGCGGAGTTCAGCGCTGCGACCCCGTCGAATGTCACACATCAGCACGGCGGCTTCGACCGCCTCGCCATCGACCATGCGCCAGACAGCGCCCTCCCCCAGTTCTCTGATGGCAATGCTGATACGCCGCATGTCCACACTCATCATCCGGGCGTAGGTTTCCGCAAGCGCATTCGCAAGGCGCTGCTTGTCCGCGATTGCATAGCTTCCATTCACGTCGAGCTGGAGATAGGGCATGTTTGACCTCTTGATGTTCTTGCAGCGCCTGAAAGAGCGCAAAGCGGATCGCGACAAGGAACCCACGCCCGGCGCATTCATGCGGCAGTTGAAGGCGGCTCCTTGATAGTCGACGGACCGTACAGCTCAGTCCGCAAGTACCGGGTAGTCGGTGTAGCCCTTGGCACCCGGGGTGTAGAAGGTTTCGGGGTCCATCACGTTGAGCGCGGCGTCAGTACGCATGCGTGCGACCAGGTCCGGATTGGCGATGAAGGGCCGGGCGAAGGCAATGAGGTCTGCCTGACCGGCTTCGAGCGCACGCTCGGCGCTGGCCTGATCGAATCCGCCGGCGAGGATGAACAGTCCCTTGAAGGCGGCGCGAAGACGGGCCTTCAGCTCGGCAGGCACTGCGGGAGCTCCCATCGCCGAATGATCGAGAACGTGGACGTAAAGCAGGCCCAGCTCCGACAGCTGCTGCGTCAACGCCAGGTACTGCGCGTCCACATCGGCAAAAGGCCCAGTACTGTTGAACACGCCATAAGGCGAGAGCCGAATGCCCACGCGCTGTGGGCCGATAGCCGCCGCGGTGGCACGGGCGATCTCGATTGCAAAGCGATTGCGACCGTCGAAGCCGGCGCCGTATTGGTCGGTGCGCTGGTTCACATTGGCGTTGAGGAACTGCTCGATCAAGTAGCCATTCGCGGCGTGCAATTCGACTCCGTCGAATCCTGCTTCGATCGCGAGTTGCGCCGACCGGACGTATTCGTCGACGGCATGCGCAATGTCGTCCTGGCTCATGGCTCGCGGGCGGCTGTGCGGTTGCATGCCCTTCGCGTCGGTATGCATCTGGCCGGGACAGGCATCGGCGGTGGGCCCCAGGACCTCGGCTGCGACCGGCAGGTTCAACACATGGGTCACGCGTCCGGTGTGCATCAGTTGGACGAAGATCTTGCCGCCCCTGGCGTGGACGGCGTCGGTGACCCGCCGCCATCCCTGCACCTGCGCCTGGTTGAAGAGCCCGGGGATGCGTGCATAGCCCAGGCCGTTCGGAGACGGCGATGTGCCTTCCGTGATGACCAGGCCGGCTGCTGCTCGCTGGCCGTAGTACTCGGCCATCAGGTCGTTCGGCGTGTTGGCCTCCACGGCCCGGCTGCGTGTCATCGGCGCCATCACGATGCGGTTGGCGAGTTGCAGCGAAGGCGTGGCAAGAGGTTCAAAAAGCATGATGGTCCTTGATGGAAAAACGAGGTGTTGAAAATGCGGGCGTGCCGCCACGGCTGCGGATCGTGGCGATGACGACGGGCTACTTGATACGAACGACGACCTTTCCCTTGGCTCGTCCTTGCGCCAGGTAGTCGAGAGCCTCTTTGGCCTGCTCGAAGGGGAACACTTTGTCGATCACCGGCCGAATGCGTTCGGACTTGAGCAGTTCACCGATCTCCCCGAGTTGCTTCCCGTCGGGGCGCATGAACAGGAATGAGTAGTTGACGTCCCGTTTTCTCGCGAGGCGCAAGATCTTGCGGCTCATCAATCCCAACACAAACCTCAGGATGAGGTTCAAGCCCTTCGCGCGCGCGAACGCAGCGTCGAGTGGGCCGATGAGGGAGACGATCCTGGCGCCCGGATTGAGGATGTCGACGGATTTCGCGATGGCATCTCCCCGGACGGTGCCGAGCACGGCGTCATAGCCCCGAAGTACCTTCTCGAACTCCTGCTTCTTGTAGTCGACGACTTCGTCGGCACCGAGCTTGCTAACCAGTTCGACATTGCCCGTGCTGACGGTGGTGCCCACCTTGGCGCCAAGGTGGTGAGCCAGTTGGATCGCGAACGTACCGATGCCGCCGGAGCCCGCCGGGATGAACACCTTCTGGCCTCGACGCAGACCTGCCCGCTCCTTCAGTGCTTGCCACGAGGTAAGTCCGACCATCGGAATCGACGCAGCTTGAACGAAGTCCAGGTTGTGCGGCTTCAAGGCGGCGGCGCTCTCCGGCACCGCCGCGAACTCTGCAAGAGATCCTTTGCCGAGGTCGAAGAGGCTGGCGAAGACTTCGTCGCCAGGCTTGAAGCGGGTTACGCGGCTGCCCACCTCGACCACCACGCCTGCCAGATCACTGCCCAACGTCGCGGGCAAGTCGAAGCGCAGGACGAGCTTGAACGTTCCCACAGGGACCATGTTGTCGATGGGGTTCACCCCCGCGGCATGGACCTGCACCAGCATTTCGTCTGGTTTCAACGAGGGGCTGGCAATCTCGGAAAAGCCGATGCCGGGCGACTTGCCGTAGCGCTTGAACGTGAGTGCTTTCAATGTCTTCGTCCTTTGTCATGGCGGAGCCAGGTGGGTGTGTCGTCGGGGCGTTGGTGCGCCGCGGGGTTTCGGGGTTATGCAGTGCAGCGCCAGGGCGCTCAATGCGCGCGGTCATGCATAAGTCATCTCGGCGAGGAAATCAGGTGCTCGCGTACTGCGTTCAGCACCGATTCGGATAACGCCGCTTCGTCGATCGCCCGTGCCAGAACCAGCGCCCCGACGATGGTGGCGGTGATCACCAGAGCTCGGTCGTGCGCGCCCGGCAGCCCGAAGTCGGATGACTCGCGCGAGACCAGATCGATCATCTCCTTGATGCGGCGGGTGACCGCGCGCCGAATTGGCGGCGCCTGTCGCGGCATTTCCGTGCCCAGCGCGGCGATCGGGCAGCCAATCTCAGGCTGCCTCAAATGCTCTTCGCAGAGATAGGTGCTCAGAAGCGCCCGCAGCGATTGCGCGGGCGGCGCCTCCTCCGCGACGCGCGCGAAGATGGCGATGGCGTCGGCGCCGGCTCGGTCTGACAACTCGACCAGCATGGCCTCGCGTGAAGGGAAGTGGGCGTAGAACCCGCCATGCGTGAGACTCGCCTCCTTCATGATGTCAGCGATGCTGACGCCGCCGTACCCGCTGCGGCGAATCGCCCGCGCGCCGGCCGCGACGATGCGGTCGTGCGAAGCGTTCTTGGATCCAGCCCTGGTGCGCGTCATTTGGTAGTCAGCAATGCCTGCTTGTGCGAGGAGCACGCTCAACCGCGCGCGCGCAGGCGACGTGTGCGAAACGTTCCCCAACCACTGATGAGCGCTGACTTCAGGAAGGCAGACAGCCCACCTTCCCTCGGCTGTGGGTCTCTACCCTTGGCAATGCGCCCGAGTTGGCGCGTGTACCAAAGCACCTCCATGATTCCCATGCGATCCACGACCTTGAGACCGGTGTTGATCGGGCGAACGCGTTGAAGGCTGTCGCGACCTCGGAGTAGTGCGGCAGGCGCGTCGGGGTCGATCGCCAGCAAGCGCGCCAGGCCCACCACATCGAGCGCGCCCGTTCGCAGCGCGGCTTCCATGCCGGCCGCAGTGCGGAATCCGCCTGTGACCATCAGGGGCACCTGGACAGCGGAACGAACCTTCCCGGCGAAGTCGAGGAAATACGCTTCACGAGCCGCGGTGGATGCCCTTGCCTGTTCCTGCATCGTGCCACTCATGGCGGGCGCTTCGTAGGTCCCGCCGGAGATCTCGATCAAGTCGATTCCTGCCTCGGCCAGCGCGCGGATCGTGGCCAACGATTCTTCTTCGGTGAAGCCGCCACGCTGGAAGTCGGCCGAGTTGAGCTTGATGCCGATCGGGAACTCCGGACCGACTTGTCGGCGGATCTCCGCATAGACGGCCATCAGGAAGCGTCGCCGTTTCTCGAGGGTTCCCCCCCACTCATCGTCGCGACGGTTGTGGTGCGCAGACAGGAACTGATTGACCAGGTAGCCGTGGGCACCATGGATCTGAACGCCACTGAAGCCGGCTTTCTTGATGATGGCCGCACTGCGCCCGAAACGCTCGATGATGTCGTGGATCTCGGACCCGGTGGCTTCACGTGGAGTCTCGAAGAAGGCTGCCATGTCCTCGCGGAAGGGGACGGCCGAAGGCGCGAGGTTGAAGGCGTTCAAGCCCTTGGTGGACTGCTTGCCGGGATGGTTGAGTTGCGCCCAGATGGCGGCGCCCTGCGCCGTCGCCGCCTTTGCCCACTGGCGCAAGACGGTCAGGTCGGATTCGTCCTCGACGGCGACGTTGCCGGGCTCGCCCAGAGCGCGGCGGTCGATCATCATGTTGCCCGTCACGATCAAGCCGAGGCCCGAGGCGCCCCAACGTTCATATAGCCGAACGAGGCTGGGCGTCGGCCGGTTGTCGTAGGTGCCGAGCGTCTCGCTCATGGCGGCCTTGGCCAGCCGGTTACGCAGGACCGTGCCGTTGGGCAATGTCAGGGGCTGGTTCAGAAGCTGGTGGCTGCCGTTGGATGTCTTGGGCATGGGCATGTCGCTGCGTGATGTGTCGTGAACGGGGTTGGGAGATGACTTGGCCGGGATGTGGGACATGGCGAGCTCCGTCATCGCCGCGATGGTCAGGCTCGGGTTCACGCCCAGGTTGGCGCTGAGCATGGAGCCGTCGCAGATCAGCATGTTCTGGTAGCCGAACACGCGGTTGCGGGCGTCCATCACGCCGTGCTCGGCGGTCTGTGCCATCGCACAACCGCCCATGCAATGGGCCGTTGTGGGAACGTTGAACAGGGTTTCGGTGAGCAGCGACATGGGAAGGCCGCCGAGGGCCTTGGCCGCACGTTCGACGAAGGCGTTCGCCTCTGGAATGTGGGCGGGAATCGGCGCCCCCTCGGTGCTCAGTTGTTTGCCGAACGGCCAGTACCAGGGGCGACGCAGGCGCAGGTCGATGTGGCCTTCCTTGTTCTGCATGACCACGAAGAGCATGGTCTGGCGCGCAAAGCCGATCGGGTTGTGGACCCGCAGCGCCTGCAGCGGATGGCGCAGCATGCGCCAGAGCCATGCCGGGATGCGTCTCCAGCCCGATGCGGCGCCGCGCATCACCGTCATCAGCAGGCTGGTGCCATCCATGCCCTCTGCGTAGCGCACGACGCCGACATGGGTATGCCGGTCGAGGTAGAGGGCGGCACCGCCTGCGATGCCCGGTGACATGCTGGGCTCGCGCCCGGGGAAGCGCAGACCGAGGAGAGATTCCGCGTTGGTGCGGATGCGCTTGCCCAGATCATCGCTGAGTCGCGGCAGCGAGCCACCTTCCTTCAGCCTCAGCAGCAGTTCCACCGTACCCAGCGACGACGCGGCAAACAACACGGTGCGGCAGCGAAAGACGCGCCGCCGCTTGTCGAAGAGCGCGGTCGACGACTCGGTGTGAATTTCGTAGCCGTCGCTGCCATCGGGCTTGCCGTTCAGTGGACGAACATCGACCACCCGCGTTTCCGCAAAGACCTGGGCGCCGCGCCGCTCGGCGAGGTAGAGGTAGTTCTTGTCGAGCGAGTTCTTGGCGTTATGCCTGCAGCCCACCAGGCAGCCGCCGCAGCCAATGCAGGTACTGCGCTCCGGGCCTTCGCCGCCGAAGTACGGGTCGGGGTAGGTCTTGCCACCGCGTTCGCCGGGGGGCGGAAAGAAGGTGCCCGAACGGCCGGCGTAATAGCTGTCCCCTACTCCGGCCAGGCGCGCAAGTTTTTCGAGCCGCCGGTCGGCCTCGCTCAGCAGCGTGTTGTCGGCCACACCGAGCATGCGTTCGGCGGTGGCGTAGTGCGCTGGCATGAGCCGCTTCCAATCCTGCAGGCCGGCCCAGGAGCCCTGGTCCCACACCTCCGGCGATGGTTTGAGCAAGGCGCTGGCATACGCGATCGAGCCGCCGCCGACAGCGTTGCCGCACATCACCACGACGTGGCGGAACAGCCGCATGTTGAAGAAGCCGAACATGCGAAGACCCGGCCGCCAGAAATAGCGTCGTGCATCCCAGTTCGACTTGGGGAAGTCTTCAGGCTTCCAGCGTCGCCCCATTTCCATGACGCCCACGGTGTAGCCCTTCTCCGACAGCCGCAGGGCAGAGACGCTGCCACCGAAGCCCGAGCCGATCACGATGTGGTCGAAGTCATAGGGCGCTGTGTCTGCATGCGCGGCGTGCAGCATGGGGTCGGGCACGGCAGCTCCCGGCGATGTCGTCATGGTTTGTCTCCGTTTGTTGTTGTGTTGCCGGCCTGGCGCGTGCGTGCGCGCCAGGTCCAGCGGCTGTCAGAACGGGCTGCGCTCCCAGGGCGTGACGACCTTGGGCGGCTGCAGGTAGGCGGTCAGACCTTGGAACCACATCACTTCGCGGAAGTCGCCGCTCACGACCAGATCCTTGCTGCCCACCCCGCGCAGAAACGCGAGCTGTGCGTCCTTGGCCGACAGGATCTCGAAGCCCTTGGCCGCATTCGAGAAGGTGAACGTGAACGCCGCGTTGTCGGCCAGGCCGGCGAAGGAGCGAACGGTGCCGTTCTGAATGACGTACCAGCGGCCAGCGCCTGAGGCTGTGCGGATCTGGAAGACGAGCTTCCTGTCGCCGAGGTAGCGGGCGCACTCTGCGTTGCTGCGGATCTTTCGCTGCAGCAGTTGTGCAAAGGCCCACAACAGGAACTTGAACTTGAACATGGCGTTCTCTCTTCGAAGAAGGTGGTTGACATCAAGCGACGCTGGGGGCGGCGGCGGCGCTGGCCGTCATTCGCTCAGGAACTGCACCGCGTGCTGCAGGAACCGCTGCGGGTACTGGAACTGAGGCCCATGGCCGGCATCGGGGTAGATGAACAACTGCGCGTTGGGCAGGTTGCGCGCCATGTAGAACGAGTTGATGGTCGGCACCATCACGTCGTGCACGCCATTGAGGATGAACGTGGGCTGGTGGATGCCGCGCAGGTAGGCGAAAGGGTCGTCCTCTTGCAGCCGGGGCAGGTACAGCACGTTGGCCTCGATCTGGCCCTGCATCAGCGCCAAAGAGCTCGGCGGGTCCTGATCCACCCGCTGGTGACGCCGCTCCCAGAACGCCCGAGCGGCGTGTTCAGCCTGGTCCGACCGGCCGAAGAACAGGTAGCGAAAGTCCTCGAAGGTGGGCGTCGGGTTGACGGCCGTGGTCAGCACACGCTCTTCCATTTCGGGGTTGCCTCCGCGCGGCCCGGTGCCCAGCAGCATCAGCTTGCGCACCAGGTCGGGGTGGCGCCACGTGAGGTCCAGGGCCTGGAAGCCGCCCAGCGAAAAGCCCAGCACGTCGACCTGGCGCAGGCCCAGGGCCCGGATCACCGCCGCGGCGTCATCGGCCATATCCTCGATCCGGGTGCGCGGCGCCCCGGTGGACGAGGCAAGACCTCGGCCGTTGTACAAGATCACCTCACGCCCGGTGGCCAGGCCGTCGGTCATCAACGGGTCCCAGTGATCCATGCCACCGCGGAAGTGCTGCAGGAACAGCATCGGAGGCTGCGAAGCAGCTCCATTGCCCCAGCGGCGATAGGCGAATCGGGTGCCGCCGACTTCCACGAAGCGCGTGGGTGCGGTCAGGTGCGTGTCAGTCATGTGCTTGCCTTTGAAACCAGGAGATTTGCGCCGTGAGTGCGCTTGCGTACCTTCTCGCCCGGAGGTTCAGTTCGCGAGAAAGGCCAGGGCCTTGGGCACGAAGTCTTCCTGGTACTGGAAGACGCCGCCGTGGCCAGCATCGGGATAGATGATCAGCTGGCTGTTGGGCAGGCGCCGTGCAAGGTCGTGCGAGTTGGGGGTCGGAACCATTCGATCCGCATCGCCGTTGACCACCAGGACGGGTTGCTTCACGACCGAGAGGTCTGCCGGCGCCTTTTGCCCCCACGCGCTGAGCGCCTGGAGCTGCGCGACATAGGCGCCGATCGCGATCTCCGCGTCGCGGTTGTACGTACGCTCCTGCAGGCGCTTCAGGAAGGCCTTCCCGGCCTCGATACCGTTGGGCGTGCGCGTGAAGAACAGGTACTGCTTCGGGTCTTGCCCGGTGAGCTTCGCGCGCATCAGGTCGTAGTTCGCCACGCCCGCCACCGTGCTAATGCCCTCGCCGCCGGCCGGACCGGTGCCCGCAAGAATCATCCTGCGCACCAGCTGCGGCTCCTTCAGCACGATCTCCTGCGAGATCATCCCGCCCATCGAGAAGCCGAAGAGGTCGACTTGCTTGAATCCCCTGGCCTTGATGAACGTGATGGCGTCGTCGGCCATCTGTTCCATCGTGTTGGCCGGCTTGCCGCTCGACGATCCGATGCCGCGATTGTCGAAGGCGATCACGTGGTGTTTCGCGGCCAGGCCATCCACCACGCGCGGATCCCAGTTGTCCATGACAGCGGCCAGGTGGACGAGCAGCACGACGGGGACGCCGCCGTTGCGCTGACCGAGTTCCCGGTACGCGAAGTCCACGCCGCCTGCAGAGACGAACTGCGTCGGGACCTCTTTCCAGGTCACCGGCCGAACACCCATGGCCCTCGAAGGGCTCGCATCCGTTGAGAGGGCGCCGTTGGCCTCGGCATGCGGCGACACAAGCACGGCACAAAGCGCCAGGGCGTAGAGGCTGGATCTCAGCGGAGATGAAGTCATGGCAGTTTTGCAGGGTTGGATGGGGTGGGAGGCGGTCAGCTTTGCGAGCGATAGCGTTCGGCCACCTGCGCCTGGCGAATGTCCGAGAGCAAGCCTTGGCGAGCGGCATCCAGCGCGTCCCAGCGACCGGCGACTTGCAATGGCGGGATCGTGACCAGTTCGCGGCGATCGAAGCCGACGAGGGCCGCATCGACCAGGTCGCCCACTTCCATCAGGTCGGTGAGCGAATTGACGTCGATCCCGGCACGCTCCCAGATCTCCGTGCGGGTCCCCGCGGGCAGTACCGCCTGCACGTACACGCCCTTGGATGAAAGCTCGAGGTTCAGGCCTTGCGACAGGAACAGGACGAACGCCTTGGTCGCCCCGTAGATCGACATGGCGAATTCAGGGGCGAAGCCGACGACCGAGCCGATGTTGACGATGGAGCCCGTGCCGGACTGCGCAAAGCGCGGGGCAACGGCGGCCGCGAGACGCGTCAGCGCGGTGATGTTGAGCGCGATGAGGCGGTCGACGCCGTCAGCGTTCTGCTGCAGGAAGCCGCCTGATTGCGCCATGCCGGCGTTGTTGATGAGGATCCCGATGCGGGCATCGTCGCGCAGCCGGGCTTCCACCGCGGCCAGGTCGGCTTGCTGCGTCAGGTCGGCCGGCATCAGGTCGACTGCGATGTGGTGCTGGGTGCGAAGGCGGGCGGCGAGCGCCTCCAGCCGCGATCTGTCGCGGGCAACGAGCACGAGGTCGTGGCCGCGCTGCGCGAAGCGCTCGGCGTAGGTGGCGCCGATGCCCGTGGAGGCGCCGGTGATGAGGACGGTAGGGAGGATGGACATGATCGGTTTCCTGCTGGAAGGGGGCCGCAAGCGCGGGCGCAACGCTTCGAAGTTCCTGCTGTCGAGTCCGAGAGCCGAGCGAGCTGGCTCTGGCGCGAGGGCTGGAAACTGTCGATGGCTCAATGATGATGATCATAATCCAACATGTCAAGTATTGGATGATGATCGACATCAATGTATAGTGGGCTTGTTCAGGAACGAACTCACAGTTGTCGAAGAATGAAGGTCACCAAGGCACAGGCTCAGGCAAACCGGGCGCACGTCGTCGAGACGGCGTCCACGCTGTTTCGTGAGCACGGATACGACGGGGTTGGCGTGGCCGACCTGATGGCGGCTGCGGGGTTCACCCATGGCGGCTTCTACAAGCAGTTCGAATCCAAGGCCGACCTGATTGCGGAATCGACGGCGTGCGGCATCGCGCAGACCGTTGCGATGACCGATGGTGTTGGCCCGGTGGAGTTCGTGGAGCAATACCTCTCGCGAGAGCACCGAGACTCACGGGCTACCGGCTGCACGATGGCGGCCCTTGGAGGGGATACCGCACGCCAGCCCGAGACCGTGAGAATCGCGTTTGCGGCCGGCGTCGAAGACCTCGTCGCCGCACTGACCAGCCAGCGCGCGGCGTCGGGTTCAGCAGATGCTGGCCAGGCGCGAGCCAAGACCCTGGACGCGCTGGCGCATGCCGTGGGCGCCATCGTCATGTCGCGAGCGTGTCCCGACGACTCGCCTCTGGCCGATGAATTCCTGGCGGTTTGCCGCGACGCACTCCTTGCGTCCGCGGCACCGAAGGTCGCTGGACGCAAGAACAAGACTAGCCGCCGTTCCTGAGGCTCGCGGACACGTTTGCACCACCAGTCAGGTTCTCGGGTGACGGCGTCGTCGAGATCGTCGTCACCGGCCTGGTTACTGAGCGATCGCGTACTGCTACGCGTGGCTAGGCAGGCCGCTCCCATGAGCGCTGCCAATTAGCTCACATGATCGAACAGTTCAAAGGTGTCGATCGCGCCGCTGAACCTCGAGCGTGAGCATGAAGGCACGCCTGTCGAAAGCAGCTGCGGGTGCTCGTCAGTCGTCGGCGCCTTCGACGGCGCCATCCGCAGGCTCGCCACCCGCGATGGAGAGGTCGAACCGTTTCTTTGCTGCCTCGATTTCCTGCGCGTTCGCAACCGACCACTGGAACAGCGCTTGGAACGGCGCCTTCAGTGATTCTCCGAGGGGGACGCTGTATTCGACCTGTTGAATTCCGCCGATCAGAGCTCGGCGGATTCCAACACCTGCGCCTGAAGCATCCTCTTCAGATACTCGTCATGTTGAAGCATGGTGAACGCGCCGCTCTGAGGCAGGAGCCCAGGCCTTCCGTCGTTGGGCCGGAAATACTTTCGATCCGGACGGCTACATCGCCGAGAGCTGCCGCGCCCTGAGGTGAGCGCTCTCCACGGCAGCGCAAACTGCGTCGTGCACTCCTGCGGAGCTCAATACATCGATCGCCGCTGCCGTGGTGCCCCCTTTGGATGTCACCTGACCGCGAAGTTCAGAGATCTCCTCATTCGAACTTCGCGCCAGCACACCGGTGCCGACGACCGTGGCAATCGCAAGCCGGCGGGCCACCTCTTTCGGAAGCCCGATTCTTACGCCGCCGTCGATGACAGCCTCGATGACGTAGAGAAGGTACGCCGGCCCAGACCCCGAGATTGCCGTCACGCGGTCCAGATCCGCGTCTGAGTTGAGCCAAAGAACCTCCCCCGTTGGCCGCAGCAGATCGTCGGCGACTCGTCGATCGGACTCTGACGCTTCCCCAGCAGCAATGCACCCGGCAATCCCCGCTCCGACGGCCGCTGGCGTATTCGGCATACAGCGAATGACGCGACCCGAACCCAACTGGCTCTGAAGGGATTCGACTCCCAGCCCTGCGATGACGCTGATGTGCAGCGGTTCAGCGAGATATTTGAGGACAGGCGCGCTCGCCTCCGCAAAGGCTTGAGGCTTGACGGCCCACAGCACGGCGGTGCAGCTCTTCAATCTGCCACTTGGCTCGGCGTCAGCAGAGATCCCAAGCTCCGTACCGAGCCGCGCACGCGCGTCGCCATGGGGCTCCACGACTGTCACCTGCGCTGGATCCAGGCCATTCCGCAGGAGCCCCCCAAGGATAGCCCGCGCCATATTGCCTCCTCCGATGATGCCCAGGCGAAGGCCTGCGTATGGAGAAGGTTGAGCGCGGGCGTACGGGTCGGTGGTCATGGGCTAGTGTTGTCGATTCGGATGTTCTTGGCCTTGATGAGGCTGGTCCAGCGCGCTTCTTCGTCACTCAGGAACCGCGAGAACTGGGCGGCAGATTGCGGCGTGATCACCATCGTGCGATCGCGCAGCTCTTTCAGCACGGCGGGTTCCTGCAGAACTGCCAGAATCTCCTTGGCCAAGTAGTCCTTGATGGCCGCCGGCGTATTTGCGGGACCGACCGCTTGTTGCGGCTCTCGTTGAGCCACTGCACGGAGGCGCCGGGATCAGTCCCCCTCGTTCCGAAGCGCCGCAGCGGATCCCCGGAGCACGGGTGTTCGATCTTGATCACTTGAGCGCCGAACTCCGAGAGGATCGCCGCGCTCAACGCCGCCGCAATGTAGATGGCCGCATCGAGAACGAGAACACCCTCCAAGACAGAGGCGTTAGGCAATGACATACGTTGTGGGTTTCGAGGAAGATCGCCACCTCGCGATCTTTTGATCGGAGTGCCAATCACTCTGGCGCGGGTTGAGCTTAGGCTGGCAATTCGCAGACCTACTAGCCACTTATGGCTTTCGGACGGTGCCACTTTGCGAGACGGCATCTGCGGGCGATGCACCTCTTGAAACACCCGACCGGCTCTTTCGCGTCTTGCGTCAGGCAACGAGCTGGTTGGCGACAACCAGTCTGGTCCGGACGCCGTTGCTCGACGTTGGGGAAGCGCCCATCGTCGGACCAATGCACCAGGCGTCTTCGCGTTGATTCACTCATCGCGCGCCAGTTGTCCGAATAGCGTTGATGGTCCGGAACCGCTGCTTGGTTCCGATAGTCAAGCGGCGCCCTTGTCGAGGCGGCGGCCGGGCGCCGGGGCACGCCGGCGCAGCGGACCTCCGTACGCCGCGAATGCACATGCTGGTCCTTGTGCGCGGTAAGCGAAACCGCGATTAGCCCCTGCCGCGTTGGTAGTTCAGCGCGTAATCCGGAGTCCTGATGCCCGGCCGCAGATCCGGCGCATTGACCGGTGCTCCGGCCACGACGCGCAACGGTATCGTGCCGGCCCACAAGTCCAGTTCCAGGTCCTCTTCGTAGTCGCGCACGCCGAGGTCGCGGACTTTTGCAGAGACCTCGACTATTGGGAAGCGCAGCACCATCGTGGCGTCGAGCTCCTTTTGCTTTGGCGCACGCACCCGATGACCCGGCACGACCGACTGAATCACGCTGTCGACGATCTCCGCCTTGTGCGGTCCCTCCACGAGTTGCCCGCTGGAATAGATGATGGCGGATCGATAGTCCACGCTGCAACCGAACCCGGACCGCCCCGCCACAACAGCATCGATGTGGGTGACGGCGATGGCAGCCGGTACACCTTGAGCGAGGACGCACAGCATTCGATTCGTCGGGCTGCCGTGGAGATAGATGTCTTCATCGATGCGAAGGATCGTCGTCGGAATGATGCACGGCTCCCCTTCGTAAAGGAAGCTCACGTGACAGACGATCGCTTCGTCGATGATCGAGTGAACCAGCTCGCGGTCGTAGCTGGCCCGCTCCGGCCGACGTCGAACTTGGGTACGCGGCGTTGGCCCGTACTCAGAGGCTTGGCTCGCGTTGGCCATGTTCACGCCACAGCCTTCGCCGGCTTTCCGCGCAGCAGATCATCGCCTTCGTAGGCATTTTCCTGCCGCACGTAGGTGCCCGTGCTGAACAGCTTCAGCGTGTCGTACAGCGACTTCGGCACGGTGACGCCCTCCACTGCCGTACGTGCGCGAGCTTCATACCGCCGCTGCGACGGCAGGCGCGTTCCCTCCTGCTCGAGGATCTTGCTGAACAGTCGCTCCCCATGTTCCAACTGCGCCTTGCGGTTGCCGTTCTTGAGGCATCGAACGGGGTCGATGGCAATGATCAGCTCGCCGCCGCATGGCGCGCCGGTGTTCGCGGCATCCTTCTCGCCGGACTCGTAGCTCAGCAGATCACCGACCAGCGGACCTGCGAGCAACTCGACCATCATCGCGATGGAAGCGCCCTTGACACCGCCGAACGGCAGCTGGGCGCCGGCAAGAGCGGCCTTCGGGTCCGTTGTCGGCTTCCCGTCCGGGCCTACCGCCCAGCCTTCGGGCAGCGGCTTGCCATCACGCAGACGAACCTGGATTTCGCCACGCGCACTTGCACTTGAAGCTTGGTCGAAGACCATCGGCGGTTTGTTGAGTCGAGGCCAGGCGAAGGCCATAGGATTGGTGCCGTAAAGCGGCTTGGTGCCGCCATGCGGCGCAACGTAGGGCGCTGCGGCGACAAACGCGAACGCGACCAAGCCACGGTTCGCCAGGCGCTCGACCTCTGGCCACAAGGCCGCCACGTTGAGGGCGTTGTTGACGGCCAGTGCAGCGATGCCCGTCTCCTGCGCCCGCTTGGCGAGGAGCTCATCGCCGACTTCCAGCGCCAGTGGTGAAAAGCCATAGTGGGCATCGACTCGCACCACGGCTGGTGCAAGGTCGTCGACTGTCGGCTCCGCATCACCGGAAGCTTGCCCAGCGCGCAACGCATTGACGTAGAAGGGAATGCGGAACAAGCCGTGATGGCGGCACTCGTCGCGCTCGGCCGCAGTCACCGTGTTGGCGATGGCGTTGGCGTGGGCTTGGTTGAAGCCCTGGGCGAGCAACAGCGTTGTTGCGAGCTCGTGGACCTCGTCGAGTTTCATTCGGATGGAATCGCTCACTTTTTTCTCCTTGGAACGGGTTGGAAACTGATTACTTCTTGACCAGCGGGCACGCACTGGCACCGAGCGGCTGGAACGCTTGCTCCGCAGGGACGGTGGCAACCACCTTGTAGTAGTCCCAGGAGGACCGCGGTGGCGAACCGTCACTCACTGCTCGGGGATACTCGTACCACCTCATGAGTGGAGAGCTCATCGATCAGCAGATGAGCGCTTTTGAACTGGTCTACCCGGTCGGCGAGCCGATGAACCCGGAGGTCCTGACGCACGCAGGCGAGGAAATGCTGTACCTGTTGGACGGGCGGTTTGAATTCCGAATCGGCGACAAAATGCTGGTGCTCGAGCCAGGCGACTGTGTCCACTTCTCTTGCGAACAGCCACACAGCGGCAAGAACGTGGGCCTTCACCCGCGCGGCTCTTCGTGATAGTGACGCCGGTCAACTCCTTCGGGTGACCTCCATCCGCGCTATTCCGCCTATGAGCCGTCTGGCATTGGGCCCCTCGAACCCGAGCATCGGTTTCTGCCGGAAAACGGCCATCCGGATCGACCAATCGATCGACTCGCGATTGAGCGCTCCCTGAGCGTCAACACGGCAGCGGCCGGCGGCGCCACGCGGCCGAACTGAAGCGGCAAGTGCTGGCCGCATGCGCAGAGCCCGGGCGTCCGTGGCTCAAGTGGCGCTGGCCCATCGACGGCAGTGCGTCGTGATCTCCAACGCAGTCTCGCTTCGGCTCGTCCACGATGCACACGGCGCCGCCACAGCCAACATAAACCTTAAATGTTGTCTTTCCCACAATAGTGGAATTCGGTTTTGAGAAGAGGAAAACTCTGCGGCAGGTCTTAATCCAATACGTCGCGCTGTGGGAGCGCTTTATAAATTTCTGCCAAACCGGGCTGCGAGGTGGCGCTGAAAATTGCTTTTTGAACGCGAAGATTCGGAATGGACGCCCCAGCCTGAGCCAGCTCAATGACATAGTCGACGCATTATCGTTCGAGTCCTCTTGCTGACATCGAGGCGGAAGAGGCGAACAATTACTGTGCATACTGCGACGAACTGAAAATCAGAGATGTCCGTCCCATCATGCCAGCTCGGCAAAGGCAGTTTCACGCATGGCGACTACGGTGACGATGCCGATCAACGCGAATACCGCGACCAGTATTGTGGGCGCAATTGCCGAGCCCGTGACACCGATGAGCCACGTAGCAATCATCGGTGCAAATCCCCCGGCGATCGCGACAGATACACCGTAGACAGACGACATCCAGCCGGCCCTAAGTTCGGTCGGAAAGATCTCAGTCATCGTGGCTGTGCCTGGCCCACAAAAGAGAGACAGCATCAACGCCAGAATGACTTGGACGATCACCGCATCTCGAAAGTCGACTCCTGCCAACAAATACGAAAACAAGAAATAAGGTAATAGCGTAAAGGCGAGACAGCCCACGAACAATACGGGGCGACGCCCCACTCGATCCGACAGCGCCCCCATTATCGGAGTCGATAGACACAAAGCAACAATCCCGATGCTTGTAATCCAGAATGTGTCTGATGCAGAAATCTTCACTTGCTTCTGGAGGAACGTGGGCATAAAGCTCATCACGATGTAAAAAAGGAGTGCCCAGCACGCGGCCAAACAGAACGTTACAGCGGAACCTTTCAGCTTACGCGACTGATTCGCTCCAGCGACTGGTTTCTTGCCCGAAGCGCGCTCCGCCTTCATTTTTTCGAAGACGGGTGTTTCTCCAATCCGTTTTCGAATGAATACGGCAATCGGACCGATCAATGCGGCAAAGAAAAACGGGACTCGCCATCCCCAAGACGTCAGCGCTTCCTGGGTCAGGACCGAGCTGAGTACCGCTACGGTGACTGAACCGAGCAGGAGCCCTAGCGCCCCGGACACCTGATTCAAGCTTCCGAAGAACCCGCGTTTCGACTCCGGTGCCCACTCGACCATATACATGGCGGCCGCGGCCCACTCGCCACCGAGAGAAAAGCCCTGAATCAGGCGCAGCGCAACGAGCAATCCAGGCGCAAAAAGCCCGATGCTGTCGTAAGTTGGCAAGCAGCCAATCGCAAAGGTTGCGACTGCCATTGTCCACATCGTCATGACAAGCAATGAGCGCCGCCCTAAGCGATTGCCGAGTTGTCCCAAAACGATGCCGCCGAGTGGGCGTGCGACAAACCCGACGCCGAACGTCGCAAGGGAAAGCAACAGCGAGGTGCCCTCCGAAGCGAAATGAAAGAAGTTTTTTGAAAAGATTACTGCTAGATAGCCGTACGTCGCGAATTCGAACCACTCCAAGAAGTGACCAATTCCGCTTGCCAATACAGCCCTGTATCGTGCCCGTTCAATAGGAACACTTTCGTAATTAACTTGGTCAATTAGTATCGCGTTATTCATACATTCTCCTGCTAATCGAACGTGGCCACGCGTGCACAGGCTGCTGTTACGGCCTGACAGGGGGCGCTAAAGCACTTTGCTCAGACGCATAGCTGACTGAGCGCGAAATTGTTGTCAATGGCCGGTCTTGGGAGAGCCACACAGAATCAGAGAGCTGGCACTGATTGAGGTAACAAAGCCAACGTCGTCATACGCTCTCAGCGGCACGTGCCGCCTGCGCGAGCTCTTGCATTTTTGCCCCTGCTTCCAATGACTCGCAAAATCCGTTTTCGGTCACCGCCGCAAAGCGCGCCTTGGTTATTGAGAACGTGCTTTGTGGTTTTTTTGCCAGCGACAATGCGCTGGAGACACTGGTCGAAACCAAATCGCTCGGGTCGACAATTCCTGATACAAGTTCACGATGTACGCATTGCTGAGCTGACAGGCTCGTGCCGCTGAGCACAATCTGATGTGCAAGTGCCGGGGGTAGGAAGAGCCCTAGCAGCCAAGGTCCGAGTGCTGTAACAAGCCCTCGGTCAATCTCCGGAAAACCGAGTTCGAACTGAGGGGTCGCGAGGCGCGCGTCGGAGAAAAGCGCCAGCGCCGCGCCGCCACCGAGGGCAAGTCCGTTGAGGGCAGTGACCAAGGGTTTCGGGTAGGCGCGCAAAGCGCGGTATAGGTCACCGATCTCCAGCATGATGGCGTTCGCTGCGGATGGTGAGAGGGCCAATAGCTCCTTGACGTCGTGCCCGGCACAAAACGCTCTGCCATTGCCGGTCAGCACGACAGCCGCGATATCACGATCGCGCCGCGTTTCGTCGAGCGTTTGGCGCAGCTCGTCCCGCATCGTGCGGTTGATCGCGTTAAGCGCCTCAGGACGATTGAGTGCCACCACCATCACACCGTCGCAACGGCGAAGTTCGAGCGTGGAACGCCGATAAAAAAGCGAACTCATATGACTTTTTTTGACCGCAAGTCGGCAAGCTGCGAGTCGCTCAGTCCAAGCAATCGTTGCAAGATCTCGCTAGTCGCTTCACCTAGCGATGGACCCGATGTGACAACACGCCCAGGTGTTCGCGACAGTTTGGGAACAGGTGCTTGCATCGTGACCGTACCGCCGGCGCCGTCTGGACGCGTCACGAAGTTTTCACGGGCTGCTACTTGGGGGTGAGCCGCGACTTCTGCTATGTCTAGGATCGGCGCGCAAGGAACATCGCTCTCCTGAAGCAGGCGGATCACTGCGTCGCGATCATGCGACTGAACCCAGGTGCGCACGATGCTCTCTATCTCGTCCCTGTGCTCGACTCGCAGCGCGTTGGTGGCGAATTTAGAGTTGCTGTCCGCCAGATGCGACGCGCACATCGCGGTGGAAAGGCGCGCGAACATCTTGTCGTCCGGTACGCCAATGGTGACAAAGCGGCCGTCAGCGCACTCATAGTTCGCCGTTGGCGCAACAGTGGCAACTTGCGATCCGAATCGTTGACGCACGAACCCGGTGCGGTTGAACACGGCAAATGCTTCGTCCATCGTCTTAAGCATGGGCTCATAGAGCGCCAAGTCCACGACTTGCCCAAGTCCAGAGCGCTCCCGCTCGAACAGCGCCAGCATCAGTCCTAGTGCACCATAGACCCCTGCCACGTAATCTGCGAGCGAGGTTGGCCCGGGGTTTGCCGGTGGGCGGTCCACTTCGCCGCTAATGGACAGGACGCCGCTGAATGCATGCGCAATGCGTGCGAGTCCGATGTGTTCTCTTAGGGGACCATTCTGACCAAACGCCGAAAGACGCAGCATCACCAGACGCCGGTTGGCCGCGTGCAGCGTTTCCCAATCTAAGCCCCAGCGCTCAAAGGTGCCGGGGCGGAAGTTCTCGACCACTACATCTGCTCGCTGCGCAAGGGCGATGAACAGATCGCGGCCTTCCGGCTTGCTCAGATCCAGAGTGACGGAGCGCTTGTTGCGATTCTCATTGAGCCACTGCATGGAGGCACTGGGATCAGTCCCCTTCGTCCCAAATTGCCGTAGCGGATCCCCAGAACGCGGATGTTCGATCTTTATGACCTGTGCACCGAATTCCGAAAGGATCGACGCACTCAACGGCGCCGCAATGTATGTGGCCGCGTCGAGAACTAGCACTCCCTCCAAGACTGACTCGTTAGGCATTGACATCATTTGTTGGTCTCGAATCCGGTCGGCACCTCGGGAGCTCTTGATTGGGGCCAATCACGCTGGTGCGGGTTGAGATTAAGTTGAGAACTGGCCGACTTAATAGCCACTTATGGTTTTTGGGCCACGCCACTTTGCGATGACGCATCAGAAGACAAGGCACCTCAGAAACACCCCATCGGCACTACAGCGTGTTGCGTCGAGGTTCAGGCGGGTCCGCACCGAAGTAGCGTGAGCACGCGACGTCTAAGTGAGAACTAAGGGGGGAGCGCCGCGGTGATCGTCGGCTGTGGTGGGCGTACGTTTTGCCCTGAACCGCCCGTAACTGCGACGTGGAAGTAATCAGCTACATGCAGCCGACGGATCCTGCCAATCTAGTCCATGGTCGTCCGGATTGGTAACCCATGATCGAGCGATCCTCAGCAAAACACGGCAGCGGCTGGCGCCATCGCGTTCTGTATGGCTGGACGGCAATCAGCAGAGTTACTAGGGACTCAGCAAAAATCGGTCTTGCACGAGCACTCGGCGACGGCTGATCTTGCTCTCAGCTGCGTGGCCCCAGGAAAAAACGGTAGGAAGGAGCTGATGTCAGTTCCTCATGCGGATAGCTCACTCTCTCTAAAACACTACGGAAATCGTCCTCGGTTAGGTTAGGCGCCTGTAAGCCAACCAACACCCGGCCATAGTCGGCGCCTTGGTCGCGGTAGTGAAACATCGTGATGTTCCAGTTAAACGGCAAAGACGAGAGAAATTGCATTAAGGCACCCGGACGCTCTGGAAAGACAAACTGCAGCACACGCTCGCCCGTAGCGAGCGGCGAGCGCCCTCCAACCATGTGACGCATGTGCTCCTTGGCCATTTCATCGTGTGTCAGATCTTGAGCGTAGAAGCCAGCCTGCATTAGGACTTCTGCAACGCGTGTGGTTTCCCCTGCGGAGTGGATCGTCAACCCGACCAGCACCGAGGCCTCGTTGGCGTCGCATACACGGTACTTAAGTTCTTTGATGCTGCGGGCGGGGCCGGACAAGGTTTCGATGGTCTTGCACAAGCGCAACAGGCTTCCAGGTGATTCGGGAAGCGTGACCGCGAGCAGGCCCTCCCGCTCTTCACCGATCTCCGCCCGTTCCGCAACGAACCGAAGCCTGTCGAAGTTCATGTTGGCGCCGCTGAGAATGGCTACATACGTCTCTCCGCGCGTCTTTCGCTGCTTGACGTACTGCTTCACGGCGGCCACTGCCAGCGCCCCGGCCGGTTCCACGATGCTGCGAGTGTCCGTGAATACATCCTTGATCGCCGCACAGATGGAGTCCGTATCCACCGTCACATAGTCGTCCACAAGACTGCTGGCGATGCGAAAGGTCTCCGCGCCCACGTGCTTCACGGCCGTTCCATCCGAGAACAAGCCCACGTCGCCCAGTGTGACGCGTTTGCGAGCTAGAGCCGATCGCGCCATGGCATCCGAGTCGACGGTCTGCACCCCGATCACTTGAACCTCCGGGCGGAGCGCCTTGACGTACGCAGCGACGCCAGCGATCAACCCGCCGCCGCCGACTGGCACGAACACGGCTTGCAGCGGCGCTTGATGCTGCCTCAGGATCTCCATCCCTACTGTGCCTTGCCCGGCGATCACATCGGGGTCGTCGAAGGGATGCACAAACGTCAACCCGCCTGCCTCCTGTAGTTCCAGGGCATGAGCGTATGCCTCGGAGTAGCTCTCCCCGTGCAGCACCACGGTGCCCCCCAGTCCCTTGACCGCCTCGATCTTGACGCGCGGCGCCGTAAAAGGCATGACGACGACTGCGGTCGCGCCCAAGCGCCGCGCGGCAAGTGCGACACCTTGAGCATGGTTGCCCGCAGAGGCACAGATCACTCCGCGACGCATCTCCTCGGGCGACAACTGTGCGATCTTGTTGTAGGCGCCGCGGAGCTTGAAGCTGAACACGGCTTGCTGGTCTTCGCGCTTCAGGAGAACCTGATTGCCGAGCCGGCTCGACAACTCTCTGGCAGGCTGCAAAGGAGTTTCCACGGCCACGTCGTACACACGGGCCGTGAGGATCCTATTCAAGTATTCGTTGAGGTCGAGCATCAGAGGTGACGGTGTTCTCACGGATGAAGGTGCGGCGGCGAAGCATGTCGCAAGAGGCGGGAACTCCGTCGGAGGACGCCTGCCACGGCTAGTCTGCGTAGAGGCGCCCGAGCGAGCTCTGGAACTTCTTGATGCCGGCAAGCTTCTGCATGTGCCACGCCAGCGCATGATTGCTTGAAGTCGCGGGCTTGCCCGTGAGGCGCTCGATGATCGGAATGGCGCTGAAGGTCGGCAGCGTGGTGCATGAGATGAAGACACCATCGACGTCCGACTTCACTCCACTGCCCGCATTGACGGCGGCCTCGACCACGCTGTTCGTGGAAATCCCGCCCACCTTCAGATCATCGGGCTCTTCGAAAGAGACCACGGAGTCCACGTCCAGCCCGCGGGCGCGCAGTCCGTCCACAATTTTCCGGTTCACCGTACTCTCGTACGGAGTGACCAGCTTGATCTTCTTCATGCCCAGAGACCTACATGCTGCAATACAAGCAGTAACTGGTTCGGTCACCTCCACGCCTGGATGCGCTTGGCGAATGATGCTTGCGACCCGTTGCTCTCCCAGAAGCATCGTGGCCGACGTGCAGCCGTAAGCCACCACATGCGGCTTGAACTCGGCGGGGATCAAGGCCGCCGTCGGCTGCAGCAGGTCCGACATGGCTTCCAAAGTCGCGGCAGAGATCTCGAAGTCGTTGTAGATGCGGCTGTGGTACAGAGAGGTGGGCTGCGAGGTCGGAAGGCTTGATCGCACTTCGCCCTCGATGGTGCGGTCCGTGCGTAGCACGATCAGCGCTAGGCGGCGTGCCTCTGTGTCATCTTGAGCAAGTTCGTAGCCAATTCGAGTCTGAAGCATAAGCTGTTCCCTTCGTGATCCGAGAAGCGTATGCACCGAAGGCCTCCTGCTGCAGGCCACTTCGCGCCAGTTTCTCAGACCAGTTAAGCAGCAGTCGATGCGCCTTGGCCCCAGACCACTTCGAGCCGGTCGATGGCCGCCTTCATCTGAGCCTCGTTGCTTGAAGCAAAGCCAAACTGAAACCCACATTGCGGTTCCACATGGACGAAGTACTGAGACAGGGGCGGACAGACGATATTCGCATTGCGAGCACGGCGTGAGAGGGCCACGTCGTCCATCGGGCGCTTCGCGACCGCCGCGAGGTTCAGTCCAGCCGGATCCGAGATGACCGACAGCATCAGTCCCATCCTCTGGGAGATCAGCTCGCACAGCAGCGAGTGGCGTGCTGTGTAGATCTCTCGCAACCGACGGATGTGCGAGTAAAAAGCTCCCCGCTCGATGAACTGGAGCATGGCAGCCTGGATCACGCCCGGAGGACAGCCGTCCGACCAGGTTCGGATACCCAGGAAAACATCAACGAGTTCTTCCGGGACGACGAGGTAACCCAGCCTCAGGGACGGAAACATGATCTTGTTGAACGTTCCAGCGTAGATCACCCGGCTGTACTCGTCAGCCCCCTGCAGGGAGGGCAAAGGCTTGCCGTCATACCGAAATTCGCTGCTGTAGTCGTCTTCAAAGATGAAGCAGGATGTCCGGCGCGCCCACTCGAGGAGTGCCCGGCGGCGCGCGAGGCTCATGGTCCTACCCATCGGATACTGGTGCGACGGGGTGGTGTAGAGCAGCTTGGCGCCGCCGTTGTCATCCGGCACCATGACACCTTCTTCATCCAGCGGGATGCCTCTCAGATTCAAGCCTGCCGACAACATCGCATTTCTGGCGCCAAGAAATCCGGGATCCTCGATTAGCACCCGGTCACCCGGCTGCGTCAGCACGCGCAAGGTCAGGTCGAACGCGTGTTGAGCACCAGACACAATGATGATCTGGTCCGCTGTACAACGTACTCCACGAGCACTCGCAAGGTAGCCAGATAGCGCCTCCCGAAGCGGCCTGTAGCCGGCCGGGTCGCGAGTTTCCAGCATGGCGGACGTTGCGTGCTTCCAGGCCTTTGCACAGAAGTCGCTCCAGGAGTGATACGGGAACTGATCAATTGCCGGCATCCCTGGAGCGAAAGGCGTAGCCACCGACAGGCTTTGCAAATCCATCAAACTGGTACTGCGCGAGACATGCTTTGGCAAGGTGTCCAGCAAGGCAACCTGCTGCTGGATGGCCACGGCGCCCGGCACATGGCTGCGCTTGAGCACGCTTGGCGCGGGCGCGGCACTCCCGGTCAACAAGTCGGCCGATCGCTCGCGCACTCGGGAGCCAGAGCCGACGCGGGTCTCGACGAACCCCTCCGCGCTGAGCCTGGCGATGACGCTGAGCGCAGTGGCCCTGCCGATGTCCAGCGTTCGGGCGAGCTCGCGCGTCGACGGCAGGAGGTCGCCTGATTTCAGGCCGCCGGTGACGATCAGGTGTTCAATTCCGGTGGCAACCTGGTCCACCACGGTCACCGGGCTTTGCCGGTTGATCACCAGGGTCTCGAGCAGGCGTGCCCTGGATGCCCGCGCTCGCCGTCGCCGGGGCTTGGGCTGTGCACCGAAGTGGTTCGATTCATCGATTGAAAGTGGCCCGTTCATCGCGCTGTTCACCGTTAAGAATGCGCCAAGAGGCTTCGGCATGTTGCCGAGTGTGGCTCGCTGATGACGCAAGTGGCATGCCACTTATATGACGGACGACGTTAAGTGGCTCGACGTGGGGGGATTCTGTTATGCGCCCTGCCGCGATCCAAGGAGAAATGATGAGTGAAACCGCCTCCGTGAGGCCTGCCTTGACCGACCTGACGGCTTCCGAACTCGCCGATGGCCTGCGGCGCCGGTCGTTCTCTTGCCGCGAACTGATGCAGGCCACGGTCGATCGCATTCATGCGCTCAACCCCATCTTCAACACCATCGTAAACATGGCTCCGGTCGAGAAGCTATTGGCTGAAGCCGATGCTGCCGACGTCGAACTGGCCAGCGGCAAGGTGCGGGGCTGGCTGCATGGCATCCCCATGGCCGTTAAGGATTTCGCAGACGTCGTTGGCTTCCCCACCACGAAAGGTTGCGAGCTACTGGCTCGCAATATGCCGACGAGCGACTCCATCCTGACCGCACGCATGAAGGCCGCAGGCTGCATCGTGATCGGCAAGACGACGACGCCTGAGTTCGGACTGGGCTCGCATACGTTCAGCACTCTGTGGGGTGTGACCCGCAATGCATGGGATCCAGCGGTGAGCGCCGGCGGCAGCAGCGGAGGCGCGGCCGTTTCCCTGGCGCAGCGCATGCTCCCGGTCGCGGATGGGTCAGACGGAATGGGCTCACTTCGGAACCCGGCAGGCTGGAACCACGTTTTCGGTATGCGCCCGTCGCAAGGAAGGGTGCCCCAGGCTGGAATGTCGGACGTGTGGATCGACCTGCTCTCGAACGAGGGTCCCATGGGCCGTAGCATCCGCGATGTGGGGCGGCTTTTGACCACACAAAGCGGTTTCGATCCGCGCTCGCCGCTTTCCATGCAGATGCCTTTGGGCTGTAACGAAAACGAGGCCGTCGATCCGGGGATTCTCAGGGGCATGCGCATAGGCTGGCTGGGCGACCTTGGCGGCCACCTCGCCATGGAAACCGGGGTGCTGGACGCCTGTCGCGAAGCGCTGCATCACCTCGAAGCGGCGGGCGCCGTGGTCGAAGAGGTGCCATTGGGGTTCGATCCCAAGCAGCTGTGGGAATGCTGGCTGACTTGGCGCCGCGCAGGCGCGGGGCCACGTGTCGGGGCGCTCATGCAACTGCCGGGTGCCAAGGAGAAGATCAAGCCGGAGGCTCAGTGGGAGTACGAGTGCTCGCTCGGCATGAGCTTCACCGATTTCCGTCAGGCAAGCCAGGTTCGCACGAATTACTACCAGCACATGCGCACCATGCTGGATCGGTGGGACCTGCTCGTGCTGCCCTCCGCGCAGTGTTGGCCGTTCAACGCGGGGGAGCGCTGGCCCAGACAGATCGCAGGACGAGAGATGGACACCTACCACCGCTGGATGGAGGTCGCAATCTATGCCACCCTGGGCGGCTTGCCGGCCTTGGTGGTACCCGCCGGCTTCCATCCGAACGGCCGTTGGCCCATGGGCATCCAGCTGATCGGACGGTACGGCGGCGACGCCAAGGTGCTGCGTGCAGGAGCGGCATACGAGCAGATCCGCGGGGATTTCATCGCGAGGCGACCGGCATAGGTCAGACCCGCGAAGTAGATTGAGGCTTGAGGCGGCCGTGCAGCATGCACGCTCCCAAAGTGGCCTGCAGCAATGCCGCGAAGTGGCCCGACAGTGACACTTAGATCCGTCAAGAATATTTAGCAAGACACTTTTTCGCACCCCGCGCTCCAGGGGAAGAGCCCCGCAATCCGAAGGAAAGTCGATGACTGAGACGTATGAAGTGACAGAACGGACGAAGTTAACCCGTCGTCCGCACCGTGGGATCTACGACAAGGAGGCCATCCGCGCCATCCTGGACGAAGGGTTCATGTGCAATGTGGCCTACGTCCACGAAGGCGCGCCCCGCGTGTTGCCGACTGGCTACGGCCGGATTGGTGACTACATCTACATTCACGGCTCCAACCAGAGCACCATGCTCAGCGCGGCGCTGAGTGGGGAGGTGTGCGTCCTTGTCACTCATGTGGATGGCCTGGTTTTGGCACGCGCACTTTACAACCACTCCGTTAACTACCGTTCCGTGGTGGTGTTCGGGCGTCCAGAAGAAGTGACGGATCCACAGGAGAAAGTCGCCTCCTTCGAGGCCTACGCGCGCCACGTCCTGAAAGGCCGTTTTGCCGATGTGAGGCCTCCGAACTCCAAGGAGTTGAACAGCACGACGGTGATGCGCATTCCCATTGCCGAGGCTGTGGCAAAGATGCGGTCGGGTCCGCCCACGGATTTCGAGTTCGATCTGGACCGCGATTGCTGGGCCGGTGAACTGCTGATTAAGCAGGTCTTCGCGGGTGCCATCCGCGATCCCCAAGGGCGGCAGGACGTCCCGGTGCCGCGGTACATCGAGGAGTACGAGAAGCTGCCCAGCGTGGAACGGCAGGAGGTCGATAACACTCCGGACGCGTGACGCTCCGATAGCACACTCCGCCCGGAGAAGCGGCAGCGGCCATCGGCGCCGTGGGCTCAACTTGATACAAGAGTCGACATGAGCAGCAAAGGAATGGTGAGCTGTCCGCAGCCTGAAGCGGCCGAGTCGGGCGTTGAAATCCTGCGGGCAGGCGGGAGCGCGGTCGACGCAGCAGTCGCCTGCGCCCTTGTGCAAACCGTGGTGGATCCGCTGATGTGCAGCATTGGCGGCTTCGGCACGGCCGTCGTACACCGCCCAGAAGCCGGCATTCACGAGTATGTGGACTTCCACGCTCCCGCGCCGCTTGGCGCTCGCGCAGACATGTGGGAGCACTTGCTGGAGGGTGAGACGCGCGACGGTTTCGGCTTCAGCATCAAGGGCCGCTTGAACGACATCGGCTACCAGGCCATCGCCGTTCCGGGAACGCTCAGCGGGCTGGAGCGCCTGCACGAGCGGCATGGCCGCCTTCCGTGGCGAGAAGTGGTCGCGCCAGCCATTGCATGGGCCCGGGACGGGTTCATGGTACGGCCGGCAATGTATGCGTTCTGGATCGACGAGCCGCTCGCTGGTCGAGCAAGCAACAGAGATCGGCTCCTCTACTCGGCCTCCGGTCGGGAACTTTTCTGCCGGCCGGACGGCACTCCTAAGACCATCGGCACACCGCTGCGAAACCCGGACTACGCGAACACGCTGGAAACGATCGCGCGTGATGGAGCAGCGTCCTTCTACCGCGGTGAGCTCGCCCACCGTATGGTGGAGGACTTTGCTACCCACGGTGGCCTGCTGTCTTTGCAAGATCTCGCGACTTACGCACCACGCGAGAACGCTCCGCTGGTAGGAATCTACAGGGACCGGCGCATCACCACCAACCAGCCCCCCGGTGGCGGCGCGATGCTGCTCCAGATGCTCAACATTTTGGAGCAGTTCGACCTGAAGGCGTTCGGGCACAACACGCCGGAATACATCCGCATCGTATGTGAGGCCATGAAGCGCGCCACCATCGACAAAGACCGTCATCTCGGCGATCCGGCGTTTCTAGAGGTGCCGCTGGATCGCCTGCTCTCAAAAGCCTACGCGGCGCAGGCTGCTGCCGCCATCAAAGCCGGCGAGAAGGCCGACGTGCCCCGTCTCAACTTGGGGGCAACTGTTCCCAAGGACACGACGCACCTGTCCGTGGTGGATGGGGAACGCAATTGTGCCGCCATCACGCATTCGCTCGCGATGCCATCCGGTGTGATGACGCCCGGCCTTGGCTTCATGTACAACGGCTGCATGGGTGTTTTCGACCCGCGACCAGGCAGAACGGGCAGCATCGCACCCGGAAAAGCAAGATTCACTTCGGCCTGTCCCACCATTGTGTTCCGCGGAGACGAGCCCGAAATTGTGCTCGGCGCGCCGGGCGGAACGCAGATCGCGATGGGAGTACTGCAGGTAATCCTGAACGTTGCGGATCATGGGATGAACATGCAAGAAGCCGTATCTGCTCCACGCTTCTCGTCCACGAGCAACATCATCGATATTTCGAATCGCATTCCACGCTCTGTGTCCCGGCCGCTTGAGAGTCTGGGCTACGAAGTGGTTCGGAACCCCTTCGGGTACACGATTGCATCTGTGCACGGGATCCGCATCAACGGCGAACGGCTCGAGGGTGGCGCCGACCCTGGCCGCGACGGCGTGGCTTACGAGGCTTGATCGTCAGGCGACCTGATTCCACCTTTATTTACCGGAGATATTCCCATGACCGATTGGAAGAGCTATCAAGACGGCTGTGCAGCCCTCGATGCGGAGACCGCACAGAATTGGCTGAATCAAGTGGTGGCGACCTGCAGCACCCTGGATCCTGATCTCATCCTAGATATCTTCACGGATGACGTTATCGCCGACCTCGGCGCAGTCCTCCTTACCGGCAAGGAGCAGCTGCGTCCGATCATCCGTGATCGGTATTCGAGATACACCCACTACGACCTTCGCAAGACTGTTCGCGCAGTCGCCGGCGACCTGGTTATCTGTGACGCGCGATTGCGCTGGAAGTCGCCTGAACACTCAACGCTGCAGCACACTCGAGCCATCGAGATTCTTCAAGTCCGCGATGGCCGAATTGCACGCTGGGACAATGCGAGTTCGTCGTGGTCTGCCACTGAGGGTGAGGGTGTTCACCTGGCGCCTGATGACGCAGTTGCGTGACCTTGTGCACGCGCGCCCTCCTCTGACCCTCCGGCTTGAAAAATCCAGGACCTGCGTGTCCTGCGGCGCGCGGCACCTTTGGGCCCGCGATAAGTAGTGCATCCGAAAGTCCGTAACCGGTCTTTCCCTTTCCGACAAAGTGGCATGCGGGGCAGAAATCGATCCAACTAGATTTGGAACGTCACTACCTAGGAACCCACCATGTCTTTCCGCAATCTCGCATTCGGCGCCCTGCTGGCGGCCATCCTTCTGCCGGCTTCCGCACAGACCGACAAGTTCCCATCCCGACCAATCAGGCTGGTCGTACCTTGGAGCGCAGGGGGCAACACGGACGGTATCGCACGGCTGATGGCCTTGAAGCTTTCGGCGCGAATAAATCAACAGGTGGTGGTAGACAACAAGCCCGGCGCGAACGGAATCATCGGCACGACGGCCGTCGCTCATGCGCAGCCTGACGGCTATACCCTCATGTTGGCGCTGCCGGAGACTAACGTGCTGAACCCGATGGTGTACAAAAACACCGGCTATTCCTCGAAGGATCTCGACCCAGTGGCATTCATAGGCGTCATGCCTTTTGCGCTCGTTGCCAACCCGAGCTCGAAGGCGGCCACTGTTCCGGATCTCGTTCGCGCGGCAAAGCAACAGCCCGGCTCAGTGTCGGCAGCAAGCTGGGGGGTTGGAAGCACTGCGCACGCCGCTATCGCATTGATGGAGCAGACCGCACGCGTGGAACTCCTGCACGTTCCCTTTCCGGGAACGGCTCCTGCGATGGCTCAAGTATTCAGTGGACAGATCGATCTCATGTTCCTGTCGGCGCTGAGTGCCGTTGAGTTCGAAAAATCGGGCAAGGTGAAAATTCTGGGGGTGACAGTAGATAAGCGGATGGACGCCTTCCCCAACGTCCCAACCCTTGCAGAACAGGGCCTTCCTGGAATCGATGTCTCACTTTGGTATGGCATCACGGCGCCCGCCAAGACGCCCTCTGCCATCAAGGATTACCTGGCGAAGGAAATCCTAGAAGTCTTGAAGGACCCCACGGTGCTGCAAGACCTGCGAGGCCGGGGCATGGTGGTCCAGCCAAAAAATGCCGACGAGTTCTCTCGCTTCATGGCGGCCGAAGAAGGTCGGTGGTCCGGGCTGATCAAGGCGAAGAACATTCGCATCGACAACTGAGGCCAACTCGCATGGTGATCGATTACTTACTCGTCGGCGGCCAGGTTATCGCCAGCGAGGGCCAAGCGGAGCCCTTCATAGGCACGGTGGCAATCGCAGGAGAACGAATCGTGTGGGTGCAGCAAGGCATCGTTGACGCACCTGCGCGTCAGAGGATCGACTGTTCTGGCCTGATCGTTGCACCTGGGTTCATCGATATTCATACCCACTCGGATGCTGCATTTCTCAAGGATTCGGGTGGCCAGAGTCAGATCACTCAGGGAGTCACGACCGAGATTGCCGGCAACTGCGGTCATAGCTGTGCACCTTGCGCCGACCCTATTTTGCTGAGGAAGCACCTTCTCGCGGTGCAAGATTCGACAGAGATCACCTGGAGCACGTTCGCCGAGTACCTCGACGTGCTACAGGCCACGCGCCCCGTATTGAACGTCGCTTCATACGTTGGCCACGGTACCGTTCGCCTTGCTGTTAAGGGAACAGCTAGTTCCGCAGCCGGTGCGGACGAACTCTCAGCAATGGGGAAGTATCTGCGCCAAGCTCTAGACGACGGCGCGATTGGTATCTCCACTGGGCTGGAGTACGCGCCAGGCATGCACGCGAGCGCCGTGGAGCTCTTGGAGGCAGGTGCGATTGCGGCGGAGTTCGACGTGGTGTACGCCAGTCACGTCCGCAACCGCGACTGGTTGATCGAAATGGGAGTCGGTGAAGCGCTCGGCGTCGCTCGCACGACCCGGTCCAAACTCCAGTTGTCTCACATAGCTCCGAAGTACGGTGCGCCGCAGGGCGCGACGGATCGTCTGCTGGAGATGGTGCGCTGGGCGCGCGAGGATGGCGCCGATGTGGGCTTCGATGTCATTCCCGATGAATGGGGGCCTACGAAAGTCGTTGCGTCTCTCCCGGCTTGGGCACTTGAGCTGCCAAGCGACGAACTGCGGTCCCTACTGCGACCCGGACCTTCCCGTGCGCGCTTGCAGGAGAACGCATTTCCCAACTGGAAGTTGCTCGCCGACCACCGGTGGGACTGGCTGGTTCTCTACCATTGCGGAGCGAACCCGTCTTACATGGGAAAAACCATTCAGCAGATTGCCGTCGAGCGGCAATCCACGCCTTGGGATTGCATCTGCGACCTCCTCCTGGAAGAAGGTGCCGAGATGTCTCGCTTGATGTGGTGCGGGCGGGTATCGAGCCAAGCAGACATTGACACATTGATCCGGCAGCCCGACTGCATGGTGATTTCCGATGGCGTGTCCGTCAGTGAAGTGGGCGCTTTGAAAGACCTGCGGTTCTCGCCGATCGCTTTCTCGTGGGCAGCGTCGTTCCTTCAGAAGTACGTGAGAGATCAGCGCGTTCTGGATATTGTCGAGGCGGTAGGACGCCTGACCTGGACTCCAGCACGGCGTTTCCAGCTGGAGCATCGGGGAGAACTCCGGGCTGGATATTACGCGGACCTAGCAGTCTTCGATCTCGATCGAATCCACTGTCACTCCACGTTGGAAAACCCGAACGTCAGGTCGACAGGTGTGACTCACGTTTTTGTCAACGGCGCGGCCGTGATGCGCGACGCCGCGATGACTGAAGCGCGACCCGGCAAGGTCCTGCGGCGCGGGGCGTAGCAAAGCTCGCACCATGGTCATCGCAAAAGCGCTGAGCTTCATTCTGCGAGTGGGGGCGTTTCGCGCCGCCAGCGCAGGGCTGTCGAAGGAGGGCGTCCGTTGGCGGCTCGGACTATCGCTTCTATCTGCTGCACTGATTTCGAATCGCATTCCACGCTCCGTGTCCGGGCCGCTTGAGAGTCTGGGCTACGAAGTGGTTCGGAATCCGTTCGGGTATGCACTCGGACGCCGCACTCCTGGAAGACTCGCGCGTCCAGAGCCAGATCAGCCAGGGCGTCACCACCGAAATCGCAGGCAACTCCGAGGCTAGCTGCGCGCCGTGCACGGACCCTGCACTGCTTCGCAGGCACGTCGCACCCCTTGCTCCAGAGCGGAGAGCGCACAGGCTTTGGTGACCTGGTCGACCATCAACACGACGAACGCAAGGGAGGTCAGCAAGCCAAGCCGGGATCGATGCGCCGGAATGGATTTGCGTGCGGCGGACGGCTCGGACGTGATTGGCTCGGGGCGCGGGTTGCTCGGCAACGGACAGAAGTTTACCCCCGCCTCGTCGCTGCATAGGCAGCGGGAGTGCGGCTCTCGGTAGACGATGGAAGCCTTGGGCTGAACGCGCCAGTCCTAGCTGCCGTCAAGATGGAACGGGCGGCGGCGTTCGCCGTTCGTCACATCAGGCGAGCAGCATACTCACCACTCCTCCATGCGGCACGGTGCTGCGGCCAACATCCGCGCTGCCCGCAGAAACGCTACCGGTCCGACCCAGCTGACGTTCCAGTTGCCCGCGACCGGCACTTGGCGCTTGTGCGCGATCACCATATCGCGTTTCGGCACCACGAGGATGTACTGGCCATGCACGCCCCACGCCATGTACGCGCCGTTCAGCTGCGAGTCTTGCGGCTCTTCAAACAGCCACCACAGGTAGCCGTACCCGAAGCCGCGTCGTGCCGTGTGCGGCGGGTGCATCTGTGCAGCGGGCGTCGTCTGGCTCGTCACTTGTTTGACCCAGTCGGCCGGCACGAGTTGCTGGCCACGCCAATTGCCCTGGCGTAGCATCAAGTAGCCCAGACGCGCCATGTCGCGTGTGGACAGGTAGAAGGGGTAGGCCAAGTGCTGCGAGCGCCGCGCGTCGCCGCTGCGTGCATGGCGGGCCAGGTCGAGATCCTCGAGCTGCAGAGGTGTAGCCAGATCGTCTGCGAAAGCCCGGTAGATGTCGCGCCCGGTCAGGCGTTCAAAGACGGTGCCCGCGGCGTTGAAGTCCCAGTTGTTGTACAAGAAGTAGCTGCCGGGCATATGTGATCCACGCGGGGGCGCTGCCGCCGCGTCATCACCGCCATTTGCAGCTGCGTGGTAGACCCCCGAACGCGCGGCGAGCAGGTCGCGAAGCTTGGCCTGTCGCTCGATGGGCAGCAGGCCGCCCACGTCGTCGATGTTCAGGTCGGCCAGCGTGCTATCGAGGTCGATGGTGCCGTTGGCCACGTACTTGCCGTACATCATCGAGAGCACGCTCTTGCGCACCGAGAACACGATGCTGACGCTCTGGACCGGCCCCTCACTGAACAGCACACGGCCATCCTGTACCGCCATGAGAGCGGTTGTATCCAGCGTTCGCAGGTAGCTGCGGGTGGCGTCAAGTTCGCGGCGGCAGGCGCTGCCTGGTTCAGGCTCGGGTGCCGCCGCCCAGGATGCGCCGGGGAAGACCGCTGTCGCGGCAGGCGTTGAGGGTGTTGCCGTGGCGCATCCTCCGGGGAGCACGCACACCGCCGCAAACATGGCCGAGCACCTTGCTGCGAACAGGATCTGCGAAACGAAGCCGGAGCTGCACTTGAAGAATTTCACTGCGAATTTCCAACGGGTCATACGCCAGCTGAAAGCCGGCAAAAGATCACCTTGATTTGACACTCGTTCAGCGGGGCACACGGCCAATGCTGCGTTCGAAGACTTTCGCGTCCACGTTGCCGCCCGAGAGAATCGTCAACACGCCCGAAGCATCCGCTGGGAAGCGACGAAACATCGCGGCTGCCAGACCGGCCGCCCCGCCAGGTTCCACAGAGGCCGGGCCGTCCTCGGTGGTGACTGTTGAGAAACCACGAATGGCGCTGACCAGACTATGCACGCAATTTGACATTGCCCTTCTCGCAAGCTGATACAGCGTCGCAGCGGCTTCGGCACGGCCGGATTCACACAGCATGAACCCGAGGTTCAGATAGGCATGGGCGTAGGAAGGATCGTCAGCCAGGATTCGGCGATACAGCGCTTCGGCGGTCTGCGGCTTCGAGTCGCGGGGCGAACTGGGTCACCCACTCTTCGCCCGATGCAATCTGGAGGTCGAGAACGAGCGTGAATCTCGTTCAGGTACAGACGTGTGATCGCTCTCCCGCCAAGCCCTTCACGATCGGTTCACACGCAGCGTCGTCAGGCCTTCTTTGCCCAAGCGCTGCACCAGCCTTTGGCATTCACTTGTTTCCCTGCAAACAACGCGCAATTTCCCTGCGCGTCCGCCGGCTTCGATTGCCAAAGCGCGCAGCCGTTGCAGAGCTGGGCGTTGTCATGCTTTGGAAATTTCTTCGCATCGGCCTTCGCCGAATCGGCAACGTACCCCAGGGCCGCGGCCTGCGGATCTTTTTCGTCGAGCCGGGCCTGCGCGAATGCTCCCGTGACGGAGGCTGCGGCCCCCGTCGCGGCAATGGTCAGCATGAAGATGCGGCGGTTGGATTTCATCGTGGATCTTTCGTCGTGTGTGAGATGAGTGCCAGGCTGTCCGGCGCGGCATTGCGCTCACTCAGCTCCGCCAGCACGAGAACACCTGTGGCCAGGAGCGTTCCAATACAGAACCCGACAACTTGCAGGGCTGCATTCAATGTGATGTTCATGGGGCGACCTCGTGATGGGCGTTTTTGGAATGGCCTGCGGTCATTCTCGAACGGTCGGCGGCACGCGGCCTTGCGCAGGATCAATCCCGGAGAGGTTGCGCGATCCCGGCACCGCGTCGACCGGACCGACCTCATAGAGCAACTGCCCATGAATGGCGGCCAGCGAGAGCGCTTGCGTCAGCACGGTAACAAGACTTGGGGCGCAGAACCGGGACAGCTGCTCGAATGCAACCCAGCGGAACCCGTCCATCTCGGGGCGCTGTCTTCCGTGGCGATCCGTGTAGAAGCTTGAACACACGCAGGATTTCGCCTCGAAATGTCTCACCAGCACCGCAAAGAGCCAAAGATCCTTTTCCTTGCGGTAACGGAAAAGTCCGATCTCCCTCAATTGCGCGGGCGACAGCCGCAACCCGCATTCCTCGAACGCTTCGCGCACGGCCGTCTGGGCGCCCTGCTCCCGCGCGTCGCGTCCGCCCTTGGGGATGTCCCAATACCGACTGTCGCTTGCATGGCACAGCAGCAACTGCCCAGTTGCATCGAGCACCAGAACGCCGCAACTGGTCGACTTTTCCATCGCGCAGGACTCAGGGCGTCAACGTGGCGGCGTCGCCTGCGTGCCGAGTCCCCGGCGCGCGCTGCGAGTTGCGAGGAAGAATCGGCACATAGTTTCGAACCGATCCGCGCATGACCAGCAGCGCCACCGTATCGGTTTCTCGAACGGACCTGATCGCCGAATCGAAATCCGCCAGCCTGGCCACTTCCACATCGTTGACCGCGATCAGTACATCTCCAAAGCGCAATCCCGCCAGTTGGGCCGATCCCGAGACCGACTCCACATAGAGCCCGGGCGCTGGCAGGCTGATGCCCAGTACGCCCTTGCGCTCCACCAGTTCGAGCCCGAACCGCGTCTCTCCCGCCACGGCACGCGCGGCCGGCCTGGGTACGGTATCCGGTGGGTTCTCGGCCACGCCCACCAACATCGTCAGCGGTGCCTTGTGACGCCAGACCTTCAGCGTGATCTGGCTGCCCTTGCGGGCTGCCGCCACGCGGTTCTGGATTTCGGCATAGCTCATCACGGCAGCTGTGCCGACGGCCAGCACCACGTCGCCGCTGCGAAGTCCCGCCTCATCGGCCGGACTGTTTGCATCGACTCTCACCACCAGGGCTCCCAGTGCGGCATCGAGGCCGAAGGCTGGCGCCAGCTCGGCGGTCAAGGGCTGAGTACGCGCGCCGATGTGGCCCCTCGTCACCCGCCCGCTGGTGCGGAGTTCGTCCGCGATGTGCATCGCCGTGTCGATGGGCAAGCTGAACGACACGCCGAAGTACCCGCCATCGGGAGAGTAGATCATCGAGTTCATGCCCACCACTTCACCCCGTTCGTCGAACAACGGTCCACCCGAGTTGCCGGGGTTCAGCGCGACGTCGGTCTGTATCAGCGGCACCCCGCTTCCACCGGGCAAATAGCGGGGATTGGCGCTCACGATGCCGGCGGTCACGCTGCGTTCGAAGCCGAACGGAGCGCCCATTGCGGCAACCCACTCGCCCGGGCACAGCTCGCCGCTGCGGCCCAGAACGACGACCGGCAGGCCGGTCGCAGCGACTCTGAGCAGCGCGACATCGGTCGGGCGGTCGATCCCCACCACCTCGGCGTCGAAGCGGCGCTGGTCGGCCGTGGTGACGTGGATCGCCTGGGCGCCGCTCACCACGTGCGCGCTGGTAAGGACGTAGCCGTCGCTGCCGATGACGAATCCCGATGCGAAGCCGCGTCCCACACCCTGCCCCCATGGCATAGCGGGCCGCAGGTCACTCGCAGCGGCCCGGTCGTTGCCAGGGCCCGTGACCATGACGCTCACCACCGCAGGCGATTGCCGCGCTGCGGCCGCCGAGAAATCGGCGGCTTGTGACGCCGACCGCACTCGCTCCAGGCAAGAGCGCGTCTGCGACCAGGCATTCGTTCCGCCCGCCAGCGCGAATGCGCCGAAGAAGGCGGCGACGATCGCGCCCCGCGCGAAGGTGACGGCGTTCATTCAGCGCACCAGCAACACCGGCACCGTGCACGCGGCCAGCACCTTGGTGGCAACCGAGCCCAGCACCAGGTTCGCCAGAGCGCCATGGCCTCGCGAACCCATGACCACGAGATCGAACTCGCCCCTCTGCGCGAGTGCGGCAATCTCCTCGGCGGGGTGGCCGATCCGGTGTTCGAAGCGGGCCTCGATGCCGCTCCCGGCCAGCAGGGCGCGTACGGGCTCGATGACCACCCGCGCGTCGTCTTCGTAGTAGCCGTGCACGATGTCCGGTCCCGCGAAGGCCGCGGCGCGATGCGGCACGGGCAGCACGACGTGGAACACCGTGAATGCGTGGCCCGCATTCGCCCATTCCTTGTGCCTGGTCAGGTAAGACAGCATGCGAGTCGTGTAGTCGCTGCCGTCGACGGCAAGCAGGATTTTCATGATGATTTCCTTCAGGGCGGGATGTTCCCCGGTGCTTCGATGGTCGTTGCACAACTCGTGCGAGCCCTTGCGCCAAATCAAGAATCCCGACGGCTCGCAGCGTGCTGCGACAACACCCTCACCTCTTGATTTGGCGCAAGTCCGCGCCCCCCCCACGCTGCCTACATTGACTGCCATGAACGCAGCAGAGGCAGCCATGAACAACATCCTTGTGATCGTCTATTCCTACACCGGCACTTCTCGCCGGGTCGCTGAACTCCTGTGCAACCAGCAGAACTGGCACATCGCGAACGTCACCGACGTGCGTCCTCGCAGCGGTGCCCTGGGCAGCTTGCGCTGCATGCTCGACTCCTTCTTCCGCCGACAGCCTGCCATCCGCTATGACGGTCCGCCGCCCGGTGACTTCGACGCCGTGGTGCTGGTGTCGCCGATCTGGATGCTGAGGCTGGCCGGTCCCATGCGCAGCTTCGTCGCCCGCCAGCGCAGCCGACTGCCTGACGTTGCCGTGCTCTCGGTCATGGGTGGCCAGGGGGCGCCGAACGCGGCTGCCGAAATCGGCGACATCCTGAAGCGTGCCCCCATCCTGAGTTCCTCGGTCACGATGCGCGAGGTGGACGACGGCAGTTGCGCGGCGCGTCTTCAGGCCTTCGGCACCGCCGTCAGGAGTGCGGAAGATTCGCAAGCCGTGGCGCGCCCCGTCATGCTGTCGCCGCAATCGATCTGAAGGCCGGGACCGGATCGACGTGACAGCCCTCTTCCTTCATGCGGGTGCGATGCAACGCACCACCCGCCTCGCCGGTTCGTTCATCGCGGGCCTCTTCCTTCTCTGCGCCTGCGCCGCGACGGGGCCGGCGTCGGTGACCCGGTCTGCACCAGTGCCCCCCGTGGCCGGCTTTTCATCCCTGGTCGCGAGCCGCAGTGCATCCGTGGTCGACATCAGCACGCTGCGCATCGGACGTGACGAGAGCCCGGAGGACATCGAACTGGAAATCGCCCCGGAACACGACTTCGCCGACCGGCTGGCCTGGCCTCTGCCGGCGAGCACGCGGATCAGCCAGATCCGCGACCTCGCCTCGGGCCTGATCATTCGCAGCGACGGCCTGATTCTCACGAGCGCCCACGTGATCGCGAACATTGACGAGGTACAAGTCCAGTTGAACGACGGCCGCCGCTTCACGGCTCGCGTGATGGGCGTCGACAAGCGCACCGACGTCGGACTGCTGAAGATCGATGCGACGGCCCTGCCAGTGGCCGTCATCGGCGACTCCTCGGCGCTCGGCCCCGGCGACTGGGTGGCTGCGATCAGCTCGCCTTTCGGCTTCCACGGCAGCGTGACGGCGGGCGTCGTCAGCGCCGTTGGCCGTGTCATGGGCGGTACGGGCGAGATCCCCTTCATCCAGACCGACGTGGCCATCAATCCGGGCAGCTCGGGCAGCCCACTGTTCAACAGCCGCGGCGAGGTCGTGGGCATCAATTCGATGATCTACAGCGGCAGCGGCGGCTACATGGGCCTGTCCTTCGCGGTGCCGATCGACCTGTCGCTGCGCATCGCCGGCGAACTCCAGGAACACGGCTCGGTGCGCCGGTCCTACCTGGGCGCCGAGTTCCAGGAAATGACGCAGGCCTTGGCCCAGTCCTTCGGCCTGCCAGCAAAGACTGGTGGCCTGGTCGTCCGCGTCGAGGCCGGCAGTCCCGCGGAAGCTGCAGGGCTCGCGCAAGGCGACGCGGTGCTGGCCCTCGACGGCAAGCCAATCGCGCACTTCATCGACCTTCCGCAACAGATCACGCAACGCCCGCCCGGCAGCCGCATGCAGCTCGAGGTGTGGCGGCAGGGCAAGGCCCGCATCCTCCAAGTGGCGCTGGCAATGCAGACCTCCGCAGGCACGTCCTTCACAGCCGCGACGCCCGAATGGAACGACGGCCTGGGCCTGCGCCTGGGGGAACTTTCTGCGGCGCAGCGACTGCAACTGCGCATCGACAGCGGCCTGATGGTACGGGAGGCCGGCGGCCTCGCCCGCAGCGAAGGCATCCGCGCGGGCGACGTGGTCGTGGCCGTGAACACGACGAAGCTCTATCGCATCGAAGACCTCAAGCGGGCGCTCTGGCAGGTACCGCCCGGGAACACGGTCGCGCTGCTGATGATGCGCGACCGCCGGCTCGCCTATGTGGCGGTCCGCCTTCCGGCCTCGCGCCGCGGCAGCACCTGACGCCGGCGCGAAGCCCCGCTTACAGCTCCATTCATCGCAAGGACACGCCATGAAACACCTCGACACCGCCGACCGCCGTGCACTTCATCGGCAGCTCGACATGCTGAAGCGCCAGGTCCTCGACGAACTCCGCGCCTCGGCGCCCACGGCCCAGTTCCTGGAATCGGGCGGCAATCGGGACGTGACGACCCATGCCGACGAGGCCGAGGCGGAGCGCGCCACCGACGTGAAGCTGGCTGAGATCGAGATCGATCGCACCAGGCTCGAGGAGATCGACCTTGCGCTCGCGCGCCTGGCGGACGGGCGCTACGGTGTCTGCGAAGACTGCGGTGCGGAAATTCCGCGCGCGCGGCTGTTCGCGCAGCCCACCGCCATCCGGTGCGCCGCGTGCCAGACAGCGTTGGAAGCAAGCCACCGGCACTGAAATGGGAAGGCGACGTCACTCGTCATCGTCATCCTTGGGCTGCTGGCGGTCCGCGCTGTGGAGCAGCGCGGAAAGCCGGTCTAGAGGGCCGGGCCCAGCCCGATGGGCGCGGGAACGATGTTGACGATGCGCGTGAAGAGCGCGTTGTATTCGAGGTCGGGCGCATGCCCGGTCATCGGATCGCGGTTCTGAGCAAAAGCCTCGTCCAGGTCGTGCCAGTCGTCTTCGGTAAGCACGCGCTCGGCGAGCGGCAGGATCTCGCGCTCCTCGAGCGCCATGTGGTCCAGATAGAAGTCGACGTACTCGCCGACCGTGCGCTCGAAGTCCTTGCGCCGCGACTCTCCGAGCATCTCGAACGCGAGAAGCGCGTGCTCCACGTTCCGGATCCTGCGTTCGCCCTTTGCATGGTCGCCGTCGAGCTTGTCCAGCAGATCCCGCGAGATCGGCGTCCTTGCGCGAAGCTTGGGAAACAGCAGCTCGGTCTCCTTGCGGTGGTGGCGCTTCTCGGGAAATTCGTCCACGTAGAAGAGCATGGCCCGGAGCGTCGCGAAGTCGGGCAATGTGCCTTTCTTGCGGTGCTGCTCGAGCAGCATGACGATGGAGCGAAGCATGGCGGCGAGCGCGGCGTGCTCCTGGCGAATGATGCGAACGGCGGCGTGGGGCATGAGTTTCTTCCTGTGCATGTCCCGAGGGTCGCGCTTTCATGGCGCGCGGGCTTGTTCCAGATCAAACCCCGTTCGGCCACGGGCTTCGCGTTTGATCGATATCAAGCCGTGCCGCGGAGCCTGTCCGGATACTGGAGCGATCCAATCAACAAACCGGAGTCGTGCCATGTACCAGCGAATTCTTGTTCCCATCGA
Source organism: Variovorax sp. Root434 (assembly GCF_001426595.1). NCBI lineage: Bacteria > Pseudomonadati > Pseudomonadota > Betaproteobacteria > Burkholderiales > Comamonadaceae > Variovorax > Variovorax sp. Root434. Next base: position 119,216 of record NZ_LMEK01000004.1, read on the forward strand.
CGGCAGTTCCACGTCCGCCCGTGGCCTGGCCGAAGCCATCCAGCTCGCAAAGCTCACGGGTGGTCGCCTGCGCGTGGCGCACGTCATCGACGAGCTGTCGTTCGCGCTGGCCATGGATGCCTACGCGGGCTATGCCGGCAATTGGCTCCAAGAGCTGCGCGGCAACGCTGCAAAGCTTCTCGATGACGCACGGGCCAAGGCGGCCGGGGAAGGCGTCGAGGCGGACGTCGCGCTGCTCGACAGCTTCAAGGGCACCGTGTACGACCAGATCATCGCCGAAGCACAGGCTTCGAAGGCCGAGCTGATCGTCATCGGCACCCATGGCCGACGGGGGGTCGGCCGCTGGGTCATGGGCAGCAGCGCCGAGCACATCCTGCGCATGTCGCCCGTACCGGTGCTGCTTGTTCGTGCACCCGAGAGCGCGAAGACCGAACACGAGCGCTTCACGCTGCCGAGCGGGGTACTCGCCAGTCAGTGAGGATTCAGCGCAACACGGTCGAGGCGCGCCAGCGCGCCTCGACCAGTTCAATGTCCACGCCCTCCTCCGTGGACACCTCGATCGCCGCAGCACGTTCGTCGGCTTCCAGTGGGTCGTGCCCTTCCAGTTGGCGCTCCAGCACTTCGAGCCTCGCTTCCGAGGCGTCCGCGCGAGCCGCATCGCGAGCGACCACGCGGCGGCGCAGCGTGGCCGGCGAGGCGCTGCAATCCAGGATCGCGAAAGGCACGCGCAGCTCCGTCGCCAGGGCCTCGAAGCTGCGTCGCCCGGCGACGCGCAGGAAGGCCGCATCCACGATCACCGGGTACCCCACCAGCAGCGCGTCGCGGGCGCAGGCGCGCAGCCTGTCGAAGGTTCGGCGGGTCGCCTCCGCGCCGTAGATGTCGACGCCAAGGGCAGCCGAACGCGCCAGCGGATCGAGCCCGTACAGGCGCTTGCGCTCCACGTCCGAACGCAGGCGAATGGCTCCCGCGGCACACAGCAGTTGCGAGGCGATGCTGGATTTCCCCGAGCCCGAGAAGCCATGCGTGATCATCAGGCGGGCGCCTCCTTCAGGCTGCGCCGCCAGCCGTATCGCGCACGCCATGTAGTCGGGCCGTGTGTCTCCGTCCGCTGGCCCTGGCCCCAGTCCCGAGGCCACCGCCCGCACCATCGCCCGATAGACCTCGTAGAAGCGCAGTACCTGCAGTCCCGGATAGTCGCCGCTGTGCTGCAGCCAGGCATCCAGGAAGCGGAACGCGAGATCGCCGCGACCGTGGGCCTTCAGGTCCATGGTGAGGAAGGCGACGTCGTTCATGATGTCGATCCAGCGCAGTGCCGGGTCGAACTCGATGCAGTCGAAAGGCGTGAGTGCGCCGTCGACCAGGGCCACGTTGGCCGTGTGCAGGTCTCCATGGCATTCGCGTACGGCCTCACTCTGCTGGCGGGCGATCCAGGCCATGCGCAGCGCCTGGTTTTGCTCTTGAACCCATGTGCCCAGCGCGGCAAGCTGACCTTCGTCGCCCTGCCCTTGCGACTGCAAGGTGGCCAGCACGTCCGTCGCGGCGCGGGCGATCAGGTCGGGGCTGCCGAAGCCGGACGTCGGCGTCGCCCGTTCCGCGGCTCCATGCAGGGCCGCCAACCGCTGGGCGAAGCCGTCGAGCAGTCCGTGCTCCAGCCGCCCCGCCGGCAGCAAATCACGCAGCAGCGACGACTCCGGAAATCGCCGCATCCGGACCACGTGATCGATCGGCACTCCGGCGCCGCCGATGCGCGGCGAATCGCTCGTGCCGCAGACCGGCGCCACGTCCAGATAGAGCGCCGGTGCAAAGCGCCGGTTCAGCCGCAGTTCTTCCTGGCAGAAATGCCTGCGGGCCTCGACGCTGCTGAAATCCACGAACGGCAGGTGCACCGGTTTCTTGAGCTTGAGGGCCATCGTCTGCGTCAGCAGCACCCAGGAAATGTGCGTCTCGACCAGCGCCACCGGCTGCCCGGTCTCCCGCTGGAGTGCTTCTCGCAGTGCGCAGACCAGCGTGGTGTCCATATGGCGTCTTTTCGATTCAATGGCCTTAAGAAATTACGAGAAGGCGCCATGACGCCCGGGTATCTCAGTGCGCCATCAGGACCGGCACTGTCATCTGCGCAAGGATCTGCCGCGTCACGCCGCCCAGAATGCGCTCGCGCAGGCGCGAATGGCTGTAGCCGCCCATTACCAGCAAGTCTGCGCCCAGGTCCGAGACCCGCGACAGCAGCGCGTCCGCAATGTCGATCTCGGTCACCTCGGACTCGGCACACGCCCGCACGCCGTGACGCAGCAGGTACTGGATCATGTCCGACACCAGCAACCGCTGCGCGTTGTCCTCGTCGCGCGGATGGCGCAGCGACACCAGCGTGACGCGTCGTGCACCGCGCAGCGCGGGCAATGCCGCCCGGAGGGCCATGGCGGCTTCGCGCGAACCGTCCCAGGCCGCGACGATGTTCTTCGGTACATCAGGGAAGATGCCGGCCGAAGGAACAAGCAGCACCGGCCGCCCCACTTCCATCAACACCTGCTCGGCGAGCCCCCGTACCGTGATGTCCTTTCCGTTCGAGTCATCGCTCTGTCCGAGCACCAACAGATCGCTCGCATGCCCGTACCGCACCACTGCATCCATCGTGACGCCATCGACCAACCGCACCTCGTACGACAAGGGACCCGCCCCGGCAATGCCTTCCCTGAACTCCCGTGCGATGGCTTCGGCCCGCCGCCGCAGATAGTCGGCCGACTCGGCGATGTAGTCGGCCATGCCGGTGGCGATGGCGTCGGCGGGAATCACGCCGTCGTACAAGCCCGTGGGCACGAGCCCGATCAAGTGGCTCTCGTGCGCCCGGGCCCACCGGGAGGCCATGGCGGCGCGCGCAGGACTTCGGTTCGAGTGGTCCAGGTGGACGAGGATGGTCTTGAAATTCATGAATGCCTCCGCAAGGCTCCTACGCTTCGATGATCACCTTGAGAGCGCGCGTCTCGGCAGCGCGTCCGAAGGTGTCGTAGGCATCGAGAACCTGGTCGAGCCGGAACCTGTGCGTGATCAGCCGGGCCGGGTCTACCTTGCGGGACTGCACCGTCTTCAGCAGCATCGGCGTCGACACGGTGTCGACCAGCCGCGTGGTGATCGCGATGTTCTGCGACCACAGCCGCTCCAAATGCAGATCGGCCGGATGCCCGTGAACGCCGATGTTCGCGATGGTGCCGCCAGGCGCCACGATGTCCTGGCACAGCACGAAGGTGGCGGGTATGCCGACTGCCTCGATCGACACGTCCACGCCGCGCCCGGCGGTCAGCGCGAGCACCGCCTCGGCTGCCTTCCCGTCGGTGCTGTTGATCGTGTGCGTCGCGCCGAAGCGGCGCGCAACCTCGAGCCGGCCGTCGTCAAGATCGATCAGGATGATCTGCGACGGCGAATAGAACTGGGCCGTCAGCAGCGTAGCCAGGCCGATCGGTCCTGCTCCCACGATGGCCACCGTGCTGCCGGGCGCGACCTTGCCGTTGAGCACGCCGCACTCGAAACCGGTCGGCAGGATGTCGCTGAGCATCACCAGCGCCTCCTCGTCCACCCCGGGCGGCACAGGGTACAGGCTGGTGTCCGCATGCGGGATGCGCACGTATTCGGCCTGCGTGCCGTCGATGGTATTGCCCAGGATCCAGCCGCCGGTGACGCAGTGCGAATACATGCCGCGGCGGCAGTTCTCGCACTTGCCGCACGAGGAGATGCACGAGATCAGCACATGGTCGCCTGGCCGAAAGGCCGTCACGCCCGCGCCGACGGCCTCGACCACGCCCACACCCTCGTGCCCGAGGATGCGGCCCGGCGTACAGGTCGGCACATCGCCCTTGAGGATGTGCAGGTCGGTGCCGCAAATGGTCGTCTTGAGAATCCGCACGACGGCATCGCCCGGGGCCTGGATTTCCGGTTTGGGACGGTCTTCGAGCGACTTGAGGCCGGGGCCTTGGTATACGAGTGCTTTCATGCCGCCACGTTATGCGCGTGCGCCCGTTCGCCATTTGAGATAGCGCAAGGAATCCCCGCATCGCTGTGCAGGACGGCCTCTACCTGCCCTCGCGCCCCAGGACCGCGAAGTGGCGCAGCCAATGCCCGCGCTGGGCGTCGTCCATGCCCTCGACCAGGCCGACCAGTGTTTCGTTGACTGGCGAAATGCCCACGAAACCGAGGATGTTCCGCTCCAGCGCCTTGAGACTGTGGGCGCGGAAATACCAGCGATAGACCAGCGCCGGCATTCCCATCGTCACGACGATGCGCGCCGAACGCCCCTTGAGCAGCTTCGCACTCATGCTGCCTTCCGATGAACGTGCGAGCGCAAACCCCGGGCGAAGCACCTGCTCGAGAAAACCCCTGGTGATGGCCGGCATCCCGCCGAGCCACAAGGGAAAGAACAGCACGATGTGCTCGGCCCGCAGAATCGCATCCTGCGCTGGCTGCAACATCGGTGGCATGGCCTCGGTGTCCCACGCCGCCTTGCTGCGCAGCAGTGGAAATTCCAGGTCCGCGACCCGGATGATCCGGACTTCATGGCCGGCGGCCCGCGCGGCTCGCGCGTAGGCCTCGGCGAGCGAGTGGCCGAAATGCACGGCTGACGCATCGGGATGGCCTTGCAGCAAGAGGATTTTTCTGGACATGGTGTTCGGCGGAACGGAGACGGAACCATCCTCGGCACCACCCGGTGTTCCCGGCTTGCGGAAGATCAAGCCCGCGTGATCTCGTGCAGGGCCCGGCGGCTGCGGAGTCTTGACGCGACGCCGCCCGGGGCGACACTGAAGGCATGAACACCACCAGCCCATCGACTGCGATCGTCGGGGTCGCCGTGGCGTTGGGCATCGGCCTCATCGTCGGCATCGAGCGCGAGCGCCGCAAGGGTGACGGCGACCGGCGCGCGGCCGCGGGGTTGCGCACCTTCGCCATCGTGGCGCTGGCTGGGGCCGTCGCGCAGATCCTGCCCGTCCTTGCGCTCGTTCCCATCGGGGGAGCGCTCGTCGCCATCCTGGCAGCCGTGTCGCACTGGAAGAGCCGCTCGCAAGACCCGGGCATGACCACCGAGATCGCCCTGTTCGCCACGTACCTGATCGGCGTGCTGTGCGTCATCGAGCCCTCGCTGGGTGCGGCCTGTGGAACCGGCTTGGCGCTGTTGCTGGCGGCGCGCCGCAGGCTTCACCGGTTTGCGACGGAACTGCTCGGCGAGCAGGAGCTCCACGACGGCGTTCTGCTGGCAGCGCTCGCCCTCATCGCGCTACCGCTCATCCCCTCCCGGCCCATCGAGATGCTCGGCGGCATCAATCCGCGGCCGCTGGCTTCCATGGTGCTGCTGATCATGGCGATACAGGCCGCGGGACAGGCCGCGGTGCGATGGCTTGGCGTGCGCGGCGGCATGCTGGGCGCGGGCTTTGCGTCAGGGTTCGTGTCGAGCACGGCCACCGTGGCCTCGTTCGGCAACCGTGCGCGCGATCAGCCGCTGCACACCGGCCTGCTGGCCGGCGCCGCGGCCTTGTCGGCGGTGGCCACGTGGGTGCTGGCCCTGGCGATGACCGCCGCGTTGTCGCCGCAGGCCGGGCTCGCGCTGTTGCCGATGGCACTTGCCGGCGCGGCAGGCGCTGCGGCCGCGGGCCTGTTGCCGCTTCTGTTTTCCCGACCATCCGCGGCGATCGAGCCGCCCGCCAGCACGCGCAGCGCGCTGCGCCCTCGCGAAGCACTGGCCGTCGCTCTGGCGCTGGCGCTCGTTGCGCTCCTGGTCGGCACGGCGCAGCGACACTTCGGCGACACCGGTCTGCAGGTCGGCATCGCACTCGCGGCGCTGGTCGACGCGCACGCGCCCGTGGCCTCGCTCGCCTCGTTGCATGCGGCCGGCGCCTTGTCCGCGGATCAGTTCGTCCGCGGCGTGCTCGTGGCGGTCGGAGCCAACACGCTCACACGCTGCGCAGTGGCGCTGGCTGCCGGCGGCAGGGCTTATGCGCTGCGCGTGGCGGCCGCGCTGGCGGCGAGCCTGGCCTGCGCTTGCGTAGCGGCCTGGCTCGGGGGGTGAGAAGCTTCATGCCCTTCCGGCACCTTGATCCAACGCAAGACGCCGGGCTCGGCAGACATCTAGAGTTCCCCTGATTCACCAAATACATCCGCATCGCGCGACGCGGTACCGACACGGGCCGCAGATTCAGGAGAAGAATCCATGGCACGTCGTTACCCGATTACCGACATCACCATCCGGATCCCGTTCGGGACCACGGAACCGGGGCGCACCGCCCTGCTCCAGGCCACTGGCATTCCGCTGGAAGCGGGCTTGGCGGACACCGAACGCATGTCCGCTGCGCATGGTTCCTGAAATGAACACACTGCGCTCAATCCTCGTTCACCTGGACGGCACGGACCGCGCCGAAGTACGGCTGCGGCTTGCGCACCGGCTCGCTGCCATGCACGAGTCGGCATTGACCGCGCTATTCGCCGTATCCCCGTCCGTGCTGGCGGTGCTGCCGTTGATGGGCGGGATTCCGTCGATGCCGATGGCCGGAGAGATCGATCCCGACCACCGCGCCCATGCCGCAGCGGTGTTCGAGCGCCTTCTGCAAGACCACGCCAACCGCAGCGACTGGCGCGAACTGCGCGGCGAACCCGTCATCGAGAGCTTCGTCCGCCGCGCGCTCACCTGCGACCTCATGGTTCTGGGGCAACGCAATCCGCGGGACGCGGCCGGCTTCGATGTGCCCGGCGACTTCGTCGAGGCAGTCATGCTCGGCAGCGGCAAGCCTGCGCTGATCGTTCCCTTTGCCGGCAGGGTGTCCCCGAAGCCGGAGAAGGTGCTGGTCGCCTGGCGCCCGACACGCGAGTCCGCCCACGCACTCACCACGGCCCTGCCCGTGCTGCAGGCGGCGAAGGAGGTCCACCTGGTGGCTTCTGCAGACAGCGAAGACCCCGTGCCGCCGATGTCCCGGCTGCGGGATTACCTGCGCCTGCACGGCATTGGGCAGGTGCAGGAGCACCGGGCCCTGGAAGACAGCAGGCACTCTGGCGAAGCGCTGCTGTCGCTGGCGGGGAAGATCGGCGCCGGATTGATCGTCATGGGCGGCTATGGCCATAGCCGTGCGCGCGAACTCGTGCTCGGAGGCGCCACCCGCGCGATGCTGGAATCGGCCACGGTCCCGGTCTGGATGGCGCACTGAGCGGCTGCGCCCGCCAAAACTTCGTCCAGCGCCTTTCCAGCAGACTGGTGCAGGCCGCACTCTTCTCGTCGAACTGCACCTCGAAGTTAGGGTGCACCAGCACATCGCCGGCGGCTTGATGGTCGAAGTAGCGCGCGCGTGCGCCGTCATCGAGCAGGCGCAGCAGGTCACCGCGATTGCGCTGCATCGAGATGTCGAACACGTTGACTTCGTCGCCGGCTTGTCCCTGAACACGGCCGAGCAGCGCGATATCGCGCTTGAGCCCCGTTACGAGTTCAGCCGGCCCGGGCTCGTGCAACCGCCACTGCACGACGGCGCAGAGGCCGTCGGCGTCGCCATTGCAGACATCGAATCGCCGGACCACGGCTCGGTCCCCTGTCCTCGTGCCTCAGCCCGGGATGCGCCAGGCCCCATCGGCCTGCCGGCACGCGCTGCCGCCGATGCTGTCGGACCGCCCGCCGACCGACACTTCCAGCTTGAAGTTGCGGCACCGGGCGCCGCGCTGGTCGAAGCTGCGCGTGGGCGTGAACACGAAGCTGTCGCCCGTCTCGCGATTGCGCCAGACAGAGGACTCGCCGTTCGCCAGCGTTTCAAGTGCGCTCGCCGCGCGGCGGCGGTCGTTGTCGTCCATCGCCCTGGCCGCCACGCTGCCGGGCGCCGTACCCGCGAGAGTTCCGGTGAGCATGCTGCCGGCTGGCGTGCGCCCGGGAAAGCTGCCGCAGGCGGCCAGCGCCAGTGCAACGCACGAAGCGGAAAGCACCGGTGCAAGTTTCATTTGCATCTCCTGGGCGCAGGGCCGTTCAGGCGTAGGAACGCAAGCGTCGCGAAAAATCCGCCAGCGGCGCGATGCCGCTCGCCTCGGCGCGCTGGCACCAGTCCTGCAATTGCCGGGCGAGCTGCTCGCCGGTGGTCGTGGAACGGCTCCACAAGGCGGTCAGTTCCCCACGCATCGAGTACATCGTAGCCAGCGCTTGCGATGTGTTCAATGCCTGCATCACCTGCTGGTAACGCGACGGGCCGAGCAGGCCCTGGTCCTTGCCCAGCAATGGCTTCACCGCCTTGAGGGCACGCGCGGCTTCAGGCGACATGCGGCGCAGTCGATCGAGCTCCACTGCGCAGGCCTTCTTCAGCGAGCGCGTGTAGTTCGACAGCACGTCGTAGTGGCAGCGGATGACTGCCTGCACCGTGGCGAGATCGACATTTGCCTTGGGCGCAACAAGGCGCGGCGTGGGTGCCACGTGCTTCACCGTCGCCAGCCCCAGGGCCTGCAACGTGCGGATGTAGAGCCAGCCAATGTCAAACTCGAACCACTTGCTCGAGAGCTTGGCCGAGCTGGGAAAGGCGTGGTGGTTGTTGTGCAGCTCCTCCCCGCCGATCAGGATGCCGATCGGCGAAATGTTCGTGCTGGCGTCACGGGCGGGCCAGTTGCGGTAGCCCCAGTAGTGGCCGATGCCGTTGACCACGCCGGCCGCCCAGAACGGGATCCACGCAATCTGCGTGAGCAAGACCAGGCCGCCCGGCACCACGCCGAAGAGTGCCATGTCCACGATGCCCATCAGCACGATGCCGAGGATCTTGTGCTTCGAATAGAGATTGCGCTCCAGCCAGTCGTCGGGCGTGCCGTGGCCGTAGCGCTCGAGCGTTTCCGCATGCCCCGCTTCGCGCACGTAGAGGAACACACCGCCCCACAGCACCCTGTTGAGCCCGTACACCTGCGGACTGTGCGGGTCTTCAGGTGTTTCACACTTGGCGTGGTGCTTGCGGTGCACCGCGGCCCACTCTTTCGTCACCATGCCGGTGGTCAGCCACAACCAGAAGCGGAAGAAATGGCTCGCCGCCGGATGCAGGTCGAGAGCGCGATGCGCCTGGTGGCGGTGCAGGAAGATGGTGACCGAAGCGATGGTGACGTGCGTGAGCGCCAGCGCGGCCAGCACCACGCCCCACCAGGAAAGATCGAGAGCGCCGGAATAAAGCAGGGATTGCATTCGTACCTCGTGAATAGTGCGGACGATTTTGCGGACTGCACTGGCTCCGGGCTTTGATGCAGGTCAACACGCCTGACTCCCATCGCCCACCTGCGAGATCACCCGTCGGGTCTTGCCGCTGCGCCCACAATCCGCGCCTTGTGCAGGGTCCGTCCGGTCTGCGCGCCCTCGGGTTGACGTGCATCAAGCCCAAGGCCGGCGCTGCGTCGCACCATGGACGATCACTTCGGAGCCTCCCTTGAGCATTCGTCACCTCGACCGCCTGCTGTCGCCGGCCTCCGTTGCCGTGTTCGGCGCTTCCAACCGGCCAGGCAGCGTCGGCGCCACGGTCTGGCGCAACCTGCGCGCCGGCAGCTTCGCGGGGCCGGTGTACGGCGTGAACCCGAAGCACGGCTCGCTCGATGGCGTGCCCATCTTCTCCAGCGCGGTGCATCTTCCCGCCGCGCCCGACCTGGCGTTGATCTGCACGCCGCCGGCCACTGTGGTGCCATTGATCGCGGAACTCGGCGCGCTCGGCACCCGCGCGGTGGTGATCGTCACGGCAGGGTTGAGCGCGCAGCAGAAACAGGCCGCGCTGGAGGCGGCGCGCCCCTTCACGCTGCGGCTGCTCGGCCCCAACTGCCTTGGGCTGCTCAGTCCCCACATTGGCCTGAACGCGAGCTTCGCGCACGCCGATGCGCTGGCGGGCGACGTGGCCTTTGTCTCGCAGTCGGGTGCGCTGGTCACGGCCGTGCTCGACTGGACGCGTAGCCGCGGCGTCGGCCTGTCTCACCTGATCTCGCTGGGCGACCATTGCGACGTCGACTTCGGCGACCTGCTCGACCACCTGGCCAGCGATGCGCGCACGCGGTCGATCCTGCTGTACGTGGAGGCGATCGAATCGCCGCGCAAGTTCATGTCGGCCGCACGGGCGGCCGCGCGCAACAAGCCGGTGATCGTGGTGAAGGCCGGACGCGCGGGCAACGGCATGAAGGCCGCGGCCTCGCACACGGGCGCGCTGGCGGGTTCCGACACCGTCTACGACGCCGCCATCCGGCGAGCCGGCATGCTGCGCGTCGATACCTTGCAGGAGCTTTTCATCGCCGCGGAAACGTTGTCGCGCTTTCGCAGCAACCGGCACAGCACGCTCACGGTCATGACCAACGGCGGCGGCGCCGGCGTGATGGCCGCCGACGCCGCCGCGCGTGAAGGAGTCACGCTCGCCGACCCGGGTACGAACTTGCTGGCCCGTCTCGACGCGGTGCTGCCTGCGAACTGGTCACACGTCAACCCGATCGACATCATCGGAGACGCACCGGTCGAGCGTTATGCCCAAACACTCTCAGCCCTGCTGGCTGATGAATCGGCGGGCGCGGTGCTCTTCATGCATGCGCCGACGGCCATTGTGCGCAGCGAGGACATTGCGCGCGCCTGCCTGCCGCTGGTGCGCAGCCACGCTTCGCGCGTGATGAGCACCTGGCTCGGCGACAACGCGGTGGCGCAGGCGCGCAAGCTCTTCGAGGACGCGGGCGTGGCCGACTACGCCACACCGGAAGAGGCGGTGCACGCCTTCGCGATGCTGCAGACTTACCGGCGCAACCAGGAGACCCTGATGGAAACGCCGAGCGCCAGCCGCAACGCCGCGCCGGACAGCGCATCGGTGCGGGCAACGCTCGCCGCCGCCATGGCCGAGGGGCGCGAGTGGCTGGGCGAGCAGGAGGCAAAGACGCTGCTGCAAGCCTACGGAATCGAGACGGTGCCCACGCTGGCAGTGGCAGCGACTGCCGAGGCGGCCGTCGAGGCGGCTCGCGGGCTGGGCTACCCGGTGGCGCTCAAGATCCTGTCGCGCGACATCACCCACAAGTCGGACGTGGGCGGCGTGCGGCTCGGGTTGTGCGATGAAGCCGCCCTGGGAAAAGCCGCCTGCGAGATGCTCGACATGGTGCGAACCGCCAGGCCGCTGGCGCGGATCGATGGCTTCACCGTGCAACGGACAGTGCACCGCCCACATGCGCAGGAAGTCATCGTCGGCGCGAGCATAGACAGCGTTTTCGGCCCCGTGATCCTCTGCGGCCAAGGGGGCACGGCAGTCGAGGTGGTCGGCGACACGGCCATCGCGCTGCCGCCGCTGAACCGCGCGCTCGCGCACGAACTGGTGTCGCGCACGCGCGTGGCACGTCTTCTTGCGGGCTTTCGCGACCATCCGCCGGCCCGGCTCGATGCGCTGTACGACGTGCTCATCGCGGTGTCGCAGATGCTGGCCGATCTGCCGGAGCTGGCCGAGCTGGACATCAACCCACTCTGGGTCGACGAGAACGGCGCGCTGGCGCTCGACGCGCGCGTGCGGCTTTCGCCCACGCCGGTGAGCGGCGCGGAGCGCTTCGCCATCCTGCCTTACCCCGCGCAGTGGGTGCGCGCGCAGACCTGGAATGGTCGTGCGATCGTGGTCAGGCCGATCCGGCCCGAGGACGAGGCGCAGCACCGGCGCTTTCTCGAGTCGCTGGATGCGGAAGACGTCCGCATGCGTTTCTTCACCACCCGCAAGGGACTGCCGCGCAGCGAGCTCGCGCGCCTGACTCAGATCGACTACGACCGCGAAATGGCCTTTATTGCCGAGGCCACCGACGCACAGGGCGGCGCTGAGACGCTGGGCGTGGCCCGCACGGTGAGCGACCCCGACAATGTGGAGGCCGAGTTCGCGATCGTCGTGCGCTCCGACCTCAAAGGCCGAGGACTGGGCACCATGCTGTTCGAATGCTTGATCGAACATGCGCGCCGCCGCGGCATCGAGCGGCTGGTCGGCCTCGTGCTGCGCGAGAACACCCGCATGCTGAAGCTTTCGGCTGCGATGGGCTTCAAGGCCGATCCGGCTGAGCCGCCCGCATCGGGCCTGCGGCGGATGGTGTTGGAGCTGAAGACTTCAGCAAGCCCACCGCCTTTGTCGGCGTGAACCCGTAGAAGCGCCCGTTGAGGTTGCGCGCAACCTCAACGATGTCTTCGTCGCGCCAGCCGAACGAAGAGGCCAGCAGCCAGCGCCGCCGCCAGCATGAGCCCGACGGTCAGGCGAGGTTTGACGGTCTTCCACAGGCGTGCGGGCCATGCGGCCCGCCGTGATTCAGGCGGCGGTTGCGACAGAGGCTTCTGCCGGCGCGAGGTCGGCTTCCTCTGCATGCGAGGCATGCACCAGCAGCACGGGAATCGGGGAACCGTCGCGCAATACATGCAGATGACCGGAAGTCTCCACGCGCCATGGCGCACCGGTTCGGCACGCATCAAGCCGCCAGCGAGTTGGAACGATGTTGATGTGGCGCAAGACCGGCATCACCGCGCGGCGGGAGAATTCGCCTGCCCGGCCGGCTCCGAGAAAAAAGGACACCCGCCCTGCCCTGATCTTCAAGAAAGGATTGCCATGAACCCGGACATTCAACTCAGACACGATGTCTTCGCCCAGCTCAACTGGGATCCGGCCGTCAACGCCTGCGATGTCGACGTGCGCGTGACCAATGGCGTGGTGACCCTGGTTGGCAGGGTGGCCGACGAGGCCCAGCGGGCAGCCGCGGAACGCGCCGCACGCCGCACCGTGGGCATGACGACGCTGCTGAACGGGCTTACCGTCCGGCCTGCAGCGGAGATCGCGCGGTGATCGCGGCCATCGACCGGGGGCTGCTGTAGCCGCGCGCGTCAGTGCGCCATCAACAGGGGAATTCCGGCCTGCATCAGCATGTCGCGCGTCACGCCGCCCAGCAACTGCTCCCGCACGCGGGCATGGCCATACCCCCCCATCACGAGCAATTCGCAGCCCAACGCCTCGGCGCGATCCAGCAGGACGTCGGCAAAGCGCAGCGATGTGGTCAGGCGCTCGACGTTGGCCTGGACGCCGTGCCGCAGCAGCCAGCCGCTCATCTCCACCGGGTTCAGCGCATCCGCCGGATTCGCGTCACCGTCCCGAAGGAGAGATACCAGCGTGACGTGAGCTGCCTTGCGCAGCAGTGGCATCGCACCGCGCAGCGATATCGACGCCTCCCTGCTCCCGTCCCAGGCCACCAGGATCCTGTCCAGGCCTTCCTTGACGCAGCCCGTGCTCGGAACGATGAGAACGGGCCGGCCCGCGTTCAGCATGACTTCCTCGGGCAGCCGACGCTCCGCGCTGCCCACGGCCGCGGCCTCGTCCGCCTGCCCCACCACGACCAGGTCGCTGGCCCTGGCGAGATGGACGACAGCCTGTACAGGCTCGCCGTCCACCAGCCGCGCATCGCAGGACAACGGGGTGGGCCTCAGCCGACTACGAAACACGTGCGCAACGGTTTCGGCCCGCCTACGCAGGTACAGGGAGGCCTCGACGAGGGCACTGCCGGCCGGCTCTTCCGAGCAAGGACGTGAAGGCGCCGGGGTGCACCCGGTCGGCACGATGCCCATGAGGTGGCTGCGATGCAGTCTTGCGATCCTCGCCGCAAGCAGGGTACGAGCCTCGCACCGCTCGGTGTGGTCGAGGTGCACGGAGATGGTCGAGAGCGTCACGCTCGGCCTCGCGTCGCGGTGGCCTTGCGACCGGCATGCCGCTGGCGTACGGAGGGTGTCCTGGCCAGCGCGACGTGGAGGGTGCGCAACGCATCGCTCACCGCGGTTCGCCGGGATGGTGGCGTTTCGACCACCGGCGAAGCGCAGGCAACCCCGTCCGTATCCGGGCACTGCAACGCGCGCATCGGCGCCATGGCCAGCGCGTGCCAGTCCTCGGCGCGCGTGACGGCATCAGCCTCCGCGCGGGTCAGCGCAATGCCGTCCTGCAGCAGGCGCGATCCGATCGTCTCGAACATCTCGAGCGAGTGCAGCCAGATGCTGCATTGCGCCTTGCACAGCGCCAGCGGAAAAGTGAAGTCGGTGCTCATGGTGTGTCCTCTCGCCCGNCTCGAACATCTCGAGCGAGTGCAGCCAGATGCTGCATTGCGCCTTGCACAGCGCCAGCGGAAAAGTGAAGTCGGTGCTCATGGTGTGTCCTCTCGCCCGAAGGGCGCTCACACGAATGCTGACGCGGCGCCGCCCCGCCCGGCTTGCGCGGGATCAAGGCAACACAAGACCGCGCGCCCTGTATCGGTTGTTATCGCCTTGAGCGACATCAACCCGGTGGGCGCTCGCACGCCCATACTGGCGCGTCCCTACCCAGAAAGCAGTTCGACATGGCTTCCTCCCCTGCCACGGCAAATCCGGACGACTTCACGCTGCTTGACGCGTGGTGGCGCGCTGCCAACTACCTCTCGGCGGGCCAGATCTACCTGATGGACAACCCGCTGCTGCGCGAGAAGCTCGCGCTGGCGCATATCAAGCCGCGCCTGCTCGGGCACTGGGGCACGACGCCGGGCTTGAACTTCATCTATGCGCACATGAACCGCGCCATCAACGCGCGGGATCTCGACGCGATCTTCATCGCGGGCCCGGGCCACGGCGGACCGGGCGTGATCGCCAACACCTGGCTCGAAGGCACCTACAGCGAGGTATACCCGGCCATCGGGCAGGACGCCGACGGCATGCGACGCCTGTTTACGCAGTTCTCGTTCCCCGGCGGCATTCCGAGCCACGTGGCGCCGGAGACGCCCGGCTCCATCCACGAGGGCGGCGAACTCGGCTACTCGCTGTTGCATGCCTATGGCGCTGTGTTCGACAACCCCTCGCTGCTGGCCTGCTGTGTGATCGGCGACGGCGAGGCCGAGACGGGGGCGCTGGCGGCAAGCTGGCATTCCAACAAGTTCCTGAATCCGGAACGCGACGGCGCAGTGCTGCCGATCCTGCATCTGAACGGCTACAAGATCGCCGGCCCCACGGTGCTCTCCCGCATTGGCGAGGAAGAACTGACGCAACTACTGCGCGGCTACGGCCACGAACCGTACTTTGTCGTGGGCGAGCAGCCCGCCGAGATGCACAGGCAGATGGCGGCCGTGCTCGACACGGCGCTGGACAGCATCCGCGCCATCCAGACGAACGCCCGCAAGGACGGCTTTCGCACGCGGCCGCGCTGGCCCATGATCGTGCTGCGTTCTCCCAAGGGCTGGACCGGGCCGCGCCACGTGGACGGCGTGCAGGTCGAAGGCACCTTCCGCGCGCACCAGGTGCCGCTCACCGATTTTGCCGCCAGGCCGGGGCACGTCGAGCTGCTTGAACAATGGCTGCGCAGCTACCGGCCCGAGGAACTGTTCGATGCGCGCGGCGCCCTGCGCCCCGAGATCGCCGCACTCGCTCCTACGGGCCGGCGCCGCATGAGCGCCAATCCGCATGCCAACGGCGGGCTGCTGCTGAAGGACCTGGCGATACCGCCCTTCCGCACGCATGCCGTGCCGATGGCGACTCCGGGCTCGATCGATGCCGAGGCCACGCGCGTCGCGGGCAACTTCCTGCGCGAGGTCATGCGGGCAAATGAGCACCAGCGCAACTTCCGGGTGGTGGGGCCGGACGAAACCGCATCGAACCGGCTCGGAGCACTGTTCGAGGTGACCGGGCGGACCACGACCGCCCAGATATGGCCGGGCGACGACCACCTCTCGCCCAACGGCCGCGTGATGGAGGTGCTGAGCGAACACCTCTGCCAGGGCTGGCTCGAAGGCTACCTGCTGACGGGGCGGCACGGCTTCTTCTCTTGCTACGAGGCCTTCATCCATATCGTCGACTCCATGTTCAACCAGCACGCCAAGTGGCTCAAGGTGTCGCGCGGTATCGGTTGGCGGCGACCGATCGCGTCATTGAACTACCTGCTCACGAGCCACGTCTGGCGACAGGACCACAACGGCTTCAGCCACCAGGATCCCGGCTTTCTCGATCACGTGGTCAACAAGAAGGCTGAGGTCGTGCGCGTGTACCTGCCGCCGGACGCCAACACCCTGCTCTCAGTGACCGACCATTGCCTGCGCAGCCGCAACTATGTAAACGTCATCGTGGCCGGCAAGCAGCCCGCGCCCCAATGGCTGGACATCGAAGCTGCAACGCGCCATTGCACCGCGGGCCTCGGCATCTGGGAATGGGCGAGCAACGATGAAGGCGGCGCGCCTGACGTGGTGATGGCATGCGCCGGCGACGTGCCCACGCTCGAGACGATGGCGGCTGTCGACCTGCTGCGCGAAAAGGTGCCGGATCTGAAGGTGCGGGTAGTGAACGTGGTTGACCTGATGGCGCTGCAATCGCCCGCGGCGCATCCCCACGGCATCTCAGACGAGGACTTCGACGCCATCTTCACCATGGACAGGCCCGTGATCTTCGCGTTCCACGGCTACCCGGCACTGATCCACCGGTTGATCTACAAGCGGCGCAACCATCCCGGCTTCCACGTCCACGGCTACTGCGAGGAAGGCACGACCACCACGCCCTTCGACATGACGGTGCTCAACCGGCTCGACCGCTTCCATCTCGCCGCCGATGCCATCGCGCGCGTGCCGAGGCTGTGCGACAGCGCGGGCCAC
>NZ_LMEK01000005.1:0-125732 GCF_001426595.1 Variovorax sp. Root434
GGCAGCACCTCGCCCGACAGGCGCAGGCATTCGCCGGCGAAGAACTTGAAGATCTGGCCGGCGCGCGTGGCTTCGCCGATGCCTTCGGCGCGGGTCTTGCCTTCTTCACGGGCCAGCAGCGTGCCGAGTTCTTCCTTGCGCGCGAGGATTTCGGCGCCGATCTTGTCGAGCGCGTCGGAGCGCGCCTGGATGCTGCCCGTGGCCCAGGCCGGGAAGGCGGCGGTGGCGGCAGCAACGGCAGCCTCGACGTGCGATGCGTCGCCCTGCGTGTACTGGCCGAGCACGTCGGACAGGTTGCTGGGGTTGAGGTTGGGGCTGTAGCTTGCGCCGGCACGCCATTCGCCGCCGATCAGGTTGTCGAAGTTTTGCATGAGGGGCCCTTGTTCAGCGTGCCCAGCGCAGCACCAGCGGATCGAGCCGCCGTGCAGTCTCGATCAGACCCTTGCGGGTCTCGGGATGCATCGTGGGCCAGGGATGGCGCGGCGCTTCGCAGGCGATCACGCCGCCCTCCTTCATCAGCGCCTTGGCTGCGAGGAATCCGGATTGCCGGTTCTCGTGGTTGATGAGCGGCAGCCAGCGCTGGTAGAGCGCGAAGGCCTTGTCGCGGTCGCCCGCGCGATGCGCCTCGATGATCGGCCGGATGCCGTCGGGGTAGCCGCCGCCGGTCATGGAGCCGGTCGCACCGGCATCGAGGTCGGGCATCAGCGTGATGGCCTCCTCGCCGTCCCACGGGCCTTCGATGGCGTCGCCGCCCAGGCGGATCAGCTCGCGCAGCTTCGATGCAGCACCCGCCGTTTCGATCTTGAAATAGGCGACGTGCTCGATCTCGCGCGCCATCTGCGCGAGGAACGCGGCCGACAGCGGCGTGCCGGCGGCCGGGGCGTCCTGGATCATGATGGGGATGTCCACCGCATCGGACAGCCGCGCGTAGAACTCGAAGATCTGCGGCTCGGGCACGCGGAAGGTGGCGCCGTGGTAGGACGGCATCACCATCAGCATGGCAGCGCCCATGTCCTGCGCGCGGCGGCTGCGCGCGGCGCAGACCTCGGTGCTGAAATGCGTGGTGGTCACGATCACCGGCACCCGGCCCGCGACGTGCTCTAGCACAGTGCGCGTGAGCAGCTCGCGCTCGTCGTCAGACAGCAGGAACTGCTCGGAGAAGTTGGCCAGGATGCACAGGCCATCAGAGCCGGCATCGATCATGAAGTCGACGCAGCGCTTCTGACTTTCGAGATCGAGTTCGCCGTTCTCGGCGAACGGCGTCGGCACGACGGGGAAGATGCCGCAAAAGCGGACGGGGCGAGTGGTTGTCATGGTGTGGTGAAAGAAGTTGCGCGTCAGGTGATCACGCTGATTTGCCAGGGCACGAACTCCTGCTGCCCGTAGCCGTGAAGTTCGCTGCGCGAAGGCTGGCCCGAGGCGGTGGCCAGCAGCATCCGGAACAGGCGCTCGCCGAGTTCCTCGATGCTGCGCGTGCCATCGAGCACCTCGCCGCAGTTGAGGTCCATGTCGTCGGACTGCCGCTGCCACAGCGTGGTGTTGGTGGCCAGCTTGAAGGAAGGCGACGGCGCGCAGCCGTAGGCCGAACCGCGTCCGGTGGTGAAGCAGATCAGGTTGGCGCCGCCCGCGACCTGGCCGGTGGCGGAGATCGGGTCGTAGCCGGGCGTGTCCATGAACACCAGGCCACGCGCCCTCACCGGCTGCGCATATTCGTAGACATCCACCAGATTGGTCGAGCCGGCCTTGGCGATGCCGCCGAGCGATTTTTCCAGCACGGTGGTCAGCCCGCCCGCCTTGTTGCCGGCCGAGGGGTTGTTGTCCATCGCTGCGCCGTTGCGCGCGCAGTAGGCCTCCCACCAGCGGATGCGCTCGACCAGCTTGCGTCCGACCTCGGGTGTTTGCGCACGCCGCGTCAGCAGATGCTCGGCGCCGTAGATCTCCGGCGTTTCCGAAAGGATGGCCGTGCCGCCGTGCGCCACCAGCAGGTCGACCGCCGCGCCGAGCACCGGGTTGGCCGAGATGCCGGAGTAGCCGTCGGAGCCGCCGCACTGCAGGCCGACCACCAGGTGGCTGGCGGGAACGGTCTGGCGCCGCACGTCGTTGGCCTGCGGCAGCATCGCCTGGATGCGCTCGATGCCGTGTGCGATGGTGCGCGTGGTGCCGCCCGTGTCCTGGATCGTGAAGCTGTGCAGCCGATTGCTGTGCTGCAGGCCCTGGGTCGCCAGCAGCTGCCGGATCTGGTTGGTCTCGCAGCCCAGGCCGACGACCAGCACGCCCGCGAAGTTGGGGTGGCAGGCGTAGCCGCCCAGTGTGCGCTGCAGGATGGCGAGCCCCTCGCCCTCGGGGTCGACCGCGCAGCCGGCTCCGTGGGTGAGCGCCACGACGCCGTCGACGTTCGGGAACGGCGCCAGCATCTCGGGATGGATATCGCGCCGGAAGCGATCGGCGATGGCGCGCGCCACCGTGGCCGAGCAGTTCACAGAGGTGAGGATGCCGATGTAGTTGCGCGTGGCGACGCGGCCGTCCTCCCGCACGATGCCCTCGAAGCTCGCCGGTTCGGCAGCGTGCGCCGTCGGGCGTGCATCGGCCGCATGCGCATGGTCGCGCGTGAAGTCGCTCATCGCGAGGTTGTGCGTGTGCACATGCTGGCCCGCACGAATGGGCCGGGTCGCAAAGCCGATGATCTGCCCGTAGCGGCGCACGACCGCACCCGGCTCGACCGAACGCGTGGCCATCTTGTGGCCGGGCGGAATCAGGCCGGCCACGGCGATGCCTTCGCTTTCGATGTGCGTGCCCGAGACCAGCTGGTCGAGCGAGATCACGACATCGTCCTGGGCGTGCAGGCGTATCACGCGGGCGTTCGGCGGGGGCGTTGGGGACAACATGGCAGCCGCCGTCATTCGACGATGTTGAAGTCCTTGAGGTACTCCGTTTTCAGCGTGAGGCCGAGCCCCGGCTTGTGGTCGTCGAGCTGCAGGAAGCCGTTCTCGGCCACCGGCTCGCCGTCGAAAATGTAGTAGAAGAGTTCGTTGCCCACTTCGACGTCGTGCATCGGGAAGTACTCGCTCATCGGCGAGGCCAGCGTGCTCATGGTCAGGTGGTAGTTGTGCATCTGGCCCGCGTGTGGGATCACCGGCACGCTGTGGGCCTCGCACAGCGCGTTGATCTTGTGCGCAGCCGTGATGCCACCGACGCGGTTGGTGTCGTACTGCACCACCGACACCGCCTTGCGGTCCAGCAGCTGCTTGAAGCCGTACAGCGAGAACTCGTGCTCGCCGCCCGAAATCGGAATGCTCGTCAGCCGGTTCAGCTCGGCATAGCCGTCGATGTCGTCGGCGATCACCGGCTCCTCGAGCCAGCGCGGCTGGAACTTCTCGAGCTTGGGCAGCATGCGCTTGGCGTACTCGAGGTTCCAGCCCATGTAGCACTCGAGCATGAGGTCGTTGTCGTAGCCGATGACTTCGCGCACGGCCTCGACCGACTTCAGGTTTTCCGCCACGCCCTTCTGCAGGTGCGCCGGCCCGTAGCCGAAGCGCATCTTGAAGGCGGTGAAGCCCTGGTCGAGGAACTTCTGCGCCTCGGCCTGCATTTCCTTCAGGTCGGTGCGGTAGAGCTTGGAGTAGTAGCAAGGAATCTTTTCCTTGGTGCGGCCGCCGAGCAGCTTGAACACCGGCTTGTTCACCGACTTGCCCAGGATGTCCCAGATCGCGAGGTCGACCGCCGAGATCGCGGCCATGGTCACGCCCTTGCGGCCCCAGGCCTGGGTGGCGCGGTACATGCGCTGCCACAGGTACTCGTAGTCCCACGGATCCTGGCCGATCACCAGCGGCGCGAGGTACTGGTCGATGATGGCCTTGGCGATGGCCGGCGCCAGCGCCACGTTGCCCAGGCCCACGATGCCGTCGTCGGTCTCGATCTCGACCACTGTCCACGAATGGAAGCGGAAGGTGCTCATGGTTTCCTGCGGCGCGTACAGCAGGTCCATCGCGTTGGAGCAGAAGTTGCCCTGTGGCGGAACGGTCTTGCCCTTCCACTCGAAAACACGGGCGCGGACGGATTTGATCTTCATGGTGTCTCTCTGGTGTTGAGGTGTATTCAAGCGGGTGCGTGGTTGGCGAGGCGGTGCGCAGCGCCCATGCGGCCTGCAATGCGGAAGGCTTGCCACATGGCTTCGACGCTGGCCTTGCCCTGGCCTGCGATGTCGTAGGCCGTGCCGTGCGCCGGCGTGGTGATGGGAATCGGCAGCCCGCCCTGCACCGTGACGCCGCGGCTGAAGCCCATCAGCTTGATCGCGATCTGGCCCTGGTCGTGGTACATGGTCACGATGGCCTGGTACTCGCCCGCCTGCGCCTTCAGGAAGATGGTGTCGGCCGGGAAAGGGCCATGGAAAGGCGACTCGGTCGGCCAGTCGCGCGCCTGCAGGCGCTGCACGGCGGGGACGATGACGTCGACCTCCTCGCGTCCGCAAAGCCCCCCGTCGCCGCCGTGCGGGTTGAAGGCCGCGACTGCGATCCTGGGCTGTGCCACACCATTGGCCAGCAGCGAGCGGTAGATCAGCTCGGCCGCCTGCTCGATGCGCTCCACGCTCACGTAGCTCGCCACGTCCTTCAGGGGCACATGCGAGGAGATGCGCGAGGTCCAGAGCTCGCCGAGCGTGTTGAACTCGCAGAAATAGCCGGTCACGCCCAGGTGCTGCGCGAAATGATGCAACTCGTCCTCGTGCTGCATGCCGCCGATCTTCATGGCGTGCTTGTTCAGCGGCGCGAAGCAGATCGCGTCGACCTCGCCGGCCAGCGTCGCGTCCATGCACAGGTCGAGCACCTGCAGCACCGAGCGCCCGCCCGGCGCAGCGGCCTGGCCGCGCTGCACCATCGCGGGGTCGATGCTGTGCACGGCGAGGAATGCAGGGCGCGCTGTGTTCGCACGGCCGCGCACTTCAGCCAGCGAGCGAACCTCTTCGGTCGCGACGCAAGCGCCGGCGATGCGTTGGCCTTCGTCCCACAGCCAGCGGTCGCCGATCAGCACGATGTTGGCCGTGGCGGCAGCCTCGGGTTTGGCCAGCAGCCTGGCGATCAGTTCGGGGCCGATGCCGGCGGGGTCGCCCAGGGTGAGCGCGACAACGGGAAGAGAAGATGAACTCGTCATGTCAATCCAGGCGGATGTGGTTTTTCTTGATGACCTCGCCGAAGCGCTTGTATTCGGCGGCGTGGAACTGCGCGAACTGCGCTTGGGTCATCGGCGTGATCTCGGCGCCGATGGCGTCGAGGCGGGTCTTGGTCTCGGGCATCGCAAGCACCTGGTTGACCGCGTCGTGCACCTTGTCCTGCACCGCCTTGGATGCCCCTGCCGGCATGTAGATGCCGTACCAGGCGCTCATCTCGATGCCGGGCACGCCGGCTTCGGCCAGCGTCGGTACGTTGGGCAGCTGCGGGTTGCGCTTCGGCGTGGTGACAGCCAGCGCGCGGATCTTGCTGTTCCTGATCTGCCCGATCACCGAGGGCAGGGTGTCGAAGCTCAGCTGCACCTGGCCACCGATCAGGTCGACCAGCGCCGGGCCGCTGCCCTTGTAGGGCACATGCGCGATGTCGACGCCCGTCGCGTCCTTGAACAGCTCGGCCGCAATGTGCTGGGTGCTGCCCGAGCCGCTGGTGGCGTAGTTGAGCCTCCCGGGCTCCTGCCTGGCCAGCTTGACCAGCGCCTGCACCGAGTCGGCCGGCACGCTGTTGCTCACCACCAGCACGTTGGGCACCGCGCCGACGAAGGCCACCGGCACCAGGTCGCGGTTGCTGTCGTAGTTGAGCTTGAGCAGGTGCGGCGCGATCGCATGGGCCGTGACCACGCCCATCACCATGGTGTGACCGTCGCCGGACTTGGCCGTGGCATCGGCTGCCAGGGTGTTGGAAGCGCCGGGCCGGTTCTCGACCACCACCGGCTGCTTGAGCAAGGGGCCCAGCCGGTCGGCCACCGCGCGGGCCATCGCGTCGGTGCCGCCTCCGGGCGCCGAGCCGACCATGATCCTGATCGGGCGGGTGGGCCATTCCTGGGCCTGCACGGCGCTGGCTGCGAACGCCAGCAGCCCGGCGGCCGCGGCCGCCATGAGCTCTTTCATCTGCTTGTCTCCGGTCTGTTTCGAGGAATCGTCGGCGGCAATCGTAGGCAGGCGATTGATGCACGTAAACTGAAAGCTCTTGATCGATCAATATCCTGAGGTAATCAATCGTGGGCTCCATCGACAGGCAGGATTCGACCCCTCGGCTGCTCAACCGCATTCGCATGCGGCAGGTTGCGCTGATGCTGGCAGTCGAAGAACGGCGCACCCTGCGCGCCGCTGCCGATCAGCTCGGCCTGACGCAGCCGGCCGCCACCAAGATGCTCCACGAGCTCGAGAGCGCACTGGGCCAGCCGATGTTCGAGCGGGTCGGGCGCGGGCTGCGGCTCAATGCGGCAGGCGAGCGCGTGATGGGGTATTTCAGGGGCATCCGCGGCAGCATGGAGGCGCTCAATCGCGAACTGCACGAACTCCAGCTCGGCAGCGTCGGCAAGTTCTCGCTCGGCAGCATCATGGCGGCCTCGCCCGGCCGGCTGACCGATGCGCTCACCGAGCTCAAGGCAGCCCATCCTTTGCTGGCCATCGAGATTGCGGTGGACACCAGCGACAAGCTGCTCGCCCAGTTGCACGAGGGCGTGCTCGAGGTGGTGGTGGGGCGCCCCATGGGCCCCGAAGCGGCGGCCTGCACCTTCAGGGCCATCGAGGACGAATCCCTGGCGGTGGTCGTCGGCAACGAGCATCCGCTGGCCGGGCGCTCGCGCGTGGCCTTCGCCGATCTGCTGGACTACACGTGGATCCTGCAGCCGGCGCACAGCCCCATGCGCGACGTGATCGAGCGCGAGTTCCAGGTGCACCACGCGGTGATGCCACCCGGCCTGATCGAGACCGGCTCGATACTCACGACCATCAACCTGATCCGCAAGTCGTCGATGATCGGCGTGATTCCGGCAACGGTTGCGCGGCGGGACGCCGAGCACGGCGTGCTCAGCATCGTGCACTACGCGATCCGGCACAAGCTCTCCACCTACGGCAGCATCGTGCGCAGCGACCGGCCGCTCAGCATTCCGGCACAGCAGTTCCTGGAGCTGCTGCACAGGAAGGGGTAAGCGCGCCTGGGGGGAACTTCTTTCAGGCCGGCTTGATGCCCGGCTTCCGGATCAGTGACGGAAGCCGGCGTTGTCGCGCGATCAGCCCCCCGAAGGAGGCGGCTTCGTCCAGGCAGCACTTGCTCATGTGCTGCCCGGCGCTAGCCGTCCAGCTCCGCATACCGCCTGAAAATGCCGTCCTCGTTGAACGCGATGCGGCGCGGGCTCTGCAGGTAGTCGTGCACGCGCTGCCGGCGCCTGACATTGGCATGCAGCTTCTCGACCGCGGGCGTTGCAGCCAGCGCCCGCGCCGTGGCCTTCGGGAACGCGTAGTGCAGGCCGTCCACCAGCTGGAACAGCGACAGGTCCGCATAGGTCAGCACGTCGCCCACCAGGTGCAGGCTGCCCGCGGGGTTGCGCTGCAGCACGCGTTCGAACCAGTTCAGGAACTTGGGGATGCGCTCGTTGCGAAAGGCCCGTGCGCGCAGCACGGCCGCGTCGCGCTGGTCTTCGTAGTAGGCGCCGGTCGAGATCGGATGGTGCGTGTCGTGCGCCTCGGCGACCACGTCCGCGATGGTGAGCTGCAGCTGGTGCGTCCACAGTCCGTCTGATTCGCCCACGCCCGACAGCCCGAGCCGGGGGCCGAGGTAGAGCAGGATCGCGGCCGTCTGTCCGACCACGATGTCACCGTCGACGAGGAAGGGCGGCGCGAATGCGGGCCGCGCACTGTCGGGGTCGCCCAGCCGCCGGCCCAGCGCGGACTCGCCGCCGCCCTCGGCTTCAGGCAGGCGCGCCACGTCGACGTAGTCGGCACCGGCCGCCTCGAGCGCGAGCCGCACGAATTCGCCGCGGCCCTGGATGGTGGGCCAGTAATGCAGTTGGTAGGGCATGCGGGGCATGGTGTCATGAGGCCGGGGCGGTTGCAATCGCTTGCGCCCGCCGGCGGCGTCGGATTATTCGGCCCGCATCTCTTCGGCCTCAGTTCACCTTGACCGTGAAAAGAACAGCCCCCGAAGCACCCGGGTCCAGCGGTCCCGTGAATTGCCAGCTCAGCGCCCCCGTGCCTCCCGCGGTCTGCGCCGTTGCGCAGGCCTCCGTGGCCGCCGGAATCGGATTGGCGGGCGTGCGCTTCTGGCAGTTCGCGAGCGTCGCCGGCGTCGTGCCCGCCTGCGCCGCGACGAAGGCGGTGAACTGCGGCGTCGTGTCGTTGACCGTCATGCCGCTGATCGGGCTGGAGCCGTTGTTGGTGTAGGTGATGCGGTACTCCAGCACCTCTCCAGGCTTCGCCTGGTTGTTGATGCCGAAGCTGCCGCCCTGCGTCACGTTGCGCACTTCCTTCTTGAGCTCCAGCGCGCTGGTCGAGACGGTTGTGGTGTCGGTCACCGTGTAGGTGGCGCTCAGGGCCGGGCCGGCATTGGTGAACACGAAGCTGGCCTGCACGACGCTGGCGTTGCCGTTGCCGGTCGCCGCGTTGGCGGGAATGAACTCCTGCATCAGGATGCAGACGCTCTGCCCGGCCACGACGTTCACCGGCGCGGCCGGCGGGTACAGCAGCGCGGCGCCCGCCTGCAGCGAACCGGTGCAGCCCGCGTCGGCAAAGATCTTCCCGCTCCAGCCGCTGACGGCAGGCGTGTCGACCGAGCTCGGGATGTCGAAACTCACGGCGCCCGCGGTCCGGGCCATGAAGGTGTGCGGATAGCTCACCGTGCTGCCGGGCTGGCCGGTCTTCGCGCCGTCGGCCGCGAGCGTGTTGCGGTCCACGTCGCCGAAGTTGAGCCCCGCGTGGCCGGTGCCGTTCCAGGTGAAGGCGATGCGATCCGGCGTGCCGCTGCGGGTGTAGGTGTAGCTGATGCCGGCGATGGCGACGGCCTGGCCGGAGCGCAGCGAGACGCTGCCCAGCGAGGCGCCCGTGGAGATGCGCGAAGCGGCGTTGGTCTCTTCCACGCACACCGGATCGTTCAAGCCGAGGCCGAGGGGCGCTCCCAGCGCGTACTGCCCGCTGCCGTTCGTGGTCGTCGTTGCGAGCGTGGTGGTGCCGCAATCGGTCAAGCGCACGGTGATGCCGGGGATGCCGGCCTCGCCGCCGTTGATCAGGCCGTCGTTGGCGATTCCGGCGCCCACGCCGTTGTCCAGGAACACCCGGCCGGTCACGCTCCTGGGATAGCCGTTGACGAAGGTGCAGGTGATGGCCGCCCCGGCCACCATGTTGGCGGCAGGAATGGTCAGCTGGTTGCCCGTGAGCGTGCCGAACGCGGTGGTCGGCGTGGCGCTGTTCGCATCCACGCAGCTGGCGCTCATCGGATTGGCGGGCCAGCCGTCCGGCGAGCTTTCCCGGATGGTGACGCCGGTTCCCGCCGTGCCCGTGATGTTGGCGGCGCCGTTCGCGCTGCCTTCGCCCGTCACGGTGATGCTGTCGGTCGCCGTTGAAAGGCCGCTGAGCGCAAAACCGAAGAGATTGGCGCCGACACCGCCGACGGTGGTCTTGACGAGCTGGACCCGGGGAAACGGCGGCGAATAGGTGTTGGTGAAGGTACACGCGATGTTGCTGCCCGGTGCCGTGGCGGCGGCGTTCAGCGTCACCTTGCGATTCGGCAGATCGGGCGTGGCGGCTCCGCCGGCGCCCAGGCCGGTACAGCTGATGCCCGTCAGCAGGTAGTCGGCCGGCAGCGGATCTTCCGTGATGGTCGTCGCCACGCCGGGCGTGGTCAGGGTCTGGGCCGCGCCCGCGGCGGGCGTGCCGGCGGCCGTGGTGGTGATGCTCTGCGCCGCCAGGCCGTTGTCGCCGGTGAAGCCGAAGGTGCCGGTGGTGCCTACGGAAACCTTGCGGATGGTCACGCTCGCCGATGCGGCATTCGTGAACACGCATTGCAGCGACTTGCCCAGCTGCACGCTGGCCGCTGGGATCGTGTAGGTCCGGCCGCTCGCCCCGGTGCCGAGGCTGCCCACCGGCGTGCCCGCGTCGGTACAGGTCGCACCGGCCAGGTTCCAGCCGGGCACTGCGGCTTCGGTGATGCTGATGACCGCGCCGTTCGCGCTGGCAGTGAAGGCCTGCGTGCCCGCAGCTGCCGTGTTGCCGTCCACCTGTGCCGGCGTGCCGGCGGCCACGGTGCTGACGCTGCCGGCTGCCTGGGTGGTGTTGGTCAACGTGAAATTGAAGGGGCCGCCGGTGCCGCCGGTAGTGGTCTTCTGCAAGGTGACCGTGGCCGGCGAACAGAGTGCGCTGGTGGTCGCCTGGGCGAGAAAGCCCTGGTAGGGGGCGCCGCTCTTGATGTGGACGACCACCGTGTTCGAGCCGGCCTGCCAGTTGCTCGCCAGCGTGGCGCTGGCCGCGGTACCCGGGTCGAAGCCCCGGAATGCGTAGGGGCTGGCCCCGCCCTGCGGCACGCCTCCAACGCTCTGCAGCACGCCGTTGACGTAGATCTCCGCGACCGAGTTGTCGGAATAGAAGTCCAGCTTCAGGGAAAAGCTCGCCGGGTTGACCGACGCCGCCATGTTGAAGGTGAAGCGGTGGTAGATGTCGACATTGCCGGCGTGCGTGGTCTGGTATTGCGAGATCCAGTTGGCATTGCCGAAGGGCGAGGCAATCCAGGCCGTCGGCGCCTTGTTGCCGACGTAGGAGCGCGCCCAGGTGGCGACGGTGCCGGGTCCGCCCGTCGCCGCGCCGATACCCGACTCCCACACCGGATCGCGACCGGTAGTCAGCGGCGGTCCGACCGGGCCGTCGAAGCCCGTGTTGAAGATCGCCGCATTGGTCGAGCACATCACCGTCGGCGCGATGGGCGGCGAAGGCGGATTGGTGTCGGCGGTGTTGGTGAAGGTACAGACGATGTTGCTGCCGGGCGCGGTCGCAGCTGCGTCCAGCGTGAGCACGCGTCCGTTGCGCGAGGCCGTTCCACCGGCGCCCATGCCGGTGCAGGAGGCATCGACCAGTGCATAGGTCCCCGGCGGCACGCCCTCGGTGATGGTCGTTGCGGTGTTGGCTGCCGCGAGCGGACGCGTCGCCGCGCTGGCCGGCGTACCGTCCACCGTGGTCGTGATGTTCTGGGTCGCCGCCAGGCCGTTGGTGCCCGTGAAGCTGAAGGTGCCGGTGCCGCCGAGCGAGGTCTTGCGGATGGTCACCGTCGGCATGGTTCCGAACCTGTAGGGCTGCGGGCTCGGCAGGTAGCTGTTGGCGCCGACGCTGAAGCTGCCGCTCAGGACCGCGCCGCCCACCGTCACCTGTGTCGCGCTGTAGACGGCGGCCACGGTGGAGGTGGCTGTCACCTGACAGGTCGCGGCCGCCGTGGTCGTGCAGCTGCCGGCGGCGCCCACCGCGCCGCCGTTGAAGGCGACGTTCGGCGTCGCGCCGAAGCTCACCACCGTGCCGGCCTGGACCGGGTTGCCGGCCGCGTCGCGGATGAAGACCTCGAGCACGTCCTGCGCCGCGCCGTTGGCGAGCTGGTTGTCGGTGACGATGCGCAGGCCCGATTGGCTGGCGGTGCCGGAGCCGACGACGATGCTCGTCTGGGCGCTGTCACAGCTCACGCCGTTGCCGGACACGCAGCCCGCGCCCGCTGCCGTGGCTGGCGCACCCACGCCGCTCGTGCTGGTGCTGGCGTAGTTGGTGAGCACCGTGCCGGTTGCCGCGATCGGTGCGGTCGCGTTCAGCGTGAAGCCGCGCACACCGGTGGAGGCCGGAATGCCGCCGGCAGGCAGCGTCATCGTGCAGCTGAGCAGTGCACCGGCGGCGCTGGGCAGCGTGCCGCAGTTCACCGAGGTGACGCCGGCGCCGGCCACGGCCGACGTGGCCACCACGCCCGGCGGCAATTGCTCGCTCACGACGAGCGAGGTGCCCGAGTCCACCGCGCCCGTGTTGGCCAGGTTCAGGCCGTAGGCGATGTTGCCGCCGGCTGCCACGGTCGCGGGCGCGGTCTTGTCCACGGCAATCACCGGGGCCGCGGTGTTGGTGAAGGTACAGGTGATGACCGCACCGGACCGCATCGCGCTCGCGGGCAGGGTCGCGGTGTTGCCGGCGAACGTCGCCAGCTCGGTCGCGGGATTGCCGCTGGTCGCGGCCGCCGAGTCCAGGCAGGACGCCGAGACCGGATTGGCTGGCCAGCCCGCAGGCACGCTCGACTCCTGCACCGTCGCCGCGATGCCGGCCGTGCCCAGATGGACCGTGGCCGAGGCCTGCGGCGTGAACAGCGCCGTCACGTCGATGCTGTCCGCCGAGTTGGTGACACCCGTGAGCGTGTAGCCGAAGGTATGGGTGCCCGTCACGTTGGTCTTGGTCTTGCGCACCGTGATGCGGGGCTGCGCGAGCACCGGGGTCGTCACACTGCTCGTGCAGTTGCCCGCGGCGTTGCAGGCCGTATCGCCGCCGCCGCTGGCGGTCGCGGTGTTGTCCACGCTCGGCACCGCGCCGGCCAGCGGCGTGACCGGAATGACGAAGGAGACGCTGCCAGTGGTGGCCGCGAGCCCCGCGGGCACCGTGCAGCTCACGGCCTGTCCGGTGGCGGTGCAGCCGGCGGGCATGGTGCCGAGCGTCAGCGTCGCAGGCACCGTATCGCTGATGGTGGTCACGGCCGTCGTGGCGACCGGGCCGGTATTGGCGAGCGTCAGCGTGTAGCTGGCCGGCGTGCCGACCGCGAAGCTCGGCGCGCTGGCGGTCTTGGTCAGATTGAGCTGCGGCTCGATCGAGTTGGTGAAGGTACAGGCAATGTTGCTGCCCGCCGCAGTGGCAGCGGCATTCAGCGCGACGGACCTCGTTGCGAGGTCCGGCGTGGCCGTGCCGCCGGCGCCCATGCCGGTACAGACGATGCTCTTGAGCTTCCAGCCGGCGGGCGGCGCGTCTTCCGTGATGGTGGTGGCTGCCCCCACGGTGGTGAGGCCCGATTGCTCACCGGCCGCGGGCGTGCCGGCCGCGGTGGTCGCGATGCTCTGCGCGGTGAAGCCATTGGTGCCGCTGAAGCCGAAGCTGCCCGTGCCGCCTTGGGTGACCTTGCTCACGGTCACGGCCACGCGGGTGTAGGTGAAGGTGCAGAGGATGGTGGCGCCGTAGTCGGTGGCGGCCGCATCGAAGGTCACTCTTCGGGTCGAGAGATCGTAGGTCGCAGTGCCGCCCGGCGCCATGCCGGTACAGCTGATGCCGGTCAGCACGAAGCCGGCTGGCGCGGAGCTCTGCAGGATGAACGTCGAGGTTGCGGGCGTGTTCAGAAACTTGGCGGGTCCGGAGGCCCCGACCCCTGGCGAAGTCGTGACGATGGGGCTGGCGGCCGCGCCGTTGTTGCCGAGGTAGCTGAACGACCCCACGCCGCCGTTCGAGACCACGGTGGTCGTGATGCTGGGCGCCATCTTGGGCGGCGTGTTGTAGGCGAGCACGAGGGTCGCCGTCTCATTGACGTTCACGCCGTCGTCGTTGTTCGGATTCGCGTCGTTGGGCACCGTGCAGAAGTGCGTGGCGCCAGGCGTCGCGGCCTGCACGCACACCTTGGCGCCGTTGGGAACCGAGTAGCTGCCGGTCGCCACGCTGGGCTGCGGGAACACGGGAATGTCGAAGCCGACCTCGCCGCCGTCCGTCAGGTTCGGGCCGCTGGAAGCAGCCAGCGGCGTGGGGTTGACCTGGCAGGTCACCACCACGGGCGAACCGGCCTTCGCGCAGTTGGCGGGCAAGGTGCCCGTGTCCCATCCGGTCGGAAGGGTCAGCACCGCGGTCGAATTGTCCGAGCCCGTGGTCGGCGCAGGGCCGAAGTTCTTGGCGATGAGCCTGACGTTGCGCTGCTGGCCGTAGCTGGTCCAGCCATCGCTCGGCACGACCACCTGCACCTGCAGGTCCGGACGGCCGGTGATGATGTTCGAGCAGGTGTAGTCCTCGTTGGTGCCGAGCGCGTGCGCGGTCGCGCAGGTGCCGGACTTCGAGTAGCTGTTGCTGTTGGTCCCGGTCGGCGGCAGGGCGTTGCCGCTGTAGTTGGTGCCCGCGGAGGTGTAGGTCTCGTAGGTCTGCTGGTAGCGCGCCGTGTTGTTGGAAACGCCCGGCGGATAGAAGACCACGCCGGCAACGCTCGGGCGCCAGGCGGCCGTGTTCGTGCTGCTGCCGAGCGTCTGGTCCCACGCGTAGTTGACGAAACTGATGCGCTGCGAAACGCGTGCATCGGGAAACTTGCCGCTCACGCCGGAGAAGCCGTCGATCAGTTCACCGCCCCCGGTATCGACCAGGCCGCTGCAGGTGCCCGTCGCGGAAAACGGGCAGACCGTTTTTTCGGCGTTCACGGGCCCGGGCACCGCGGAGCCTGGCCCCGTGCCGCCGTCGTCCGCGGTAAGGCCCAGCGTAAAGTTCGCGCCCCCACTGGACGCCACCTGGAACCAGTCGCCCGCGGTGACCATGACCGGGCGGCAGACGAAGGTGATCTGCGTCGGATAGATGTTGCCCGAGGCGCCGTTGAACATGCGGTCGAAGCCGCCGAGCACGGCGATCACGGTGCCGGCCGGACAGACCTGGGGACCACGCTGCGTCATGCCGTTGATCGGGCGGCCCCACCATCCTGCCGAGGCCGACGAGCCGAACGCGATGGTCGCCGCCCCAGCGCCTTCGCTCACGGTGAATGGCGTGCAGCCGAATTCGACCGCGCGCAACCCGCCGGTCAGGTTGGCGAAGGTGCCGCTGACCTCGGGGCCGTTGATGCGCTCCCACATGGTCAGTCCTGTGGGAAAGCCGTTGGCGCAAACCGTCTGCACGACCTGGCCGGCGTTGGTGCCCACCACTGTGCCGTTGAGCCTTACCGCGCCCTGCGGCACGAGCACCTGCTGCGCATGCCCGAGAAGCGGAAAGGCCAGCAGCCAGGCCGCGAGCAGGAGCCATCGCCGCGCGCTGGCCACATGCGAGCGCAGCCTAATCTTGAGTCTTTGCATGTTCGCTTGCCTGATCCGTGTTTTTCCGAGAGGCCGATGCGGCGGGGGCGCTGGCCGACGCGAAGCCCAGCCCCGTCTCGTCGAACTTGAAGCGCAGCCGGATGTAGGCACCCTTGCTGGTGTATTCGTTGGCCGTCAGCTCGCGGTCGCGCAGGCCGACGAAGTTGTAGCCGGCCGAGACCCACAGGTCCTTGGCCACCTGGTAGCCGAGCTCGACGCCCGCGGTCTTCTGCAGAGCGCCGCCCTTGCCGTAGAGCACGCCGGCCTGCACGCCGAAGTCCCAGTCCTTGTTGATGTCGCGCGTGTAGCGCGCATGCAGCAGATGGGCCCAGTAGCTGCTCGCCAGGAAGCCGTCGTCGGCGCGCGAAATCTTGCCCGCGTAGCGCGCACTGAGAACGCTGCCGCGCTGCGGGTTGTAGTTCAGGTGGGCCGAGACGATGTCGGCGCTGGTGCTGCCCGGCAGGCTGCTGTGGCCGGAGTCGCTGCCGAAGGCGCTGCCGCCGTTCAACGCGCCAGCCGCATTGCCGCCCCCCACGATGCGCTCGGAACGGCGCTCGTAGCGCAGCAGCGCGTTCCAGCTGTCGGTGTCCACCGGGCGGTAGGCGAGGCCGATCTGGTGGCGCTGCAGGTGGCGCTCGTTGCCTGCGTTGGTGCCCTGCCCTTCGCTGTCGCTCACCACGCTGCGCGCCAGCAGGCTCCAGGCGGGGCTGATCTTGTAGCCGAAGCCGGCGCTGAAGAGCCGGGTGTCGGCGTCGTCGCCCTTGCGTCCTTCGAGGATGCCGCTGAGCTTGTAGGTGTCGGTGAGGTACTCGACCCCGGCGGTGATGGCGGTGGACTGGCCTAGACCGCCCGCATAGCCGGTGCCGCTGTTCGCGCTGTTGGCGTAGCCGCCCAGCTGGCGGGTGTGTTCGAGCCCGCCGGTCACGCTGAAGCGGTCGGTGAGCTTCACGGTGTTGCGCACGCCGGTCGCCGCCTGCGCGGCCCGGCCGTCGATGCTGTCGGCGAGCCGGAACTCGTTGTAGACGCGGCCGCCCTCCATGTAGTTGCTCTCGATGCCCAGGATGCCGACGTTGTTGGATTGCGTCGCGCTCAGCCCGTCGGTGCCGTAGAGGCTGGAGACGAGTTCGTAGCGGCCGTAGACGCGGGTCTTGTCGGTGATGGCGTAGTTGCCGCCAACGGCCAGCGTGCGGCGACCGGAATCGTGCAGGTCCTGCTCGCCTTCGACGAAGACCTGGGCCAGCGGCACGCCGGGCACCTGCGCCGACAGGCGTGCGCGCACGGTGGTCAGGCTCTCGCTGTCCGTATTGGCGGTGGCCGCCGCACCGAGTGCGGTCACGTTGTTGGCACCCACGCGGCTGCCGAGGCTTCCGTTGGAGGTGGAGACCTCGCCGTAGTCGAATCCGGAGCCGGAGGCGAGGCCGCTGCTGCGCTGGCCTTGGCGCAGGCCCACTTCGGCGACCAGGGTGTCGCCGAACTTCTTCTGCACGCTCGCGGTGGCGCCCTTGCGGTCGCCTTCGAGCAGGGCGTCCTTGCTGTAGATCATTTCGGCGCGCACCGCAGTGCTTGCGTCGACCTTGTATTCGGCGCGTACGGAGGCTTCGGTGCGGCCTGCGGAAAAGCTGGCGCCGGGGTTGTCGAAGCCCGCGCTGGTCTTGCCGGCCAGCGCCACGACCGCGAGCTTCTCGTCCTGGTGACGCACTTCGAGGCGGGTGCCCTCGCCCTTGCCCTTCTCATCGGAATCGGTGCGAACCAGCTCGGCCGCGGCCGTGGTGTTGTCGCCGATGCGGGCCACCGCCGTCAGGGCGCGCAGCTTGCGGTGGTTCTCGGGGTTCTGGTCGGTGCTGGCGACCACGCCCAGCTGCAGGCGCTCCGCCACCTTGACCTGCACGTCGGTGCCGGCCACCGTGAACTTGGGGCCTCCGCTGTCGACTTCGTACGTGACGCGGATCGACTGCGGGTTCAGGTTGGCATCGACCGACGCGATCGCATGGGTGAACAGGATGCGGCGCGTGAGCGGCTCGACCGTGTAGTCGACGAAGCGCGTGACCGGCGTGCGCTGCAGCACGACGTCGGGCTGGTTGCGGTCGCGCACCACGACCTCGACCTGCTCGCTGTTGTCGACGAACTCGCCGCCGGTGGCGCTCAGGTAGTAGGGGCCGGAAGTGCCGACGGCGCGGAATTCCTCCACCTGCTGGGTCTGCGCGGTGCGCGAGACATAGCTGGTCGCACGCACGTTGCGGTCTTCGTACACGTGCTTGAGGCCGGTCAGCGAGCGGTTGTTCTGGCTCAGGTTGCGCACCTCGGTGCTGCTCGCGGTGGTGAAGTCGCCGTACAGCAGGAAGGAGCGGTTCTTGTCGATGCGCACGTAGAGCTTTTGCGTGCTCTGCGCGTCGAAGCCCTTGACCGACGAGTCGCCGTACACCGGGTAGAACTCGTCGGGCCGGATGTCGCGGAACAGCCGGTCGTTGCGCGTCTTGTCGGAATCGAAGGCGGCGGTGAGCAGGTAGTCGCCCTTGACGGCACCCTTGAAGAAGAAGGCGGCGCGGGCGCCGGCGCGGCGGTTGTTGCGCTCGTCGGAAAGGCCCGTCAACTCTGCCTCGAACGCGGCGCCGGCGGGCATGGCGCCGAGCGGCACGCTGCCGCGCCTGGTGAAGTCCAATACGCCCTCGACAATGCCCACGCCGAGCATCGGCCGCATCTCGGGCAGCAACGCCAACCGCACTTCCTTCACGAAGCTGCCGGCGCTCACGCGCAGGCGCACATCACCCGGCTCGCTGGGCGGCAGCAGGCGGAACTCCGCCGCGCCGCCGTCCATGAAGACCTGCGTGCCGGGTTCGGCGGGGTTCAGGTCCTCGTCGAGCCAGCGGCCGCGGTCCGTCTCCAGGGTGAGTTGGGTGCGCGCGGTCACCGGCACGCCGGCCGCGTCGACCAGCCGTACCTTGACAGCCACGGGGGTGCGCAGGTCGGCATATGCAAGCTCGGGCAAGTCGACCTGGATGGCGCCGAGCTTGTCCGGCGCGACGATGCCGATCCGCTGCGTGGCGCGCACGTTGCCGAAATCGTCCACCGCGTCGAGCTGCAGGCGGTTGGCCCCGGGCTGCAGAACCACGCCGATGTATTCCCAGGCGCCGAGGTTCTTCGACGGCAGCTGCGTCTTCTTGCCGACGCGCCGCTCGTCGATGGCCTGGCCGTTGACCGAGAGGCGCAGCGCCACGCCGGACTCGCCCTTGACGCGCACGTTGATCGACTGGCCGGGAACGGTGTCGCCTTCCTTCAGGTCAAGGAAGCCGAGGGCGTTGCCGTCGAGCTCGGGCAGCAGCACTTCCAACTCGATCGGGCTGGGCGCGGCCTGCGGCAGCAGCGGCGCGCTGCGCGGCGCCAGCATGGCGGCGGAAGTGTTGACGGGCCGGCTGGCGAAGGCGCCGATGCCGGCCGCCGTGCCACCCGCGGCCGACGCGCCTTGCGCAGCGGCCGGCAGGCCATTGAGCGCGGCGAACAGGCTTCCGGCCGGGGTCGCGGCCGCCGGCGCGGTGGCGCCCAGCGTGCCGCTCATGCTGCCCGAAGCGGCACCGACGAAGCTGCTGGCGTTGGCCGGCGCATCGGGCATCGCGATCAGCGGCGCCGACGACGCCATGGTCGAGCCGCTGCTGCCGCTCGCAAGCGCCTGGCCGCTGGCCGGCAGCGAGCGGAGATCGCCCACTGCAACGATCTGTCCTTCCGGGTTCAGGCGCAGCCGCACCTGGGCCTCGGCCTCGGTGTCCGGGATCGCGGCAATGGCGGCGCGGCGCGCCACCACGTCGGCCACCACAGCCTGGTCGCCGCAATTGCCGATGATGAAGTTGGCCTTGTGGAACTCGCCCTTCTTCAGGTCGACGAATCGGCTCTCGGGGCGGCCGGCGTTGCGATTGTCCAGCAGCTCCAGGCGGGCGCCGGGCGGCAGCGTGGTCTGGTCCAGGCGCAGCACGTGGGTGAGCGGCTTGAGGCCGTAGAGGCTCCACTTGCCTTCCACGTCGGTGACGACGTTGGTGCCGTCCTCCATGAACAGGCGCACGCCGGGCACGCCGATCTCGTCGGCGCCTTCCTGCCTGCCGTCCGCCTTGCAGTCCATGTAGACCTTGCCGAACAGGAAGGCGTCGTCGGAAAACACGCCGCCCGTGACGCGTACCGTCCAGTTCGCGAGGTTGGACTGCAGCGGCCCCGAATAGGCGCGCGCACGGTTGATGGCGTCTCCGTTGGTGGGCGCGCCCACGCCGATGCGCACGCGGTAGCGCACCACGGCCGCCTGGTCGATACCGAGGGTGAGCGTCGGGTAGTCGAAGACCAGTTGCGGGCCCGCGCCGCCCGCCGGGTTGCCGGCCGCGGCGGTGTTGAGGCGCGCACTGTTGGCCACATAGGCGAAGCCCGGCGGCAGGCTGTCGCTGAAGCGCACGCCGGTGACCGGGAATCCGGTCTTGTTGGTCACGGTCAGGGCGTAGTCGATGAAGTCGCCGAACTCCACCTGGCGCTTGCTGCCGTCCTTGCGCAGCACCAGCCCGAGCACGTTGCCCGGGTCGAGCGGGATGTGGTTGTGCACGATGTCGCAGGCCGCGCCCGAGGCATTGAAGCCGGCGTTGACGGAGAAGTAGTGGGTCGTCGGATCGGCACCCTTGGGCGGCGTGGCGTTGGGCGCGATCTGGCCGCAGCTCGAGAAAGTGCCGGCCGTGACCGGGATCAGCTGCGACGGGTAGACATAGCCGGTGCCCGCCGGCGGCACCACGCCGAGCGAGTAGGTGCACATGCCGGTGACCGGCGGCGACTGCAGGAAGAACTGGTAGCTGCCGTCGGCGCCCGTGGTCATCGAGACGCTGCCGTTCGTATTGAATGTATAGGCGCCCGACGAGCCGCCAAAGATCTCCCCCGCCGTGATCGGCGTCGCGGCCCCGCTGCTGCAGGACTGCCGCGTGAAGGTGACGACCGCGCCGGCAACGGGCTCGCGCGTCACGGCGTTGTAGACCGTGCCCGCCGGATCGGCCAGCAGCGACTGCACCGAGCTCGCGCTGGCCGCCACCAGCATGGCGGGCGTGACGTTGATGGTGTTCTGGTCGAAGGCCGCGGCCCAGGCCTTGTTGGTGACCGCCACGCGGCTGCCCACCGCGCCGGCCTTCTCGGTGATGCGCACCGTGAAGCCGATCTCTTCGCTCTGGCCGGGCGCCAGGCCGCGGTTGCCGTCGCTCAGGCTGAGCACCGCCTCGGTCGGCAGCTGGAAGGGATCGCTGCTGGCGAGCGCGCCGCGGTTGCAGGTAGCGCGGCCGGTGAAGCTTCCCGCGACGTCGAGCAGTCCGCTGCGCGCCTTGGGCGCACCGACCAGCTCCCAGGACGCGACCGAGCCGTCCGGCTTGTCCATGTCGAAGGTGCAGTTCAGGTTGTCGATCACGCGCACGTGCGGCGCCGGGGCGACCCCGGTGTTGGTGACCAGCAGCCGGTAGTCGAGCTCGTACACGCCCTGCCCGATGCGCCGCGGCAGCGAGACGCTCTTCACGAGCGTGAGCGAGGGAAGCTCCATGGACACCGGCGTCGGCGAGCTGTTGTTGTTCGGGTTGCCGTCGCCGTCCGGGTCCGGGTCGGCGCCATCGACCGAATCGTCGAAGGCCACGGGCGCGCCGCCGGGCGTGAGCGCGCCCTGTGCGCGCACGCTGTTCAGCAGCGTGCCGGTGCGGCCGCTGAGGTTGATGCGCAGGTCGAACTGCACGGTGAACCGCGCCCCGACCGGCAGCACGGCCCCGGGTGCCAGCAGGTTCTGCGCGGCCGGCGTGCCGGTGAAGGCAGCGTTGGCCGCAGCCACGGTGCCGCTCACGCCATTGCCCTGGTTGCCCGCGATGCCCATCGAGCCGGCCACCACCGTGTACTGGTTCGGCCCCGGTACCGCCGCGGTCGTGTAGCTGCCGAACTGAGTGGCACCGCTGCCTTCGAGCAGGTCGGCCGCCTGCACGCCGTAGAGCCACACGGCGCCGTAGTTGCGGATGTCCACGCTGAAGCGCACCGTGGCGGTTCCGTCGAGCAGGCCGTCGGCGCCGCGGTTCGGTCGCGGCACCGACGCAGCCTTGGCAACGCCGATGCGGCTCTGGCTCGTGGTGATGAGCACCGTGTTGGACGGCGACACCGCCAGCGCGACGCCGTCGTTGTAGTAGCTCTGCGCGGTGTTGCGGATGTCGCCGGTCTGGTCCGGCCTGACCCGCACGGCGAACTGCATGGCGATCGATGCATTGCGCGACACGGGAGTGGGTACGCCGATCGCCACCTCGATCGCGGCGGCATCGTCCGCGGTGCGATAGCTGAAGGCCGGGTCGCCCGGCAGGCGGAACAGGCGCACCGCGCCCGCGGCGGTGCTCTGCAGCGTGCCGGCGATGTACTGCGTGCCGGCCGGCACCAGGTCGCGCACCAGCACGAGGCTGGCCGGCGCGCCGTTCACCAGCACCGGCGTGCCGGCCGGCGCGGCGCTGTTGGCGGGCTGCGCATCGCGGGCGCCGATGTTGGTGCCGGAAACGGTGAAGTCGATGCGCGTCTGCCCCGGCACGACGATGCCGGGATAGCTCGCGGCCTTGGTGATGGAGATCACCGCGACGTCGCCGACGGTCACGACGTCGCGGTTGGTGGCGCTCAGGTTCTGCAGCGCGGTGGTGGCCGTCAATGCGGCGCAGGCGACGCCGTTCGCGCTCGCCGGGATCGTTCCCTGCACCAGCAGCGCGGCCGTCTCGCCGGGCTGCAGCGCCAGTGCACCGCCGGCGCCGAGCGGAAGCACTGGGTCGGCGGGGTCCGCCACGCCGTTGTTGTT
Source organism: Variovorax sp. Root434 (assembly GCF_001426595.1). Classification (NCBI taxonomy): domain Bacteria; kingdom Pseudomonadati; phylum Pseudomonadota; class Betaproteobacteria; order Burkholderiales; family Comamonadaceae; genus Variovorax; species Variovorax sp. Root434. The sequence goes on from NZ_LMEK01000005.1 coordinate 21,833, forward strand.
GGTGTCGCGCACCACCCGCAGGGCCGAAAGGTCCAGCGTGTCGGCCGCGCAGCCGCCGGCGTTGTTGGCAAAGCCCAGCATGTAGCTCGACGGCACGTTGCCGGTGTTGGTGAGCAGGTGGCTCAGCGTGACGACGGTAGCGGGCGGACGCGTGACGGTCTGGTCCTGCGTCAGCACCAGCGCCTCGACCGGCAGCACGTTTGCCACCACGCTGTTGGAGCTGGAGGTTTCGGTCTGGGCAAATCCGGCCGGCACGTAGGTGGCCGTTGCCACGTTGCGGATCACGGTGCCGCCAGGGGCGGGGGCTGCCAGCACCGCAGCCGGAGCAAGGAGGAATGCCAGCCCGATCGCGAGCGTGGCGCGGGCGCGGCGCCATCGATGCGAGCTGCCGCTCACGCTCATTGAATCAGACAAGAATTGCACTCCGTGAAACCTTCCGTCGGCCCCTCCGGGCCGTGAATGACTGGATCTTTTTCCGCTGCCGCTTCCGCGCCGATGCGCATGCACGGCGCACGAAAGCGGCAGGGGAAAAAGGCGAAGCGCGGCCGACAGGGCGGCGCCTCGCTCAAAGCCGGCGGACCCCGAGGCCCGCCGGCGACTCAATCGCGCATCACTGGTTGATCCGTACGGCGAAGGTCAGGGTGGCCGTGCCGCTCGGGGCCACGGTGTTGGCCGCGCTGCCGCAGCTCACCGCGGTGGCGGTCTGCGCGTAGGCCAGGGCCGTTCCGCTCACACCCGTGGAGACGCACCGCGTAGCCACCGGGGGCTGCGTGGGGCTCATCGTGGTGTAGGCGGGCGCCGCATCGTTGATCGCGATGTTGGTGACCGGCGCGCTGCCTTCGTTGGTGGCAACGATCTGGTAGACGATGCACTGGCCGGGCTTCAGCGACAGGGGCGTCGCGGCGAAGGCGGCGTCCGCCGTGCCGTCGCAGGCGACGTCGGGGGCCTGCGTCTTGACGACGCGCAGCTGGCCCGTGATCACGGTGCTGACGTCGGTGGCCGACGGCGCGCCGCAGTTCGGGGCCGGGTCCGTGAACGTCGCCGTCACGGTCGCCGTGTCGGTCGCACCCGCGCTGGCACCGCCCGGAGCGAACACGCGCACCAGCAGCTTCTGCGTTGCACCGGCCGCGAGCGGCCCTGCGATCGGGCCGGTGACCAGGGTGTCGCCCGCATTGATCTGGCCGTCGCCATTGACGTCGAGGTAGATCGCGGTGGTCCAGCCCAGCGTGGCATCGCCCGCCGGCACGGTGGCCGTGAGCTGGTACGCGCCGCAGCTCTGGTTGCCGGTGTTGGTCAGCGTGTGCGCATAGACGACCGTGCCGCCGGGAGCGACCTGGCCGACGTTGTTAGGCGTGAGCGTTGCGCCCAGCGTCTGTGCGGTGGTCACGGTCACGGCGTCGAGCTTGACGTCGGACACGAGCACGCCGGTCGATGCCACGGCAGTGGATTGCACGCGGAAGTAGATCGCCTGGGCGGTCACCGGCGTCTGCGTTGCAGGCGGCGTCACGCAGGCGTCGACCTGCTGCTGCGCGCCGGCAGCCACGGACACACTGGTGATCGCAGCAGCGGTACAGGTACCGCCCGCGGCCACGAACTTCACGCTCCAGCCCGCCGGCAGGGTGCCCGGGAAGCTGGTCGACTGGCTGGCTGCCAGGCTGTAGGTCTGCGTTGCAGGGCCGGTTCCATCGTTGTTCTTGACGAACAGCGTGAAGATCGTGCCGGTGCCCGCTGGCGTGGTGTTGGTCGTGGTCGGCTGCGGGCTGGGGCCCGGGCCAAGGTCACCGCCACCGACCGAACCGGAACCGGTACCCGCTGCGCTGTTGGTCAGGTCGACGAGCGAACCGACAACCACCGTGACGCGGTCGAGCGTCGCATCGAGCTTGGTCGCATCGCCCGCGGAGCGGCCGGTGACGACCGCGTCGAACGGACCGGAACCTACCGTGGCGCTGGCCGGCACATTGGCCTGCACGACGATGTTGACGCTGCCGCCGACCGGAATCGGGCCGGTGTCGGGAACGCCGTCGCCCGTGGTATCGAGCAGCGGCGTCACGCCGTCGGCCGCGAACAGCAGGAAGGTCGTGCCTGCCGGGAAAGTCCCGTTCGCAATGCTCAGGTTGACGCTGTCCACGCCGCTGCCGGCGTTGAACACGGTCTGCGCGAACTTGACGCTGCCGCCGGCAACGACCGAAGGCCGCGTGGTGGTGTCCGCCGCGGTGCCGTTGGGCGTGCCAGCCACCGTGTCGACTGCCGTCGCGGCCGTCGAGGGGTTGGTACCCAGCACGATGCCGTAGCTGGCCGTGACCGTGTAGGCCGCCGGATTGGTGCTCGAGCCCAGGGTGCCGATGGCCGCGGCCGTGGCGGCCGGGGAATCGGTCGGGTTGTACTGGCCCACGTTGGTGGTGGTCGAGGTGCCCACCACTGCCGTGTTGTTCACCAGCACCACGAAGCTGATCGTCTGCGTGACGTTCTGGCCCAGCGAAGCGACCACGGCGTTCAGCGTATTGCCGGTCACCTGGAAGTCGATGCCGGCCGGATCGCCGGCGGCACCGTCACCCAGCGCGACGCCTGGTGCACTGCTCCAGACAGCGGAGCCCGCAACATACGTGAGGCCCGATGGCAGCGTGTCCGACAGGGCGAACTTGCCGGGCGCTCCGCCGGTGTTGTTGAAGCTGAGCGTGTAGACCGTGTACTTGCAGGTGGCGCTCGAAGCCAGGCCGGCCGCCCACGTCGTCGAGCAGGTAGCCGACGAGGAACGCGGACCGCCGGTGCTCGCGAGCGGCCAGGCCGCGCCGCCGGGACCGGCGACAGCCGGAGCACCGATCGACTTGGTGGCATTGAACGCAGCCACGGTGGTCAGGTTCACCTGGTCCTTGTCCGCCGCCGAGGTGTTCGGCGCCGTGTACAAGGCCGGCGTGCCGGGAACGGCAGTGATGGTGGCCGTGTCGAAAGGCGTCGTCGGCGTGGTGGCCGTGCCAGGAATGGTGTACGCCACCACGAACTGGAAGGTGCCGTTGTTGCCCGGCACGTTCTGCGCGGGCACGTTGCAGACCGCGGCGGAGGTGGCGGTACACAGCGGCGTGGTGCCGTCGGGTACGCCGTCGCCGTTGGTGTCGGGGTAGACCTCGACCTTCGAGAAAGCGTTGGTATCGGCGTCCACCGTGATGGTGAAGCTGTCCGTGCCGTTGCCGGTGTTGGTCAGGGTGTGTGGCGCGTAGACCACCGAGCCCGCGGCACCCAGCTTGGTGTTGACGACCGTGGTCGTGACCTGGTTGACCGTGTCCAGCGTGAAGGAGCCCACCTGCTGCACCGTGGTCTGCACCAGGTTGGAGGTTGCCAGTTGCGTTGTCCCGGCGGAATCCGAATAGGTGGCCGAAGCCTGGTTACCGATGACGGTGTTGGCGGGCGGCGGCGCGGCAAAGACGCTCGAGCTTCCAAACAGGAAGCCCAGCGACAAAACTGCGGCGCCCGCCCAGGTGGCGTTCGGCCTGAAGCCGACGCCCTTGGCTGGCGAGATGGGACTCACGTGGTTTCTCCTCGGTTGTTGTCAAAAAAAGGGACAAAAAAATCCCGGCCCCGTCCGCGAACGGAACATCAGCCGGGTTGCGTGCGATCAGCGGAATGAACCCAAGAAAGAGACCGCTGTCCTGGTGATCAGCGCGCGGGAGCGGGCTGCACCGTGACGGCGGGTGCCTGCACTGCCGCGGCGGCGGCCTTGGGAGCAGGCGGCACGACGACCTCGACCTTGGCGCGTGCGCTCACGGCAGTCACGCCATTGGCGGGCAACTGGCCGAGCGTCCAGCGCAGAGCGCGGTAGTCGCTGTAGGGCACCGGTTCGGTCTTGTTGCCGTCAGCCTTGCGCATCAACGGCTCGGCCCCGTAGACGCCGTCCTTGGCGGCCGCCTTGACCAGCGCCGCGCCGGGCTTGGCACTGCGGGGCAGGTACTCGAGCCCCTCGGGAATCGGCAGGTCGGCGACCAGGCCGGAAACCGCCTTGCCGGTGTTGTTGGTGTACGTGGCGCGGTATTCGAGGATGTCGCCCGGCTTCACCGAGGAGGCTTCCAGCAGTTGCTCCTTGCCGTCGGCGGCCTTCACGACCTTGTGCTGCGTGAGCGCCACGGTAACCGTCTTGCTGCCGGCACCAGCCTCCGGCGAGGCGACGCGCTGCGCCGCCGCAGGCGCCATCAGGCAGGCCGCCATGAGCACGCCGGCCGCCATGCGGGCCGCGAGCCCCGGGAAACCGCCCATGCGGGGGCGGGAAAAGGATTGAGTAGATTTTTCAGTTGGCACGAATGCTTGCTCCGGGTTCGAAAGTCACAGGCATGCCGGTCCATCGCCGGCGAGGGAATCAGCAGCTCGGGCTGCAGGGGACGGGAATTTCTTTGCGATTCAGGGGGCAGGAGGGGCTCGCTTTCGCCCCAGTTGATACATTTATTTCCAACTGTTAATTATGTAAGTGGTCTACCATTTTTCTACTAGAAAAGTTCCACTTTTGGATCGAGACTCATGGTTCCAGACGGAACAACCAAGGACAGATCTTCAGAAAATCGGGCTAAATTCCACTGATTTCCTCGCTTTTCCACCCAAAACTCATCATTGGGCGACGTCGGTCACAGCATCGCAGGCTGACGCAAACGCACAACAACGCGTACGGAATAGCAGTCAACGGAAAATGTGAAAAAAGCGCATTTATTTCAGGCGGCCAACGACTGGCGACCGGCCGGTTGCTTCAGGGCGCCAAGCAGGTGATCGGCAAAGGCCCTGACCTTCCGCGAATTGCGCTTGCCCGGGAGATACATGAGATCGAATTCCATCGGCTTCAATTCGAGCGCCGGAAATGCAACCTGAAGCGATCCGTCTTCTATTTTTGGTTTTGCCAGCATCAGGGGAATCAAGGCGATGCCCTGGCCCGCGCAGGCTAGCCTCAAAAGCAATTCCGAATCGTTGGAGCGAAACAGGCCCTTGGGCTGCACGCCGTGCTCCCCGGAAACAGTCGGAATGATCATTTCCTGGCCGGCGCGCTCGGCGTCGCAAGTCAGGAAAGTGTGCCGCGCGAGGTCTTCCAAATTCTTGATTTCGGGACGCCGCTCGAGGTAGGACGGCGCTGCGCACAGCACGAGCGGCTCGCTCGCGACGCGGCGCGCCACGAGGTCTTCGCACCCTTCGCGGCTCGCCCGGATGAGCACGTCGGCTTCCTCGCGGGAAAGATCCACCTTGTGAGACCCCAGGCGCACCGTGATTTCGAGCCGGGGATGCGCGGCCATGAAAGCGGGAAGATGCGGCGCCAGCAGAGCCCGGCCGAAATAGCTGGAGGCCGAGACGCGAAGCCGCCCCCTCAGGTCGTCGCTCGTGCTCGCGCGCTGCGCCATTGCATCGTCGACCGCGATAAGAATGTCGCGCGCAGCCGATAAAAAAGAGCGCCCTTCGTCGGTCAATCCAAATCGATGCGCACTGCGGTGCATCAATAAATGCCCGAGCGTCGATTCAAGTCTTTTGAGCTGTCTGGATGCGGTGGCTTTGGGAATTCCCAGCGCCGCGGCCGCGTGCGTCAAGCCTCCGGCCTCAACCGCTTTCACGAAAAGGCGGACATCCGGCAATATCAAATCCTGCGCGCTCGACTTCGAATTAGGATTTTCGGCTCGAACGTCAACATCATTTAAAGACATCTTCATCATCTCTCAGTGATCCAATGGCTTCCCATGCCTGGATGGTCTCAAGAGCGATTTGGTTCGTCTTACAAATGTGAGATTTGGTGATAAACTATTAACAGTTGTTACCACTCACTTCTTTTGCCTGGTCACCGCCAGTCTTCGTGGGCGCCAAGGCTGCGGCCGCTCGCAGTCGAGGCTCCGCATTCGGTACCGGACACCGACAACCGAACCCATGCGTATCGCCGTACTCGAAGACGAGCCCGACCAGTTGGCTCAGTTGGTCCGCGTGCTGCAGGAACAGTTCACGCAGGGAGACGTCACCAGCACCTGCATTGCGTTCGCCGACGGGCTTTCGCTGCAGAGAACGCTGCGCCGCGAAACCTTCGACCTGATCGTGCTGGACTGGAACGTGCCGGGGCTCGACGGCGCCGAGCTGCTGCAGTGGCTGCGCACCTGGCAGAAGAGCCCAGTGCCCGTCCTGATGCTGAGCTCACGGTCTTCGGAGCGCGATGTGGCAAAAGCCCTGGGCCTCGGCGCCGACGATTACATGGTCAAGCCTGTGCGCCTGCTGGAACTGCGGGCGCGCCTGCAGCGCCTGCTGAAGAGAAGCCACTCGCTCGAGCCGTCCGACCGTAGACATTTCGGGCGCTGGGAGTTCGACCAGGTTTCGCACAGCGTTCTGATCCATCCGGAGCACGACGACGGCGCACCGCCGCGGCGCCAGGAACTTTCGAGCCGCGAGTTCAAGCTCGCGCTGATGCTGTTCCAGAACATCGGCCACGTGGTTTCGCGCGCGCACCTGCTCGAAAGCGCAGGCTACGACGGAGACCTGCCCTCGCGCACGCTGGACATGCACATCTACCGGCTGCGCAACAAGCTCGAGCTCGAAGCCGCACAGGGGCTCACCCTGCGCACGGTCTACGGGCGAGGCTATTGCCTCGACGCCACGCAGGAAGCGGCCGCCTGAACCGTGGACCCGCGAAACTCGATGCAGCGATCGAGTGATCGCGAGCGCCTCCCCACCCGCACGCGCGCACGTGCAATGGTCGCGCGGCTGCTGATTGCGCTGCTGCTGCCCGCCGCCATGCTGTGGCTCGTCGATCGGCCCGGCTGGCTGCAGATGCTCGACACGATGGTCTACGACTCCGTGCTGCCGCTCGCCGCGCCCCCGGCGTCGCCGGACATCCTGATCGTTGCGATCGACGAGCAAAGCTTGCGCGAGTTGGGACGCTGGCCCTGGCGGCGCGAAATCTATGCACGGCTTCTGGAACAACTCGCACCGGCAGCACCTCGAGCAGTGCTGCTCAACCTGTTCCTGACAGAACCCAGCCCCGATGCCGGCGACGACGAGCAATTGGCCCGGGCCATGGATCGCTTGCCCGTCTACCTGCCGATGCTGCGCGACAGCGGCACTGCGCCGGGCTTCCTGCCGCCCTTGCCGGTGTTCGCTGCCCATGCGCGCGGTGTCGGCCATGCGGAGCTGGCGCTCGATGGGGACGGCGTGTCGCGCACGCTGTATCTGCGCGAAGGTCCGGCTGGCCGGGGTCAGTATTACGTGGGCGCGCTGATGGCCGGGTACGGGTCGGCGGCCGAGCCCGAGGCCGAGCCTGCAGCGATCGCGCCTGGCGACTGGAGGCACGAGCAACCCGTGCGCATGTTCTTCGCCGGGGCACGGGGCAGCTACCGCACGGTGTCCTATGCGAGCGTTCTGCGTGGCGAGGTGCCGGCCGCGCTGCTGCAGGGCAAGCTGCTGCTGGTCGGCGCCACGGCGCACGGCCTGGGCGGCCAGGTGCCGACGCCGAACGCAGGCGTCGCCGCACTGCCGGGCATCGAGGTGCATGCCAACCTGATCGACGGACTGCTGCACGGCCGCAACGTGCGCATGCCGGCACCGCTCGCATATGCCGCATGGACCACCTTGCCGATCTGGCTGGTGCTGTTTCTCCTGGTGCATGCCAGGCGCCATGCGCTGGTGTTCATTTCCGGCCTCGCGCTCTCGTGGCTGCTGCTCTGCGTGCTGGCCATGCCGCTGCTGCACTGGTGGCTGCCGCCGGCGGCCCCCATCCTTGGCATGCTGGCGCTCTACCTGCTGTGGAGTTGGCGCCGGCTCGAATCGCAGTTCGTCTACTTCCGGCAGCGCGCGAAAACGCTCGACAGCCTGCCAGCGAGCGCTTTCCAGGCGCTGGCGGCCCTGGCCATCCCGATGCAGGCTCCGCCGGCAAATCCGCAGCAGGCGCTCGACCGCGCGATCGCGCGAATCGGCCGCATGCAGACGCTGATGGACGAGGCGCTCCAGATCATGCCGGCGGCGGTGCTGATCTGCGATGACACCGGCTACATCGGGTCGAGCAATGCCGCGGCGCGGCGATTGCTCGACGAGACCTTGCGCGCCACCATGCACGCCCCGGCACGACCGCCCCAGGGCATGCACCTGCCGACCTTGCTCGGCAGCCTTGGCGGCGTTGCGAGCGAGGGCATCGAAGCCATCGGTGCCCACTGGAGCGAGGATCTGCGGCGCGAGTACCGGACATCCGACGGCCGCATCTTTCAGCTCGAAGCCGAAGCCTTCGGCACCACCGAAGCCGGCGATCGCAACTGGATCGTCGTGCTGCCCGAAATGACCGCCGAGCGCGAGGCGCAGAACCAGCGGGAAGAATGGCGCCGCCTGCTGTCGCACGATCTGCGCAGCCCCCAGATGACGATCCTCAGCCTGCTGTCGATGTACAGGCCCACGGAAAACATCGACGTGCTGCTGCACGCGGTGCGCCGCGAAGCCGAGCGCACCGTGAGCCTGGCGGAAGGGTTCATGGACTTCGTGGAAGCAGGCTCCGACGACTACAGCATGGAAGACACCCACCTCGGCACCGTGCTGCTCGACGCGCGCGACCAGGTCTGGCCGTATGCGCGCGCCAGCCAGGTGCAGATCGAGACCCGCATCAGCGACGCGGACGAACTCGCCATGCATGCCGACGGTGTGCTGCTCACTCGCGCGATCGTGAACCTGCTGAACAACGCCATTCGCCACAGCGCCGCGGGCGGGCGCATCACGCTCTGCCTCGCGGCCGAGCCCGGCGCCGGGGCGCAGGAAGATTCGCGGGCCTTCATTGCGGTCAGCGACGACGGCGAGGGCATGTCCCATGCGCAACTGAACAACCTCTTGAATGGAACGCGGCCGCAGCGCAGCAACGACGAGGTGACGCATGGTTCGGCCGATGAACCCCATGCGCCCATCAGGCGCCGGGGCATGGGACTGGGCTTTGCGGTGGTGCGCACGGTGCTGCGGCGCCATGGCGGGCACATCGAGGCCGCGAGTGCGACCGGCGCGGGCACGACCTTCTGGATCAGTCTTCCGCTTCGCGGCAGCTTGCCCTGAAATCGTGCGGCGGCCTCACTCCGGCTGGATCCCTGCCTCCTTGACGACCTTGCCCCACGTCTTCAGCCACCATCACGCCGGGCGTGCTTCGAAGATCTCGCTGAGCACGCCCATATGCTTGAGCTCGCCGATGGTCTCAGCGTTGGCGTGACCTCTCCGCCTGGGATTCGTCGTATTCGGCGCGCCGACGCGCCCCAAGCCGTCCGCCGGACCCCTGCTGGCGAACCATCGAAAGATGTGGGAACGGTAGTCGCTGGTTGTCCTCATGTGCAGAAAACCTGACGCCGCAACGCCCCTATCGTCGACCGGAATGCCGGCAGCTCGGAGAGCTGCCAGTTCTGCATCGTGGGTGATCTCGAATGGCAGCTTCAAGGTCACCGTTGCCATGTGATAAGTGGCTTTGCCCATCCATGTTCCCCTCGGCGTTTTTGATGCGCAAGTGAATCTCAAGGTTTCGCCGCGCGCAATACTGCTTTCGTAGGAGGCGCTTTGTCATGGGCGGTAGCAGGGAGGGGGCAGGGCAATTGTCTCCCCCGAGAAGGTGCGCACCGCTCATGTGCGCATGCGGCGCAATTTCTACAGTGACTTCACGGCGATACGCCTTGTCCCAAAGGTAACAAGCGGCGCCAGTTGACCACCTCACTGGAGAACGCACATGGAACTGCGCAACCTGCTGCTGGGAAAATTCTTCATGAACCTGCTGCGTGAAAACGCGGGCATGGGGTTCACGGAGTTCGCTGTCATCAGTGCGATCGTGGTGTCTTTGTATTTTCCCCTGCTGCTTGCGGCCCTGCTCATCAACTGAACGTGAAGCTACTCGCGCGCAAGGACGGACGCGATGATCAACGGCAAAAAGTTGGAAGGGACGCCGTACTCGTTCACCCCGAGCGCGGCCGTTGCCGCGGGATCTGGCCTTCTCGGAACTGAACGCCTGAGGCCGAGCGTGTTTCGCTATGCGCAGGACAATGCCATCCGGCATGCAAATCGGAAAATCGCCGACGGTGTCGAATGCCGGACGGAACTACAAGGGCCGTAACGAATTCGCAGGAGACAGACATGCTCACCACCGATCAAAAAGAAGCCATCCTTCGCGTGGCGGGTGTCGCCACACCAGCCTTTCCCTCTCCCGGGGCTCTCTGGCGGCAGCAATGGCAACACGATGCCGCACCAGGCAGCAGGACGAACCCTCAAGCCGGCATGGGTCCGGACACGGCCGCCAAACAATGGGCCCACGCCATCAACACGCTCTTCGTCGTGTATTCGGCCGCCCGCACCGCCCGGAGCCTGCTCAAGGCCGAAGAAGCCCGGCAACTCAGCGCTCTGCGCCAGCTGCAGTGCCGCGCAAGAGCAGATACTGAAACCGGGAGCGCTGCGGCATCTAGCGCAAGAAAGGCCCGAAGACCGCGGCGCAGAAGCCACGCAATGGGGTGATCGACAGGCGTTAGCAGCGGCGAAAGCCTGGATCGCTAGGCCGGCAATGTCATGCCGGCCCTGGCGGGGCTCCTGGGCACCAGCTGCACGCCCCCGTGGCGGCCCGTGGGCCCAGCATCATCTCCGTAATCCATGACACCAGCAGGAGCCCGGGCGCCCGGTTCAGCCCTGATCGCACGTCGACAGCCGGATTCGGCCTCAACACCAGTCGTTCGTTTGGTGGAGCCTTGTTGCCGCCTGTTCATTCCAAGTAGTCGATGAACTGCGGGATCACCTCGCGCAGGAAGCGGATTTCCTCTGTGGGAATGCTGCGCGGCTCCAAGTCGAAATGGATGAAGGTGCCATAGGGCGTGCCGCATCCTCGCGTCAGCAGCCGGCCGTAGTACGACTCGACCATGCCGGCATAAGGTCGGTTCGTCAGGCGCTGATCCTTGGAGGCATGGCTGGTCACGAACTCGCCGTGCTCGAGCGCGTACTGGCAGAAGCTCTTGCCCAGAGGCACCACCTTCAGCCAGGTGCGGTATTCAGAGTCGCGGTCGAAGGCATGCGCCGCGCGCATCACGTCACCGTTCAATTTGTAGATCGCCGTGAACCGATAGGACGTCCTATCGTTGAGCAAGGCCAGCGCCGGAACGATCCCGCGGCTGGCAAGAAGGCTGCGAACGGCCGCAGCGGGCGCTGGCAAGTCGACGTCGAGCATGGGGACCTTGGTTGAGGCGTGGGCGCGAATCTTACGTAATTCTTCATCTTGTCAATGCAAACCCCTAGAAGTGTGGCTGCGGTCGTGGCGCTCGATGTGAACCCGCAAGGCACCGATCCGCAGCCGATCGATGCGCTCAATCGCGCGAGCAGAGCTTGGAGCTGTTCTGACCGGGCGCCATCATCGAACGCATGCTGGGCGACCCGCGACGGATCATCGCCGTGCGCACAAATACGAGCCTCGGCCAGACGATGCGCTTCCTCGACTGGCGCGATGGACAGATGCGCAATGGCAAGGTGACCCGGGTGTCGGCGAGCGCCATGGCTGCCCTCGTGTTGGTATCTGGCTTTTCGACCTGGTCGAAATACCAACAAAAATGCTGGTATTTCGCTGCGTTGTCACGCTACGCCGTGATCCGACATGAGGCAAAGAAAAACCCGCTACGCTGGGGAAGACGTGCGGGTTTGAGGCTTTGTGAGACGCTGTGATCTCAGTGTCTGGTCCCGCCGCCAGGAATCGAACCTGGATCTCAGCCTTCGGAGGGCCGAATTCTATCCGTTGAAATACAGCGAGGAATTGGGGTCCGGCATGCACCGGAGCCACACATTATCGCCTATCAGGCGGGGACTGTTTCGGCTTCGTTCACGGCGGGGGTTCCCGGCAGCGGCCGGGCGAACCCGAGCCCCGCCAGGTAGACCCGGAACGTGCGCCTGCCGGTCAGCACGAGGTCGAAAGCCTCGGGGTCGAGCAGCCAGTTCTGGATGAGCCCGCTGATCAGCGCATGCAGCCCCTGCGCCGCCGCGTGGCCCGGCACCGGCAGCTTGACGTGGTTGCGGCGCGCAGCCAGGCGCAGGGCCTTCTCGAAATCGCTCACGCAGGCGTTGCGGGCGTCGAGGTGGCGCTGCTGCACCGAGGCCATGTCGTGGGTGTATTCGACCTTGTGGGTCGCCACGTCGAACACGCGGCGCACCTGGGGGTCGGTGGTCATGAGGGTGAGCGCCTGGACCATGCCCTCCTCGATCTCGGCCAGGGGATCGTCGACGAAGGGAGAGATAGCCGCCTTCGGCAGAGCCTCCAGCGGCAGGATGACGCGCTCCATCATCGCGTTGAAGAGGTCGGCCTTGTCCTTGAAATGCCAATAGATGGCGCCGCGCGTCGCGCCGGCCTGCTGCGCGATCTGCTGCAGCGTGGTCTGCGAAACGCCTTGCGCCTGAAACAGCAGCTCCGCGGCATCGAGCAATCGATGCCGCGTGGCCAGTGCTTCTTCCTTCGTACGACGTGCCACTAAATCTCCAGATTTGTAAAGGCAACGCCCTCTCTGTATCGTGGGGCCATTGCTCGGCTGTCACTATACATCCATGAATGTATGTAAACTTGCCGGCTTTCCCGATGGCCCGCCTGGCTGTACAGGTTTCCGGTTCGCCCGCGAATGCGCCATCTCCTGTTTTCGCTTCAAAGGAATCGCATGCCTCTTCTGCATGTTTCGCGTCATTCGTCCTTTTCGCCGCGTCTCGCGACCGTGGCAGCCGTCGTCCTGCTGGTCCTCGCGGGCTGCGGCAAGAGCGATGCACCCGCTGGCCCGGGCGCTGGCGGCGGGCATCCCCCCGCACCCGAGGTGGGCGTGGTGGTCGCGGCTCCGACCGATGTGGGCCTCGTCACCGAACTGCCCGGCCGCCTCGAAGCCTCGCGCGTGGCCCAGGTCCGCGCCCGCGCCTCGGGCATCTTGCTGAAGCGCGAATTCCGCGAAGGCAGCGACGTGAAGGCCGGCCAGCTGCTGTTCCGCATCGACCCCGCGCCGCTGGTGGCCGCTTCGCAGAACGCGCAGGCTACGCTGGCCCGCGCCGAAGCCAACGCGGTGCAGGCCAAGGCCCTGGCCGACCGCTACAAGCCGCTGGTCGAAGCCAATGCGGTGAGCAAGCAGGAATACGCAACGGCCGTGGCCTCGCAGAAAACGGCCGAGGCCGACGTGGCCGCCGGGCGCGCCGCGGTGCAGACGGCCAAGATCAACCTCGGCTATGCCGACGTGACCTCGCCCATCGCCGGCCGCATCGGCCGCGCCCTCGTCACCGAAGGCGCGCTGGTGGGCCAGGGCGACGCCACCGAGCTCGCCGTGGTGCAGCAGATCAACCCGCTGTACGTGAACTTCACGCAGTCGGCCTCCGACGCGATGAAGCTGCGCCGCGCCGTGGCCGCCGGCCAGTACAAGCGCGCGAGCGGCGAGGACGCCGCAACCATCCGCGTGGTGCTGGAAGACGGCAGCGACTACCCGCTGGAAGGCAAGCTGCTGTTCTCCGACCTCACGGTCGACTCCACCACCGGCCAGGTCACGCTGCGCGCCGAAGTGCCCAACCCCAAGGGCGAGCTGCTGCCCGGCCTGTACGTGCGGGTGAAGCTCGAACAGGCGCAGGCCACCAACGCGATCACGCTGCCGCAGCAGGCGGTCACGCGCACCCAGCAGGGCGACACGGTGTCGGTGGTCGACAAGGACGGCAAGATCAGCAAGCGCACCGTGAAGATCAGCGCCGCCAAGGACAACCAGTGGGTGGTGCTCGATGGCCTGAAGGCCGGCGAGCAGGTGATGGTCGACGGCTTCCAGAAGCTGCAGATGATGCCGCCCGGCACGCCGGTGAAGGCAGTGCCGTGGACCAAACCCAACCCGAACGGCGCGGCCACGCCCGCCGCTGCGGGGGCCGCACCGGCGGCGGCGGCCACGGCCGAGAAGACCGACAAGAAGTAATCAGGAAAGCGCCCGCAAATGGCCAAATTTTTCATCGACCGCCCGATCTTCGCGTGGGTGATCGCGCTGTTCATCCTGGTGATGGGCAGCGTGGCAATCACCCAGCTGCCGATCTCGCAGTACCCGCCGGTGGCGCCGCCCGCCATCGTCATCAACACCGCCTATCCCGGCGCCTCGGCGCAGACGCTCGAGGACAGCGTGCTGTCCGTCATCGAGCGCGAGATGAACGGCTCGCCGGGCCTGATCTACATGGAATCGGTGGCCCAGGCCGACGGCACCGGCTCCATCACGATCAGCTTCGAGGCCGGCACCAACCCCGACCTCGCGCAGGTGGATGTGCAGAACCGGCTCTCGCGCGCCACGCCGCGGCTGCCGGCCGCCGTGACGCAGCAGGGCGTGCGCGTGGACAAGTCGCGCAACAACTTCCTGCTGTTCGCGATGCTGTCTTCGGACAACCCGAACTTCGACCCCGTCGCGCTCGGCGACTACGCCTCGCGCAACATCGTGCCCGAGCTGCAACGCGTGGTGGGCGTGGGCCAGGCCCAGCTGTTCGGCACCGAGAACGCGATGCGCGTGTGGATCGATCCGGCCAAGCTGCAGGGCTTCAACCTGTCGGCCACCGACGTGAACAACGCGATCAAGGCGCAGAACGCCCAGGTGTCCTCCGGCACGATCGGCGACCTGCCCAACATTCCCGGCCAGGCCATCGCGGCCACCGTGGTGGTGAACGGCCAGCTCGCCAACGTGGAGCAGTTCAAGAACATCGTGCTGCGCGCCAACACCGACGGCTCGACCGTGCGGCTGAAGGACGTGGCGCGCGTCGAACTCGGCGGCCAGTCGTACGCGACCTCGGCGCGCCTGAACGGCGTGCCCGCGGTCGGCATCGGCGTGCAGCCCACGCCGAACGGCAACGCGCTGCAGTCGGCCAAGGCGATCCGCGCCAAGATGACCGAGCTCGAGCGCTTCTTTCCGCCGGGCGTGAAGTGGAACATTCCGTACGACAGCTCGCGCTTCGTGCAGATCTCGATCACCGAAGTGGTCAAGACGCTGCTGGAAGCCGTGGCGCTGGTGTTCATCGTGATGTTCCTGTTCCTGCAGAACTGGCGCTACACGATCATCCCGACCATCGTGGTGCCGATCGCGCTGCTGGGCACCTTCGCCTCGCTGCTCGCACTCGGCTTCTCGATCAACGTGCTGACCATGTTCGGCATGGTGCTGGTGATCGGCATCGTGGTGGACGATGCCATCGTGGTGGTGGAGAACGTCGAGCGCATCATGAGCGAAGAGGGGCTCTCGCCGCTCGAAGCCGCGCGCAAGGCCATGAGGCAGATCTCCGGCGCCATCATCGGCGTGACGGTGGTGCTGATCTCGGTGTTCGTGCCGCTCGCGTTCTTCGCGGGTTCGACCGGCAACATCTACCGCCAGTTCTCGGCGGTGATGGTGACGTCGATCGGCTTCTCGGCCTTCATGGCGCTGTCGCTCACGCCGGCGCTGTGCGCCACGCTGCTCAAGCCCGTGGAAGCAGGCCACCACCATGAGAAGACCGGCTTCTTCGGCTGGTTCAACCGCGGCTTCACGCGCACGGCCAAGGGCTACGAGAGCGTGGTCGCGCGCATCCTGCGCCGCGCCGCGCGCTACCTGGTCATCTACGTCGCGATCATCGGCGCGGTGGTGTTTACCTACACGCGCCTGCCGAGCTCTTTCCTGCCGGAAGAAGACCAGGGCAACATCATCGTCAACGTGCAGCTGCCGCCGGGTGCGACGCAAGAGCGCGCGCTGTCGGTCATGCAGCAGGTCGAAGGCTTCATCCTCAAGCAGCCCGAAGTGCAGAGCATGGTGGGCGTGATGGGCTTCAGCTTCTCGGGCCAGGGCCAGAACGCGGGCCTCGCCTTCGTGACGCTCAAGGACTGGGAAGAACGCAAGGATCCGGCCCACTCGGCCAGCGCGCTGGCCGGACGTGCCTTCGGGGCGCTCTCGGGCATCCGCGACGCCTTCATCTACCCGTTGAGCCCGCCGCCCATTCCCGAACTGGGCAACGCGAGCGGCTTCAGCTTCCGGCTGCAGGACCGCTCGGGCGCAGGCCACGAGGCGCTGATCAACGCACGCAACCAGCTGCTGGGCATGGCTTCGCAGAGCAAGATCCTGACGCAGGTTCGCCCCGACGGCCTGGAAGACGCGCCGCAACTGCAGATCGACATCGACCGCGACAAGGCCAGCGCCCTGGGCGTGACCTTCGATGCGATCAACGCAACGCTGTCGACGGGCCTGGGTTCGAGCTACATCAACGACTTCCCGAACCGCGGCCGCCTGCAGCGCGTGGTGGTGCAGGCCGATGCGCCCGCACGCATGCAGCCCGACGACCTGCTCAAGCTGAACGCCAGCAACACGCAGGGCCAGCCGGTGCCGCTGTCGGCCTTCGCGACCACCAAGTGGGTCACGGGCGCCACGCAGACGGTGCGCTACAACGGCTATCCCGCGATCCGCATCAGCGGCTCCGCCGCCGCGGGCTTCAGCACGGGTGCCGCCATGGCCGAGATGGAAAAGCTCGCCAAGCAGCTGCCGCAAGGCTTCGGCTTCGAATGGACGGGACAGTCGCGTGAGGAAAAGCTCGCGGGTTCGCAGGCCATCATCCTGTACGGCTTCGCGATCCTGGCGGTGTTCCTGTGCCTGGCCGCGCTGTACGAAAGCTGGACGATCCCGCTGTCGGTGATTCTGGTGGTGCCGCTCGGCGTGCTGGGCGTGCTGCTGGCCACGATGCTGCGCGCCTATTCGAACGACGTGTACTTCCAGGTGGGGCTGATCACCATCATCGGCCTCTCGGCGAAGAACGCGATTCTGATCATCGAGTTCGCCAAGGATCTGCAGGCGCAGGGCAAGGGCGTCGTCGAAGCGGCTCTGGCCGCAGCCCATCTGCGTTTCCGCCCGATCATCATGACCTCGCTGGCCTTCGGCCTGGGCGTGGTACCGCTGGTGATCGCCTCGGGCGCCGGTTCGGCCAGCCAGCGCGCCATCGGCACGGGTGTGCTCGGCGGCATGGTGACGGGTACGGCACTTGCCGTGATCTTCGTGCCGGTGTTCTTCGTCGTGGTGCGCACACTGTTCAAGGGCAGTGCGCGCCAGCACGAGGTCGACAAGCGGCATGCGGAAGCCGCCGGCATCACGGAAGAGAAAGCACATGACTAAGAAACTGATTCCCACAGCCCTGGCCGCGGCAATGCTGCTGGCCGGCTGCTCGCTGATTCCGACCTACGAGCGCCCCGCGGCGCCGGTGCCGACCACCTTCCCGGGCGACCCGGCGCAGCCGCCCGGCCAGGCCGCGGCCAACCTGCCCTGGCAGGACTTCTTCACCGACCCGCGTCTCGCAGGCCTGATCCAGACGGCGCTCACGAACAACCGCGACCTGCGGGTGTCGGTGCTCAACATCGAGCAGGCGCGCGCGCAGTTCCAGATCGAGCGCTCGAATCTGTTCCCGGCGCTCGGCCTGACGGGCAGCGGCTCGCGCTCGAGCCCCAACCCGGCTCAGGTCTACAACAGCAGCGCCGGCAGCGTGGCCTCGCAGTACAGCGTCAGCGTCGGCTTCACGTCCTGGGAAATCGACTTCTTCGGCCGCATCCGCGCGCTGAAGGACCAGGCGCTGGCGCAGTACCTCGCCACGGACGAGACCCGCAAGGCGGTGCAGATCAGCCTGATCGCGTCGGTCGCCAACGGCTGGCTCACGCTGCTGGCGGACGACGAGCTGCTGGAGATCACGCGCCAGACGATGGTCACGCGCGAGGAGTCGGTGCGCCTCACGAAGATGCGCTTCGACAACGGCGTGTCGTCGGAGCTCGACTTCCAGGCCGCGAACTCGCTGCTGGAAACGGCGCGCGCTTCCTATGCGCAGCAGCAGCGTGCGCGCCTGCAGGACGAGAACGCCCTCGCCCTGCTGCTGGGCGCACCGGTGCCGGCCGAAGCCACGGCGGGCGGGGTCAAGGGTCTCGACGGCATCAAGCCAATGCCCGACGTGCCGGCCGGCCTGCCTTCGGACCTGCTGGCCGAGCGGCCCGACATCCGTTCGGCCGAACAGCAGCTGATCGCGGCCAACGCCAACATCGGCGCGGCGCGCGCGAACTTCTTCCCGCGCGTGTCGCTGACGAGTTCCATCGGCACCGCGAGCAGCGAGTTCTCGGGCCTGTTCGACCGCGGCTCCAAGGCCTGGTCGTTCGCGCCGTCGGTGACGCTGCCGATCTTCAATGCCGGCCGCAACATCGCCACGCTCGACTCGGCCAAGGCCGGGCGCGAGATCGCGGTGGCGCAGTACGAGAAGTCGATCCAGACGGCATTCCGCGAAGTGGCCGATGCGCTCGCGGGCCGCGCCACGCTGGGCGAGCAGGTGCGCGCGCAGCGTGCGCAGGCCGACGCGGAAGCCGTGCGCTTCAAGCTCTCCGACCTGCGCTACCGCAACGGCATCGCCAGCGCGCTCGATCTGCTCGACGCGCAGCGCTCGCTGTTCACCGCGCAGCAATCGGCCGTGACGACACGCCTGCTGCAGTTGCAGAACCAGGTCACGCTGTACAAGACGCTGGGCGGCGGCTGGGCCGCACGCGACAAGGGTTGATGCGCCGAGGCGCTCGATAAGGGTGGTCCCTTGTCCCTTCGGGCAAGGGGCCTCTCTATAATCGCCGGTTGGTTAGGAAAAGCCCCCCGACGAGCCCCCGTTATTGAGGACGCCAATGAGCGCAGACCCGCATTACCAGGCCACAGAAGAAGCCCACACCGGGCCGATCAAGAACCCGAAGCAACTGCTGCTCGCGGTATTTTTCTCCTTCATTGCCCCGATCCTGATCATCGTGGGTCTTGTCTCCTACGTGGTCTCGGGCACCAAGCCCGCCGGCACCGCGGAAGGCGACAACATGGCGCTCTACGGCGTGACCAAGGAAGCGCGCGACCGCGAAGTGGCCGAACGCCTCAGGAAGGTCGGCACCATCGAGATCCGCGACGCCAACCGCCCGCTCGCTGCAGGCGAGGCCGTGTTCAAGGCCCAGTGCGTCGCCTGCCACGGCGCGCCCGGCATTCCCGGCGCCCCTCACCTGAACGACGCCGCTGCCTGGGGCCCGCGCATCGGCCAAGGCTATGCCACCCTCCTCGAACATGCCCTGAAGGGCAAGGGCGCCATGCCAGCCCAAGGCGGCGGCGACTTCGAAGACCTCGAAGTGGGCCGCGCCGTGGTCTACATGGCCAATGCCGGCGGCGCCAAGTTCCCGGTGCCCGACCGCCCGGCAGCCGCAGCCCCCGCTGAAGGCGCGGCCTCTGCGGCCAGTGCTCCTGCCAAGTAAGCGTTTTCCCTGGTCACACGAAAAGCCGGCCCTGCGCCGGCTTTCTTCATTGGCGGGTCGGCAGACTGCGGAGTTCAGGGCTTCGCCGGCGCGGAGGCCGTGCCGGCATGGCGCTGCGCCGGGCTCAGCACATGGCCGAAGCGGTCGGGCAGTTCGCTGGCCTGCACCGCCTCCGGCGCCCACAGGCCTCGTTCGACCGCCTCGGCGGCGATGCCCACGTCCTGCGTGTGCACCAGTCCAAGCCCGAGGGGCGAGACCAGATAGAGCCGGCCTTCCCCATCGAGCAGGCAGCCCGATACCTCCACCGCCTTGCCGGTGTGGGACGTGACGGTGAACCCACCGCCCTCCTTTTCGGCCACGCGCCACACCAGCGGCGCGGCCTCCAGCTCCACATACACGCGCTGCGGCCCGTTCTGGAAGAACCACTGGCCCTCGTCGTCGTGCTCGTAGTTGCGGTGGATGAAGTCGATCAGCTTGTCGTGCCTGAGCATCGAGCCCTTGGCCGCGCGGAACGGGCCCATGGCCTGGGTGCGGTCGTCGCGCATGTACCAGTTGCCGCGCGCGTCCAGGCCCAGCCAGCCGTAGCAGTGCGGCACGTTGGGCCATTTGGCGAGGGCTTGTTTGACGATGTCGTCCATCGCGCTATTTTGCTCGCCCTCAGACGTGCGTGGCCAGCCAGCCGCCGACCCGCTCCGGCATGCCGCGCACATGCCCCGGCGGCAGCCCCATCGGAAAGCCGACGTGCCCGCCGTGCGCGGGTTGCCACAGCGTGACGTGCGCGCCGACCTCGCCGGGCTTCGGCAGGCTCGCCGCGGGAATGAACGGATCGTTGCGGGCGTTCACCACCAGTGCGGGCACGCGCACCGAGGCCAGGTGCGGCTTGGCCGAGCCGCGCGTCCAGTAGTCCTCGGTATCGCGAAAGCCGTGCAGCGGGGCGGTGAAGACGTTGTCGAACTCGTAGAGGTTGCGCGACGACATCAGCCGCTCGCGGTCGAACAGCCCCGGGAACTGCTCCAGCTTGGCCAGCGCCTTGGGCTTCATGGTCGCGAGGAACATGCGCGTGTAGACCAGCCGGTTGAAGCCCTGCCCGATGGCTTCGCCGCCCGCCGCGAGGTCGAGCGGCGCGCTGACCGATGCCACGGCGCTCACCACGCCGGAGGCGCTCTCGCCCGCCTCCGAGGCCCAGCGCATCAGCGCGTTGCCACCGAGCGACACGCCCGCCGCCAGCACCGGCCCGCCGCCCTTGCGTGCATGCTGGTCGCGCATGCGCGCGAGGATCCAGCCGATCTCCTCGAAGTCGCCCGAGTGGTAGGCGCGCGGCGCCAGGTTCAGCTCGCCGCTGCAGCCGCGGAAATGCGGCACCGCGAAGGCCATGCCGCGAGAGGCGGCGAATGCGGCAAAGGCCTCGGCGTAGTGGCTGCGCGACGAGCCTTCGAGCCCGTGGAACAGCACCAGCAGCGGCCTCGGGCCCGGCATTGGCGCATCGACGAAGTCGACGTCGATGAAGTCGCTGTCCGGCGTGGGCCAGCGCTCGCGCCGGTAGACCGGGGCCGGCCCGTCGAAGCGCTTCGCATAGAGCGCGGCCCAGATGGTCTGCAGGTTGCCGCCGGGCAGCCAGCGCGGCGCCGCGTAGTCCAGCGACTGGGGCGCGGAAACGGGACCGGAGGTGGCGACGAAGGAAGACATCAGTGCAGGACCTGGGGCGGATCGTTCGCTTCGTCCGGTTCGCGCGCACTGCCCGGGCTCGCATGGTGCGCCACCATGCGCCAGCCCTGGACGGTCTTGTGATAGACGTTGGTGGCCAGCACGAAGGCATGGCGCGGGCCCTCGGCCGTGAGCACCTCGATGCGTTCGAGCACGTTGTGCACGGCGCTGGCGAGCGACTCGATCTTGCGCACCCGCGCCGGCGTGGCGTGGATCGCGCCGTTGCCGAACATCTGCTCGAAGGCCGCGCGGATCGCCACGGCCCCCACCAGCCGCGGGCCGCCGGGATGCACGCAGAAAACCTCGTCCTCGTCGGCCCAGCAGGCCATCAGCGCGTCGATGTCGCCGCGCTGCAGCGCTTCGTAGAAGGCCGCTTCGACGTCGTCGGCAGTGCCGCCGATGGCCGCGGCGGCGCGGAGTGGGGTCTTGGGCATGGCGTGATTTTGCCGCGCCGTGCGTGACGGCGGCACTGCACCGCTTTGGTCCATGCTGCACCGTGCTGCCGCAATTCCGGCGGAACGCCTGCTCCACTTTGGACCAAATGGTCAAAACGTGGATGCAATTTTTCTCCAACCCATTGATTTAAAACAACTTATTCAACTGGCACGGCGCATGCAAGGAGCTTCGCAACCTCGCAACAGGAGCGCTTCCATGAACGTCGGCATCTTCATTCCCATCGGCAACAACGGCTGGCTGCTTTCCGAAAACGCGCCGCAGTACAAGCCCAGCTTCGAACTCAACAAGCAGATCACGCTGAAGGCCGAGCGCTACGGTGTCGACTTCGTGCTGTCCATGATCAAGCTGCGTGGCTTCGGCGGCAAGACGGAGTTCTGGGACCACAACCTCGAATCCTTCACGCTGATGGCCGGCCTCGCCGCCGTCACCAGCAAGATCAAGCTGTTTGCCACGGCCGCCTCGCTGGTGATGCCGCCGGCCATCGTGGCGCGCATGGCGTCGACCATCGACTCCATTTCCAATGGCCGCTTCGGCCTCAACCTCGTCACCGGCTGGCAGCGGCCCGAGTACTCGCAGATGGGCATGTGGCCCGGCGACCAGTTCTTCGGCACGCGCTACCAGTACCTCAGCGAATACATCCAGGTGCTGCGCGACCTCTGGGGCACCGGCCAGTCCGACTTCAAGGGCGACCATTTCAAGATGGACGACTGCCGCCTGAGCCCGCAGCCGCAGGCCGACATGAAGGTGATCTGCGCCGGCCAGAGCGACGCGGGCATGGAGTTCTCGGCCAAATACGCCGACTACAACTTCTGCTTCGGCAAGGGCGTGAACACGCCCAAGGCCTTCGCGCCCGCGGCTGAGAAGCTCATCGAGGCCACCGCGAAGACCGGCCGCAGCGTCACCACCTACGTGCTGATGATGGTGATCGCCGACGAGACCGACGACGCCGCGCGCGCCAAGTGGGAGCACTACAAGGCCGGCGCCGACCATGAAGCGATTGCATGGCTGGGCCAGCAGGGCGCAGCCGACACCAAGTCGGGCGCCGACACCAACGTGCGCCAGATGACCGACCCGACCTCCGCCGTCAACATCAACATGGGCACGCTGGTGGGCTCCTACGCCACCGTCGCGCGCCTGCTCGACGAAATGGCCGAGGTGCCCGGCACCGAAGGCGTGCTGCTGACCTTCGACGATTTCGTGCAGGGCGTCGAAGCCTTCGGCGAGCGCATCCAGCCGCTCATGAAGAGCCGCGCGCATGTGCAGAGCCCCGTGCCTTCGCAGGCCGAGCCCGAGCGCCTCGCGGCCTGAGCAGGAGCACCACGTGAGCACTCCCGCACGCAACACGACTCTCACATCGAACATCCCCGTTGGCGCACCGCGGCTGCCCGGCGCCCCCGCACCGCAGGTGCTGCCCGCGCGCCCCGAGCCGCTGGCGCTGCACGCGACCGACTCCGCGCTGATCGTCGTCGACATGCAGAACGCCTACGCCTCCATCGGCGGGTATGTCGACTCGGCCGGCTTCGACATCTCCGGCGCGCAAGGCACCATCGCGAACATCGTGCGCACCATCGCAGCGGCACGCGCGGCCGGCATGCTCGTTGTATTCCTGCAGAACGGCTGGGACGCGGCGTACATCGAAGCCGGCGGCCCCGGCTCGCCGAACTGGCACAAGTCGAACGCGCTCAAGACCATGCGCGCCAGGCCCGAGCTGCGGGGCAAGTTCCTCGCCAAGGGCGGCTGGGACTACGAACTCATCGAAGAGATGAAGCCACAGCCCGGCGACATCGTCGTGCCCAAGACGCGCTACAGCGGCTTCTTCAACAGCACGCTCGACAGCACGCTGCGTGCACGCGGCATCCGCCACCTGGTGTTCACCGGCATCGCGACCAACGTGTGCGTCGAATCGACGCTGCGCGATGCCTTCCACCTCGAATACTTCGCCGTGATGCTCGAGGACGCCACGCACGAACTCGGCGGACCTGCGATCCAGAAGGCCTCGGTCTACAACGTCGAAACCTTCTTCGGATGGGTCTCCACGGTAGACGACTTCTGCCGCACCTTCGCGCCTTCATCGATCACCCAACCCGCACCGGCCGAAACGGCCATCGCCTGATTCACTTCAAGGAGCCTCCCCTCATGCCCAAGCAAGCCATCATCCCGCCCGGCACCGGCGTGCCGCTCGCCCCCTACGTCCCCGGCACGCTCGCCGACGGCGTGCTCTACGTGTCGGGCACGCTGCCCTTCGACAAGGACAACAACGTGGTCCACGTCGGCGACGCGAGCGCACAGGCAAGGCATGTGCTCACCATCATCCAGGGCGTGGTCGAAGCCGCGGGCGGCACCATGGACGACGTGACCTTCAACCAGATCATGCTCAAGGACTGGGCCGACTACGCGAAGATCAACGCGGTGTATGCCGAGTTCTTTCCCGGCACCAAGCCCGCGCGCTACTGCATCCAGTGCGGCCTCGTGAAGCCCGATGCGCTGATCGAGATCGCCTCGATCGCACACGTCGGCAAGAAGGCCTGACACTCATGCCGTCGCTGCACTACGAAGTGCATGGGCCGGCCGATGCGGCGGCCACCGTGCTGCTGTCGTCCGGCCTCGGTGGCTCGGCGGGCTTCTGGCAGCCGCAGCTCGGCGCCCTGGTCGCCGCCGGGCACCGCGTCATCGCATACGACCAGCGCGGTACGGGCCGCAGCCCCGCTGCGCTGCCCGATGCGTATGCCATCGAACACATGGCGCAGGACGTGCTCGACATCCTCGATGCCACGAAGACTTCGCAATGCCACTTCGCGGGCCATGCGCTCGGCGGCCTCGTGGGCCTGCAGCTCGCGCTGGATGCGCCCTCGCGCATCGCGAGCCTCGTGCTCATCAATGCATGGTCCCGGCCCAATCCGCATTCGGCGCGCTGCTTCGACGCGCGGCTCGCGCTGCTCGGCGCCTGCGGCCCGCGCGCATACGTGGAAGCGCAACCGATCTTCCTGTACCCCGCTGCCTGGTGCGCCGAACACGCGCAGCGCGTCGCCGACGAAGTCGACCACGCCTTCGCGCATTTCCCCGGCGAAGCCAACATGCGCGCGCGCATCGCCGCGCTGCGGGCCTTCGACATCGACGCGCGCCTCGCCGACATCGCCGCCCCTGCATTGGTCGCCGCAGCCAAGGACGACGCGCTCGTGCCCTGGACCTGCTCGCAGCGCCTGGCCGATGGCCTGCGCGACGTCACGCTCGACTTCATGCCGCACGGCGGCCATGCCCACAGCGTGACCGAGGCCGAAGCCTTCAACCGCAGCCTGCTCGACTTTCTTTCCCGGGTCAGCGCACCCGCCGTTCCCGCATGACCAAAACGCTTTCCACCGCACTCGACGACGCCGCGCTGTCGCTGCTATTCACCGGCGCACGCAGCCACAACGGCTGGACCGACGAACCGGTCACCGATGCACAGCTGCAGCAGATCTATGCGCTCGCGAGCCTCGGCCCGACCTCGGCCAACTGCTCGCCTGCCCGCTTCGTGTTCGTGCGCACGCCTGAAGGCAAACAGCGCCTCGCACCGGCGCTCTCCAAGGGCAACCTCGACAAGACAATGACCGCCCCCGTCACGGTCATCGCCGCGTGGGACCGCAAGTTCTACGACAAGCTGCCCACGCTGTTCCCGCATGCCGACGCGCGCAGCTGGTTCACCGGCAGCCCCGAAGCCGCGCACGAGACCGCCTTCCGCAATGCCAGCCTGCAGGCGGGCTACCTGCTGCTCGCCGCGCGCGCGGTCGGCCTCGACGCCGGGCCGATGTCGGGCTTCGACAAGGCGAAGGTCGATGCCGCCTTCTTCGAGGGCACCGACTGGACCACCAACTTCCTCATCAACCTGGGCCACGGCGATGCGTCGAAGGTGTTCGGCCGCCTGCCGCGGCTGCCCTTCGACGAGGCCTGTGTGCTGGCCTGAAAGAGTCACGACATGCTGAACGCCATGGCCTCCCACCCTGCAGCATCGAACCCACCCGGCCTGCCTACGGGCCTGCCGAAGGCCGACTACCGCAATGCGATGGCGCGCCTGGGCGCCGCAGTGAACATCATCACCACCGACGGCCCCGCAGGCCGCGCCGGCTTCACGGCCTCGGCCGTGTGCAGCGTGACCGACGAACCGCCGACGCTGCTCGTGTGCCTGAACCGCTCGGCCTCGGTGTACCCGGCGTTCAAGGCCAACGGTGTGCTGTGCGTGAACGTGCTGGCCGCGGGGCACCAGTCGCTCTCCGCGCTGTTCGGCGGCAAGACGCCGATGGACGAACGCTTCGCCGCCGGCAACTGGAGCCACAAGACCACGGGCTCGCCGATGCTCGACAACGCGGCCGTGTCCTTCGACTGCCGCGTGGTGCATTCAACGAGCGCGGGCACGCATGACGTGCTGTTCTGCGAAGCGGTGGCCATCGCCATCGGCGGCGCGGCGCAAGGCTTGATCTACTTCGACCGGCGCTATCACGAGATCGCGGCGCCACCGCAGCACTGACGCTTCTTACCCTTCTGCATTCGCAGGCAATGCCTTTGAATTGCTCCTTCCCCCTTTGGGGGAAGGCTGGGATGGGGGCAGGCAGAGCGCTCGATGGACACGCTGCTTGCCCCACCCCAACCCTCCCCCAGAGGGGGAGGGAGCAAGGCAAGATTCAGCGGGGCGCAATGCCCTGCAGCACGATGCGCTGAACGTTCTCCACGGTCTGCTCGAAGAACGCCGCATCGTCCAGCGTGTGGCCCGTCAGTGCCTGCACCTGTACGCCGAAGTCCGCGTAGTGCTGCGTCACCGCCCACAGCGCGAAGATCAGGTGATGCGGGTCGACCGGCGCCAGCTTGCCGGCCTCGATCCATGCGCGAATCACTTCCGATTTTTTCTCCACCAGCGTGCGCAGCTCGCGGTCGAGTTCGTCGCGCAGCAGCGGCGCGCCCTGGATCATTTCGAGGCAGAACAACCGCGACGCATCGGGCCGGTCGCGCGACACCACCAGCTTGCGGCGGATGTAGCCGCCGATGGCCTCGCCCGGGTCCTGCTCGGCGCTGAAGCCGCGCAGCGGTTCGAGCCACAGCGCCAGCAGGTCGCGCAGCACATTGACGTAAAGCTCTTCCTTGTTCGCGAAGTAATAGAGCAGGTTGCTCTTCGACACATCGGCGCGCGCCGCCACCTGGTCGATCGACGTGCCGTGCAGGCCGAAGCGCGAGAACAACCCCAGCGCTGCACCAAGGATCGCACTGCGCTTGTCCTCGATCTGGCGCAGCCGGCGATTCACCGCGGACGCGCTGCGCACCGCGGGCTTGGCGCGCTTGCGCACCGGGCTCTCTTTGCTGGCGCTTGCGGCCAGCGCTTTGGTCTTCGGCATCTTCCCTCGCTCTTGTTCATGAATCGGCAAACGGCGCACCACTGTAAGGCCACGGTGCATCGCCTTGCGCCGCAGTTGCCTTCGCGGCGCAAGGTTGCGCACCATGCTGACGCGACGAATGCGTTTTGTCCATTTGGTCCAACTGGCACAGACGTTGCATGGCGAAAGGCATGCCAAGCATGAGGAACCTGCCATGACCCTGCTGTCCGTCCCCATCATCGATCTCGCGCCCTACTTCGCCGGCACCGCCGAAGGAAAGGCGGAGGTCGCGAAGAAAGTCGACGAAGCCTGCCGCAGCATCGGCTTTCTCGTCATCACCAACCACGGCATTTCGCCGGACCTGATCTCCCGCGTGTCCTCGCTCTCGCGCAGGTTCTTCGACATGCCGCTGGCAGAGAAGCGCAAGGTCGACCGCCCGCGCGAAGACGCCGTGCGCGGCTACAGCGCAGTGGGCGAGGAAGGCCTTTCCTACAGCCTCGAAGAGGCCGCGCCCGGCGACCTGAAGGAGTCGTTCTCCATCGGTCCCTCGAACGTGCCCGACGACGACTACCACCGCGGCCCCGCAGCCGGCCCGCACTTCGAGCCCAACAGCTGGCCGCCCATCGAAGGCTTCAAGGAAGCCTACGAGGGCTACTTCGAGGCAATGAGCGATCTCTCGCGCTCGCTGATGCGCGTCTTCGCGCTCGGCCTGTCGCTGCCCGAGACCTTCTTCGACGACAAGATCGACAGGCACATCAGCATGTTCCGCGTGCTGAGCTATCCGCCTCAACGCGAACAGCCACTGCCCGGCCAGCTGCGTGCGGGCGCGCACAGCGACTACGGCAGCCTCACCATCGTGCTGCCCGACGACAAGGGCCTGCAGGTGTTCAACAAGGCCGGCCAGTGGGTCGACGTGCCGCAGGTCGAAGGCGGCCTGGTGGTCAACATCGCCGACCTCATGATGCAGTGGACCAACGACCAGTGGGTGTCCACGCTGCACCGCGTGATCAACCCGCCCTTCGAGGTGGCGAGCACCAATCGCCGGCAGTCGCTGGTGTTCTTCCATCAGCCCAACTACGACGCGATGGTCGAGTGCTTGCCGAGCTGCCTCGCGCCGGGCGAAGAGGCGAAGTACGCGCCCATCTCGTCGGGCGACCACCTCACATCGAAGTTCGTCAAGCAGACGACCTTCGGCGGCACCAAAGTGACGGCCTGAACGCATGGCCCACCTGTCTTACGTCAACGTCTTCGCGAAGGACGTGGTCGCGCTCAGCGGCTTCTACCAGCGCGTGTTCGGCTTCGCCGAGATCGAGGCGATCCGCTCGCCGATCTTCCGCGGGCTGGACACCGGCAAGTCGAGCCTGGGCTTCAACGCGCTCGATGCCTACGAACTGCTGCACCTGAGCGAGTTCTCGGACACGCGCGGTGTCAAGTTCCTGCTGAACATCGACGTCGACAGCCAGGCCGACGTCGACCGCATGGTGCCCGTTGCGCTCGAAGCGGGTGCCACGCTCGTCAAGCCGCCGTACGTTACCTACTACAACTGGTACCAGTCGGTGTTGCTGGACCCCGAAGGCAATGTGTTCCGCATCAACTTCATGATGTGACGCGCACTGCTCGCTCCGATTTTCTCGTCCCTCCCTTTCTTCAAAGCCCCTCACCAAAGGTAGTTCCATGCAGCAGCTGCGCACCCTCACTCCCGGCCTGGGCCTCGCGATGACCATCGCGGCCGGCGGCGCGTTCTTCACCACGCTGCCCGCCGCGGCCGCCGATGGCTTCACGCTGAAGGACAAGCCGAAGATCGCGATGCTCTACTTCGGCCCGAAGAACGACGGCGGCTGGACGCAGGCCTTCGACGAAGCCCGCGCGAAGGTCGAGAAGGAAATCGGCCAGAAGATCCAGTTCGTCGAGAACGTGCCGGAAGACGCCTCGGCCATCAAGCCCGCGGCCGAGAAATTCATCCAGCGCGGCGCCAACATCGTGATCGGCACGGCCTTCGGCTACTCCGACAGCTTCAAGGACCTGGCCGCGAAGTACCCCGACGTGGCCTTCCTCAACGGCTCGGGCACCACCAACGGCAGCAACCTCGAATCGTTCTACGGCCGCACCTACGAGAGCCAGTATCTCTGCGGCATGGCGGCCGGCGCGGCCTCCAAGACCGGCAAGCTCGGCTTCGTCGCGGCCAATCCCTTCGGCGTGGTGAACTGGACCATCAACGCCTTCGCTCTCGGCGCGCAGAAGATGAACCCGAACGCCACGGTCAACGTGATCTACACCGGCGCCTGGAACGACCCGGTGAAGGAACGTGCCGCGGCCGCCGCGCTGATCGACCAGGGCGCCGACGTGATCGGCCAGCACGTCGACAGCCCCACGCCGCAGATCGTCGCGCAGGAACGCGGTGTGTACGGCACCGGCCACCACCGCGACCTGCGCCAGTTCGCGCCCAAGGCCACGCTGTGCTCGTCGGTGTGGGTGTGGGACCGCTTCCTGACGCCCGAACTCAAGAAGATCATCGCCGGCAACTGGAAGCCCTCGCAGTACGGCGCCTTCATCGAGATGAAGGACGGCGGCACCGACATCGCCGGCTTCGGCCCCGCCGTGCCCAAGGACAAGACCGCGGCCATCACCGCCGAGCGCGACGCGATCCTGAAGGGCAAGCAGGTCTACGCCGGCCCGCTCGCCGACCGCGACGGCAAGGAGCGCGTGGCCAAGGGCGCGGTGCTGTCCGATGCGGACCTGTGGAAGATGGACTGGTTCGTCAAGGGCGTGGTCACGCAGAAGTAAGCCGGAGCCACGCACCTCATGCCCAACGCGCTC
Source organism: Variovorax sp. Root434 (assembly GCF_001426595.1). Taxonomy (NCBI): domain Bacteria; kingdom Pseudomonadati; phylum Pseudomonadota; class Betaproteobacteria; order Burkholderiales; family Comamonadaceae; genus Variovorax; species Variovorax sp. Root434. The sequence goes on from NZ_LMEK01000005.1 coordinate 51,353, forward strand.
GAACTCACCGGCATACGCAAGTCCTTCGACGGCTTCGCGGCACTGACCGACGCTCACTTTGCCGCGCGCTGGGGCGAAGTGCATGCACTGCTGGGCGAGAACGGCGCGGGCAAGTCCTCGCTGATGAACATCGCGGCCGGGCTCTATGCGCCCGAGGCCGGGCAACTGCTGGTGGACGACAACGCGGTGCGCTTCGCCGGGCCACGCGATGCGGCGAAGCACCGCATCGGCATGGTCCATCAGCATTTCAAGCTGGTGCGGCCGTTCACGGTGGCGCAGAACATCCTGCTCACTGCGCCGCCGCCAGCCGAGTTTCAGAGCCACGGCGAGCGGCTGCGCGAGATCGAACGCGACATCCGCAACAAGGCGTCCGAGCTGGGCTTCGACATCGATCCGTCGAAGCGCATCGATGCGTTGTCGATTGCCGAACAGCAGCGCGTCGAGATCCTCAAGGTGCTGCTCGCGGGCGCACGCATCCTGATCCTCGACGAGCCCACGGCCGTGCTGACCGACCAGGAGGCCTCGCGCCTGCTGCAGACGGTACAAGGGCTGGCGCGCGCGGGGGCGGCCGTGGTGCTGGTCACGCACAAGATGGCCGACGTGAAGACGTACGCCGACCGCGTGACGGTGATGCGCGGCGGGCGCACAGTGGCCACGCTGCGGCCCGACCAAGCCTCTGTTGCCGAGCTGGTGAAGCTCACGGTGGGTGAATCGATTGCAACGCAAGGCTTCCGGGCCTCGGCCACATCGCGTGGCCCGGTGCGCTTGTCCGTGCGCGGACTGCGCACGCCGGCCTCACCCGAAGGCCGGCGTGTGCTCGACGGCGTGGATCTCGAACTGCACGCCGGTGAAATCTACGGCCTCGCCGGTGTCGGCGGCAACGGACAAGGCGAGCTGGCGGGCGCGATCATGGGCCTGCCGGGCGAAGCCACCGAAGGCGAGATCCGGCTCGAAGGCCATGGCGACCTGAAGACCATGGCCGCATCCGCGCGCCGTGGCATCGGCATTGCCGCCATTCCGGCCGACCGCTACGGGCTCGCGCTCGCGGGCGACCTTTCCGTCGCCGAGAACTACGCCATCGGCCGTGTGCACACCGGCCGCTACGGCCCCGTGTGGCGCCTGCGCCGCGGCCGCATCCAGAGCGACACGCAGGAGGCCGTGCGCGCCTTCGACGTGCAGGGTGTGCGCTCGGTCGCGCAGAAGGCCGCACTGCTGTCCGGCGGCAATGCGCAGAAGCTCGTGCTGGCGCGCGAGTTCGGCAAGTCGCCCACGCTGGTGCTCGCGCACAGCCCGAGCCGCGGGCTCGATGTGCGCGCCAGCGCCGAGGTGCATGCGCGTCTCCGCGCCGCGCGCGACAGCGGCGCCGCCGTGCTGCTGATCAGCGAAGACCTCGACGAGGTGCTGCAGCTGGCCGACCGCGTGGGCGTGATGACGCGCGGTCGCATCGCGGGCGAATTCGCGCAGCCCGCCGACCGGCAAGCCATCGGACAGGCGATGGTGGACCATGGCTGAAGCAGTGTTGGCAGCCGACATGGCACATCCTCCCAAGACCCCGCCGCTCGCCGGCCGCCGCTACGCGCTCGAAATCCGCCAGCACATGGCCTGGCGCTGGCAGGCGCTGATCCTCGCGGCCGCCTTGCTCGTGGGCTTCGCCATCTCCGCCGCGATCCTCGTGGCGGCGGGCGTACCAGCCGCCGAACTCGCCAACGAGTTCGTCATGCAGACCTTCTTCGACGGCCAGAACTTCCGCGCCGTGCTGTTCCAGGCCGCGCCGATGATCCTCGTCGGCCTCGCGGGCTCCATCGCCTTCCGCGCGCGCTTCTGGAACCTCGGGCTCGAAGGCCAGATGATCTGGGGCGCCATCGGCGCGACCACCGTCTCGATGTGGCAGATCGGCCCCGAAAACCTGCGCCTGCCGCTGATGTTCGCGGCTGCCATCGGCTGCGGCCTGCTGTGGGTGCTGGGGCCTTCGTGGCTCAAGCTGAAGCTCGGTGTGAACGAGATCATCTCGACGCTGATGCTCAACTACATGGCGGCCAACTTCCTGCTGCATCTGGTCTATGGCAGCTGGAAGGACCCGAAGGACAACTTCCCCTACTCGCCGCAGTTCCGCGCGTTCGAGCGGCTGCCCGAGCTGGGCGCCGGCGTGGGCAGCTCGATCCTGCTCGCGGGCGTGGTCGCGCTGCTGGCGTGGTGGCTGGTGAGCGTGAGCCGCGTGGGGCTGTATCTGCGCTTCGTCGATGCCAACCCGCGCGTGGCGCATGCCAACGGCGTACCGGTGCGGCGCACGATTTATGGCGCGGTGCTGCTGTCGGGCGCGATGGCCGGGCTCGCGGGCTTCGCAGTGGTCGCGGGGCAGGAAGGGCGGCTCACGCAGGCCTTCTACCAGGGCTACGGCTTCTCGGGCATCCTGATCGCCTTTCTCGCGCGCAACAACCCGCTTGCGGCCACGGTGGTAGCGCTGCTGGTGGCGGCGCTGTTCGTCACCGGCCGCAGCCTGCAGGTGTTCTATCAGGTGCCGTTCTCCATGGTGCAGCTGATCCAGGCGGTCATCGTGGTGTGCGTGGCGTCGAGCGACTTCTTCATTCGCCACCGGCTGCGCCGGGTGGGCGGGGAGGCCGCGGCATGAGCGGCAGCATCGTTCTCAACTGGCTCGCGAGCACGCCGGACTTCGCCGTGCCGTATGCGCTGGCCGCACTGGGCCTGATCATCAGCGAGCGCGCGGGCGTGCTCTCGCTCGGCGCCGAAGGGCTGATGCTGGTCGGCGCGCTGGCCGGCATCGGCGCGCAGATCGCCATCGGGCAGCCGGCGGTGTCGCTGGTGCTCGCGATGCTGGCGGCCAGCATGGTGTCGGTGCTGTTCGCGGTGATGGTGATCTGGTTGCGCGTGAACCAGGTGATTGCCGGGCTGGCGCTGGTGTTCTTCTGCCAGGGGCTCACGGCGTTGGTGGGCTCGATGGCCGACTGGACCAACCACGCGACCGAAGGCATCGGCGCGATGGGCCTGTGGCCGCTGTCGATGCTGCCGGGCGTGGGCAGGCTCTTCGAGCAGAACGCGATGGTGTGGTTCACGCTGCCGATCTTCGGCGCGGTGGCGTGGTTCTTCGCGCGCACCTCCACCGGCCTGCGGCTGCGCGCCGTCGGCGAGAACCCGCAGGCGGCGGACGCGGCCGGCATTCGCGTGACGGCATGGCGCTTCGCGGCCGTGCTCGCGGGCTCGGCCCTCGTGGGACTGGCGGGCGCGTACATCTCGGTGGTCAGCACCAAGCTGTGGATCGCGGGCATGACGGGTGGGCGCGGCTGGATCGCGGTGGGCCTGGTGATCTTCGCGCGCTGGTCGCCGTGGAAGGCGCTGGCGGGCGCCGTGCTGTTCGGCTGCATCGAAGCGCTGATTCCGCAGCTGGCCGCGGCCGGCGTGCAACTGCCTCAGTACTTCGTGATGATGACGCCGTATGCGGTGACGCTCGGCGTGATGGTGTGGGTCGCTCTCTCGCGGCGCGGCGCCGATGAAGAGCCCGGTGCGCTGGGTCAACCCTATGTGAGAGAAGAACGGCGATGAAGGCCTGGGTCTACAACGAAGAGCGCGAACTCGACGCGGCGCAGTTCGCCGACTACCTGAACCCCGCGACCACGGCAGTCGTCTCCATCGACATGCACCGCGGCCACCTCGACGACAGCCCCGACTGCCCCTGCCCCGCACCACGGGCGCGCGACGTGGTGGCGCCCATCGACAGCTTTCATGACGAGGTGCGCGCGCTGGGCGTGCGCATCGTGCACATCAAGTCGGTGCTGCGCCCCGATGGCGTGGACGACATCCGCGGCATTCCGTCAGCGTGGCGGCGCACCTTTCCGCTGCACGTGGGCGAGATTCCGAACGCCGACGCGCACGCCATCGAAGGCTCGAAGTGGACCGAGTGGGTCACGCGCGTCGAGCCCGGCGACATGCGCGTGGACAGCAAGCGCCGGCTGTCGGCGTTCTACCCGACCGACCTCGACTTTCTGCTGCGCAACCAGCGCATCGAGACGGTGGTGCTCAACGGCGGCTTCACTGACTGCTGCGTGCTCAACACGGCCTTCGACGCCAACAACCACAACTACCGCGTGATCGTGCTGCGCGACCTCGTGCGCGGCACCGACCCGCATCTGGAAGGCGCGGCGCTGGCGATGGTGTCGCTGCACCTCGGGCTGGTGGTCGATTCGGCGCAGCTGCTACGCCAATGGCGCGGCTGAAGCAGCAGGACTGAGCCAGCGCTCGGCCACCGCCAGCATGTCGCCCTGCGCGGCCTGCCACACCATCTCGGGCGCGGCCACGTGCACGCCCGGCGGCGCGATGCGCAGCGCCACATCAACCAGCTCCGCCACCTTCGACGCGCGCACCGGCTGCTCGCTGCTCGGCACCATGAAGCGCACGACGGACAGCATCCATGCGGCCAGCCGCTCGAGGGGATTGGCGAACTTCGCGTTCGCCGGCTTGCGCGCGGAGCGCAGGAGGATCACGCGCTCGAAGCCGCAGGCCACCACCGCCTGCTCGTCGAGGCTCGCGAGCCCGCGCTTGAGCGCCTCGGGCAGCCGGCCCTGGTCGTGCGGCTGCACGATGGCCAGCGTCTGCACGCCGCTGGCGCGCAGCCAGCGCGCGAGCGCGGGCAGGTCCGAGGGTTCGGGCACCCACAGCGCGCGTTCGCGGTCGTGGTACAGCCGCGGCGGGTCGAAGGCGACGATGGCCGTGTGGGCGGAGGTGAGCGGCCATTGCGCGATCGGCTGGGCCGGGCTCAGGTAGGTCTCGACGCCGCGCAACCCGTCGCGGATCGGCTCGCGCGCCAGCACGCGCGTGTGGGCATGGCGGTGGCTGCCCGCGAGCCGCCGCAGCAGTTCCGCTCCCAACGCGCCAGTCGCACCGGCGACCAGCAGGGTGCCGAAGGCATCGGAAGCAACGGGCAATACCGCACGGTTGGCGGCCTGCAGGGCATGGAGGGGATCGAGGGACATCGAGCCACCTATGCTACCTTCCGCATCTTCTGCGGAGGTAATGCAAATGATGATGAAGCGCTGGCTATTGATCCTTGCGGCTGTCGTGTCCCTGAGCGGCTGCGGCTACAACCAGTTCCAGTCCCTCGACGAGGCCAGCAAGTCGGCCTGGAGCGAGGTCCTCAACCAGTACCAGCGGCGCGCCGACCTCGTGCCCAACATCGTGGCCACCGTGAAGGGCGAGGCCAGCTTCGAGCAGGACACGCTCACCAAGGTGATCGAGGCACGCGCCAAGGCCACCTCGATCCAGGTCTCGCCCGAGACGCTCAACAACCCCGAGGCCTTCAACAAGTTCCAGCAGGCGCAGGGCGAGCTCTCGTCGGCGCTGTCGCGGCTGATGGTGGTGGCGGAGCGCTACCCCGAGCTCAAGGCCAACCAGGCCTTCCGCGACCTGCGCGTGACGCTCGAAGGCACCGAGAACCGCATCACCGTGGCGCGCAACCGCTACATCGAGAGCGTGCAGGAGTACAACGTGCTCGCACGCAGCTTCCCGACCAACATCACGGCCAAGATCTTCAGCTACGCGCCGAAGCCGAACTTCTCGGTGCAGAACGAGGCGCAGATTTCCACGCCGCCGACGGTCGACTTCAGCACGCCGAAAAAGTAACTCCCCCAGTCTTCGTGCACTTCGTGTCACTGCGCCTCCCCCCTCGCCGGGGGCAACACCGGCGGCCCGGCAAAGCCGGTTCCGCGGTGTTTCTGGAATGGGGCGCGCGCCTTCTGGCGGCACTCATGCTGCTGACGATGGGCGGCGCATTCGCGCAAGGCCTGCTGCCGGTGCCCGCGCTCACGGCGCGGGTGATCGACCAGACCGGCACGCTCGATGCCGCGCAGCGCAACGGCCTCGACACCAAGCTCGCGGCCTTCGAGCAGCGCAAGGGCTCGCAGATCGTGGTGCTGATGGTGCCGACCACCGCGCCCGAGGACATCGCCAGCTACACGCAGCGCGTGGGCGACGCCTGGAAGATCGGCCGCAAGGACGTCGGCGACGGCCTGCTGGTGGTCGTGGCCAAGGACGACCGCAAGATGCGCATCGCCACGGCCAAGGCGCTAGAAGGCGCGGTGCCCGACCTTGCGGCCGTGCGCATCATCGACGAGGAGATGAAGCCGCGCTTTCGCGGCAACGACTTCGCGGGCGGGCTGAACGCGGCGGTGGACCGGCTCATCGGGCTGGTCGACGGCGAGCCGCTGCCCGAACCCACGCGCGACACGGGCAGCCACGGCGGCGGAGGCGGCGGTGGCTTCGACTGGGAGAACCTCGCGATCTTCCTGTTCGTCGGCGTCTTCATCGGCGCGCCGATCGCGCGCGCCATCCTCGGCAAGAAGCTGGGCACGGTGGTCGTGGGGGGCGGCGTCGGCGTGGTCGTGTTCCTCATCACCACCAGCATCGTCATCGCGGTGATCGCGGCGCTTGTCGCGCTCATCGTCTCGCTGGTCGCAGGTGCCGGGCGGATGGGCGGCGGCGGTGGGGGCGGCTGGAGTTCCGGTGGCGGTGGAGGCTGGAGCAGCGGCGGTGGCGGCGGAGGCGGAGGCGGAGGTTTCAGCTCCGGCGGCGGCGGCAATTTCGGCGGCGGCGGTGCGTCGGGGGACTGGTGAACACGATGGCGGCAACCGACGCAACCTTCTTCTCGAAGCTCGGCCGCATCTGGCGCCACCGCTGGATCGACGAGTCCGAGGTTCGCCGCGCGCTGCCCCCGGCCGCGCTGGAGCGCCTCGCAGGCCGCGTCGCCGCGAGCGAGCGGCGCCACAGCGGCGAGATCCGCATCTGCGTCGAGGCCGGCCTGCCGATGTCGTACCTGTGGCGCCATGCACCGCCGCGCGAGCGCGCCGTCACGCTGTTCGGCAAGCTGCGCGTGTGGGACACCGCGCACAACAACGGCGTGCTGATCTACCTGCTGCTGGCCGAGCACGCGATCGAGATCGTGGCGGACCGCGGCATCAATGCGCGCGTCGACGATGCCGAATGGGCCGCGATGGCGCAGCGCATGGGCGCCGCCTTTCGCGAAGGGCGCTTCGAGGACGGGATCACGCAGGCGCTGGAAGAAATCTCGGCCCTGCTGGTGCAGCACTTTCCGCGGGGCGAGAACGAAATCGACGTGAACGAACTGCCGGACGAGCCGGTGGTGCTCTGACTTTCTCTTTCTTTCTCCCTCCCCCGCTGGGGGAGGGTTGGGGTGGGGGCACGCGGCGCCCACACTTGGCGCCCTGCCTGCCCCCATCCCGGCCTTCCCCCAGAGGGGGAAGGAGCCCAAATCATTCCTGCTCGGGCAGCGCCCACACCGCGTCGCCGCCCACCGCATGAAAGCGCCGCCCCGGCGCCTGCTCCATCAACCACCCGCCCGTGAACTCGCCGAAAGCCGGCAGCACCGCCTGCTGCGCATCGCTCACGAAACACGGCAGCCGCACGCTGTCGCGCCCCGGGCCGTGGATCCTGCAAACGGGATGCAGGTGCCCCGCGAGCACGAAGTGCGTGGCGTGCGTCTGCGGATGGTGGCAGCAGGCGAACGGCCCGAGCAGAAAAGGCTCGTCGACCACGTCGATGCCGAGCGCGTCCGGCGGATCGCCCGCACGGCTGTCGTGGTTGCCGCGCACCAGCGTCATCGCGACGCCGGTATGGCGCGCCCTCCAGGCCTCCACCGTGGCGAGCACCGTGCGCGCCTGCGCCGCATGCAGGAAGTCGCCGAGGAACACGATGCGATGCGGGGCCAGCCGGGCCATCAACGCATCGAGCCGCGCAAGGTTTTCCTGCGTCGTGCCGCCCGGCACCGGCTGGCCGAGCGCGCGGTAGGTCGCGGCCTTGCCCAGATGCAGGTCGGCCACGAACAGCACGCGCGCATCGGGCCACCACAGCGCCCGCTCGGGCAAAAGCTGCAGCAGCTCGCCCGCCCAGCGGACCGGGAACGGCGATGGGAAAGAATCGGAATGGCTCACGGGCTGGAAGTGTCGCAAAAGACGCAGGTTCCCGCGGCCGCCTTGCAATCGGCCCTGGCCGTCCCCAGTTCCTTCCCATGACCGAATCGCCACCGCTGCACATCGTCTGTCCGCATTGCCACACGACCAACCGCGTGCGCGCGGCGCAGCTGGACAGCGCGCCCGACTGCGGCAGCTGCCACCGCCCGCTGTTCGCCGGCCATTCCACCGCGCTGCCGGACGAAGCCACTTTCGACCGCCACATCGCGCGCAACGAGATCCCGGTGCTGGTCGACTTCTGGGCGCCCTGGTGCGGCCCCTGCCGCCAGATGGCGCCGGGCTACGAGCAGGCCGCGGCCCAGCTCGAACCCAAGGTGCGGCTGGCCAAGGTCGACACCGAGGCCGTGCAGGCGCTGGGCGCGCGCTTCAACATCCGCAGCATCCCCACGCTGGCGCTGTTCAAGGGCGGCCGCGAGGTGGCGCGGCAGGCCGGCGCGATGAGCGCGGCGGACATCGTGCGGTGGGTGAAGGCGCACGGGGCGGGCTGATCGGCTCACAGCGGCGGCAACGGGCGTGACGGCCTGCGCCTGTCGCGCCGCTGCCCCACGGGCTTCGGCGGCTTGCCCGGCCCTTCCTGGCCGAAGGCCAGCGTGCCCTTCACCCGCTCGACGCCGCCGGCGGTGACCACGCCGCCCGCGGCCTTTTCCAGCTGCTCGACCATGCGCGCGATGCGGTCGGCCACGTTCTCGTTCGACAGCTTCTCGCGGAACAGCTCGACCATCAGCGGAAACGAAAACGGCGTCGGCCGCGCAAGGGGCTTCAGCACGAGCTGCTGCGTGGCCATGCGCGCGAGGCTGGCGCGCAGGCGCCCGATCTCGAGCTCCTGCGCGAGCAGCTCCTGCTCGGCCTGCTGCAGCAGCCTGTTGCCGGGGTCGTACTTGCGGAACACCTCCCAGAACAGCGAGGACGAGGCCTGCAGCTGCTTGCTGCTGCGCTTCTCGCCTGGGTAGCCCTGGAAGATCAGCCCCGATACGCGCGCGATCTCGCGGAAGCGCCGCTGCGCGAGTTCGCCCGCGTTGAGCGAGGCCAGCACCTCGTGCAGCAGCGCCTCGGGCGCTTCGCCTTCCGGCGGCCTCAGCACCTGCGGCAGCAGCACGGCCCAATCGACCTCGGTCGCGCTCAGCAGCTCGAAACCGTAGTCGTTGACCGCGATGGAAAAGGTGCGCGCCTCGTGCTGCGCGACACGCCAGGCCAGCAGGCTCGCCAGCCCGAGGTGTACATGCCGGCCCGCGAACGGATAGAGGAACAGGTGCGAGCCTTCGCGCGTGTCCAGCGTCTCGGCCAGCAGCGTCTGCGGCGTCGGCAGCGCCGACCACTGCTGCTGTATCTCGAGCAGCGGCCGCACGCATTGCAGCTCGGGCGAGTCGTAGCGCCCCTCGCCGGCCAGCGCCAGCTGCTGCACCACCGCATCGGCCAGCGTGTTCGACAGCGGCATGCGCCCGCCGTTCCAGCGCGGCACCGCGGGCCGCTTGCCGCTCGCGCGCCGCACCCAGGCGGTCATGTCGTGGATGCGCACGAGCTCGAGCAGCCGGCCGCCGAACAGGAAGCAGTCGCCGGCCTTCATGCGCGCGACGAAACTCTCCTCCACGCTGCCGATCTTCGAGCCGCCGAGGTACTGCACCGACATGCTCGCGTCGCTCACGATGGTGCCGATGTTCGTGCGATGCCGGCGCGCGAGCCGCGCGTCGGGCACGCGCCAGACGCCGTCGGCGTCGGGCACGGCGCGCCTGTAGTCGGGGTAGGCCGCGAGCGAGGGGCCGCCTTGCGAGACGAAGTCGAGGCACCACTGCCAGCTCTCGCGCGAGAGGCCTTGGTACGCAGCCGTGTCGCGCACCTCGTCGTACAGATCGTCGGGCATGAAGCCGCCGCCGAGTGCCACCGTCACCAGGTGCTGCACCAGCACGTCGAGCGGCTGGTCAGGCGAATGGCGCGCCTCGATATGCCCCGCCGCGATGGCAGCGCGCGCGGCCGAGCCTTCGACCATCTCGACGCTGTGCGTGGGCACGAGCGTGATGCGCGACGGCCGCCCCGGCGCATGGCCCGAACGGCCCGCGCGCTGCAGCAGCCGCGCCACGCCCTTGGGCGAGCCGATCTGCAGCACGCGCTCGACCGGCAGGAAGTCGACGCCCAGGTCCAGGCTCGAGGTGCAGACCACCGCCTTCAGCTCGCCGCTCTTGAGGCCCAGCTCGACCCACTCGCGCACCTCGCGGTCGAGCGAGCCGTGGTGCAGCGCGATGAGGCCGGCCCACTCGGGCTTCGCCTCCAGCATGGCCTGGTACCAGATCTCCGACTGCGAGCGTGTGTTGGTGAAGACCAGCGCGGTCTTGCTCGCGGCAACCTCCGCGATCACCTGGGGCAGCATGGTGAGGCCGAGGTGACCGCCCCAGGGGAAGAGCTCGGTGGTGCCGGGCAGCAGCGAATCGATGACGAGCTTCTTCGGCACCTGGCCCTGCACGAGCACGCCGTCCGCATGGCCCAGCAGCGAATGCATCGCCTCGTGCAGATTGCCCAGCGTGGCCGACATGCCCCAGATCGCGAGGCCGGGGTTCCAGCGCTTGAGCCGCGCCAGCGCGAGCTGCACCTGCACGCCGCGCTTGTTGCCGAGCAGCTCGTGCCATTCATCGACGACGGCCATCCGCACATGGCCGAGCACCTCGCTCGCATCGGCGCGCGCGAGCAGCAGCGACAGGCTTTCAGGCGTGGTGACGAGCACGCTGGGCAGGCGCTGGTTCTGCGCGCTGCGTTCGGCCGACGAGGTGTCGCCGCTGCGTGCGCCCGCGCTCCACGGATGCACATCGGCGCCGAGGGCTTCGAGCGGCTGCTGCAGGGCGCGCAGCGTGTCGGCCGCAAGCGCGCGCATCGGGGTGAGCCACAGCACGGTGAGCGGCGGGGCGGCGGGGCGTGCCGTTTCCTTGCGCGCCTGAGAGAAAGCCTGCAGCGCACCGAGCCACACGGCGTAGGTCTTGCCCGCGCCGGTGGTCGCGTGAAGCAGGCCGGACCCGCCTTCGCCGATGGCTTTCCACACCTCGCGCTGGAACTTGAAAGGCTTCCACCCGCGCGCGGCGAACCACGCGTCGAGTGCAGGCTTCACGGACTTGGATTTGCTCCTTCCCCCTCTGGGGGAAGGCTGGGATGGGGGCAAGCGGCCTTCGACAGGCCGCTGGCTCCGGATACGCCGCTTGCCCCCACCCCTGCCCTCCCCCAAAGGGGGAGGGAGAAACTCGGGATCCATGGGGCCGGTCATGAGGGAAGCAACGCAGCGAGCGTCTGCAAGGTGTCTGCTTCCGCCACCGGCTTGTCCTCCCGCCAGCGCAGCATGCGCGGAAAGCGCACCGCGATGCCGCTCTTGTGCCGCGTGCTGCGCGCGATGCCCTCGAAGCCCAGCTCGAACACCAGCGTCGGCTTCACGCTCTTCACCGGTCCGAAGCTTTCCACCGTGGTCTTGCGGATGATCGCGTCCACGAGCGCCATCTCGGCGTCGGTGAGGCCCGAGTAGGCCTTGGCGAAGGGCACGAGCTTGCGGTCGGCTTGCCCGGGCGGGCCGTCCCACACCGCGAAGGTGTAGTCGCTGAAGAGGCTCGCGCGCCGGCCGTGGCCGCGCTGTGCGTAGATCAGCACCGCGTCGACGCTGAGCGGGTCGATCTTCCACTTCCACCACACGCCGACGTCCTTGGTGCGGCCCACACCGTACTGCGCATCGCGGCGCTTGAGCATCATCCCTTCGACGCCCATGGTGCGCGCGGCCTCGCGCTGCCTTGCGAGATCGGGCCAGCCGGCACCGGTGAGCATCGGGCTCGGCAGCAGCGAAGGATGCTGCATCCGCGTGATCAGCTCGTCGAGCAACACGCGGCGCTCCGACTGCGGCAGCGCACGCAGGTCGCGCCCTTCCCATTCGAGCAGGTCGTAGGCCAGCAGCACCACGGGAATGTCGCGCAGCAACTTGGCGCCGAGCGTCTTGCGGCCGATGCGCTTCTGCAGCTCGGCGAAGGGCTGTACCTTGTCTTCGCGCCACACGGCGATTTCGCCGTCGAGCACCGTGCCGTCGGGCAAGGCCTCGCCCAGCACGGCAAGCTCGGGGAAGCGCTCCGTCACCAGCTCTTCGCCGCGCGACCACAGCCAGACGGCGCCCGCGCGCTTCACGAGCTGCGCACGAATGCCGTCCCACTTCCACTCGACGATCCAGCCGGACGGCGACCCCAGCACGGCATCGAACTGCTCGAGCGGAATGTTGAACGGATGCGCGAGGAAGAAGGGGTACGGCTGGCCGCTGGTCTTCTGCACCTGCTCGGCGCTCGACTCGGGTGCGATGAGCGTGCGGTAGTCGTCGCCCCGGGGCCGTGCACCGATGTGCGTGTAGCCCATGAGCCGCTGCGCGACGCGCTTGGCATCGATGCCGCCAACCGCGGCGAGCGCCTGCGTCACCTGGAGCTTCGACACGCCCACGCGGAATGCACCGGTGATGAGCTTGAAGTACACCAGCCGCTCTTCGACCGCGAGCTGGCGCCACTGCGCGCGCAGCCGATCCGCGAGCTGCTCGGGTGCCGTCTTCGCGGCGTCGCGCAATGGCAGCAGATGCTGCTCGACCCAACCCGCGAGACCGAGGTCGTGCACCTCGCTCGGCGGCGGCAACAGCAGCGCGATGGTCTCGGCGAGGTCGCCCACGGCGTCGTAGCTTTCGTCGAACAGCCATTCGGGCAGGCCCGCCGCCTCCTGTGCGAGCAGGCGCAGCAGCTTGGTGGGCACGAGCTGACGCGGCTTGCCGCCGGCCAGGAAGTAAACCGCCCATGCAGCATCGGCCGCGTCGGCCTCGCGCAGGTAGCGCTGCAGCGCAGCCTGCTTGGCGAGGCTCGACGTGCTGGCGTCGAGTTCGCGATACAGCGCGGCAAACGCTCTCACGGTATTTCTCCTTCCCCCTTTGGGGGAAGGTTGGGATGGGGGCTCTCGGCGCCTCCATCAAGCGCCGCGAGCCCCCTCCCCAGCCCTCCCCCGGAAGGGGACGGAGTTTCCTGATCGTCTTCGTCGCCGTACTCGGTCTTGAAGCCCTGCGCATCGAGGCCGTTCTCCGTGAGCCACCGCACCATCACCTGCACGCTGCCGTGCGTGACGAACACGCGCTCTGCGCCGGTGCCGGCAATCGCCTGCTGCAGGCCGGGCCAGTCGGCATGGTCGGACATCACGAAGCCGCGGTCCACGCCTCTTCGGCGGCGCGTGCCGCGCAGTTGCATCCACCCGCTGGCGAACGCATCGGCATAGTTGCCGAAGCGGCGCATCCACGGCGAGCCCTGCGCCGATGGCGGTGCGAGCACCAGCGAACGCTTCAGCAATGCGGCGTCGACGCCCTCATCGTCCGCACGCAAGGTGGGCGGCAAAGAGACGCCCGCCGCCCGGTACACCGCGTTGAGCGGCTCGACCGCACCGTGCACCACGATCGGCCCGATCGAGGAGTCCACGCCATGCAGGATGCGCTGCGCCTTGCCGAAGGCATAGCAGAACAGCACCGACGCGCGCCCGGCCTGCGCATTGGCGCGCCACCACGCGTCGATCTCCGCGAACAGCACGGCCTGCGTGGGCCAGCGGTAGATCGGCAGGCCGAAGGTCGACTCGGTGATAAAGGTGTCGCAAGGCACGGGCTCGAAGGGCGCGCAGGTGCCGTCGGGCTCGGTCTTGTAGTCGCCCGAGGCCACCCACACGCGAGCGCCATGTTCGAGCCGCACCTGCGCCGAGCCCAGCACATGGCCGGCCGGATGCAGCGAGACGCGCACGCCACGGTGCTCGATGGCCTCGCCGTAGGCCAGCGTCTGCAGGTCGATGTCGCTGCCAAGGCGCGCGCGCAGCGTGCCGGCGCTGTCGGTGTGGGCCAGGTAGTGCGCGTGCCCGGCGCGCGCATGGTCCGAATGCGCATGCGTGATGACGGCGCGCGCCACCGGCCGCCACGGGTCGATGTAGAAATCGCCGGGCGGGCAATAAAGGCCCTCGGGCCGGGCGACGACGAGGAGGTCTTCTTCCTGCTGTGCGGGCATGGCACGCCATCGTAGGCGCAGCGGCGGTTTCCCGCCGCGCCACGGCGGGCGCAAAGCGCTGTGGGCCGGCGCCTACCCGGCGTGCGGCGGGCTACGGCCTCTTCGGCCGGTTTTTCGCCATGTCGAGCACGTTCATCTTCATGCCGTTGGACATGACCATGTCGCCCGGCTTCTGGTCGGCCTTGCAGGGGCCGATCCACCTGGCCTCCATGACGCTCGCGCCCTCGGCACGGCCCATCAGCGGCGGGTTGTAGGTCGACTTGCTTTCCATGCGGTAGGACGTGCCGAAGTCGCCGCTCAACACCGCATGCGAGGTGGCGACCGTGTTGCCGATCTTGCAGACCGAGTCCATCACCAGCTTGCCGCCGTCGGAACGCAACTCCTGCTTCGAACACATTTCCTTGCCCATGCCCTGGCCCATGTCGCGCAGCGCCTTGTCGCTGGCCGCGTCGATGCACTGCTGCACGGTGTGGCCGGCGCCGGGTCCCTTGCCCGTGCCGTCCCCGGTCTGGATTTCCCACAGGCCGGGTTTGCGCGAGGGGAAGTCGAGGGCGAACGCAGGGCATGCGACCGCACTGGCCGCGATGCAGGCTGCGAGGGAGGACAAACGAATCTTCATGGCGGGCTCCCGCACCGATGGACGACGATGCCCGGGTTGTACCGCGCACCCCGCCGCGGCGGAATACCGCAATCGGCCTACGCCGGTCGCGCGTGCACCGGTGCGAGCGCCGGGCCGCGCTGCCGTGTGGCGACACCGAGCGCCACGCCCAGCGCCAGGCCGCCCAGCACGTCGATCAACACATGCTGGCGCACCGCCATCGTCGAATAGACGATGCCAGCGGCCCAGGCCACGTTGACGATGCGCAGCCACGCCGGCGCTCCCACCTCGCGCAGCTGCCGCGCGAGAGCGACACAAGTGAACACCGAGAACGACACATGCAGCGAAGGAAAGGCGTTGCCCGCCGAGTCGACCATCTTGAGGAACTGCAGCGAGGTGCCCGGCACGGTGTCGACCGCGAAGTTCGGAATTGCCGTGGGCATGAACCAGAAGACAAGCAGCGCAAAGACCGTCATCGCCGCGCAGCCGAAGGAGAAGCTCGACAGCTCGCGCTTGTCCTTGGCCAGCAGCACGGGCAGCGCGATGTAGCCCCAGAGCGAGAGGTACACCGGCAGCAGCGCTGGCCAGAAGGCAATGAGATGGTCGACGGCCGTGAGCGGCAGCACCCAGGCTTGGCCGGCGTGCTTCATGATCCAGAAGTACAGGGGGAAGAAGCCGAGAGTGGCGACCGTGTTGCCGACCAGCTTCAACGGGAACAGCGTGATGCAGCGCCGCCACAGGGCAGCCACCCAGGGCTGCTGTGCCGTCGATGAAGAAGATGCGTCGGAAGCGGAAGGTGTCATGGAGACCTGTGCAGCGCGCAGCGCGCTACCAGGGCGTCCACTTTAATTCGCTTCTCGCCGAGGCCACAGTGCGCTCGATGAACCGCACGCCGCGCGCGCCGTCTTCCACGCGCGGGTAGTCGGCGTCCAGCGGGTCGGCCGGCTGACCCGCCAGCCGCGCGCGGATGTCCGCCGCCACGCCCGCGTAGACATTCGCGAAGGCCTCGATGAAACCTTCGGGGTGCCCCGCCGGCAGCCGGCTCGCGCGCTTCGCGGATTCGCACAGCCAGGGCGCGCCGCGCGTCAGCACGCGCTTCGGTCCGTCGTGCGGCAGATGCATCAGCTGGCTCGGCTGCTCCTGGCGCCACTCGAGCGTGCCCAGCGTGCCGGAGACGCGCAGGCGCAGGTCGTTCTCCAGGCCGGTGTTGATCTGCGAGGCGATCAGCACGCCGCGTGCGCCGTCCTTGAAGCGCAGCAACAGGCTGCCGTCGTCGTCGAGCAAGCGGCCCGGCACCAGCGCGCTCAGGTCCGCGCACAAGCTGTCGATCTGCAGCCCCGTGACGGTGGCGACGAGGTTCTCGGCATGCGAGCCGATATCGCCGATGGCGCCCGCCGCGCCGCTGCGTGCGGGGTCGGTGCGCCAGTCGGCCTGCTTGTTGGTACCGCCTTCGACGTGGCTGGCGAGCCAGCCCTGGTTGTATTCGACGACGACCTTGCGAACCTCGCCGATCTCGCCCGAGCGCACCATCTCGCGCGCCTGCCGCACCATCGGGTAGCCGGTGTAGTTGTAGGTGACGCCGAACACCGTGCCCTGCTTCGCCACGGCGGCGACCAACGCGTCGGCCTGCTCGCGCGTGTGCACCAGCGGCTTGTCGCACACCACATGGAAGCCGGCTTCGGCAAAGGCCTGCGCCACTGGAAAGTGCACGTGATTGGGCGTAACGATCGACACGAAGTCGATGCGCTCTTCCAGCGGGCGCTTCAGCTCGTCGGCCAGCAGCGACTGCCAGTCGCCATGGTTGCGGCCGTCGGCCAGGCCGAGGTCGCGGCCCGAAGCGCGCGCTTTGTCCGGGCTCGACGACAGCGCGCCCGCGACGAACTCGATTTGTCCGTCGAGCGCCATGGCCTTGCGGTGCACGGCGCCGATGAAGGCGTCTCGGCCGCCGCCGACCATGGCGTAGCGGAGTTTGCGAGGAGGTGTGTCTGTCATCGATCGTCTCGGCATTTCCGGAAACTTTTCCCTCTCCCTCTGGGAGAGGGTCAGGGTGAGGGCATTGGCGTTTGCACGCGCACGGTCTTTGCCATCGCCGCCGGCCCTCACCCCAGCCCTCTCCCCAAGGGGAGAGGGGGCAAGACGCCCTTAGAAAGGCGAGTTGGGGTGATAGAAGTCTTTTGCGTTTTCCTTGGTGATCAGCACCGAAGGAATGATCGTCGTCGCCGGCAGCTTCTCGCCCTTCAGCCGCGCCTCGGCCGTCAGCTTGATCGCGTCGTAGATGAACTTGGGCGAGTAGCTCACGTCGGCGGTGATGCGCTTGTCCTTGCCGTCCATGATGGTCTTGACCATGCCCTTGGCGCCCGCGCCGCCGAAGATGATCTTGATGTCGTCGCGCTTGGCCTGCTCGATGGCCTTGAGCACGCCCACGGCCATGTCGTCGTCGGCCGCCCAGATGGCGTCGATGTTCTTGAAGCGCGTCAGGTAGTCCTGCGTGACCTTGAAGGCATCGTCGCGGTTCCAGTTGGCGTACTTGGCGTCGAGCAGCTTGATGTCGGGGCTGCCCTTGAGCACGGCGTTGAAGGCGTCCATGCGCTCGTTGTCGAGCGTGGTGGCGATGCCGCGCAGTGCCACCACGTTGCCCTTGCCGCCGAGCTGTTTGACGATGTACTCGGCCGGGATCTTGCCGAAGGCGGTGTTGTCGCCGGCCACGTACGCATCCTGCGCGCTGGTGTCGGTCAGGCCGCGGTCGACCACGGTGACGTACGCCCCCTTGGCCTTAACCTGCGCGACCGGCTTCGTCAGTGCAGCCGATTCAAACGGGAACACGACCAGCGCGTTGATCTTGGTGACCGTCGAAAGATCCTGCAGCTGGTTGGCCTGCTCGGGCGCGTTCGCCGCGGTCTTGATCGTGATCTTCAGGTCCTTGTGTTCCTTCTCGAGGTCCTTCTTCGCCTGGTTGGCCCAGTAGTTGATGCCGCCCATGAAGCTGTGCGTGGCCGCGGGAATCGAAACGCCGAGGTTGACCTTCTCCGCGGCGAGCGCGGGCAGGCTGGCGAATGCAGCAGCGGCAACTGCCGTGAGTGCGATGCGTCGGGTGAAAGTCGTCATGCTGGATGTCTCCTCTTTGGTGGATGGAACGAACGTACGAACGGGAACAACAGGAAACGGTCTACCGGCGGCCGCGCTGCAGGAACGCGACGATGATGATCACGAAGCCCTGCACCGCCGCATTCAGGTACACGCTGATGATGCTGGTGAGGTTCAGGATGTTGCTGATGACCGAGAGCAGGATCGCGCCCACCACGGTGCCGGTGATGCTGCCCGCGCCGCCCTTGAGCGCGGTGCCGCCGACGATCACGGCCGCGATGGCCTCGAGTTCCCACAGCAGGCCGGTGGTCGGCGATGCCGAACCGAGGCGCGGCACGTACAGCAGGGTGGCGATGCCCACGCACACGCCGAGCAGCACGTAGGTCAGGATCTTCACGCGGTCGACGTCGACGGCCGCGTAGCGCGCCACCTGCTCGTTGGAGCCGATGGCCTGCACGTAGCGTCCGTAGGCCGTGCGATTCAGGATCACGCCGCCGATGATCGCGACGATCACGAACACCCACACCGGCACCGGGATGCCTGCAAGGCTCGCGTAGTACACGGGCGCATAGAGGTCCGACAGCTCGTTGTCGAGCGTGAGCGCGCCGCCGTCGGCGAAGTACGTGAGGTAGGCGCGGAAGATGCCGAGCGTGCCCAGCGTCACGATGAAGGGCTCGATGCGCCCCTTGGTGATCAGCAGGCCGTGAGCAAGGCCGAACACCGCGCCGAGCACCACCGCCAGCACCGCGCCCATCACCACCGCCAGCAGCGGCGAGCCCGACGCCGGGCCGGCCCAGTTGATGAACATGATCACGCTGCCCGCGATGAGCGCGGCCATCGAGCCCACCGACAGGTCGATGCCGCCCGAGATGATCACGAAGCACATGCCCACCGCGATGATGCCGATGAAGGCCGTGCGCGTGAGCACGTTCATCGCGTTGTCGAGCGTGGCGAAGTCGCCGTTCAGCAGCGTGCCGGCAATGCACAGCAGCGCGAGTCCGATGACCGGGCCGAGCCCGTGCAGGCGCTGCGTCCAGCGCGGCGCCGCCTCGCTGCGGTGCTGCTGCGCGGCCTCAAGCGACTGCGGGGGAGTTTGCGGTTCCGGTGGCATGAGCGATGAGCTCCTCTTCTGTCAGATGGCCTGCATCGAGCGTGGTGACGAGCCGGCCCGCGCGCATCACTGCGACGCGGTGGCACAGGCCGATCAGCTCCATCAGCTCCGACGAGACGACGATCACCGCGAGCCCTTCGCGGGCGAGTCGCTGGATCAGGAAATAGATGTCGCGCTTGGCGCCCACGTCGACGCCGCGCGTGGGCTCGTCGAGCACCACCACCTTGGGGCGAGGTTGCAGCACCTTGGCGAGCGCGAGCTTCTGCTGGTTGCCGCCCGACAGCGACGAGGCCTTGACGTCGAGCGAACCGGTGCGGATGCCGTAGTCCTTCACCGCCTCGGCCAGCGCGCCGCGTTCGGCCTCGGGCTTGA
Organism: Variovorax sp. Root434; assembly: GCF_001426595.1. Classification (NCBI taxonomy): domain Bacteria; kingdom Pseudomonadati; phylum Pseudomonadota; class Betaproteobacteria; order Burkholderiales; family Comamonadaceae; genus Variovorax; species Variovorax sp. Root434. The sequence continues at coordinate 70,532 of NZ_LMEK01000005.1, forward strand.
GCCATGGCTGTGCATAGCGCTCGAGCGCCATCAGCGTGAGGTTCTGACGCAGGCCGAAGTTGACGTGCAGGCCCTTGCCCTTTCGGTCTTCGCTGAGGTATGTGAGGCCGTGCCTCGCGGCATCGCGCGGGTTGCGCCAGCCTTTGCCGCCGGGCACGGGCTTGCCGAGCACCTCGACGCTGCCGCTCGCGGGGCGCAGGCCGAGCAGCCCTTCGAAGAGTTCAGTGCGGCCCGCGCCGACGAGGCCCGCGAAGCCGAGGATCTCGCCGGGGCGCACCTCGAAACTCGCGTCCTGCGCCCAGCCGGGCACGCTGAAGTTGCGCACGCGCATGGCGGGTGCATCGGCCGCCACGACCACGTCGCGCGGCGGGTACAGGTCGGCCAGCTCGCGGCCCACCATGAGGTTGGCCATCTGCTGGCGCGTGACCTCGGCCGTGGGCGCGCGCGCGACGAAGCGGCCGTCGCGCATGACGATCACTTCGTCGGTGACCTGCTCCACTTCGTCGAGCTTGTGCGAGATGTAGACGATGGTCACGCCGTCGGCACGCAACTGCGCGATGAGCTTGAACAGGCGCTCGGTTTCACCCGGCGTCAGCGTCGCGGTGGGCTCGTCCATGATGAGCAGGCGCGCGCGGCGGGCGATGGCCTTGGCGATCTCGACGAGCTGCTTCTCGGCGACGATGAGGCGGCGCACCTTGGTGCGCGGGTCGATGTTCAGACCGACGGCGGCGAGCGCGGAGGCAGCGTCGCGCTCCATCGTGGCGTCGTCGAGCAGCCAGCCCTTCTTCTTTTCATGGCCCAGGAAGATGTTCTGCGCCACGCTCAAGTCTTCCGCGAGGTTGAACTCCTGGTGGATGAGCACGATGCCCAGCGCCTCGGCGTCGCGCGAACTCCCGAACCGCTGCGGCTGTCCGTTGATGCGCAGCGTGCCGCCGCTCAGCGATTCATAGCCCGCGAGGATCTTCATCAGCGTCGACTTGCCCGCGCCGTTCTCGCCGAGCAGCCCGTACACGCGGCCGGGCGCGAGCGCGAAGCTCACGCCGTGCAAGACCTGCACCGGGCCAAAGGCCTTCACCACGCCGTCGAACTCGACGGCCACGCTGCCCTTGCCGATGCCTGCCGCCGTCATGGCGCCACTCCTCGGACCTTCAGCGTCTCGTGCATCGCGAGCACGCCCGCGCCGACGAGGCCGCCCTGCGTGCCGAGCGGCGTGTACTGGATCTCGAGATGCCGCGTGGAGAGTGCCAGCGAGCGCTGGTACACGCTCTGCCGCACGGCCGCGAGAAACAGCGGGCCGATGCGCGTGATGCCGCCGCCGATGAACACGTGCGACGGATTGAAGAAGTTGACGACCGACGCGAGCATCTGCCCGATCAGGCTGCCCGCGCGCTGGATGATGGCGTTAGCCGCCGTATCGCCGCCGCGACTGGCCTGGCCCACATCGATCGCGTCGATGCGCCCGTGCACGCGCAGGCACTCGGCGAGCGCCGCGCTTTCGCCGGCTTCGGCCGCCTGCATCGCCATGCGCGTGATCGCGGGACCTGCTGCCATGGCCTCGACGCAGCCAAGATTGCCGCAGTGGCAGCGCGGGCCTTCCTGGTCGACGCAGATGTGGCCCACGTCCCCGGCCGAACCGGCCGCGCCGCGGTACACCTCGCCGTGGCAGACGATGCCGCAGCCGATGCCGGTGCCGATCTTGATGACGAGGAAGTTGCTCAGCGAACGCTTGAGGCGCCAGAGTTCGCCGAGCGCCATCAGGTTCACGTCGTTGTCGACGAAGACGGGCGCCGCGTAGTCCTCGCGCAGGTAGTCGCGGATCGAGAAGCTGTCCCACGCCGGCATCAGTGGCGGATTCACGAGCTGGCCGATCTCGAAGTTCACGGGGCCGGGCACGCCAATGCCGATGCCGAGCACGTCCCTGGCGCCTACATTGCAGCGGGCCAGCAGTTCGCGCATGAGCGTGCGCACGCGCGCCAGCACCACGGCCGGGCCTTCGCGCACGTCGGCGGGTTCGTCGTGCTGCGCGAGCACGGTGAGGTTGGGCCGCAGCACGGCCACATCGAGACTGGTGGCGCCGATGTCGATGCCGACGAGCACGCCGAGCCCGGCATTCAGCTGGAGGTTCTCGGCGCGGCGCCCGCCCGAGGAGCGCTGCAGGCCGGCTTCGGCAAGCAGGCCCTGGTCGACGAGGCCGGCGATCAGCCCGTTGGCCTTGCTCTTGGAAAAGCCGAGCTGCTCGGCCATGGCATGGCGCGATCCGCCGGCCGACCAGAAGGTCGTCTCCAGCAGCCGCATCTCGTCCGCAGTGATGCCACTCCAACGTGCCACGCGTCTTGTCTCCGGTGTTCTTGTCTTCGCCGCACCCTGGTTGGGGCGAAGGCGAATACTAGGCGGAGGTCTTTAGCCGGACAAGGCTGAACTTCGACCAAATTCAGATCAAAGAAGCGACGATGGCGGAGCGGTCCAGGCGCAAAAAAGCCGCCCGAAGGCGGCTTATTCGAAAAACACCGCGGAACCGGCTTTGCCGGGCCGCTGGTGTTGCCCCCTGCAAGGGGGTTGGCGTAGCGACACGAAGTGCGCGCAGCCTGGGGGTGTGCCTATTTACTTTTTCTGGCGGTACTTGCGCAGCGCGGCGATCTGGGCGGCCATCACGGCCAGCTCCGATTGCGCCATCGCGATGTCGATGTCGCTCTTCGCATTCTTCAGCGCTTCCTCGGCTGCGGCCTTGGCCACATTGGCCTTTTCGTCGTCGAGGTCCTTGCCGCGGATCGCGGTGTCGGACAGCACGGTGACGGCATTGGGCTGCACTTCGAGAATGCCGCCGGCCACGAAGACGAACTCTTCGCCGCCGTCGGCCGTTTCGATGCGCACGGCGCCGGGGCGGATGCGCGTGATCAGCGGGGTGTGGCGCGGGTAGATGCCGAGCTCACCGGCTTCACCGGGCAGCGCGACGAACTTGGCTTCGCCCGAGAAGATCGACTCTTCCGCGCTGACCACGTCCACATGAATGGTGCCTGCCATGGTGATTCCTTCTTAAGCGACCTTCTTGGCCTTTTCGAACGCCTCGTCGATGCTGCCCACCATGTAGAACGCTTGTTCCGGCAGGTGGTCGGCTTCGCCGTTCACGATCATCTTGAAACCACGGATGGTTTCGGCCAGCGGCACGTACTTGCCAGGCGAGCCCGTGAACACTTCGGCCACGTGGAACGGCTGCGACAGGAAACGCTGGATCTTGCGGGCGCGGGCCACGGCGAGCTTGTCGTCGGGAGCCAGTTCGTCCATGCCCAGAATCGCGATGATGTCGCGCAGCTCCTTGTAGCGCTGCAGCGTGCCTTGCACGGCGCGGGCCACGTTGTAGTGCTCTTCGCCGACCACGTTCGGGTCGAGCTGGCGCGAGGTCGAGTCCAGCGGGTCCACGGCGGGGTAGATACCGAGCGAAGCGATGTCACGCGACAGCACCACGGTCGAGTCCAGGTGGGCGAAGGTGGTAGCGGGCGACGGGTCGGTCAAGTCGTCGGCTGGCACGTACACGGCCTGGATCGAGGTGATCGAGCCGACCTTCGTCGACGTGATCCGCTCCTGCAGGCGGCCCATTTCCTCGGCCAGCGTCGGCTGGTAGCCCACGGCGGAAGGCATGCGGCCCAGCAGAGCCGACACTTCGGTACCGGCCAGCGTGTAGCGGTAGATGTTGTCCACGAAGAACAGCACGTCGCGGCCTTCGTCGCGGAACGACTCGGCGATGGTCAGGCCGGTCAGCGCCACGCGCAGACGGTTGCCCGGGGGTTCGTTCATCTGGCCGTAGACCATGGCGACCTTCGAGTCTTCGAGCTTCTCGAGGTTCACCACGCCGGAGTCGGCCATCTCGTGATAGAAGTCGTTGCCTTCGCGGGTACGTTCACCCACACCGGCGAACACCGACAGACCCGAGTGAGCCTTGGCGATGTTGTTGATGAGTTCCATCATGTTCACGGTCTTGCCCACGCCGGCGCCGCCGAACAGACCCACCTTGCCGCCCTTGGCGAACGGGCACACCAGGTCGATCACCTTGATGCCGGTTTCCAGCAGGTCTTGCGAGGGCGACAGTTCGTCGTACGCGGGAGCCTTGCGGTGGATCGAAGCGGTGAGCTCCTGGCCGACCGGGCCGCGTTCGTCGATGGGCGCGCCCAGCACGTCCATGATGCGGCCGAGCGTGGCCTTGCCCACGGGCACCGTGATGGGTGCGCCGGTGTTCTTCACGATGATGCCGCGGCGCAGGCCGTCGGACGAGCCCAGCGCAATCGTGCGCACCACGCCGTCGCCGAGCTGTTGCTGGACTTCGAGAGTCAGCGCGCTGCCTTCGAATTTCAAGGCGTCGTACACCTTGGGCATCTGGTCACGCGGGAACTCCACGTCGACCACGGCGCCGATACATTGGACAATTTTTCCTTCAGCCATGGCGTTTCCTTCTGGATGGATCTCAATAAATTTGCGACAGGTTCTTGCAGAAGCGTCCTGGTGCCGAAACGGGCCGCTTTTGCAAGAATGCCGGACGGGCCGGCACCCTTGAGTTTCTTGTCGTCGTCAGCTCATCAGCACTTCATGGCCGTTGCTTGCGCAGCGAAAGCGTCCGAAGCAGCCTTGCAGGCCTGGCCCAGTGCAGCCTTGTCCGCGCCCATCGAAGCCCAGGTGGCCTTCGTTTGGTCGAGGTTGGCCTTCATCGCGTCGGCGGCAGCACCGCTTTGCGAAGAAACGCACGCCTGCACCTTGGCGAGGTAGTCGTTGCACTCCTGCGGCAGGTCGGCCGATGCTGTCGGGGCTGCTGCGGCGGGAGCGGCCGGCGCTGCTGCGGGAGCGGGGGCCGGAGCGGGCGCTGCGGGTGCAGCGGCGGGAGCCGGTGCAGGCGCGGGCGCCTCTTCCTTCTTGGAGCAGGCAGTCAGGGCGGCGGCAACCGCCAACAGGGCAAGAATCTTCTTCATTTGCGCAGAGTCCCCTAAAAATAGGCCTTGGATTAGCGAACGCGCAGAGCGCATCCGATCAGCAACGCGGCCTGTTGCATTGCCTCGATCAAACGCCTGCGGCCGCAGCCGCGCCGGACACGATCTCGGACAGCTCCTTGGTGATGCCGGCCTGACGGGTCTTGTTGTAGATCAACTTCAGTTCGCTGATCACGTTGCCCGCGTTGTCGGTCGCAGCCTTCATGGCCACCATGCGCGCCGAATGCTCGGACGCCATGTTTTCGGCCACGGCCTGGTACACCAGCGACTCCACGTAGCGCACCAGCAACTCGTCGATCACGCTTTGCGCGTCGGGTTCGTAGATGTAGTCCCACGAATGATGACCCGACTCGACCTGCAGCGTCTCGGCCTTCAGCGGCAGCAGTTGCTCCACCATCGGCTCTTGCTTGATGGTGTTGATGAACTTCGTGTAGCACAGGTACACGGCCGACAGCTTGCCTTCGGCATAGGCATCGAGCAGCGTCTTGACCGGCCCGATGAGCTTGTCGAGATGCGGTGTGTCGCCCAGGTGCGTCACATGGGCCACCACGCGGGCGCCGATGCGGTTCAGGAAACCCAGACCCTTGCTGCCGATGGCAACCGACTCGACCACGTTGCCCGCTGCCTGCGCTTCGCGCAGCTTGGCCGTAACGGCACGCAGCAGGTTGGTGTTCAAGCCGCCGCACAGGCCCTTGTCGCTGGTCACGATGATGAAACCGACGCCCTTGGCCTCGGTCGTCTTCATGAACGCGTGGGTGTACTCCGGGTTCGCCTTGCCAAGATTGGCCGCGATGTTACGGATCTTTTCGCTGTAGGGGCGAGCGGCGCGCATGCGTTCCTGCGCCTTGCGCATCTTGGAAACCGAGACCATTTCCATGGCCTTGGTGATCTTCTTGGTGTTTTCCACCGATTTGATCTTGCCGCGGATTTCCTTACCAGCTGCCATGAGAGCTCCTTCTTGCGTCGATCAAGGCGTCGATCAGGCGAACGACTTCTTGAACGAAGTGGCGGCGGCCAGCAGTTCGGCTTCCGCGTCCTGGCAGACCTTCTTGAAAGCCTTCTTCTCGTCGCTGTCGTCGGCCTTGGCGGGCTTCGGGTCCCACTTGGCGCCGTTCTTTTCCATCGTGGCCAGCAGGGGTGCGTGGCTCGACTTGAGGAACTGGTGGAAGCCGTGTTCGAACGAGAGAACCTTCTTGACGTCGATGTCGTCCATGAAGCCCTTGTTCACCGCGAACAGCGTGGCGCTCATCAGCGAGATGGGCAGCGGGCTGTACTGGGTCTGCTTGAGCAGTTCGGTCACGCGGGCACCGCGGTCGAGCTGCTTGCGGGTGGCTTCGTCGAGGTCCGAGGCGAACTGGGCGAAGGCCGCGAGTTCGCGGTACTGCGCCAGGTCGGTACGGATACCGCCGGACTGGTTCTTCACCAGGTTGGTCTGCGCCGACGAACCCACGCGCGACACCGAGATACCGGCGTTGATGGCGGGACGGATACCGGCGTTGAACAGGTTGGTTTCCAGGAAGATCTGGCCGTCGGTGATCGAGATCACGTTGGTCGGCACGAAAGCGGACACGTCGCCGGCTTGCGTTTCGATGATCGGCAGCGCGGTCAGCGAGCCGGTCTTGCCCTTGACTTCACCCTTGGTGAAGGCTTCGACGTAGTCGGCGTTCACGCGGGCTGCGCGCTCGAGCAGACGGCTGTGGAGATAGAACACGTCGCCGGGGTAGGCTTCGCGGCCTGGTGGGCGGCGCAGCAGCAGCGAGACCTGGCGGTAGGCCACGGCTTGCTTGGACAGGTCGTCATAGACGATCAGCGCGTCCTGGCCGCGGTCGCGGAAGTATTCGCCCATCGTGCAGCCCGAGTAGGCCGACACGTACTGCATGGCCGCCGATTCGGAAGCCGATGCCGCCACCACGATGGTGTAGTCCATCGCGCCGGCTTGTTCGAGTGCGCGCACCACGTTCTTGATCGACGAAGCCTTCTGGCCGATCGCAACGTAGACGCAGGTCATGTTCTGACCCTTCTGGTTGATGATCGCGTCGATGGCGACGGCCGTCTTGCCGGTCTGGCGGTCGCCGATGATCAGCTCGCGCTGGCCACGGCCGACGGGCACCATCGAGTCGACGGACTTCAGGCCGGTCTGCATCGGCTGGTCGACGGACTTCCGTGCGATCACGCCGGGAGCGACCTTTTCGATCACGTCGGTCATCTTGGCGTTGATCGGACCCTTGCCGTCGATCGGCTGGCCCAGGGCATTCACCACGCGGCCGATGAGTTCGGGACCCACGGGCACTTCCAGGATGCGGCCCGTGCACTTGACGGTGTCGCCTTCGGAGATGTGCTCGTACTCGCCCAGAATCACGGCGCCGACGGAGTCGCGCTCGAGGTTCAGTGCGAGGCCGAACGACGGCGTGCCGTCTGCGCTCGGCGGGAATTCAAGCATTTCGCCTTGCATCGCGTCCGACAGGCCGTGCACGCGCACGATGCCGTCGGTCACCGAAACCACGGTGCCTTCGTTGCGGATGTTGGCGCTGACCCCGAGGCCCTCGATGCGGCTCTTGATCAGTTCGGAAATTTCTGCGGGATTGAGTTGCATGACTCTTTCCTTCTTTCTTTGTAAGGCGATGGAGACCGGTCAGGCCGCCAGCGCAACTTTCATTTGTTCAAGGCGCGCTTTGACGGAGGTGTCGAGCACCTCGTCGCCGACCACCACACGAATGCCACCGATCAGTTCCGGCTCTTGCTGGACCGTGACCTGGAGCTTGCGACCGAAGCGCTTTTCGAGCGCGGCCGCCACACCGGCCAGAGCCGAGACTTCGATCGGAAAGGCGCTGTAGACCACGGCGTCGGACGAGCCGCTCTTCGCGTTGGCCAGTGCCCGGAACTGCTTCGCAATTTCCGGCAGCACCGAGAAACGCCCGTTCTCGAGGAGCGCAGCCAGGAAGTTCTGGGCCGCGGCGGGCAACGGCGCAGCGAATGCACCGGCGACCACGCCGAGAACCTGCTCGGCCGTAACCTTGGGGTTGTCGGCGAGCTGCTGGAGCTCCGGGTTGGCCCCGATGGCGGCAACCTTTTCGAGCCAGGCGCTGGTTCCGGCGACGTCGGACGACGACGCCTTGAAAAGCGCCTCGGCGTAGGGGCGTGCAATGGTGGCGAGTTCAGCCATGGCTTCTATCAGAGTTCGGTCTGCAGGCGGGCGAGCAAATCGGCGTGAACGCCCGCATTCACTTCCTTGCGCAGAATCTGCTCTGCGCCCTTGACGGCCAGTGCGGCAACCTGCTCGCGCAGGGCTTCACGGGCCTTCAGTGCCTGCTGGTCGGCTTCGACGCGTGCGGCTGCAACGATCTTGTTGCCTTCCTCGGTCGCGCGGGCCTTGGCCTCTTCAACGATGGCCTGGGCGCGACGTTCGGCGTCGGCAAGACGCTGTGCGGACTCATTGCGTGCCTGGCCCAGTTCGGCTTCCACGCGCTTGTTGGCGGCGGACAGCTCGGACTTGGCCTTGTCGGCGGCAGCGAGGCCTTCGGCGATCTTCGCAGCGCGGTCGTCCAGCGCTTTCGCGATCGGCGGCCACACGAACTTCATCGTGAACCCGACCAGGATCAGGAACACGATCATCTGAACGATCAGGGTACCGGTAATGCTCACTTTTCACCCTCTCTTTGGGATTGAATCGAAGCCATTCGCTAGGGGACTAGGGAACGACGACGCAGGTCCGACGAGAAAGACTTACTTCGGCAGGTTGGCGATCTGAGCCAGGAACGGGTTGGCCGTTGCAAACCACAGAGCGATACCGGTGCCGATAATGAAAGCGGCGTCGATCAGACCAGCCAGCAGGAACATCTTGGTTTGAAGCTCACCCATGAGTTCAGGCTGACGTGCGGCCGACTCGAGGTACTTGCTGCCCATGATGCCGATGCCGATACATGCGCCCACAGCGCCCAGACCGATGATCAGGCCGGCGGCCAGTGCAACAAAGCTAATAACTTCCATGATGACTCCTAGAGGACTTTGGTTGAAGAGAAAACGAAAAACAAAAAACGAAAGCGGATGATCAGTGGTGATCGTGGGCCTGGCCGATGTAGACCAGCGTCAGCATCATGAACACGAAGGCTTGCAGCGTGATGATCAGGATGTGGAAGATGGCCCAGGCCGTGCCCGCGATGATGTGGCCGATGGCCAGGCCGATGCCGGTGGCCGACACAGACCAGGCACCGCCCATCAGGGCGATCAGCAGGAAGATCAGTTCGCCGGCGTACATGTTGCCGAACAACCGCATGCCGTGCGAGACGGTCTTTGCGATGAACTCGATCATCTGCATGGCGAAGTTGAAGGGATACAGCGCCCAGTGGTTGCCGAAGGGTGCGGTAAACAGCTCGTGGATCCAGCCGCCGGCGCCCTTGATCTTGATGTTGTAGAAGATGCAGATCAGCAGCACGGCCACCGACATGCCCATCGTCACCGAGAGGTCGGCGGTGGGCACGACGCGCAGGTAGGCGTGGTGCGGGTCTTCGCCCGCGATGCCGAAGACCTTGGCCCAGATCGCCGGGAACAAATCGACCGGGAACAGGTCCATTGCGTTCAGCAGGAAGATCCACACGAAGATGGTGAGGGCCAGCGGTGCGACGAACTTGCGGCTCGTGGCGTTGTGGACGATGCCCTTGGCTTGCTGGTCGACCATTTCAACCAGCAGTTCGACGGCAGCCTGGAAGCGGCCCGGAACGCCCGACGTGGCCTTGCGTGCAGCCAGCCAGAGCAACCAGCAGCCCAGGACACCCAGAGCGATGGAGAAAAACAGCGAATCGAAGTTGAAGACCGAAAGATCGGCCACACCTGCAGGCTTGGAGCTTTGCAGATGCGTCAAGTGGTGAACGATGTATTCACCAGCGGTCTGACCATGTTCCGCAGCGTTTTCAGCAGCCATTCCGTTACTCGTCTCGTTGTTGCCGGCGCCGGGGCGAGAACATCACCGCCAACCAGGCCGCCTTCATTGTCACCACCAGGCCGATCAGCATTGCTGGCCAGCTCAGCGCCGTTATCAGCCTTGGCGCGGCGATCAGCATCGCCACGGACAAGGCCATCTTGACCATTTCCCAAAGGAAGAATCCGAACACCGCAGTGCCTGGATTCAGGGAAGAGAACCTGCCGGTCAACCCGCGCGCGAACACCGCCGCCGGAATGACCACCGCGATCGCGCCGTAAGCGGCGGACCAACCCAGATTTTGCCTCCCCGTCAGTCCCCAGGCGGCCAGAGCCACCACCAGACCGACAACCAACTGCCCCGCGACCACCCGCCATGGGGAGACCGAAGGGTTCTTTGCCCGCAGTTCACGCGCCTCATCGGCGGTCAACGGCTTGAATTCTGCGTCGAGGTCTTCAGCGACCTCCGAGTCTTGACGGGCGATTTTTTTCATTTCGAATGAAGCCCGGATGACGACCCAGAATTTCTACAAAGCCATTGATTATAAGTAAAAACCCAGCCTGTCCCGCCACCTGCGCTGTCGCGCATGCAAATCGATGCCGCATTCCCTGACGCGAACCCGACGCGGCGCACGCAACCATAATTCCGGCATGCACCCTATCACCGATGCCCTGCCCGCCACGCTTTGTTACCTCGATGGCGAATACACCGCCCTGCGCGACGCGAAGATCAGCGTCCTCGACCGAGGCTTCATTTTCGGCGACGGCATCTACGAATACGTCCCCGTCTACTTCGGCCAGCCCTTCTGCTTCGAGGAGCACATGGCCCGCCTCGACCGCTCGCTCGCCGAACTGCAGATAGAAAACCCGCTGTCGCTCGCCCAGTGGCGCGAGATCGTGATGCGGCTGGTCGCGCCCGGCGGCGATGCACCCCAATCCGTTTACTTTCAGGTGACGCGCGGCGTGGCCCCGCGCGACCACGCGATGGTGCGCGGCATCCGCCCGACGGTGTTCGTGATGGTGAACCCGCTGCCGCCCATCTCCGATGCCATCCGCGCCAAGGGCGTGGCCTGCGTCACCGCGGCCGACTTCCGCTGGCAGAAGGCCCACATCAAGAGCACCAGCCTGCTGGGCGCCGTGCTTGCGCGCCAGATCAGCGTGGAAGCCGGCGCGACCGAGACCATCATGTTCCGCGACGAATGGCTCAGCGAGGCCTCGTCGAGCAACGTGTGGATCGTGAAGGACGGCAAGCTGATGGGCCCGCCGAAGAACAACCTCGTGCTGACCGGCATCCGCTACGGGCTGTTCGAGCGCCTGAGCAACTCGCTGGACATTCCATTCGAGCTGCGGCGCATCTCCCGGGAGGAAGTGTTCGGCGCCGACGAAGTGCTTATCTCCTCGGCCAGCAAGGAGCTGCTGCCCGTCGTCACCCTCGATGGGCAGGCTATTGGCAATGGCCGCCCCGGCCCCATCTACCAGAGCTTGTATGCGGCCTACCAGCAGGCCAAGCAACACAACGCACAGAAACACGGAGCCCCGGCATGACCGACGACAAGACCACCACCGAAACCACCTCGATCCCCGATCCGCGCAAGGAATCGCTGATCGAGTACCCCTCGCCGTTTCCGATCAAGGTGATGGGTGCGAAGGTCGACGGCTTCGTGCACGCGATCACCCAGATCGCCGAGCGCTTCGATCCCGCCTTCGACGCCACCACAGTCGAGCTGCGCGACAGCAAGGCCGGCAACTACCTCGGCGTGACCATTACCGTCACGGCCACCAGCCGCGAGCAGCTCGACGACATCTACCGCGCGCTGTCGGCGCACCCGATGGTCAAGGTCGTGCTTTGAGCCGCGAGTTGCCCGCACGGCAGGCCATGCCATGACAGACGCCGCCGCGACCGTCCCCGCCATCGAGCTGCGCCCGCTGGGCCGCGTCGATTACGCCGACACCTTCGCGGCAATGAAGCAGTTCACGCAGGAGCGCACAGCAGACACGCCCGATGCGTTGTGGATTTGCGAACACGCCCCGGTCTTCACGCAAGGCATCGCGGGCAAGCAGGACCACATCCTGAACCCCGGCGCCATTCCCGTCGTGCAGACCGACCGCGGCGGCCAGGTCACTTTCCACGGCCCCGGCCAGGTGGTGGCCTACCCGCTGATCGACCTGCGCCGCGCGGGCTACTTCGTCAAGGAATACGTCTATCGCATCGAGGAATCGGTGCTGCGCACACTGGCTCACTTCGGCGTCACCGGCCACCGCGTGGCGAGCGCACCGGGCATCTATGTGCGGCTGGACGACCCGTTCTCGCACGCGATGCTGAAAGCATCGCCTTCAAACGGTTCGGCACTGACTGGCCCGCTGCCCGCGGGCGACCCGTTTCGCGGTCTCGGCAAGATCGCCGCACTGGGCATCAAGGTGAGCCGCCACGCCACCTACCACGGCGTGGCGCTCAATGTCGAGATGGACCTCGAACCCTTCTCCCGCATCAACCCATGCGGGTATGCGGGGCTGCAGACGGTCGACCTTTCTACAATCGGCATCCAAACCACATGGGAAGAAGCCGCCACGGTGCTGAGCCAGAAGCTCGGCGCCTTCCTGGCGCCTTGACACACCAATGAGCACCACAGAAGTCGTCCGCGACGCCCAAAGCGCCGAAAACTACAACCCGCTGGCCAAGCAGAAGGCCGCGGCCAAGCTCTCGCGCATCCCCGTCAAGGTGGTGCAGCAGGGCGAGGTGCTCAAGAAGCCCGAGTGGATCCGCGTCAAGGCCGGCAGCCCGACCACGCGCTTCTACGAGATCAAGCAGATCCTGCGCGAGAGCAACCTGCACACGGTCTGCGAAGAGGCCTCGTGCCCGAACATCGGCGAATGCTTCGGCAACGGCACGGCCACCTTCATGATCATGGGCGACAAGTGCACGCGCCGCTGCCCGTTCTGCGACGTGGGCCATGGCCGCCCCGACCCGCTCGACAAGGACGAGCCGCTCAACCTCGCGAAGACCATCGCCAAGCTGCGCCTGAAGTACGTGGTAATCACCAGCGTCGACCGCGACGACCTGCGCGATGGCGGCAGCCAGCACTTCGTCGACTGCATCCGCAACATCCGCGAGCTCTCGCCGATGACGCAGATCGAGATCCTCGTGCCCGACTTCCGCGGCCGCGACGACCGCGCCCTTGAAATCCTCAAGGCCGCGCCGCCGGACGTGATGAACCACAACCTCGAAACCGCGCCGCGCCTGTACAAGGAAGCGCGTCCCGGCAGCGACTACCAGTTCAGCCTGAACCTGCTGAAGAAGTTCAAGGCGCTGCACCCCGACGTGCCGACCAAGAGCGGCATCATGGTGGGCCTGGGCGAGACCGACGAGGAGATCCTGCAGGTCATGCGCGACATGCGCGCGCACGGCATCGACATGCTGACCATCGGCCAGTACCTGTCGCCGTCGGGCTCGCACCTGCCGGTGCGCCGCTACGTGCACCCCGACACCTTCAAGATGTTCGAGGAAGAGGCCTACAAGATGGGCTTCAGCCACGCTGCCGTGGGCGCCATGGTGCGGTCGAGCTACCACGCCGATCAGCAGGCAGGACACGTTCTGGCCGGCGCGCCCTCGCTCGATTGAACGCCGCGGCGACCGTCCCAGCGGCGGACGCGCCGCAGTCAGGCAGGCCGATGCACTTCCTGCTGGCCATGTGCTTCCTGGTGCATCGAACAGGTGCGGAAATGTTCACCCGCGACCTGGCGCTGTGGCTGCGCCGCCGCGGCCACGCCGTCACGATCTTTGCAACGGCCTTCGGGGACATGGCCGACGAACTGCGCTTTGCCTCGATTGCCTGCGTCACCGAATTGAGCGACATCGCGGCGCGGCCGGACGTGATCATCGGCAACACCCACCACGAGACGGTTCGCGCGCTGCTGCATTTCCACGACGTGCCGGTCCTCACGATATGCCACGACCGAAGCGCCGAACACGGACGCCCGGCGCAGTTCACCCAGGTCGTATGCCATGTGGCCGTCGACGAGAACTGCGCGGAGCGCCTGGTGCACGAGTTCGGCATCGCGCGCGAGCGCATCGAGCTGATCCAGAACGGGGTCGATCTTTCGCGCTTTCCGCGGCGCAGCGAGCTGCCGGCCCGGCCCCGGACGGCGCTGGTCTTCAGCAACTACGCCTCGCACGACGCGCAGCTCGAGGAGATCCGCGCCGCCTGCGTGCAGCGCGGACTGTCGCTGGACGTGATCGGCAGCGGCACCGGCAACCACCTGCCCGACCCGGCCGAGGCACTCGGCCGCTACGACATCGTCTTCGGCAAGGGGCGCTGCGCCACCGAGGCACTGTGCACCGGCAACGCGGTGGTGGTGCTCGATCCGAGCGCGGGCATGGGCGAGATGGTGACGGCGGCCACCGCGGCCCACGCGCGGCGCTGGAATTTTGGCCGGGCGCTGCTGATCCGGCCGATCACGCGGGAGAACGTGGGCGCCGAGCTCGACCGCTACGACGCCGAGGATGCAGGCAAGGCCGGCGAATGGATGCGTGCGCATGGCGGCCTCGACGCAACGCTCGGCGCGCTCGAGCGCTGCGCGCAGGGCATGGCCCTGCAGCATCCCGTGATCGAGGTGCCCGCGAGCCAGCGGGCGAACGAGGTGGCCCGCTACATGGAGGACTGGATCCGGCGCGGCAACCCGTCGGCGGCGCATCTGGCTGTTGCGTCCTTGCAGCAGCACATCGGGTGGATCCAGCAGTCCTTCAACGACCATCAACGCATGCATCAAGCTCGAATCGACGCGCTGCAGGCAGAGCTGCAACGCCAGGCCGAAGAGGCACGCCGGCAGACGGAGCTCGCCGCCATGCAGACCGCCGCGCAGGCCGCACAGGCGGCGCAATCGAACGCCGACTGCAACGCACGGCTGGCCGAAGCCGAGCAGCAGACCCGGCAGGCGCGCACCGAACTCGCCCTGCTCCAGGCGCAGTTGCGCGAGGTCTACGCCAGCCGTTCGTGGCGTGTGACCGGACCGCTGCGGCGGGTGTCAACCCTCGTCCGGCCCGGCGGTCCACGCGCATGAAGGCGCTGGTGATCGCCGCCCATTCGGGGCACGAACTGTTGCTGTGGAAGTGGCTGCGCAACGAGCGGCCGGACTTCGTGGTGCTGACCAACGGCGCCGGTTCGAGCGGCGTGCCGCGGCTCGAACCGACGATCGACAATCTCGCGCGCGCGGGGGCCCGCTGGATTGCGGAGGTGGTGCAGCCGGTTGCCGATGCCGACATCTACCGGGCGCTGCTCGAAGGCGACACGCGCCTGTTCACGCAATGGGTCCACGCCTTGACGACGCATGTCGTGGAGCAAGGCATCGACTGCATCGTCGCCGACGAAGCCGAGGACTACAACCCTTCGCACGACCTGTGCCGCCTGCTGGCCAACCAGGTCGCCGCGCACGCCGCGGCGCGCGGCCGCAGGGTCGTCTCGCTCGGCTATCCCACCGTGGGTCATCCGAGTCCACCGGCACGGCTGGCTTCCGAGCGCCATGTCATGGTCGAGCTCGACGGCCCCGAGTTGCAGGCCAAGCTCGACGACATGCACGGTTACGCGCACAGCTTCGGCGGCCAGCTGGAGCGCGAGCTGGCGGGCTTCATCGCCGAGTTCGGCGCCCAGGCTTACGGCCGGGAATGCCTCTTCGCCGCGCAGCCCACGCGCTATGAACTGGCGGAGGCGCCCGCCACCAAACCCGCCTTCGAAATCTTCGGAGAGGAACGCGTCGCGGCCGGCGTCTACAAGCACGTCATCCGCGGCGCGCATCTGCAGGCCGTGGCGGATCGGCTGCGCGACGCGATGCGATGACACATCCATCGATGCCTCGATGACCTTCACGACGCCCGCCAACGACGACAGCACGACCGCCATCGCCGCCGATACGGCAGCCGCGAGCCCGGTCGACGCCGCACTGGCCCATGCGATCGTGGGCCTTGGCCGCTTCGGCAGCATCCACGCCCGAAAGCTCCTCGCCCTGCGCGGCTTCCAGCTGCGTGCCCTCGTGGATTGCTCGTCGTCGGCCCGCGCCGGCGCGGAACTCGCGGCGCTGCCATTGCTGTCCAGCCTTGACGACCTACCGCCGGGCATCGCGTCGGCCACCGTTGCCACCAGCGACGACGCGCACGCCGAGCTTGCCCTGTCGTTGATGCGGCGTGGCTGCCACGTGCTGGTCGAAAAGCCGCTTTGCATCGACCGGCACGACGGTGCCCTGATGATCCGCACTGCGCGGCAATGCGGCGTGACCCTGAGCACCGGCCACATCGAGCGCTTCAACCCCGTGTTCGACGCCGTGCTCCTCGCCCGGCTGCGCAATGCCGCGGCAAGCCACCGCCAGGACCAGCGTCCGTTCATGCGGTTTCGCCGCTATTCGACGCGCATTGCCATGGCCAGGGAGAGCGTGCTGGACCTGATGGTGCACGACCTCGACCTGTTCGCCTGGCTGTGCGCGATTCCCGCGGAAGCGCCAATGGAAGTGCTCGCACGGCACATCGATGTGCACAGCGTGCGCGCGCGCGTGCGGCTGGGCACGTTGGTCGCCGAATTCGAGAGCGGCTACGCCAGCACGCCGGCGATCGCTCAATTGCAGGTGTGCGATGGCCACCGGGAGCAGTTGCTGGACCTGCGCAGCGGCGCGCGTTCGACGACAACGACGACCGGCGACGACGCCCTGGCACGGCAGTACCACGGCTTCAGGCGCGCCATCCTGGGCCAGGCCAGCCGCGTCGCCTCGGGTGCCGATGGCCTGGCGGCCGTGACCCGGGCTTGCCAGGTACTGCACGCATGAAGATCCCGCTGTTCCGGTCGGCCGCATCTGCCGAGCCGAAAGCGGCGCACCTGGCCCAGTCCCTCGCCGCAGTGCTGCGCAGCGGCGTGTACATCCTCGGTCCGCAAGCCGAGGCTTTCGAGGCACGGCTGTCCGGCCTGCTGCAAGGCCGCGAGACCGTGGCCGTGGGATCGGGCTCCGAAGCGCTTCTGCTGGCCTTCAAGAGCCTCGGCATCGGAAGCGCGGGCGGAGGGGCCGCGCTGGACGAGGTCCTGCTGCCGAGCTACACCTTCGTCGCCTGCGCGGAAGCGGTGCTCGCTGCGGGCGCGCGGCCGGTCTTCGTCGACAGCGCGCCGGACGACTTCCTGCCGACGCTCGCGCATTTCCGCGACGCCCGCACGCCACGCACCCGCGCGATCCTCGCGGTCGGCCTCTTCGGCGACCCGAGCGGCCTGCCCGAACTGGCCGCCTACTGCCGCGACGAGAAGCTGTGGCTGGTCGAGGACGTGGCGCAATGCCTGGGCGCCCATGCCGCCGGCACCTGGGGCGACGCCGCGGCAATGAGCTTCTACCCGACCAAGACCCTCGGCGCCGCGGGTGACGCCGGCGCACTGGCCTTCAGGGATCCGCAGCACGCCCGCAAGGCCCGGCTGCTGCGCAACCACGGCTACGCCGACGGCCGTCACCACTGCCTCGGGCACAACAGCCGCATGGACGAATTGCAGGCCTGCCTGCTCAATGCCGCGCTGGACGACTTTCCGGACAACATCGCGCGACGGCGCGCCATCGCAGCGCGCTACCTGGCGGCCTGGGCGGACTGTCCGATCGGTTTGCCGCGAGACTCGGCGGGCCACGCGTGGAACTATTTCGTCATCACCCTGTCCGGCCCCCGCGAACGCGCGGCCTTCGCGGCGCGGCTGGCCGCATCCGGGATCGCCACCCGGGTCTACTACGAGCAGCCGCTGCACCGGCACGAGGCGCTGCGGCCCTGGCACGGCACCGGCGCCCTGCCGCACAGCGAAAAACTGGCCGGCTGTTCGCTCGCATTGCCGCTCTATCCAATGCTCGGCGACGAGGAAATCGAGTACATCATCGGCGTCGTACGGCAGGCTTCCGGCGCATAGCGGCGGCCAACGCCGCGGGACCACATCGAAAGGGAGAACGGATCAGATGGCCACCATCCTGACCACACTGGCCACACGCCCCGTCGAGGGCCTGGTCGAGAACCACGCAGCCTATGCGCGCCGGTACGGCTACGCGCACCGCATCGTCGACAGCACCCACGTGTGGGGTCCGCGCCAGCCGGTCTTCTTCCGCTACCACGCGATCTACCAGCACCTGGCGCAAGCCGACGAGGGCAGCCTGCTGCTGGTGCTCGACCAGTTCGCGGTCGTCTACTGGCCCCGACCGCTGGAAGAGGCGTTCGACGGCATCGACGCGCTGGTCTGCGCGCAACCCGACGACGACACGCTCTGCAACACCAGCATGCTGCTGCTGCGCAACACGGCTGCGGTGCGCGAGCAGGTGCGCCAGTTGGTCGACCATGTCTCCCATTGGGCAGTGCGCATCCTGGAGGACAACGAGCAGCCCGAGAACGCGCTGGTCGCCCATGTCTTCCCGCCCCGCCCCTGCGCCCTTCCCCTGCCCAACGGCATCCACGCCAACGTGCAGGCCAACTGGCCCGCGGGCAGCTACTACGAATCACTCCAGGGTGTGCGCCCGCTGGTGGCCAGCGACGCGCCCACCTGGCGCCGCACAGGCGCCGCAAACCAGTGGACGCCGGCGCTGGACTACGACTTCCGCGGCGTGCAGAACCTCGTCGAGGACGCCGCGGCCCTGGCCGCCGGCGAACGCCCGCCATTCCTCGTGCTCGCCGAGACCGCGCCACCGCCCGGCGACGACCTGCACCTGAACCCCGGTGCGCGCATCGCCTTCGTCAGCATCTACACGCACCACATCGCCAGCTATGGCCGCATCCACGAAGAAAGCCTCGCGCGCTACTGCCTGCGCCATGGCTACGGCTACCACCTCTACCGCAAGGTGCCCGACTTCGCCAACGGGCTGACGGGCTCGTGGGCCAAGCCGCACGTCATGCGGCGCCACCTCGCGGAGCACGAGTTCCTGCTGTGGATCGATGCGGACATCCTGGCCATGAACCAGTCGCTGCGCATGGAGCCGCTGGTCGACGGCCGGCAGGCGCTGGTGGGCAACGACCACACGGCCTGGAACATGAACTCCAGCGTGGTCGGCGTGCGCAACACGCCCGCGATGCACGCGCTGGTGGAAGACGTCTGCCGGCAGATCGAGGCCGCGCCCGACCGCTCGTCGGTGCACGCCAACGGCGGCGACCAGACCTACTTCGCGAATGTCTTCAATGCCCACGGCCTCGTCACCGAAGCCCAGGTGGTGGACACGCTGTCGCTGGACGCGCCCGCGATCTACGCGACCACCGACAGCCACTTCGTGCATTTCCCGACGCAGCTGACGCCGCAGCGTGCGGCATCCATGCACTTCTGGAACCGGCGCAGCCTGTCGCGCGATGCGCACGAGCGCGGCGGCGACACGGCGCAGCCCGAGCCCCCTGCGTCGTCCCGCTGACCGGGCCGCGCGGCCTCAACCGCGCGTGGCGTTTTCCTTCATCTTCGCCAGCGCGATGGCAATCGCCGCCCCGCCCAGCGTCTTGATCAGCCCCGAGTGCTGCGCATAGAACCGGCTCACCTCGTCGATCACGCCCGCGTGCTGCTGCTCGGCATGCGCGGCGATTTCGGTCACCTGCGCAGGCGACAGCTGCGAGGCCTGGTCGGGCGTGACCTGCGTCTGCCCCGGCTGCAGCATGCGGCCGAGCACGCCGCCGGCCAGCGCCGAGGCCGCTGCCGGGCCCAGCGTGGCCAGGATCTGGTTGAGCACGCCGGCCTGCTGCTGCGGCGACGACTGGCCGAACAGCTTGCCCACCATGTCGCCGAAAGGCGGCGTCTGGTCGGAGCGCATGGCAGCAGCGAGCCCCGCACCGACTTCGTCGGTCGATGCTTGCTGCGTGACCTTGTCGAGGTGGGCCTCGGGGCTGCCGTTGCCGCCGATGGCCTGCTGGAGGATGTCGAGTAAACCCATGGAGATCTCCTTGTTACCGGGTCACGAGATGCCAGACCCCGAGCAGCAGGGCCGCGCCGATCACCGAGGCGATGAAGCCGGCGCCCGCGCCCGCAGCGTACAGCCCCAGGGCCTGTCCTGCATAGGTTGCCACCAGCGACCCGGCAATGCCCAGAATCACGGTGAGGATGAACCCCATGGAGTTGTTGCCCGGCAGGATGGCGCGGGCGATCAGCCCCGCGATGAAGCCGATCAAGATGGTCCAGATGATGTGCAAGAGAGACTCCCTGTCTGTTGAAAAAAGATGACGCGGGATCGTTGCCCGCCCATCCTGAGCGCGGCCTGACGGTACGCCCTCCGACAGCCGCGCGGTCGCCAAGGAGCTGGCCGAAAGCGGCAGCATTTCGCTATCCTGCCGGTTGCTCAAGAAGAAGGAATGATCTTGCAAACGCACCCTGCCGTTCAAGCCGAAATGGAACGCAATTTCGGCGCCATTGCCGATCTGGTCCGCCTCCATGCGCAACACACGCCCGACCACGCCGCGCTGGCCGATGCCGGGCGCACGCTGGACTACCGCGCACTCGACGCGCTCATGGACCGCGTCGCGGCCAGCCTGCAGCGCGACGGGCTCCAGCCCGGCGATGCCATCGCCATCTGCGCCTCGTCGTCGGTGAACTACGCGGCGGTGTTCCTGGGCGCGCTGCGCGCGGGCGTCGCGGTGGCACCGCTGGCGCCCGGCTCCACGCCCGCCAGCCTGGCCCGGATGATCGAGGACGCCGATGCGCACATCCTGTTCAGCGATGCCTCGGCCGCCGAGGTGATCGGCCCCACGAAGGAAGGCGGCATTACACGCGTCGCGCTCGACGGCTCGAATGTGGGCCGCGACATCGAAAGCTGGCTCGCGCCGGCAGGTGCGCAACCCAAGGCTGTGGAGACGCAGCCTTCGTGGCCCTTCAACATCATCTATTCGTCGGGCACCACGGGCGAGCCCAAGGGCATCGTGCAGGGCCACGGCATGCGCTGGGCCCACGTGCAGCGCGGCGCCAAGTACGAGTACGGTCCCGACACCGTCACGCTGCTGTCGACGCCGCTGTACTCCAATACCACGCTGGTGGTGTTCTTCCCCACCATCGCCTTCGGCGGCTGCGTGGTGCTGATGCCCAAGTTCGACGCGCTCGGCTACCTGCAGCTGGCCGAGCAACGCCGCGTGACGCACACCATGCTCGTGCCGGTGCAGTACCAGCGGCTGATGGCGCACCCGCGCTTCGACGCACACGACCTGTCGTCGTTCCGCTTCAAGTTCAGCACCAGCGCGCCCTTCAACGCCGCGCTCAAGGCCGACGTGCTCAAGCGCTGGCCCGGCGGGCTGATCGAGTTCTACGGCATGACCGAGGGCGGCGGCACCTGCATCCTGGAAGCACACCTGAACCCGACCAAGCTGCACACGGTAGGCCAGCCCGCCGAGGGCAGCGACATCCGCCTGATCGACGAGGAAGGCAACGAACTGCCGCGCGGCAACACCGAGGTGGCCGGCGAGGTGGTGGGCCACTCGGCCGGCATGATGACCGGCTACCACCGCCAGCCCGAGAAGACGCGCGAGGCCGAATGGTTCGATGCCACCGGCAAGCGCTTCATCCGCACGGGCGATGTGGGCCGCTTCGACGCCGACGGCTTCCTCACGCTGTTCGACCGCAAGAAGGACATGATCATCAGCGGCGGCTTCAACATCTACCCGAGCGACCTCGAGGCCGTGCTGCGCGGCCATGCGGCGGTGGCCGACGTGGCCGTGATCGGGGTGCCTTCCGAGCAATGGGGCGAAACGCCGGTGGCCTTCGTGGTGCGCCGCGAGGGCGACAGCACCACCGAAGACGCGCTGCTGCAATGGACCAACGCCCAGCTCGGCAAGACGCAGCGCCTGGCACGCCTCTCCTTCATCGAGGAACTGCCGCGCAGCGCCATCGGCAAGGTGCTCAAGCGCGAACTGCGTGAACGCGGTGGATGAAATCCCTTCGCGGTCAGCTGGTCTTTTTCTGGGTGCTTCTGTTCGGCATGTGCGCCGCACTGGCCGTGGTGATGCTCACGCTCTACCGCAGCAGTGCCGGCGCGCAAGTGGCTGCGGGGCGCGCTGCGACCGAGCAGTCGTGCCGCGCGATCGCGGCGCGCTATGCCAGGTCGGCGGCCGCACCTTCCTCGGCGCAGCCGCAGGTCGATCTGCTGCAGGTGCTGCTGCAGCTGGTGCTGATCGAGGCGCCCCATGTCGAGGGCGGCGTGTGGCAGGCCGCCGGCGGGCAGTTGGCCTATGCCTACCCCACCTACGAAGGCAGCGGCGTCAAGCGCGACGTGCCCGCGGCCGAGCAGCCGCTGATCGCCGAGCTGGCGCAGCTCGCGACGCGCACCCGGCAGCCGCAGACCGATGTGGTGCGCGGCAGCCGTGAGGCACTGATCGTCTCGGCCTGCCCGCTGGCCGCGCCGGGCAACGACCTGGCGGCGTGGACCATGACTCGCACCAGCAGCGGCGCGCTGGCCGCGCAGGACAGCCTGCGCACCGGCCTGGGCGTCCTGCTGGCGCTGGTGCTGGCGTCGGGCCTTTGGCTCGGCTTCATCCTTCGACGCGGGCTGCGCCATGTGCAGCGCCTCGAAACCCGGCTCGCGCAGGCCGATGCGGACGGCGATGCCATGCCCGAGCTGCCGCGCACCGGCGTGCGCGAACTCGACCGCATCGTCGACGGCTTCAATCGCTACCGCCTGCGCTTCGAGGAGGCGCGCATGAACGTGCGCGCGGCCGCGCAGCAGCACAGCCGCGACCAGCGCCTGGCGGCGCTCGGCCGCATGACCGGCGGCATCGCCCACGAGATCCGCAACCCGATCGCCACGATGCGGCTGAAGGCCGAGAACGCACTGGCCGCCGCGCCCGAGCGGCAGGGCCAGGCGCTGCAGGTCATCGTCGGGCAGATCGACCGGCTCGACGGCCTCGTGCAAAGCCTGCTCGCGCTGGTGCAGCCGGTGGCCCTCGCACCGGCCGAGGTGGCGCTTCATCGCTGGCTCGAAGAGCGCGTGGCCGCCGTCGCGCCGAAGGCAGCGGCGGGCGGCGTGCAGATCTCGCTGCATCACGACCTGCCCGCCAGCGCCGTGTTCGACCCGGTACACCTTGCGCGCGCCGTCGACAACCTGCTCGACAACGCCGTGCGCCATGCGCCGCGCGGCGGCCATGTGGTGCTGTCCGTCGTGCAGCCCGATGCGCGCATGCTGCTCATCCGCGTGGACGACGACGGCCCGGGCGTTCCCGAATCGCTGCAGGCCAGCCTCTTCGAGCCCTTTGCCACCGGCCGCGCCGACGGCACCGGGCTGGGCCTGGCGCTGGCGCGCGAAGTGGCGCTGGCGCACGGCGGCGAGCTGCATCATGTGCCCATGCAACCGGGCACCCGCTTCGAACTGGAGCTTCCATGGCGCACCTCCTGATCGTCGACGACGACAACGCCTTCCGCGACACGCTCGCCGAAACACTGCAGGGCCTCGGCCACGGCGTGGTGGCGACGGCCAGCGGCGCCGAGGCGCTGGAAACGCTGTCGTCGTCGCGCGAGCGCTTCGACGCCGTGTTCCTCGACCACCGCATGGCCGGCATGGACGGCCTGCAGACGCTCGCGGCCATGCAGGCCACCCTGGTGCGCCTGCCGCCGGTGATCGTGCTCACGGCGTTCGCGAGCGCGGGCAACACCATCGAGGCGATGCGCCTGGGCGCCTTCGATCACCTGGCCAAGCCGATCAGCCGCGAGGCGGTGCGCGAGGTGCTGGAACGCGCGCTGCAGCAGCACGCGGCAGCGTCGCCCTCCGGCGTGCCGCAGGACGACGACGGCAGCGACCTGATCGGCCCGAGCCACGCGATGCGCGAGGTGCACAAGCGCATCGGCCTGGCCGCCGCCAGCGCGATGCCGGTGCTGGTCCTCGGCGAAACCGGCACCGGCAAGGAAATGGTGGCGCGCGCGCTGCACCGCCATTCGGCCCGTGCCGACCGCCCCTTCGTGGCCGTCAACTGCTCGGCCATTCCGAAGGAGCTGCTCGAAAGCGAACTCTTCGGCCACGTGCGCGGCGCCTTCACCGGCGCGACCAGCGAACGCCCCGGCTGCTTTCGCGCGGCCGATGGCGGCGTGCTGCTGCTCGACGAGATCGGCGACATGGCACTGGACGTGCAGGCCAAGATCCTGCGCGCGCTGCAGGAGGGCGAGGTCACGCCGCTGGGCAGCCACCGGACGGTGAAGGTCGACGTGCGCGTGATCGCCGCGACGCACCGCGACCTGGCCGCCGCCGTGCGCGAGGGGCGCTTTCGCGAAGACTTGCTGTACCGGCTCGACGTGCTGTCGATCCGCATGCCGCCGCTGCGCGAGCGGCTGGCCGACATCATCCCGCTGGCCGAGCACTTCCTGCGCCGCGCGGCCGCATCCGATGCGCCGAAGGCGCTGTCGGCCGAGGCCGCGCAACGGCTGCTGAGCCACCCATGGCCCGGCAACGTGCGCGAACTGCGCAACGTGATGGAGCGCTGCCATGCGCTGGTACGGCACCGCGTGATCGGCGCGGCGGACCTGGCCATCGGACCCGGGGCCGCGCCACGCGGCGAAGCGTCCGACACGGTGCCGGCCGAGTGGCTCGAAGGCGAACTGCCCGCCGCCGTCGAAAAGCTCGAACGCCTGCTGATCTCCCACGCGCTGGCGCAGACGCAGGGCAACCGTGCCGAGGCCGCACGCCGCCTGGGCATTCACCGTCAATTGCTCTATCGCAAGCTGACGCAGTACGGGATCGACTGAGGCGAAGCGTCCGGAAAGCGGACGCCTGGTGTCCCCGGATCATGCGGCCGCCGCCCGCGCGGCGCGCGCAAGTCGTTGATTTCAAAGGGTTCACGCGCTGGCACGTTGTGTGAGATGTCCATGGGGTCTCCATTCCACAAGGAACCGCTCATGCCCCCCCGCCTCGCCCTCACCGCCGCCGCCTGCCTGCTGGCCGGCAGCGCCGCCTTCGCCCAACGGCCACCCGCGCCGCCGCACGGCCCCATGCCCCCGCCGCACGGCGCCATCGCGTTCCAGGCCGAGATGGTTGCCACCGGCCGCGTGCAGCAATGGCTGATCAACCCGAACGGCGAGGCCGACGGCCTTCTGCTGTCCGATGGCACGCAAGTCGCCTTTCCCCCGCACCTCTCGGCCGCCATGATGCAGATGCTCAGGCCCGGCGACACGGTGCAGGTCAGCGGCTGGCGCGCCCCCAACGTGCCGGTGGTGCGCGCGCAGACCATCGGCGCCAACGGCCGCAGCGTGACCGACCAGCCGCCGATGCCTGGCATGGCCCCGCCGCCGCTGCGCGACCCGGGCACGCTCGTCGCCATGTCGGCGGGGGGCCGCATCGAGCGCCTGCTGTACACCGACCGCGGCGACGTGCACGGCGTGCTGCTCGCCGACAAGACCATCGTGCGCTTCCCGCCGCACATCGGCGCGATGTACGGCGCCCAGCTGCAACCCGGCGCGCAGCTGCATGCGCGCGGCTGGGGCACGCGCGGCGCACAGGGCACCGCGCTGGAAGCGACGAGCCTCGGCCCGACCGCCGACACGGTGCGCGAAGTGTTCGGCGGGGCCGGTGTCCCCTGGGGTCCGCGCGGCGCCGGTCCCATGCCGCCCGCCGCGCCGATGATGATGCCGCCTCCGCCGGCGCCCGCTTCCTGATCCCTCGCATCGGCCCGCCATGACCACCACCGCCCCCTCCCGCCGCAGCCTGCGCGCCCTCGACGCGCTCGTCTTCTTCGCGCCCGACATCCAGGGCGGCGTCGGTCCGTTCCTGATCGTCTTCATGGCCGGCACGCTGGCCTGGGATCCGCAGCGCATCGGCACCGTGATGTTCGTCTCGGCGCTGGTCGGGCTGGCGATGCAGGCGCCGGCCGGCGCGCTGATCGACAGCGTGCGGCACAAGCCGCGCTGGATCGCCGGGGCCATCGCGCTCATCGCGAGCTGCCTCGTGGTCATGGCGAACTGGCCGGGATACGGCGTCATCCTCGCGGGACAGTCGCTGATCGGCGCGGCCGGCACGCTGGTTGCGCCCGCCATCGCCGCCACCAGCCTGGGCATGGTGGGCCGTGCGGGGCTGGACGCCCGCGTCGGCCGCAACGTCGCGATCACAGCAGCCGGCACGGTGCTGTGGGCGCTGGGCACCGGCTGGGTGGGCCACGCCTTCGGGCCGCATGCGATGTTCTTCTATGCGGTGGCGATGGCGCTGCCGACCATCGCGGCGGCGCTCGCGATCCGCCACCGGGACATCGACCTGCGCCTTGCGCGCGGCGCCGATGCGCAGGCCGGCGGTGCGCCCTCCACGGCGCGCTGGCACGACCATCGCCTTTTCGTGCTGCTGGCCTGCGCCTTCCTGTTCCACCTGGCCAATGCCGCGATGCTCACGCTGGTGGCGCAAAAGGTCGGCAAGCAGTCCGGCAGCTCGGCCACGCTGTGGCTCTCGGGCGGCGTGATCGTCACGCAACTGGTGACCATCCCGATCGGCCTCGCGGTCGGGCGCTGGGCGCCGCGGCTCGCGCGCAAGCCGATCTTCCTGGTCGGCTTCGCGGTGCTGCCGGTGCGCGGGCTGCTCTACCTGCTGGCCGACAGCCCTGCCGTGCTGCTGGCGCTGCAGGTGCTCGACGGCATCGGCGCGGCCATCTTCGGCGCCATGTTCACACTGATGATCGGCGACCTGACGCGCGGCAGCGGCCACTTCAACTTTGCGCTCGGCCTCGGCGGGGCCTGCGTGGGGCTGGGCGCTGCGCTCAGCAACCTGGTCGCGGGCACGGTCGCGCACCTGGCCGGCTACGGCACGGCATTTGTCATGCTCGCGGGCATTGCGGCCGGTGCCCTGACGCTGTTTGCCCTGGCAATGCCCGAAACTCGCCACCGGCCCCGTTCTTCTCCCGCGAGCGCGCCGGCCGCCTCCGCCCTGACCACCACCGCCCCATGACCAAAGACACCGCGCCCGCCCTGCCTCCTGCCTCCCCCGACGACAACGCCCCGTTGCCGCACGAAAGCGGCGGCAATGGCCTGCTCTGGGTGCTGCTGGTGGTGGCTGTGGCGTTCGCCTTCTTGCGGCCGCGCGCACCGATGGATTGGCTCCAGCTGGTCGACTGGCAGACCGTGGGAGCCCTGGCCGGGCTGCTCGCGATCACGCAGGGAGTGGAGAGGAGCGGCATGCTGCAATCGGCCGCGCAGCGCCTGCTCGCACGCACCACCAACCTGCGCCAGCTCGCGCTGCTGCTCACCGCCACCGCCGCCGTGCTGTCGGCGCTCGTCACCAACGACGTGAGCCTGTTCCTGCTGGTGCCGCTCACGCGCGTGCTGGCCACGCAGGCGCACCTGCCGCTGGCGCGGCTGGTGGTGCTGGAAGCGCTGGCGGTGAACGCGGGCTCTGCCCTCACGCCCATCGGCAATCCGCAGAACCTGTACCTGTGGCACCGCACCGGCGAGAGCTTCGGCGGCTTCATGGCCATGATGGCGCCCACGGTGCTCGTCATGCTGCTCTGGCTGGTCGTGGCCGTGTGGCTGCTGGGGCCGCGAACGCCGATCGCGCTCAAGCCCGCCGCCGAGCCCACCGCGGTACGGCCGCAACTGCTGGCGCTGTCGGGCGTGCTGTTCGTGGGCTTCGTCGTCGCGCTCGACCGGCACTGGCTGCTGGCGGGCCTGGCGGTGGTGTTCGGCGCCTTCCTGCTGTTCCAGCGCCGCGTGCTGCGCGATGTCGACTGGGCGCTGCTGGCGATCATCGCGCTGATGTTCGTCGACCTGCGCCAGCTCGCCGAGCTGCCGGCCGTGGCCGCGACCGTGGGACAGTGGCCGATTGCCGAAGGCTGGCGCGCGTACTTCGCGGCCATCGTCACCTCGCAGTTCATCAGCAACGTGCCGGCCACCATCCTGCTGGACCGCTACGTGCACGACCTGCCCGCGCTCGCGGCCGGCGTGAGCGTGGGCGGCTTCGGCTGCGTGCTGGGCTCGCTGGCCAACCTGATCGCGCTGCGGCTGGCCAAGGTGCCGCACGGGCTGCGCGAGTTCCACCGCATCAGCATTCCGTTTCTGATCGTGTGCGCGGCGTCGGCAGTGCTGCTGCGGCTCGGTTGATTGATGGCGCCGCGCACGCCTGTGACGTGTCGCGGCCGGCAGCTGTCCGCCTCGAAGAGGCTGCGCGGACAATACGCAAGAACATGTACACCCCTGCCTCTTCCCTGCCGACGAGCCATGCACTCTCGCTGCGCAACTACGGCGACTCGCATGGCAGCCACGCGCACGACCATTTCCAGGTGCTGATCGGCCTCGACGGCGTGCTGGAGATCGAAGTGGAAGGCCGCGGTGCCGGCATCGGCGTGGGCGAGGCGCAGGTGGTCGCGCCCGGCGACCGGCACGACTTCAGCGCGCGCAAGCAAGGCAGCGTGTGCCTGGTGCTCGACACCACACACGCGGCATGGGCCCGCTGCGCCGAGCGCGCACCGCCCGACGCGCCGCAGCTGCACACGCTGGCGCGCTACCTGGCGCAATGCCTGCGGCAGCCCAAGGCCTCGGCCCTGGCCCTGCAGAACGGGCCCGCGCTGCTGCTGGAGGCCTGGAACCCCGCGCCGCCCTCTCATTCGGATTCACGCCGCCGTCGCATCGACTGGCCTGTGCTCGCCGACTGGGCCCGCGCCCGCTGGCACGAACCGCTGGGCGTGGCCGATCTGGCCGGTGCCACCTGCCTCAGCCCGAGCCAGTTCGCGCAGCGCTGCCGCGACGAACAGGGCATGGGCGCGATGCACTGGCTGCGCGCGCTGCGGCTGGCGCATGCACGCGAGCTGCGGCTCGGCGGAATGAGCGTGGCGGAGACGGCGCGCCGCACGGGCTATCGCTCGCCATCGGCACTGACCGCCGCATTGCGTCGCTGATCCCCCGCATTTCTCCCTCCCCCGCTGGGGGAGGGCCGGGGTGGGGGCACGGCGGCTTCGGAAACGGCGCAGCACCTGCTCCAAGGCCTGCCCCCATCCCGACCTTCCCCCAGAGGGAGAAGGAGCAGGAGAGCAAACCGTCGTTGCGCGACGACGAACCGTCATTGCACGACGACCGCATCGCGTAGCCTCGGCCTCCATGTCATCGACCGTCTACGCCCTTCTCGCCATCGCGCTCTGGACCACACTCGCCTCGCTCGGCACGGCCTTGTCCCACCTGCCCCCGTTCCTGCTCACCGGCCTCGCGCTCATCATCGGCAGCGTGCCGAGCTGGCCGCTCGTGCTGCGCGACCGCCGCGCATGGAAAGTGCCGCCGCGCACGCTGGCGCTGGGCATCTACGGCTTGTTCGGCTACCACTTCCTGCTGTTCATCGCGCTGCGCTACGCCCCGCCGGTCGAGGCCAACCTGGTCAACTACCTGTGGCCGCTGCTCATGGTGGTGCTGGCGCCGGTGCTGCTGCCGGGCGTGTCGCTGCGGCCGCTGCACCTGGTGGCGGGCTTGCTGGGCTTCGCGGGCGCGGCTGCCGCGATCCTCGGCGCAAGGGTTGGCGCCACGGCCGTCGCCGGCTACTGGGGCTTCCTGCCGGCGCTGGCCTCGGCTTTCGTCTGGGCCAGCTACTCGCTGTGGACGAAGCGCGTCGAGGCCTTCCCGACCTCGGCGATCGGCCTGTTCGGGCTGGTCTCGGGCCTGCTCTCGCTGGCCTGCCATGCGGTGCTCGAACCTTCCGTGGCGCTGTCGGGCCGCGACTGGCTGCTGCTCGTGCTGTGCGGCCTCGGTCCGCTGGGCGCGGCCTTCTTCGTGTGGGACATGGCGCTCAAGCGCGGCGACGCGCGGCAGATCGGCATCCTGAGCTACATCACGCCGCTGGGCTCGACCGCGCTGCTGCTGCTCGTCACCGGCAGGCCGCTGACCTGGACCATCGTGCTCGCGGCCTGGCTCATCATCTCGGCCGCGATCATGGGCACGCGCGCACGCTGAATCAGGCTGTATCCGACGGATTGCCCGCTTTTTTCTGGCTAGAGTGGGGGCCAAGGAAAAAAAGGAGCCAATTCCCATGGACAGCAAGAGCAAGAGCGAGGATTTCGAGATCACGCCCAAGCTGGTGTTCGACCTGAACCTGGCGCTGTACCTCGACCTCGTGGCCGCGCTGGAGGGCGCGGGCGCCGTCACCTACCGCCAGATGGCGGCCCGGGTGCTGAACATCAGCATGGACGCGCGCAGCGACGGCGAGACCGGCCTGTCGACGGTGCTCGAAGGCATTGCCAAGGGTTTCGCCGGCCACGGCGAAGGGCTGTCGATCGAACTGCTGAAGGCCGCGCGCGGCCTGCGCGAGGACGAGGCGATGGGCGACATTCCCATGCGCCCCGACGAGAACTGAGCGCAGGCTATTTGTAGTCGAGGGTGAAGGTGGCCGTGCCGTCCGCACGCCCCGGTGTCACCTTGTTGCCCGTCTGGTAGTAGCGCGCGGTGTACGGCAGCACATAGTCGCCATTCTTCGACGGGCCGACCAGCGTGTCTTCGCCGAACGCGACCGGCAGGCTCTGGTTGTCGACCACCTGGATGCCGACGCCGGTGGCAGTGCCCGTGCCGCCCTGCGTGATCTTCAGCACGCCTCGTTCGTTCGACGGGTCCGGCGTGGCATCCATGCGCAGGTGGACGGTGTTCTGCATGTTCTGTCCGGCCTGGCAGTTGAGCTTGATGTTGAAGTTGCGGTCTCCGGTGGTGGAGCCCCTGCCCTTGAAGTTGCTCTGGGGCACCCTTCCGAACTGCACCGAAATGTTCCGGGAGCCCAGATCCACCGAGCATGACGGGGTGACGATGGTGATGCCATTGCCGGAGAGCACGGTGGTCAGCATCGACACACCGTCGCCGTCACCGTGGTAGCGGGTATAGGTCCCCGAGGCCAGTGGCCCGTTTCCGGTAGCAGCCGCTGTTTTTATCAGCTCGACCTGGAACTGCGTTCCCAGCGGAAAGTAGATGTAGACGGGTCCACGCGGAAGCCGGTGCGGGTAGTTCACGGTCAGCGTTGCGTCGATCACTCGCGACAAGCGGATGCCGATACCTGGCACCGCCGTCGAGTAGATCGTCGGATCGCTCGGCATGGGTGCTCCCTGCAGCATCTCCCCGATGAGCGTGCCGCCGCCCCGGGTGCAGTCGAACATGTACTCCGCGGTGCCCCTGGTTGGAATAGGAAACACCTTCCTCGCAATCACGGCTCCGACAGGCAGATCATTGGAAATGACCACTTTGCCCATGTCCATGGTGATGAACTTCTCCGCCGCACCTGGGTAGCGCGTGCACGCCGCCCAGGCGCCTTGCGCGCCGAGCAGCGCCACCGCTGCCGCAACGGCGATACGCATGAGGCCAGAAGAAATGCTGTGGCTCATTCCGTTCCCTTTGGTTGTTTGTCGTTTGGCGTGGGGGCGGCGGCTGTGGCGGTGGTGTCGCATTGGCCGCTCAGCTCGCGGATCGGCGGTGGGTTCTTTTCTTCGGGAAGGCTGTAGGGCACGACGCACTGGTCGGCCTTGCCAGTCCCCCATCGCACGGTCAGGCGGCCGGTGCTGCCTGCGCCGGTGACGAAAGCCTGCCCCTCGGGACCGACGACGCCGACCTCCTGGCCCGCCTCGTTCTCGACCTTCGAGCCCAGGGGCAGCATGCGGCCGCCCGGATCGGTCAGCGTCATCAGCAGGCGGAAGCCCACCGAGGTCTCGAACTTCGCGCGCACCACGGCGCCGCGCGTGGGCACCACCTCGGTCGCGGCGTTCTTCACCTCCACCGTGTCGCCAAGATCGGCCGTGCGGATGGCCAGGCGGTTCAGGCGGTACGGCGTCAGGTGGGGAACGACGGCATTGCCGGCCCAGTCGGTTGCCACGCCGGGCTGCGACTCGAAGCCCACGCCCTGCGCCCCTGGCGCCTGCACCAGCGCCACGGTTTCGCCGAGCGGCTGCGACAGCGTGACACCGCCGCCGTGGAACAGCACCCCGCCGGCCATGCCGAAGGTGCTTTGGCCATAGCCGCGGCCCATCGAGTGGCCGACGTCGAAACGCCCGACCGGCGACAGGTAACTCGCACCCGCGCTGCCGCTGTCGCTGCCGCCCCGGTTCGCATGGCCGGCCGTCACGTTGTAAGTCAGGCGGCTGTCGTCGAAGGCCGAGCCATAGACGCTGGCCTGCTGGTTGACGCGGCCGCCGCCGTCGCGGGTCACGGCGTACTGGGCGCTGGCGCGGGTGTCGCCGAGCGGAACGGTCAGCGTGAACATGATCTGGCGGCTTGCCGGCCGGTTCAGGCTGGTGGTGTGGTTGTAGAACACGCTGTAGCCAAACTGCTTGTAGTTGCCCGAGTAGCCCAGCTGCACCAGCCGGTCCTTGGCAGTGGTGCCCCAGTAGCTCTGCTGGCGTGCGGACGCGTACATCGTGCCCTGGTCGCCGAGTTGCTGCGAGAGCTCGAAGCGCACCTCGTTGCGTCGGCTGTTGAACGATTCGAAGGGTTGCAGGTCCTGCATCTGCACCGCTTCCTGGAAGGTGCGGTAGCCGCTGGTCGAATAGCGGTAGCCGGCCACGCGGAAATTGGTGCCGGAATCGAGAAAGGCCTTCGAGTAGAGGAAGCGCAGCGATTGCCCGTCGTAGGTCCTCACGCCGTGGGCGGGGGTGCGGTCGGTGGTGCGCGCACTCGACAGGTCGACCGACACGGCCCCGAAATCGCGCAGGTTCTTGCCCACGCCCACGAGCAGCGACTGGTACATGTTCGCCATCAGCGCGCCGCCGTAGAGCGAGAACTCGTTGCCCAGGCCGCGCGCCAGCGTCGCCTGCATGAAAGCCGGCTGCGAGAGGGAACGCCGCAGGCCCGGTGTGCCGCCGTGATAGCCGTTGCGGTATTTGCCCGCAGTGGCCGAATAGCGCCAGGTGCCTTCGCGCAGCAGCGTGGGCACGGCCGAGAAGGCCTGGGTGTACCGGGTCTGCCGGCCGTCGGCCTCGGCGATGGTCACCTCGAGGTCGCCGCTCGACGCGGTCGGATAGAGGTCGTCGATGACGAACGGGCCCGGCGCCACGAAGGTGCTGTAGACGACATAGCCGTTCTGGCGCACCGTGACGCGGGCGTTGGTCTGCGCGACGCCGCGGATGGTGGGCGCATAGCCTTGCTGGCTGTCGGGCAGCATTGCGCCGTCGGACGACAGCTGCACGCCGCGAAACGGCAGGCTGTCGAAGAAGTTGCCCGGCGTGTTGCCGTCGCCGATCAGCAGCCGGCCGTTGATGGAGGCGAGGTCGCGCTGCGCGTAGGTGCTGATGCCCTGCCAGCGGCTGCGGCCGTCGATGCCCCGGTTGTAGGTCGAGAAATGGCGCAAGCGCCAGTCGCCGTGGTTGAAGCCGGCGCGCAGGCCCGCGAACAGGGTGTTGCGCTGGAGGGTGTTCCTGTTGCGATCGACAAAGGGGTTGCCGTCGAACACGTTCTGCGGCACCGCAAAGGGGTTGGCATCGTTGCGGTAGCGGTTGCCGCTGTAGCGCGCGAAATTGAGCTGGTAGTCGAACATGCCGGCGGTGATGCCCCTGTCCCATTTCTCGGGACCGACCGCGCCGCGCGCCGAGCGCTTCAGCGCCGCCTGCGGAATGCTGACGAACAGGCGCTGCTTGCCGCCGTCATAGGTGAACGCCGCATCGGGAATGGTCGCAGCCAGGTCGACGCAGGCATCGTCCGCGGCGCTCGCCAGTGCGGGGAACACCGCCACGTTGACACCCCAGTCGTCGAGCATGGAGCGCGTGAGGCAGGGCACGGCGTCGTTCTTGCCGTCCTTCTCGACGAAGCGGATTTCGGTTTGTCCGGCACCGCGTTCGTTGAGCGACACGTCGACCATGTACTTGCCGGCCAGCACGCGGTTGCCGAAGGAGAAAAGCGACAGGTCCGCATGTGGCTGGTCGCCGCCGATGCCGAGGAACTCTTCGTTGAAGCTGGAGCCGGCCACCTGCTGCTGCGCATGGCCGGGCAGGCCCATGGCGCCCAGCAAGGCGGCGCATATCGTCAGCCGGAACGGCGCGTGGAAAGCGGATGAGCAACGCATGGCGGTTCGTCCCTCGCGTCTCAAGGCTTCGCACTGCGTGCGGGCAGCGGGACCGGCTCGGCCTGCACGGCCACCGGCTCGGCACCTGCGGGCACCTTGACGAACTCTTCGGGCGACTCGCCGCCGTAGTCGTTGAGCGTGGTGAAGTTGACCTGGACCGCCTGCGGAGTCTTCACGGCGCTCAGCGGATACGCCATTTCGCCGAACGGCGGCACCATGTCGGCATTGATCAGCTGCTGGCCGTCGTTGACGTTCAGCGCGGTGAAGGTCACGTGATAGGCCGTGGGGTTGCCTACCTTGAGCACGGCGCCCTGCCCCTGCGCGCCGGCGCCGACCGCCCACTTGAGCTGGGCGCGCGATTCCTCGGGCTTGCCCGCGAGCTTCGAAGGCCGGTAGAACAGCTTGATGCGGCTGCGCACCGCAATCTGCAGCACGTTTTCTTCCTTCGGCTTCTCGGGAATCTCCTTCACGTTGAGCCAGAACACCGACTCGCGGTCGGCCGGCAGTTCGCCGCCCACTCGCATGATGCGCAGGATGTTTTCCATGCCGGGGTCGAGCCGCGACAGCGGCGGCGTGACGAGCAGCGGGGTCTTGTTCCTGCCTTCGCCGGCATCGATCCAGGTCTGGACCACGTAGGGCGTGGTGCCGGTGTTCTTCACCGGAATGGAAGCTTCGCGGTCCTTTTCACCGAGGATCACGCGGGTGCCGCCGAGCATCACGCCCGCGCCGGCCGGCCACTGGAGACCCAGCATCAGCAGGACGGCAAGAGCCCAGCGGAAGCGATTGTTGCTGCACATGAGAAAAAGTCCTTGGCGCGAGCGAGGTGCGCAACACGCGCACCCCGGCACGGCGGCGCATCGCGGCACCGCCGGAAAAAACTGGAAAGAGGGAAATGCCGGCGCCGGCCGGGGACGCGGGGTCCGGGCTCGGCGCCGGCGAAGGGCGCTACTTACTTGTAGGCAACCGTGAACTGCGCGACCGAGTTGGCCGGGCCGACCGTCACGGCCGTCCGGGTCGCGACGTACGCAGCCTGGAACTTCAGCGAGTTGTCACCGAGGCCCAGGACGTACTCGCCGGACGGCGAGCCCAGCGCGATCTTGGTGCCGGCGGAATCGCCAAGCTCGATCGCCACGCCCGAAGCCGCGCCCACGCCCACCTGGCCGGCATTGGCCACGCGCAGATAGCTGGCGTCGTCGAGGTCGGCGGTGCCCGAGAAGGTCACGGTCGCGCCCTTGGCGGTCGCGCCGCAACCCAGCAGGTCGATCGTGAAGTTGGCGGGCGTGGACTTCTTGCCGATCGTCGCGGTGCTCACGGGCGGCGTGCCGGTGACGGTGCCGAACACGGTGCGCGACACCTTGCCCAGCGGCACGGTCAGGTTCTGGCTGTTGGGCGAAATCGAGCAGGGCGCGTCGACGATTTCACCGGTGAAGTTGACGGTGCCGTCGGCGGCGAAAGCGCCTTGCGACAGCATGCCGGCCACGGCCAGCGTTGCGAGTTTGACGAAGATGGTCTTTTGCATTTTGCGTTCCCTGAGTGTTGATATGACTGATTGACTACCTGCTTTTCGGCAAGGCAGGCGCAGTCTATTGACTCAAGGACGCAAAATGAACGAAGTTAGTGGCGATTAACTATAGTTAATAGTCTTCTTCGAATACCCGTGAAATAAAGCACCACACCCGGCTTCGGGAAACTATTCGTCGGCAGCCACCTGCAGCACCAGCTTGCCGAAGTTCTCTCCGGCAAACAGCTTGTTGAGCGATTCGGGGAAGGTGTCCAGGCCCTTCACCATGTCTTCCTTGCTCTTCATGCGTCCGTCCTTCAGGTACCCGGCCATTTCGGCGATGGCGATGTGATAGCGGTCGGCGTAGTCGAACACCACGATGCCTTCCATGCGCGCGCGGTTCACCAGCAGGCTCAGGTAATTCTTCGGGCCGGCCGCGGGCATGCTGTTGGCGTTGTTGTACTGGCTGATGGCACCGCAGATGATGATGCGGGCCTTGCGCGCGAGCCGCGCCAGCACCATGTCGAGGATCTCGCCGCCGACGTTGTCGAAATAGATGTCCACGCCCTTCGGGCAGTGGGTCTTGAGGCCTTCGCGCACCGCACCGGCGCCGGCCTTGTAGTCGATGCAGGC
The DNA here is from genome assembly GCF_001426595.1 of Variovorax sp. Root434. Taxonomy (NCBI): domain Bacteria; kingdom Pseudomonadati; phylum Pseudomonadota; class Betaproteobacteria; order Burkholderiales; family Comamonadaceae; genus Variovorax; species Variovorax sp. Root434. The sequence goes on from NZ_LMEK01000005.1 coordinate 106,460, forward strand.
GTCGAAGCCCAGCTCCTTGACCACCCAGTCGCACTTGGCGGCGCCGCCGGCAATGCCGACCACGCGGCAGCCCTTGATCTTGGCCAGCTGGCCCACGGTCTGGCCGACCGCGCCGGCCGCGCCGGAAACCACCACCGTCTCGCCCGGCTTGGGCATGCCCACGTCCATCAGGCCGAAGTAGCCGGTCATGCCGGGCATGCCCAGCACGTTGAGCCATTGGGTGATGCTGCCCACGCGCAGGTCTATCTTGACGAGGCCGTTGCGCTTGAGCTCTTCCTGCGGGATGAGGATGTATTCCTGCACGCCCAGCGTCCCATAGACGGTGTCACCCACCGCGAACTGCGGGTTCTTCGAGGCAACGACGCGGCCGACGCCGCCGGCGCGCATCACTTCGTCGATGCCCACGGGCGGGATGTAGCTCTTGGCGTCGTTGAGCCAGCCGCGCATGGCGGGGTCGAGCGACAGCGACAGCGTCTTGACCAGCACGCCGCCCTCGGCCGGCTCGCCGACGGGTTCGGTGGTGAATTTCCAGTTCTCGCGCGTGGCCGCGCCTTCGGGGCGCTTGGCGAGGCGGACCTGGTGATTGGTGAGTGGGCTGCTCATGGTGGCTGTCTCCTTGACCTTGAATGAGGGGGCTGGCGCGCAGGCGCATCGTAGCGGCGCCCTCCCGGCAGGCAGGTAGCGCAGGCGACAGCACCCGCCGGCCCTTTGGCCGCCCTTCTTTCTAAGCCAGCCTGACGACGATCTGCAGCCCCGGCTCCGCGTTGCGCACCGTCAGCTTGCCGCCGTGCGCCTCGGCGATCAGCCGGCACAGGTACATGCCCAGCCCCACGCCGCCGGTGGCGCGCGCCCGGGCGCCGTCGGTGCGGTAGAAGGGCTCGGTCAGGCGCTCGAGCTGCTCCTCGTCCACGCCGGGGCCGTGGTCGCGCACCTCGATCTCCACGCCCTGCCGGCTGCCCTCGCCCTCGATCACCGCGCGCAGCGACACGCACGGCGGCCGGGGCGCGTCGGCGCTGTAGCGCAGCGCGTTGTCCAGCAGGTTGCGCACCAGCAACCGGACGCGCATGCGGTCCACGCCATGCGGCGGCAGGCCTTCGGCGAGGTCGAGGTGCACATGCTCCGCGCCGGGCATCTCGGCGGCGATCTCGCGGATCAGCGCCGCCAGGTCGACCGGCTCGCGCTGCAGCGCCACGTGCGGGCTCGCGAGGCGCTCGCTTTCGAGCAGGTCGCTGATGAGGTCGCGCATCTCGTTCAGATCGCGCAGCAGCGCGTCGCGCTCGGCCTGTCCCTCGGGCGTGCTCGGCAGCAGCTCGGCGTTGAGCCGGGCGCGCGTGAGCGGCGAGCGCAGCTCGTGGCTCAGCGCCAGCAGCAGCCCGCGCTTGGCATCGAGCATGGCCTGGATGTCCTCGGCCATGGTGTTGATGCGCTCGGCCAGGTCGCCGAGGTCGTCGTTACGGCGCACCGGAATGGGCTGCGTGAACTCGCCGCGGCCGAAGCGCTGCGCGCCCTCGCGGATGTCGATCAGCGGGCGCAACAGCCGGCTCACGTACGCGTAGCCCAGCAGCACGCACGACAGCAGCAGGCCCAGCGTGGCCCAGCCGATGACGCGCGGCGCGAGCTGCCAGAGCTTGGGCGCCCAGCCGAAGATCACGCGGTGCCCGTCGGCCGTGGGGCGGATGAACCACTTGTCGCCGCCGAACACGTCTTCGCGGTCGTGCATCCAGCCGCCGGGGCTGTTCGCGCCGCCGGGGTTGGAATCCCAGTTGACCTTGGGACCGACGATGCGGATGGTGATCGGCAGCCGCGCCACCAGCGCCTGCGCGCGCGCCACGTCGGGCGGCGTGCCGATCTCGGCCACGAGGCGGTCGGCGTAGTCGGTCAGCATCGGCTTGGCGGCCTCGGCCCAGCCGGTGGAGAACGACTTCTTCATGCCGCCCATGAACACCGCCGCCATCACCAGCGCGAGCAGCACGAACATCAGCACCAGCCGCACGCGCAGCGAACGGCGCCAGCGGCGCTTGCCCTGCACCTTCTCGTTCCAGCGCGCATGCCACTTCGCGTGCCAGTCGCTGCGCGCGATTTCGTCGCGACACTCCTCGCCGCGCCACCGCATCCTGCGGGACTCCCTGCTTCGTCCGAGATTCATGCAGGCTCGCTGCGCGCAACCGCCAACGCATAGCCGGCGTTGCGCAGCGTCTTGATGCAGTCCAGCGGCTCCAGCTTCTTGCGCAGGCGGCTCACGACGATGTCGACGGCGCGCGTGTAGAGCTCGGCCTCGTGGCCGCGCAGACGGTTGAGGATGTCGTCGCGGCTGAACACCTTGCCGGGCTCGGCCGCCAGCAGCGCGAGCAGCTCGAACTCGGTGCCGGTGAGCTCCACGCGCTCGCCGTGGCGCAGCACCTGGCGCCGGTCGAGGTCGATCGTCAGGCCATCGAACACACGGTGCTGCGTGCCGTTGGCCACTGCCTGCGGCGCGGCGCTGCGCTGGCGGCGCAGGATGGTCTGCACGCGCGCCACCAGCTCGCGGGGCTCGAAGGGCTTGGGCACGTAGTCATCGGCGCCGAGTTCGAGGCCGACCACGCGGTCCATGACCTCGCCGCGCGCGGTGAGCATCACGATGGGAATGTCGCTTTCCTTGCGGATCTCGCGGCACAGCGCGAAGCCGTCCATCTCGGGCAGCATCACGTCGAGGATGGCCGCGTCGTAGGTGCCTGCACGCAACTTTGCGAGGCCTTCGCTCGGGCGCACGGCGCTTTCGAGCGTGCAGCCGAAGCGTGCGAAGTAGGTGGTCAGCGGCGCGGCGAGATGTTCGTCGTCGTCGATCAGCAGGATGCGCGGCATGGCGGGATTGTGCCTCCTGACAAGAAAGTGGCGGATGACCTCGCTGACCATCAGACCTGCCGGCATCGCACCGCCCAGGTCAGGCCCGTCACGAGGATGGAAAGCAGCAACGCGTGATAGACCACGTCGGGCACCGTGCGCGGACCGATGCCCGCGATGATGGTGCCGAGCCCGACCAGCGTGCCCAGCAGCGCGAAGCCCTGGCCGAAGATGGCCGCGCGGCGCGCATGGTGCGGGCGCAGCCAGGTCTCGACGGAGGCCAGCACCAGCACGGTGGCGATCACCGCCTCTGCGGTGCGGGCCGCCGGATGCGCGTAGCCGGGCACGAGGAACCCGGCATGCACCATCGACGCGATGCCCAGCGCGAGCGCCTCTGTCAGCATCCATGCGCGCGCGGCAGGCGCGTGCACGGCATGGGAAGCGATGTCGTCGCGGCTCACCATGGATCAGCCTTGCCGATGCGGCCCAGGTGCGTGGCGGCGAAGCCGGTCGCGTACTTCAACCCGTAGCCGAGCGCGTGGTCCATGCCGATGTGGGCCAGCCAGATCAGGCTGCCGGCCACCGCCCACGGCATCGCCGCGAGCGCGCCGAGCGCCAGCAGCAGCACCGGGCCGACGTACGAGTGCGCCCCGTTGTAGAGCGCCGCTCCCGTGCGCGGTCCCGCGAGGTAACCCAGCAGCGAGAGATCGGGCGCGAGCAGCCACAGCGCGAACACGCCCCAGCCCGCACCGAACTGGGCGTAGGCGGCGAGCGCCACGCCCAGCACCACGGCGCCTTCGAGGCGCAGCAGGGTGCGCACGCCGCCCGCGGCTACCGCAGCGGCCTCTTCGGGAGCCGCCGTGGAACCGGCTTCGCCGGGCCACTGGTGTCGCCCCCGGAGAGGGGGGTGGCGCAGCGACACGAAGTGCGCAAAGCCTGGGGTTGAGCCAAGCCTAGCCATGACGGCTCCAGCGCCGGCCGCCGCGCTCCATGAATTCGCGCACCTTCTGCTGCTGCGCGGCGTTCAGGTTGTCATAGAAGTCGGCGGCGGCGGCAATGATCTCGGGGCTGCCATTGCGCACGGCGGTGGTCTTCTCGTCGACCAGGCGCGCGGCACCGGCTTGGTCGAGCTTGTTGCCCGCGAACAGCGCCTTGAACTGCGAGCGCGGATCGCCCGAACCGCCGGCGCCGCGCATGGCTTCGCGCTGCGCCTGCAGCTTCTCGGCGAGCACGGTGAGCTTCTGCTTCTGGTTGGCGTCGAGTTCGAGCTTGCTGCCCACGCGCTCGACCATCTTCGCGCGGAAGTCGGCGCTGTCGCCGCCCCAGCCATGTCGCTGGCCGGCGCAGCCGGCAATGCTGCCGGCGACCATCGCGGCGCCCGCGAATCCGAAAAGAGTGCGTTTGATCCAGTGCTTCATGATGATTCCTTGCTCGCCCTCGAGTCGCCCGAGGGCATCGTTGGGGGGAGGTCTTACAGCCGGCTGCTCTTGGCGTTGGCGGCTGCGGCGCGCGCGTCGACAGGGTTCTGCATCGTCGAGACGACCTGACTGTTCACGCGCGAGCTGGACGTCACGTTCTGGTCGGGTGCGGCGGCGGCGCGCACTGCTTCCGCGACGATGCGTGCGCGCTCGGTCGACACGGCCATGCCTTCTGCGCCGCGCGAGCCGCGCACCACGTTCTGGTCGGGTGCCGATGCGGTGCGCACGGCTTCGGCGTTGACGTCGGCGCGGCTCTTGGCCGACACGGCGGGCTGCACGCCCTCGTAGCTTTCAGCCTTGGCGCCCGCGGCGGCGAGCATGGCGAAGGAGCCGACGGCAACGAGCTGGGTCAGGGAGAGAGATTTCATGATGCAGGTCTTTCTTTCGGGGTTGAAGAGGAGACCTGATCGTGCTTGCGGCGCTGCCGCAAGTCCTTTCGCCGCGGTTTCGGCGTGTTTCGTTAAGTTTCAGCTCGCCCCCAGGCTGCGCGCACTTCGTGTCGCTTCTCCAACCCCCTACCGGGGGCAACACCAGCGGCCCGGCAAAGCCGGTTCCGCGGTGTTTCCCGAATGAGCAGCCGAATCAGCCCGCCATTGCGGCGGCGGGGTCGTCGGAGTCGAGAACGCTCTGGGCCCAGGCTTCAAGCTTGCCGGTGTCGGCGCGCAGCACCTCCTGCTTGACCGCGAGGATGCGCGAGGGATGCATCGAGAAGCTGCGCAGGCCCAGCCCCAGCAGCAGCCGCGTGAAGGCCACGTCGCCCGCCATCTCGCCGCACACGGCCACGCCCTTGCCCTGCCGCCGGCACTCGGCGATGGTGTCGGCCACGAGGCGCAGCACCGCCGGGTGCGCGGGGTCGTAAAGGTGCGCCACCGACTCGTCGGCGCGGTCGATGGCCAGCGTGTACTGGATCAGGTCGTTGGTGCCGATCGACAGGAAGTCGAAGTGCTTCAGGAAGATGCGCAGCGTGAGCGCCGCCGCGGGAATCTCGATCATTGCACCGAGCTTCACCTGCCCGTGCACGGCGCCGCGGCTGTCGAGTTCGGTGCGCGCGAAATCGATCAGCGACAGCGTCTGGCGGATCTCGCTCGCGTGCGCGAGCATGGGAATCAGCAGGTGGATTTCACCGTGCGCCGCGGCGCGCAGGATGGCTCGCAGCTGGGTGAGGAACATCGCCGGGTCGGCCAGGCTCCAGCGGATGGCGCGCAGGCCGAGCGCGGGATTCAGGTGCTCCTGCTTGTTGGCCGACTTGCCGTCCAGCGGCTTGTCGGCGCCCACGTCGATGGTGCGGATGGTGACGGGCATGCCCTGCATGCCCTCGACCGCGCGTTTGTAGGCCTGGTACTGTTCCTCTTCGTCGGGCAGGCGGGTCTGGCGCGTGGTCGACTCGCGGCCCATGAAGAGGAATTCGCTGCGGAACAGGCCCACGCCCACCGCGCCGGCCTTGACGGCGCCCAAGGTGTCCTCGGGCATCTCGATGTTGGCGAGCAGTTCCACCCGCTGGCCGTCGAGCGTGACGGCGGGCTTGTGGCGCAGCCGCGCGAGCCGGCCGCGTTCGAGGTCGCCCTGGCGCTGCTTGAAGCCGTACTCGGCCAGGATGATCGGAGAAGGGTCGACGATCACCACGCCGGCGTCTCCGTCGATGATGACCCAGTCGTCCTGGCGCACCAGCTGGCTCGCGGTGCGCGCGCCGACCACGGCCGGGATGTCCATGCTGCGCGCCACGATGGCGGTGTGCGAGGTGCGCCCGCCCACGTCGGTGACGAAGCCGGCGAACACGCTCTTCTTGAACTGCAGCATGTCGGCCGGCGAGAGATCGTGCGCGATGAGCACCAGCGGCACGTCGATGCCGTCGCCCGCGGTGGGATCGTCGTTGTCGTTGTCGTCGTCCTGGGAGGTGGCGCGCTTGCGGCGCGGCGGGCTCGGCGCGAGCACGGCGGCCGTGCCCTTCATGCGATGCAGCAGGCGTTCGACCACCTGCTCGAGGTCGGCCTTGCGCTCGCGCAGGTACTCGTCCTCCATCTCGTCGAACTGGCGCGCGATGATCTCGAGCTGCGTGGTCAGCGCCCATTCGGCGTTGTAGAGCCGCTCGGTGATCCAGTGCTTGACGCCGCCGGTGAGGACCTCGTCCTGCAGCAGCATCTGGTGCACCTCGAGCAGCGCCGAGAGTTCGTGCGGCGTGTCGTTCGGGCCCATCTGCGCAACGTTGGCCTGCAGCTTGGTGAGCTCGTCGGCCACCGCGTTGCGCGCGGTGCGCACGCGGTCGATCTCGGTCTCGATTTCTTCAGGCTTGATGAAGTAGTGGGCCACGTCGATGCGGCTCGACACCACCAGCACCGCGCGCCCGATGGCAATGCCACGGGCGACGGGAAGGCCGTGGACTGCAAAAGTCATGGAACGGTCCTTATTCGCCTTCGCCGAACTTGTCGTCCATCAGGAGCACGATGGCGTTCATTGCTTCATCTTCCTGCTCGCCGTTGGTTTCGAGCTCGACGGTGCTGCCCAGTCCGGCGGCCAGCATCATGACGCCCATGATGCTCTTGGCGTTGATGCGGCGGTCGCCGCGGGAGAGCCACACCTCGCAGGGAAAGCTGCCTGCGAGCTTGGTCAGCTTGGCCGATGCGCGTGCATGCAAGCCCAGCTTATTGCTGATGGTCACGGATTTCTTGATCACTGTGCTTTCTTTTTGCCTGGTTCTGGGGAGCCGCCACCGCCACCTGCATGACGCCCGCGGTGCCGCCCGCAAGGGCGCGCTGCACCAGCGTATCCAGGGGCTCGTGCCGATAGGTGACGGCGCGCAGCAGCATCGGAAGATTGACTCCCGCCACCAGCCGCGACCGGGCGCCGTCCACCAGCTTCTGCGCCACGTTACAAGGCGTGGCGCCGAACACGTCGGCCAGCACCAGCACCTGCGAGCGCGGCGTGTGCAGCTGCTGCGCGAGCGTGATGCGCGCGGCGGCCAGCGTTTCTTCGGGCGACACGTTGGGCAGAACGTCGAGCGCGACGATGGCCTGCTCGCAATCGGGAAACACATGCAGCGCGCACTGCCGCAGCGCGTGCGCGAACGGTGAGTGGGCGATGATGAGGATGCTGTTCATGCGGGGCGGAGGGCGACGCATCGATTATGCGGGGGCGCCCAGGGGAAGTAGATATACGACACAACGCAGCAGCCCCGAAAGACGGACAGTGTCGCCAGCCAGGCAGCTATCAGAACCATAGCAGATCGGCCTTCAGGGAAGCCGCAAACTCTCGAAGAAGGTCTTCGATGCTTCGGGCGAAGAAGGCTTGCCCAGCACGGTGGCCTGGTAGAGCGCCACGGTGCCGTCCTTCTGCGACTGGGCAAACCAGAGCACCTGTACCGGCGCCGACGCCGATGCGCCCTGCTGCTGCCGCGGCTGGGCATCGAGCCGCAGCGGCGCCGGCGCGGCGGTCGCGCGCTGGACGCTGGCGGGAGTTTCCGCCACCTGCGCCTCGCCGAGCTGGCCGCGGGTGGCGGCGTGCCATGCGCGGAGCCAGGCCTCGGCTTGCTCGGGGCCGCTGGCGGAGGCATGCGCGATGGCGAAGGTCGCACCGCCGGCGTCGCAGCCCGTCATGTCGACCTGCACCGATTCGGCACCCAGCGGCAGGGCGCGGTTCGCGCGGTCGGCCTTGCAGGGCAGCAGCACGATCAGGCCGGATTCGGCGACCGGCACTTCGCGCCAGTTGAAGGTCGGGCTGCAGGCGGCGAGCAAGGCTGCCGCTGCCAGTACGAACCGGAAATGGAGGACGGGAAACGGCATCGGGGAACGATTATCGAGCCGCGCCCGGGCCGCGAGCACGATCCGGCGGGCGGAACTAAAATCGCGCCGCCCTTGTCTTCCGTGTTGCCATGAAGAAATACATCGCCGCTACCGCCGTCGTTCTCGCATTGGCCGCCGGCGTGGGCGTGTACCTCGGCTCCGGCGCCACGGCCGCGCCGGCTTCGACCTTCGTGCTGCTCGACGGCACGCAAAAGAGCACGGCAGACCTGAAGGGCAAAGTCACCCTGGTCAATTTCTGGGCCACGAGCTGCGTGACCTGCGTCGGCGAAATGCCCAAGGTCATCGCGACCTACGACAAGTACAAGGCGCAGGGCTACGACACCCTGGCAGTGGCCATGAGCTACGACCCGCCGAGCTATGTCGTCAACTTCGCGCAAACGCGCAAGCTGCCGTTCAAGGTGGCGATCGACAACACCGGCAGCGTGGCACAGGCCTGGGGCGATGTGAAGCTCACGCCGACCACCTACCTGGTCAACAAGCGCGGCGAAATCGTGAAGCGCTATGTGGGCGAGCCGGACTTTGCCGAACTCCACAAGCTGATCGAGAAGCTGCTGGCCGAGGCCTGATCTTCCGCTCCTCCCGCAAAAAGGCGCTCCCGAAAGAGCGCCTTTTGTCCTTTTATGTTTCTGCGAGGCGACGGCTTACTGGTTGCGGAAGCTGTCGTGGCAAGCCTTGCAGCTCGCTGCGGTCGGGCCGAACTGGGCCTTGAGCGCGTCGAGATTGCCGGCCTTGGCGGCCGTCACCAGCTTGGCGGTTTCGGCGATCAGCTTCTCCTGGCGCTCCTTGAACTTGGCGTCTTCCTTCCAGATTTCGGGCTTGGCCTTGCCGCCCTCGGTGCTGGCGCCGAAGGCCGTCCACGGCAGCTTTGCCATGTCGGCGACCATTTCGGCGTTGGCCGCAGCAGTCGAGGCGTCGTAGGGCGCGCGTCCGTTGGCCATGGCGCCGAGGCGGCCGAAATGCTGGCTCATCACGAACAGCGCGCTCTGGCGGTACTTGATGGCGTCCTCGGGCTTGGCGAACTGGGCTGCCGTGGGCAGGGACAGGGCGGCGCAGGCGGCTGCAAGGGCGAACGGAGCAAGTCGGGTCATCGGGGGTCCTCGTTGTGGGGAAAACGCCGTCGAGCGCGGCGCTGCGGCCGAGTGTAGGGGCTGCCTGCGACAGCCGCATAGCAACAACCCGAAGCAGGCCGGGGCCTGGACTTTGCTAATCTGCGCCTTCCGCAGCATTGCGCTCCGCACCTTCCTCGATGACCGATTCTTCCGTGGCTGCCTTCCCGGCGGCCTCAGGCTCAAGCGCCCGCACACGGGTCTGGGACCTGCCGACACGCCTTTTCCACTGGGCGCTGGCCGCAGCCGTCATCGGCATGATCGGAACCGGGTTGAGCGATGCCATGGAATGGCACTTCCGCCTGGGGTACGCGGTGCTCGCACTGCTGCTGTTCCGGCTGCTCTGGGGCTTCGTGGGCGGACGCTGGTCGCGCTTTGCGGCCTTCGTCTACGGCCCCGGGTCGATGGCGGCCTATCTGCGCGGACGAGCGCCCCCAGATCACCTGGCCGGGCACACGCCTCTGGGCGCATTGTCGGTGTTCGCGGTGCTGGCGATCCTGGCGTTGCAGGTGGCAACCGGGCTGATGGCGGATGACGAAATCTCGGCATCGGGGCCGCTCACGCGTTTCGTCTCGGGCGAGCTCGTGAGCCTGGCCACCGGTTGGCACAAGGCGCAGGGCAAATGGATCGTGATCGCCCTCGTGAGCCTGCACCTGCTGGCGGTGCTGTTCTACGTGCTGGTCAAGCGGCACCGACTGGTGCGGCCGATGGTGACGGGCGACAAGTTGGTTTCCGCCGAGAACGGCCAGGTGGCGCCGAGCCGCGACGACGCGGCGTCGCGCTGGCTGGCGCTGGTGCTGTTCGCGCTGTGCGCGGGCGTGGCGTACTGGGTTTCCTCGCTGCGCGTATGAGCTTTTCTGTTTCACGCCCCCTGCCGCTGTCGGACATGCCGGCGGTCGTGCTGCTCACGCCGGAAGAAGCTCACGAGATCGAGGCCACACGCGCGATCTTCCGCGACTACGCGGCCTCGCTGGACATCGACCTGGGCTTTCAGGATTTCGACAGCGAACTGGCGCAACTGCCGGGCGAATACGCCGAACCGCGCGGCCTGCTGCTGCTGGCGCTGGTCGATCCGGCCAACGTGAAGGAAGACGCCGGGCGCGAAGCACCGACCCTGCGGCGCGCCGACGGCACGCTGGCGCATGTGGCGGGGTGCTGCGCGCTGCGCCCGCTCGACAGCGCGGACTACGCGAACGCCGCCGAGATGAAGCGCCTGTACGTGCGCCCCGGCTTTCGCGGCCTGGGCCTGGGTCGGCAACTGGCCGAGGCGATCCTCGATGCCGCACGCAGCGCGGGGTATGGCTGCGTGCTGCTCGACACACTCGACGAGATGGAGTCGGCGCGCGCCCTCTACGAAGACCTGGGCTTCGCAGAGGTACCGCCCTACTATCACAACCCCGTTGCCGGGGCCCACTACCTGAAGGTGGAGCTTTAGCTCGCCCCCGGCTGCGGCTCCGAGCGGCCGTGCGCGGCGGCCCCTCGAAGGATCCGGGTTTATTAACCGCGTGCTTGGGCCAACAGCGTGTCGGCGTCGCTGACTTCGAACTTGCCCGGTCCTTCGACGTTGAGCGTCGCGACCTTGCCGTCCTTCACGAGCATCGAGTAGCGGTTGCTGCGCAGGCCCATGCCGCGGCCGGTCAGGTCGAGCGTAAGGCCGGTGGCCTTGGCGAAGTCGGCGCTGCCGTCGGCCAGCATGCGCACCTTGGTGCCGGTCTTCTGGTCGCGCGCCCAGGCGCCCATCACGAAAGCATCGTTCACGCTCACGCACCAGATCTCGTCCACGCCAGCGGCCTTGAAGTCGTCGAAGTGCTGCACGTAGCCCGGCACGTGCTTGGCCGAGCAGGTGGGCGTGAAGGCGCCGGGCAGCGCGAACAGCGCGATGGTCTTGCCCGCCGAGGCCTTGGCCACGTCCACGGCGTTCGGGCCGATGCTGCAGCCTTCGCCCTCGACTTCGGAATATTCCTGCAGGGTGGCCGAGGGAAGGGTGTCGCCGACTTTGATCATTGAAAGTGCTCCTGAAAAAGAAAAACGGCCCACATTGTGGGCCGTTTCCGTATGGGCTGTAGCGAGCCGGGGAGATCAGACCAGAACGGCCTTCTCGACCAGACGGGTCACGACCCAGTTCTTGGTCTTCGAGATCGGACGGCTTTCCGTGATCTCGATGGTGTCGCCCAGCTTGTACTCGCCCTTTTCGTCATGGGCGTGGTACTTGCTCGTCTTGGCCACGATCTTGCCGTAGAGCTCATGCTTCACACGGCGCTCGACCAGCACGGTCACGGTCTTGGCACGCTTGTCGCTGACCACCTTGCCGATCAAGGTGCGCTTGAGGGATTTTTTAGGTTCCGTCATGTTCACTCCTTACTTGGCGGCGGGGGTTTCTTGCTGCTTCTGAGCAAGAATGGTCTTTGCGCGAGCGATGTCGCGACGCGTCACGCGCAGCGTCGAGGTGTTCGACAGCTGTTGCGTGGCCTTCTGCATGCGCAGACCGAAATGGGCCTTCTGCAGATCCTTGATTTCGGCTTGCAGGCCTGCGACGTCCTTCGTGCGCAGGGTTGCAGCCTTCGTCACCTTGGCCGAAGCCGCGGTTTCTTTTTTCTTACGGGTTGCCATCAGTGTTCTCCTCTCAGGCGCCGAGCTGGCGAGCGACGAAGGTCGTACGCAGCGGAAGCTTGGCGGCGGCCAGGCGGAACGCTTCGCGGGCGAGTTCTTCGGGCACGCCGACGATCTCGAACACGATCTTGCCGGGCTGGATTTCGGCGACGTAGTACTCGGGGTTGCCCTTACCGTTACCCATCCGCACTTCAGCGGGCTTGGTAGAGATCGGCTTGTCCGGGAATACGCGGATCCAGATACGGCCACCGCGCTTCACGTGACGCGAAATCGCGCGGCGAGCGGCTTCGATCTGGCGTGCCGTGAGGCGGCCGCGATCGGTGCATTTGAGACCGAAGTCACCGAACGCAACCGAGTTACCCGTGGTTGCGATGCCGGTGTTGCGGCCCTTTTGTTCCTTGCGGAACTTTCTGCGTGCAGGTTGCAGCATGTTTTGTTACTCCGTAGTTCTAAGACCGATCACTCGGTCTTGGCACCGTCAGCTGCTGCAGCTGGCGCGGCTTTGCGGACGCGCTTAACGGCGGGTTTCGAGTCACCGGCACCGCCGGTTGCTTCTGCAGGCTTGTCGCTGCCATCGGCCGGAGCGGTGTTGCCACCGATCGGGCCGCGGGCACCGGCGCGCGGGCCGGGACCACGACGATCCGAACCCGGACGGTCGCCACCCGGGCGGCCATCGCGGCGCGGACCGCGCGGACGACGTTCTTCTTCGGGACGCGGCGTTTCGACGGCCGGCAGGTCGTTGCGACCCAACGTGTCGCCCTTGTAGACCCAGACCTTGACGCCGATGACGCCGTAGGTGGTCTTGGCTTCCGAGGTGCCGTAGTCGATGTCGGCGCGCAGGGTGTGCAGCGGCACGCGGCCTTCGCGGTACCACTCGGTACGTGCGATTTCGATGCCGTTCAGGCGGCCAGCCGACATGATCTTGATGCCCAGGGCACCCAGACGCATGGCGTTTTGCATGGCGCGCTTCATGGCGCGGCGGAACATGATCCGCTTTTCGAGCTGCTGCGTGATGCTGTCGGCGATCAGCTGCGCATCGATTTCGGGCTTGCGCACTTCTTCGATGTTGACTGCAACCGGCACGCCGAGCTGCTTGCCCAGTTCGCGCTTGAGGTTCTCGATGTCCTCGCCCTTCTTGCCGATCACGACGCCCGGACGTGCCGAGTAGATCGTGATGCGTGCGTTCTTGGCGGGACGTTCGATCATGACGCGCGACACCGAAGCGTTCTTCAGCTTCTTCTTCAGGTATTCGCGAACCTTGATGTCTTCGGCCAGCATGCCCGCGAAATCGCGGTCGCTTGCGTACCAGCGGCTGGACCAGTTACGGGTGACCGCAAGGCGGAACCCGGTTGGGTGGATTTTCTGTCCCATATTTCTTCCAGGCCTTCTTAGTTGCCGACCGTCACGTACACATGGCACGTGGGCTTGCTGATGCGATTGCCGCGACCCTTGGCCCGAGCGGTGAAACGCTTGAGCGTTGCACCTTGCTCGACGTAGATGGTCTTGACCTTCAGCTCGTCGATGTCGGCACCGTCGTTGTGCTCGGCGTTGGCGATGGCCGACTCGAGCACCTTCTTGATGATCACAGCGGCCTTTTTCTGCGTGAATTGCAGAACGTTGAGCGCTTGATCGACCTTCTTGCCGCGGATCAGATCCGCGACCAGACGGCCCTTGTCGACCGACAGGCGGACACCGCGGAGGACTGCACGTGTTTCAGACATGGTCGTTCCTTACTTCTTCTGGACTTTTTTGTCCGCGGGGTGCCCCTTGAACGTACGCGTGAGCGCAAATTCGCCGAGCTTGTGGCCGACCATCTGGTCGGTGATGTACACGGGCACGTGTTGCTTGCCGTTGTGCACAGCGATGGTCAGACCGATGAACTCGGGCAGAACCATCGAGCGGCGCGACCAGGTCTTGATCGGCTTCTTGTCCTTGGTCGTCACGGCCTTGTCGGCCTTGGCCACGAGGTGGTGATCGACGAAAGGACCCTTTTTGAGAGAGCGAGTCATTGGCTATCCCTTACTTCTTGCGACGCGACACGATGAAGACCTGCGTGCGCTTGTTGTTACGGGTGCGATAGCCCTTGGTCAGATTGCCCCATGGGTCGACAGGATGGCGGCCTTCGCCAGTCTTGCCTTCGCCGCCACCATGCGGGTGGTCGACCGGGTTCATCACCACGCCGCGAACGGTCGGGCGGATACCCATGTGACGCTTCACACCGGCCTTGCCGAGTTGGCGCAGGCTGTGCTCTTCGTTGGCCACTTCGCCGATGGTTGCACGGCATTCGATGTGGATGCGGCGCACCTCACCCGAACGCATGCGGACCTGGGCGTAGACGCCTTCGCGAGCCAGCAGCGTTGCCGACGTACCGGCCGAACGCGCGATCTGCGCGCCCTTGCCGGGTTGCAGTTCGATGCAGTGGATCGTCGAGCCGACCGGGATGTTGCGGATCGGCAGGGTGTTGCCGGCGCGGATCGGGGCTTCGGCGCCCGACAGCAGCGTTGCACCGGCTTCCAGACCGCGCGGGGCGATGATGTAGCGGCGCTCGCCGTCGGCGTAGCAGACCAGAGCGATGTGGGCGGTACGGTTCGGGTCGTATTCGATGCGTTCGACCTTGGCCGGGATGCCGTCCTTGTTGCGCACGAAGTCGACAACGCGGTAGTGGTGCTTGGCACCGCCGCCACGATGACGGATCGTGATGTGGCCGTTGTTGTTGCGGCCGGCCTTCTGGAACTGGGGTTCCAGCAGGGGAGCGTGAGGAGCACCCTTGAACAGGTGGTCACGCGAGATCTTCACCGCGCCGCGTTGGCCCGGCGAAGTGGGTTTCATCTTGATGACGGCCATGATTAAGCGCCTTCCCCGACGAGGTTGAGCTCTTGACCGGGCTTCAGGGTCACATAGGCCTTGCGAACGTTGTCGCGGCGGCCGATGGACTTGCCAAAGCGCTTGGTCTTGCCCTTGGTGTTGAGCACCGACACGCCCTGGACTTCGACCTTGAACATCAGTTCGACAGCGGCCTTGATCTCGGGCTTGGTGGCGTCTTGCAGCACCTTGAAAGTGACAGCGTTCGACTTCTCGCCGACCATCGTGGCCTTTTCGGACACGATCGGGGCGACCAGCACCGCCATCAGGCGGCCTTCTTCGAACGTACGTTCAGCGGCGGTAGGGTTCACGCGGCTCATGCGAACATCTCCTTGAGCTTGTCGACGGCACCCTTGGTGACCAGCACCTTCTTGTAGTGAACCAGCGACACCGGATCGGCGTAGCGGGGTTCGACCACGAGAACGTTCACCAGATTGCGCGAGGCAAGGTACAGGTTTTCGTCGACTTCTTCGGCGATCACGAGCACGGACTCGAGATTCATCGCCTTGAAACGGGCTGCCAGCGGCTTCGTCTTGGGCGAATCCACGGTCAGCGAATCCACCACGGCCAGACGGCCTTCGCGAGCGAGCTGCGAGAAGATGGCGGCCATGCCGGCGCGGTACATCTTCTTGTTGATCTTCTGCGAGAAGTTTTCGTCAGGCATGTTCGGGAAAATGCGGCCACCCCCGCGCCACAGCGGCGAGGACGTCATACCGGCACGGGCGCGGCCCGTTCCCTTTTGCTTGAAAGGCTTCTTGGTCGAGTGCTTGACCTGCTCGCGGTCCTTCTGGGCGCGCGTGCCTTGGCGGGCGTTGGCCTGGAATGCAACGACGATCTGGTGGACCAGGTCTTCGTTGTAGTCACGGCCGAACACGGTCTCGGGGGCGTCGTACTTCGACGCGGCCTGGCCTTGTTCGTTCAGGAGTTCGAGTTCCATTACTTCGCTCCTTCAGCCGCTTGCGGCTTGGCCTTGATGGCGGGACGCACGGTGACGAAGCCACCCTTCGAACCCGGAATCGCGCCCTTGATGAGCAGCAGTTGACGTGCTTCGTCGATGCGGAACACGTCGAGGTTTTGCGTCGTGCGCGTGACGTCGCCGAGGTGGCCCGTCATGCGCTTGCCGGGGAACACGCGACCGGGGTCTTGTGCCATGCCGATCGAGCCGGGAACGTTGTGCGAACGGCTGTTACCGTGCGACGCGCGTTGCGAGCTCATGTTGTGGCGCTTGATCGTGCCAGCGTAGCCCTTGCCGATGGAGGTGCCTTGCACGTCCACCTTCTGGCCCACGGAAAACACGCTGCTGGCCGCGATCACGCCGCCAGCCTTGTGCTGACCTGCGGTATCTGCGGTAACGCGGAATTCCTGGATGATTTCGCCAGCTTCGACACCCGCCTTGGCGAGGTGGCCGGCTTCGGGCTTGGTCACGCGCGATGCTTTGCGCGAACCGAACGTCACCTGCAGGGCGACGTAGCCATCGGTCTCTTGGGACTTGATCTGGGTCACACGGTTGTTGGACACATCTACCACCGTGACAGGAACTGCGTCCCCGTCATCGGTGAAGAGACGCATCATCCCCACCTTGCGGCCCAGCAACCCGAGGGAGTTGCTCAGACTCATTTGTTTTCTCCAAAAATGGAAGACTTCCTTCGCCGCTGCCACTTCAATTGGCGACAGCGTTTGGCCGATTCCCCAAGGTTCCCGGCCTGCGAAAGAAGGTTGATAAATCTCTGCCCGAACTACGCCCGCATGGACGCACCAAGGGCAGAGCCAGCGATTATAGCCCGCGATGCGGGCCCGTTGCAAGGGCGATTGTTGCGCCCGTTTGGGGCCCTATTTGGGCTCTTTTGGCTCTTTGGCGGGCAAGGAGATGATCTTTTCGCCCTCGTCGGACGATTTCACCTCGCCGGCACCCTTCATGGCCGGCACCGCCGATCCGGTCGTCACAGGGATCGCGACGATGCTCATGGCGCCGTTCTGCGTGACAAAGACATTCAGGTAGGCGAGGCCCTCGCGGTCGCTCGTCACCGTGGCGGTGGCGGTCGTACGCTGGCCGGCCGGGAGAGCCAGGCTGCTGCTCGTCGTCAGGGTCAGGCCGGCATCCGTCGTCAGGCGCGCGGTGGCCCCGGCCGGATCGCTCACGCCGTCGAACTGCAGAACGACAGAAATCGGCCGGCCGACCTGGGCCGTGCCGTCGAGCCTGTACTGGATCACGACACCGGAATCATTGGGCTTGCGCGCCGCGACCGTCATGGGCGCATGGCGCGAAGAAGCAGCGTGCTTGGCCGCTCGGGGCGCGGGCACGCCGTCCGCAAAAACCGGCGCCGACGTGGCAGCGAGCGTCAGCCATGCCGCAGCGGCAATCATCGAGCTGGAAAGAGGGTTCATGGTGGCCTTCCTCACTGCTATTGAATGGTTACGTTGAAACACGTGCTAGCAGCGGAGTTATTGAGATCGTTGACAACCAGAACATAGTCGCCGGCCGAAAGGTTGACCGAACTGGTATTGCGGCTCACCACACCACCTTTATAGATCGCGAAATTGGCGCTGGCACCCACCGGCGGGGAGACCACGAACTGGTAACTGCGGCTGGCTGGAGCCGTAAACCTCAGATACGCAAAGCTGCCCAGCTTGTTGCCATCGCGCTGCGGATCGGCGGCATTCGTCACACAAGCCTGTGTAACCGAGCCACCGATCGCTGCCGGCTTGTACATCGGCAGCACGATCGGCAAGCCGCCATCATTGCTTTCCGATGAGCCATAGGCATCGCTGCCGCCCGCAATGTTCTGCCCAGCCAGCAGCGCGGCCAGCGCCTGTGCATTGCCTGGCGCTGTCGCATTGAATGCCGCCGCGAACGGATGGATCGACGTGACTGGCGCACCACTGCGGAACTGGAACCCTGTCATCGTGTCGTGGATCGGCCTGAACCCGACCTGCTGGTTGAGATTCCAGAAGATCGACTGGATCGAGGATTCGCGGAACCAACCCGGGTTGGATGCCGGCCCCCTCGTGAGGTCGAGGCTGCCGCCCTGAGCCTGGCCGGGTCCACCCGAATCGACATAGTTGCTCCGCCCCAGCGCGATGCCCGACCAGCCGTTGCCCCATCCTTCGGAGAAGGCAAGCCGACGATCGATGAGCTCGCTCGTGGAATGGGCGCCGCCCGTCGAATCGTCCCGGCTGAAGGAGGCCTGGTAGTAGTGCCCCCACTCGTGCGCGATCACCGGCGCATCGAATTCGTCGGTGTCCACATCCTCCTTGCCGAGCACATAGATTTCCGCACCCGAACTCCTGCCGACGAAGAACGTGGTGCCGATCTGTCCCAGCGCGATACTTCCGCTGGCGTTCGTGTTGTTCACGCTCCAGAACACCTTCAGCGACGGAAATGCCGTAGCCGGCGCCACAGACAGCACTTTCTGCATTGCGGTGTAGATCGTGTCCATCACGGCGAACGGCCCGGACACGCGCTGGCTGGTGTAGCTCGATCCACCCCAGCCGCTGCCGGCGCGCAGATCGCGGGTGAGTGCCGCGCCTCCCGTGGAGAACGCCGACGACTGCATGGAATAGATCGCGTTCGACTGGGTGTTGTCGCGCACTGTGACATCCCAGCTCGGCGCCGAACCGGTGCGGGTCAATTGGGCCCGCACCCGGACGATGATTGCCGTGTTCGCCGGAACGTTCACGACATAGGCGCCACCGTCATCTGTGGAGGTCGTGGCCAACTGGCTGCCGCTGGTGGCATCGAGCACTTCGACAAAGGCGCCACGCACCGGCTTGACCGAGGTGTCGGCGTACACGAGTCGCCCGCCGGGATTGGGCACGGACTCGTAGGTGGCCGTACCGCTCAGGGCGACCGGTGTCGTTGGCACAGGAAGTACAGGCAGAAAGGGAAGACCGCCGCCACCTCCCCCACCACCGCCGCCGCAGGCGGTCAACAACACCGCCGCGATGCACGCCATCAAACCGGACGCAAAAGAGATGCCTTGTCTCATAGCTGTGCTGCCCTCGTTTCAGCTGCATGGCGCTCCGCCCCGTGGGGGCTGCAGACCGGCGAGGATGCCACATTCGTGAGACAAAAAACAAAGCCCGCCTGCATTTCTGCAGACGGGCTTCGTCAGTAACCGCGGCGCGAAGCCGAATGGATTACTGCAGCTTGATCTCGACGTCCACGCCGGCCGGGAGGTCGAGCTTCATCAGCGCGTCCACGGTCTTGTCGGTCGGGTCGACGATGTCCATCAGGCGCTGGTGCGTACGGATTTCCAGCTGGTCGCGCGACGTCTTGTTGACGTGCGGCGAACGCAGGATGTCGAAGCGCTTCATGCGGGTCGGCAGGGGCACGGGGCCCTTGACGATCGCGCCGGTGCGCTTGGCGGTGTCCACGATTTCAGCGGCCGACTGGTCGATCAGTTTGTAGTCGAACGCCTTCAGGCGGATGCGGATTTTTTGCTTGGTTGCCATGGTGATTCCTTTGCGTCCGGCTTAGATGTCGAGGATCTTTGCCACGACACCCGAACCCACGGTGCGGCCGCCTTCACGGATGGCGAAGCGCAGGCCTTCTTCCATCGCGATCGGGTTGATCAGCTTCACGGTGATGCTGACGTTGTCG
>NZ_LMEK01000006.1:0-296974 GCF_001426595.1 Variovorax sp. Root434
GAAGGCCTAGCCCTGGGCTGCGACGGCCTGCTGGCCGGGGTGGGTTGCGCGTTCCCGCGTGAGACGGTGGCGCTGTACGACCTGATGAAGGCCGGCCAGTTCGCCGAGGCGCTCAAGCTCTACCAGTGGATGACGCCGATGCTGCACCTCGACGTGTCGACCAAGCTGGTGCAGAACCTCAAGCTCATCGATGTGCTGGTGGGCGTGGGCAGCGAGCACATGCGCCGCCCGCGCCTGCCGCTCATCGGCGAGGAGCGCGCCTTCATCGAGGCTGTCGTGAAGAAGGCGCTCGCCACGCGGCCTGCGCAGTACCAATCGGTCGTCGGTTGATCCTTCAGGCCGACGGCCCCGCCCACCGTGGCCACCCTCGCCAGTGCTGAGGCCGCGGCCGCTTCCGATGGCGCGAGTCGGCACCCGCCGTCTCGTGGGCGGGGACTTCTGCTCGCATTTTTCTCACTTCCCTTTTGAGGACCCGTTCCCATGTCAAACACCGCAGCAATCGAGACGATGCCAGCGAGCATCCCCAAGAAAGACACCAGCGATCTCAAGCGCGTCGTCGCCGCGTCGATGATCGGGTCCATCGCGGAGTGGTACGAATTCTTCCTTTACGGCACGGCCTCTGCGCTGGTGTTCGGCACGCACTTCTTCAAGCAGACTGGCAATCCGATCGATGGCGTGCTCGCGGCCTTCGCGCTGTACGCGGTGGGGTTCGCCGCCCGGCCGTTGGGCGGGATCGTGTTTGGCCACTACGGGGACAAGATCGGCCGCAAGACGCTGCTGCAGATCAGCCTGATCGTCGTCGGTATCACCACCTTCCTGATGGGCTGCCTGCCGACCTTCGAGGCTATCGGCTACTGGGCACCGGTGCTGCTGGTGAGCCTGCGGCTGATCCAGGGCTTCGCCTTCGGCGGCGAGTGGGGCGGCGCAGTGATCCTCGTGAGCGAGCATAGTCCTGACGACCGCCGCGGCTTTTGGGCCAGTTGGCCGCAGGCAGGCGTGCCGGCGGGCAACCTGATCGCCACCGTGGTCCTGCTGCTGCTGTCCTCGACACTGAGCGAATCGGACTTCCTCGGCTGGGGCTGGCGCGTGGCCTTCTGGTTCTCGGCCGTGGTCGTGCTGATCGGCTACTGGATCCGCAAGCGGGTGGACGACGCGCCGATCTTCAAGGAGTCGCAGGCGCGCCAGCATCAGGTCAAGCAGCAAGAGATGCGCCTTGTGCAGGTGCTCAAGTACCACTGGCGTGAAGTGCTGATCGGCATCGGCGCCCGCTTCGCGGAGAACATCCTGTACTACATGGTGGTCACCTTCTCGCTGACCTACCTGAAGATGATCGTGGGCATGAACACATCGCGCATCCTGCTGCTGATGTTCGGTGCGCACGCCATCCACTTCCTGCTGATTCCGGTGATGGGTCATCTCTCCGACGTGATCGGCCGCAAGCCGGTGTACTTGATCGGCGCGGTGCTCACTGCGTTCTGGGGCTTCGTCGGCTTTCCGATGATGGACACCGGCAACGAATGGCTCATCATGGCCGCGATCGTGTTGGGGCTGGCAATCGAGTCGATGACCTATTCGCCGTACTCGGCGCTGATGACCGAGCTGTTCCCCACGCGGATCCGCTACACCGCGCTGTCGTTGTGCTATCAGGTCGCACCGCTGCTGGCCGGCTCGCTGACGCCGTGGATCTCGCTCACACTGCTCAAGCACTACAAGTCATCCACGCCCATCGCCCTGTACTTGGTTGGCGCGGCGCTGATCTCCATCGTCGCCGTCAGCTTCGCCAAGGAAACCAAGGGCAAGTCGCTGCGCGAGATCGATGCCGCCGACGCGGCACGCCGCCCGCATTGATTCGATGACGTCGTAGATCAGCGTGGGCATCGTCGGCTGGAGCGGGGTGGCGGCGATGGCGACCTGCTTGCCGACGATCCGCAGATCGGCCTGTTCGCGCCGGCATGGGCTATTCTTCGAACCCTTCAAAACGAGTGTTCGCCGGCGCGCCACACTGCTCGATGCCTTCCATCAAATTCCGCACGCGGCTCTCGCTGGCCTTCGCAACGCTCGTTGCGCTGGTGTGCATCCAGGCCGGCTTCATCTACCTGGGCTCCGAGCGCGTTACTTTCGCCAAGCAGCACAGCCGGCTTGCGAGCGACATCCTGTCCGATCTGCTGGAGCTGTCCACCAACAAGCAGCGGCTGCGGGTCTGGGCCTCGCAGCGGCTGATGAATGGCGACGCACCGATCGAGGCACGCGACCGCTGGCTGGCCGGCATGCGGACCAGCGCGGCCAGCCTGCGCGACCTGACGCAGCGCGACCTGGACTGGTGGACCCAGGCTTCCTCGGCGCGCGGCACGCCGGTGCCCGAGGCGGCGACCCAGCTGGCGGCCAGCATCGACCTGCTCGACGCCAACATCGCCGAAGTCCAGGCCCGCCTGCTGCGGCTGGAGCCGTTGGAGCAGGGCGCGGAGTTTTCATCGGTGTGGCAGCAGCTCAACCAGGTGTTCGACGTGACGCGCGGACGCGACCTGCGCGAACTCGTCAACGGTGCGATCGCGCGCCAGCGCGAGGCCGTGCCGGTGGCACGCAAGGCCACGGAACGCGCCGTCGAGGTGCTGCGCCTGCAGGCCATCGGCCTCGCAGTGCTGACCCTGGTGGCCGCGGTGCTGATCGCCATTCGCCTGAATCGGCGGCTGCAGGCGCCCATCGCCGGCCTGCTGGCCGGCACGCAGGCCCTGCAGGCCGGCCGCATGGACCACCGCCTGGAGGTCGGGTCGAGGGACGAGTTCGGCCAGGTGGCGGAGCATTTCAATGCCATGGCCGCCGAGCTGCAGCAGCGCCGCAGCGATGCCGAAGCCGCGCGGCACAAGCTCGAAGCGGCGGTGGATGCGCGCACGGCCGAGCTGCAGTCCGCCCACGTCACGCTGCAGAACATCGACCAGCGCCGCCGTCAGCTGTTCGCCGACTTGAGCCACGAACTGCGCACGCCGGCCACCGCCATCCGCGGCGAGGCCGAGATCGCACTGCGCGGCGCCGACAAGCCGCCGGCCGAATACAAGCTGACGCTGTCGCGCATCGTCGGCGGCGTGGAGCAGCTCGCGCGGGTGATCGACGACCTGATGCTGATCGCACGCGCCGAGGCCGACCAGCTCGTCATTCGGCAGGACCGGGTGGACCTGGGCCTGCTGGTCGGCGATGCGGCCGAGCAGGCCGAGGCGCTGGGTGCGCTGCATGGGGTGGGGGTGCGCCTCGATGCGCCGCACGACGCGCAGCCGGCGCTTGTCCACGTGCACGCCGATGCCGATCGGCTGCGCCAGGCCCTGATGATCGTGCTGGACAACGCGGTGCGCTATTCGCGCCCGGGCGGCGCGGTTCGCATCGGTTGGCGCGAGCTCGACGGAGGCGTGGAAATCGCCGTGCGTGACCAGGGCATCGGCATCGACGCCGACGAGCTGCCCACGGTGTTCCAGCGCTTCACGCGTGGCCAGCGCGCCCGGGCACACCGCGTCGACGGCACCGGCATCGGCCTGTCGATCGCGCAGGTGATCGTTTCCGCACACGAAGGCCGCATCGACATCGAGAGCGAGCCGTTCGTGGGCACGACGGTCCGCATCCGGCTGCCCCGTTTCGACGGCACCGATTTCCCCACGGCGCCGGAGGCCGCATGAACAACATCCTGGTGGTCGAAGACGATCCGCGCGTGGCCGACTTCCTGCAGCGCGGCCTGCGCGCCGAAGGCTATGGTGTGCAGCTGGCCCGCACCGGAACCGAGGGCCTGGCGCTGGCGCGCAGCGGCGAGCCCGCGCTGCTCATCCTCGACCTGATGCTGCCTGGCCTCAGCGGCCTGGAGCTCTGCCAGACGATGCGCGCCGAGGGCCACCATGTGCCCGTGCTGATGCTCACGGCCATGAGCTCGCTGGAGGCCAAGGTCAACGGCCTGCGGCTGGGCGCGGACGACTACCTCACCAAGCCTTTCGCTTTCGAGGAACTGCTCGCGCGCATCGAGGCGCTGCTGCGGCGCGGGCGCGAGCAGCGCGTGAAGGCGAGCAGCCTGCAGGTGGCCGACCTCGTGCTGGACCGCGAGCGCATGCAGGTCACGCGGGCCGGCCAGCCGATCGCGCTGACCGCGAAGGAGCTGGCTTTCCTGGAACTGCTGATGAGCGCACCCGGGCGCGTGTACAGCCGCGAGCGCATCCTCTCGAACGTGTGGGGCACCAACGAGGACCCGCTGACCAACGTGGTCGACGTGTACGTGCGCCGGTTGCGCGCCAAGATCGACGAGGGTCATCCGCTCGCGCTGCTCAAGACCGTGCGCGGCTTCGGCTACCGGCTCGACGCGCAGGAGGCCTGAGCGCGCGCGGGGGCGCCCGTTCATCCGTTGTTCATCTGCGCTTCAACTCGCATTCATGGCCCGACACGGGTCGTGTTCATGAGCGCGCCACAGACTTGATTCCTGCCTCGCGAATGCGGTGCAGCGCCGGCCGAAACCGGTGCTTCAACAACTTCCACAACAAGGAATCATCTCCGTGAAGAAAAGTCTCGTCGCCAGTGCCGCCCTCGGCGTCCTCTCTCTCACGCTCGCCACCGGCGCGCTGGCCCAGGGATCGGGTACGGCCGTCTGCACGCCGGTGGATGCGGCGCAGGTCAGCGCCCTGTTCGACCGCTGGAACAACTCGCTGCGCACGCTGGACCCCGACAAGGTGGTCGCCAACTACGCCGCCGACGGCGTGCTGCTGCCGACCGTGTCGAACCAGCCGCGCACCAACCCGGCCGAGATCCGCGACTACTTCGTCAAATTCCTCAAGGGCGAGCCGCAAGGAAAGATCGACCAGCGCGTCATCAAGATCGGCTGCAACGTGGCGCAGGACGTCGGCACCTACACCTTCCGCTTCAAGGACGGCAGCACGGTGAACGCGCGCTACACCTACGTCTACGAATGGGTAAACGGCCAGTGGCTGATCGCGCATCACCACTCGTCGGCGATGCCCGAGACGCGCGCCCCGAAGAGCTGACCGGCAGCGACTGCCTACTGCGCGGCGACCTTCACGAACACCGGGTTCGAATAGAACCAGAGGTCGCTGTAGTTGCGCGCGTTGATCGCGTTGAAGCGCGCCACGTTGTCGGTGCCCGTGGTCTGCGCATCGGGCAGCGGCTCGCCGCCGGTGGTTTCGTTGGGCACGTCGGTGCCCAGGTTGGTGCCGCGCAGGCGGAAGTACTGGTTGTTGGCGGCCTTCACCGTGTAGCTCACGGTGAAGTAGCCGTCGGCGTCGAGCTTCCAGTCGGCGCGGGTGAAGCGCTTGAGCACGCGCGTCGACGGGTTGGTGTCGCGCGAGTAGCCCGGCGTGCCCGGCAGCTCGGGGCCGGTCACGTCGCCCGCGATCAGGTCGATGTGGTCGACCACCGGCTTCACGTTGGCGAAGCGGCCGCTGCCGAGCTGGTACTCGAAGTTGTTGCGCTCGGGGCTCTTGAAGCGGATGGTGATCTTCAGGTCTTCACCCGAGTTCGCGCCCAGCTCCGAACCCATCTCGCCCGTTCCCTTGGCGCCTTGCACCTTGAAGTCGAGCGCGTCGATCAGGCCGCCGTTCACCGCGAAGAGCTTGCCCGAGCGCATGGCCGCGAGCAGCGACTTCGGGTCCTTGATGTCGCCCCACAGGTGGTTCCTGGCGTACTCGCCGGGCGCGTAGCCGCTGCTGTACTGGCCCTGCGAGACGGTGAAGTGGTAGTCGGAGTCGGCCACGTTCCAGATGCGGCGGCCTTCGGAAAGCAGCGCGTCCCAGGTGCCGCCCAGTTTGGCGACGAGGTAGTCGACGCCGCCGTAGGTGCGCGAGGGCAGGTTGGCCGCGATATAGGCGCTGTTGTAGCCGCCACGGTCGGGCTCCATCTGGTTGCCGACCATGCCTTCGAGCGAGAACACGATGTTCGGCGCGAGGTCGTTCATCTCGCGCAACTGGGCGATCGTGTACTTGCCGGGGTTGCGCGAAGGGTGGTTGATCTGCAGGTAGCTGGTGTCGGGGTAGTTCTTCTTGAGCCAGGCGATGGCCGCGAGCGTCTCGGCGTGCGTGTTGTAGCCGGTGCCGGCCTTCGGACCCCATGCGGCGACATCCGCTGGCGGGAAGAGGGCGGGGGCGCGGTTGGTGAAGAGGTATTCGAACTGGTTCGCTGCCTTGAGCGCGGCATCCGACATGGGGTTGTCGGTCAGGATGCCGACGTTGCCGTGGTCGTGCGAGGGCATGTCCCACTCGAAGGCCGCGAAGATCGTCTTGTCGGCGTACTTGCCGCTGGCCTGCAGCGCCTTGATGCGTGGCACCTGGTACTTGGCCATGCCTTCCGAGAGCGGAATCTGCGCGGCCAGCTTGTTGCCGTCGTTGTCGTAGGAAGACAGGCGCAGGTGGTCGGACAGTGCCGCCCAGTCGAGCCCGAACTGGTCGAAGGCCTTGGCCAGCACCTGGTCGAGCGTGGAGATCTGCTGGGTGTCGTCCGACTGCATCGTGTGGATGTGCAGGTCGCCGACGGTCCAGCGCCCGGGCGGCACGGACGGGGCGGGATCGGCCGGCTGCGCAGGGGCCGGGGCGGGTGCGGGCGCGGGTGCGGGTGCAGCGGCAGTCGGGCTGCTGGGTGTCGTGGGGAAGAAAGCCGGGGCGCTGGAGCCGCCTCCGCCGCCGCAACCGGCAAGCGCGAGCGTGCCGATGGCGAGCGTGGAGAACAGGCTGCGGCGGAAGGGCAGGGTGGTTGGGAGAGCAGTCGGGAAGGTGGACATGGCGGGCTTGAAAAAAGCGACGCGCACCTGGAGTGCGCGTCTCTGCGAAAGCCGCGAGTCTGGGATAGGGCCATGACATCCGGGTGAAAGTCGAACGAAAGTTCGTTGTTACCGCGCACCAGTCGGCGCGCCGGCGTGGCCCGCGCCCTAAACTGTGCCCCTTCCATGATTCCCCGCGCGCCTTCTCCCGAGCTCACTGCGTCCGTCGACGACCAGGTGCTGTCCCGCACGGTGCGCACCGACCAGCTCGTGGCGATACGCCGCAGCGTGCTGCGGGCCCTTCCGATCAACGTGGTGCTGAGCTGCGCGGCGGCGCTGATCGCCGTCAACGCCGGCCGCGCGTTCGCAGGGCTGTGCTGGCTGCTGCTGTCCCTCATGGTGAGCGGAGTACGCAGCTACATCTGCCGCTGGCCGTTCGCACCGTCGCCGGGCACCACGCCCGACAGCAGCGTCGCCACATCGCCGAGCGCCCGTCCGGTCGAATGGCACCTGCGGGTGACGGCCGGCCTGGCCGCGGTGTCGGGCTGTGTGTGGGCGCTCATTCCGCTGCTGTGCGACGGCTACTCCTCGCCGCAGGCGGTGTTCTACCTGACGGTGGTGTGCGGCATCTGCGCGGGGGCGGTCACCTATGGCATCGCCTATGCGCTCGTGCCCGTCGGCTTCATCGCGCCGGCGCTGCTGTCGGTGGCGGGCTGCCTGGCGTATGCGGGCGGCTTCGACAACCTGTGCCTGGCGGCGCTGGTGCTGCTGTACCTCGGGGCGCTGACGCGCGGCGCGCTGCACAGCGACAAGGCCTTCCGCGAAGGCAGCCGCATCCGCAACGAAGCCACCGCCATGGCCGCCCAGCTGCGGCTGGCGCACGCGCTCTCGCTGGATGCAACGCAGCAACTGGCCTTCCGGGCCTCGCACGATTCTCTTACCGGCCTGTTCAACCGCGAGGGCTTCACCGAGGCCGCGACGCTGCGCATCGCCACGACCGATGGCCGCCAACACGGCCTGCTGCTGCTGGACCTCGATGGCTTCAAGGCGGTGAACGACGCCTTCGGCCACAAGGCCGGCGACCGCGTGCTGCAGGACGTGGCCCGCTGGCTGCAGCGGGAAACCGCAGACATGGAGGCCATCCTCGGGCGCTGGGGCGGCGATGAATTCGCGCTGCTCTACAGCCTGGGGGACGAGCGGCAGGCGCCAACGGCCATCGCGCAGGGGCTGATCCGTTCGGTCTCCTTCGCCACGGCGCACTACGGCGGCCACCTGGGCGTGAGCATCGGCATCTCGGTGTCGGGCGAGGCCGAGATCGCCGACATGATCAGCTTTGCCGACGAGGCGCTCTACGAGGCCAAGCGCCTCGGGCGCAACCGCTGCCAGCTCTTCGACAAGGCGCTCAACCAGCGGCTGGCCACGCGGCGGGACGTGGAGCGCGACCTGCTGCGCGCCATCGAGGCGCGCGACATCGGCGTGTGGTTCCAGCCGATCATGAACAGCGAAGGCTGCGAGGTCCACAGCCTCGAGGCGCTGATGCGCTGGAACCATCCGCGCCACGGCCAGATCGCTCCCGAGGAGGTGATCTACGCGGCTGCGAGCACCGGCGTGGCGGAGCCGCTGCTGCGGCACCTGGTCGACGAGGTCTGCCTGGCCATGCGCCAGCTCGAGGCCGCGGGCTCCAGCCTGGCTGCCGCGCCGGTCGCCATCAACGTCTCTCCACGCGAGATGGCGCAGCTCGCGGTCGACGACATCGTGCTGGGCATGCTGAAGGAGCGCGGCATCGCGCCGCGCCGGCTGCAGATCGAGATCACGGAAGAGGTGGCGCTCGACACCCATGCCACGCGCGGCCGGTTGAGCACGCTGTCGGCCGCGGGCGTGGCGATCGTGGTCGACGACTTCGGCGTGGGCTATTCGTCGCTGGCGTCGCTGCGCAGCGAGCACGTGCGGCAGGTGAAGATCGACCGCAGCTTCACCCTCGGCCTGTCGTCCTCGCCGGGCAACGTGGTGCTGGTGGATGCCATCGTCCAGCTCGGCCGTTCGCTGAACATCCAGGTCGTGGCCGAAGGCGTGGAAACGCAGGAAGAGCTCGAGGCCCTGCGCACGCTGGGCTGCAAGCTGGTGCAGGGCTACCACCTGGCGCGGCCCGCGCCGCTGTCCGAACTGATGGCGTGGGCGGCTTCGCGGGTGGAGCTGCCGGCGCTCGCCAAGGGCGCCTGAGCCGGATCAGGCCAGCAGGTCGCAGAGCGTGCGCGCGATCACCTTGGTGGCGCGGCGCAGGTCTTCGAGCACCACGCGCTCGTCGCTGCGCTTGGCATGCGACTCGAGCACGGTGCGCGGGCCGGCGCCGTAGATCACGCCCGGAATGCCGGCTTCGACATACAGGCGCACGTCGGTATACAACGGCGTGCCCATGGCCTTGATCGGCTCGCCGAACAGTTCGCCACCGTGCTTCTGGATGGCATCGACCAGCGGCTTGTTGCCGGCCAGCGGCTGCATCGAGTTGGCGAGCAGCAGGCGCTTGATGTCCACCGTGATGCCCGTGCTTTCGGCGGCGGCATCGGCGATCACCTTGCGGATCGTGGCCTCGACCTCGACCGGGTTTTCCTCGGGGATCATGCGGCGGTCGAGCTTGAACACCACCTTGCCGGGCACCACGTTGGTGTTGGTGCCGCCCTCGATGCGGCCCACGTTCAGGTACGGGTGCGTGATGCCCTCGACCTTCGACGTCACCTGCTGGTAGAGCGTGTTCTGCGCATAGAGCGCGTTGAGGATCTTCGTGGCGCCCTGCAGCGCATCGACGCCGGTGGTCGGAATGGCGGCATGTGCCATCTTGCCGTGCACCGTCACTTCCATCTGCAGGCAGCCGTTGTGCGCGGTGACCACTTCGTAGCTGAAGCCGGCCGCGATCATCAGGTCGGGCTTGGTCAGGCCGTTCTTGAGCAGCCAGCCCGGGCCGAGGATGCCGCCGAATTCTTCGTCGTAGGTGAAGTGCAGCTCGACGCTGCCCTTGGTCGGTTTCGCTACCGCTTCGAGCGCGCGCAACGCGAAGGTGAAGCTCGCGAAGTCGCTCTTGCTGACCGCGGCGGCACGGCCGAAGAGGCTGCCGTCGGCGATCTCGCCGCCGTACGGGTCGTGCGTCCAGCCTTCGCCCGGGGGAACCACGTCGCCGTGGGCATTGAGCGCCACGGTGCGGCCTTCGTTGCCGTACTTGCGGCGCACGATCAGGTTGGTGATCGATTCGAGGCCGTACTCCTTCACGTCCTGCACGGGCACGGCGTGCTTCTCGGCGTCGAGGCCGAAGTCCTTCAGCAGTTCGGCGGTGCGTTCGGCGTGCGGCGCGTTGTTGCCGGGCGGCGTGTCGGTGGGCACGCGCACCAGTTGCTGCAGGAACTGCACTTCCTCGTCGAAGTGGGCGTCGATCCAGGCGTCGAGTTTGGCGTAGTCGGTCATGGTTGTTCTTCTGTGGTCGGTCAGTGGGCTTGCTCGGTGGCGAGGTTGTCCAGCAGTAGCTGGAATGTTTGCACCGCTAATTGAATATCGTCGTTGGTGCTCGATTCGAGCGGGTTGTGGCTGATGCCCGAGTTGATGCCGCGCACGAAGAGCATGGCCTGCGGCATCACCTCGTGCAGCTTCATCGCGTCGTGGCCGGCGCCGCTGGGCATGCGGAAGAGCGGAATGCCGAGGGCATCGACCGCTTTTTCCCAGCGCTGCTGCCAGGCCGGTGCGCTCGGGGCGGCGGCGGCGCGCATCGTCTCCTCGAGCTCGTAGCGAACGCCGCGGCGCTCGCAAATGTCCTTCAGTGCGTTGACCACGTCGTTGGCCAGCGCGTCGCGCTGCGCATTGTTGGGCGCGCGCAGGTCGAGGCTGAACTTGCAGCGCCCCGGCACCACGTTGATCGAACCGCTGGGCACTTCGAGCATGCCGACGGTGCCGACCGAGTCGCCGTCCTTCGCCGCGCGCTGCTCGGTGTAGAGGATCAGTTCGGCGACGGCGGCGGCGGCGTCGCGGCGGCGGTCCATCGGCGTGGTGCCGGCGTGGCTGGCCATGCCGATGACCTCGCCCACGTAGCGCACGCTGCCGTTGATGGAGGTGACGATGCCCAGCGGCAGGTCGAGCTCGGTCAGCACCGGGCCCTGCTCGATGTGCACTTCGACGAAGCCGAGGTAGCGGACCGGGTCGCGCTGGATCTTCGGAATGTCTTCCTGCTTCAGGCCCGCGTGCTGCATGGCCTCCCGCATGGTTATGCCGTCGGCGTCCTTCTGGTCGAGCCAGCGCGGGTCGAAATGGCCGATGAGCGCGCCGGAGCCCAGGAAGGTCGCCTTGTAGCGCTGGCCTTCTTCTTCCGCGAAACCCACCACCTCGAAGGCGAAGGGCAGGCGCCTGCCTTGCCGCTTGAGTTCGCGCACGCAGGCCATAGGCACGAAGATGCCGAGGCGGCCGTCGTACTTGCCGCCGTTGCGCACGGTGTCGTAGTGCGAACCGGTGAGCAGCGTCTTCGCGTCGGGCGTGCTGCCTTCATAGCGACCCACCACGTTGCCGACCGCATCGATGTGCACCGAGTCGAAGCCGCACTCGCGCATCCACGTGGAGATCTGCGCGGCGCAGGCACGGTGCGCATCCGTCAGGTAGGTGACGGTGAGCTGGCCCTTCTCGGCGTAGCCCGGGTCGGTGTGCACCGCGAGCTGTTCCTGCCAGTCCCACACGTCGTTGCCGAGCGTGACGTCGGCGGCGAACTTGTCGTCCAGGCGGATCTCGGCGATGCGATGGATGTTGCGCAGCGCCTCGCCGAGTTCGAACCCCGGGTGGTTGTACAGCCGGCGCTCGAAGGTGTCGATGATTTCGCGCTTGGCCAGCCCCGTGCCGCGCGGGCCGCGCACCGCGAGGATGAACGGAAAGCCGAACTTCGCGTTGTAATCGGCGTTGAGCTGCTGGATCTTCGCGAACTCCTCGGGCGTGCAGTCGGTCAGGCCGGCCTTGCTCTGCTCGTTGGTCGATTCGGCCGTCAGCGTCTTGCTGACCATGGCCTTGCCCGCGAGCTCGGGGTGGGCGCGGATCAGGCCGATCTGCTCGTCGGCCGACGACGCGGCCAGCGCCTGCACCAGCGCGTGCTTGAGGTGCGCGAGCGAGCGGAAGGGGCGCGCGGCCAGCGCGCGCTGCGCGATCCAGGGCGAGTGCTCGTAGATGCCGTCGAGCAGTGCGACGGCTTCGGCCGGCACCGCGGCGTTGAGTTGGGCGATGGTGAGGCTCATGTCGTTCCTTGTCTTTCTCCCTCCCCTTTCGGGGGAGGGTTGGGGTGGGGGCACGCGGCGCTCGCAAAGTGGCGGACCATGTCAGGCACCCGGCAAGGCGGCATCGAACGGATGAGTCTTCATCCAGTGGCGCGCGATGTCCAACCGCCGGCAGACCCACACGCGGTCGTGCTGCGCGATGTGATCGAGAAAGCGCTGCAGCGCCGTGATGCGGCCGGGCCGCCCGAGCAGCCGGCAGTGCATGCCGATGCTCATCATCTTCGGGCTGTTGTCGCCATTCGGGTCGCCCTCGGCATAGAGCGCATCGAAGCTGTCCTTCATGTACTGGAAGAACGGATCGGCGTGCGAGTAGCCCTGCGGCAGCGCGAAGCGCATGTCGTTGCAATCGAGCGTGTAGGGCACGATGAGCTGGGGCACCACGCTGCCGTCGGTCTTCTGCACCTTCATCCAGAAGGGCAGGTCGTCACCGTAATAGTCGCTGTCGTATTCGAAGCCGCCGTAGTCGGCCACGAGGCGGCGCGTGCGCGGGCTGTCGCGGCCGGTGTACCAGCCAAGCGCTCGCTCGCCGGTGAGCTTCTCGATGGCTTCCATGCCCAGGCGCATGTGCTCGCGCTCGGTGGCTTCGTCGAGGTTCTGGTAATGAATCCAGCGCCAGCCGTGGCAGGCGATCTCGTGGCCGAGTTCCTTGAAGGCAGCGGTGAGCTCGGGGTAGCGCTCCAGCGCCATGCCCACGCCGAACACGGTCAGCGGCAGGCCGCGCTTCTCGAACTCGCGCAGGATGCGCCACACGCCGGCGCGCGAGCCGTATTCGTAGATGCCTTCCATGCTGATGTGCCGGTCGGGAAAGCTCGCCGGGTTGAACATCTCGGAGAGGAACTGTTCGGAGCCCGCATCGCCGTGCAGCGTGGCGTTCTCGCCGCCCTCTTCGTAGTTGAGGACGAACTGCACCGCGATGCGCGCGCCGCCCGGCCACTGGGCGTGCGGCGGGTTGCGGCCGTAGCCGACGAGGTCGCGCGGGTAGGGCAGGGTGGTGTCGTAGACGGTCATGGATGTTCAAGCCAGGGCGAGCGAGATGTCGTTGGTGGGGACCTTGCGGTCGAACGTGAGGTTGGCCTCTACGTGCTCCAGGTGTTCGGTCATGAGGCGCACGGCGCGCTCCTCGTCGCGCGCGGCCAGCGCCTTCACGATGTCGGCGTGCTCGTCGTTGGAGTGCTCGGCCGCGCTGGCGCTCTGGTACATCAGCGTGATGAGGGCGCAGCGCGAGATGAGTTCGCCGAGGATCTGCGCCAGCACCTGGTTGCCCATGAGCTCGGCCATGCGCACGTGGAAGTCGCCGAGCAGTTCGGTGCGGCCCGAGATGTCCTCGCCCGAGACGGCGGATTTTTCGAGCGCGACGTGTTCCTTCAGCGCCTTGATCTTGGCCGGCGTGACGGTGCGCACGAACTCGCGCGTCATCTCGGCCTCGAGCATGCGGCGCACCGCGAACACCTGTCTGGCTTCGTCGACCGCGGGCGCGGCCACGAATGCGCCGCGCGCGGGCTCGAGGCGGATGAGCTTGTTCTGCGACAGCTGGAACAGCGCCTGGCGCACCAGCGTGCGCGACACGCCGAAATGATCGGCCAGCTTCTGCTCGGCCAGCTTGGTGCCGGGCTGAAGCCGGTGCTCGACGATGGCCTTCGTGAGGGCATCGACGATCGAACGGGTGGTGGAGGACTCCATGTTTTTCATGATA
Source organism: Variovorax sp. Root434 (assembly GCF_001426595.1). Classification (NCBI taxonomy): domain Bacteria; kingdom Pseudomonadati; phylum Pseudomonadota; class Betaproteobacteria; order Burkholderiales; family Comamonadaceae; genus Variovorax; species Variovorax sp. Root434. Next base: position 13,715 of record NZ_LMEK01000006.1, read on the forward strand.
GACCCAAAGCCGGTAACTGTATACACTTTTGTCCACCGGAATTTCCCGCACCCGATTCGACATTCGAAGGAGCGCCCCATGGGCCTGAGCACTCACGTACTGGACACGATGCACGGCGGCCCCGCGGCCGGCATGGAGGTGGCGCTGTACACCACCGACGGCGACGCCGCCACGCTGGTGAAGCGCTTCACGCTGAATTCCGACGGCCGCAGCGACGGGCCGCTCTACGACAACAACTCGCTGAAGGCCGGCACCTATCGGCTGGTGTTCGACGTGGCGGGCTACTTCAAGGCCCGCGGCGTGAAGCTGCCCGAGCCGAACTTCCTGAACAAGGTGTCGCTGGACTTCGGCGTGGCGCACACCGACCAGCACTACCATGTGCCGCTGCTGGTGAGCCCGTGGAGCTACTCGACGTACCGCGGGTCTTGATGCTCGCCCCCAGGCTTCGCGCACTTCGTGTCGCTTCGCCAACCCCCTACCGGGGGCGGGCCGGCCGCTTCGGGCGGCCGTGCGCGGCGGCCCCCGCGCAAATGCCTCCGGGTGTGTCTTCAGTCCCCTTGCTGTTGGCCTTCAGTCAGGGTGTCGAGCTGGAAGCGCCCGCTCTTGTCCCACAGCCAGGTGTCGGTCCATGTGACCGCGCCGAGGCGGGGGGCGGCGGGGAAGGGCGCGGCCTTCAGCACCATGCGCTCGATCTCGGCGATGACCTCGGGTGCATGCTTGGGCGCGCGCAGCCAGTGCATCGACAGCACCTTGCCGCCGGCATCGATGTGGACCTGCAGCGTGCCGACCGCATAGAGCATCGGCGGCAGCTGGCCACTGTAGATGCGCGACTTGTTGGCGTCGTAGATATGGCGCGCTGCGTCGCGACGGTAGTCGCGCGCATTGGCCGCATTCGATCCGTGCGACACCGGGGCGGTCGCACTCTGTTCGACCTTGGCCGCGCTCAACTGGCCGGGAACGGTCCCGGGGCTCCCGCAGCCGGCGAGCCAGAGTGCGGAAATGACGGATGCCACAAGGGCAAGGTGGCGCGGCGTAAGCTGACGGTTCATCGCAGGTTTATACCGTGAGTCTCGTGCAACCCCGCAACCGAAGGTGTCGGAAATGAACGGCATGGTCGATCAGCTGCTGGCCCGTCTTGCCCGCGAAGACGCGGTGCTGGTGCGCGTCGAGTCGACGCAGGGCTCGGCGCCGCGCGAGGCCGGCACCTGGATGGCGGTGTGGGCCGATGCGCTCACGGCCACCATCGGTGGCGGGCAACTCGAATTCCAGGCCACGAAGGAAGCGCGCGAGCTGCTGGCCGGCACGCGCGCCCCCTTCGACGGCATCCAGCGCTATCCGCTCGGGCCCAGCCTGGGGCAGTGCTGCGGCGGCGTGATGTTCCTGTCGTACCAGCGCATCACGGCGGCCGATGCGCCGAGGCTGCAGCGCGAACTGGTCGCGCAACTCAAGCCCGTGGCGCTGTTCGGCGGCGGCCACGTGGGCGCCGCGCTCGCGCGCCTGCTGGCCGCGCTGCCGTTCGCGGTGCGCTGGATCGACAGCCGCGACGGCGTCTTCCCCGAAGAGCTGCCGGCACAGATCGACACCGAGCATTCCGAGCCCGTGCAGGACGCCGTGGCCGCGCTCGCGCCGGGCAGCCGCGTGCTGATCATGAGCTTCAGCCATGCCGAAGACCTCGACATCGTCATCGCCTGCCTCAAGCGCCTGCGCGAGCGCAATGACCTGCCGTACATCGGCCTGATCGGCAGCAAGACCAAGTGGGCCACCTTCAGCCACCGGCTCGAGGCGCGCGGCTTCACGGCCGACGAACTGGCGCGCATCACCTGCCCCATCGGCGTGCCCGGCATCACCGGCAAGGAGCCCGAGGTGATTGCCGTCGCAGTGGCGGCACAGTTGTTGCAATCGCTGGGCTGAACAGGGTTTTCCCGGCGACGACGCCCCAAAAAAGCATCCCGCCCTTTGCCAAAACTGTATACACTTTCGGTCCACAACAAGCCGCAGCGGAGCGAGGCCCACGCCATGGAGCCTGCGTTCGCGGCACTTTCTCTGCTTACAGCGCCCGCGGTGGTGAGCAGGCTGAAACCCTTCCTTGGTGCTTCGACGCGCCAATCGGGTTGAGAGAGAAGCATATGGAAAGCTACTACCTCGACTGGGCCAACCTGCTGCTGCGCTGGGTCCACGTCATCACCGCCATCGCCTGGATCGGCGCCTCCTTCTACTTCGTGATGCTGGACAACAGCCTCGAGAAGCCGCAAGACCAGGAATCGCTCGACAAGGGCGTGGGCGGCGAACAGTGGGCCGTGCACGGCGGCGGCTTCTACAACATGCAGAAGTACGCGCTGGCGCCGAAGAAGCTGCCGGACCATCTGCACTGGTCGTACTGGGAGAGCTATTCGACCTGGATCACGGGTTTCTCGCTCTTCACCATGTCGTACCTGTGGAATGCGAGCACCTACCTGATCGACAAGTCGAAGATGGACTGGCAGCCCGGCGCAGCCATCGGCGTGGCGCTGGCCTTCTTCGTCGTGTTCTGGATGGTCTACGACGGCATTTGCCAGGTCTTCGGCCGGCGCAAGAACGGCGACACCATCGTCGGCGTGCTGATCGCGCTCTTCATCGTCTTCGCGACCTGGCTGGCCTGCCAGTGGTTCGCGGGCCGCGCGGCCTTCCTGCTGGTGGGCGCGATGATGGCCACGACCATGAGCGGCAACGTGTTCTTCTGGATCATTCCCGGCCAGCGCAAGAACGTGCAGGCCCTGCGCGAAGGCCGCCCGGTCGACCCGGTGCACGGCCAGCGCGGCAAGCAGCGCAGCGTGCACAACACCTACTTCACGCTGCCGGTGCTGTTCGCGATGCTGAGCAACCACTACAGCTTCACCTACACGCACAAGTACAACTGGATCGTGCTGCTGCTGATCATGCTCGGCGGCGCGGCGATCCGGCAGTTCTTCGTGGTGCGCCACCGCTTCAAGCTGGGCAACGCGGGCAACCCGCTGCCGTATGCGCTGATCGGCATCGTGGTGCTGGGCCTGACCATCGTCTGGATGAAGCCCGAACCCGCGGCCGCGCCCGCCGTGGCTGCCGCCGCGCCCTCGGTGCCGTTCAAGGACGTGCAGAAGGTGCTCGAGCAGCGCTGCTACATGTGCCACGGCGCGGCCACGCAGATGAAGAACGTGCGCGTCGATTCGCCCGAACAGGTGGCCGCGCATGCGCAGGCGATCTACCAGCAGGTGGTGGTCACGAAGATCATGCCGATGAACAACGCCACGGGCATTACCGACGAAGAGCGGGCCCTCGTCAGCCGCTGGTTCCAGGCTGGCGCCAAGACAAACTAGACCGGGATCAAGAGTGCGGGGCGCCGTGCCCTGCACAATCGCCGGTTGGAGACAAGCAAGCCATGACCGCATCGAATCCATCCTTCGGCCCCGCCCCCGATCCGCGCGAGGCCCCGCGCGCCTTCCTCGAACACATCTACCGCGTGGCGGTGGATCGGGCACTGCCGCTGTCCACCTTGGGGGCCCACCTGCCGCCCCCGCCCAAGGGCCGCACGCTGGTGCTGGGCGCCGGCAAGGCCGGCGGCTCGATGGTGCAGGCGCTCGAAGCCCTGTGGCCGGCCGATGCGCCGCTGTCGGGGCTCGTCGTCACGCGCTACGACCACATCCCGCCGCGGCCCGAAGGCGTGCCGCAACGTATCGAGATCGTCGAGGCCGCGCACCCCGTGCCCGACGCGGCCGGCCAGCAGGCCGCCGAACGCATCCTCGCGCTGACGCAGGGCCTGACGGCCGACGACCTCGTGCTGTGCCTGATCTCGGGCGGCGGCTCGTCGCTGCTGGTGCTGCCGGCCGAGGGCCTGACGCTGGCCGACAAGCAGCGCATCAACAAGCAACTGCTCGAAAGCGGCGCGGGCATCGGCGAGATGAACTGCGTGCGCAAGCACCTGTCGCGCATCAAGGGCGGCCGGCTGGCGGCCGCATGCGCGCCGGCCCGCGTGGTGACACTGACGATCAGCGACGTGCCCGGCGATGACGCGGCCGTCATTGCGAGCGGACCGACCGTGCCCGACGCGAGCACCTGCGCCGACGCGCTCGCGATCCTCGACCGCTACGGCATCGAGGTGCCTGCGCCGGTGCGCGCCCGGCTCGAAAGCGGCGAACTCGAAACGCCCAAGCCGGACGATGCCGTGTTCCAGGGCCACGAAACCCACATGATCGCCACGCCGCAGCAATCGCTCGAAGCAGCGGCCAGGGCGGCGCGCGAGGCCGGTATCGAGGCGCACATCCTCAGCGACGAAATGGAAGGCGAGTCGCGCGAAGTCGGCAAGGTGCATGCCGCGCTGGCCCGCGCCGTGGCGCACCGCAGCGAGCCGTTCGCGCGGCCCTGCGTGATCCTTTCGGGCGGCGAGACCACGGTGACGATCCGCCCGCGCCAGCCGGGCAAGGCCAAGGGCCGCGGCGGGCGGGCCGGCGAGTTCTGCATGGGCCTGGCCGGCGCGCTCATGGGCCAGCCGCAGGTGTGGGCGCTGGCCGCCGACACCGACGGCATCGACGGCGTGGAAGACAACGCCGGCGCCTTCGTCACGCCCGACACGCTGGCGCGCGCCACGGCGGCCGGCAAGAAGCTGTCGGACCACCTCGACCGCAACGATGCGTACGGCTACTTCGACGCCATCGGCGACCTCTTCGTGACGGGCCCGACGCACACCAACGTCAACGACTTCCGCGCGCTGCTGGTGCTGTAGGCAGGAAGCGCCTCACTCCTTGAGGACCATGTCGATGCACATCACCGCCGCCACGATCAGCAGGCGGCGGGCGTCGTTGGCCGGCACGCCCGGATCGATCGACAGCATGTAGTTGTCGGCGGTGGTGAACAGTTCCTTGCCCAGCCCGGCCCACTTCTTGGACACGGCGGCGAACTCGGTGCTGCCCTGCACGAAGCGGAAATCCCAGCTGGTCCACTTGCCCCTGAGCGTGCAGGCGATCCGCTCCTGTGCGTCGAGCACGTCGAACTTGCCGCCGATGGAGAAGAGCTTCTGCTTGAACGAGCCGACGACCCGGTCGTTGCCGTCGAGCACCTGCACCTTCGACAGGAAGATGGACACACCGCGCTTGACCGACAGCACCTTCTGCCCCTCGGGCGTGGACACGACCACGTCGAACGGCGTGAAGCGCTTGTAGTCGGTGAAGCGCAGCAGCTTGCTGAAGAAGCCGAGGTTCGGCTCGCGGCATTCCAGGATCTTCTGCTGCGAGTGCGGATCGAAGATGTCGTAGTTGTTGGCGGCCTTGAAGATGCCGACGTGTTCCTTGATGAAGAACAGGTTGTTGCTGAGCGCTGCGTGCATGGATTTCCCTCGGTCCTCTGTGTGTTGGTTTGGCGGGGATTATGTTCGGCGCGCATGACTGCCCCATGCCCGGCCCGTGACCGGCGGTGGGCGAGGTTTGCGAACTCGGGTTAATCTATGCCCCCCGGCGGCCTGTGGCTGCCGTTGTCGCCGGCGCACCCTTCCGGGTGCCGCGTCGCACATCCAGATTTCCCATTCCTCTTTTCATCATCCAGTCCCGAAGGAAAAGTTCGCCATGACCGCCACCTACACCGACACCCGCCTGCTGATCGACAACGAATGGGTCGACGCCACCGGCGGCAAGACGCTGGACGTCGTGAACCCGGCCACCGGCAAGGCCATCGGCAAGGTGGCGCATGCCAGCATCGCCGACCTGGACCGCGCCCTGGCCGCCGCCCAGCGCGGCTTCGACAAGTGGCGCAACACCCCCGCCAACGAGCGCGCCGCCGTGATGCGCCGCGCCGCGGGCCTGATCCGCGAACGCGCCGGCGACATCGCCAAGCTGCTGACGCAAGAGCAGGGCAAGCCGCTGGCCGAAGCCAAGGGCGAGACGCTGGCCGCCGCCGACATCATCGAGTGGTTCGCCGACGAAGGCCGCCGCGTGTACGGCCGCATCGTGCCCTCGCGCAACCTTGCCGCGCAGCAGCTCGTGCTGAAGGAGCCGCTCGGCCCCGTCGCAGCATTCACGCCGTGGAACTTCCCGATCAACCAGATCGTGCGCAAGCTCGGCGCTGCCCTGGCGACCGGTTGCTCGTTCCTGGTGAAGGCGCCGGAAGAAACCCCCGCATCGCCCGCCGCGCTGCTGCAGGCTTTTGTCGACGCCGGCATCCCGCCGGGCACCGTCGGCCTCGTGTTCGGCAACCCCGCCGAAATCTCGAACTACCTGATCTCCCACCCGATCATCCGCAAGGTCACGTTCACCGGCTCCACCCCGGTCGGCAAGCAGCTGGCCGCGCTGGCCGGTTCGCACATGAAGCGCGTCACGATGGAACTGGGCGGCCACGCCCCGGTCATCGTGGCCGAAGACGCCGACGTGGCGCTGGCCGTGAAGGCCGCGGGCGCCGCCAAGTTCCGCAATGCAGGCCAGGTCTGCATTTCGCCGACCCGCTTCCTGGTGCACAACAGCCTGCGCGAAGAATTCGCCCGCACGCTGGTCAAGTACACCGAAGGCCTGAAGCTCGGCGACGGCCTCGCCGAAGGCACGACCATCGGCCCGCTCGCCAACGCGCGTCGCCTCACTGCGATGGCCCATGTGCTGGAAGACGCGCGCAAGAAGGGCGCCACCGTGGCCGCAGGCGGCGAACGCATCGGCGACACGGGCAACTTCTTCGCCCCCACCGTGCTGACCGACGTGCCGCTGGACGCCGACGTGTTCAACAATGAACCCTTCGGCCCCATCGCCGCCATCCGCGGCTTCGACACGCTCGAAGAAGCGATTGCCGAAGCCAACCGCCTGCCCTTCGGCCTGGCCGGCTATGCCTTCACCAAGTCGATCAAGAGCGCGCACCTGCTGAGCCAGAAGCTCGAGCTCGGCATGCTGTGGATCAACCAGCCCGCCACGCCTTCGCCGGAAATGCCGTTCGGCGGCGTGAAGGATTCGGGCTACGGTTCGGAAGGCGGCCCGGAAGCGCTCGAGGCCTACCTGAACACCAAGGCTGTTTCGATCCTCGGCGTTTGAGTCGGCCCCGACTCATTCACTCCTCGGCGGTGGCATTCCAGAAGGCTTGCTGCACGCCGTCGAGCGATTCGAGATCTTCAATGACACGGTCGAGCTCCGCGGGCTCGACCGCCGTTGCATAAAGCGTCGCACCGATCTCGGTGTCGGCCGGCCCGAACGGATGCTGGTCGACATCGCGCACCGGATAGTTCGCGGCTTCGAGCAACAGCAGCAGCTGGTCCATCACCTCGGGCCGTGCCGCGCGTGAACAGATCACGCGCACCACATACGTCGCCTCGCTCGCTTCCTCGCTGATCGGCTGCCGGTTGATGCGGTTCACCACGGGCCGCAGCAGCGTGTTGCTCGCCAGCACGAACAGCGCCGCGATCAGTGCTTCTCCCAGCAGGTTCGCGCCCGCGCAGGCGCCCACCGCGGCCGACCCCCACAGTGTGGCTGCCGTGTTTAGCCCCGTGACGTTGGCGCCTTCCTTCATGATCGCGCCCGCGCCCAGGAAGCCAATGCCCGACACCACGTAGGCCACCACGCGCACTGCGCCGCCGCTGCCGTCGAGCCGGTTCGCCAGATCGACGAATACCGCAGCACCTACCGCCACCAGTGTGTTCGTTCGCAGGCCTGCGGTGCGTTGCCGAACCTGCCGCTCCAGGCCGATCAGCGAGCCGAGGATGAAGGCTGCCGCCACGCTGACGAAGGTGTCGAGCAGCGAGTGGAAGTTGATGTTCTGGATGGCTTGCATTGGATGGATTCCTTTCTTGTTGTGATTTCGGTGTGCAGTTTGTGGGGGCCGGGTGTCATGTGCGTGTCACGGGGCGTTTGGGAGGCTGCTGTTCGGGGTGTGCTCACGCCGACGGGGTACCTTGCTCCGCGAATGTCCCCCGGCCTTCGGCCTCCTCCTTTATTTCGCTGCGCAAGGCACCCCGTCGGCGTGAGCGATCAGAGCGGTCGTTGATCGGCCGGCACAACCGCAGCGTCCATCGTGCACAGGGCGTCGGGTGCTCCCCGCAGCGAAATAAAGGGGGAGGCCGCAGGCCGGAGGACATTCGCGGAGGGGAGTACCCGGCGGCCTGTGCACACGCCCCGAACACTCAACGGAAAGATCACTGCCACCCATACCGCCGCGTGTACCATCCCTTCACACCCTGCGTCAGCAGCGCATACCCGAGCAGCATCGCGACCAGCCAAGGGAAGTACATCAACGGCAGTGCCTGCAGCTTGAAGTAGTGCGCCAGCGGCCCCATCGGCAGCCAAATGCCCACGGCCGCGATCGCCGAGCCCATGATCAGCAGCGGCCACGCCGCACGGCTTTGCAGGAACGGGATCTTGCGCGTGCGGATCAGGTGCACGATCAGCGTCTGCGACAGCAGTCCTTCGACGAACCAGCCTGACTGAAAGAGCGTCTGGTGGCCCACCGTGTTGGCTGCGAACACGAACCACATCACCGTGAACGTGAGGATGTCGAACACGGAGCTCAGCGGCCCGAAGAACACCATGAAGCGCCCCAGGTCCGCCGGGTTCCAGCGCTGCGGCGCCTTCAGGAATTCATCGTCCACGTTGTCGAACGGAATCGCGATCTGCGACACGTCGTACAGCAGGTTCTGCACCAGCAGATGCAGCGGCAGCATCGGCAGGAACGGAAGGAACGCGCTCGCCACCAGCACCGAGAACACATTGCCGAAGTTCGAGCTCGCGGTGAGCTTGATGTACTTGAGCATGTTCGCGAAAGTACGGCGCCCCTGGATCACGCCTTGCTCCAGCACCATCAGGCTCTTCTCCAGCAGGATGATGTCGGCCGACTCCTTGGCCACGTCCACCGCGCCGTCCACCGAGATGCCGATGTCCGCGGCGCGCAGCGCGGGCGCGTCGTTGATGCCGTCGCCCATGAAGCCCACCACGTGTCCGTTGGCATGCAGCGCATGCACGATGCGCTCCTTGTGCGCGGGCGTGAGCTTGGCGAACACCTGGTGCTGTTCCACCAGCGTGCGCAGCTCGGCGTCGTCCAGCTCCTCGATCTCGCGGCCGAGCACCATGCGGCCGACCTCCAGCCCCACGTCGGCGCAGACCTTGCGCGTGACCAGTTCGTTGTCGCCCGTCAGCACCTTCACCGACACGCCATGCTCGGCCAGCGCGCGCAGCGCCGGTGCGGTCGATTCCTTCGGCGGATCGAGAAAGGCCACGTAGCCCAGCAGCGTGAGTCCCGATTCGTCGGCCACGCCATAGGCCGGCTTCTGCGCCCCGGCCGCCAGCGCACGGCTGGCCACGGCCACCACGCGCAGGCCCTGGGCATTGAGCTCCGACGCCACGCGATGGATGCGCGCCAACACCTCGGCATCGAGCGCCAGCACCTCGGCGCCGCGCTCGACAGAGGTGCACACCGACAGGATCTCTTCCAGCGCACCCTTGCAGATCAGCAGGTGCTCGCTGCCGCCATTGGCCACCACCACCGACATGCGGCGGCGCGAGAAGTCGAAGGGCACTTCGTCGATCTTGCGCCAGGCTGTCTGCAGGCGCGTCTCGAGCTGCATCTCGGCATGGCCCAGCACGGCCTTGTCGAGCAGGTTCTTCAGCCCCGTCTGGTGAAAGCTGTTCAGGTAGGCCAGCTGCAGCACGTGGTCCGACTGCTCGCCCCAGGCGTTGGTGTGGCGCTCGAGCACGATGCGGTCCTGCGTCAGCGTGCCGGTCTTGTCGGTGCACAGCACGTCCATTGCGCCGAAGTTGTGGATCGCTTCGAGCCGCTTCACGATCACCTTCTGCCGCGACATCACCACCGCGCCCTTGGCGAGCGTGGCGGTCACGATCATCGGCAGCATCTCGGGCGTGAGGCCGACCGCGATCGACAGCGCGAACAGCGCCGCCTCCCACCAGTCGCCCTTGGCCACGCCGTTGATCACCAGCACCAGCGGCGCCATCACCAGCATGAAGCGGATCAGCACCCAGCTCACGCGGTTGATGCCCGCCTGGAACGCGCTGGTTCCGCGGTCGGTGGCCGTCACGCGCTGGGCGAGGGCACCGAAGAAGGTGCGGTCGCCGGTGTGCACGATCAGCGCGGTGGCCGTGCCGCTGATCACGTTGGTGCCCATGAAGAGCAGGTTCTCGCGCTCGAGCACGCCCGCGTCGTGCGCGCCGCGGTAGACCACGAATTTCTCGACCGGCATGGCTTCGCCCGTCAGCGCCGACTGGCTGATGAACAGGTCCTTGGCCGTGAGCAGGCGGCAGTCGGCCGGGATCATGTCGCCGGCCGACAGCGCGATGACTTCGCCCGGCACCAGGTCGCGCATCGGCACCTCGACGCGCACCGTGCCGGCGTGCGTGGCGTCGAAGCCCTCGTTGCCGGCCACGCCCGCCTTGTAGCCCGGCGCGGGTCGCAGCACGGTCGAGGTGTTGCTCACCATCGCCTTGAGCCGGTCGGCCGCCTTGTTGGAGCGCGACTCCTGCAGGAAGCGCAGCACCGTCGACAGCACGACCATGCTGCCGATCACCAGCGTGGCCTTCATGTCCTCGGTGACGTACGAGACCAGCGCCAGCACCGTCAGCAGAAGGTTGAACGGATTGCGATAGCACTGCCACAGGTGCTGCCACCAGGGCAGCGGCTGCTCGTGGCGCACCTCGTTGCTGCCGAGGCGCTTGCGCAGCACTTGCGCATGGCCTTCGCTGAGGCCGCGAGGCGAGCTGTCGAGCCTGGCGAGCATGTCGCCCGCATCGGTACGCGAAGCGGCGCTCAGCGCCCTGGCGATGTCGGGCGGCATGCTGGCGGAGCCGGTGCCGGCGGGCTTCGAGCCCAGCAGCGTCTGCCAGCGCTCGAAGTGATGCAGCATGTGGCGGCTGCGCAGGAAGCTTTCGAAGAAAGACTTCAGGACGTTTTTCATGGGGTTCTCCTTCGGGGCGGCCGCCGCCCGCCCCGGGGAGAACCACCGGCCTCAACGAGCCAGGGGCAACCCTTTGCGAAGCGCGGCAGCGGGCCGCGTTGTTATTGCTGCAATCGATCGAAGCGAAGGGGGCGCGCTACGGCGCCAACGAGAGGCTGGGTCCATGGAGTGCTCCTGTGTTGCTGGCAGGTCGAGGAAGGACGGGCGCGTGGAGCGGCTCAGCGGCGGCGCGTGCAGGTCGGCTGGAGCACGAGAAAGCTGCGGATGCGGCGCGTGGTCCACAACGCGGCGGCCTGGTCCAGCGCCGCATCGACGGCCGGCGCTGCGGCAGCATCGACGGTGCGCGCAGGCTCCTGCTCCGACGAGCGAACGCGCTGTTCGTGCGGCTGACGACGAAGATGAAAGTGACGCATGACAAGGCTCCTTCGCGTTGAAGGGCCTCGCGCACGGACGCACGCAAGCTGACTGAAAAAGTCAGTAACGAGAACGACGGGAATCGGGAGGAGGAGCCGCTTGCCGCAAGGCAAGAGAGTCACGCTGTGTGCACACCGGCACGCAGCGCGGGGGGAGCCTGCGCTAGAGAGCCGGGTGTGTCACGCCTGCCGAGGCACGCGTCTTGTCACTGATCCAACTGGCACTGTCCACGCACGGGGCTCCGAAATGAAGATTCCCGATTGTTGCACTGCGGCATGCGCAGAGTCAACCCTTGGGACGGCGTTCCACGATGTGGTGCAAGGTCTTCTCGCGACGCGGCCTATTCGCAGAGCGCGCGAATCGACGGCGGAATCTGCACCGCGCGGATGCCGCCGCCTTCGCGCTTCGCAGCGAAGATCCGCACCTCTTCGCATTCGAGGATCAGGTCGTCCCCGCGCGTCGCCCGGTACGTCTGCACGAAGCTCTTCTCGCGCCACTCGGTGATGCGCACTGCGATGCGCAGCGTGTCGCCGTAGGTCGCCGCCTTCACGAAGCGCGTGTGCGTGTCGACCAGCGGCGTGCCGATCACGCCGAGCGTGCCCGTCGCTTCTTCCCAGCGCGGCACGCCGCATTCGGCAAAGAAATGCCGCGAGGCCGCATCGATCCAGCGGAAGAAGTTGGGAAACCAGACGATGCCAGCCGGGTCGCAGTCGCCGAATTCGATGCGCACGGTGTAGACGATTTCTTTGTCGCTGTTGCTCATCAGCCCATTCTCGTCGGCAGCCACAGGGCGATGATGGGGAACGCGATCAGGATCACCAGCCGCACGATGTCGGTCACGATGAACGGCAGCACGCCCTTGAAGATGGTGGTGAAGCTCACGTCCTTCACCACGCTCTTGATGACGAACACGTTCATGCCCACCGGCGGATGGATCAGCCCCAGCTCCACCGTCATCACGATGATCACGCCGAACCAGATCGGGTCGAAGCCCAGGTGCACGATCACCGGATAGATGATGGGCACGGTCAGGATGATCATGGCCATCGCGTCCATCAGGCAGCCGAGCACCAGGTACATCAGCATGATGAGCGCCAGCACGCCGTAGCGGCCGATGCCCAGGCCGGTGAGGAACTCGGTGAGCTTCTGCGGGCTTTGCGTGATGGTGAGGAAGTAGCCGAACAGCAGCGCGCCGATCAGCACGGTAAACACCGCCGCCGCCGTGCGCGTGGCCGAGAGCAGGGCCTCGCGGATCTTCGGGCCGTCGAGCTTGCGCCGCACCAGCCCGAGGATGAATGCGCCGCTCGCGCCCACTCCGCCCGCTTCGGTCGGCGTGAAGAAGCCGCCATACAGGCCACCGATCACGAACACGAACAGCACCAGCGGCGCCCACACGTTCTTCAGGTCCTTGAAGCGCTCCGACCACGGCTTGACCTCGCCGCCAGGGAGCCAGTCGGGCCGCAGCTTGACGATGATGGCAATGGTCATCACGTACATCGCCATCGCGAGAACGCCGGGCACGATGCCCGCCATGAAGAGCTTGCCGATGTCCTGCTGCGTGAGGATGGCGTACACCGCCAGCACCGTCGATGGCGGCAATATCGCGCCCAGTGTGCCGCCCGCGGCAATCACGCCGGTGGAGAACGACTGCGGGTAGTTGAAGCGCCGCATCTCCGGGTACGCCACCGCCGAGAAGGTCGCGGCCGTGGCCACCGACGATCCGCAGATCGCCGCGAAGCCGCCGCACGCCACCACGGTGGCCACGCCGAGCCCGCCGCGCAGGTGGCCGATCATCGAGTTGGCGGCCTTGAAGAGCTCGCGGCTCACGCCCGAGACCGACACCAGCGCGCCCATCAGCATGAACATCGGGATCACGCCGAAGGTGTAGTCGGTCACGGTGCGCATGGAGGTCTGGCCGACCAGCTTCAGCGCGGGGCCGGGGCCGACGAGGTAGCTGTAGCCGGTGACGCCCACCAGCCCCATCGCCATGCCGACCGGCACGCGCAACAGCATCAGGACAAAGAGGGCGACGAAGCCCAGGACTGCAACTGCATCGGGACTCATTCGTCGGCCTTCTGTTCAGCGTGGACTTCTTCGAGCTGCTCCGGATGGAAGATCAGCCGGTAGGTGCGGATGGCGATCAGCAGCACCGCGCACACGTCGCCCGTCCAGGCCACGGCGTAGAAGGGCCAGGTCGGGATGTTGAGGTCGTAGGTCTGCACGTTGTCGACGTAGGTGCCGCGCACCTTGTCGAACAGCATGATGGTCTGCACCGCTACCACGAACAGCAGAACCAGCGTGGCGAACACGTCGATCACGCGCTTCATGCGCGGGCTCGCCGCCGTCCACACCAGGTCGACGGTGATGTGGCCGCCCCGGTAGCTGGTGGCCGCGATGCCCCAGAAGATCAGGATGCCCAGCAGCATGCGGCCGAAGTCGTACGCATCGGGAATCGAGGTGTCGAAGAACTTGCGCAGCACCACGGCCACGAAGATGTTGAGCGCGACGATCCCAACGAAGATGGCGGCGAGCCATTCGATCGTGTTGATCGCGCGGTCCATGTAGCGGACGGACCGGGCAGCCATCGTTCAGAGCGCCGACTTGTTCTTGGCGAGGCTGGCTTTCAGCGCATCCATCACCGCCTTCGGGTCTTCGCCCACTTTTTTCACGCTCTCGGCCCATTGCGCTTCCGACGGCGCCGCCGCCTTGCGCCATGCATCGAGCTGCTCCGGCGTGAGCTTGTAGATCTCGTGGCCCGGCAGCGCGGCCATCTTGGCGTGCCCCGCGAACTCGAAGTCCGCCCACGAACCGGCCACCTTCTGTGCCCATTCGCTGGTGCAATGGCCGTCGATCACCTTCTTCTGTGCGGTGGACATGGCGTCGTACTTGCCCTTGTTCATCACCCACACGAAGGGCGTGACGTAGAGCGGCACGTCCATGTGGTACTTCACCACCTTGTCGATGCCGAACAGGCCGATGGAGCCCCACGGGAAGGTGATGGCGTCGGCCACGCCGCGCTCCAGCATGTCGCGCGACTCGGGCGCGGAGGCCTGCACGTTGGTGCCGCCCAGCGAGGTGATGAGCTGGCCCACGGTGCTGGTGGCCGGACGCACCTTCATGCCCTTGATGTCGGTGGGCACGGTGATCTTCTTGCGCGAATGGAAGGTGCCGGGGTCGTGCACGAACGCGAAGCAGTACTTGACGTCCTTCATCTCCTTGGCCGCGTAGTTGCGGTACCAGGCGTCGATGGCGGCCGAGCCTTCCTTGCCGTTGGCGAAGAGGAAGGGCAGCGATGCACCCGCCATCACCGGGAAGCGGCCGGGCTGGTAGCCGGGGTTCACGTACGAGAAGTCGGCGATGCCATCGCGCGCCATGTCGTAGTGGTCGAAGGCCTTGCCGAGCTGTTCCGACGGAAACAGGATCGCGGTGATGGTGCCGCCCGATTCCTTCTTGATGTCGTCGGCCCAGGCCTGCAGCGCGGGGTTGAGCGGGTGTTGTGCGGGCACCCAGCTCGACAGCTTGAGCTGCACCGGCTTGTCTTGCGCCTGCACGGCGGGCGTGCCCGCGACGAGCGCGGCGCAGGCTGCGAGCAGGGCGAGGGGCTGGATGCGCGGGAGGCGTTGCGCAGGCGTGCCGCGGCGGCGGGGATGGTGAGTGGCTTTCATGGTCTCCTTCGTTATGGGTGGCGTGAATCGTCGAGCTGGGGTGAGCCTAGGCAGGCGCGCGTGCGGGGTAAATGGAGGGTTTCCCGCGCGTGCCTTCCGGAGGCCGTTGCGCGAAGCCGTTCTGTGCGTCGGGCGAACGCGGTGCGGGCTGGTCGACGTGGCGCGGCCCGAGCTCGCGTGCATGCGCCGCGCCGAGCAGCGTCATCGTGCGTTCGGTCTCCTGCGCCAGCAACTGCAGCACCGACAGCGCGCCCTGCTCGCCGTCGCAGGCCAGTCCATAGAGCGGCGCGCGGCCAATGAGGACCGCGCGAGCGCCCAGTGCGAGCGCCTTCACGATGTCGCTGCCGCGCCGGATGCCGCCATCCATGAACACGGGAATGCGGCCGCCGACCGCATCGGCAATGGCGGGCAACGCTGCGATGCTGGCCGGTGCCGCGTCGAGCTGGCGTCCGCCGTGGTTCGAGACCACGATGCCGTCCGCGCCGTGCTGCACGGCACGCCGGGCGTCTTCCGCGCCCAGCAGGCCCTTGACGAGCAGCGGGCCGTCCCAGAGCCGGCGCAGCCACGCCAGGCTTTCCCAGGTCAGCGTGCGGTCCATGGTGCGCGAGAGCAGCGCGGCCTGGGCTTGCGGGGAGATGGGGGCGCCGTCGTGGTCGGGCAGCAGGTTGGCGAACCGCGGCATGCCACTGCGCGCGAGCCGCAGCAGCCATGCGGGGCGCCGCGCCATGTCGAGCAGCGTGCCGGGCGTGAGCCGCATCGGCACGCGGAAGCCGTGGCGCAGGTCGCGTTCGCGCAGGCCGCCGACGGGCACGTCCACCGTGAGCACCAATGCCTCGAAGCCGGCGGCGCGCGCACGGTGCACGATGCGCTCGGCGATGGCCCGCTCGCCCATCACGTAGAGCTGCATCCACAGCGTGGCATCGGGGGCGGCGGTACGAACGTCTTCGATGCGAATGTTCGATGCGGTCGAGAGGATGAAGGGCACGCGCGCGGCCTGCGCGGCGCGGGCCAGCAACGCATCGGCATTCGGGCGCACGATGCCGGCCAGCCCGATGGGTGCGACCGCGAAGGGGGCGCGCCAGCGGCTGCCGAACAGTTCGATGCCGATGTCCAACATGCTGGTGTCGCGCAGACACTCCGGGATCAGCGGCAATGCTTCCAGCGCATCGCGGTTGCGCCGAAGGCAGCGTTCGTCTTCCGCGCCGCCGTCGACATAGTCGAACACCAGGCGCGGCAGAACGCGCCGGGCGCGGCGCCGATAGTCTTCGACATTGAGCAGCAGTGCCATTGCGGGTGCCTCCCTTTCTGTCTCAGGCGCTGCCGGCGGGCTTGCGCTTCATCCAGCGGATGGGCTGCGCCTTGACGGGGCGGGCGGGCGCGCCGTGTTCCACCAGCGCCGCATCGAGTGCCTTGCCTGCGTCGTCGGCCAGTGCGGCCGTGCGCGCGGCGGCGACGGCCCGCGCGCGCTCGGCCGGAGCCACGCCGGGCTGCGCGGCGAGGTGGTCCGTCATGTGCAGCAGGTTCTCCTTGCCGCGTTCGTTGGTGCTGCCGTAACCCTTGATGAGCCGCCCGCACAGCGCCAGCTCGTGGCCCAGGGCCCACGCTTCGCGCGTGCCCGCCTCCACGGCGGCGAGCCAGCGTTCGATCAATGCCTGCTCCTCGGCAAAGCGGCTGCCGCGGCGGCGCAGCCAGCGCAGCGAAGCCAGCACCCGCAGCGAGGCCATGCCGAACACCGAATGGCTGCCCACCTTCAGCGGCAGCGCCCAGGGCGCGAGGCCGCGCGCCTGCCGGCCCCGGTCCCAGGCCGTCACGCGGCGTGACAGCGAAGGAGGCAGCAGCGCCGCGAACTCCGCGGCGCCGGGCTTGAAGTGGTCGTAGACCTTCACGATGTCGTCGTCGCCGGCCCGCACCTCTTGCCGCACCCGCTGTGCGCGGCCCGCGCGGCCCTTGAGCGCGGCCACGCGCACGATGTCGTCGAAGGCCATCCACAGCGCGAGCCAGCGCGCCATCTCCCGGGTGATGGCGAAACCCTGCGTGCCGGCCGGATCGGCTGCGCGCTCGGCGTCGAGCACGCGGACCAGCCGCTCGGCATAGAGCGCGGCGTAGGCGGCGTCCTGGTAGTCGAGCACGCGGGCATGGCCGAGCGTGAGCATGTCGTGCACGGCGGGCGGGAAGCGCCGTGCGAGGTCGGCGGGCAGGGCGCTGGCCGGCGGAGGCGCGTCGTTGGTGTCGCCGGCGAGCACGCTGCTGACGAACGCGGCCTGCACGCGCGGCGCACTCACCGCGTCGAAAGCCGCCACAAAGCCGCGCAGGCTGGCGGCCGCCATCTTGCCGAGCTTGCCGGGGGCGCTGGTATCGCCGCCACGCACCACGTGTTCATAGGCGTCACGCGGGAACGGGAACAACCCGCTGCCCGCGATGGCGCCGAGCATCACCGCGCTGACCACCGTGCCGCTATCGCGCGCGATGGCATTCATGTCGAACACATGGTGCTCGCGGCTGAAGGCCCTCACCACGTCGACGAGGCGCTGCGCATCGGCGCGGCCGTCGCCGGGCTCCATGCGTTCGGCCGTCGTGAGGATGCGCGCCGACGAACTGATGACCAGCGTGCGCAGCGGCGCGCTCATGCCGTTGCCGATCTGGCGCGCGGTCTCGAGCAGCTCCGACGACACGATCGCATCGAGCGTGCCCGGCACCGGGCTCAGGCTGAACACCGGGCGCCTGCCGCCGAGTTGCGCGAGCGGCACGGGGAACACCTCGATGTAGTAGGTGGTGGCGCCCGTGCGCTGCGCCACGCCGGGAATCGACGTGCTCTGCGCGGCGTAGCCGGCGTGGCGCGCGATGTCGACCAGCCATTCGGTGAGCACGCCGCCGCCTTCGCCGCCGAGGGCGCAGACGAGCAGGGTGAGGGGGCGGTTGTTTTCCATGCCTTCGCTCCTCATGCCGGTTGAAGCGCACGAACGACCGCGCCGCGCAACCCGTGCAGCAGGCGTTCATGCCACTTCGGGTTCTGCACCACCTCGGCCCGGTAGAAGCTCGGGCACAGCGTGGCCGCGTGCGCGTTGGCGCCGCACAGCCCGCAGCCCACGCAGCCGTCGATCACGGTGGCCACGGGGTCGACCTTGAGCGGATCGGGGTTGTCCTTGAGCGTGAGCGTCGGGCAGCCCGACAGGCGGATGCAGGCATGGTCGCCGTTGCACACGTCCTCGTCGACGCCGTACTTCACGCGCACCACGCGCTCGCCGCGTTGAAGCAGGCCGGCGAGCCATGGCTTGATGCGGCGCTGGCGCTCGAGCTGGCATTCGCCCTCGGCGATTACCACCTTCAGGCCGTTGAAGTCGCTGGTGAGCGCCTCGGTGAGCGTCTTGCGCATGCGCTCCACGTCGTAGGTGGTGACGGTGCGCATCCATTTCACGCCCAGGCCCTTGAGCGTGTCCTCGATGGTCTGGTTCTTGTCGACCAGGCTCTGCTGCTTGTCGACGGCGCGCTCCTTGATCTCGTCGTCGGGCGTGGAGATGATGTCCTGCGTGCCGGTGGCCGAGGTGTAGCCGTTCTTGAAGATCAGCAGTACGGCGTCGTCGCCGTTGAACAGCGCGCTCTGCACGCCGGTGAGCAGGCCGTTGTGCCAGAAGCCGCCGTCGCCCATGATCGACAAGGTGCGGCGGTTCATCATCGGCGCCACGCCCGCGCGGCTCGCGAGGCTCATGCCGTAGCCGAGGATCGAGTGGCCCATCGAGAAGGGCTCGAAGGTGCCGAAGGCGTGGCAGCCGATGTCGGCTGCAATGTGCACCGGGCCGGTCTCCTGCTGCGCGAGCTTGAGCGCCGAGAACACGGGCCGCTCGGGGCAGCCGATGCAGAAGCTCGGTGGCCGGTTGGGCAGCGGTGTGGCCAGCTGCCGCGCCACCGCTTCGCGGCGTTCGCGATTGCCTGCCAGCCAGGCCTGCGCGGAAGACAGGGCCTCGCTCGCCGCGATGTACTGCGCGGCGAATTTGCCGATACCGCCCGACAGCACTTCGACGCCGTACTCGCCCGCCGAAGGCAGCATGTCCTTGCCGTGCAGCGGCGTCTGGATGTCGCGCCGGCGCAGCAGCGTGGCGATGTCCTGCTCGATGTATTCGGGCTGGCCTTCCTCCACCACCAGCACCGCGCGCTTGCCCACGCAGAAGTCGGCAACCTGCTCCGGCACCAGCGGATAGGTCACGTTGAGCACGAGGATCGGGATGTCCGTCTCGCCGAAGGCGTCGGCCAGCCCCTGCTGCTGCAGGCTGCGGATCAGCGCGTTGTAAAGCCCGCCCTGTACCACGATGCCGAGGTCCGCGTGGCGCCCGCCGGGCATCAGCTCGTTGAGGCCGTGCTCGACGATGTAGCGGCGCGCCGCCGGCATGCGTTCGTCGCCCTTGAGCTTCTCGTGGCGGAAGGTGACGGGCGGGTGTGCGAGCCGCATGTAGTCGAAGCCCGCGGGCTCGGTCATCAGCGCGCGGGTCGAGACGGCGGGCGCGATGTTGTCCTTGCACTCGAAGCTGCCGCGCACGTGGCAGGTGCGGATGCGCAGCTCCATCAGGCAGGGCATGTTCGAGCTTTCGGACAGGCGGAAGCCTTCCTCCACCATGCGCACCATCACGCCGAGGTCGGGCCGCGGATCGAGCAGGCACATGCTCGACTTGAGCGCATAGGCATGCGTGCGTTCCTGGATCACGCTGGCGCCTTCGCCGTAGTCCTCGCCCACCACGACCAGTACGCCGCCCGTGACGCCCGGCGAAGAGAGGTTGGAGAGCGCATCGGCCGCCACGTTGGTGCCGACTATCGATTTCCAGGTGACCGCGCCGCGCAGCGGGTAGTGGATGGAGGCGCCGAGCATGGCCGCGGCCGAGGCCTCGTTCGAGCAGGCTTCCACGTGCACGCCCAGCTCGTCCATGTAGGCCTTGCCCTGGACCATGACGTCGAGCAGGTGCGACACCGGCGCCCCCTGGTAACCGCCGACGTAGGCCACGCCCGACTGCAGCAGGCCCTTGGTGATCGCGAGGATGCCCTCGCCGTGGAAGGTGTCGCCTGCGCCGAGGCGCAGCATCTCCACTTCCTTGCTGAATGAAACTTCCATCGTGTCTCGCCGTGTTCTGGTCTTGAGGGGGGAACGCGGCAGTGTGGTGGGTGCGGCGCCATACTTCAATAAAATAATCCAGCTATCCAATATGAACTCGGTGCATATCGACGAGGTGGACCTCAACCTGCTGCGGCTCTTCGATGCGGTCTACCGGACCCGCAACGTGAGCCGCGCGGCAGAGGCCCTGGGCCTGACGCAGCCGGCCGCCAGCCATGGCCTGACCCGGCTGCGTCTGCTGCTGGGCGACGCACTCTTCACGCGCACCCCTGGCGGCGTGGCGCCGACGCCGCGCGCCGAGCGGCTGGCGGTGTCAGTGCAGTCGGCGCTGGCCACGCTGCAGCAGGCGCTGAGCGAGCCCGAGCGCTTCGATCCGGCGGCCTCGCGCAAGCTGTTCCGCATCCACATGAGCGACATCGGCGAGGGGCGCTTCCTGCCGCCGTTGATGGCGCGGCTGCGCGAGCTGGCACCGGGCCTGCGGGTCGAGACCATGCCGCTGGCGGCGGGCGAGATCACCACCGCGCTGGACAGCGGCAAGGTCGACTTCGCTTTCGGTTTTTTGCCCCGCGTGAAGGACACGCAGCGCGCCCAGCTGCTGAAGGACCGCTACATCGTGCTGCTGCGCAAGGACCATCCCTTCCTGAAGCGCCGACGCAGCGGCCAGGCATTGCTCGATGCGCTGCAGGAGCTCGACTACGTGGCCGTGCGCACGCACGCCGACACCCTGCGCATCCTGCAGCTGCTGAACCTCGAGGACCGGGTGAGGCTGACGACCGAGCACTTCATGGTGCTGCCGGCCATCGTGCGCGCGACCGACCTGGCGGTGGTGATGCCGCGCAACATCGCGCGCGGCTTTGCCGGGGAGGGCGGCCATGCCATCGTCGAGCCGCCGTTTCCGCTGCGCGACTTCACGGTGTCGCTGCACTGGAGCAAGCGCTTCGAGGCCGACCCGGGCAACCGCTGGCTGCGGCAGGTCATTACGGCGCTGTTCTCGGAGAAGGCGTCATGAGAAGCCATGAGCCCGCGCGCGGTTCATGTACTGGTCAGGCTCGGCATGCCACCATCGGGCGAACATGAAGAAACGCATTCCCTCCTTCCTGCGCCACGTCGGCCCGGGCGTCGTCACCGGCGCGGCCGACGACGATCCGTCGGGTATCGCGACCTACACCCAGGCCGGCGCGCAGTTCGGCACCGGGCTGCTGTGGACGGTGTTCCTGTCGCTGCCGTTCATGGTGGCGATCCAGCTGGTGTCGGCGCGCATCGGGCGCGTGACCGGCAAGGGCGTGGCGGCCAACCTGCGCGAGCACATGCCGCGCAGCTTCCTGGTCGTGCTGGTCTTCCTGCTGGTGGTGGCGAACACCATCAACATCGCGGCCGACATTGCGGCGATGGGGGAGGCTCTGCAGCTGGTGGTGGGAGGCGGGGCGCATTTCCACGCGCTGGTCTTCGGCGTGGTGACGGTGCTGCTGCAGGTGTTCGTGCCCTACCGCAAGCTGGCCCACATCCTCAAGTGGCTGACGCTCACTCTGTTCGCCTACGTTGCCGCGGTGTTCGCGGTGCAGGTGGAATGGGAGCGGGTGCTGCACGACCTCGTGGTGCCCAGGCTGCAATGGAGCGGCGACTACTGGATGATGATCGTGGCGCTCCTGGGCACCACGATCTCGCCCTACCTGTTCTTCTGGCAGGCGTCGCAGGAAGTCGAGGAGCTTCGGCTCAAGGGCGGGCGGCGCGGAACGGACGAGGAGGTGCGGCACGACCTGCGGCGCGTGCGCCTGGACACCTGGGTGGGCATGACCTTCTCCAACCTCATCGCCTTCTTCGTGATGGTGGTGGGCGCATCGGTGCTGTACACGGCCGGGGTGCACGACGTGACCTCCGCGGCGCAGGCGGCCGAGGCGCTGCGCCCGCTGGCCGGCGATTTCGCCTTCTGGCTGTTTGCCGGCGGCATCATCGCCACCGGCCTGCTGGCCGTGCCCGTGCTCGCGTCTTCCGCGGCTTATGCGGTGGCCGAGGCTTTCGGCTGGGGAGAAGGGCTGGAGCGGCACTGGCGCGAGGCCAAGGAGTTCTACGGAATCATCGCAGTGGCCACGCTGGTCGGCACGGCGCTCGACTTCACGCCCATCGACCCCATGAAGGCGCTTTATTGGAGCGCGGTCATCAACGGGGTGGTAGCGGTTCCGATCATGGCGGCCATGATGATCCTGGTGACGCGCGAGAAAGTGATGGGCGTGTTCACCTCCGGGCGCCGGACCCGGTGGCTCGGCTGGGGCGGCACCGCCCTGATGGGATTCGCGGCCCTGATGATGGGCTGGGACATGATGCGCTGAGACCGGACCCGTGCAAGCGATTCTTTCGGGGGCCGGCCCGGTGCTGGTCTTCATGGCCTGCGTCGCGCTCGCGACCTACGCGCAGAACCTCACGGGCTTTGCATTCAGCCTGATCCTGCTCGGGCTCGTGTCGGTGTTCCACGTGGCCAGCGTGAGCGACACGGCCAACGCCGCCACGGTGCTGAGCCTGATCAACGCATGGACGTACTTCCGCGCCCGGCCCGGCGTGGTGCCCTGGCAGCTCATGAAGCCGGCGCTCAATGGCAGCACGGTCGGCGTGATTGTCGGGCTCGTGCTGCTGAACTGGCTCAGTGGCGACGCGGTCGACTGGCTGCGCGGACTGCTGGGCGTGTCGATCCTGGGCTGCGCGGTGCTGCTGGTGCTGCAGGCCAGGCCGCTGCCGGCGGTGTCCGGCCGCGCGAGCTTCGCCGTCGTCGGCGGGTTGTCGGGCGTGCTGGGCGGGCTGTTCTCGAGCTCGGGGCCGCCGATCGTCTTCCACATGTACCGCCAGCCGCTGGATCGCGAGCTGGTGCGCCGCGCGCTGCTGCTGATGTTCGCGTTCAACTCGCTGGTGCGGCTCGTCATCGTGGTGCCGACGGGGCACTTCTCGTGGCGCGCGGCGCTGCTGGCCGGCTGCGCGATGCCGGTCGTCTACGGCGCGACGCGGCTGCACCACCGGCTGCCGAACAGGCTGCAGCCGCGCACGCTCAAATGGCTGGTCGGCGGCCTGCTCGCGGCGGCCGGTTCCACGCTGGTCGCCACGGCGTGGGTGGCCATCGCGCACAGCTGACCGCCGACGGGGCCTTCGCGTGGCCCGGGAATTGCAGCATGCACGCAAGGGTTTCCCCGTACGTGGCATACCGAGCCCCACATACGCGTTATGGGCGCCCCCGTATGCAAGACCCCGGACAAGCCGCTAACGTCCATGACTGACCCACGACGGGTCTCCCACGAGCCCAAAAGCATGAGCATCGACAGCAGCACCAGCAGCCAGATTCAACCGATCCGCTTCTTCCATCGCGGAAGGATCGTCGACGTCACCGGCGTCCACCCGACCCGCTCCGTGCTCGACTGGTTGCGCGAGGACGCCCGCTGCACCGGCACCAAGGAAGGCTGCAACGAGGGTGACTGCGGCGCCTGCACCGTCGTCATCGGCGAACTCGCCACCGACCCCGACGCCGAAGGCACCATCGACGGGCTGAACCTGCAGACCGTGAACGCCTGCATCCAGTTTCTTCCCACGCTGCATGGCAAGGCGCTGTTCACGGTCGAGGACCTGAAGAGCCAATGCAAAACCCCGAAGACCGCTGAAAAGAAGCAGCACACCGTGCACACGCTGCACCCCGTCCAGCAGGCCCTGGTCGACTGCCACGGCTCCCAGTGCGGCTTCTGCACGCCCGGCTTCGTGATGTCGCTCTGGTCCGCCTACGAGCACCACCAGGCCGAAGGCACGCAACCCACCCGCCAGCAGCTGGCCGACGAACTCTCGGGCAACCTGTGCCGCTGCACCGGCTACCGCCCGATCCTCGATGCCGGGCAGCGCATGTTCGACCTGCCGGCCGTGCGCCTCGACACGAAACCGGTGGTCGCGGCCCTCACCGCGCTGCAGAACGACGGCCTCGACTATGCCGCGCCGCTCGGCGCGCGCATCGACCACTTCTATGCGCCGAAGACGCTGGCCCAGCTCGCCGCGCTGCGCGAGCAGAAGCCACGCGCCCAGCTGCTGGCCGGTTCGACCGACGTCGGCCTCTGGGTCAACAAGCAGTTCCGCGACCTGGGCGACATCATCTACGTGGGCGACGTGGCCGAAATGAAGGCCATCGAAGACCGCAAGGACGAGCTCTACATCGGCGCCGGCGCCTCGCTCGAATCCGCCTTTGCCGCGCTGGTCGAGCGCGTGCCGAGTCTTTCCGACGTGTGGCTGCGCTTCGCCTCGCCGCCGATCCGCCATGCCGGCACCATGGGCGGCAACGTCGCCAACGGCTCGCCCATCGGCGATTCGCCGCCGGTGCTGATGTCGCTCGATGCACAGATCGAGCTGCGCCGCGGCGATGCGGTGCGCCGCATGCCGCTGTCCGAGTTCTATCTCGACTACATGAAGAACCAGCTGCAGCCTGGCGAGTTCGTCCAGGGGCTGGCCGTTCCGCACGCTGCGCTGCGCCGTCAGGTGCGCGCCTACAAGATCAGCAAGCGCTTCGACTGCGACATCTCGGCGCTGTGCGCGGGCTTCGCCATCGAACTCGAAGCCGGCAGCGACACGGTCAAGGCCGTGCGCCTGGCCTTCGGCGGCATGGCGGCCATCGTCAAGCGCGCCGCGAATGCAGAGGCGGCCTTGGTCGGCAAGCCATGGACGCAGGCCAGCGTTGCCACCGCCAAGCTCGCGCTGGCACAGGACTTCAAGCCGCTGTCGGACATGCGCGCCTCGGCCGACTACCGGCTGCAGGTGGCGCAGAACCTGATCCAGCGGCTCTGGCTCGAGACCCGCGCCGAAGACGCCCTGTCGCTGGAAGAAACCAGCGTATGGAGCGTGATGCCCCATGCCACCAAGGCCGCCGTCGAAGGAGTCTGACCATGAACAAGCCCATCGACGCCCGCCTGCTGCAGCCCGCTGAGGCCTTTGCCGATTACCTGGCCAACACCGCCGCGCGCATCGACGTCGGTGCCGAAGCGCTCGCGCACGATCTTGGCGCGCGTGTCGGCATCAGCCGGCCGCACGAGTCGGCCCACCTGCACGTGGCCGGCGAAGCGACCTACATCGACGACATTCCCGAACTCGCCGGCACGCTGCACTGCGCGCTGGGCCTGTCACCGGCCGCCAACGGCCGCGTCACGGCGCTGTCGCTCGACGCGATCCGTGCGATGCCCGGCGTGGTTGCGGTGCTCACGGCCGACGACATTCCCGGCAGCAACGACTGCGGCTCGATCGTCCACGACGACCCGATCCTGCTGCCCGTGAACCACGGCGGAGAGATCCGCTACCTCGGACAACCCGTGTTCGCCGTGATCGCCGAGACGCGCGATGCCGCGCGCCGCGCCGCTGCGAAAGCCAAGGGCGCGCTGACCATCGAGGCGCAGCCGCCCGTGCTCACGCCGCAGGCAGCGCACGAGCGCGGCCAGTATGTGGTGCCGCCAATGCACATCGTGCGCAGCGGAGGCAGCGCCAACGAGGGTGACGAGGCTGCCGTGCGCGCCGCCGTCGCCAAGGCGCCACACCGCCACAAGGCGACGCTCGACGTGGGCGGGCAGGAACAGTTCTACCTCGAAGGCCAGATCAGCTACGCGATTCCGAAGGAAGGCGGCGCGCTGCACATCCACTGCTCGACGCAGCACCCGAGCGAGATGCAGCACCTCGTGGCGCATGCGCTGCACCTGCAGTCGAACGAGGTGCATGTCGAATGCCGGCGCATGGGCGGCGGCTTCGGCGGCAAGGAGTCGCAATCGGCGCTGTTCGCCTGCGTGGCGGCCATCGCGGCGCGCCAGTTGCAGCGCCCGGTCAAGCTGCGGCTCGATCGCGACGACGACTTCATGATCACCGGCCGGCGCCACTGCTTCTGGTACGAGTACGAGGTGGGCTACGACGACGAGGGCCGCATCCTCGGCGCCGAGATCACCATGGTCTCGCGCGCCGGCCACTCGGCCGACCTGTCGGGTCCGGTGATGACGCGCGCGCTGTGCCACTTCGACAACGCCTACTGGCTGCCCAACGTGGCCATGCACGGCTTCTCGGGCAAGACCAACACGCAGAGCAACACGGCGTTCCGCGGCTTCGGCGGTCCGCAGGGCGCCATCGCCATCGAGAACATCATGGACTCGGTGGCGCGCGAACTGAAGCGCGACCCGCTCGATGTGCGGCGCGTCAACTTCTACGGCAAGACCGACAACAACGTCACGCCGTACCGCCAGACCGTGACCGACAACATCGTCCATGAACTCGTGGCCGAACTGGAAGCCAGCAGCGACTACCGCGCGCGGCGCGAAGATATCGCGGCCTTCAACAAGACGAGCGTGGTGCTCAAGCGCGGCCTCGCGCTGGCGCCGCTGAAGTTCGGCATCTCGTTCAACGTGAAGCACTTCAACCAGGCCGGCGCGCTGGTGCACGTGTACACCGACGGCTCGATCCTCGTGAACCATGGCGGCACCGAGATGGGGCAGGGCCTGAACACCAAGGTGGCGCAGGTGGTGGCGCACGAGCTGGGCGTGAGCTTCGAGCGCGTGCGCGTCACCGCCACCGACACCACCAAGGTGGCGAACACCTCGGCCACGGCAGCATCGACCGGCGCCGACCTGAACGGCAAGGCTGCGCAGGACGCGGCCCGCCAGATCCGCGAGCGCCTCGCCGAATGCGCGGCCGAGCGCCATGGCGGCAAGGCCGGCGAGGTGCGCTTCGCGAACGACAAGGTCGAGGTCAATGGCCGCTCGCTGGCCTTCAGCACCGTGGTGGGCGAGGCGTACCTCGACCGCAAGCAGCTGTGGTCCGACGGCTTCTACGCCACGCCCGGCCTGAGCTGGGACAAGGACAGGATGCAGGGCCGCCCGTTCTACTACTACGCCTACGGCGCGGCCGTGAGCGAGGTGATCGTCGACACGCTCACGGGCGAGTGGAAGTTGTTGCGCGCCGACATCCTGCACGACGCGGGCAAGTCGCTGAACCCGGCGGTGGACATCGGCCAGGTCGAGGGCGCCTTCATCCAGGGCATGGGCTGGCTCACCACCGAGGAGCTGGTGTGGCACCCGCAAAGCGGCATGCTCACCACGCACGCGCCCAGCACCTACAAGATTCCGACGGCCAACGACTGCCCGCCGGTGTTCAACGTGCGCCTGTTCGAAGGCCAGAATTTCGAGGATTCCATTCACCGCAGCAAGGCCGTGGGCGAGCCGCCGCTGCTGCTGCCGTTCTCGGTGTTCTTCGCGATCCGCGACGCGGTGTCTGCCGCGGGCGGCCACCGCATCGATCCGCCGCTGAAGGCGCCGGCCACGAGCGAGTCGATCCTTCGTGCCATTACCGCTGTCCAGTCCGCATAGTCACTCGTAGACTTTGGCGCATGTCCAAAGTTCTCCCAATGCCCTACCTCCTGATCCCATTCGCGAAACACCGCGGAACCGGCTTCGCCGGGCCGCTGGTGTTGTCCCCGGCAGGGGGTTGGCGAAGCGACACGAAGTGCGCGAAGACTGGGGGGACGCCACATGCGTGACCAGGCGCTTTTCGACAAGATCGATCTCCATCTGATCCGGGTGCTTCACACCGTGTTGACCGATCGCAGCGTCTCGCGCGCCGCCATCCGGCTGGGCATGTACCAGCCGGCCGTTTCGGCCGCGCTGAAGCGCCTGCGCGAGCTGTCGGGCGACCCGCTGCTGGTGCGCTCGGGTTCGGGCATGGTGCCGACCGATGCGGGGCTGCGCATGATCGAGCCCGCCGCCAGCATCCTGCGTGCGGCCGAGATGCTGTTCTCCGACGCGCGCGGCTTCGAGCCGCAGTCGGCGGCCACCACCTTCCGCATCGCGGCCAGCGACTACATGGACCCGCTGTTCCTGCCGATGCTGGTGGCGCACGTGAAGCGCGAGGCGCCGCTGTGCCAGATCGAGATCCACGCGCTCACTCCCGACTCGGACTACCACGGCCACCTCGCGCTCGGCCAGGTCGACCTCGTGATCGGCAACTGGCTCAAGCCGCCGGAAGACCTGCACATGGCGCGGCTGTTCGGCGACGAGGTGGTGTCTCTGGTCAACAAGGACCATCCGGCGGTGCGCCGCGGCTGGGACCTGGAGACCTGGCTCGCGGCCGAGCACATCGCGCCCACGCCCATGCACCCGGGTGGGCGCGGCATCATCGACCAGATGCTCGACGAGCTGGGGCGGCAGCGCAACATCACGGCGCGCTGCGCGCACTTCAGCCTCATTCCGGACATGGTGGCCTCGAGCCTGCTGGTGCTGACCACCGGGCGCCAGTACTGCGAGCGCTTCGCGTCGCGGCTGCCGCTGAAGATTCTCGATTGCCCCGTGGCGCTGCCGCGCCTCATGTACTACCAGCTCTGGCACGAACGCACCCATTCGTCGAGCTCGGCGCGCTGGCTGCGCGAATGCATCAAGGACGTGGCGGCGTCGCTGCGTCCAACGGTTTCCGCGATACCGGGCGCCGCGGCGCGCCTGCCCGCAGCGCCTGAAACCTTCGATCCCTGAGAGATCCCCGTTCGCGCCGGCGTCGTGAGCGGGGGCAACGATGAAGCAACCGCCACTACAACAGCTGGAGACAAGCGAAATGAGTACGTTCGAACAGGCGCCGCAGGGCGCCGATCCCCGCGCGCCGGGGCATGTCGAGTCCGCCCGTGCGCGTGCGGCCGTGAGCGGCGCAAGCGGCCCTGGCCTGCTTGAACGCGTGTTCAAGCTCAGCGCGCACAACACCACGGTGCGCACCGAAGTCATCGCGGGGCTCACCACCTTCCTGACGATGGCCTACATCATCTTCGTGAACCCCTCGATCCTGGGCGACGCGGGCATGCCGAAGGGCTCGGTCTTCGTGGCCACCTGCCTCATTGCGGCGCTGGGCACGCTGATCATGGGCCTGTACGCCAACTACCCGATCGCCATGGCGCCGGGCATGGGGCTGAACGCCTACTTCGCCTATGTGGTGGTGCTCGGCATGGGCTACACGTGGCAGGTCGCGCTGGGCGCGGTGTTCATCTCGGGTTGCCTGTTCCTGATCGTCACGGTCACGGGGCTGCGGGAGCTGTTCATACAGGGCATACCGCAGTCGCTGCGAACGGCGATCACGGTGGGCATCGGCATGTTCCTGGCGCTCATCGCATTGAAGAGCGCGGGCGTCGTCGCGGCTTCGCCCGCCACCTTCGTCACGCTGGGCGACCTGCACTCGGCGCCGGTGATCCTGGCTACGCTGGGCTTCCTCATCATCGTGGCGCTCGACAAGCTCAAGGTGCGCGGCGCGATCCTGATCGGCATCGTCACGGTGACGGTGCTGTCGTTCTTCTTCGGCGGCAACAAGTTCCACGGCGTGTTCGACGCGCCGCCGTCCATCGCGCCGACCTTCATGCAGCTCGACATCCTGGGCGCGCTCAAGGGCGGCATCCTGAACGTGGTGCTGGTGTTCTTCCTGGTCGAGATGTTCGACGCCACCGGCACGCTGATGGGCGTGGCCAAGCGCGCCGGCCTGCTGGTGCCGGGCAAGATGGAGCGTATGAACAAGGCGCTGCTGGCCGACAGCGGTGCGATCTTCGCGGGCTCGCTGCTCGGCACCTCGAGCACCACGGCCTATGTGGAGAGCGCGGCCGGCGTGCAAGCGGGCGGACGCACCGGCCTCACGGCCGTTGTGGTGGCGCTGCTGTTCCTGGCCTGCCTGATGATCTCGCCGCTCGCGGGATCGGTGCCGGCCTACGCCACCGCGCCGGCGCTGCTCTTCGTGGGCTGCCTGATGCTGCGCGACCTGGTCGAGCTCGACTGGGAAGACACGACCGAGGTGATCCCTGCCGCTGTCACCGCGCTCACGATGCCCTTCACCTATTCCATCGCCAACGGCCTGGCCTTCGGCTTCATCACATACGCCGTGCTGAAGCTCTGCACCGGCCGGGCACGGGAAGTGCATGCAATGGTCTGGGTCATCGCCGCCGTGTTCATGTTCAAGTTCGCCTATATCGGCGGACACTGACTTGAACTGAGCAAAGCGCCGTCGGGCGCCGATGGTCGCGGGGACGTTATTAAACTGATAGCTGTTTCCGCTTTGTTGCTGTTGACGAGACAAAAATCCACGAAACCCGGCATGACAACCCCAAGACTCCAACTGGCGAACATCACCAAGCGATATCCCGCGGTGGTCGCCAACAGCGACATTTCCCTGGCCGTGCAGCCCGGCGAGATCCACGCCGTGCTCGGCGAGAACGGTGCCGGCAAATCGACCCTGATGAAGATCATCTACGGCTCGGTCAAGCCCGACGAAGGCACCGTCATGTTCGACGGCCAGGCCGTGAACCTGCGCAACCCGCAGCAGGCGAGGGCGCTGGGCATCAGCATGGTGTTCCAGCACTTCAGCCTGTTCGATACGCTCACGGTGGCCGAGAACGTCTGGCTGGGACTCGACAAGTCGCTGCAACTGGCCGAGGTGGCGCGCAGCATCACGGCCAAGGCGAGCGAATACGGGCTCGACATCGACCCGGCGCGACCGGTGCACACGCTGTCGGTGGGCGAGATGCAGCGGGTCGAAATCATCCGCGCGCTGCTCACCAACCCCAAGCTGCTGATCCTCGACGAGCCGACCTCGGTGCTGACGCCGCAGGCGGTCATCAAGCTGTTCGCCGTGCTGAAGAAGCTGTCGTCCGAGGGCTGCAGCATTCTCTACATCAGCCACAAGCTGCACGAGATCCAGGAGCTGTGCAGCGCGTGCACCGTGCTGCGCGGCGGCAAGGTCACGGGCGTGTGCAATCCGCAGAACGAAAGCACGCAGTCGCTGTCGCGGTTGATGATCGGCAGCGAGCCGCCGCCGCTGCAGCACCGGCCGGTGCATGCGGGCGCGGTGGCGCTGCGCGTCGACGGGCTGACGCTGGCGCGCGAAGACCAGTTCGGCATGGACCTCGAGGGCATTTCGTTCGAGGTCCGCGCGGGTGAGGTGGTCGGCATCGCCGGTGTCTCCGGCAACGGCCAGCGGGAGCTGCTCTACACGCTGTCGGGCGAGGACGTGCGCGCCGAGGCGCCGATGGTCCGGGTGTTCGACCAGCCCGCCGGCCGGCTGCGCCCGCGCGCGCGCCGCGCGCTCGGCCTGCACTTCGTGCCCGAGGAACGGCTGGGCCGCGGCGCGGTGCCTACGCTGGGACTCGCGCACAACCTGCTGCTCACGCGCGGCGATGCGGTGGGCCGGGGCGGATGGATCCGCACCGGCGCGCTCGAGCGGCAGGCGAAAGCCATCATCGAGCGCTTCAAGGTCAAGGCCGGCGGCCCGCGCGCGGCGGCGCGGTCGCTGTCGGGCGGCAACCTGCAGAAATTCATCGTCGGGCGCGAGATCGACGCCAACCCGAAGCTCTTCATCGTCTCGCAGCCGACCTGGGGCGTGGACGTGGGCGCGGCCGCACTGATCCATGCCGAGATCCTCGCGCTGCGCGATGCCGGCTGTGCGGTGCTGGTGATCAGCGAGGAGCTCGACGAGCTGTTCAACATCTGCGACCGGCTGCACGTGATCGCCAAGGGCCGGCTGTCGCCCTCCATCGACCGCGCGGCCGCCACGCTGCCGCAGATCGGCGAATGGATGAGCGGCCTGTGGAAGAAGGAGGCGGCCCATGTTTAAGCTCGAACCCCGTCCGGAGCTTTCGCGCTTCTGGAGCTATGCCTCGCCGATCCTGGCGCTGGCGATCACCGTGCTGATCGGCGTGGCGCTGTTCGCGGCACTCGGCAAGGACCCGGTCAAGGGCCTGCTGGTTTTCTTCTACGAACCCATCAAGAGCGGCTACGCCATCGGCGAGCTGATGGTCAAGGCCACGCCGCTGCTGATCATTGCGCTGGGGCTGGCCGTGTGCTTCCGCTCGAACGTGTGGAACATCGGCGCCGAAGGGCAGTTCGTGTTCGGCGCCATTGCGGCCGGTGGCGTTGCGCTGCTGGCCGACAAGACCACCGGCCAGTGGATCGTGGCCGCCATCCTGGTCGCGGGCGTCCTCGGCGGCATGGTGTGGGCGGGCATAGTCGCGTTCCTGCGCGACAAGTGCAACGCCAACGAGATCCTGGTGAGCCTGATGCTGGTCTACGTGGCGACGCTGCTGCTGGGCTACATGGTCTATGGGCCGTGGAAGGATCCGAACGGCTACAACTTCCCGCAGACCAAGACCTTCGAGGCGGTCACGCAGATTCCGCGCCTGTTCAAGGGCTCGCGCGTGAGCATCGGGCTGGTCATCGCGCTGGTGGGTGCGGGGGCGCTGTGGGTGTTCCTGTTCCGCACGCGCGCGGGCTTCGCGCAGCAGGTCGGCGGCTTGGCGCCGGCGGCCTCGCGCTATGCGGGCTTCTCGGCGCGGCGCGCGGTGTGGATCGCGCTGCTGACCTCGGGCGGCGCGGCCGGCCTCGCAGGTGCGCTCGAAGTGGCGGGGCCGCTCGGCCAGCTCACGCCCTACGTGCCGGCGGGCTACGGCTTCGCGGCGATCATCGTGGCCTTCGTCGGGCGGCTGCATCCGGTGGGCATGATCTTCTCGGCCCTCCTCATGAGCATGTTCTACATCGGCGGCGAACTGGCGCAGTCGCGGCTCGGCCTGCCGAAGTCGTTGACCGGTGTGTTCCAGGGGCTCTTGCTCTTCACGCTGCTGGCATGCGACACGCTCATTGCCTATCGCATTCGCCGCAAGGCGGCTGTCAAGGCTGCTGGCTTGACGACAAGTTCGCTGCAGGCGAGCACACCGCTCACTGCGCCTGTCGCGCGGCCGAGCGAAGGAGCGCTTTGAATGAAGGCCTTGGCTTCGATTCGAGTGCCGCGTGTGTCGTGGGGCGCTCACGCCGACGGGGTACCTTGCTCCGCGAATGTCCCCCGGCCTGCGGCCTCCTCCTTTATTTCGCTGCGCAAGGCACCCCGCCGGCGTGAGCGTTGGACAGAGCCGTCGTTGATCGGCCCGCACCACAGCCGCGCCCATCGTGCTCAGGGCACCGGGTGCTCCCCGCAGCGAAATAAAGGAGGAGCCGAAGGCGGGGGACATTCGCGGAGGGGAGTACCCGGTGCCCTGAGCACACGCCCCGAACAACAGCCCTCGAACACAAGCAACCCGCGCCGGAGCAACTGACATGGACAGCTACGCACTCCTCCTGGGCTCCACCCTGAGCGCCGGAACGGTCCTCGCCATCGCGGCGCTGGGCCTGTTGATCAACGAGAAGGCCGGCATCGTCAACCTCGGCGCCGAGGGCCTGATGCTCTGCGCCGCCATCGCCGGCTTCGCGACGGTGGTCACCACGCACAACCCCTGGCTCGGCTTCCTCGCCGGCATGGCGGCCGGCGCGCTGCTCTCGGCATTCTTCGGCGTGCTGGTGATCTGGCTCAACACCAACCAGTACGCGACCGGCCTCGCGCTCAGCCTGTTCGGCGTCGGCTTCTCGGCCTTTGCCGGCATCAACTTCGTGCAGGCCAAGCTGCCCGCGAGCGTGAGCTACGCCATCCCCGTGCTGGGTGACATCCCGCTCGTCGGCCCGGCGCTGTTCCGCCATCACCCGATGGTGTATTTCGCGGTGGTGCTGACCGTCGCGCTGATCTGGTTTCTCTACCGCACGCGTGCCGGCCTGGTGCTGCGCTCGGTCGGCGAGTCGCCCGAGTCGGCGCATGCGCTGGGCTATCCGGTGCGGCGCATCCGCTTCATGGCGGTGATTGCGGGCGGCGCGCTGTGCGGACTCGCGGGCGCCTACCTCTCGACCGTGTACACCCCGCTGTGGGTCGAGGGCATGGTGGCAGGGCGCGGCTGGATCGCGCTGGCGCTCACCACCTTCGCCACTTGGCGGCCGGTGCGCGTGCTGCTGGGCGCCTATCTGTTCGGCGGCGTGTCGATGCTGGGCTTTCACCTGCAGAGCAGCGGCGTCGACGTCCCGGCGCAGTTCCTCAGCATGCTGCAGTACATCGCGCCCATCGTGGTGCTGGCGCTGATCTCGCGCAACCCGGCGTTCATTCGCGCCAACATGCCGGCCTCCATCGGGAAACCGTTCTACCCCGGCTCATAATCGTGTTTCGTTTTTCCGCCAACCTGTCCTTTTGAGGATTTCCGACAATGAATGATCTGAACAAGCGCTCCCTGCTCAAGCTGGCCGCCCTCACGGCGGTCGCTTCGGCGGCCCTGATCGGCTGCGGCAAGAAAGAAGAAGCGGCAGCACCGGCCCCAGCGCCCCCGCCGGCCCCGGCACCCGCCGCTGCCGCACCGGCTCCGGCAGCGCCGCTGAACATCGCATTCGCCTATGTCGGACCCGTGGGCGACGGCGGCTGGACCTTCGCGCACGACAACGCGCGCAAGGCGCTCGAAAAGGAATTCGGCGACAAGATCAAGACCACCTTCGTCGAAAGCGTGCCCGAGGGCGCCGACGCCGAGCGCGTGTTCCGCGACATGGTGAGCCAGGGCAACAAGCTGATCTTCGGCACCACCTTCGGCTACATGGAGCCCATGCTCAAGGTCGCGGCCGACAGCAAGGACGTGAAGTTCGAGCACGCCACCGGCTACAAGACTTCCGACAACATGCGCACCTACGACAGCCGCACGTACGAGGGCGCGTACATGGCCGGCGTGATCGCCGGCGCCATGACCAAGAGCAACACGCTGGGCGTGGTCGGCTCGGTGCCGATTCCCGAAGTGCTGCGCAACATCAACAGCTTCACGCTGGGCGCGCAGTCGGTCAACCCGAAGATCACGACCAAGGTGGTGTGGGTCAACGAGTGGTTCAGCCCGCCGAAGGAAACCGAAGCCGCCACCGCGCTCATCAACGGCGGCGCCGACGTGCTGTTCCAGAACACCGACTCGCCGGCCGTGCTCAAGACCGCGCAAGAGAAGGGCAAGCGCGCCTTCGGCTGGGACTCCGACATGACCGCCTACGGTCCCAAGGCCCATCTGGCCTCGGCCACCATCAACTGGGCCCCGTACTACATCAAGGCCACCCAGGAAGCCCTGGACGGCAAGTGGACCACCGGCCAGAGCTGGTGGGGCGTGAAGGAAGGCGCCATCGACCTCGTGTCGATCGCCGATGACGTGCCGGCCGAAACCAAGGCCAAGGTCGAGGCAGTGAAGAAGGGCCTGAAGGACGGCAGCTTCGTGATCTGGAAGGGCCCGATCGTCGGCCAGGACGGCAAGGAACTGGTCGCCAAGGACGCGGTGGCCGACGACAAGTTCCTCTCGGGCGTGAACTTCTACGTCAAGGGCGTCGAAGGCAAGGTGCCGGGCGGCGACAAGAAATAGGCTCGCCCCCAGGCTGCGCGCACTTCGTGTCGCTGCGCCTTCCCCCTACCGGGGGCAACACCTGCGGCCCGGCAAAGCCGGTTCCGCGGTGTTCGCGAAGGGGCCCGGGCTGCGCCGGGCGGCAGCATATACACCGAAAAGTTCTAACAACCCGCACTTGTTGCGGGTTTTCTTTTTTTGGAGTGTTGCCCGCCTGAAAAGTCTTTGTGTCCGCTACAGTAACAATTAGTGTCACTATTGCGTACCGTCGCAGCGCGGGACGCGGCCGAGGCAGGTCCCGGAGGACCATCAACGTTCCATCACGACGAGGCTGAAATGCAGGATGTCGCCACCAACCCCACGCACGCAGCGTTGCAACCGCAATTGCCGGAACCGCTGGAGATTCCGGGCTACGACCTGTTGGAGGAGCTGGGCGCAGGCGGCTACGGCACCGTCTATCGTGCGCTGCAGCAGCGCACGGGCACCGTGGTCGCGATCAAGGTCGTCAAGCTGCAGGTCGGCAGCCAGCGCGTTGCGCGTTTCCACCGCGAGACCAAGCTCTGTGCCGCGCTGCACCATCCGCACATCGTTCAGCTGCTCGACAAGGGCGAGCAGGGCGCCTGCGTCTATGGCGTCTTCGAGTACGTGCCGGGAGAAACGCTCACCAGCCTGATCCGGCGCAAGGGCGCTTTGACCGCCCCCGAAACCGCCCACCTCATGGCGGAAGTGCTGGATGCGCTGGACTGCGCGCATGCCGCGGGCATCGTGCATCGCGACCTGAAGCCGGACAACGTGATGGTCACGTTCACCGGCGCCGTCCCGCATGCGAAGGTGCTGGACTTCGGCATCAGCACCGTCATTCCCACGAACAGGGGCGCCGAATTCCTGACGCTCACGATGACGGAAGAGTCCCTGGGCACGCCGGCCTACAGCGCACCCGAGCAGCTGCGCGGCGAACCGCCCGGCGTCAAGTCCGATCTGTATGCCTGGGGCCTGATGTTCATCGAATGCCTGACCGGCGTGCCCGCCATCCGCGGCGCATCGGCGGCGGAGATTCTTCATCAGCAACTGAGCCCGCAGGAAGTGCCGCTGCCCTCGGAAATCGCCAGCCATCCGGTGGCCTCCGTGCTACGGCAGGCATTGAGGAAGAAGGCCGCCGACCGCTGCGATTCCGCGGCCACGCTGCTGGCCGAACTCGGGCGCCTGCGGCTGGACGACCTCGTGGGCGTGCTGCGCTCGGCCAAGCAGGCGCAGGACGAGGCGCTGGCCCATACCGTGGTGACGACGCGCGGCTTCTCCGAGAAGCGGCAGCTCACGGTGCTGTGCTGCAGCGTCTCGGTCTGGCCGGACGCCGACGCCGAGGGCGCCGACGATGCCTTGCCCTCGGACATCGAAAAACTGGAGCTGCTGCAGCGCAACGAGCTCACCCTGTTCGCGGAGACCGCCACGCGGCGCGGCGGATTGCTGGCGGGCACGCTGGGCGACCGGATGATCGTGCTGTTCGGCTATCCGCACGCCAGCGACACCGACGCGCGGCAGGCCGGCATGACGGCGCTGGAGTTGATTGCATTGAGCCGCCAGCGCTCGGCCGCCATCGAGCAGGCGCACGGCGTTCATCTGGGTATCCGCATGGGCATGCACACCGGCATGGCGGTGGTGGCCGCCGGAGAAATCCCGTCGGGCCATGCCGTCAACGTTGCGGTGCGGCTCGAGGGCGTTGCCGAAACCGGCACGCTGCTCGCGAGCGAAAGCAGCTACCGGCTGCTGGGCCGCCACGCGCGCTTCGACAAGGCCGGCAGCGTGGCCCTGCCGGGGCAGTCCGGCGGCATCCAGACCTATTGCCTCAGCAGCAAGCGGCAGGCGTCCATGCTGCACGAGTCGGCGGAACAGGCACTGCACGAGGCGTGCATCGGCCGCGAGTCCGAACTGCAGCAGCTGCGCGAGGCGTGGGCCCAGGCCCGGCAAGGCCAAGGCGGCGCGGTGTGGATTCGCGGCGAGCCCGGCATCGGCAAGTCGTGTCTCGCCGACATGTTGCGCGAGCAAGTGGCGCAGGAAGGCTGGCAGACCGTCAGTGCGCAGTGCCAGCCCGAAAGTCAGAACAACGCGCTGACGCCGTTCCTGGCACTGCTGCGCCAGCGGCTCGACGCAGCGCCCGACGCCGCCACGCCAGACGCCCGGCGCGAGCGGCTGCGCGAGGCCCTGCATGCGGCCGGCTGCGACGGCGAGGTGGTGCTGCCGATCTTCTGCGCATGGCTTTCCCTGCCGCTGGGCGACAGCGCGCCCAGCCAGATGTCTCCCCCGATGCAGAAGGCGCTGTTGCTGCAGTCGATCGCGCAGTGGCTGCTGCACATGGCCGAGGCGGCGCCGCTGCTGCTCCTGCTCGAGGACGTGCATTGGGCCGACCCCACGAGCATCGAGTTTCTCGAGCAGCTGGTTGCGCAGCTGCCGCAGCGGCGCGTACTGCTGGTGCTGACCGCGCGGCCGGAATGGGAGAAGCCGCCGGAACTGCAGGCGGCGTGCATCGAGGTGCGCCGTCTGGAAGACGCGCAGGCGGCCGAGCTGGCCCGGCAGGCGCTGGCGCCGAGGGTCGCCGCGCCGCAGGTGATCGACAACGTGGTCGCGCGCACCGACGGCGTGCCGCTGTTCATCCAGGAAATGGCGCGCATGCTGCTCGATGCCTACCTGGTGGAGAAGGACGGCGTCTGGGTCTTCAAGGACACAGCGCAGCCGGCGGCCATTCCAGTCACGCTGCGCGACTCGCTGGTCAGCCGCTTCGACCGGCTGGGCCCCGTCAAGGGCCTGCTGCAGCTGGCCGCCACCATCGGGCGGCAGTTCGATGCCGAGCTGCTGTGCGCCTGTTCGGGCAAGCCTCCCGAAGCCATGGACAAGGACATGGCTGTGCTGCTCGACGCGGGCCTCGTGGCGCCGGCCGGGCCGCCGGGCGCCTTCATCTTCCGCCACGCGCTGATCCGCGACACCGCCTACGAATGCATGCTCGTCGCGCAGCGCCAGCAGCAACACCGCAACGTGGCGCAGACGCTGCTGGACAGCCAGCCGCAGCGCGTGGCGGACGAGCCGGGCAGCGTGGCCCAGCACTGGGCGGATGCGGGCGAGCACGCGCAGGCCATGGCGCTGGCGGTGCAGCAGCTGCGCATTACCCAGCACCGCTCGCTGAACGACGAAACCATTTCCTACGCCCAGCACATCGACGGCTGGATGGCACGCCTGGATGGCGCCGCGCAGCGCGAGGCGCGCCTCGACGTGAACAGCTATGTCACGCAGGCGATGATGAACAAGTACGGCTGGGCGCATGCGCAGGTGGTGGACCGCATCGCCCTGTCGCAGGAACTGCTCGACGACAACGTGCCCCGCGAGAAGCAGGTGCAGCACCTGTGGACGCTGATCACCTTCCACCACGTCGCGAGCAACCGCGCCGAGGTGCAGCGGCTGAGCCAGCGGCTGCTCGACCATGCCGTGCAGCAGCAGGACCAGGGCGTGTTCGTGGCGGCACAGACCTATCTTGGGCTCGCGCACTATTCCGACGGCCAGTTCGAACTCGGCGAGCAGTCGCTGACCGACGCCATCGAGCGCTACAGCCCCGAAGCGCACGCGCACCATGCCGCCGACTTCGGCTTCGACACCCGCGTATGGGCCACCACGGGGCGCGCGCTGGTGCGCTGGTTCGCGGGCCACGACGCGGCCGCCCGCACCGACGCCGCGAACGCCGTCCGGTGGGCGCGGGAGATGTCGCACATTCCGTCGCTGAGCATGGCCCTGCTGTACCAGAGCCTGGGCCACCAGGCCCGCAACGACAAGGCGCGGGCGCTGGTCAGCACGGGCGAACTGCTCGGCATCACCGCGCGCTATGGCCTGCCGGCGTTCCAGGGGTATGCGGAAATCATCCGCTGCTGGGCCACCGGCGACGTCGACAGCATCGCGCAAGCCGACGCCTGGGTGCAGGCGCTGTGGGGCATGGGCTGCCGCTATTGCCAGACCTACTACCGCGCCTTCGCCGCCGACACGCTGGCCGCCAACCAGCGCTGGAGCGAAGCGCTCGAGCGCATCGACGAGTGCCTGCGCATGGCGGATGAGCTCAAGGAAGGGCTCTACAGATCCGAGCTCCATCTGCAGAAGGCCCGCTACCTGCAGGCCTCCGGCGGTGAGCGTGAGGCGGTGGCTGCGTGCTTCGCGCAGGCCGCCGACGTGGCGCGCGAGGGGGCCAAGCACAGGACCGAGTACGAGGCCCTGGCGGCGTTGCAGGCGCTGGCACCAGAAAGCCCCGACGTGGCCGCACGCCTGGAGGAACTGGCCGGCCTGCGGTCGGAGTTGTCTGCACGCATGCCCCTGCATGCATCTGTTTCTTGAACCAAGGATGAAGTGACCATGACCCCTCAACGCCAAAGCGCCGAACCGCTGCTCGAATTCCGCCTTGCCTATCTCCGAGGCGTTGCCCGATCGTGGCAGGACGATGCCTACCGCCGCGAACTGCTCGACCAGCAGGACATCCAGCCCATGCTGCGCCGCGACTTCGGCCTGCCGACGATGTGGCCGCAAGTCGACATCAGGCTCTTCCAGAACCCGGATCCGGACATGCGCGCCGAATGGAAGCCGATGCTGACCTCCGGCTGGGTCGGTCCCGACGATTCCTTCATCATCGTGCTGCCGCAGGCGCCTTCGTCGCATGCCGCGGAGGCCCTGGCCGCCTACTACCAGGTGTTCCCGAACTTCATGGGCGGCGCCGTCGCCTTCGAAGCGCCCGAAGCGTCCACCGCCGGCATGATGAAGGCTGCACTGCCCACGGGCCTGGGCATCCCCGGCGGCGGCGAAGGTTCGCTGCTGGCGTTCGGCGGCCTGGTGCTGCGCGCGATCGCGCTCGCATGGCAATCGCCGGAGTTCCTTTTCGACCTGACGCGCGACCCCGACACCGACAAGGCGCCGGTGCTGAGCCAATGGCTGGGCTACAACAATCCGTTCAATTTCAAGATCCTGTTCACGACCAATTCCGCCTTCACATGGGACACGGCGCGCGGCGAATGGAACCTGGAGAATGCCGACGGCTCGCCGATCAAGAACGGCCTCCTCCTCAACTACCCGAACGCGCCGGTGGAAGAGGGCATGCGGGCGATCGCGCTCACCTCGTACAACAACACGGGCGACCCCTATCCCTTCACCTGCTGAGTCCGCGGTCGACCGGGGGCCGGCCACGGGCGCGCTGCAAGGCGCCACGGCCACGCTCCTGCTGACGCTGGCCGCGCGCGCCGAGGCCAGCCGCCTGCGCGGTGATGCGCAGGCGTTCTCCGATCCCGAGGCGCAGCGCATCGCGGCATCGCTGCCCTTCGACCTCTCGGCCTATGCGATGGACGCGGCATTCGTCAGGAGCGTGGTCCTGAGGGCCGCACTGTTCGACCGTTTCGCGGCCGAGTTCCTCGCAACCCATCCGGACGGCCTGTGCATCACGCTGGGCGCGGGGCTGTGCACGCGGCGCAGCCGGCTCGGGGCCGCCGTGGCGGCAGGCTCCCGCTGGCTGAACATCGATCTGCCTGAGGCCATCGGCCTGCGGGCGCAGCATATGGCGCGCGGCGAAGGCGAGACCGACCTCGCATGCTCGATCCTCGACGACGCGTGGCTCGACGCCGCCGGCCTGCCCGGCGAGCGGCCCGTGCTCGCGATGCTGGAGGGCGTCTGCCCCTACCTGCCGCAGGCGCCGCTGGAGGCCCTGCTGCGCCGGTTGGCCGGGCGCTTCGAGCACGGCGCGACGCCGTGCACCGTCGTGCTCGACCATGTGCATCCGGTGCTCGCGCGTCAGCCGATGGCGGTGGGCGGCATGCGGCTGCCGGTGGTGTGTGGCTTCGAAGATGCCGTGCAGATCGCGCGTCTGCATCCGTCGATGCGGGTGCTGTCCGAAGACCACATCTATGCGCAATTCTCCGAACAGCATCGGCTGTTCGAAGCGGCGTTCCAGGCCGCGACAGGTGCCTGGCCCTATGCCGTCGTGCGCCTTGCACTGGGCCCGCAAGACGATGCGTAGCGCCGCGGCACCAGATTTCTTCGGCGACGTTTTCCGGTGGCACAAGAAGCACCTGCCGCCGGTCGTGCTGAAGGACAACCTTCTGCTGTTGAGCGAGAACGAGCTGCTCGTGCTCAGCTCGCCGGGCGTCATGGCCCTCGAGCGCGTGCTGCGCGAGCGCGTCAGCCTCGCGGCGCATTGCCGCAGCGAAGGCGCGGCCGCGCCGCTCGCGGAAATGCTGCATGCGCTCGAAGCATTGGCGCGCCAGGGCCTCGTGCAACCCGCCGCGATGGGCGGTGGCGAGCCGTACCTCGTACCCGATTTCTCGGCGGAGCCTGTGCGCACGGCCGTCTTCGATCACGTCGATATCGTCGTGCTGTCGCAGGCCGTGAACGACGACGCGGCACGGCACTGGGGGCAGGGGATTGCCGAGGCGGACGACGCCGGCCTCACCCTCGTGTTCTGTGACGACTACCTGGACCCGCGGCTCGACGTGATCGATGCGCAGCAGCGCGCTTCGGGGCGTCCATGGCTGCTGGTCAAGCCGACCGGCGAGCAGGCCATGGCCGGCCCGGTCTTCAGGCCGCGCGCGAAGCCGGCCGGCCCTTGCTGGCATTGCCTCGCGCACCGTTGGCTCGGGAACCGGCCGGCGCGCGCCTGGTGGCAGGACCGCCACGGCGGCATGGTCATCGGCCCGCCCGTGCGCGCCGGCGACGGGCTTGTCGGCGAACGCCTCGATCGACTGCTCCCCATCGCCACGCAACTCGTCGCGCACGCCGATGTGCAGGTGCGCACGCTGGATTCGCCGCAGCCGCATTTCGTCTTCGGCCGCCCCCAGTGTCCGCAGTGCGGAACGCCGGGACTCATGGCGCAGCGGCAACGCGAACGCATCGCGCTGGCGCCGGGCCTGCCCAGCGCCCGGCGCGATGGCGGCTGGCGCACGGTGCCTGCCTCGGCCACGGTGGAGCGGCTGGCGCGCCACGTCAGTCCGCTGTGCGGCGTGATCGCGCAGGTGCGGCCGCTCAACGCCGAATCCGACGACGCGCTGACGGTCTATCGCAGCGAGATCTTCAGGACTGCACCGGCCGGCGGCGACGCGCTGCCCGGCCCGCTGACCCAGGTCTGCCTCGGCAAAGGCATGTCGATGGCGCAGTCCCGCGCCAGCGCTTTGTGCGAGGCGGTCGAACGCCACGCCGCCTTCTACCAGGGCGACGAGGCCTCGGTCGTCGCGCTCGCCGCCGACCTCGACGCGCGCTGCGTCCAGCCGCAGGCGCTGGCGCTCTTCAGCGATCGGCAACGCGCGCGGTTCGACACGGAGAAGCCTCCGCACGCCGTGGGGAGTTCGTCCGCAGCGCCGGGGCAGCCCGCGTGGTGGACGCCCGCCTGGTCGCTGACTTCCGATGCCCGCTGCTACCTGCCGCTGGCCTTCTGCTTCGCGAATGCGCCGGTGCCAAGCCAGTGCCACGTCAGCTGGACATCGAACGGATGCGCCGCCGGGAACACGCGCGAGGAAGCCATCCTGCAGGGCTTTCTCGAACTGGTGGAGCGCGATGCCGCCGCCATCTGGTGGTACGGCGAAATCCGCAGGCCGGCCATCGACCTTGGCGGCCTGTGCGCCGAAATCCGCCAGCGCGTCGAGCGCACCTGCGGCCCGGAGTGGGAGCGCTGGGTGCTCGACATCACCCATGACTTCGGCATCCCGGTGGCGGTTGCCGTCGGCCGGCACGGGCAAACGGGCGAGTGGGCCATCGGCTTCGGCTGCAGCACCGACCGCGCGCTGGCCTGCGAACGCGCGCTCACGGAAATGAGCCAGCTGATCGCGGCCGGCAAGACCTTCGCAATGCAGCGCGCCGGCTTTCTCATGCCGTCGAAGGTGAGCGACGACGTGCCGGCGCCGGCCGCGCAGACGGATATCGCCGAAGAAATCAGGCGCTGCGTCGGCATTGCCGCTGCCCTCGGCCTGGAGACCATCGTCCTCGACCACACGCGCCCTGACATCCCGCTGTGCACGGTGAAGGTGGTCGTGCCCGGCCTGTGCCACATCTGGCCGGAGCTGGGCAACCCGCGCCTGTACAAGGTGCCCGTCGCCATGGGATGGCGCGACACTCCGATGAGCGAGGGCGACCTCAATCCACAGGCGCTCTACGTCTGACCTCGCGAGAGAGAATGCACCGATGGCTATTTTCAGGAACAAGCTCGACGGGCGCGCCACCATGCTGCGGCCCGTGCATGCCTTCGGCCGCCGCGCCTCGGCGTGCCAGACGGTGCTGAAGGCGCCGGACGTGTCGCAGGTCCACGCGCTTGTCCGGTGGAACAGCCGCGCATGGGAGATCGTCGACCAGAGCCGCAACGGCACCACGTTGAACGGCGAGCGCCTGCCGGGCGGCCGCTGGACCGTCTTGCCCGCAGGCGCCGAAGTCCGCATGGGCGTGGGCGATGAAACGGTCTGGATCGCGGACGACCTCGCGCCGCCGGCCACCTGCCTTTTCCCGAGCGAGGGGCGCGGCGCCGCCGTGGTGCTGAACCTCCGCGAAAACCTGCTGCCGGACGAGCAGCAGCCTGAAGTGAACGTGTATTTCCACGAAGGCAAATGGATGCTCGAGCACATCGGCGGCATCGAGTACCTGAGCGATGGCACCGTGGTCCGCACCTCGGGCAGCACCTGGGAGTTCGTGCTGGGCGACGACCTGGCGTCCACGTCCGAGAACCCGATAGCAGCCTCGGCGCCGGCCTCGGCGGAGGTTTCGCTGCACTTCAACGTCAGCCAGAACGAGGAGCACACGAGCCTGAGCCTGGTGGCGGACGGCAAATCGGTGTCGCTCGGCGAACGCATCCATCACTACACCCTCGTCACGCTCGCCCGCGTGCGGCAGCAGGACGCGCAAAAAGGCGTTGCGCCGCAGAGCCAGGGCTGGATCGGGCTGGACGAACTCTCGCGCATGCTGGGCGTGGAGCCCTCGTACGTGAACATCCAGATCTTCAGGGCGAAGCACCAGATCCTCAATGCATTGGCGCCCCGGCTGGCCGAGCCGCCGCTGGTCGAGCGACGGCGCGGAAACGTGCGCCTTGGCAACTATCCCTTCGAGATCCAGGGCGGTGCACAGCGCGTGTAATCGCCTGTAATTTCATTCTCCCCCGGCGATCCCTAGAGTGAGGTCCAGTTCGGTGCCGTTGCGGCACCAGCTGCCCGATCCATCACTTGCGGAAGAGAGTTGCCATGGGGATGATCTATTCAGTCACGGTCAACAACCATGCGAGTCATTCGGCTTATTTCATGGTGTTCCAGAACGACCCGACGCAATGGGCGCCGAATGCGCTGTCGCTGGCCTGGTTCGCCGAGTTCTCGAACCCGGGCCCGAGTTCG
The DNA here is from genome assembly GCF_001426595.1 of Variovorax sp. Root434. NCBI lineage: Bacteria > Pseudomonadati > Pseudomonadota > Betaproteobacteria > Burkholderiales > Comamonadaceae > Variovorax > Variovorax sp. Root434. The sequence continues at coordinate 58,338 of NZ_LMEK01000006.1, forward strand.
CGCGTCAAGTTCCAGTGGAGCGTCGACACCGGCTTCTCCTGGGCTGAAACCGGCGAACTGCAGCCCGGCACCCAGTTCACCGCCACGGAAACCTACGACGCGACCGGCCTGAACAACAAGATCACGCTCGACTACGACCGTGCCTACCGGTTCGTGAACCCGATCCCGGGACCCGATCGGTCGCGGTTCTATCTCGCCGAGTCGGCCAGCGTCCCGAGCAGGTCCGCGGCTGCCGTGGGCGTGACCATGGGAGGCAGCACGGTGTATGCGGCGCAGGCACGCCCCAATCAGAACCTGGCCTTCTCGCCGCGCCCCCGCTACTTCATCGCCTATGGCGACTACGAGGAAGGCGATGTGATCGACGTCAGCGCGATCAACAACCCACTCGAGTTGCCGTATCCGGCCGGCGTCTATGCGCTGACCACCACATTGAACGCCAATGGAACCTGGGACCAGCCAAAGAGCCTGGCCCATTCCAACGCGAGCCGCCTGCGGCTGCTCGCGGTTTGAATTTTCAGCTGTCACACCTCCTGGTTCCCTCGAGGCACCCATCATGAGAAGCACACGCCATGCTGCAGAACATCCTTTCACCGTTTCTTGCACCTCGCCAGCCGCTTCAATCGAGCTTGGGGAGTCAGGCAATGCGCCCACAGCAAGCCGCCGTTGAGCGGGTAGCGACGCGGCGCGTGTTCCTGGTGCCCCCAGGTGCCCGTCTGCAGGACCCCAACGTCGATTGCCTGGCCATGGACGAGGAGGTCTGGGAGCGCGGCTATACGCTCGTGATTGACGAAGTGAAGCGCGGCCCGCTGCAGGACTTCTGGAAGCACTACTACGGCACCTCCGCCGAAATGGCGATGTCCGGCAACGGGCTGATGGAGTTCCGCAAGGACATCATGGCGATCACCCCGGATTGCCTGAGCGAGCCGGCCGTGTTCCGGTTTCTCGTGCAGCTGACCCGGATGTGCGTGCGGGCGTACAGCGTGCAGGGCAGCCTGCACGTCGTCGCTGAATAAACACTCCCCCAGGCTACGCGCACTTCGTGTCGCTGCGCCAACCCCCTCGCCGGGGGCGACACCTGCGGCCCGGCGGAGCCGGTTCCGCGGTGTCTCGCGAAGGGGCCGCGCTGGTTCGACGCTCTGGGCGTGCCGGGCGCATTGGCACTGTCAGGATTGCGGGGGCTGGAGCTGCGCCGCCATCTTCTGGTGGATCAGGTTCACGGCCTTCAGCGGGCGCAGCATCACCTTGAACTCGGTGATCCTGCCTGCGTCGTTCCACTTCATCATGTCGACGCCGTTGATCTGGATGCCATCCAGCTCGAGCGCGAATTCGAGCACCGCATCGCGCTCTGACCTGAGTTCGCGCACATAGCGGAAGCTCTCGTTGAAGAAGACCTGGAACGCCGCCGCCAGATACTTCTGCGTGATGGCCTTCCCGACCTGGGGCTTGTGCACCACCGGCGAATGGAAGACGGCGTCGTCGTCGAGCAGGGCATCGAGCCCCGCCGCATCGCGTTCCTTGACGAGCCTGTGCCAGGTGGCGAGGGTGTCGATGGGCATGTGTCTCCTGATGGGGGCAGTGGAAATGCCGACATTTGACGTACTCGCACACGGCATGGCAAGGCATCAGGCGCGCCTATGCGACTGCGCGGCCGGCGTCTTCTGCCCCGCGCTGACCAACTCGGCACGCAGCATCGACTGACACCTATACGGTTTCGGGCATCGCGCCGGCGGTGGCTGGCTTTATGCTGCGAGGGATCCCAACGCAGCAGCAGTCCCCCACCATGACCGATTTCCGCCCCTCTTTCGACAAGAGCTTCGACCGCATCGCCGCCGAGCGCCTGCCCGAGCTGCTGCGCGCCATGCCCAAGGCCGAGCTGCACATGCACATCGAGGGTTCGCTCGAACCCGAACTCATCTTCGCGCTCGCGCAGCGCAACGGCGTGTCCATTCCGTACGCCAGCGTCGAGGAGTTGCGCCGCGCCTACGCCTTCACCAACCTGCAGAGCTTTCTCGACATCTACTACGCCGGTGCCAGCGTGCTGCTGAAGGAACAAGATTTCTACGACATGGCCTGGGCCTACCTGGAGCGCGCCGCGGCCGACAACGTGGTGCACACCGAGATGTTCTTCGACCCGCAGACGCACACCGCGCGCGGCGTGGCGATGGAAACCGTCGTCAACGGCCTGCACCGCGCATGCGTCGATGCGCAGCCGTTGCTGGGGGTGAGCGCGGCTCTCATCCTGTGCTTCCTGCGCCACCTGAGCGAGGAAGAAGCTTTCGAGACCCTGGAGCAGGCGCTGCCGTTTCGGGACAAGTTCATCGGCGTGGGGCTCGATTCGAGCGAAGTCGGCCACCCGCCGGAAAAGTTCGCGCGCGTGTTCGCGCGCTGCCGCGAGCTGGGCTTTCATCTCGTCGCGCACGCGGGCGAAGAAGGCCCGCCGGAGTACGTGTGGAGCGCGCTCGACGTGCTCAAGGTAGAGCGGGTCGACCACGGCGTGCAAAGCACCAAAGACCCGGCGCTGATGAAGCGGCTCGCACAAGACCGCATCCCGCTCACCGTGTGCCCGCTGTCGAACCTCAAGCTCTGCGTGTTCCCCGACCTGTCGCAGCACAACCTGGGCGCACTGCTCGACGCGGGCCTGGTCGCCACTGTCAACTCGGACGACCCGGCCTACTTCGGCGGCTACATGAACCAGAACTTCACGCAGACCTTCGCGGCCACCGGGCTCAACGCGCAGCAGGCCTGGCAACTCGCGGCGAACAGCTTCGAGGGCAGCTTCATCGACGCGGCCGCAAAGCGTGCTTACGTCGACCGGCTCAACGCGGTCTTCGCGACCTTCTGATCGGCAGTGGCTGCGGTATCGGGCCGCGGCACCAACAGTGGCATTGCCACCAGCGCACAGGCGCTGGCCGCGAGCCACACCAGCGGCCAGCCTTGCAGCGCCAGCAGGTGCGGAATAGAGAAGGGCGTGATGAAGCACACCAGGAACACGCTGGTGTTCGCCATGCCCAAGGCCGTGCCGGCGCGTGCCGCACCGGCCAGCGTGGCGAGTTCGGTGTAGGCCACGCCGTGCCATGCCGACACGCAGACACCGCTCACACCCAGCAGCACGACCAGCGCGATCCGCAGCGCCAGTGAATCGGCGACATGTGTACCGGCGGCCATCACCAGCACCGCGAGTGCAGCAAACAGCAGCACGCTGAGCGCGCTGCAGGCGCGCAGGTAGGCCGGCCGGTTGCGTTGCCGGTCGGTCCAGCGGCCGCTCCACACGCGCATCACCATCGCACCGACCTGCGTGAAGACCATCGTGGCGGTGATCGTCGCCAGGCCCGCGTGTCCGAAGTCGTGCAGGAACACAGTGCCGAAGGACAGCACCGCGAACTGCGGCGCGCAGAGAATGCCGATGCCCAGCACGATGCGCCACACGCGGACGTCGCGCAGCGGGCCGCTCTTCGGCATGGCACGCGCTTCGGCCGTGGCCTTGGTACGGGGCGCAATGGGCGGCTCGTGCACCCAGGCCCAGCTCATGGCCGCGCTCAATGCGCACAGCAAGGCCAGCAGGCCGTAGAGCGCGGCAAAGCCGAAGTGCAGCGCGACGAAGGGCAGCACCAGCGCGCCGATCCCGCCGCCCAGCGGCACGGCCGTCTGCCGGATGCTCATTGCAAGGCCGCGCTCGCCGGCCTCGAACCAGGTCATCACCGCGCGGCCGCTGGCACCGTTGACGCTGCCGCCCAGCAGGCCGACCAGCAGCAGCCCGGCGCCGAGCCAGCCGAGGCCGGGAATGTGCCCTGCGCCCGGCGCGGCCCACAGCGCCATCGCCACCAGCGCGATGGCCGTGCTGCCCAGGCCCGTCAGCAGCACGGGGCGGTCGCCCCAGCGGTCGGTCAACAGGCCCCACGGCAGCTCGCTCACGGCAATGCCCAGCCCCATGAGGCCCAGCACCAGCCCGAGCGTGGCGTTGTCGAGCTGGTAGCCGGTGCGCATCAGCACGGCGGTCATGGGAATGCCGCTGAAGGCCACGGAAAAGGCCGCGTTGGCAGCCACGCCTGCAGCCAGCACCTTCCAGCGGTGGCGCGGCGAAAACGAAGAGGAGTGGGGTGAAGGGGTCATGTTGCAGGGCAGTGTCGGCTGCTGCAAAGGTTTTGAAAATCAGAAAATAATGAGCCCATCGTCCCGAAAATCAGGACGATAAGAAAAGGACCCGACATGAGCCAGGTGATGTTCGATCTCGACGTGCTGCGCACCTTCTCCACCGGCATCGCGCTCGGCAGCTATGCGCGCGCGGCCGACAGGCTGGGCCGCTCGACCTCGGCGGTGAGCGCGCAGCTGAAGAAGCTGGAGTCGCAGGCCGGCACCGTGCTGTTCCGCAAGGCCGGCCGCGGGTTGGAGCTCACCGATGCAGGCGAGACGCTGCTGACCTATGCCCACCGCATGCTCGAACTGAATGAAGAAGCCGGCGCCGCCATGCGCGGCACCGACCTGCAGGGCTGGGTGCGCCTGGGCCTGCAGGAAGACTTCGGCGAGACGCTGCTGCCCGCCGTGCTTGGCCGCTTCGCGCGCGCACACCCCAAGGTGCGCATCGAGGCCTGCGTGGCGCGCAGCGGCGAACTGCGCGAGCGGCTCGAACTCGGCCAGCTCGACCTGGCACTGGCGTGGGACGCGGGCGACCAGCCCCTGTCGCCCTACGCCGAACGCGTCGCGCGCCTGCCGCTGTTGTGGATCGGCCCGAAGACGCCCGACAGGGTCGAAGCACCCTGGTGGACGGAGCGCGAGAGCCGCGGCGCCGGGACGCGCCAGGCCAGGAGCAAGGAGCCGCTGCCGCTGCCGCTGATCATGCTCGACGCCCCGTGCCCGTTGCGAGAGATCGTGATCACCGCGCTCGACCGCGCCGGCGTACCGTGGCGCCGGGCTTTCGGCAGTGCCAGCCTCGCGGCGCTGTGGGCTGCCGCATCGGCCGGACTGGGTCTTACGGTGCGCACGCCTTTCGGGCTGCCCTCGCACGTGCGCGCCATCGATCGCGCGACGCTGTCCCTGCCGGCGCTGCCGCAGATATCGCTCGTGCTCTATCGCGCGCAGGCCCACTCCGAGGCCCCGGCGAGCCGGCTGGCCACGCTGTTGCTAGAGGCTGTGCGCCAGCGTGTGCAGCTCGAGTAGAAAAACGGCCGAACGACGGATGGCGACCCCGTTGCGCGCCTGACGATTGGCGGCGGAACCCATCGCGGCGCCGGGAAGGCCGCACTAAAATCCGAACCCCGCAGCCGGGCGTCCCGGCCGGCTGCGGGTTGTGCTTTTTTTCCGGGGCCATGTAGAGGAACACCATGTACAAAAACCTCGCGGGCCGCGCCGTCCTGGCGTGCGTTGCCGCTTGTTTCTTCTTTTCTCCCGCCTTCTCGCAGACGCAGCCGCCCAAAGCGCCGTTGAAGATCGGCTTCGTCTACGTCACGCCCGTCACCGATGCCGGCTGGGTGCGCCAGCACGAGGAAGGCCGCAAGGCCGTCGATGCAGCGCTGGGCGGCAAGGTCCAGACCACCTACGTCGAGAACGTGGCCGAAGGCGCCGACGCCGAGCGCGTGATCCGCGACCTCGCCCAGCAGGGCAACACGCTCATCTTCACGCCGAGCTTCGGCTACATGGAACCGACGCTGAAGGTGGCGAAGGACTTCCCCGAGGTGAAGTTCGAATCGATCACCGGCTACAAGACCGCGCCCAACGTCGCGACTGCCAATGCGCGCTACTACGAGGGCCGCTACCTCGCGGGCATCGCGGCCGGCCGCATGACGAAGACCAATATCGCCGGCTACGTCGCAGGCTTCCCGATTCCCGAGGTGCTGCAGGGCATCAACGCCTTCGCGCTCGGCATGCGCTCGGTGAATCCGGCTGCGAAGGTCCATGTGGTGTGGCTCAACGAGTGGTTCGATCCGCCGAAGGAGCGCGACGCCGCGATGGCGCTGTTCGACCGGAATGCCGACGTGGTGGCCTTCCACACCGGCTCCACCGCCGTGATGGCCGCGGCGCAGGAGCGCGGCAGGATGGCCGTCGCCTATCACTCCGACATGCGCAAGATCGCGCCCGACGCCCAGATCGTCGCGGTCACGCACCAGTGGGGCGGCTACTACACGCAGCGCGCGAAGGCCGTGCTCGAAGGCAGCTGGAAGAGCGGCAACCTCTGGGGCGGCGTGAAGGAAGGAATGATCCGCGTCGGCGACTTCGGCACCAAGGTGCCCAAGGCCGTGCAGGACGAAGTGCTGGCGCGGCAGAAGGACATCGCGGCCGGCAAGCTGCAGCCGTTTCGTGCGGTGGCCACCGACGTGCGCGACAACGAGGGCCACGTCGTGATCGCCAAGGGCGCGCAGCTGAATGACGAGCAGATCCTGAAGATGAACTGGCTGGTCGAGGGTGTGCAGGGGCGGGTGGCCCGTTAGCGGGCTTGCGGACCGACGGCTTTGCCCGTGGCGATGGAGCTTCGGCGCAACAGGGTCTTGATGCGCTAGCGAAGCAGCACAGGCGTCATTTATCAGTGGAACGCGGATCTTCAGCCCAGCCGCTCGACCACAAAGTCCACGAAGGTCCGCAGCTTGGCACTCGGCCGCGCTTCCGGCAGCCGCATGATGTGCACCTGCCGCGTGGGCAGTTCCCATCCGGGCAACAGCCGCACCACCTGGCCCGAGGCGATGGCGGGCCCCAGCAGCGCATCGGCCTGCACGATCACGCCTACGCCGGCCATGGCTGCGGCCAGCAGGGCCTGGCCGTTGTTGGTGGTGAGCGGGCCGCGCACGGGCACATGCACCGTCTTGCCCTTGCGCGTGAAGCGCCACGCATGGTCCGGCCCCCAGGTCGCAAAGCCCAGCAGCGGGAAGGCCTCCAGCTCGGATGGGTGCTTGGGTTGCCCGTGGCGCGCGACCCATTCGGGGCTGGCCACCGCGTACATGCGCGACAGCGCCAGCGGCCTTGCAATGAGCCGTTCGTCGACGGCGGCGCCCGAGCGGATGCCGCAGTCGAAGCCTTCCTCCGCGAGGTCGACCACGCGGTCGTTGAGGCTCAGTTCCACCTTCACCTGCGGATAGGCGGCGATGTACTCGCCGATCACGGGCGTGAGCCGGTGCGCGCCATACGCCACCGGCGCGGTCACGCGCAGCACGCCCTGCGGCATGGCGCGCAGCGACTCGGCCACGCCGTCGGCGATGTGCACGCTGGAGAGCACGTCGCGGCAGCGCTCGAGATAGGCGGCACCGATTTCCGTGAGCAAATGGCGGCGCGTGGTGCGCTCCAGCAGGCGCGCGCCGACCTGTTCTTCGAGCGCGCGGATGTGCTTGCCGACCATCACGGCCGACAGGTCGAGCGCCTCCGCGGCGGCAGCGAAGCTGCCCGCATCCACCGTGGCGACGAAGACTTCCATGGCGCGCAGCTTGTCCATATTGAAAACCCAAAGTTTCGAATGACCGAACCGGATGGCAATTTATCAAATTGATGGTTCGCAAAACAATGGCCACCTGTTCATTCAATCCGGCGAGGTTTTCATGAGAGTTCTGGTTGTGGGCGCGACAGGCGCCATCGGCAGCGCGGTGGCGCAGGCACTGACCGAGCGCCACCACGAGGTGATTCGCGCAGGCCGCACGCGTGGCGAGCACCAGGTCGACATCACGAGCGACGCGAGCGTCGAGGCGCTGTATGCGGCGGTCGGTCGAGTCGATGCCATCGTGTCGGCGGCGGGCGGGCTGTTCTTCGGGCCGTTGAACGAGATGCGGCCGGCCGACTTCAACGTCGGCCTGCAGGACAAGCTGCTCGGCCAGGTGCGGCTCGCGCTGCTGGGCCAGCATGTGCTGCGCGACGGCGGGTCGATCACGCTGACCACGGGTGTCGCGGCCGACGATCCGGTTCGCGGCGGAGGCAATGCGGCTGCCGTGAATGCGGCGGTCGAGGGTTTCGTGAAGGGCGCGGCGATCGAGCTGTCGCGCGGCCTGCGCATCAACGCCGTGAGCCCGACGCTGCTGACCGAATCGGTGGCGGCGTACGGCGCGCTCTTCCCGGGCGTTGAAACGGTACCGGCCGCGCGTGTGGCGCTGGCCTACGTGCGCAGCGTCGAAGGTCCGCTGACGGGGCGCGTGTATCGCGTGTGGCAATGACGAGGGCGCGCGCACTGCTGCTCGGAGCGTCGCTCGCGTACGTGGCGGCGACGGCCTCGGCCGCGCCGCCCGCCGTACAGGCCCTGCCCGACGACTGGTATCCGGAAAGCGTCGCCATCGGCCCCGACGGTATGTTCTACGTCGGCAGCTGGCGCGAGGGCGCGGTCGCGCGGCTGAAGCCGGGCGTCGACCCGAAGGCCGAAGTGCTGGTGAAGCCCGGCGCCAACGGGCTTGCGAACGGGCAGGGCGTGCTGGTCGATGCGAAGCACCGGGCGCTGTGGATCTGCTCGGGCAACAGCGGCTTCACCACCGTGCCGCAGACGCCGAGCGCGCTCAAGCGCTACGACCTGACCACCGGCGCACCGCGTGCCAGCTATGCGATGCCCGACAACGGCTACTGCAACGACCTTGCGCAGGACGCGCGCGGCAACCTCTACGTGACCGACTCCTACCACCCGCGCGTGCTGAAGCTCGCACCGGGTGCTGCCGCACTCGCGGTCTGGAAGGAAGACCCAGCACTGTCCGGTGCCGGTCCCTACAAGGGGCTGAATGGCATCGCCATCGACGGCGGGCGCGATGTCTACGTGAGTCTCGTGGCGGCGGCTTCCTACGTGCTGCGCATCGGCCTGGGCGCCGACGGCAATGCGGGCGAGGTCACGCGCATCGAAGCTCCGCGGGTGCTGAAGAACGTCGACGCGATCCGCGCCTGGAAGCCCGGCCGGCTCGTGCTGTTCGAAAGCAATGCCTTCGGCGACGGCCCCTATGGCGGCCAGGTCACCGTGGCGCGCATCGACGGCACCAAGCTCGGCTTGCAGACGGTGGTGGCGGGGCTCAACGACCCGTCGTCCGGCGCGGTTCGGGGCAACCGCGTCTATTTCATCGAGTCGAAGTATTCGCTGCTGACCAAGCGCAAGGACGGCGACGGGCCTGTGCCGGCCGGCGTGCCCTTCGATATCCAGTCGCGCGAACTGCCAGCGCGCTGAGTGCATTCCGCATATAGCACTCATACGCGCGTGGAAATCGTGGGCCGGCGGGGCTGGATTACCCTCCCTACCCACGATGAAAAAAGCCTACCGCGCCTCCCTCCTGCGATTCGATGCCGCCGGCCAGCCCGTTTTTGATGAAGACGGCCTGCTGGTCGTCGCCCCCGACGGCACCGGCCGCCAGCGCGTGCTCGATGCCGGCAGCCATGCCGCCGTCGCGCCGCGCCACCCCGATGCGCACACGACCCACCTGCCCGGGCGCATCCTCGCGCCGGGCTTCGTGGACATGCACATCCACTTTCCGCAGACCGACATCATCGGTTCGCCCTCGCCGGGGTTGCTGCCCTGGCTCGAGAACTACACCTTCCCGGCCGAAAGCAAATTCGCCGACCCTGCGCATTCGAACGAAGTGGCCGACGTGTTCTTCGACGAACTGCTGCGCAACGGCGTCACCACCTCGCTGACCTTCGCGACCTCGCATGTAACCTCGGTCGACGCCTTCTTCGAAGGCGCGCAGCGCCGTGGCCTGCGCATGATCACCGGCAAGGTGCTGCAGGACCGCAACTCGCCCGACGGCGTGCGCGACGAAACCGAGCAGAGCCTGATCGATACCGAGGCACTGATCCGCAAGTGGCACAACGTCGGCCGCCTGGGCTATGCCATCACGCCGCGCTTCGCGCCCGCGAGCACCGAAGCCCAGTTGCGCGGCGCGGGCGAACTGGCCGCGAAGTACGCCGACACCTGGGTCCAGTCGCATGTGGCGGAGAACCGCGACGAAGTGAACTGGGTGCGCGAGCTGTATCCGAAGGCGCGCTCCTACCTCGACGTGTACGCCGGCTTCGGCCTGATGCGCGAGCGCGCCGTGTACGCGCACTGCATCTACCTCGACGACACCGATCGCGCGCTGCTGCGCGAGACGAAGACGGCCGCGGCCGTGAGCCCGACCAGCAACCTGTTCCTCGGCAGCGGCTTCTTCGACTTCGGCGCGGCCGACCGCGTGGGCTATCCCTATGGCCTGGCCAGCGACGTGGGCGGCGGCACCAGCTTCAGCCCCTTCCACACCATGATGGCGGCCTACTACGTCGGCCGCGAGGGCCAGACCAAGGCCGGCCTGAGCATCGCGCCCTCGGAACTCTGGTGGCGCCACACCGGCGGCGCGGCGCGCGCGTTGGGGCTCGACGGCGTGGTCGGCAACCTGCAGCCGGGCTGCGAAGCCGACTTCCTGGTGCTGAACCCTTCGGCCACGCCGCTGCTGGCGCGCAAGACGAAGCTGGCGAACACGCTGGAAGAAATGCTCTTCGCGATGATCGTGCTGGGCGACGACCGGTTGGTCGAGCGCACGGTCATTTCGCAGGCGCTGTAGCACCCGGGGCGGCGGGGAGGGTGGTGGCGCATGCCACAATTCGCGCCATCTCCCCCCGCAGCAGCAGCGACCGCATATGAGCATCAAGAGCGACAAATGGATTCGGCGCATGGCCGAGCAGAACGGCATGATCGAGCCCTTCGAGCCCGGCCAGGTGCGCGAGGCCGCAGGCCACAAGATCATCAGCTACGGCACCTCGAGCTATGGCTACGACATCCGGTGCGCGCCTGAATTCAAGGTCTTCACCAACATCCACAGCACGGTCGTCGACCCGAAGAACTTCGACGAGAAGAGCTTCGTCGACATGCACGGCGACTACTGCATCATCCCGCCCAACAGCTTCGCGCTGGCGCGCACCGTCGAGTACTTCCGCATCCCGCGCAACGTGCTGACCATCTGCCTGGGCAAGAGCACATACGCGCGCTGCGGGATCATCGTCAACGTCACGCCGTTCGAGCCCGAATGGGAGGGCTACGTGACGCTCGAATTCAGCAACACCACGCCGCTGCCCGCCAAGATCTACGCGGGCGAGGGCTGTGCGCAGGTGCTGTTCTTCGAGAGCGACGAGGTCTGCGAGACCAGCTACAAGGACCGCGGCGGCAAGTACCAGGGCCAGCGCGGCGTCACTCTGCCAAAAACCTGACGTATTGCCGGCCGGCCGCTGACGGCCGCTGACGGCCGGTTACCCCGGGGGGCGCTGGGGCAAGTACCATCCTGCGAACGCCGGCAAATCCTCCTGCAATGGCCGGCAAGGAGACTGCGATGAGATGGGAAGGCAACGAACAATCGGACAACGTCGAAGACCGCCGCGGTGAAGGTGGTGGCGGTGGGGGCGGCTTCATCGGCGGGCGCAGCATCGGCATCGGGACCATCGCGGTCGCGCTGATCGCGGGCTGGGTCTTCGGCATCAACCCCCTCACGGTACTGAGCCTGCTCAGCGGCGGTGGCGGTCCGGCCCAGGTACAGCAACAACAACAGGGACCCGCGCCCAAGCCGCCGTCCGGCGACCGCGAAGCGGCGTTCGTCTCGACGGTGCTCAAGAACACCGAAGTCGTGTGGACGGCCGTATTCCGGCAGAACGGGGGCACCTACCACGCACCGCGCCTCGTGCTGTTCCGCGATGCCACGCCCACGGCCTGCGGCACGGGGCAGTCGGCCATGGGGCCGTTCTACTGCCCGGGCGACCAGAAGGTCTACATCGATCTCGGCTTCTACGACACGCTGAAGAACCAGCTCGGCGCGCCGGGCGAGTTCGCGCAGGCGTACGTCATTGCGCACGAGGTCGGCCATCACGTGCAGGACGAACTCGGCATCACCGCCAAGGTCGACGGCATGCGCGGCCGACTCAGCCAGACGCAGAACAACGCGATGAGCGTGCGCGTCGAGCTGCAGGCCGACTGCTTCGCGGGCGTGTGGGCCCACCATTCGCAGGAGTCGAAGAAATGGCTCGACCCGGGCGACATCGAGGCCGCGATGAACGCCGCGCAGAAGATCGGTGACGACGCTTTGCAGCGTTCCGCGGGCCGTGCGGTGGTGCCCGACAGTTTCACCCACGGATCGAGCGCGCAGCGCCAACGGTGGTTCGGCGCGGGCTATCAAAGCGGCGACATCAAGGCCTGCGACACTTTCAATGCACGCAGCCTTTGAGCTGCATGCCCCCGAATGCCTCGTCAGTGCTGGCTGGATTGCTATTGAATAAATAGCAACTCCATGGGCGCGGGCGTTGTCATGCCGAAGTCACTGCCGTTTTTTGCGGCAATGCGACAATAGCGGGCTCAATGACAAGCTCCTTCTCCAATTTGATGCTGGCGGAACCGCTGGCGCGCGCCGTGGCCGAAATGGGCTACGAGACCATGACACCGATCCAGGAGCAGGCCATTCCGGTCGTGCTCTCGGGCCAGGATGTGATGGGCGCCGCCCAGACAGGCACCGGCAAGACGGCGGCGTTTTCGCTCCCGCTGCTGCAGCGCATGCTCAAGCATGAAAACGCCTCGACCTCGCCGGCGCGGCACCCGGTCCGGGCCCTCGTGCTGCTGCCCACGCGCGAACTGGCGGACCAGGTCGCGCAACAGGTCAAGCTGTACGCCAAGTACACCAACCTGCGCAGCACGGTCGTGTTCGGCGGCATCGACATGAAGCCGCAGACGCTGGAACTGAAGAAGGGCGTCGAAGTGCTGGTGGCCACGCCGGGCCGGCTGCTCGATCACATCGAAGCCAAGAACGCGGTGCTCAACCAGGTCGAATACGTCGTGCTCGACGAAGCCGACCGCATGCTGGACATCGGCTTCCTGCCCGACCTGCAGCGCATCCTGAGCTACCTGCCCAAGCAGCGCACCACGCTGCTGTTTTCGGCGACGTTCTCGCCTGAAATCAAGCGCCTCGCCAGCAGCTACCTGCAGAACCCCGTCACCATCGAAGTGGCCCGGCCGAACGAAACGGCTTCCACCGTCGAGCAGCATTTCTACAGCGTGGGCGACGACGACAAGCGCCGTGCGCTCAAGCAGATCGTGAAGCAGCGCGGCATCACGCAGGCCTTCGTGTTCGTCAACAGCAAGCTCGGCTGCGCGCGCCTCGCACGCTCGCTGGAGCGCGATGGCCTGCGTACCACCGCACTGCACGGCGACAAGAGCCAGGACGAGCGCCTGAAAGCCCTCGCCGCGTTCAAGGCCGGCGAAGTCGATCTGCTGGTGTGCACCGACGTCGCGGCGCGCGGCCTCGACATCAAGGACGTGCCGGCGGTCTTCAACTTCGACGTGCCGTTCAACGCCGAAGACTACGTGCACCGCATCGGCCGCACCGGCCGCGCCGGCGCTTCGGGCCTCGCCGTGAGCTTTGCCAGCGGTGGCAACGACGCGCGCCTGGTGGCCGACATCGAGAAACTGATCAAGAAGAAGATCGAGCTCGAGCCGGTCGAATTCGAGGAAGACCGCCCGCGCGGCCGCATCAACGACGGACGCCGCCACTGGCGCGAAGAAGGCGAAGCCGGCGACGCACGCGATGTGCTCGACCAGCCGCGCGAGCGCCGCGAAGCCGAAGCCCGCCGCGGCGGTGGACGCCCGCACCGCGCGCCGTCGGCGCCGCGCGATCCGTTCTTCGACAAGCCCTACGAGCCCGGCGAGCCGGACGCCACGCCTGCCTGGGAAGCTGCCGCCAAGGCGGCCACGCCCGCGCGCGGCATCTCCAGCAACATCAAGTCCAAGCGCAAGGTCGCGGCGCTGTTCAAGAGCGCCGAACCGAGCTAGCTGGCCTGGCTGCCTAGCGGCGTCAGCCGCCGCAGCTCAGCGCCATCCGCGGTGCCAGCCGTATTGCGGGTGGCGCCAGCCCCAGCCGTAGCGAGGGTGGTAGGCCCATGTAAATCCGACGCCTGGCGACACGTACGTCGGAGCGACGTAGGCCACGCCCGGAGGCGCCGCGTAGACGGGTTGAGCCGGCGCAACCACGCAGCCGGTGAGGGTGGCTGCCAGCGCGGCAGCGGACAGGGTAAGAACAGGAAATCTCATGGCAAAGCTCCTGGGACGAGTTGTTGTAGATATGAATCTCCAACGCCTTGCCGCTTTGCCGGATGACGGCCTTTACCCGGGCGACACACTGTCACCGGCGTGTCGAAATCCTTTCAAAATGCTTTCTCGCGGGTCAGATCACGTTGAAGTGATGCGTGCCGTCGCGTCCCAGCTGTGCGACCAGGCCGTACTCCCAATCGAGGTAGGCCTGCATCGCTTCGGTGGGGGCCTCAGTGCCCTCGTAGGGGCGGCGGTAGCGGTCGGTGCGTGCGGTCGCGAGGCGCGTCTCGCCGGTCTCCGCTTCGAGGCCTGCTGCGAACCACGCCGCGTTGCCACCCTCCAGCACACGCACCTCGATGTCGCCCTTGCCGCGCGCGTCGAGCAGGGCGCGCAGGTCGGCTGCGGCATAGCGTGCGAGCAGGCTGCTGCCGCAGGTCAGCACGTAGCGCTGCGCGGGTGGAATGACGGCGTCGAGCGCCTGCGCGAGTTGTGCGCGGATCGCGTACCAGGCGCCCGGAATGTGGCGCTTCACGTAGTTCGCGCTGGTGGTCACGTCGATCACCGCCGTGCCGGTTTGCCGCTGCAGCAGCAGCGCGAGTTCCTTCGGTGCGATCTCGCCCACGGCAGCGGCGACAGGTGGATAGGCGCTCGCCGGTGCCGCCGTTTCGGTGAACGCCGCAGCCGTCGGCACCACTTCCGGCACGTAGGCCTCCCACCCCATCTGCGCGAGCCATGAGGCGCTCATCGAAGCGCGCACGCCATCGTCGTCCGCCAGCACGATACGCGCGCCGCGCACCGGCACCTGGTGATCCGTTTCCTGCACCAGTTGTCCGCCGGGTGCGCTGGCAAAGCCGGGCAGGTGGCCCGCCGCATATTCCTCAGGCGTGCGCACGTCGAAGCGATACACGGTGCGTCCCGGTGCTTCGAGCGTTTGCAGTGCGTCGAGTGCAATGCGGCGCACGCCGGCCAGATCGGCCACGCGCCTTGCATCGGCCTGCGCTTGCGCGCGGTGCGCCGGTGACACCGCAACGGGCGCCTGCCGGTCCGCGCCATGGTCCAGCACCTGCCCCGCGAGCTTCCATCCGATCGTGCCATTGCGAAGCGCCGCCACCGGGTTCGGAATGCCCGCATTCACCAGCGACTGCGTGCCGATGATGCTGCGCGTGCGCCCCGCGCAATTCACGATCACCTGCGTGGCCCGATCGGGTGCCAGCTCGCGCACGCGCAGCACCAGCTCCGCGCCCGGTACGCTGGTGGCCGAGGGAATGCTCATCGTCTGGTATTCGTCGAAGCGGCGCGCGTCGAGCACCACCACGTTGGCCTTCGCATCGACCAGCGCTTTCACCTCGGGCGCAGAGAGCGAGGGCGTGTGCCGCTCGTGCTCGACCAGCTCGCCGAACGACTTGCTCGGCACGTTCACGTCGCGGAACAGCTCGCCGCCCGCCTTGCGCCAGCCTTCGAGGCCGCCTTCGAGCAGGTGCACGTTCGTGTAGCCCAGCGCGGCCAGCGTGTTCGCGGCCAACGGGGCAAGGTCGGCGCCGTCGTGCTCGCCGTACAGCACGATCAGCGTGTCGAGCCGCGGAATGCGCCGCCAGGCCTCGATCTCGATGCGCGAGAGCGGCAGGTTCGCGGCCCACAGCGGGTGTTCCTGTGCGAACGGATCTTCTTCGCGCACGTCGAGCAGGGCGGTTTCTTCGCGTGCGATGAGCCGCGCGCGCACGGCGGCGAAGGGCAGGGTGGGAAAGGAGGCAGTCGTCATGCGGTTGTCGAAGAAGATCCGAGTTCGGCGCAGCGGTCCCACAGGTTGGGCAGCAGCGCATTGGAGTATCCGGAGACGAAGGGCTTGCGGCCGCCCTGCGCCGGATAAGTATGCCGCCGCACGGCGCCGATGTTCGCGCCGTAGACGTGGATGCTGATCGATACGCGGTCCGCATGCGCGTTGTGAACGCGGTGCAGATCGCCGACGGTGGGCGACACGGCTTCCACGTCACCGGCATCGAGCCGCACCGCTTCGCCTTGCGGCTGCGCGCGGCCCTGCGCGTCGAGCACATGGCCCTGGCTGTACTCCGCGCCGCGCAGCATGCCGATCAGTCCCCACACCGTGTGGTCGTGCACCGGCGTGGCCTGCCCCGGTCCCCACACGAAGCTCACGACCGAGAAGCGCTCGGTGCTGTCCGCATGCAGCAGGAATTGCTGGTAGCGCACCGGGTCGGGTCGTGCAAAGGCCTCGGGCAGCCAGTCGTCGCGCGACACCAGCGTGCGCAGCAGCGCGCCGCCTTCCGAAAGAATGCGAGGCTCGTCGGGCGCGCTGTCGAGCAGCCGGCCGAAGGCGCCGACGAATTCGCGCAGCGGCGCGATCACGCCGTGCGCTTCCAGACGCTGGTGTCCGTGATCGCGCGAACGTCGACGCGCACCGGCAGGATGCCGTCGCGCGCCGAGCGGTCGGCCACGGCCTGCAGCGCGACGATGTCCGCCTCGCTCACCGGCCGGCCCGCCACGGACGCCCGCGCCGTGATGATGCGAGAGGACTCGATCGGAAGCCGCGTGAGCTGACTGTAGGCCTGCGCGTAGCCCTCGGGGTTGGCCAGCGCCCAGTCGCCCGCGCGGGCCAGCCGGTCCAGAAACTGCACGATGGCCGCGCGCCGGGCCGGGTCTGCCAGCGAATATTCGCTCGCGGTGATGAAGCCCAGGGCGGTATTGATGCCGCGCCCGTCGCGCAGGATGCGTCCGCCTTGCTGCAAGGCGATCGTGTAGTACGGATCGAAGATGGCCCACGCATCGATCTGCTTCGACGCGAAGGCGGCTGCCGCATCGGTAGGCAGCACGAACTTCACCGTCACCTCGCTGCGCGGCACACCGGCTTCTTCGAGCGCACCGTACAGCTGGTACTGCGAGATGCTGCCGCGCGCCGACGAGACGATCACCGTCTTGCCGCGCAAGTCGGCCACGCTGCGCAGCGGCGAATCGGGCTGCACCACGATGCCCAGCGAATCGGCCTTGCCGACGCGCGTGGCGACGATCTTCAGCGGCGTCTTTCCGACGGCCGCGGCCAGCACGGGCAGGTCGCCGGCCATGGCCGTATCGACCGCCGCGCTGCGCTGCGCCTCGAACAACGGCGCCGCGCCCTGGAAGTTGGCCCAGCGGTAGGCGAAGGGTGCACCTTCGAGCGTGCGCGAGGCCTCGAACAGCGAGCGCAGGCCGCCGGCCTGGTCGCCGAGCACCAGCGTGGCCTGTGGCTGTGCAAAGGCGCGCAGCGAACCGGCTGCAGCCAATGAGAGTGCGGCGCCTTGCTTGAACCAATCGCGGCGCGACGCTTTCGGGAAGAGAAGGGATGTCATGCAGCGACTCCCGGCGACAGCAGCGCACGCTTGCCCGCCGCGACCAGGATCGCGTCGTTCTGCGGCGTGTGGATGCGGCTGCACAGCACGTCGCGGTAGTGCCGCTCCAGCGGGTTCTGCCGCGTGAGGCCGTGGTTGCCGCTGAGCTGCAGGGCCAGCTCGACCGCGCGGACCGCGTTGCCCGTCACCGTGTACTTGAGCAGACCGCTGTCGGCGGCCGGCGGTGGATGGCCGTGATCGACAGCGGCGGCCGCCTCGTCGAGCAGCACGCGGTTGGTTCGCAGCAGCGCCTCGATCTCGCCCACATGCTCCTGCACGCGTGGCAGGCTCGCCAGCGGTGCGCCGAGGCTGCCGGGCGCGCGCTGGTTCAGGAAGCCCACCAGCCAGTCGCGCGCGGCCGTCGCTACCGCGTCGTAGAGGCTGCCGAGCAGCACCGTCATCCACGCCTGTTGTGTGGCATGGGCGTCGATATCGGTCTGGCTGCCCGCGTCGGGCGCCCAGTCGGCCGGCGCGCGCAGGTCTGCTGCATGGTCGAGGCCGGTGGCGACGTTCTCGAACACCACCTCGTGGCTGCCCGAGGCGCGCAGGCCCAGGTGGTCCCAGCTGGGAATCACGCGCACGCCGGGTGCTTCGCGCGGCACCAGGAACACGCCGGTGCGCGGCGTGGCCTCGTCGGTGCGGGCCCACACCGCGAGCCAGCTCAGGCCCTCGATGCCGGTTGTATAGAGCTTGTGGCCATCGATCTTCCAGCCGCTGCCTTCGCGCCGCGCGACCGTGGCGGGCAGGCCGCCGCGGGCGGGCGAACCCAGCACGGGCTCAACCCGCAGCGCGTTGATCAGCGCGCCGTGCGCCACCGCATCGCGTGCCACGCGTTCGCGCAGCTGCGGCGGCCAGCGGCTGTCGGTGCGCGTCAGTGCGTGGTGCTGCAGATAGGTCATCGTGAGGATCAGCGCCGTGGCTGGCTCGCCGCGCGCCACGGCCGCGATCACGCGCCGTGCCGTTGCCAGCGTGGCGCCGCCGCCGCCGTGTTCGGCGGGAGCGACGAGCCCGATGAGCCCGTGCGCCTGCAGCGCCGCGAAGTTCTCGCGCGGAAAGGCGCCACTGCGGTCATGGTCGGCTGCGGTGGCGGCGAACTGCGCCGACAGCCGCGCCAGCACCGCGGCATCGACGGTGGCGGGTGGGGGAGGCGATGGTTCTTCAGGCGTGGCCGACGCGCGGCGCAAGGGGAGTGCACTCATGGTGCCCAGACGTTAGCGGGCCGCCTGGCGCCGGAAAACGACGCATCCCGCATATGCAAACTCGTTTTTCTGCGTTCGCTTCCGCTGCCCGTCTGGTTACGGTCCGGTGGATGAAAACAGACTTCTTTCTTGACCGGCGCCGCCTGCTGCAAGCCGCCGCCGCGTGGGGCACGGCTGCGACCGCCGGAGCAGCGGGCCTGGCCCAGGCTGCGTCGCCGTCGCGCGACCTGTCGGGCGTCACGCTGCGCGTGGGCACCTACAAGGGCCTCTGGCGGCCGCTGCTCACCGCTTCGGGCCAGGCCGACACACCCTACAAGATCGACTGGCGCGAGCTCAACAACGGCGTGCTGCACATCGAGGCCATCAACGGCGACGCGCTCGACCTGGGCTCGGGCAGCGAGATTCCACCGGTGTTCGCGGCGCGGCAGAAGTCCAGCGTGAAGCTGGTGGCCGTGACGCACGAAGACCTGAACAACCAGGCCACGCTGGCGCGCAAGGATGCACCCATCCGCAGCATCGCCGACTTCAAGGGCAAGCGCGTGGGCTACGTGCGCGCCACCACCTCGCACTACTACCTCGCCAGGCAGCTGGCCGAAGCGGGCCTGTCGTTCAGCGACATCCAGGCCGTGAGCCTCACGCCGTCGGACGGCCTCTCGGCCTTCGCGCGCGGCGATCTCGATGCCTGGGCCATCTATGGCTACAACGGCCAGTTGGCGCGCACGCAGTACGGCGCGCGGGTCATCAAGACCGGCGTGGGGTATCTCTCGGGCAACTTCCCCATCTACGCCAATCCGCGCGCGCTCGACGATGCATTGCGCCGTGCCGCGCTGGGCGACCTGCTGCAGCGACTGCAACGCTCCTTCGCGTGGATCAACGGCAACTTCCTGGCCTACGCCCGCGCGCAGTCGGCCGAAACGCGCGTGCCCGTGGGCGACATCGTCGAGCTCTTCAACCGCCGCAGCGGTGAGTACAGCCTCGGCCCCGTCAGCGATGCGGTCGTGCGCAGCCACCAGGACGTGGCCGACACCTTCCTGAAGATCGGCGTGCTCGACGGTCCGGCCGACGTCAAACCGCTGTGGGACCGCAGCTTCGAGAACGTGCTGCGCCTGCCCGCCGCCTGACATCCATTTTTCCATTCACGAGGACAAGAACCATGAGCCAGCAACACCAGGGCGGCGTCGAATTCATCGGCATGATCCAGGGCCAGAAGGTCTCGGAGATCCACGCCGCCAAGGGACCGTCGATCGACCGCGACTACGTGCGCGCCTTCGCGCAGGCCCACGAGAAGGCCGGCTTCGACCGCGTGCTCGTGCCGCACCACTCGACCAGCCCCGACGCCACGCTCACGGTGGCGTACGCCGCCTCGGTCACCGAGCGCATCCATTTCATGCTCGCGCACCGCCCCGGCTTCGTCGCGCCCACGCTGGCCGCGCGGCAGTTTGCCTCGCTCGACCAGTTCAGCGGCGGCCGGCTTGGCGTGCACTACATCTCGGGCGGCTCCGACGAGGAACAGCGCCGCGACGGCGACTGGCTCGATCACGACCAGCGCTACGCCCGCACCGACGAATACCTCGAGGTGCTGCACAAGGTATGGACGGCCGACAAGCCCTTCGATCACGAAGGCGCGCACTACCGCTTCCAGAACGCCTTCTCCGAAGTCAAGCCGGTGCAGACGCGCGGCGGCAAGCCGCATGTGCCGGTGTATTTCGGCGGGGCTTCCGAGGCCGCGATTCCGGTCGCGGGCAAGTACGCCGACGTGTACGCGCTGTGGGGCGAATCGCTCGACCAGGCGCGCGAGCTCACCACGCGCGTGCGCGCCGAGGCGGCGAAGCACGGGCGCGGCGTGCGCTTCTCTGTGTCGTTCCGTCCGATCCTGGCGGAGACCGAAGAGGCTGCCTGGGCGCGCGCGGAGAACATCCTGGCGGAGACCAAGCGCCTGCGCGTGGTGCAGGGTTACAACCGTGGCGGTCCGCAGCAGAGCGAAGGCGCGAAGCGTTTGTTGGCCGCGGCCGAGAAAGGCTCGCGGCTCGACAAGCGGCTGTGGACCGCGGTCGCGCAGGAGATCGGCGGCCGCTCGAACAGCACCGCGCTGGTCGGCACGCCGGAGCAGGTGGCCGATGCGCTGCTCGACTACTACGACCTAGGCGTGACGACCTTTCTGATCCGCGGCTTCGATCCGCTGGAGGATGCGCTGGACTATGGGCGCGAGCTGATTCCGCGCACGCGGGAGTTGGTGGCGCAACGCGCTGCGTCCATCCGCAAAGCTGCGTGAGTCATGAATTTCTCCCTCCCCCTCTGGGGGAGGGCAGGGGTGGGGGCAAGCGGCGTTCAACACCGTCATGGCTTTGAAGCCGTCGAGCCCCCATCCCAACCTTCCCCCAGAGGGGGAAGGAGCAAAAACCGAATACCTGGAGTGCCCATGAGTGCCGTTCTTTCCATCGACCGCCACGCGTCGCTGAAGCTCAACCCGAACCCGCAGCAGAAATACTGGTTCGACCCGATCCCTGCGCGCCCCACCGTCCAGGCCGAGCGCCGCCATCGGCAGGAGCGTCTGGCCGGCGCCTTCCGCCTGTTCGCGCGCTTCGGCTTTGCGCAGGGCCTGGCCGGCCACATCACCGCGCGCGACCCCGAGTTGAGCGACCACTTCTGGGTCAACCCGCTCGGCGTTCATTTCTCGCGCATCAAGGTGTCCGACCTGCTGCTCGTCAATTCGAAGGGCGAGACCGTCATCGGCGACAGGCCGCTCAACAAGGCTGCCTTTGCCATCCACGCCGCGATCCACGAGCACAACCCGAAGATCGTTGCGGCTGCCCACACACATTCGACCTACGGCAAGGCCTGGTCCACGCTGGGCCGCAAGCTCGACACCCTCACGCAGGACAGCTGCGTGTTCCACGACGACGTGGCGCTGTTCGACGATTTCACCGGCATGGTGGTCGGCACCAGCGAGGGCGACCGCATCGCCCACGCGCTGGGCGACCGCAAGGGGGCCATCCTCAAGAACCACGGCATCCTGACGGCCGGGCCTACGGTGGAAGCCGCTGCGTGGTGGTACATCGCGCTCGACAACGCCTGCCACACGCAACTGCTCGCCGAAGCCGCCGGCAAGCCGCAGCCCATCGACGAAGAAACCGCACGCCACACGCACAGCCAGATCGGCGGACCTGAAGGTGCGATCCATTCCTTCGACAGCCTCTACGAAGGTCTGCTTGAAGCCGAGCCCGAACTCCTGCTGTGACGATGGGCATTGCCATGAACTTCAGCACATCCATTGCCCACGGTTCCCGCCGCCGGTTTCTCGTCCAGGGTGCATCGGTTGCCGCCGCTGTCGCCCTGCCGGGAGCGGTTGCCGCACAGGGCCGTCCGGTGCTCAAGGCCGGCGACCAGAAGGGCGGCCTGCGCGCGTTGCTCGAAGCGGCGGGCGGGCTCGAGGGGCTCGGCTACGACATCCAGTGGTCGGAGTTCCCGGCCGCGGCACCGCTGGCCGAAGCACTCAATGCCGCTGCGGTCGATTCGGGCCCGATCGGCGATGCGCCGTTGATCTTCGCGCTGGCGGCGGGCACGCGCGTCAAGGCCATAGGCGCGAACCGCTCCGACTCCTACGGAACGGCCGTGCTGGTGCGGCCCGACTCACCGCTGAAGACTGCCGCCGACCTCAAGGGCAAGAGCATCGCGACGAACCGCGGCTCCATCGGCCACTACGTCACGCTGAAGGCCATCACCTCGGCCGGCCTCAAGCCCGAGGACGTGAACATCCGGTTCCTCGCGCCCGCCGACGCCAAGCTCGCGCTCACGCAGGGTTCGGTCGATGCCTGGGCCACCTGGGAGCCGTACACCGCATTGGCCGAGGTCAGCCACCATGCGCGCGTGCTCGTCAGCGGGCGCGGCCTGCTGTCGGGTCTCAGCTATCTCGCGGCCACCGACAGCGCCATCGCGGCCAAGCGGCCCGTGCTGCAGGACTTTTTGCAGCGCGTGGTGAAGGCGCAGCTCTGGTCGTACCGCAACGTCGACGCCTACTCGGCCGCGCTGGCGCGCATCATCGGCATTCCGCCCGAGGCGGCGAAGCTGCAGTTCGAGCGCCGCCAGCAGAAGTGGGTGGCCATCGACGCGCAGGTCATCGCCGACCAGCAGGGCACGGCGGACTTTTACCGGCAGGTCGGGCTTATCAAGCAGCCGCTCGATGTGAAGGGGACCTTCGATACGGGGTTCGGTGCGGCTGGCTAGTAATTCGTGCAGCTGTTCGGGGCGCGATCCCGCCGACGGGGTACCTTGCTCCGCGAATGTCTCCCGCCCTTCGGGCTCCTCCTTTATTTCGCTGCGCAAGGCACCCCATCGGCGGGATCGTTGGACAGAGCGGCCGTTGATCAGCGGCTCACCAGCAGCGTGCCCTGTGCTCAGGGCACCGGGTGCTCCCCGCAGCGAAATAAAGGAGGAGGCCGCAGGCCGGGGGACATTCGCGGAGGGGAGTACCCGGTGGCCTGTGCACGCCCCCCGGAAAAAAACCGAGATGAAAACGTAGCTGAGTCCAAGACTCGCATAGATGCGTCCCCAGGGCGCAGCGCAGTGCTGGCTAGAGTCGTCGAATGACTACCGACACCCTCTACGCCATTCCCCCCGCGCCCGTTCATTCGCTGCCCATCCAGGGCGAACGCGCGCGCTTCCCGGTCAACCGCATCTTCTGCGTGGGCCGCAACTACTCCGAGCATGCCCGCGAGATGGGCCACAACCCCGACCGCGAACCGCCGTTCTTTTTCATGAAGCCGGCCAGCACCATCGTGGCCGATGGCGGCGAGTTCGCGTACCCGACGCTCTCGAACGACGTGCACCACGAGATCGAACTCGTGGTCGCGCTCAAGACCGGCGGGTCGAACATCGCCGCTGCGGACGCGCTGAGCCATGTGTATGGCTACGCCGTCGGCCTCGACATGACCCGCCGCGACCTGCAGGGCGAGGCCAAGAAAATGGGCCGCCCCTGGGACACCGGCAAGGCCTTCGACGGCTCCGCGCCCTGCGGCGAACTGGTGCCCGTGGCCAAGGCCGGCCACCCCGCGACGGGCGAGATCCGCCTCGAAGTCAACGGTACGCAGCGCCAGGTCGGCGATCTGAACGACATGATCTGGAACGTGCCCGACACCATCGCCTACCTGTCGACACTGTTCACGCTGCAACCCGGCGACCTGATCTTCACGGGCACCCCGGCCGGCGTCGCGGCCGTGCAGCGGGGCGACCGCATGCGCGGCACGGTGGCGGGCGTGGGCGCGCTGGACGTCGCGGTCGTCTGAGCTTGAGGGCGGCCTGCGCATCGAGCCGGGCCGGCCTTCCGGGCCGCGAGTTGGCGTACTCTCGCGGGCAGACGCCTGCCGACCCGCCTGTTTTCCGATGCGCACCTCTCCCTCCACGTCCGTCCGCACCTACGGCATGCATGAGCGTGCCGACCACCTCGACTTCGACATCCGCTTCCAGGGTGCGCGCAACGAGCTCACGCTGCCGCATCGGCACGCGTACTTCCAGATCCAGATCGGCATCGAGGGCAACTCGCAGCAGTCCATCGGCGGCGAGGTGCGCCCCTTCGGCCCGCGCCACCTGAGCTTCGTGCTGCCGTACCGGGTGCACGTGATTCCACATCCGCCCGATGCGCTGTATTGCATCGTCAACTTCGACCAGCGCTTCCTGTGGCCCGAACTCGAGGTCGACGCGCTCGACCTCGATGACGTGTCGCTCGCGCGCTATCCCGACCTCGCGCCCTTCCTGTTCCAGGAGTACGTCGACTTCGCCTTCGACGAGGCCGACTTCGCCCGCGTGCGCGGCTGGCTCGACGAGTTGCACACGCTGAACGCGGGCCGCAGCTTCGGTGCCAAGATCGCGATGCGCGGCATCGTGCAGCAGATCATCGCCCTGGCCTGCATGCGCCAGGAGCAGGCGCTGATGCGCCTTTCGCTGCAGCACAACGGCAAGACCTCGCAGCGAGACGCGTTGCAACGCGTGGTGCGCTACGTGCGCGACAACCTCGACAAGCCACTGTCGCTGACCGATGCCGCGGCCGCTGCGTTTCTCTCGCCCAACTACCTTGCCAACCTGCTGCGCAAGGAAACCGATCGCACATTCACCGATCTCGTGACCGAGCGGCGCATCGAGCGGGCGAAGGAATTGCTGTCCTCCACCTCGCTGCTGGTGCGGGAGATTGCGCACCAGTGCGGGTTTGCGGACGAGGCCTATTTCAATCGGCGGTTCCGGCAGTGGGTGGGGAACACGCCGAGGAACTTTCGGCGTGAGCATGTGGTGAGTACGCGGGGGTGATTCGTGCCAAATGGGTTGCGGGCACCGGCGACCATGCAGGGAGTCGCACTCATGCCTTGCGAGACATCGCTTCCTGCAGCGCCTCGGCCGTTCCCCAGTGCCGCAAGAACTCAATCTCGTCGGCCTTGCCCAGCTTGCCTTGCGACCGATAGACGAGCGCTGTCATCACCGCACCCGTTTGCACCGGCTTGTCCTCGGGTTCGCCAATGCCCGAGTCGCTTTGCCACTCCTTTGGGAATACGGGCCATGAGCAGGTGACCTGGCTGAGCATGTGATAAGCGGTTTCCAACACCCCTGGGAGTTGCTCCAGCTTGTACTGGCTGCAACTGGGCTTGCCGCAGTAGGTCGTGTGCTCTTGCCCTATCCGCTCGGGAATGCCCTCCTGGCCAGGACCGTATTCCATAAAGCGACGGATGTACTCCCACAGCGGGGCCGCCTCCTGCTGCATGGGCAGTGTGGGGCCAACGAAGATGGCGTCTTCGCCCTTGGCGTGTGGGTCGTCGGCATCAAAGGGCGGGTGGTAGAGGATGAGCGAGTAGTACGCGGCCTTGCCAGGCGCTCCATTCTTTCTGGCGAGCAGGTCATAGCCGTCCATGTCGACGATGGCACGCAGGCGATCCCAGTCGAATACGGCATTGCCACCGCAGCCTCGTGGTCGAAGAAGGTAGACCTTGCGCGTCACCCGGTTGAAGCGAATGCGGCCTCGCGCATAGGTGAAGAAGCAGGTGCCTACACCCATGATGTCGAACCACAGCCAGAGCAGGACGCAGCAGCCGAGGGATAAGGGAAGAAGTAGAAGCCAGCCAAACCACAGGTCGGCTGACGTGGCTGCGTTTTCGCTCGCTCCCCAAAACAGTAGCACATGGTCAAAAACAACGGGGTGGAGTGCAAACCCGTAAAACCCCCAGAAAATCAATAGGCACGGAAACAGAACGAAGACCGTTCCGATACCTGCTTTCCATTGCCGCTCCCACCCCGAGTTGCACGACTCCAAGTAGGTTTCGTTCTGCGCGTAGAGGCATCGTTCCGGCAGCACTGCTTCACTGAACTCGATACGCTCGACGGGCTTCAATAGTCTCTTGCTGCCGTCGGCTTGCACGCACCTGCGACCTTCCGCGACTGAACGCGTGCGCGCCCGCTGATAGACATGTTCGTTTGGGAACACCCTGTATTTCCTAGTGCATTGGCTGCAATTCAGCTAGGCCGGTTGATGGCCGTTCTCGCGAACGAAAATGGACCTCCCATGCGAAGCTGAAGCCTCGCATATCCCCGAAGATGCCCAGCTACTGGTCGCCGGAATCATGACTCGCGAGACATTGCTTCCTGCAGCGCCTCGGCCGTTCCCCAGTGCCGCAGGAACTCGATCTCATCGGCCTTGCTCAGCTTGCCTTGCGACCGATAGACGAGCGCTGTCATCACCGCGCCTGTTTGAACCGGCTTGTCTTCCGGTTCGCCAATGCCCGAGTCGCTTTGCCATTCCTTCGGGAATGCGGGCCATGAGCAGGTGACTTGGCTCATCATGTGGAAGCTGGTCTCCATGAAGCCCGGCTTTTGCTCCAGCCTGTACTGGCGAGCGTCAGGCTTGCCGCAATAGGTGGTGTAGTCCGGGTGCAGGTAGCGGGCGATGCCCTTGTAGGTGGAAGAGGCGTCGGCCGGAATGTGATCGACCGTGGGGCCGACCTCCATGTACTGGCGGATGTACTCCCACAGATACGCCGCGTTCTGCGTGCCCGAAAGGCCCGGGCCGACGAAGATACAGTCTTCACCCTTTGCACTCGGATCGGCCGAGTCGAAGGGCGGATGGTAGAGCGCCAGCGCCTTGATGGTTTGTTTGGCGCCCGCGCTGGCTCCTTCGGGTTCGAACAGCGCCACCAGGCGCTCCCAGTCCAGCACCACATTGCCTCCGCAGTAACCGGGTCGCAGCACGTACACCTTGCGGGTGAGCCGGTTGAAGCGAATGCGTCCGCGTGCGTCAGTGAAGAAGCAGGTTCGCATGCCCATGTAGTGGAACCACGCGAAGATCATGAAGGCGCTGGCCAAGGCGAGGGGAAGCAACAGGAGCCAGCCGAGCCACAGATCTGTTGACGAAACACGGTCGCTGATCATGAAGAAGAAAATGATCTGCCCGAAAAGCAAAGGATGAACTGCCAATCCACACCACATCCAGATCAGCACGGCAGCCGGCAAGACGACGTAAAGGTTCCCCATCCCTGCACGCCACTGCAAATCCCATCCCGGATTGCATAGTTCCAGGTACGCATCGTTCTGGGCATAGGCCGCTCGGCTTGGCATCTCGATGCCGCGTGCGCCGGAGCGGTGAGTCGGCCAGTGTTTTTGCCCCTCAAGGTTGATATGGGCGCGGCTTTTTTTAGGGGAGCGGTGCCGGGCCAACCGGTAGCTGTTTTCGCGAACGAACATGAACTCCTCAGTTCGGTTGTGGCTCGGCCTGCAAAGCCTCAGATCGATTGCAGTTTGGCCCGCAAAGTCGAAGCCTTGCGTACACCCGCAGATGCTCGGCTATTGATCGTCGGGCTCATGCCTTGCGCGACGTTGCTTCCTGTAGCGCCTCGGAAGTTCCCCAGTGTCGTAGGAACTCGATTTCGTCGGCCTTGCTCAGCTTGCCTTGTGCCCGATAGACGAGCGCTGTCATCACCGCACCCGTTTGCACCGGCTTGTCTTCCGGTTCGCCAATGCCAGAGTCGCTTTGCCACTCCTTTGGGAATACCGGCCATGAGCAGGTGACCTGGCTCATCATGTGGAAGCCTGTCTCCATGAAACCTGGACGTTGCTCAAGTTTGTACTGCTCGGCACTGAGTTTGCCGCAGTAGGTGGTTTGTTCCTGGCCAATGCGTTCGGGAATGCTTGCTTGGCCCGGGCCGTGCGCCATATAGCGGCGGATGTATTCCCACAGTGGAGCAGCTTCACTCGAAGCGGATAGGCTGGGGCCGACGAACAAGCAGTCTTCGCCAAGGCCTCGGGGGTCGTTGATATCGATGGGCTTGCAGTAAAGCACCAGCGCACGCCGTTGCAAGCGGGTGTTCTCACGGCGCCGGAAGATCGTGTCGTAAATCGTCCAGTCCAATACCGCGCATATGCGATCCCAATCGAGCACGACGTTCCCACCGGCGAACTTCGGCCGCAGTACGTAGACCTTGCGTGTAACACGATTGAATCGAATTCGGCCGCGAGCGAAGGTGAAGAATGATGGCCTGATGACTCCAGGGAATACGGAGAGGTGCCAATAGGCATACATCAATGCCGCGCATGGAGACAGGAAGAGCCAGCCGAACCAGATATAGATCGCGCGTGCCTCAAGTGAACCAAACCAGAGAAAAAGTATGTTTCCAGTGAGCAGTGGGTGTATTGCAAGTCCATAGAACATCCATAGCGTCAGAAAAACTGCAGTTCCCACAAAAAGCAACATGGGGACGGCCATCCATTGTTCTGACCAACCCGGATTGCACAGTTCCAGGTACCGATCATTTTGCGCATACACAGACCGGGCAGGGAACTCGGCTGCAGCGTCGGCGCGTTCGTTAACTCGCCACAACCTGTCGGTCTCATCCGCGTGCGCACAACGGCGGCTTTCGACCAATGAGCGCTGGCGAACAATTCGGTAGAAGTTTTCAAATGCAAACATCGGACTTCGATCAGTTGGCCGACTGGAGCTCAGCCTGGACGTTGGCGAACTTCTGGGAGGTTTCCCGCAGATTGGCGTGAATAGGCGTCTTCTTCTTGTTCAATGGGCAATCTGTTAACCAATTGATCCACTCCTCTTCCTTGAGGATTGCAATTGCAATCACAGCGACGACGACCAACACAATGCCGATCAAGCCAAGAATCGCCGCGGCACCTACGCTGAGAAGACCGAAAGCCACGCCGCCAGTTGCCGTAATGGAGAAAAGGGTGCCAGCAATGCTCACAATCTGCGCGATCGCCAATCCATCTTGCTCTCTCTTCATCGACTGCGCGGCATCCGCTGCATCAAACCAAACAGAGATCATCGCTGCCGGCAGCAGAAACTTGAATGCCATCTTCTGCAAGCTTCTCAGTTGAAGGAGGTTCAACGCATCCAGCCCCTTGATCAATGCCTTCTGTTTGTATACGTCGGCGCCCTTGATGCCCTTGAAGATCGTCTCCTCATACGCTTTGGCACGCCAGTCTGCGATCGAACCGATGCTCTGAAAAATGCTGCCTACCATCTCGGTGGCCGTGCGGCCATCTGGATTGACGAAGAGTTGCCCGCCCTTCAACAAGCTGGCGCCGAAGTCAAAAACGCCGGCCAGCATCGCGGCTCGTGAGCCAGGGGCGGCCCTTCTAATGCGATCCGTGGCTGCCTGGCCTGTCTTGCCTCGCTGCGGCGTGGAGAGTTCGGTTAGCTTGGTTGCGCGCGTCCGGGCACGCTTGATGTCCTCGGCACTCAGTTGCAGACGCTGCGCCTCTGTATCCACGGTACGCCCCAGCGTCGAGACGCCCGCGAGCGCCATGTAGCGCATGAGTTGTGCCTCCTTCTTCATAACGGGAAGTGCGTTCAAGCCTGCAACCATTTTGACGCTCATCAAGGACATCACATGAGCAGGCCAGGCCAGCTTGCGCAGCCTGCCGCTCTCGCTGATCGCCGGATACGCTTCTATGAAAGCCAATGCCTTGTCGCCCAGACCGACTTGGCCTGAGAGAAGTTTGAGCTTGAGAGCCAGACCTTCAAGAAAAGGCACGCTTGGATCGGGTTTTAGCGTCTGCGCTTGTGTCGGTGCAGGTTGATGATCCTGTTCGATCGCTTGCTTGAGCGTCGTGCGGTAGATCTCAACATTGAAGCAAAGCATCCGAGAGAGCACATTGTCTTCCCAAACATTTACATGCTCCAGCCACGTACGGCCCCAGGTGTTGCTCTCAAGGTTGTTCATGCATTGCGCCAGTTGCAGGCTCAAACTGGTACCGCCTCCCAATTTGTTTACCTTGTCGCCGTTGCGGCTGTAGCGGTCCATTGCCTTTCCGATCTCTGGGCTGACTAGCCAATTGCCATGATCGAATCCAAGCCTGTCGCGCAGCGCGGAAAGATTGTCGCGTGCAGTCTTATGCGCAAATTTCAAGAAGGTCTGGGCACTGCTGACATCGAAAAGCTTCGCGAACTTGCCATCGATCTCCTTCATGGCTTCGTCTAACTCTCTCTTTCTGTTGTATTCCCGGTTCTCGTTGCGCGTAGCAAGAACTGATGCACGCTCGCGCGGATCGTGCGGCAGCGGCGCATAGAACATCTTGGACTCCTCATAGCCCTTGTTCACTAATGTCACGGCACCCTTCTCGATCAGACCACGCAGGCTTTGCGCGCTGACGGCCGTTTGAAGCACCCATTCGTTCGTGACTCCCGCACCGAACCCATCCGCCTGATGCACCTGCCAATGGGCATAGGTGACCTGCACCTCGGATTGCAGATGCCCCAACTCCTGACAGATGCCGATGGCATCGTTGCAGGCCACCACCGCTCCCTTGTGAACTTGCAAAAACTCGGCCATCTTCCTCAGCCGCTTGCCATGGGCGTTGTCATAGGTCGGGCCGGTGCGTTTTCGGGTGTCGTAGGACACGTCGTCGGTTCCGGTGAAGTCACCCATGGCCGTCACCCCCGGTGTTCGGACTTCCACCTGCTCCTCATAGTCGCCCCAGCCCCGCTCCTGCGCATTGCTTCCCATCAGTCCGTACATCTGCGGCTCGCAGGCATCGCGAACTGCCTCGGTGCTCAACGCACTGAACTCGACCACCTGCCCATTGAGCTGCCCGGGCTGCAGCGTGTCCTTCTGGCTCGTGCTCCCGCCCGCCCATCCCGCAACGTCGAAGCCTTGCATGTACTTGCCCAGGTACGGCTCGATCTCTTTCTTCAAGTGTTCGTAGTCGATCGGGTCCGGGTGGAACATGTAGTCGAGCTTTGTGACGTTCTTTGCGTCACGAATCCACACCATCGAGCTGTTGGCCCCGCGGAACTCCATTTCGCACGCCGGATGGGACTCGGCCGCCTGCGGCAATGTCACCGGAAACTCGCCCAGGTAGCCGTGCGGATGCACGATGTAGCCCTGCCATTCGGGGGTGACGCCCTTGCGCTCGATACGCACGTAAAGATAGCCCGCGCGCAGCATGCGCACGTTGTACAGCGCCGTCTGCATCGAGACGCCTCCGGGTCGGGCTTGCAACTGGCCCATGGGTTGCAGCGGCTTGAGGGCGTTCATGCCTTTGGTTTGCGCGCTGTAGGCCGCCGCATAGCGGACAAAGAGTATGGGCAGGCCTTTGCGATCGCAGTTCTTGCAAGGTGTGGCGCAGGGCATCGGGGCTTTCTTTCTTTTCTTATCTCGCAGAAAAGGCATCGGCGTATGCGGTGCCAAAACGCAGGTCCGGCTGGCGGCGCAACGCGTCCAGGATCCGGGCGAGCAGGGCGGCTTCGCTTGGCGACTGCCAGAAGGCCTCGCGGTTCGCCCCTTGGGTCGGATGTGCTCGCCAGGTGAGGTCGACGAAATCTTCCAGGTTGTCGTCGCTCAGGCCGAGGCTCTGGCCTTGGGCCAGCAGGTGGCTCATTGCGGCGCCGCAGGGTTGCCGGTCGACGGGCACACCATTGCCCGCAAGGCGCGCCCAAACGCGATGGCCCGCCGGCGCGGAATGCGCGGCCTGCCATTGGGGCAGGTCGAAACTCAGGCGGCCGACTGATGACGACAACAGCGTTTCGGCGTCGCCGTCGGGCCTGGCGGATGCCTGGAACCACTCGGGCTCGCGAGATCTGGCCAGGACGTCCTGCTGCACCAAGTCGGCCAAGGACCATGGTCCCCACGGCTGCTCCAGCGTCCACCAGCGCCGCACGGGGCCGAGCCACCGTTGCCGCTGCGCATCGGACAGCACGGGCCATGCGCGTTGCAGCACGCGCGGGTCCTGATAGCGGAAGAGGCGCGCGCTGCCATCGGCGGGCGACAGCTGATCGCTCAGCACCGCCCAATGATCGGCAATGGCCACGGCGATAAATTCACTGAAGAGGACGCCGCACAGGGGTTGCCGCATCTGGCGCTGTTCGGCCTGCACCCAGGCTTGCGCGAGCCATCCGGGCAGATCGTTGGCGACCAGGCGTGCGAGCGCTGGGTGCGGGGATGAATCGGCCCAATGCTCCGGCAACTGCAGCAGGCAGGGCGCATCCTCTTCGCGGTGCTTGAAGTGGCGGTCGGGCACGGCCACGCGTTCCTCGGCCATGCCGGGGTAGTGTTCTTCGAGGGCGCCGGTCAATGCGCCGCCGTGCCAGTTCTCGAGCACGAGATAGGCGCGCAAGGGGCGCCCTCCGGCAGCGTCGAGCACTCGAGCCGCTGCGTTGAAGGCCGATCGCAGTTGCCGGACCAGCGCAACGCAGCGTGGGTCCGAAGGTGTGTTGTCGGGAGGCGTCATCGGGTCAACGTGCCAATGAGCCCGCGCCTTCGTTGGCTGCGCCGTTTTCCCTGAGCTTGCAGTCCGATTCGCTGTGCGGTTTGACCGGCAGGCTGGCTGGCCCGACCAGGCTGTGCGTTGCCGCATGCTCGCGCCAGATGCCCATCGTGCCGTGCTCGATACCATTCGCGTTCCAGCGCGTGTAGCTCGAGCCGCCGTTGATCAGCACCTCGTCCCTGGCGGTGATCGTGATGCGGTGGGCCTCCAGCTTGATGTTCATCTTGGCCAGCATATTGACGCTGGCCTTCAGCGCCCTGATGTCGATGTCGGAACTGCCGGCGGTGAACTTCATGCCCGCCTTGTGGGCGAACAGGCGCACGGCCTCCTTCGCACTGACCAGCAGGCTCTTGCCCGCGCCGATGCTGGCATGCGCGCCGCTGGTGATGGCCGTGTGCTCGCCACTCACGATGTGCGTGCTGCCGGCGGCCGTGGCCTGGATGCCCTCGGGGCTGGCCAGCGTCAGGTGCGGCTCCTGGAATTCGGGGAAGATGCTGTGCTCCTTGTTTCCGCCACGGCCCTTGATGTTGTCGTTCTGTTCCTTGAGCGCCTTGGTCACTGCATCCTGGTCGCCGCTCTCGTGCGCCTTGGCTTCCTGCGCAGCCTGGCTCAGGCCCTCGTGCAGATCACGTGCCTGGGTGAGCCTGGCGGTGGTCTCGCGCATGTCCGTGATGTGGGCCTGGGCGTTCGCGCGGGCCTCGGTGCTCAGCAGCAGGCCGTTCGCGGCGCGCACCGCACCATGCCCGTCGGTGCGCAGTTCGAAGCCCTGGCCCCGGTCATCCTTGCGGCCTTCCACGTCCTCGATGCGCGCGATGTGCCCAAGGCTCAGGCTGGAGCTTTGATGGTCGCTGTTGAGCTGGGCCTGGACCTTGCCGCTCGAATCATCGAGTGCGAGATGGTTGCTGCGGCCGCCGCCCAGTTCCCGGCTGCGGATGCCCGAAAGGTGCTTCTGGTCGGGCAGCTGCCAGGCCGGCATCTCGTCGGCGTTGTGCACACGGCCGGTGACGACGGGGCAGTCCGGATCGCCATTGAGGAAGTCGACGATGACCTCCTGCCCGATGCGCGGCAGCGCGGCCATGCCGAAGGTCGAACCAGCCCAGGCCGTCGACACGCGCACCCAACAGCTGGAGTGCTCGTTGTCCTCGCCGATGCGGTCCCAGTGGAACTGGACCTTGATGCGGCCGTACCGGTCGGTCCAGATTTCTTCGCCGGCCGGCCCCACCACGACGGCGGTCTGCGGGCCTTGCGTGCGCGGCTTGGGTGTCGTGCGCCGCGGGCGCCAGGCGAAGCGCGTGGGCTGGGCATCGAAGGCAAAGTGCTGCACCGAACCTTCGGTCCGACCGACGCCTTCGCTGGCTTCGACGTTTTCCCGGAGGTGGTAGCTCACGCCGAGCAACAGATATTGCTGGTTCTGATCGACCCGCGGGTGGTCGGCGAGCCGCATCGTGTAGCCCGGCGCCAGTTCGCGCAGGTTGGAGCGGCCCCTGGCCCGGCTGCGCTCGCTCAGTTGTTCCTCCGTGCGGAGGCGCGCGTAGTCCTCGCCGTCGCCGTGCTGAATGAAACCACCCGGCCACTCGTAGGCTTCGTGGCTGTCGTGGTCATGGCCGGGCGGCATTTGCTGGCGGCTCGCCAGGTCGGCCTCGGCTTTTCGAAGTCGTAGTCGTCGGTGTAGTGGTGGCCGGAGCGAATCTCTTCGGCCTGCTCCCATGCATGAATGCGCTCGCTGGGCTCCAGGCCTCCCGTCATGCCCGAGTTTTCGTGGGGGTGGTAGCGCACTGTCTCGCCGCCAGGCAAGGGGGCGTGGGAGCAGCCGATGTCGTCGGCAAAGACCAGCACGTGCTGCGCGGCCTCGTGCCGGAAGTAGTAGTAGATGCCTTCGTGCTCGCACAGGCGCGAGACAAAATCGAAGTCGCTCTCGTGGTACTGCACGCAGTAGTTCCAGGTGCGATAGCTGCGGATGAGCTTCAGCTCGAACGGATGGCCGTAGCGGCCGAGGACCGCGCCCAGGATCTCCGGAACGGTCTGGTCCTGGAAGATGCGGAAGTCGCTTCGGCGGGTGGCGAGCCACAGCCATGGGCGCAACCGCACCTTGTAGAACGACTGTCGCGCATCTTCCTGCGAAAGACCGAAGCGCGTGACGATGCCGGCAAGGTAGCGCAGGGCGCCGCTCTCGGTTTCCATCGCGACGGTGGCGGCCTTGCCCAGCAGGGTCTTGGGATCGATGGCGTTGCTGTTGCCCAGCAGATCGACTTCAAAGACGTAAGCCTGGCTGAGCGTCTCTCGACCGACGAGGCGGCGAAATTGCAGTGCTGTGCCCAAGGGCGTCTGGATCGTGACGCGTCGGTTCACGGATGGCGTCCCCACGGGATCGGCAAGATCACCGGGGACGCGACGAATGTTGTCGCAATGGCGTGAGTCACGCACTCTCCCTGCTGTCGTTATTGATTGCTGCTTGCCTGTGAGAGCGAATGGCCAGCTCTCGATGCGTCGTCGTGCACTGCGACAGGACGCTTCAAGCGATTGCAATTATGTGATTCCAATGTTCGGCAACGCGCAGGTTTTGCCTTTTGGCGTAGGGATTCTTGTGGCAGGTATGCCAACAAGTTGACATGCCAAATCAACGCTTGCTTACGACGGATGTAGTCAATGGTCTCCGAGCCCCTTCTTTGTTTAAACGAAAGGACTCTTGAGCCGTGTGATGCTGGCTAATCCTGCGATGCAGCTGCGCGCGCGAACTGTGACAAGCGTTTGACCAGCGGCTCGATCAGCTCCATGGGCGTGTTCCCGTAGCCCAGTACCAACCCGTTGTCCGATGGCGTCGGCCGCATTGCAAACCCCGACAGCGGAAACGGCGCGATGCCATGTCGCAGCGCCTCGGCCGCGATCCGGCGGTCATCGATGCGTGCGGGCAACCGCACCGTCAGATGCAGCCCGCAGTAGCCGCCGTCGATCTCGTGCGGCACCTTGAAATGCCTGTTCAGCGCGAGCCGCAGCGCCTGCTGCCGGTCGCGGTACAGCCGCCGCATGCGCCCCAGGTGCCGGCTGAACTGCCCGCTCTCGATGAAGTCGGCCATGGCCAGCTGCTCGTAGCGATGCCCGCCGCGCAGCATTTCTTTCAGCGGTGCCTGCACGGCCGGCAGCAGCTGCGCGGGCAGCACGAGAAAGCCCAGCCGCAGCGATGGAAACATCGTCTTGCTGAAGGTGCCGACGTAGAGCACGGGCGCGTCGTCCACCAGCCCCTGCATCGCGCCGATGGGCTCGCCCGTGTGCCGGAACTCGCTGTCGTAGTCGTCCTCGATGATCCACGCGCCGTGCTGGCGGGCCTGCGCGATCAGCGCGAGCCGGCGCGCGATGCTCAGCACCGAGCCGCCCGGGTACTGGTGCGAGGGCGTGGTGTAGATCAGCCGGGGCGGGTGCTTTTGCCAGTCGCGCTCGTTCGCGCACAGGCCTTCGGCGTCGACCCGCACGGGCACGATGCGCATGTCGCCCGCGTGCATGGCGGCCTTCACGCCGCGGTAGCCAGGGTCTTCGACCCAGCCGGTATCGCCGGGGTTTGTCAGCAGCCGCACGCACAGCGAGATGGCCTCTTGCGCGCCTTCGGCGATGACGACCTGTTGCGGCTCGCAGCGCACGCCGCGCGCCACCGACAGGTGCCGCGCGATGGCCGCGCGCAGCGGCGGTTCGCCCAGCGGGTCGCCGTAGCTTAGTGCCAGGGAGCCGCCGAAGCGGATCGCGCGGTCGAGCGAGCGCCGCCATGCGGCCAGCGGAAAGTGCGACAGCGCGGGTACGCCGGGGCGCAGCGCGGCGCCTGTGTCGGCGCGCGAAAAGCTCGGAGCGATCTTCGCGAGGCGCTGCGCGGTGGCCGGTGCGCCGGGTGGCCTGGCTGATCGCTCGCGCTCGCGTTTCGATGGCGCCGGCGACGAAAGCTCGGTCACGCGCGTGCCCTGCCGGTCGGGCCGCACATAGCCTTCGGCTGCCAGATGCTCGTAAGTCGCGGTGACCGTGTTGCGCGAGATACCCAGCGCCTCGGCCAAGGCGCGCGAACCCGGCAGGCGGCTGCCGGGCGCGAGGCTGCCATCGAGGATGGCGCTCGTGAGCCGGTCGTGCAACTGGCGTTGCATCGGGCCGGCCTCGGGTTCGCGCGAGAGCGGGGAGTCGAGCAGGGCGGACGAGAGAGAAGGGCGGGTAGATCGTGGCACCATGAAATTGCTCTTTCATGGCACTTTCCGTGGCGCCACGTTGGGGGTACTTTAGCGGTCTTCGGCCCAGCCGCTCACCTCTTCATCCAATGAAAGTGCCTTCACCCATGTCCGCCCACCAAAACGAGTTCGGCCAGTCCATCGGTCCCGATCTTCCCGAATGGACGCCGCGCGCCCAGCCGCCGCGTCGTGTGGTCGAAGGCCGTTTCTGCAAGCTCGAACCGATCGATGCCTCGAAGCACGCCGACGATCTGCACGCCGCCTACGCGCAGGCCCCCGATGGGCGCGACTGGACCTACCTCGGCGTCGAGCGCCCCGCCGAAGCGGAGGGCACCCGCGCCTACATCGAGCGCATCGCGAAGAGCACCGACCCGCTGCACTTCGCCGTCATCGACAGGCAAAGCGGCCGCGCCGTGGGCTCGCTGGCGCTGATGCGCATCGACCCGGCCAACGGGGCCATCGAAGTGGGGACCGTCAATTTCTCGCCGCTGCTCAAGAACACGCCGATGTCCACCGAAGCGCAGTACCTGCTGATGAAGCTCGCCTTCGACGAACTCGGCTACCGCCGCTACGAGTGGAAGTGCGACAACTTCAACGAGCCATCGAAGCGCGCGGCGCTGCGGCTGGGCTTCAAGTACGAGGGGCTGTTCCGCCAGGCGGTGATCTACAAGGGCCGGGGCCGCGACACCGCGTGGTTCTCGATCATCGACAGCGAGTGGCCCGCGCTGCGCACAGCCTTCGAGCGCTGGCTGGCCCCCGGCAACTTCGACGCGCAGGGGCGGCAGCGCATGTCGCTCGACAAGTTCCGGCTGCCTTCTTCCTGAGTGAGTCGCGCCGGGCCGGAGTCTATTTGCCCGGCTTCTGCGACTGCTCGCAATCGACCTGGATCAGCTCGCGCTCGTCCAGCGTCGCGCCGATGCGCACCGCGCTCAGGCAGCCGCCCCACACGCAGCCGGTGTCGATCGAGAGCAGGTCGGGCCGCGACAGCCAGCCCAGCGTCGACCAGTGGCCGCACGCGATCGTGGCCTTGGCCGTCTTGCGCCCGGGCACGTCGAACCACGGCATGTAGCCTGCGGGCGGGGCGGCCGCGCTGTCCTTGGCCTCGAACTCCATCACGCCTTCAGGTGTGCAGAAGCGCAACCGCGTCAGAGCATTGACGATGGCGCGCAGCCGCGCGCTGCCCGTGAGCGTGTCGTGCCATTGCGCCGGCTCGTTGCCGTACATCGACATCAGGAACTCGCCCAGCGCCGGCCCGCGTAGCACCGACTCGACCTCGGACGCCAGCGCCAGCGTGTCGCCCACCGTCCACTGCGGCAGCACGCCCGCATGCAGCATCAGCAGGTCGCCGTCGCCAATGCGCATGTGCAGCGCCATGTGCTGGCGGCGCACCCATTCGAGCAGCGCCTCGCTGTCGGGCGCGGCCAGCACTTCGGCCAGCGTGTCCCTGCGGCCGGCCTTGCGCGCGCCGTGCGCCACGCCCAGCAGGTGCAGGTCGTGGTTGCCGAGCAGGCTCAGCGCCGAGGCGCCGTAGCCCTGCACGCGGCGCAGCACCGCGAGTGAATCGGGGCCCCGGTTGACCAGGTCGCCCAGCAGCACGATGGTGTCGCGGCTGGGGGAGAAATCGATCTTCTGCAGCAGCCGACCGAGGGGGGCGTCGCAGCCTTGCAGGTCGCCAATCAAGTAAAGTGACATTCCCTCATTCTCTCCCTCAGTTCATGGATGTCTTCCTCCTGGCCTTGCTGACCACGCTCAACGCGTTGTTCGCAATGTCCGAAATGGCCCTTTCCACCAGCCGGCGCGCACGTCTTGCGGCACTGGCCGAAACGGGAGACACCGGCGCGGTGGCCGCGCTGAAGCTGATGGAGTCGCCCACGCAATTCCTCTCGACGGTGCAGATCGGCATCACCTCCATCGGCATGCTCAGCGGCATCGTGGGCGAGGCCGCCTTTGCCGAGCCGCTCGCGGTCTGGATGGAAGGCGTCGGCATGGGGCGCGGCACCGCCAGCGTCGCGTCCACCGCGGTGGTCGTCACCTGCATCACCTTCTTCACCATCATCTTCGGCGAGCTGGTGCCCAAGCGCATAGGCCAGCTTTACCCCGAGCCGGTGGCGCTCTGGGTGTCGCGCCCCATGCGCGGGCTGGCCAAGGGCGCAAAGCCTTTCGTGTGGCTGCTGGCGGGCGCCACGGCCACCATGCTGAAGCTGCTGCGCATCGACGCCAACGCGGCCCGTTCTGTCACCGAGGAAGAAATCTCGGCCAGCCTCGAAGAAGGCGTGGACGCCGGCGTCATCGAACAGCACGAGCACCAGATGGTGCGCAATGTGTTCCACCTCGACGACAGGCGCCTGTCGTCGCTGATGATCCCGCGCGCCGACATCGAATGGCTCGATGCTTCGTTCACCGTGGAGCGGGCGCTGCAGCAGGTTGCCGACGCGGCCGAGCTCAACCTCGTGCATTCCTGGTACCCCGTGTGCCGCAACTCGCTAGACGACGTGGTCGGCGTCGTCAGCGTGGCGCAGCTGCTGCGCCTGGGCTCGGCGCACCGCGGCGTGCTGGGCCAGGAGGCGACGCCGGCCGTGTTCGTGCCCGAGACCCTCACCGGCATGGAGCTGCTGGAGCAGTTCCGCGCCCGCGCCGGCCGCCTCGTGTTCGTGGTCGACGAATACGGCGTGGTGCAGGGCCTCATGACCCCGCGCGACCTGCTCGAAGCCATTACCGGCGAACTGCAGCCCGGCATGCAGACCGATGCCTGGGCGCGCGAGCGGGCCGACGGCGTGTGGGAGCTCGACGGCCTCATGCCCGTGTCGGAGCTGCGCGCGCGCCTGGGCATCCGCGAATTGCCCGATGAAGAGCGCGGGCGCTACAACACCGTGGCCGGTTTGCTGATGTCCGTGTCGGGCCATCTGCCCGAGGTGGGCGAGCGCATCGACTGCGCCGGCTGGTGCTTCGATATCGTCGCACTCGAAGGCCGCCGCATCGACCGGGTGCTGGCGTCGCCCGACCCGACGGCGCCGCCCAAGGAAGATTGAGGCGAGGCCATGCTGTCGCTGCTCGCTCTCAGCTGCCCCCAATGCTCCGCGCCGTTGCCGCGCGCTGCCCGCTGGCGCACCGTCAACTGCAGTTACTGCGGCGCCACCGTCACGCGAGGCACGGAAACCGTCGAGCGCGAGAGCTTCCGCGCCGCGCTGCGCCGGGCCAATGCCGACGTGCCCGGCGGCCGCATCCTCACATGGCGCGGCGCGCGCTACCGCGTGCTCGCACTGCTGGCCACCGGTGAGCACAGCGAAGTGCTGTTCGCCGAACGCCTCGGTGCACTGCCCGAGCGCGTCACGCTCAAGCTCGCGCGAGACAGCGCCGCCAACAGCGTGCTGTTGCGCGAAGGCGCGGTGCTCCAGTCGCTGCAAGACCTGCCGGTGCCGGGCGCTGCCTATTTCACCCGCCGCCTGCCGCAGCCGCTGGGCCTGGGCATTGCCGAAGGCCTGGGCGACGGTGCCCGCCAGGCGCTGGTGCTGCGCCACCCGGCAGGCTTCTGGGGCAGCCTGCAAGACGTGCAGCAGGCCAACGCCCAAGGCATCGATCCGCGCCACGCCGTGTGGATCTGGCGCCGCATGCTCGAAGTGCTGGCCTTCGTGCACGGTGCCGGCTGGACGCACCGCGACCTGTCGCCCGCGCATGCGCTCGTGCATCCGCGCGACCATGGTGTGCTCGTCATCGGCTGGTCGCGCGCGCAACATGCGAGCGGCGCGGCCCACAATGCCGCCGCCGCACGCGACCTGATGCAAGCCGCCTGGACCGTGCGCGCCGTGCTGCACGGCGGTGCGGCCGGCGAGCCAGGTTTCGGCGCTCACACACCTGCGCCGCTCGTGGCCTTGCTGCGCCAGTGCAGTGAAGACAGTGCCGCCTGCCAGCGCCTTGGCGCGCAGGGCATCGAGCAAGCGCTCTCCACCGCGTCGCGCGAAGCCTTCGGCGCGCCGCAGTTCGTTCATTTCGATCCCGCGCCGCCGCACCGCACCGGCGCCTGAACCGCACACACGCACCAAGCTAGGAGTCACTTCATGGGCTACGGAAACTACTCGCATGCCGCCCACACGGCACTCATCGCCGACCGTGCCACCAAGCCGGGCGCCGAGGTCTTCACCCAGCGCTCCACCCATCCGCTGATGAACCCGCAAGGGCTGAAGGTGCGCGAGTCGCGCGACAACGCCGATCATCCGAACTCGCTGGGCATCGTTTTCGCGCTCGACGTCACGGGCTCCATGGGCGACATTCCGCAGACGCTGGCGCGCAAGGAGCTGCCCACCTTCATGAAGCTGCTGACCGACTGCGGCGTGGCAGACCCGCAGCTCATGTTCATGGCCATCGGCGACGCCACCTCCGACCACGCGCCGCTGCAGGTCGGCCAGTTCGAATCGACCGCCAACCTCATGGACCAGTGGCTCACCTGGAGCTATCTCGAAGGCGGCGGTGGCGGCTCGGGCGAAGAGAGCTACGAGCTCGCCTTCTACGTCATGGCCCAGCACACCGACATGGACTGCTGGGTCAAGCGCAAGAAGCGCGGCTACCTGTTCGTCACCGGCGATGAACTGCCGTACCCCGCCGTCTCGCGCCACCAGATCGAAGGCCTCATCGGCGAGAAGCTCGACGAGGACATTCCCATCGAGGAAGTCATCGCCGCCGCGGCCGAAACGACGAACCTGTTCTTCCTGATTCCTGACGCCCAGCGCCGCCGCCGCTGCGAGCCGCGCTGGCGCGAACTGCTGGGCGATCACGTCATCTGCATGGATTCACCGGACGACGCCTGCGCCGTGGCCGCCGGCATCGTCGCCCTCACCGAAAAAGCCGTGCCCAGCCTCGACGCGCTGGCCGGCGTGATGGGCGGCACCGGCATGGCCAGGGAACGCGTGGGTGGCGTGATGCACGCGCTCGACGGCTATGCCGCGCTGCTCGATCCGACTGCGCCGCGCCGCGCGCCGCCGGCCGTGGCCATGGACGCGGCAGGCCCGCGCTCCTCGTGGTGGAAGCGGCTCTTCGGCTGATGACCGAGTGAGCTCCGGCACCGCAGCGGCGGCCACGCGCTACGTCTCGCTGCTCGGCCTCGGCTTCGGGGACTGCGGCAAGGGGCTCTTCACAGACCACCTGTGCGGCGCGCTGCAGGCCCATACCGTGGTGCGCTTCAACGGTGGCGCGCAGGCCGGGCACAACGTGGTGCTGGCGGATGGGCGGCATCACACCTTTTCGCAGTTCGGCGCCGGCAGTTTTCATGCGGGCGTGGGCACCGTGCTCGCGAGCCCGGTGGTGGTGCATCCGACGGCGCTGCGCTTCGAGGAAGCGGCATTGCGGCGGGTGGGCGTGGAAGATGCGTTCTCGCGCCTGCTGATCGATGCGCGCTGCCGCGTGACCACGCCGTTTCACCAAGCCGCCGGGCGGCTGCGCGAATGGGCGCGGGGGGAGGGCGCGCACGGCAGCTGCGGCGTGGGTGTCGGCGAAACGGTGCGGCATGCGCTCGCCGCACCCAATGAAGCGCTGCACTACGGCGACCTGTCGCAGCCGGCCCTTGCCTTGGAAAAACTGGAAGCCTCGCGCGCTGCGCTGCTTCGCGAGTTCGCGCACGCGGCGCCCTTGCATGCCGATGGCGCGCGGGAGCTGTCGGTGCTCCAGGACGGCTCGCTCGCACAGCGCTGGCTCGATGCCGCCGCGCCGTGCCTGGCGCAGTCGCCGCCTGCGAGGGCGGACCGCATCGCCGAGCGTCTTGCGCGGCCCGGCGCCGTGGTCTTCGAGGGCGCGCAGGGCGTGCTGCTCGACGAGTGGCGCGGGTTCCATCCGCACACCACGTGGAGCACCATCTCGACGGCGGCGGTCGAGGCCGTGCTGCGCGACGTGGGCATCGACGCACCCGTGCAGCACCTGGGTGTGCTACGCAGCTATCTCACGCGCCATGGCCCGGGACCGCTGCCCACGCACGACCGGGTGCTCGATGCGCGGTTGCGTGAACCGCACAACGCGGACGAAGGCTGGCAGGGCGTGTTCCGCAGGGGCCACCCCGATGCGGTGCTGCTGCGGTACGCGCTGGATGCGGCTGGCACGCTCGACGGGCTAGTGGTGAGCCACCTCGATGCGGTCGAAGGCGCGGGGCTGCGCTGGTGCGCCGGTTACCGCACGGCGGAGGCGGGCCGCCTCGCGTCGTTACCGCTCGGCGGCGTGCGCGATCTCGACCATCAGCACGCATTGACCCGACTGCTGCAAGGCGCCGAGCCGATCTATGAGCCGCACGCCGTCGCAAGCCCGCATGCATGGGTGGCGTACGCCGAGGCATCGAGCGGCTTGCCCGTGCGCTTCGGCGCTTTCGGCCCTACGCGCGAAACCGTGCGCGACCGCAAGCATCTTCCTTGAGAGACTTCGTGAGCTACAACATTCCCTTGATCGTCGGCGCCGCATCGAGTGCCATTGCAGCGCTGCTGCACATCTGCATCATCTTCGGCGGACCGGCGTGGTACCGCTTCTTCGGCGCGGGCGAACGCATGGCGGCGGGCGCGGTGGCCGGGCATCTGTATCCGCCCATCGTCACGGCGGGCATCGCATGCGTGCTGGGGGTGTGGGCGGCCTATGCGTTGTCAGGGGCCGGGGTGTTGCAGCCGCTGCCGCTGCTGGGGTTCGTGCTGCCCGCGATCACGGCCGTGTACCTGGTGCGCGGCCTGGTGGCACCGGCGATGTTCGTGTTCGCCCGGCGGCGGTTGACTGCCTTCTGGGTATGGAGCTCGATGATCTGCCTGGGGTTCGGCATCGTGCATCTGGTGGGAGTGGTGCGGGTGTGGGAGCGGCTTTCTTGAGGGGCGGCGGGGCGATGTCGAGGCCGGCGGCGGCCTGACGGGCCGGTCGCCCTCATTCACCAGGCCACCCCGTCCCCCAGCAACTCCCGCTGCGCCAGCAGGAACGCGGCCGCATTCCAGCTCTGCCCCGCCATCCCCATCGGCGCGAGCGTGCGCCCATGGAACCACTCCGTGAACCGCCAGTCGTCCTGCGCGTTCGCCTGTGCCAGCCGCGCAAGCTCGGTCCACGCCTGCTGCTGCAGCCCCAGCCGCACCAGCGCCATCACCCAGAACCCGCCGACGAACGGCCAGATTCCCCCGTTGTGGTACTGGTGCACGATGTTCTGTCGATGCCGCCCCATGTAGGCCCGCCACAGCTCGTGCTGCTGCGACAGCGGATGCAGCACCACGCGCAACGGGTAGGGCTGCGATGCATGCGCCGCATCGATGGTCCGCACGATGCGCTGCGCCATCGCCGCATCGGCCAGCCCGCTCTGTATCGCCAGCACGTTGCCGAACACATCGCCTTCGTCGCCGACCACCGCGAGATTGACGAAGCTCAGGTACAGCCCCGGGTCGCGCCGGCCGCGCCGCGCATAGTGCCGCAGCAGCCTTGCGCGGTGGTACTCGGGCAGGTCGCGCTGGAACGGATTGAACAGGTGGTTGAAGTGGTGCCGCGTTTCCTCGGCGTGCTCGAGCGCGAAGCGGCGCTTCACGTCGAACCACAGCGCGTTGGTGTACAGCACGTAGCCCGA
Source organism: Variovorax sp. Root434 (assembly GCF_001426595.1). Classification (NCBI taxonomy): domain Bacteria; kingdom Pseudomonadati; phylum Pseudomonadota; class Betaproteobacteria; order Burkholderiales; family Comamonadaceae; genus Variovorax; species Variovorax sp. Root434. Next base: position 102,386 of record NZ_LMEK01000006.1, read on the forward strand.
GCGCGGCATGATGTCGGCCCAGTCGCTGGCCTCGTTCTGCTGCAGCAGGCGGAAGTGCTGATGCTCCTGCGCGAGCAGCCAGTGGATCGCGCGTTCGGCTTCGGCGCGCCAGTGCGTGGCGCCCACGCCGCCGTGCCTGCGTACGTGGTCCACCGCGATGAGCCACCACAGGGTGGCGTCGATGCAGCCCAGGTACCAGAAGTCTGCGTCCTGCCCCTCGGGATCGACGTACTTCGGAATCTGCCCGTTGGCCGCCTGCTGCGACGCGAGCGCGTCGAGGCTGGCCACGGCGCCTTGCTCCAGCGCGGGCAAGCCGCTGCCGCACATGGCCATGACGCAGATGGCGGCGTCGCGGCCGAAGATGCGCGTGTAGCGCCGCGCCACGGCGGCCTCGGTGCGGCTGGCGGCCAGGATGCCGTGCGGCGTGAGGTTGCCTTCCAGCAGTTCGAGCGAGGCCCGCGCGCAGGCATCGATCAGCGCCAGCGCGGAAGCGTCGAGGTTCGGGGCCGGGCGCGTGGTCATGGGATGGGCATTCGCAGGCTCGGGCCGCCGTGCCTCGTTCACACGTTGCTGGTCGCGCGCACTTCCTCGATGGTGGTGTGCCCGGCCAGCACCTTCTCGATGCCGTCCTGCCGCAGCGTGCGCATGCCTTCCAGCAGCGCCGTCTGCTGGAGTTCTTCCGCACGCGCGCCGGTCTGCACCTGGCGGCGCAGCGTTCTGGACATCGTCATCAGCTCATGGATGCCCACGCGTCCCTTGAAGCCGGTGTCGCCGCAATGCTTGCACCCGGTGCTGGTGTAGCTGTGCAGGTGCCCGTCGCGGCCGTAGCGCTGCATCCAGTCGTCCTGCACCGCCTTGCGCTGGACCGCGTCGTTTTGCTGCGTGCCGAATGCGTGCATGTAGTCGTTCAGCAGTTCGTCGACCGTCTCCGGGCTCGCGGGCGTGCTGCTGGTGCAGCGGGTGCAAAGGCGGCGCACCAGCCGCTGCGCCAGCACGGCCAGCAGCGAGTCCGCGAAGTTGAACGGGTCCATGCCCATGTCGAGCAGGCGGGTCACGGTTTCGGGTGCGCTGTTGGTGTGCAGCGTGGACAGCACGAGGTGGCCGGTCAGCGAAGCCTCGATGGCGGTCTTCGCGGTTTCCTCGTCGCGGATCTCGCCGACCATGATCACGTCCGGATCGGCGCGCACGAACGCCCGCAGCGCCTTTGCAAAGGTCCACTCGATGCGCGGGTTGATCTGCACCTGCCGCAGCCCGGTCTGCGTGATTTCGATCGGGTCTTCGGCGGTCCAGATCTTTCGCTCCGGCGTGTTGATGTGCATCAGCGCCGAGTGCAGCGTGGTGGTCTTGCCCGAGCCCGTGGGGCCCACGCACAGCACCATGCCGTAGGGGCGCTCGACGGCCTTGGTCAACTCCGCGAGGTTGTTCTGCGAGAGGCCCAGCTTGTCCATGGGAATGGGCTTGGCCGACGCCAGGATGCGCATCACCACGTCTTCGAGGCCGTTGTTGGTCGGGATGGTCGCCACGCGCAGCTCGATGCGGTGCTGCGGCGAGTACTTGGCGAAGTTGATCTTGCCGTCCTGCGGGTTGCGCTTTTCGCTGATGTCCAGGTCGCACATGATCTTCACGCGCGCGACGACGGCGTTGCGGTAGCTTGGCGGCAGCTCCAGGTAGGTGTAGAGCAGGCCGTCGCGGCGAAAGCGGATGCGGGTCTTTTCCTGGCCGGGATAGCTTTCGATGTGGATGTCCGACGCTCCGTCTCGGTGCGCCTCCAGGATCATGCTGTTGATCATCCGCACCAGGGAGTTGTCCGACTGCTCGATGGGCGCCTCGGGGGCGGGCGCGGCGGGGCCTTCCTTCTCGAGCGTCTGCAACAGTTCGCTGGTGCCGGCCATGTCGAATTCGAGGGGCCGGCTGGGATCGAGGTTCGACGAAAAGACGCCGGGAGCGGGGGTCGTCGACTCGCCGATTTTTTCGTAGGCTGCGTGCAGCACGTTGTCGAGGTCGATGCATTGCCCGACCACCGGGGTGACCTTCATCTGCGCGATGAACTCCACCTCGTCCAGGGCCGAATGCCGGCTGGTCGGGTCGTCGATCGCAACCACGAGGCGCCCCTCGTGCAGCTTCAGCGGCATGACCTGCAGGCGCTGGGCCACTGCGTACGGCAACTTGCGCAACGCGTCGGCCGCCGCAGGGAACAGGTGCAGGTTGACGAGGGGATAGCCCATCTTGCGCACCAGCGCGGTCTGGAGCTGGCCCTTGCTGACGATGCCCATGCGCACCAGCATCTGGCCCAGCGGCACCGTGGGCTCGAGCTGTTGCCGCGCCAGCCCCGAGCGAAGCTGATCCTCGGTGATCATGCCCAGCGAAATCAGCGCTTCGCCGATCCGTGCGATCGGCGTGCGGCTCTGGGCTTCGAGTGCGCTCAGGAGCTGCTCGGGCATGACGACTTCGTTGGCGGGCATGGGCGATTTCCTGTCTGGTTTCGGACACTGCATCGTAGAGCGGGATTCATGCGCTTGCCATCACTTCAACTTGTGAGTACGCAAGTTCTCATGTCAGGGCCCGAGCCCTGAATCTCCTCTTGTCCTACGCGGGCCGCCCGTCACCTGCCTAGCATGTCGGCGATGCGTCAATTGATTCTTGCGACAACCCTGGTGCTGGTCGCTGCCGCCGCAGCGGTGCAGGCCGAGCCCGTCAAGGTGCCCGTCGACAGCGACGAGAAGGGCACCGTCTACGTGGCCCCCAACGTGAACCCGACCGAAACCTCGGCCACCGTCAAGGGGGCGAGCTTCGGTGTGCTGCGGCCGGACGGCAGCGGCACCTACATCGGCACCGACACCTCCACGCCACGGCCCACCTACTCGCTGGGTGCGAGCACCGGCGGCAATCTGTCGCTCTCGGGCGGTGTTCAGTCGGACGGCAAGGCCAACAACGGCGTGAAGGCCGGCATTACCTTCAGGTATTGAAGCAAGCGCTCAGACCAGCGTGCCGTAGACGATGAAGCCGTCGTGCGTCGCGACCTTGTTGTACAGCGTGCGGCCGGCCGTGTTGGTCACATGGGTCTGCCAGTACACGCGGCGTACGCCCGCAAGCTTCGCGCGCTCGTACACGCCCTGGATCAGCTGGCGGCCCACGCCGTGGCCGCGTTCTGAGGGCAGCGTGAACAGGTCCTGCAGATAGCAGGTCGGCTCAAGCCGCGTGGTGCTTCGGTGGAACAGGTAGTGGGTGAGCCCGACCAGTTGCCCGTCGCGCTCGGCGACCAGCGCATGCACCGGTTCGTAGACATCGAAGATGCGCTGCCAGGTGGCTTGCGTGATCTCATCGGCAAGTGCGGTCGCGCCCTCGCGTCCGTAGAAGGCGTTGTAGCCGTCCCATAGCGGCTTCCATGCCGCGTAGTCGTCGGGTGTGGGAGGGCGAATCTGGAGGGGCGTACTCATCGCGTGTGCTGCCTGCATCTAAAAAATGCGATTGCAACACAACGCGTGCCGCTTCCAGCCTTCGGTCAGCTCGGCGCTATTGGCTACTGCCGACCTGCTCCTGTGCCTTGAAACGGGCGCATCCAGGCGACATCACAGCTACCGGTAGCGCGGGCGGCAGCGCCGGACCCTCGGTCAGGGCGCCCATCGATTGCTCCAGGAAGTCGAGCATCGCGCGCATCGCGGCGCTGTTGTGGCGGCGCTGCGAGTAGGCCGCGTACAGCCAATGGTCGCGCGGCATGTGCTCGCGCAGCACCGGCACCAGCGCCCCGCGTTCCAGGTGCGACTGCGCCAGCGGCTCGGGCACATAGGCCACGCCCACACTGCGCAGCGCCAGCTCGATCAGCGCGACCGCATCGTTGGCTTCCATGCGGCTGTGCACGGGCACGTCGTACTGCCTGCCGTCGGTCTCGAAGGGAAGGTGGGTGGTCGGCTTCGCCGAGTAGCTCAGCACCTCATGCCGGCTCAGATCCTCGGGCGTCTGCGGCATGCCGCGCTGCGCCCAGTAGGCCGGCGTGGCGCAGACCACCATGTCGAACTGCACCAGCCGGCGCACGATCAGGTTCATGTCGTCGATGCGTCCGCCGGTCAGGTGCACGTCGATGCCTTCCTCGATCAGGTCGAGGTCGTCGTTGGTGAACACCAGGCTCACGTACACGTCGGGGTAGCGCTTGATGAACTCGGCGATCACGTCCGAGAGCCAGCCGGCGATCAGCCCGTGCGGCGCGCTCATGCGCAGGCGCCCGCGCGGGTGCGAGCCGTGGGCCTGCAGGTCGTTCAGGGTGTTCTCGGCCATCGTCACCAGCTCGGTGCTGCGGTCGAGCAGCACCTGGCCGGCGTCGGTCAGGCTCAGGGAGCGGGTGGAGCGGTTCAGCAGGCGCACGCCGCTGCGGGTTTCGAGCTCCGCCACGTAGCGGCTGACCGTGGCTTTGGACATGCCCAGCGAGATCGCTGCGCGGGAGAAGCTGCGCCGGAACGCGACTTCGCGGAATGTTTTGATGAGATCGAGGCCGTCCATGGGTGGGCGCATTGTTCCAGCATCGGGGTAGGGGGCATGGGGCGTAGGGGCATACCGTTGTCCGTGGCTATACTGCGCCGGTCACGTCAGAAGAAGGCGTGATCGGGCTTGGACTCCCGAATCACCTCTGCGACGCAAGCCGCAGTCACCCCCGCAGGGTCTGCGGCTTTGTCATTCGTGCCTCCTTTTTTGGCGGCTCGACGGGCGGGCGCAAGCCCGGCCGGTTCTCGCAAGAGGTGCCCGGTAGTCCAACCCGTCGAGTCGCCGCCCCCGTTTGGACTCGGGAGCGGCGGTTTCAGCAAACCGCACCTCTTGGAGGCCATTCATGGCTGAATCTGCTCGCGCGCTCGCGCACGTCTCCTCACTTTCCGAATCTTCTGAAACCACCAGCGTTGAATCGCTTGCGCTGCAGGCATGCGATGACATCGACAGTCTTCACGAGGTACAGCGTGCGTATGCGTGCCTCGAAAAACTGATCGTTCCGCAGGGTGTGAACGATACGGAAGAGGTTTATCCGAACCGCACCGAGCTTGGTGCGTTGGTGCGGGTGGTCAATGAGGAGATGCAGCGGAGGATTGAGACGGCCGACACAACGATGGAGTCGTTGCGTGTCGCGTTGCGTGAAGGCGGTGCGCGACATCGGGCAGACGGCGGTTAAGAAAGAACGAAAAGCTTTGGCTGGCGTCCAGGAGATCGGTAGGAGTCGCGGTCTTACTTCTTTGCAACCGCTGCAGGGGATTCTTTGACAGTGGCCGCCTGGATCTCCTGGCCATCGAGTTTCACCGACACGATTTTCCAATCACCCTTTTTGACGAGGCTCGCATACAACTCGCCGGTCCCTTTGGAGCCTTCCACAGAAGCGGAAAAATCGGCGCTTCCACTTGGCCCTGACACTCGTACTGAGTACCCGAAGAAATGAAGACTCATCTTCGGGCGATCACCTACCCGTTCGCGTATGCCGGCTGAGTTTTGAACAAAATTGCCCAGCGTCTGGTATGCATCGGTCTGCTGGACGACCAAGTGACCAACGACCTCAGCAACCGGAAGAACCGTCAGCACTATTACGGCCGCCCATTTCAGAAACTTCATGCTATCGATCTGCCCCCTCGTAAATCGCTAGTCCTGCTCCACCATCCTGCGCCGAGAACGATGGGGTTGCTCCAGTCAAGTGATCATCTCTTTTGCCGGCCGAGAAGCGATTTGATAGCTGCAGCATGCAAATAGAACACTATCGCACCGAGCAGGAATCCTACAAAAAAGTAGATGTGATAGCTATGACGCGGCATATCGTAAGCAGACCAAACCCCAACGCCGATTGAGAACACCAGTGTTGGTAGCGCATAGGCACGAGTGAAGGACTGAACGCTTCGAAATGCCAAGTACAGGAACATTGCCCCACCAAGTACCGCTGCAATAGTGAATAGATTTTCGCCACCCATATAGTCCCGCTCCTTATCGTCCTATAGCCTTCGGAATTCGCTGGTCGACCAGAGGCCAGCCATGCTTTCCGAACCAGTTATTGAATCCCCGCCAGCCGCCTGTTCCTTCGCCATACGTGCGCAAGATCACGTTGCCGTTCGCGTCGACGAACACATTTCGAAAGACGTATCCTGGTTCGAACATGTGTCCCGGCATCGCGATGTTGAATACCCCATAGTTCTCTTCGTCCACAAAATGCTCGACCTTGTTGCCCCCAATATCAGAGACGCCGCAGCTGTTCACTCCGCCTGGAACAGGGCCTGCAGGCGTTGGAAACTCTTTCACGGCCTTGAACACCGAGTCTCTCGTGCAGGTTGCTGACAGCCTGCACACGATCATGTCAGTTTCGTACTCGTGGTATTTGGGGTTGGTTTTCCAGGGGTTATTGGGCCCGCTCATGCATGAGCTCGAATCCTTACCGCACAGTCCCAGTGGATCGACATCTCCCAGCGGGTTTCCATCCACATAACCAAACCGATTCCACCCACCATCGAGCCCAATCGGATCGGGCTGGCTGTACCGCCCCGTCCTCGCGTCATAGCTGCGGAAGTAGTTGTAGTTGAGGCCCGACTCGTCGTCCGAGTATTGGCCCGGATACCGCAGGTTGAACTTCACCTCCGAGAGGCTTGTGGTGCCCGGGTTTGGCGTTGCGTCGAGGTTCGCGAATCGGTTCTTCGCGGTCGTCGGCTTGTCTTCCCCGAACGCGCTGTAGGTCCATTGCCACACGGCTTGCCCGTCCGCGTTGCTCAGCTTCCTCGGGGTGTTCAGGTGATCGCTGTGAATGGCGTAGGTGCTGCCGTTGATGACGGCCGCAATCGGCATCGGCCCGTTGCCCGTCGGCAGGTAGATGTAGCTGGCCTGCCCCGCACTGTTCGTGCCACCGCTGCCCACCTCCGCGATCAAGCTGCCTTGCTCGTCGTAGGTGTAGGCGTAGCCCAGCTGCTCGGCTTGGTTGTTGGCTGGGCTCCACAGCTTCGTGAAGAACGCGATCAAGCTCTGCATGAAGGTGGGGTCGGCCTCATCCCCCTGGCTCGGCGGATACAGCGGCTCCGTCTTGAACACCCGCTGTCCCAGCGCGTTGTGCGCGTAGCGCGTGGTCGGGCTCGTGTCGGTTGCGCCTGTCGTCGCCGCCGCCAGCCGCCCCTCGGCGTCGTAGGTGTAGCTGCGCAGGCCATCGGTGAGCATGTCGCCGTTGGCGTTGTAGCCGTAGGCCACGCTCGTGCTGCTCGATCCGTTGAGGGTCTGGCTGAAGCCCGTGAGCTGGTTGCTGGTCGACCCCACCGTGTAGGTGCGGCTGGTGGTCTGTCCGTTCAGCACTCGGGTGCTGCTGGCTCGGTTGCCGTTGGCGTCGTAGCCGAAGCCGGCCGTGTTGCCCGTGGCGTTGAAGCCGGTGAGGCGCCCCACGGCGTTGTAGCCCACGCTCCAGGTCACGTCGGCATTGGCGAGGGTGCTGTGCGTCGGATCGGTGTCGCCGGGCCGCCAGAGGTTCTGCGTCAGGCTCGTGATGCGCCCGGCTGCGTCGTAGACGTAGCTGCTGAACTCGGTGGCGGTCAGGCGGCCCGCGGTGTCGTAGCTGCGGTTGGCGGCGAGGCTCGGGCTCGCAAAGGCCCAGGTCCAGGCGGTGGGCTGGCCCAGCGGGTTCCAGGCGATGCCGCTGACGAGGGGGTTGCCGTTCAGGCTCAGGCCCGCGAGGCGCCCGGTGCTGTCGTAGGCGTGGGTGAGCGTGCCGCCTCCGTTGGGGTAGCCGATGCTCGCGAGGGTGCCGTTGGGGTTGTAGGCATAGCTGACCTGCTGCACGCTGCCGTTGATNGCGCCCGGTGCTGTCGTAGGCGTGGGTGAGCGTGCCGCCTCCGTTGGGGTAGCCGATGCTCGCGAGGGTGCCGTTGGGGTTGTAGGCATAGCTGACCTGCTGCACGCTGCCGTTGATGAGGGTCTGCTTCTTGAGGGTCACGCGCCCGAAGGCATCGCGGGTGTACTCGGTGGTGCCGCTGCGGTCGACGATCTCGGAGAGATACCCCTTGCTGTTGGCCGTGAGGTCGTAGCGCAGCGTGGTGGTCTTGCCGTCGGCGAAGACCAGGCTCGTGGGCCGCCCGAGCAGATCTCGCGCGATGGTGGTGGCCTGGCCGAGGGCGTCGGTGATCTGGCTGGGCAGGCCCAGGGCGTCGTACTGGGTGCTGGCGCCGCCCGTGTCGGCGCTGGCCTCGSTGGTGGCGTTGCCCTGGGCGTCGCGGGTGTAGSYGGTGGCCACGCCCTTGAAGTCCTTGGCTTCGGTGACGGCGTCCAGGGCGTTGTACTTGAGGGTGGCGCTGGCGCTGGCCGCATCGGTCACGGCCTTGACGCGGCGCAGGCTGTCCAGGCCGTAGCTCGTGCTCTGGTTCAGGCCGTTGGTCGAACTGGTCAGCTCGCCGTTGGCGTCGTAGCCGTAGGTGCTGCTCTGGTTCGTGCCTTCGGTCTTGGCGGACAGGCGGTTGATGTTGTTGACGGTGCGCGCCACGCTCCAGGCGACGTTGCCCGCGCTGTCCTTGATCTGCTCGGCGGTGCGGTTGCCCATGCCGTCGAGGGTGTAGATGCCCGATTCACCGCGGTTGTTGCTCCAGCCAACCAGGCGGTGGGCTGCGTCGTAGGCATACGTCAGAACGAGCCCTGCGGGCAGGGACACCGTCTCGACCGTGCCGAAGGGTTTGTAGGTCAGGACAGTGGTCTGACCGCCGACGGTCTGGGTCAGCAGGCGGTCGCGGGCGTCGTAGGTGTAGGTGGAAGTAAGGCCGTTGGGGGCTGTCGAACCAGTGACGCGATTGGCAGTGTCGTAGGCATAGCTGGTGACGTGGCCCAGGGCATTGGTCGAGGTGAGGACGTTGCCCGAGGTGTCGTAGGTGTAGCTGGTGACTGCGCCGTTGGGCTCGGTGGCTGTGTCGACCAACTGCGGCGCGTTGTAGGTCCACTGCCAGAGCTGGGCCTTGTTGGTGGCGGTGTCGGTGATCGTCTTCGACAGCGTATTGCCGACAGCGTCGTAGGTGTAGGCGGTGGTGCGGCCGGACTCGGTGACCAACACAGGCAAGGCAAAGGTCGCGTGCCATTGGGTCGTGACGGTCTTCGCATCGGGCGTGCCGGAGGCGTAGACCACGGCGGTGGGCAGGCGGCGAGCTACATCCCAGGTCGTTGTGGTGACCACGCCCTGGAAGTCGGTCTCCGAGGTGATCAGGCCATTAGCATCCTGCACCCGTGATAGGGCGTCGGCCTCGCCAATGCCCGACGGCAATGAGCCGCCAGTGACCGCGAGTTTGCCCTTGGTGGTGCTGTAGCTGTAGCTGCGGGTGGTGCCCAGGGGGTCGAGGATCGAGGCGCTGCTCGCGCTCGGATAGCTAACCTGGTAGCGATCGACCGAGCCGCTCAACGCCGAATCAATTGCACGTCCCTGGCTGTCATAGGCGAAGGTGGCGAATCGCGCACCGGTCTCGTCGAGGATGCCGGTCAGTGCATGCGCAAACGCTGCGTTCTCGTAGAGGAAGGTCCGGATCTTGGCGTCAGGGTAGGTCACGACTGAGAGGCGACCTGTCGCATCGTAGGCATAGCCAATGATGCGTAGGTCTGGGGTCGTGACGCTCACTAGTTGGCCAGCAGTGTTGTAGGTCAGGCTCAGCGTGCGGCCGAAGCCGTTGCTCACGGCAGCGAGCTGGCCGACGCCGTTGTAGGTGTAGACGGTGGCCCAGCCGTTACGCGGCGCGAGGGTCTGCAGCTTGCCGTCGGCGGTGAAGCTCAGGGTGGCATCGTCGTCGGCACGGCGGTACGACCAAGAGCCATCGGCGTTCTGGGTGAGCGTGTCGGCGCTGTTGGTGGCGCTCCAGATCGTGGCACCGGAGGCCTTGAAGAAGGTTCGAAGGAAGCCTTCCCCGCTGGTGATGGAGACTGCGTTCGGGTTGGCGGCAGGCGTCGCAGCAAGCGCCGTCGTGTGGTTGTGCGCCCAGGCTTTGCCTAACGGGCCGACGGAGCGCGTTGCATCGGTGCCCCAAGTGCTGCGATAAGTGCGAACGAAGGACAGGGGCGCCGGACTGCTGTCGGCGAAGTCCGTTTCGGAGCGGAACTTTTCGGCTGTGGCGGGCAGGATGGGATTGGGTGTCGAGATGCCTGATGCAGCGACAGCACCAACACGATTGATCTTGCATATCGGGACTGCTTCGAAGGCTGCGCGTACGCAAGCTGTTTGTGAGGCGTCCTCTTGAAAGCCGTTCTGGCTATCGCAACTGCACCAGGCCCCTGCGGCAAACGTGCTATTGGCGGGGCATGCGCTGCCATTTGTTTGCCGAAAAATCGCACCAGCGAACAAAAAATACCCATCGTTGCTGCAGCCTGCTGAAACCTTGCACTTGGCCCGCATTTGAAATCCATAGGTCACGCTGGGATCGCCGCCAAAAATCCCCGAGCACAACGTAATTTCAGGAGGCGAGCCATCGACGAGATCGGCTCGCTCGATCATCGCGCGCGCCGCGCCTGCTTCGCACGCCGCCTGTATGTTTGAACGCCACGCAGAGGCCGCAGGAGTCGATGAGTAATAGGTGGCTGTCCCATATACGAAGTTAGGCACCAGTGGAATTACCGCCTGGGCGTATCCTGCCCACAAAAGCACAGCAAGAAATCCACACACTGGACGGACAAAACGGACCACGCCGCCCAAAACGGAAATGTCTTGATCATTCGACGTGAACTGTTGCCTTTGCGGCGAAAAACCCCCCATCGCACTCCCCCTCTATGTATTCTTGTCGCGGCTGACTTATGGCTCAATTTTTCGCGAGCAGCAATCGTCAGCATTTCTTGAACGGTCGATCACCCCTGCAGGTGACTGACGCGCACTGCCACGCAGCGCTCCGTACACGTTGTTTCAAGATAGCCGAAAGGCCACACACCGACAACGAAAAATCGACTGCCCGGGAAGGTCCTCGAAAAGATAAACACGAAAGTGCACAGTTATCCGAGACGGCTGTTGTGGGTGGATGACTGTTGAGCGGCGAGACGAAGGCAGCGAACTGCTCGCTCATCCGCCCAGCGTCGCTGACAGCAGTGCGGCGGTGGCTATCGAGTGCAGCCAGTCATCGAGCGCGAAAAGTGCGCGGTGGTGTTCTAGCCCTGAATCAAGCGCGCACGCGCATCATCCACCGCTCGTTCGGAACGAAGCTGGCGTCTTCCACAATTCGCACACCGATAAAGACGCAGCCAGGGCAGCAGGCGCATCCACCCACTGCGATGAATGCGCCCAAGGTGCGCGATGCTGCACGGACAAGCGACGAACAGGTGAGGCATGGAATGTCTGTGTAGAAACAACGGGATGAAATCTTTGTTCGATTCTTTCGCCTCACCCTGGCGAATGCAACTCACCGGTTCCAGCTATTTTTTCGCCCTTGTGTCCGGCTACGGCGTGGAAGGCGGCAAGCCGAAGTCTGTCCCCGCGAAGTCCTGGGGAACATGCACACCTTGCGAATCGCGCAGCAACACGCCGCGCCTTTCCATCTCCCGCATCGTCCTGTTGACGACCTCGCGAGAAACGCCGGCGTAGGAGGCGATGACACCCTGCGTGACGCGCTTGTCGTAGGCCTCGTGGCCAGCGGGAGCTATCTGGGTCATCTTGTGGAGTACACGGCCGACCATCTCTTCTGAAGAAAGCGAAGAGATGCGCCGGATCTGACGGCGCAAGACATTCATGCGGGCAGCCTCTGCACCAAGCAATTCCAGTGCGATGCCGTGATGTCGCTCGCAAAGCGCCCTGATCGCTGGCACGGGAACGAGGTATATCGTGCTGGGAAGCACCGCGATCAATCTGTGGGCTGCCAGATACTGCGGCTCGCTCAGGGAACCGCCAAGATAGAAGTCGTGCCGGCGAATGAAATCCGTGGTCACTTCCGTGTCTTCCTGCGCGCCGTCACGGCCTTGGGCAACCACGCGCACCAAGCCGCTTTCCACGCAGTAGAACGAACGCGTCCATTCGTTCGACGCAAGAATCGTCTCGTTGCGAGCGTATGAACGCAGCTCGCAAAGCTGCCCGATGGCCGAACGTTCCACCAGCGGCAAGCGGGCAATCAATGGATGCAGGTGCACGCTGCGATGATGAAAGCCGGCAGGTCGAAACGCAATCACCCGAATTAGGGATTCCTTACTACAGCATCCCCTCGCGCCGCGGCAGCTATTTCTATTCGCAGGCCTCCAGATCGATCAAACCCTTCTGCATGGCATCGCGCACCGCCTGGGCACGCGACTTCACTGCCAGCTTGCGATAGATGCTCTTCGCATGCGCATCCACCGTGTGCAGTGAGCGATGGCTCAGTTCGGCAATCTGGCGGTTGCTCAGGCCTTGCGAAATCATCCGGAGCACGTCGAGTTCGCGACGCGAGAGCGCGCGGCCTCCAGTGCCCGAGCTCGCCGATGGCGGGAGGCGCGTTTGCTCTGTTTGCAACGGGACCTTCGCTTGTGCCGGCAACGAGGCCGAAGGCGGTAGTTCAGGCCCCAGCACCGCACGCCCCCGTTCCACGATGCACCACGCGATCCGCATCGCCGTGGCCGAATCGCCCTCGGCAATCAGGCGCATCAGAAGGACGAGTTCCTGCTGAGCCGCTTTGGCGAACAGCAGGGCAGCGGCGGTTGAGGAGGTCGACGAATCGATGTGTGGCACTCCATCGCTGAACCCGTCCATGCGCGGCTCGCCGCCGTTGGAACCGGCCGTGTGCACGGACGATGATTCCCGCGAGCCTTGTTCGGGCCGCGTGGCAATCCGCCTGCTCTTTTCTTTGGACATCGATGCCTTCAGTAGCGCAGTGCGATCAATCGTCCTCGGGTTTGCGCCCAGATGGGTCGCTCGCCGGGTCCGGGAAGCTCTCGAAGAAGATCGGTTCGACCTGGTTCGGCTCGGCACGCACCGGGTTCTCCTCGGCGGGCAAAAGACTGCCGAAGTCGGTGGACGCGAAATTGGCGGGCACGTGCACGCCTTGATCGTCGCGCCGCACGAGGCCGCGTTGTTCCATGTCGCGCATGGTCTTGTTGACCACTTCGCGCGACAGACCGGAGTAGGAGGCGATCACCGATTGGGATATGCGCTTGTCGAACGCCCCCATGCTCGAGGGAGCCAGCACGGTCAGCTGGTGCAGCACGCGGCCGACGACGTCTTCGGTGGACAGCGCCGACATGCGCCGCAGCTGGTTGCGCATGACGGCCATGCGTTCGATCGCGAGTTCCAGCAACCTGATGGCCACCTCCGGGTACGAACTGCAGATCTTGCGCAACGCCACGACGGGGATGAGGTGCACTGCCGCGGGCAACGCGGCGACCAGCGTGTGCTTGGCCTGGTAGGTGTCCTCGGAAAGAGACGGACCGATGAAGAACTCGTTCTGGCGGATGAAGTCGGTCGTGACATTGGTGGCATGGGCGCGGCCCTTGCCATGCTCCACCACGCGCAGCAGTCCGCTGGCCACGCAATAGACGCAATCGCTCGAGCTGCCGGCCGCGAGCACCACTTCATTGCGCCGGTAGGAGCGCAGCTGGCTGCTCTGGACCAGCGCAACGCGTTCGGCCTGCGACACGTTGGCGAAGAGAGGATTCAGGTACATGGTTGAAGAACGCTCGGTGCCGTGGTTCGAGTTACCCGAAGGGATGCCCGGGAGCGACAGCAGCAGGCCTGGCGGCCGGCTCGGTGCCACGTACGCCGTAGCCCTGCAGCCACCGCGCGCCCACGCGCGAAGCGATGTGCATGTCGTCTTCGCGCTCGATGCCGTCGACCACGACCTGGGCCGCGAAGTGCGTACAAAGGGAAATCATGCCCTGCAGGCACTCGATGCCGAAGGTGTCGTCGCGCGCGCGGCGCAGCAGCGACGCGTCGAGCTTCACGATGTCAGGCCCGCAGGACTGCAGCGCGGCGAGGTTGTCGTTGCCGCCGCCGATGTCCCGCACGGCGATGCGGCAACCGCGCAATTGCATCTGCACGCAGAAGTCGTGGGCGGCCTCGAGATCGGCTAGCGTGGCGCTGCCCACGATCTCGATCACGAGGCGAGAGGCCAGCGCGGGCTCTTCGTCGAGTGCCGAGCACAGCGAGGCCCACCAGTGGTCGAGCTTGGTGCTCTGCGCGCAGATGCCCACGCCGATGTGCGCGGAGGTTTGCGACCGCAGTTCCGCCAAGGCCTGGCGCACCGCGATGCGATCGAACGCGCGAGCCAGCCCCAGCCGCTGCAGGCACGGCAAGAACACCTCCTGTGCAAGAAGCGCCGGTTCGCTGCGGCTCGGCGGCAGACGCACGCGCCCTGCGAGGTAGAAGGTGCTGGCATTGCCGCCAGCGTGCACCACAGGCTGCCATTCGAAGGAGAGCGCCTCGGTGCGCAGCGCTTCGCTGACGCGCACGGCGACTTCCATGTCGGAGCGGTAGCGCTGGCACCATTCGTCGGCCCTGTTCTCGCGCAAATCCGGAAACGGTTGCGCAGTCCACAGGGCGAACTCGATCTCCGACGTGCCGAGCTGCTCGGGCGGACGCACCTCGATCCAGTCGGCATGCAACTGCACCATCGCGGCGATGCCCTTCGCACGCACCGGTTCGGCGCCAAGCACGGCAAGCAGCGTCTCGATGGGGCGGCTCCGGTGGCGTACGTCGTGCGGCAGCTCACGGATGTTGCGCGCGCCGCAGACGAACGCGTCGTTGGCCCACAGCAGGAAGCAGTCGTCGCGCAGCCGGGCCATGTCGCTGGCGGCCGAGGTGAGGAAGTGGGCGCACAGGCGGCGCTGTATTTCCAGGCTGGCGGCGGCTCCGAAATCCTGCCCATAGGCTTCAACGAGGTGCGGCAGGTTCGCGATGAACACATAGGCGCAGGCCCTGCGCGGCGCAGTTTGCAGGGCGGGTGCGGCGTCGGTTGCAACAGATGGCGCGGCCCGCGCGCTTCGCTCGGCATGCTCCCCGTGCACGCGGCCTTCCGCCGCTGTGCGTGGAGCCCATGCGACGGACCACGGAGTCTGTGGTGAGAGGGCGACCATCTGATCCTCCTTCGAACATTTCGTTTTATGAACCTTCCGGATGCTACGGATTGCAACGGTAGTTGACAGCGCTTTCGCTTCCCAACTGTGTTTCCCGTCACATCTGCCCCGGGGCTCGCACTGCGCCAGCGAAAATTTCATTCCCTTTTGGCGTGCATGGAGTAGCGCACTCCGCACAGGTTTTTTCAAGATAGCCAAAAGGCTGCGCGCCGACAGCGAAAGATCGTGTGCACAAAGGATGCGGTCGATAAGCTGAAGCGGAAAGTACGCGGTACGGCAAATCTCCGTTGTCGATGGACGGCCATGGAAAGCCGTCGTGAGAGAACGCCGGTGGTGGCACCATCGGGATCAGTGAAGCACTCGTCGAAACTTCTGGTGATGCGCATCATCCTTTGGAGCGCTGCAATCGTCGCCCTGGCCGTTCTCATGGGCGTCGTGTACGAGCAGGCCGGCCGCTACCGCGCGGCGCGCGACTTCCCCGCGCCCGGGAAGATGGTCGACATCGGCGGGCGAAGAATCCAGCTGGATTGCCGAGGCTCCGGCTCGCCGACCGTCGTGTTCGAAGCAGGCCTGAGCGCCGACGGTTCGTTGAGCTGGTCGGCCGTCCAGCCGAAGATCGCAGCGCACACACGCGCCTGCTCATACAGCCGCGCGGGGCTGATGTGGAGCGATCCTTCGGAGGCGCCTCACAGCGCAAGGCAGGTGGCGCACGATCTTCACGCGGCACTCGCCCGTGCGGGCGAGCAAGGCCCCTACGTGCTGGTCGGCCAGTCGCTGGGCGGCCTCTTCGCCACGAGCTTCACGAGGCACTTCGGCGCCGAGGTGGCGGGGCTGGTTCTCGTCGACCCTTCGCATCCGGACCAGGTCGCGCGCGTCGCGGACTTCATGACGGAGACGCGGTCGTTGCGTTCGCGCATCGCCGTGTCGCTCGCGTGGTCCGGCCTGCTGCGCGCGGCGGCTCCCTCGCTGCTGCCGCAGGCGCGGAACCAGACGGCGCGCGATGCGCAGGCGATCCGCGCCTTCGCGCCGAAGTCGTTGAGCACGCAGTTGGCGGAGAGCGATGCGACCGACGCCACGCTCGCCGAGGCCGGCACCTTCCGCGACCTGGGCAACCGCCCGCTGGTGGTGCTCACCGCAATGGCACCGTACACCGAGACGGAACTCCGGGGGATGAAGATCACGCCCGCGCAGGGCACGCAGGTGCAGGCCATCTGGAAGCAGCTGCACGAGGACGAGGCGACATGGTCCTCGCGAGGCAGGCAGGTGCTGTTGCAGAACGCCGGTCACGACATCCAGTTCGACGACCCGGATGCGGTAATCGACGCGGTGCTGTCCGTCGTCGCGGCGGTTCGCGCGGATCTCGGCGCCGCGCCGCACTGACGCAGCGGCGGCAACAGCAGCGGCGCCTTACCAGCGGACCTTCACGCCCACGCTGGCGTCGATGCTGCTCTTCGTGCGCGTGGCGCCACCCGATGCCCACAGCTTGCCAAGCTCCGCGTACAGGCTCATGTTCGGCGTCAGCTGCAGCGTGGCGCCTGCCGCCAGTTCGGTGCTGGTGCCACCGGTGCGCGTGGCGATGTCGGTGTACGCCGCGGGGCCGATGAAGCGGGTGACGTCGGTGCCGCCGCTGCTGCGGTAGACGTTGGCCCGCACGTAGGGCTGCAGCAGGCCGGCGGAGGTGGCGATCTCGCCCTTGACCCGCACGCCCGCGCGCGCCAGCCATCCGCTGTGGCTGTCCTGCTGCACCAGGGCGCCCGGGATGCCCGTGTCGTGCAGGCTCACGCGCTGGTGCACCAGCTGCAGCTGGGGCTCGAGGGTCCAGTTCGGCGCGATGGAGAAGGCCTGGCCCACCTCGATGGAGGCCAGCAGGCTGTTGCCGCTGCCGGAGCTGCCGAAGCCCAGCGTGGGTGCCGCCGTGTAGCGGTGGCGGCCGGCCTGCAGCACGCCGTCCACGTACAGGCCGCTGCCATTCTTCCAGGTGGCATAGGCGCCCAGGTACTGGTTCTGCAGGTCGTTGGAACCGGCCGCGTAGTTCGCAAGGCCGCGGGCGAAGCCGGTCACGCGCATGTCGCCGTCGAGTTCGCCGATATAGACGCCGGCGCGCCAGTTGGCGTCGGCCCACAGATCGGTGCCGGCCTGGAAGCCCGTGAGGCGCCCGTTGCTCGCGGGGCTGACGGTGCCGCTCTGGCCGATGGTGCGGTTCGTGCTGATGAGGCGCGCCCAGGTCTGGCGGTAGCCCTGGTCCGGCGTGGCCGTGTTGGCACCGGCCGGGCCCTCGTCGCCCACGCGCTGGTGCATGTTGCCCAGCATCGCCAGATTGGATTGGCGCAGCTGCTCGGGCAGCGCCGCGTACAGCGGCACTTCGGCGCGGTATGTTGGCACGATGACGCCGCCGCCACTGCCGCCACCGGCACTGCCGCCAGTACCACCGCCAGTACCGCCACCGTTCCCGCCACCGGCCGGCGGGACGACGACGGCGCTGGAGCGCAGGTACCAGTTCTCGCCCGCGCCGGTCGCGTCGGCGGCGTACAGCCGGTACTCGAAGGCGCCGGCATCGACGTGGCCGCCCGCCAGGGCGAAGGCGCTCTTCGTGGTCTGCGCGGTGGTCGTGGCGCCGTTCAGCGCGCTCACGACTTCGATGCCGTTGCCGGCGGTCAGCGCACCCAGGCCTCCCAGGTTGGTGATCTGCACGTTGGTCGTGCCGCTGGCAATGGCGGTGCTGCCGCTGAGGACCAGCCGGTCGCTCGCGCTGGTGCTGTCGCCCAGCGCCGTGCCCAGGCGCAGCGTGCCGCCGTTGCCCACCCACGGCCCTGTGACCGTGAGGATGGTGCCGGGCGCGGCGCCCAGCAGCGAGACGGTGCCGCCATTGGCCATGGATGCGATGGTCTGACTCTGGCCGGCCAGGTCCAGCGTCGCGCCCGAGGCGACCGTGAAGGCGCTGGTGCTGCTGAAGGTGTTGGCCGCGCCGGCGCGCAAGGTGCCGGCGGCGACGTTGGTGGCGCCGGTGTAGATGTTGGCGCCGCCCAGGGTGAGGGTGCCCGCGCCGTCCTTCACGAGGCCGCCGGCGCCCGAGATCGGGCCCGTCCAGCCCATGTCGTGACCGTTGGTGTTGAAGGTGCCCGTGCCGCCCAGCAGCAGGGCATTGCCCAGGCTCAGGCCACCCGCGCCGGCGATGATGCTGGCCGTGGCGCCGCTGTCGATGGCAACGGCGCCCGACAGCGCCGCGCCGGTGTTCAAGGTGAGGCTGTTGCTGCCGCCCGTGAACTGCACGGCCGACGCGCGGGTGATGCCATCGCCGCCCAGTCCGCCCGAGATGGTGCCGCTGCTGCTGATGGCGAGGTTGGCGCCCATCACGCCCACGCCGCCTGCACCGTTCGCGCCGCTCGCGCCCCCGTTGCTGTTGGCGCCGCCGACGCCCCCGGCGCCGCCGGTGATGGAGCCGCTGTTGGTGATCGTTGCCCCGGCGCCCGTGGCCCCCAGGCCGATGCCGCCGTCGCCGCCAGCGCCCGGCGCGCCGGTGCCTCCCGCGCCGCCGCCGCCGGCTCCGCCAGCGCCCCCCGCGCCTGCCGTGACTGCGCCGGTGTTGACCACGGTCACGGCGCTGCCGGTCAGCGTGATGCCGTTGCCGCCGGCGCCGCCGCCGCCGCCCGAGGCGTTGCTGCGCGCCGGCAGCAATTCGGACCCGCCTGCGCCGCCGGCCCCGCCCGCGATGGTGCCGCTGTTGGTGAACGTGAGGCCCGGCGTCGTGGCGTTCAGGAAGAACCCGCCGCCGCCGCTGCCGCCGCCACCGCTTTGCGAGAAGGCGCCGCCGCCCTGGCCGCCCGCGCCGCCCGTCGAACTGCCGGAGGCCGTGTAGTTGCCGAGCGGGCCGATGAGGATGGAGCCGTAGCCCCCGGCGCCGCCGCCACCGGCCGCCCAATAGCCATCGCCGCCCGCGCCCCCGGTGCCGCCGGTGTAGCTGTCCGAGGAGGAAGAGACGCCGCTGCCGATCGACGCGCCCTGGAAGCCACCCCCGCCGCCGCCGCCGTATCCGTTGCCGTTGCTGAAGTCGCCGGTCTGGGACTGGCCCGCGCCGCCGTTGTCGCCCTGCATCACGCCTGGGCTGACGACGTTGCTGGTGGTGCCCGCGGCGCCGCCTGTGCCTGCGGTGGCGCCGCCGAAGGAGCCGATGTTCGCGTTGGAGCCCGCCGTGACGCCGGCATCGGTCGACGACCCACCGGCTCCTCCGCTGGCGCCCAGCGTGGTGTCGTTGAGTCCGCCGCTGCCACCGCTGCCGTTGCTGCCGCCGCTGCCGGCATGCAGCGTCGAATCGCCGACGGGCTGGCCGCCGGCGCCGCCAGCCGCCAACGCCGGCCCGGCGCCCAGAAGCAGCACCGCCACGGCCACGGCCCCCAGTTCGCCCAGCCGCTCCGACCGCGCGTGGCCGCGCGAGGTTTCGGGGGCGGCGACCCATGTGCCGAGCGTTGGATTCCACAGGGTTCGAAAAATCTTGTTCATGGCATCAATCGTCCGTTCGTTACCTGGCGGGCAGGCTCCCGTGCGCTGGAGCACTCTCCTTTGCGCGTGCAGATGTCTTGTTTTTCTGTTTGCAAGACAAAATGTAAGTACGCGTATGGGGCGGCGATATGCCCGGAACCGGGTACCCCTGAGGAGGGTCGATGGGGAGTGCGTGGGAGCGTGCAGCCTGTGCCGTGACCGCTCGGCATGGCTCGCGGCGCGGCGGCGCGGGCCTCTTGGGGCCGATCTCGAGGGCCGCAGACATCAGGGGCGGAGCGCCGCCTGCCGCGGAACTCGTCTGAACTGTGTCTTAAAGTAACCGATGTTTCGTGCCGGATACAGCACTGTTTGGCCGTTGCGGCCGATCCGGTCCTCAATCGCCAGTGCTTGTCGGAACTTCCGGCGCCGGCAGGGTGGGCTCGAATTGCGCGGCGCCGCTCGCCGCGTCGCAGCTTGCCTTTACTCGGCCGCGACCTGCTCCGGCTCCTGGCGCAATTCCGCAAGATCGCGCTCCCCGACGCAGTGGCCTTCGAGCCGCACATAGATGCGTTCGAAATCGCCACCGAGTGCACGGGCCACGTCGCACAGGCACTCGGCGAGCGTGGCGAAGTCGCCGTCACGGTACGAACTGGGCGGTATCACGCCTTTCGAACGCGGCGCACGAACGGTGTAGGCGTAAGACGCAGCTTCTTGCCTAAGCTCCACCACAGGCTGCAGGCAGAGCTGAACTTCCCTGACTCTTTTTTTCATGGCCGCAGTGTAGGTGCGGCCCCGCTGGTGCTGCCCCTGGGGCAGGGGGCGTCATTGCGTGCGCTGCTTCGCGACGAACTCCGGCGTTACCGTGCCCTGCTTGTTGCCGAATTGCGCGATCACGTAGTTGGCGAGCGCCGCGACTTCGGTGTCCGTGTAGGCCTTGCCGAAGGCCGGCATGTAGACCTCCTTGTCGTGCACGCGCATCCTCACGCCCTGCAGAATCATCTGCGTGACGTTGGAGCCGTCGGGGTCGTTCACGCCGCGCGTTCCCAGCAGCGATGCGTTGGCCGTCTGCTGGCCTTGCCCGTTCCACTGGTGGCAGCTCGCGCATGCCGCAGCAAAGAGCCTGAGCCCTTGCTCGTGGCCCTCGGCCGTGTTGGCGGCCGGTGCCGCCGCACTCGCCGCAACGGCCCACGGTGCCTTCGCATCGACCTCGATCGGCGCCTTGCCCGACTTCGCTGGCACCGTGCGCAGGTAGCTCACGAGCGCCGAGGCGTCCTCCGGCTTCAGGTATTGCAGGCTGTGTTCCACCGCCTCGCCCATGGGCCCCGAAGCCGAGCCTCGGCCCTCGGCATACCCGGTCGTGAGGTACGAGGCAAGCTGGGCATCGCTCCATGCGCCGATGCCGTTCTTCGCATCTGACGTGATGTTGTAGGCGCGCCAGCCCTGGACCGACTCTCCCGCGAGGTCGTTGCCCCTTTCCATCGCGAAGGCGAAGTTGCGCGGCGTATGGCATTCCGCGCAGTGGCCGAGCGCCGTCGCGAGGTACTTGCCCTGGTTCCATGCCGGCGGCTTGGACGCATCGGCCTCGAAACGGGTGCTCTTGAAGAAGGCCGCATTCCAGAAACCCATGGCCCAGCGCTGGTTGAACGGAAATCCCAGGTCGGCCTCCCTGTTCGGCTGGTTCACCTTGGGCAGGCTGAAGATGTACGCCTTGATCGCGAGGATGTCCTTGCGGCTCAGCGCGGTGTACGAGGTGTACGGGAACGCCGGGTACAGGCGCTTGCCGTCCGCGCGCACGCCGTCGTGCAGCGCGCGCACGAACTGGTCGTCGCTCCAGTTGCCGATGCCCGTGGCCGGGTCCGCGGTGATGTTCGACGAGTAGATCGTGCCGAAGGGCAGCACGAAGGGCAGGCCGCCCGCAAAGGGCTGCCCCTTGCCGGGCACCGTGTGGCAGGCGACGCAGTCGGCGGCCTTGGTGAGGTATTCGCCGCGCACCAGCAGCGCCGCATCGGCCGGCGCACCGGCCAGCACCGGCGCCTCGCCCTCGGAACCGTCGGTGCGGTTCAGGAAGAAATACAGCGCCGCGCCAACGACGAACAGCACCACCAGCACCTTGAGGAACCGCTTCATGCCGCGCTCCTTGCGCCGTGTCCGGCATCGGCGATCTTTTTCTTCAGCGCCTCCTTGTCCTGCGCCAGCAGCGCACGGTTCACCGGCAGCGCGCGCAACCGCACGCCCGTGGCCGCGAAGATCGCGTTGGCGAGTGCGGGCGCCGCAATGGCGGTGCCGACCTCGCCGAGCCCGCCGGGCGCCTCGCCGCTCTTGACGGTATGGACCTCGATCGGCGGCGCCTCGTTGATGCGCAGCATCCGGTAGTCGTGGAAGTTGCTCTGCTCGATGGCGCCTTCGCGCAGCGTGATCTCGCTGAAGAGTGCGGCGCTCAGGCCGAACAGCAGGCCGCCCTGGATCTGCGCCTCGATGGAGCTCGCGTTCACGGCAATGCCGCAGTCGAGCCCGACCACCGCGCGCCGCATGCGCACCTCGCCCTGCGGCGTGACCTCGACCTCGACGATCGCGCACACGCGGCTGCCGAAGGCATCGCCCACGGCCACGCCGCGGCCGACGCGGGCCGGCAGCGTGCCCTTGCCCCAGCCGATCTTGTCGGCGGCCAGGTCGAGCACCGCGAGCGTGCGCGGGTTCTTCTTCAGCATCGCGCGCCGGTAGGCCACCGGGTCTTTCTTCGCGCGCTGCGCCAGTTCGTCGATGAAGCTCTCCATCACGAAGAGGTTGTGCGTCGGCCCCACGCCGCGCCACCAGCCGACGTTCAAACCGGGCGGCATGTCGTGCCGCACCCACTCGACCTTGAGGTTCGGCAGGTCGTAGCAGGGCTCGGCCACGCATTCGATCAGATCGCTGTCCATGCCGTCCTTGCCCATGAAGGCCGGAGCCCATCGGCCCAGCACCGTGCCGCCCGCAATGCGGTCGCCGAACCAGAGGATCTGGCCGTCGCCGTCGACCACAGCCGAGATGTCGTCGTGGTACATAGGCCGCACGATGTCGTGGCGAATGTCTTCCTCGCGCGTCCACACCACCTTGAGCGGGTAGGGCACCTGCTTGGCGAAGGCCACGGCCTGCTCGACCGAATCGGTCTCGAGCCGGCGGCCGAAGCCGCCGCCCAGGTACTGGTTGTGCAGCACGACCTTGTCTTCCGCAAGGCCGGTGACCTTGGCCGCGGCGCTCACGCAGCGCGTTGGCACCTGCGTGCCGACCCAGATCTCGCACTCGCCGGGCCGCACGTGCACCGTGGTGTTGAGCGGCTCCATCGTCGCGTGGGCCAGCATCGGCAGGTCGTAGGTCGCCTGCACCAGCGTGCCCTCGGGCCGCTTGCCGGATTCCTTGCCGACGATCGCCTTGTCCTTCGCCAGCGCACCGGCCAGCGCCGCGCGCAGCTGCTGCGTGGTGAGCGCGGCGTTCTGCCCCGGCGTCCACTGCACGTTCAATGCATCGAGACCCCGCTTCGCAGCCCAGAAATGCTCGCCCACCACCGCAACCGCGTCCTTGATGCGGAGCACGTCGATCACGCCCGGAATCGCACGCGCGGCCTTGTCGTCCACCGAGGCCAGCACGCCGCCGAGCGTGGGGCAGGCCTTGACCGTCGCCACCTTCATGCCCGGCAGGCGCACGTCGATGCCAAACTGCGTGCTGCCGTCGACCTTGCCGGCCGAATCGACGCGCCGCAGCGGCTGGCCGATGAGCTTGAAATCCTTCGGTTCCTTCAGCGCCACCTTGGCGGGCATCGGCAGCTTGGCGGCCGCACCGGCAAGCGCGCCGAAGCCGAGTTGCCGGTTCGACGGCGCGTGGCTCACCACGCCGCGCGCGACCGTGCAGCTCGCAGCATCGACCTTCCACTGCGCGGCGGCAGCGCTCACCAGCAGCGTGCGCGCCACCGCGCCGGCCTCGCGCAGCACGCCGTAGGTGCCGCGCGTGCTGGTCGAGCCGCCGGTGATCTGGCCGCCGAGCAGCGGCATGCCGTACAGCGCCTCGTTCGGCGGCGAGTGCTCCACGCGCACCTGGTCGAGCTCGACGCCGAGCTCCTCGGCCAGCAGCATCGCCGAGCCGGTGTAGATGGCCTGGCCCATCTCGGCCATCGGCATCACGAGGCGCACGCCGCCATCGGCGTCGATGCGAATGAACGCGTTCGGCGCGAAGGCGGGGTTGCCATCCGCCAGCGCAGCGGCCGCGTCGGCGGGCTGCTGCCGCGGGCTGATGGCGGCAAACGCCTTGCTCCCGCCGACCCAGGTGAAGGCCAGCGCAAGGCCACCGGCCTGCAGTGCGCCGCGCCGGCTGATACCCACGGCACCCACGGCGGCCGGCTTCACGATGCGCTCCTGACAGGCATCGCGACGACTGACTGCAGCACCTCGGCCTTGCCGGTGGCGGCCTGCTTGATGGCCGCGCGAATGCGCGAGTAGGTGCAGCATCGGCAGATGTTGCCCGACATGGCCATGTCGATGTCGGCGTCGCTCGGGTTGGGCGTGCGCTTTAGCAGCGCGGTCGCGGACATGATCTGGCCGGACTGACAGTAGCCGCACTGCACCACGTCGACGTCGAGCCACGCCTTCTGGATGCTCTTGCCGGCCGGTGTCTGCGAAACGGCTTCGATGGTGGTGACGGCCTTCTTGCCGATGGTGCCGATCGGCAGCACGCATGAACGCACGGGCTGGCCGTCGAGGTGCACGGTGCAGGCGCCGCACTGCGCGATGCCGCAACCGAACTTGGTGCCGGTGAGGCCGACGACGTCGCGCAGTGCCCAGAGCAGCGGCATGTCGTCGGGAGCGTTGAGGGCAACGGACTGGCCGTTGATGTTGAGATCGATCATGGACCCGCCTTCTTGTCTGGTTCGCCGTGGTGGCAGCGAACCATAGCGCGACTTCGGAAAGCGCGCTCGGCGGGCAAGGCAGCACTCAAGCGGGCTGCTCGGATTTCATCGGCGGGTGCTCATTGCAAGCACCCGAAGGTATTCATCGCCGTGCGAAACGGCGCTCGGGTCCGCGCAGGATCGTCTCAGGCGGGAGCCTTCTGTGCGGGCGCTTGCACCGGCGGCGTGCCGGTCTTGAACATGCTCGCCAGTTGCTTGCGCAATTCGGGCGTGTCGGTGTGGCCGTGGACGGCCACGGCGTGCTGGACGGCGGCATCGAGCAGTTCGCTCTCGCTGTCTGCGGACAGCGCGACACTGCAGTTCATCGTGCTCGGATACTCGCGGCAGTCGATGTATTGGCGTGACATGGCAGCTCCTGGAATGTCCTCACGGACGTGCTTCGAAAATCAGGTTGAATGGCGTCTCGCTGGCGCGGCGGAAATGCGTGAATCCGCCTTGCGTGACGACGTCGCGCAGGCGCGCCTCGCCCGCCTGCGCACCGAGGCAAAGACCCACCTCCTGCGAGCGCGAGGCCGGCGTGCAGATGAAGTTCGACGCTGAATAGAACACGCGCCCCACGGGGTTGATGTTGTCCTCCAGCCGGTCGTTGGCGAACGGCTCCACGAGCATCCACGTGCCCTGCGGCTTGAGGCTTCGCCGCACGTGCGCCGCTGCGCCGACGGGGTCGCCCATGTCGTGCAGGCAGTCGAAGAACGCAACCAGGTCGTAGTCTTCGCCGGGAAAGTCCTTCGCGCTCGCGACCTCGAAGCGCAGGCGCTTCGCATCGTCGATGCCGGCCTTGCGCGCCGTTTCGCGCGCGCGTTCGATCGAAGGTGCGTGGTAGTCGAAGCCGACGAAGCTGGACTCGGGATAAGCCTGCGCCATCAGCAGCGTCGATGCCCCGTGCCCGCAGCCAACGTCGGCCACGCGCGCGCCGCGCTCCAGCAGCGGGCCGACACCTTCGAGCGCCGGAATCCACTGGCTCACCAGGTTGGCCGCATAGCCGGGCCGGAAGAAACGCTCGGTGCCGTTGAAGAGGGCGGGGTCGTGTTCGTGCCAGCCGATGCCCAGGCCCGTGCGCATGGCCTGGACCATCTTGGGAATAGCCTTGAACTGCGCCACGGCGATCTGGAAGGCGCCGGGTACGAAGGCCGGGCTGCCTTCCTCCGCGAGCGCGAAGGCCTGCTCCTCGGACAGCGAGAACAACTCGCCCTTCGGTTCGTACTGCACATAGCCGCTGGCGGCCTGTGCCGAGAGCCATTCGCGCAGGTAGCGCGGGTCGGTCTGGGTGCGGCGGGCCAGCGCCTCGGCGGTGGCGGGGCCTTCGGCCAGCGCCTTGTACAGGCCCAACTGGTCGCCTGCGACGATGGTGGCTGCGTGCATCACGGCACCGATGTCATGGACGAAGTTACCCATGAACGCGTTAAGCCGTGTTTCGTCGATAGCCATGTGTATCCCCTTCGCCGGCCAGCGGCATACGCGGCGCTTGCCTGCCTATACTGGATCGGCGGCAAAGGGCCTGCGAGCATCCTGCGTCTCGATGCATGCAGGCGCCATACGCAGCAATGCGTATGTGCCGTGAAAGGGGCCTGCCATGACGCACCTGACGCGCAATGACTGCGCAAGCGCACTTCGCCTGCTGGAGCAGTTGGAGTCCGGGCATTCGCCCGTGCGGCATCGCGAGGCCGGCAGCAATGGCTTGCGCACGACCCTGCACGTCGCCAAGGCACCGGGCCGGCGCGAATTTCGCCGAGCCGAACTGCAGGCCGACTACTGCCGGCGCGTGGGGCTGGAGCATGCGGTGGCGGTGGCCTTGCTTTACCGGCTGGCCCGCCGCACCAAGGCGCCGTTGCCCGCTGCGCGGGCCATGAACGCACCGCCCCCCGGCCTCACGCCCCGCGAGGGCGAGGTCATGCAGTGGCTCTCGCGCGGCAAGACCGACGCCGAGATCGCCGCCCTGCTGGCGATCAGCCCGCGCACCGTGCACAAGCACCTGGAGCATGTCTACGTGAAGCTGGGCGTCGAGACGCGCACGGCGGCCGTGCTGCGCTCGCTCGGCATGGGCAGGCCCGACATGCCCTGAAAAAAGCGCGCCCGGCAGGCAAAGCCGGGTATCGGCACGCGTTGGCCGAGAATCTGCCGCTCATTCAAGCGGGAAACGAACAACGCCATGCTGAACGTCGCCAAGACCATCCGCAAATTCAACGCCGGGCGCGATCTCGAGCGCCTGGTGATGAAGTACGCCAACCTGCGCGCCAATCCCTTCGTCTTCCTGCGCGGCACCTGCCACTTGTTCTACGACCGCCTGCCGGCCGATGCGCTGTTCACCAAGGCGCCGGCGGCCTGGCTGTGCGGCGATGCCCATCTGGAGAACTTCGGCAGCTACAAGGGCGACAACCGGCTCGCCTATTTCGATCTCAACGACTTCGACGAATCGTCACTGGCGCCAGTGACGTGGGAACTGGTGCGCTTCCTGTCGAGCATCCTGGTGGCCGGCGGCAGCCTGCGCGCCACCCCCGACGATTCGAACGCGCTGTGCAAGGTGTTTCTCCAAGGCTATGCCGGTGCATTGGCGCTCGGCAAAGCCCGCTGGGTGGAGCGCGACACCGCCAGCGGCCTCGTTCATGAACTGCTCGCGACGCTCAAGGCCCGCACGCGCGCCGCCTTTCTCGACAAGCGCACCGAACGGAAGAACGGCGGCCGGCGCATTCGCCGCGACGGCGAGCACGCGCTGCGAGCCGACAGGGCCGGGCGCGAGAGGGCGGCCAGGCTGGTCGACGCATTCGCGGCATCGCAGGACAACCCGGGCTTCTTCAGGGTGCTCGACGTGGCGCGGCGCATCGCCGGCACCGGCAGCCTGGGAATGGAGCGCTACGTCGTCCTGGTCGAAGGCAAGGGCTCGCCCGACGGCAACTACCTGCTCGACCTGAAGCAGGCGTCGTCGTCGTCGCTCGTGCCGCACCTGAAGATCAGGCAGCCCGCGTGGCCATCGCAGGCGCATCGCGTGGTGGCAGTCCAGCGCCGCATGCAGGCTGTGTCGATGGCTTTCCTGCACCCGATCGTCGATGGCAACTCTTCTTATGTACTGCGCGACTTGCAGCCCAGCGAGGACCGGGTGAGCCTCGACGTGCGCCGTACCGGACTGGGCCAGGTCAGCGGCGTGATCGAAGAGATGGGGCAACTCATGGCCTGGGCGCACCTGCGCAGTTCGGGGCGCCAGGGCTCGGCCATCGCAGACGAGTTGATCGACTTCGGCACCTCGGCCAAGTCGTGGCGTCGCGACCTGCTGGACGCTGCGCACCAGTGCGCAACGCAAGTCGAGAACGACTGGAAGGCCTACTGTCAGGCTCATGACGCGGGGAAGATGGCCTAGCCTTCCCCGCCGGGCTGCGTCATGCCGTTCGTGCAGCCCTAGCTTCGCCGCGGCCCAGCGGCGCGTGCCTTGCCAGGCAGCAGGTGGTCGAGCGGCAGCGCCGTTTCCGACTTGATCTCGCGCAGCACGATGCTCGAGCGCACGTGCGTCACGCCGGGCAGGCTGAACAGCACCTCGTGCAGGAAGCGCTCGTAGTGCTTCATGTCCGGCACGGTCACGTTGAGGATGTAGTCCGCCGGTCCGGTGGCCGACACGCAGCGGATGATCTGCGGGCTCGCGGCCACCGCCTCCTCGAAGCGCTGCACCATCGCCTCGCTGTGGCGGTCGAGGTTCACCTCGGCCACGGCCGACACGTGCAGGCCCACCAGTTCAGGATCGACCAGCGCCGTGTAGCCGCGGATGACGCCGGCCGCCTCCATGTCCTTGATGCGCTTCCAGCAGGGCGTGGGCGACAGGCCCACGGTCTCGGAAATCTGCTGCACCGTCTGGCGGCCGTCATGCTGCAGTGCAGAAAGAATCTTGAGGCAATGCTCGTCAAGAGAAAGAGAATCGACGTTCATGGCGAACTCCGAGAAGATTATTCTTCAAACAAGGGTTGGCGCCAGTGTATTGAAGAAGCACTTCCGCGGGGCATCGCAGAACAATTCCGGGCATGAACGCCCCACACAACGCGACCGCACTCAGGCGGCCCGGCTACCAGCTTTCCGACAACCTCTGGGCCCCGTCGGGCTCGGTCTTCCTCACCGGCACGCAGGCACTGATCCGCGTGCTGGTGATGCAGGGCCGGCGCGATGCGCAGCGCGGCCTGCACACGCAGGGCTTCGTCAGCGGCTACCGCGGCTCGCCGCTGGGCATGGTCGACCTGGCGATCTGGAAGGCCGGCGAACGGTTCAAGGAAACGGGCATCCGCTTCGTGCCGGCCGTCAATGAAGAGCTGGCGGCCACGCAGGTGCTGGGCACGCAGCGCGTCGAGTCCGACCCCGAGCGCACGGTCGAAGGGGTGTTCGCCATGTGGTACGGCAAGGGGCCGGGCGTGGACCGCGCGGGCGACGCGCTCAAGCACGGCAACGCGTACGGCTCGTCGCCGCATGGCGGCGTGCTGGTGGTGGCGGGCGACGACCACGGCTGCGTGTCGTCGTCGATGCCGCACCAGAGCGACCACGCCTTCATGGCCTGGCGCATGCCGGTGATGCAGCCCTCGTGCATCGCCGAGTACCTGGAGTTCGGCCTGTACGGCTACGAGCTGTCTCGCTACTCGGGCGCCTGGGTCGGCATGGCGGCGCTGTCGGAGGTGGTGGAGAGCGCGGGCACCGTGGACCTGGACGTGGTCAACGCGCGCGTCGAGGCCTGGGAAGACGCCGACACCGTGCGCGCCGCCACAGGCCATCGCGCGCCGGCGGATGGCCTGCACTACCGCTGGCCCGACCTGCCTTCGCTGCGCATCGAGTCGCGGCTCGAAGACAAACTCGCGGCCGTGGCCGCATTCACCAAGCGCAACAGCATCGACCGCCACGTCATCGTGAGCGAGCACGCGAAGGTGGGCATCGTCACCTGCGGCAAGGCGCACCACGACCTGATGGAGGTGCTGCGCCGGCTCGAACTGTCGCCGGAGCAACTGGCCCGCGCCGGTGTGCGGCTCTACAAGATCGGCCTGAGCTTT
Source organism: Variovorax sp. Root434 (assembly GCF_001426595.1). NCBI lineage: Bacteria > Pseudomonadati > Pseudomonadota > Betaproteobacteria > Burkholderiales > Comamonadaceae > Variovorax > Variovorax sp. Root434. The sequence continues at coordinate 131,780 of NZ_LMEK01000006.1, forward strand.
CCGGTGGAGCAGACGCGCATCAAGGCCTTTGCGCAGGGGCTCGAAGAAATCCTCATCGTCGAGGAGAAGGGCGCGGTCGTCGAGACGCAGCTGCGCGACATCTTCTACAACGCACCGGCCAATGCGCGGCCCCTGCTCGTGGGCAAGCACGACCGCGAAGGCCAGCCGCTGGTGTCGGCGCTCGGCGAACTGCGCCCGTCGCGGCTCATCGAGCTGGTCGCGCACTGGCTGGCCGTGCACTTCCCCGACAACCACGACCTGGGCGACCACCTGCAGCACGTGCGCGACTTCACGCCGCCCGAGCTGCTCGGCAACGCGAGCGACGCTGTCAAACGTGTGCCGTACTTCTGCGCCGGCTGCCCGCACAACACCAGCACCAAGGTGCCCGAGGGCTCGACCGCACGTGCGGGTATCGGCTGCCACTTCATGGCCAACTGGATGGACCGCAGCACGGCGGGGCTGATCCAGATGGGCGGGGAGGGCGTCGACTGGATCTCGCACGCGATGTTCACGAAGACGCCGCACGTGTTCCAGAACCTGGGCGACGGCACCTACTACCACTCGGGCTATCTCGCGATCCGGCAGGCCGTGGCGGCCAAGGCGACGCTCACCTACAAGATCCTGTTCAACGACGCGGTGGCGATGACCGGTGGCCAGCCTGTCGACGGCGCGATCAGCGTGGACGCCATTGCGCGCCAAGTCGAGTCCGAAGGCGTGAGCAAGGTCGTCGTCGTCAGCGATGCCATCGGCAAGTACGACGACATCAAGGACCGCTTTCCGAAAGGCACCGAGTTCCACGACCGCGCCGCGCTCGACGACGTTCAGCGCCGCCTGCGCGAAATGGCCGGCGTGACCGTGCTCATCTACGAACAGACCTGCGCGGCCGAGAAGCGCCGCCGCCGCAAGAAGGGAGAGCTGGCCGATCCGCCCAAGCGCCTGTTCATCAACGAAGCCGTGTGCGAAGGCTGCGGCGACTGCGCCGTGCAGAGCAACTGCGTGGCCGTGCTGCCGCACGAAACGCCGATGGGCCGCAAGCGCAAGATCGACCAGACCAGCTGCAACAAGGACTATTCCTGCGCCAAGGGCTTCTGCCCCAGCTTCGTGGGCGTGACAGGCGGCAAGCTGCGCCGCAAGAGCGGCGCGCTGGCCGCTGGGCGCGACGCCTTCCTGCATCGCGTGGCCGCACTGCCGCACCCCGCAGAGCATGTGTGGGCCGCGCCGTACGACCTGCTCGTGACCGGCGTGGGCGGCACCGGCGTGGTGACCGTCGGCTCGGTGATCGCGATGGCCGCGCACCTCGAAGCCAAGGCCGCGAGCGTGCTCGACTTCATGGGCTTCGCGCAGAAGGGCGGCTCGGTGCTGAGCTTCGTGCGCCTGGCCGATTCGCGTGAGCGGCTGCACCAGGTGCGTATCGACACGCAGCAGGCCGACGCGATCCTCGCCTGCGACGTGGTGGTGGGCGCGTCGGCCGATGCGCTGCAGACCGTGCGGCACGGACGCACGCGCGTGCTTGCGAACATCCACGAGATTCCGGTGGCCGAGTCGCTGCGCAACCCCGATGCGGATCTGCATGTGGACCTGCTGCTGGAGAAGATGCGCTTCGTCGCCGGCGAGGAGCAGGTCGAGACCTTCGACGCGCAAAGCCTCGCGGAAGAATTCCTCGGCGACACGCTGGCGGCGAACATCGTGGCGGCGGGCTATGCATGGCAGCGCGGCTTGGTGCCGCTGAGCCTTGAGGCGCTGATGCATGCGATCGAGCTGAACGGCGTGGCCGTGGCGTCCAATCAATCGGCGTTCTCGCTGGGGCGGCTCGCGGCGGGCGACCCTGCGGCGCTCGACCAGTTGCGCGCAGCGCCCACGGACGCACACGCTTCGCAGGCCGACGAGCGCCCGCTCGACGTGCTGATCGCCGATGCACGCCGCCACCTGACGGGCTACCAGAACGCCGCGTGGGCAGACCGTTTCGAGGCGCGCATCCGCAGCCTGCGTGCGCGCGAGGCTGCACTGGCGGGCGGCGATGCGAGCCTGCCTTTCACGCGCAACGCGGCGCGCAGCCTGCTCAAGCTCATGAGCTACAAGGACGAGTACGAGGTGGCGCGGCTCTACACCGACGGCGAGTTCGTGAAGAAGCTGTCGGAGCAGTTCGAAGGCGACCTGAAGCTCGAATTCCACATGGCGCCCCCGCTGGTCTCGCGCGCCGCGAACGGGCATGCGCCCGCCAAGATCCGCATCGGCGGCTGGATGCTGCCCGCCATGCGCTGGCTGGCGCAGGGCAAGCGGTTGCGCGGCACGGCGTTCGATCCGTTCGGCCGCACCGGCGAGCGGCGTACGGAGCGCGAGCTGATCGCGCATTTCGACGGGCTGTTCGATGCGATGGCCGGCGAACTCTCGGCCGGCAACCAGGCAACGGCCGCGCGCATCGCGGCACTGCCGCTGTCGATTCGCGGCTTCGGCCACGTCAAGCTCGCGAACCTCGAAGCCGCGAAGGTGCAGGAGGCGGAGCTGCTGCACCGGTTTGCACCGGCGCACTATGCGAAGCCGGAGCGTGCGCCGGGGGCAGGGCAGATTCGGGGGATTGCGATCGTGGCTGGTGCGCGATAGCGGCTGCCTTGATGAGCTTGTCGCGTGGGCTGTGTGGCCACCACGGGACTTCAAAAAAAGTCGATCAAAGTTGTTGACGATTGTGTAAAGACTATTTACAGTCCAATCCACTCAACGCCAACAGGACATATCGTGAAAGCCGCACAGATCCGCATCTACAGCACCTGCCCCGCATCGGGCAATGTGTTCGTGCGTGTCGCGTCGCGTGACGGCCTTGGCTTTGGTCTGCTGCCGTCGTTGCAGCAACTCGATCAATACCCGTACCCCATGCAAGAGCCGCAGGCCAATCTGTGGCCGAGCGATTGCAAGGATCAGGTGCAACCGGGTGGAGGATGCGTGTAGACGCAGACCTCCCAAGCTCTCTCAAGCAGAGGCCCGGACACCGCAAGGTTCCGGGTCTCTTTGTTTTTGCCTCACTCAATCTTTTCAGGCAGCGATCGTGCTGCATGACATCGGGCTCCAGCCCCGTGAACGCTCTTTAAAAATTCGCAAGCAACGAGGCGAGACCGGCCACTGGAACGGATCGTCGCCTCACATCACCTATTCAGCCCTGGTGACGAAACCGGCAAACGTGTCCGCCTTAGAAGCGGAATTCTGGGAGTTCGAGTCTCCCCCGGGGCACCAATTTTCTCGAACAGATTTCTCTGGGTGTAGTGTCAATCTGGTAGACGGCCTGCCTTGGAAGCAGGAGGCTGCAGGTTCAAATCCTGCCACTCAGACCATCTATTTTTTCTCTTCGCGTGTGTAGCTCAATTGGCAGAGCACTGGACTCCAAACCCAACGGTTGAAGGTTCGACTCCTTCCGCGCGCGCCAGTCACTCTTTTTCTTCCTCGTTCCGCTAACTCAGTGGCCAGAGTGCCTCCCTGTCCAGGAGGAAGCCAGGGGTTCGACTCCCCTGCGGAACGCCATTCATCAACTCGTCTCTTCGCGGATCGTGAGCAGCACTGGCGACTGCAGCGGGCTGTAACCCCGCCTCCTTTGGAATACTTCGTTCGACTCGAAGACGATCCACCATCTTCTTCCCTCCACAAATCAGCAGCAGTTTTCGGCGCGGTAGCAAAGCGGCTGTGCAGCGGATTGCAAATCCGTCCAGACCGGTTCGACTCCGGTCCGCGCCTCCATTCACATCACATTCTTCAATCCATTTTTCCCCGATAGCTCAGCTGGTAGATGCGGCGCACTGTTAATGCGCAGGTCACACGTTCGATCCGTGTTCGGGGAGCCAATAATTCAACAGCAAAGCCAAAGGAGTGCCGAAGCATGAAATCCCGGGTCCAGCCGAACAAGATCGTCGTGCTCTCGGGCTCCGGCGTGAGCGCCGAGAGCGGCCTGCCCACGTTCCGCGATGCCAAGGGCTTGTGGAACAGCTACTCGTGGCAGGAGCTCGCAAGCCCGGACGGCTGGCAGCGGCACCCGGAGGCGGTGCTTGCCTTCTACAACGAGCGGCGTGAGAAGGCATGGCAGGCACAGCCGAATGCCGCGCACATCGCGATCGCCTCACTCGAGCCAGCGTATGAGGTGGTGATCGTCACGCAGAACGTCGACGCCTTGCACGAGCGCGCGGGCTCGCGCAACGTGCTGCATCTGCACGGGCAACTCGCGTATGCGCGCGGAACGCCCGAGTCCGACCCGAAGCGCTATCGCATCGACAGCGATCCCATCGCAATGGGTCAGCTGTGCGAAGACGGCACGCAACTGCGGCCCGACATCGTCTGGTTTGGCGAAGCCGTGCAGCACTTCGAGGAAGCCGAAGAGCACGTGGCCACCGCAGCGCGCGTGCTGGTGGTGGGCACGTCGCTCACGGTCCATCCGGCTGCATCTCTTGTTCGATACGCGGACCGCACCGCGCAGAAGGTGCTGGTTGCGCTCGACATGGAAGAGGTGCCGCATGGCTTCACTTTCCTGCAGGGCAGGGCGACGGAGGTCGTGCCTGCGCTGGCCCTGAAATGGTTGAGCGAGGTGTCGGCGGCTTCGTAGCTGAACTCGACGCGGCAAACCAAAAGGCCCGCCATCGTTCGATGGCGGGCCAAATTCCGCATAACGAAAAAGCCCGCTACCTTTTGGATAGCGGGCTTTTAGTTTTGGTGCCGGAGAGATGAATCGAACACCCGACCTTCTCATTACGAATGAGCTGCTCTACCGACTGAGCTACACCGGCGAAGCCTCAGATTATAGCCAAGAAATCAAGGCTTCTCGGCGTGGTACTGCGTCAACCGCTCAACTTCGTTACGCGAACCCAACATCACGCTCACCCGCTCGTGCAGTTTGGTGGGCTGCAGGTCCAGGATGCGCTGCTTGCCGTTGGTCGCGGCGCCGCCGGCCTGCTCGACCAGCCAGCTCATGGGGTTGGCCTCGTACATCAGGCGCAGCTTGCCGGCCTTTTCGGGCTCGCGCTTGTCCCACGGGTACATGAAGACGCCGCCGCGCATCAGGATGCGGTGCACGTCGGCCACCATGCTGGCGATCCAGCGCATGTTGAAGTCCTTGCCGCGCGGGCCTTCCTTGCCGGCCAGGCATTCGTCGATGTAGCGCTTCATGGGCTCGTCCCAGTGGCGCATGTTGCTCATGTTGATCGCGAATTCCTTGGTGTCGGCCGGAATCTGGATGTCTTCCTGCGTCAGCACGAAGCTGCCTTGCTCGCGGTCGAGGGTGAACATGGCCACGCCGTTGCCCACGGTCAGCACCAGCGTCGTCTGGGGGCCATAGATGCAGTAGCCGGCGGCCACCTGCTGGGTGCCCGGCTGCAGAAAGTCGCTTTCCTGCACGCCGGGGTGGTCGTCGGGCTTCTTCAGCACACTGAAGATGGTGCCGATGCTGACGTTCACGTCGATGTTGCTGCTGCCGTCGAGCGGGTCGAACATGAGCAGGTATTCGCCCTGCGGGTAGCGGTTGGGCACCACGTAGATGCTGTCCATTTCCTCGCTGGCCATGGCCGCGAGGTGGCCGCCCCATTCGTTGGCCTCGATGAGCACTTCATTGGCGATGATGTCCAGCTTCTTCTGGATCTCGCCCTGCACGTTCTCGCTCTCGGCGGTGCCGAGCACGCCGCCCAGCGCGCCCTTGTTGACGGCCTGGCTGATGCTCTTGCAGGCGCGCGCGACCACTTCGAGCAGCAGGCGCAGCTGGCCGGGAATGAGGCCGTCGGCGCGTTGTTGTTCGACGAGGTAGCGGGTGAGGGAAATCTTTTGAGCCATGTGTTTTCCGGGTTCGGGGTTCTTCTTCAGTTGCCTGCGAGAGCGCGGGTCACCACTTCGTGGGTGTCCTTGCTCAGGTCCGGCTTGGCCGCCACGCGGGCGATCGCTTCGCGCGCGGCGCTGCGGTAGGGCTCGGCCAGCTTGCTCCAACGATCGAGCGCACGCGCGAGGCGGGCTGCGACCTGGGGGTTGATGGCGTCGAGCTCGATCACGCGCTCGCTCCAGAACACATAGCCGGCCGCGTCGGGGCGGTGGAAGGCGCCGGGGTTGGCGCTGCAGTAGCTGAAGATCACGCTGCGCGCGCGGTTCGGGTTCTTCAGCGAGAAGTCGGGGTGCTTCATCAGCTGCTTCACCAGCGGCAGGATGTCGCCGCCGCGGTCGCTGGCGCCGGCCTGCAGCGAGAACCACTTGTCGATGACCAGCGCCTCGTCCTTGAAGATGGCGTGGAAGCGCGCGAGCGCCTGCGCCGCCAGGGTGTGGCCCGACGACACCAGCGCGTTGAGCGCGTTGAAGCGGTCGGTCATGTTGCCCGCGTCCTTGAAGCGCTGCAGCGTCTTGCCCGGCCACACGACGTCGCCCGAGGAGCGCGCCGCCAGGCACAGGAAGTTGAGCGCCATGCCGGCCAGCGCGCGGCGGCCCGACGAGGTCGGGTCGGGGCTGTAGGCGCCGGTGTCGTGGTGCTCTTCATACGCCCACTGCCAGTCGGCGAAGAGGGCGGTGGCCAGCTGGGCGCGCATGGCTTCGCGTACGAGGTGCACACGCTGCGGGTCGACCACGTCGAGCTGCTCGGCGATGTAGGTTTCCGACGGCAGCGTGAGCACCAGTTCCTTGAAGGCGGCGTCGAGCTGCGGGTTGCGCAGCACGCTGCGCATGGCGTCGATGTACGCGTCGTTCAGTACCGGCGTGGTGTCGGTGGCCAGCGCGGCAATGCCCTGCAGCGCGGCGCGCAGGCCCAGGCGCTGGCCGGCTTCCCAGCGATTGAACGGGTCGGGGTCGTTGGCCAGCAGGGTGAGCAGTTGGGCGTCGGTGTACTCGAAGTCGAGGATCACCGGCGCGCTGAAGCCGCGCAGGATGGAAGGCACGGGCTCGGCGTCGAGGCCGGTGAAGGTGATCTGCTCGCCGGCGCGCGACAGCACCACGGTGCGCGTGCCCTGCGTCGCTTCGCTCTCGCCTTCGAGCTGCAGCGGCAGTTCGCGGCCGCTGCTCGCGTCGAGCAGGCCCACGTTCAGCGGAATGACGAAGGGCTCCTTGGTCGGCTGGCCCGGCGTGGGTGGGCAGCTCTGCACCACGCTCAGGGTGTAGCTGCGGTTCTGCGCGTCGTACACGCCGTGGGCCGCGAGGCGCGGCGTGCCGGCCTGGCTGTACCAGCGCTTGAACTGGGGCAGCAGGCGGGCCAGTTCCGATTCGGGGTTGGCGCCGGCAATGGCCTGCGCGAAGTCGTCGCAGGTCACGGCCTGGCCGTCATGGCGCTCGAAGTAGAGCGTGATGCCGCGCTCGAAGCCCTTGCGGCCGACCAGCGTCTGCATCATGCGCACCACCTCGGCACCCTTTTCGTAGATGGTGACGGTGTAGAAGTTGCTGATCTCGATGTAGCTGTCGGGCCGCACCGGGTGGGCCATGGGGCCGGCGTCCTCGGGGAACTGGGCAGTGCGCAGCACGCGCACGTCTTCGATGCGCTTGACGGCGCGGGCCGAGGCGTCGGCGCACAGGTCCTGGCTGAATTCCTGGTCGCGGAAGACGGTGAGGCCTTCTTTCAGCGAGAGCTGGAACCAGTCTCGGCAGGTGACGCGGTCGCCGGTCCAGTTGTGGAAGTACTCGTGGCCGACCACGCTCTCGATGTTGCTGTAGTCGGCGTCGGTGGCGGTGGCCTGGTTGGCCAGAACGTACTTCGTGTTGAAGATGTTCAGGCCCTTGTTCTCCATGGCGCCCATGTTGAAGTCGCTGGTGGCGACGATCATGAAGCGGTCGAGGTCCAGCGGCAGGCCGAAGCGGGCTTCGTCCCACAGCACCGAGTTGATGAGCGAGTTCATCGCGTGCTCGGTCTTGTCGAGGTCGCCGGCGCGCACGTACACCTGCAGCAGGTGTTCCTTGCCGCTGCGCGCCTTGATGCGCTGCTCGCGCGCCACCAGCTTGCCGGCCACCAGGGCGAACAGGTAGCTGGGCTTCTTGAACGGGTCGACCCACTTCGCGAAGTGGCGGCCTTCGGGCAGTTCGCCCTGCTCGACGAGGTTGCCGTTCGACAGCAGCACCGGGTAGGCGGCCTTGGCGGCGCGCAGCGTTACGGTGTACATCGCCATCACGTCCGGACGGTCGAGGAAGTAGGTGATGCGGCGGAAGCCCTCGGCCTCGCACTGCGTGAAGAAGGTGTCTTCGCTCACGAACAGGCCCATCAGCTTGGTGTTCTTGATGGGGCAGCAGGTGGTGAAGATTTCGAGCTCGAACGCGTCGGGCAGGCCGTCGATGACGAGCTGGTCGCCTTCCATGCGGAACGACGCACCCTGGCCGTTGACGAGCACGCGCGCCAGGTTCAGTTCGTCGCCGTGCAGGCGCAGCGGTTCCAGCGGCACCTCGGGGTTGCGGCGCATCTGCATGCGGTTGAGCACGCGGGTCTTGGCGGGGTCGAGGTCGAAGGTGAGGTCGACGGTGTCGATCCAGTAGGCCGGAGCGGCATAGTCTTCGCGGCGAATGGCAATCGGTTGCCCTTGAGCGTCACGCAACATCATCGAGTGTCTCCAGAAAATTCGAATGAGCGAGTTCGTCGTAGTCGCGAACCGCGGCAATCACATGGGGGCCGGCAAGCTCGGCGGCGGTATGGGTGCTGCACACGGCCACGGCACGCATGCCGCCGCGGCGGGCGGCTTCGATGCCGAAGGGCGCGTCTTCAAAAACGATGCAGCGTTCGGGCGCAACGCCGATGCGGCGTGCAGCTTCGAGAAAAATGGCGGGCGTGGGCTTGCCGCTGAAGCCTTCGTCGCCGCCCACTATGGCCAGCGGCAACGGGTCCATCTTCAGGCGCGACATGGCGAACTCGATGTTGTGCCTGTCGCCGGCCGTGCCGACCGCCACCTTCAGCCCGCGCGCGACGGCCGCCTTGGCGAAGGCGGAGAAGCCCGCCACTTCGGCGAAGTTGTCGCTGAACATGGCGCGGTAGATTTCTTCCTTCTCGTGCACCAGCACCTGGCACTCGGCGTCGGAGAGGTCGCGCTCGAACAGCTCGCGCATGCACTCGGTGCCGGTGCGGCCCGTGGTGCGCGCAAGGATGTCGCTCACGTCGAGCTTCAGCCCGTGGCGCGCCACGAACTCCACCCACGAGCGCGCATGCCAGGGCATGGAGTCGATCATGGTGCCGTCCATGTCGAAGATCAGCGCTTCGACCTTCATCAGACGCCTTGCTTCAGAGAGGCTTCGATGAACACGTCGAGATCGCCGTCCAGCACCTTCTGCGTGGCCGAGACTTCGACGTTGGTGCGCAGGTCCTTGATGCGGCTGTTGTCCAGCACGTAGCTGCGGATCTGGTGGCCCCAGCCCACGTCGGTCTTGCTGTCTTCCAGCTTCTGCTGCTCTTCCTGGCGCTTGCGCATTTCGTGGTCGTACAGGCGCGAGCGCAGGCGCTTCCACGCCACGTCGCGGTTGCTGTGCTGGCTGCGGCCGTCCTGGCACTGCACCACGATGCCGGTCGGGATGTGCGTCAGGCGCACGGCCGAGTCGGTCTTGTTGATGTGCTGGCCGCCGGCGCCGCTGGCGCGGAAGGTGTCGGTGCGCACGTCGGACGGGTTGATCTCGATCTCGATGGAGTCGTCGATTTCCGGGTACACGAAGATGCTGGCGAAGCTGGTGTGGCGCCCGCCCGACGAGTCGAAGGGCGACTTGCGCACCAGGCGGTGCACGCCGGTCTCGGTGCGCAGCAGGCCGAAGGCGTAGTCGCCCTCGACCTTGATGGTCGCGCCCTTGATGCCGGCGGTGTCGCCGGGTGTTTCGTCTTCGATCTGCGTCTTGAAGCCCTTGCGCTCGGCGTACTTCAGGTACTGGCGCAGCAGCATGCTGGCCCAGTCGCAGGCCTCGGTGCCGCCGGCGCCGGCCTGGATGTCGACGAAGGCATTGAGCGGATCGGCCGGGTTGTTGAACATCCGGCGGAATTCGAGCTGCTTGATGTCGGCTTCGAGCGTGGCGGCGTCATCGGCAATGGCCTGCAGGCCGTCCATGTCGCCGTCTTCCTTCGACATCTCGTAGAGCTCGGTGTTGTCCGAGAGCCCGTTGGTGAGCCGGTCGAGCGTGACGACCACGTCGTCGAGCGACTTCTTTTCCTTGCCCAGTTCCTGGGCCTTCTTCGGGTCGTTCCAGACGTTCGGGTCTTCGAGCGATGCGTTGACTGTCCTCAGTCGTTCAGCTTTGGCATCGTAGTCAAAGATACCTCCGTAAATCGACCGTACGGACGCTCAGGTCCGCGAGCATTGCGCCGATTTGGTTGATCTGTTCTGCGTCCATGGGGTGTCCTGACTGTGAGGGTTGGTGTTCGGGGGAACCCGACATTTTCTCACGCTCCGAAAACCCGCCCTGCCGAGGCCCTGTATTGCTCCTTCCCCCTCTGGGGGAAGGCTGGGATGGGGGCGGGCAGGGCGCTCCATGGATGCGCCGCCGTGCCCCCACCCCAACCCTCCCCCAGCGGGGGAGGGGGAAATACCCCGAAATCAGAACGCGGGGATCAGCGAACCCTTGAACTGCGTCTCGATGAAGCTCTTCACCTCCGGCGACTGATAAGCCGCCACGAGGCGCTTGGCCCAGGGCTTGTCCTTGTCGGCGCGGCGCACGGCGATCAGGTTGGCATACGGGCTCTTGGCGGCTTCCTTGATGACGGCGTCCTTGTTCAGCGACAGGCCCGCCTTCTCGGCGTAGTCGTTGTTGATGGCGGCGATGGTCAGGTCGTCGAGCGAGCGCGGCAGCTGGGCCGCGTCGAGCGCCACCAGTTTCAGCTTTTTCGGGTTGGTCACCACGTCGAGCGGCGTGGCGGTGTTGTTCTTTACCGCCTCGGGCTTTAGCGTGATGAGGCCGGCGGTCTGCAGCAGCAACAGCGCGCGGTTGCCGTTCGACGGGTCGTTCTGGATGCCGACCGCCGCGCCATCGGGCAGCTGGTCGATCGATTTGATCTTGCGCGAATAGAAGCCCAGAGGCGCGGTGATGGTCAGGCCCACCGGCACGATGTCGAAGCCGCGCGCCTTGTTCTGGTTGTCGAGGAAGGGTTGGTGCTGGAAGGCATTGGCGTCGAGGTCGCCCGAGGCCAGCGCCGCATTGGGCAGCTGGTAGTCGTTGAACACCACGACCTGGATGTTCAGGCCGTCCTTGGCGGCGACCTTCTTGACCACCTCGAAGATCTGCTCGCCGTTGCCGACTGAGACACCGACCTTGAGCGTGTTCTTGTCCTGCGCGAAGGCGGTGTTGCCGGCAAGGAGGGTGGCGGCGAGCGCGGCCAGGGCGAGGGCGCGGCGGCGGAAAGTGCTGTGCATGTCGTTGTGCGAAATCAAAAAATGAAGGCGCGAATGTGGCATTGCGGACGCCGTTTGGAAACGAACCAATGCGCATATCTATATGGCGCATTGGTTTACACGTTCGTGCCCTTATGTGTTCTGAGGCATAAGCAAGCGCCGATTTGTTCGTTCCCTTTCGTTGCCTTTCTTTTCATACTCGACCCCTTTTTCGCGAACCTCCGCGACCTGCGCGCCGCGCGGGCCGCGCTTTTCTCCATGACCCAACCCACGCCTGACTCGGGCCGCGACATACACGCGGCGCCAGTCATCCGTCTTCAATCGGTGCAGAAGTCCTTCGCCTTGCCCAACGGCGAGGTGTTCGACGCCGTGCAATCGCTGTCGTTCGACATTCAGCAGGGCGACGTGTTCGGCCTGATCGGCAAGAGCGGCGCCGGCAAGTCCACGCTGCTGCGCCTCATCAACCTGCTGGAGCGGCCCGATGCGGGCAAGGTGCTCGTCGGCGGGCGCGACCTCACCACGCTCTCGCGCCGCGAGCTGCGCGACACGCGCCAGAACATCGGCATGATCTTCCAGCAGTTCAACCTGCTGCAGAACGCCACGGTGTTCGACAACGTGGCCTTCCCGCTGAAGATCCACGGCCGCCACTCGAAGGCCGAGATCGATGCCCGTGTGCGCGAGTGCCTGGCGCTCGTGGGCCTGGCCGAGAAGATCGACACCTACCCGGCCCAGCTCTCGGGCGGGCAGAAGCAGCGCGTGGCCATTGCCCGTGCGCTGGCGCCGCGCCCGCAGGTGCTGCTGTGCGACGAGCCCACCTCGGCGCTCGACTCCGAAACCACGCGCTCGCTGCTGGAGACGCTGCGCGAGATCAACCAGAAGATCGGCGTGACCATCGTGATCGTCACGCACGAGCTGTCGGTGGTCGAGGTGCTGTGCCGCAACGTGGCCATCCTCGAGAAGGGCCGGCTCGTGGAGCAGTTCGCGGTCGATGCACCGAGCGAAGAGCGCAAGACCGCACTGGGTCGCGAGATCGACGAGCTGGTGCGTCGCCGCGAACGCGAGGCGCGCCTGCCGGTCGAGCCGCGTCCGGCTTCGGTACAGCGCAACGTGCTGGAGGCGGCCTATGTTTGAGAACATCGCCCCCATCCTCCCCGAGCTGTGGGTCGCCACCGGCCAGACCTTCATGATGCTGGCCATCGGCCTCTCGGCCGCGGTGCTCATCGGCGGGCCGCTCGGCATCCTGCTGTTCCTGCTGGGCCCCGGCCAGTCGCTGGAGAACAAGCCCGCGTTCCTGGTGCTCAACTGGCTCGTGAACACGGTGCGTTCGTTCCCATTCATCATCCTGCTGGTGGCCTTGGTGCCGTTCACGCGGGTGATTGCGGGCACGTCGATCGGGCCGCTGGCAGCAGCGGTGCCGCTGTCGTTTGCGGCCATTCCCTACCTGGCGCGGCTGGTCGACCAGTGCCTGCGCGAAGTGCCGCGCGGCGTGATCGAGGCGGCGCATGCCATGGGCGCGACCGAGCTGCAGATCGTCTGGCGCGTGCTGCTGGTCGAGGCCCGCTCGGGCCTGGTGCTGGCGCTGACCGTGCTGGCCGTGAGCTTTCTCTCGTACTCGGCCGTGGCCGGCGTGGTGGGCGGCGGCGGCATCGGCGACCTGGCCATCCGCTACGGCTACTACCGTTTCCAGACCGACGTGATGGTGCTCACCGTGGCGCTGCTCGTGGTGCTGGTACAGATCCTGCAATTCGTGGGCAACACCACGGCAAGCAGGCTCGACAAGCGTTGATTCCTTCTTTTTCCCCCTAGCTCTCCCTTTCCCATGAAGACCGTATTCCTGCGTCGTTCCGTTCTCGCCCTGTCCCTGGCTGCCGTCTCGCTCGGCGGCCTCTCGCTGCAGGCCCACGCGCAAGACCCCGCCAAGAAGAACCTCGTGATCGGCGGCACCGCCGGCTCCAACGCCGACCAGCTCAAGGCCGGCATCGTGCCCATCCTCGAGAAGAAGGGCTACAAGGTGAAGCTGGTCGAGTTCAACGACTACGTGCAGCCCAACCTCGCGCTGGCCCAGGGTTCGCTCGACGCCAATTTCTTCCAGCATCAGGTCTACCTGAAGAAGTTCGCGGCCGACCAGAAGCTCGACCTGGCCGAACTGGTGCAGGGCCCGATCGCGCCGATGGGCGTGTATTCGACCAAGCGCAAGACGCTGGCCGACGTGAAGGAAGGCGACCGCGTGACGCTGCCGAACGACCCGAGCAACCTGGCCCGAGCGCTCGTGCTGCTGGAGCAGAACAAGCTGATCACGCTCAAGCCCGGCATCGACGCGTTGCGCTCGACGGAAAAGGACGTGGCCGAGAACCCGAAGAAGCTGAAGTTCATTCCGCTCGAAGCCGCGCAACTGCCGCGTTCGCTGGGCGACACCGAGTACGCCATCGTCAACGGCAATTTCGCGATCTCGTCGGGCCTGAAGCTCACCGAGGCCGTGGTGCTGGAAAAAACGCCGGACTACTACCTGAATGTGGTGGCCGTGAAGACCGCCGACAAGAACACCCAGTGGGCCAAGGACATCGCCGAGGCCTACCGCTCGAAGGAGTTCAAGGCGGTGGTCGACAGCAAGTTCCAGGGCTATGCCAAGCCCAGCTTCCTGCAGTAACTTCGCAGACAACAAAGGACGCCCCATGCCCGTGCTCGCCGTATTCGATGCCCAAGGAAGCTGGCGCGACACGCATGTGTGCGACGGCTGGATCACCGAGCACCTGGCCGGGCAGGGCGTGAGTTGGGGGCGTGGCAAGAAGAAGGGACAGCGCGTGCTGGAGAGCGCCGGGCTGTTCTATGTGCCGACCGCCGACGGCTACCTGGGGCTGCTTGTCGAGGCCGGCGAATGGGTGTCGGTGCCGGACGGCAAGCCGCATTTCTTCGATGCGGGCGAGGTTGAGTCGTTCGACGCCTTGCCTGCTTCGTTGCCGCTCTTCGAGGCTTTCGTCGAAGAAGTTCTCTCGCTGACGGGCAACGACGCAGACGAAGAGTAAAGAGTGGGTGGTCTTGTTCCCGGCGCGTGCACAGGCCGCCGGGTACTCCCCTCCGCGAATGTCCCCCGGCCTGCGGCCTCCTCCTTTATTTCGCTGCGGGGAGCACCCGACGCCCTGTGAACGATCACGACGGCGGGGTGCCTTGCGCAGCGAAATAAAGGAGGAGGCCGCAGGCCGGGGGACATTCGCGGAGCAAGGTACCCCGTCGGCGTGAGCGCGCCCTGAACAGCGCCCCCCGTCCCCTCAGGATGCCAGGAACGCTTCGATCATCCGCGCCACGCGCTGCGGCTGGTCGTGGTGCAGCATGTGGCCCGCGTCTTCGAGGCGCTCGATGCGGCTGTTGCCGACCGACTTCAGCCGCTCGTGGAATTCTTCTAGCGTGTAGCGGTTCTTCCACCAGCCTTGCAGGCTGTCGTCCGCGGCCTCGACCATCAGCAGCGGCGCGGTGATGCGCGCATACAGCGCCAGCGTTTCGTCGACCCGGAAGATGTGGGCGTTGACGATCTTGTGGGCCGCCTCGCCGAGGATCTGCCAGCGTTCGCTGCCATCGGGCTGCGCCTGGTTGGCCGACCAGTGGCTGGCGAGCCACTGGGCCTTGTCGGGCGTGAGGCGCGGGTTGGTCTTCATGAGGCGGCGCGCCACGCCGTCCACGGCCGAGTAGCCGGCCAGCGCCATTTCGCCGCGGTGCAGGCGCTTGAGCTCGTCGATCCACTGGCCGTAGCGCGCGGGGGCTTCCTCGGGCTTGCGCGCGGGCATGCCGAAGCCTTCAAGGTTGACGAGGCGGCGGATGCGCTGGGGCCGCACACCGGCATAGTGCATGACGACGTTGCCGCCCATGCTGTGGCCGACGAGGTCGACCTGCCGTGCGTTGTCGCCCTCGCCAGCGTAGTGGTCGAGCAGCCATTCGAGGTCGGCCAGGTAGTCGGCGAGCCAGTAGTTGTCGACGCCGCCGCCGTCGGTCAGGCCGAAGCCGCGCCAGTCGGGAGCGATGATGAAGCGGTCCTGCTCCATTGCATCGACCACGAACTGCCACGACGCCGCCACGTCCATCCAGCCATGCACCAGCACCAGCGGCGGTCGGGCATCGGAGGGCTGGCCCCAGAGGCGCACGTGGTAGCTGAGGTTGCGCACGGGCACGAATTCGCTGCGGGAGGGGCGGAGGACTTGGTACATGGGCGCCGATGATAAGGAGGCCTTTGTGATGACGCAGTCCGGCGCACGACAGCCGGCCGTCACGGATTGCTCGGGTTTTGGCGCAGCGGCCAGCGGGTTGCGGGTCGGGGCGGTAGCATCCCGCGCATGAAAAAGATCCAACTCGGTCAAAGCGACCTGCACGTCACCCCGATCTGCCTCGGCACGATGACCTTCGGCGAACAGGTCGACGAGCCCACCTCCCACGCCATCCTGAGTCGCTCGCTCGAGCGCGGCGTCGACTTCATCGACACCGCCGAGATGTATTCGGTGCCCGCGCGCAAGGAAACCTACAGCGTCACCGAAACCATCATCGGCAACTGGTTCGCCGCCAACCCCGGTGCGCGCCAGAAGCTGGTGGTTGCGACCAAGGTGGCCGGCCCGTCGCGCGGCATGCCCTGGGTGCGCGAGGGCAGCGGCATGACGGCGGCCGACATCGAGGCCTCGTGCAACGCCAGCCTGAAGCGGCTGCAGACGGACGTCATCGACCTCTACCAGATCCACTGGCCGGAACGCCACGTGCCGATGTTCGGCAACGTCTACTACGACCCGGCGAAGGAAACATCGCAGACCCCGATCCAGGAGCAGCTCGAAGCGCTGGGCAGGCTGGTGAAGGCGGGCAAGGTGCGCGCCATCGGCCTGTCGAACGAAACGCCCTACGGCGTGCACGAGTTCGTGCGGCTGGCCGAGCAGCACGGGCTGCCGCGCGTGGCGACGGTGCAGAACGTGTACAGCCTCATCAGCCGGGGCCACGAGAACGCGCTGGACGAGACGATGCACCGGCTGGGCGTGTCGCTGCTGGCGTATTCGCCGCTGGCCTTCGGCCTGTTGACGGGCAAGTACGACCAGAGCGGCATCGAGGGGCCCGATGCGCCCAAGGGCGCGCGGATTTCGAGTTATGAATCGGTGCGCAAGCAGCGTTGGGGCCGTCCCGATTCGCTGCGCGCGGCCAGGCGCTACAACCAGCTGGCGCGCGACAACGGCCTGACGCCGACCCGACTGGCGCTGGCCTTCTGCTACACGAAGTGGCAGGTGGCGAGCACGATCATCGGCGTGACCTCGCTGGCGCAGCTGGAAGAAGACCTGGACGCGTACGGCACCACGCTGTCGCCCGAGATCCTGGCGGAGATCGACAAGATCCGCTGGGAAATCCGCGATCCGGCGGCGTGAGCAAGAAGACCCACGTGTCCGAAACGCCCGCAACGCAGCTGTTGCGGACGCACAAGGTCGCGTTCACGGAGCATCCCTACGAGTACGTCGAGCACGGCGGTGCGCAGCGGGGCGCCGAGATGCTCGGGCTCGACCCGTTCACCGTCATCAAGACGCTGGTGATGCAGGACCAGGACGCCAGGCCGCTGATCGTGCTGATGCACGGCAACCGCACGGTGTCTACCAAGAACCTCGCGCGGCAGATCGGCGCCAAGTCGGTCGAGCCCTGCAAGCCCGAGGTGGCCCAGCGGCACAGCGGCTACATGGTGGGTGGCACGTCGCCGTTCGGCACGCGGCGCGAGATGCCGGTGTACGTGGAGGCCACCGTTCTCGAGCTGCCGAAGATCGTGCTCAACGGTGGGCGCCGGGGCTACCTGATCGGCATCGATCCGCAGGTGTGCGTGGCGCTGCTGGGCGCGAAGCCCGTGCAGTGTGCGCTGGCAGAATAGCCGGCGGCGGTCGTCGCCGGATAGAACAACAACCATCCCCGCGGAGCGCCGCCTTGAGTTTCAACTTGCCTTCCCTCATCGCCATCGTGGCGTCGTACCTGATCGGCTCGCTGTCCTTCGCGGTCATCGTGAGCAAGGCGCTCGGCATGGCCGATCCGCGCAGCTATGGCAGCAAGAACCCCGGCGCCACCAACGTGCTGCGCTCGGGCAACAAAGGCGCGGCGTTGGCCACTCTGCTGCTCGATGCGCTCAAGGGCTGGGTGCCGGTGTTCGTCATCCGGCATTTCGGCGCGCAGTGGGGGCTGGGGGAGGGCGTCGCTGCCCTGGCCGGCCTGGCTGCGTTCCTCGGCCACCTTTACCCGGTGTTCTTCGGCTTCCAGGGCGGCAAGGGCGTGGCCACCGCGGCGGGCGTGCTGGTGGGCATCGCGCCCTGGCTGGGGCTGGCGACCGGCGCCACGTGGCTGATCGTCGCGGTCTTCTTTCGTTACTCGTCGCTGTCGTCGCTGGCGGCCGCCTTCTTTGCGCCGGCCTACTATCTGATTGGCGGCGGCATTGCGTGGCCACTCGACCGCACGGTGCTGATTGCGATCATCGTCATGAGTCTGCTGCTGATCTGGCGGCACCGCGAAAACATCCGCCGGCTCGCGGCCGGCACGGAGTCGAAACTCGGCTCGAAGAAAAAGGCTTGAAAACACCATGGCTTCCCTCACCCGCTTCCACGTCGGCCCCCGCCTCTCGGAGACGGCTGTGCACAACGGTACCGTCTACCTCGCGGGCCAGGTGCCCGACGACACCGCGCAGGACATCCGCGGCCAGACCGCGCAGGTGCTGGGCATGGTCGACCGCCTGCTGGCCGAGGCCGGCAGCGACAAGTCGCGCATCCTCATGACGCAGATATTCCTGGCGGACATCACCGACATCACCGCCATGAACGAGGTGTGGGACGCGTGGATTCCGGCCGGCAATACGCCGCCGCGCGCGACCGTGCAGGCCAAGATGGCCAATGCGGCCTACAAGATCGAGATCGTGGTGACGGCCGCGCAGGCCTGACACCGGGGCTTCAATAGCGTTTTTCGAGGACCATCTGGTCCGCGTCGCGCCGCATCGAGAAGCGATTGATGAAGCTGTTGCCCAGCAGCACGAAGGGCATGGCCTGCGGCGAGACGATGGCGTCGATGTCGTAGACCTCGACGTCGCCCACGCGCACCGATTGCAAGCGCAGCCGGTAGCCTTGTGCCTGCCCGTTGGCGGTGTTCATCACGACGCGCTGGCCCTTGCTGTAGTCGAGCCCGATGCGCAGGGCATCGTCGGCCGACAGTGCGATCGACGTGGCGCCTGTGTCGAGCATGAAAGTGACGGGCCGGCCGTTGATGGCGCCCTGTGTCATGAAATGCCCGCGGCTATCTGCCGACAGCACGACGCGGCTGCCCCCACCGCCTGTTCCGCCCCCGCCACCGATGCTGACCGGCGTGTCCATGCGCAGATTGATGCGCTTGCCATCGAGTTCGACCACGGCCTGCTCGGCCTGCAGCGACACCAGTTTCACGCCCTGGTAGCTCTCGCCAACCGCGACGGTCTTGGGCGGGTTGCCGTTCACGATCAGGATGGCGCGGCTGCCGATGCTGCCGGTCAGGGTGACCGAGCCGGCGGCATGCGCCACGGCAGCGGCAGCCAGCAGCTGCGCTGCGACGACGAGCGCTTTCATGCGGGCGGGCTCAGTCGCGGAAATTGTTGAACGTGAGCGGCATGTCCGGCACGTCCTTCTTGATGAGGGCCATGGCGGCCTGGAGATCGTCGCGCTTGGCGCCGGTAATGCGCACCGCATCGCCCTGGATCGCGGCCTGCACCTTCAGCTTGCTGTCCTTGACGATGCGGGTGATCTTCTTGGCCTGCTCGCTCTCGATGCCGCTCTTGATCTTGATGACCTGCTTGACCTTGTCGCCGCCCATCTTCTGGACGTCGCCCTTGTCGAGGAAGCGCACGTCGACGCTGCGCTTGGTGAGCTTGCTGCGCAGGATGTCTTCGACCTGCACGAGCTGGAACTCGGCGTCGCCGATCATGGTGATCTCCTTGTCCTTGAGCTCGACGGCGGCGGCCGTGCCCTTGAAATCGAAGCGCGTGCCGATTTCCTTGGCGGTGTTCTCGACCGCGTTTTTCACCTCGGGCAGGTTGGGCTCGCAGACGGTATCGAAGGACGGCATGGACTCTCTCCTGAATTCACTTGTGCTGGATGCGACAATTCTCCCATGATCGTGGAGTCCAACGTCCCGCTGCAGCCCTACAACAGCTTCGGCATCGTCGCGCGTGCGCAGCATCTGGTGCGCATCGCCAGCGAGGCCGACCTGGTCGCGCTGCATGCCGACGAGGCATGGCGCGATGCGCCCCGTTTCGTGCTGGGCGGCGGCAGCAACATCGTGCTCACGGGCGACGTCAAGCCGCTGGTGCTGAAGATAGAGATCAAGGGCCTGCGGCTGGTGGAAGAAACTCCGCGCGCCTGGATCGTCGAGGCCGGTGCCGGCGAGAACTGGCACGACGCCGTCGAATGGATGGTGCGCAGCGGCTACCCGGGGCTCGAAAACCTGGCGCTGATTCCGGGCACGGTGGGCGGCTCGCCGGTGCAGAACATCGGCGCCTACGGGGTCGAACTGCAGGACCGCTTCGAATCGCTCGACGCCTACGACCTGGAAACGGGCCGCAGCTTCATGCTCGACGCCGCGCAGTGCGCCTTCGGCTATCGCGATTCGGTGTTCAAGCACGTGCGCAGCGGCCCGAACGACTTCGGCTTGGCCGGACGCGCGGTGATCACCCGGGTGCGATTCCGTTTGCCCAAGCCGTGGAAGGCCGTGGTCGGCTACCTCGACCTGGAGCGCAAGATGGAAGAAACCGGCAACTTCACGCCGGACGCCCAGGACATCTTCGACTGGATCTGCGCCATCCGCCGCGCCAAGCTGCCCGACTGGCGCGTGCTGGGCAACGCCGGCAGCTTCTTCAAGAACCCGACGGTCACACCCGAGCAGTGCGCCGACATCATTGCGCGTGATCCGAAGATCGTGCACTACCCGATGGCCGACGGCAGCATCAAGCTTGCGGCCGGCTGGCTCATCGACGCCTGCGGCTGGAAGGGCAAGTCGGTGGGCAATGCCGGCGTGTACGAGCGGCAGGCGCTGGTGCTGGTCAACCGCGGCGGCCACGAGAACCCGGTGACGGGCGGCGAGGTGATGACCCTGGCCAAGGCCATCCAGACCAGCGTGTACGAGCGCTTCGGCATCCGGCTGGAGCCGGAACCGGTGGTGGTCTGACGGCATGGATCTCGACTTCCTGCACCTGAATTTCCGCCGCCGCATCGGCGCCCTCGTGTGGGCCCGGCGCGCGGTGCCGCTCGTCGCGCTGGCCGCCGTGTTCCTGGGTTCGCGCCGCTGGGGCTCTGTGGTGGCCGTGATCGTGGTGGCGCTGCTGTTCTCGGCGGTGCTCAAGTTCCTCGAAACCAGCCTGCGCCGCCAGTTCATCCGCGAGGCCCGGCTGCCGCCGTTCCTCATCGGCAAGCTGCGCGAGGCGCATCCGCAACTGAGCCGGCGCGACGCCGAGCTGGTGCTGCGCGGCCTGCGCCAGTTCTTCATGTCGCACCTGCGCAGCGACCGCAAGTTCGTCGCCATGCCATCGAAGGTGGTCGACACGGCGTGGCACGAGTTCATCCTGCACACGCAGGGCTACCAGAACTGGTGCAAGGCGGCCTTCGGCGCCATGCTGCACCACAGTCCGGCCGAGGTGCTGGGCAAGGATGCCCGGCGCAACGACGGCCTGCGCCGCACCTGGTACTGGGCCTGCAAGGAGGAGAGCATCGACCCGCGCAAGCCGGCGCGGCTGCCACTGCTGTTTGCGCTGGACATCAAGTTCGCCATTGCGGGCGGCTTCCACTATGTGCCTGACTGCCGGGCGGTCGAGCGGCACATCGGCTCCGACGCCCAGTGCGGCACCAGCTTCGGGGAATCGTCATCGTCGGATGGCGGCAGTGCGGGCGATGCCGGTGGGTTCGGCGGCAGCGAATCGAGCAGCAGTGGCGGCGATGGCGGCTCCAGCGATGGCGGCGGCTCGTCCGACTGCGGAGGCGGTTGCGGCGGCGGCTGCGGTGGAGGCGGCGGCGACTGATACCCTGTCGGCGCGCCAAAGAAAAACGGGCCCGAAAGGGCCCGTTGGCGTTTCTGCCTCCGGGAGGCAGGGCGCGGCGATCAGTTCGCGTCGCCGTCGTTGGCCAGCTTCGGCAGCGAAGCGCCTTCGCTCGACGACAGCAGGCCGACCTGCGTGTAGATCGCGAGCTTCTCGCGCGTGTCGACGATGTCGAGGTTGCGCATCGTGAGCTGGCCGATGCGGTCCAGCGGCGTGAACGCGCCTTCGACCTTTTCCATGCTCAGGCGCTCGGGCTTGTACGTGAGGTTGGCCGACTCGGTGTTCATGATCGAGTAGTCGTTGCCGCGGCGCAGCTCGACCGTCACTTCGCCGGTGATGGCGCGCGCCACCCAGCGTTGCGCCGTCTCGCGCAGCATGATGGCCTGCGGGTCGAACCAGCGGCCCTGGTACAGCAGGCGGCCGAGCTTGCGGCCGTTGTCGCGGTACTGCTCGATGGTGTCTTCGTTGTGGATGCCGGTGACGAGGCGCTCGTAGGCGATGAACAGCAGCGCGAGGCCGGGCGCCTCGTAGATGCCGCGGCTCTTGGCCTCGATGATGCGGTTCTCGATCTGGTCGCTCATGCCCAGGCCGTGGCGACCGCCGATGCGGTTGGCTTCGAGGATCAGGTCGACCAGGTTCGAGTAGCGCACGCCGTTCAGCGCAACGGGTACGCCTTCTTCGAAGCGCACCGAGACGGTCTCGCGCTTCACTTCGACTTCGTCCTTCCAGAAGGCCACGCCCATGATGGGCTGCACGATCTGGATGCCGCTGTTCAGGTGCTCGAGGTCTTTGGCCTCGTGCGTGGCGCCGAGCATGTTCGAGTCGGTCGAGTAGGCCTTCTCGGCCGACATCTTGTAGGCGAAGCCGGCCTTCTGCATGAACGCCGACATCTCGGCGCGGCCGCCCAGCTCGTCGATGAAGACCTGGTCGAGCCAGGGCTTGTAGATCTTCAGGTTGGGGTTGGTGAGCAGGCCGTAGCGGTAGAAGCGCTCGATGTCGTTGCCCTTGTAAGTGCTGCCGTCGCCCCAGATGTGGACGTCGTCTTCCTTCATGGCCGACACCAGCATCGTGCCCGTCACCGCGCGGCCCAGCGGCGTGGTGTTGAAGTAGGTGACGCCGGCGGTGGTCACGTGGAAGGCGCCGGCCTGCAGCGCGGCGATGCCTTCGTTGGCGAGCTGCACGCGGCAGTCGATCAGGCGGGCGTTCTCGGCGCCGTAGAGCATCGCCTTGCGCGGAATCTCGTCGTAGTCGGGCTCGTCGGGCTGGCCGAGGTTGGCGGTGTAGGCGTAGGGGACGGCGCCCTTCAGCTTCATCCAGTGCAGCGCTGCGCTGGTGTCCAGGCCGCCCGAGAAGGCGATGCCGACCTTCTGGCCGGCGGGTACGTTTTGGAGGATGGTCGACATGTCAGGAGGTCCGGTTTCAGCCGAAGTGGCAGATGTAGCTGTAGGGCTCGCCGGCCACGCGGATCTGGAAGCTCGAGTTGCCCGGCACGTTGAATTTCTGGCCCGGACCCGAGGCGATCCATTCGGTGCTGCCCGCGAGCTGGTATTCGCAGCTGCCGCCGGTGCCTTCCATGATTTCAGGCGCGCTGGTGTTGAAGGTGAGGGTGGACGGCAGGATCACGCCGACCGATTTCTTCGTGCCGTCCGCCAGCGTGAGGCTGTGGCTCACGCATTTGCCATCGAAGTACACATTGGCCTTGGTGGCCACTGCGGCGCTGTTGAGAGTGTCGGTAGTCGTCGTCATTGGATGGCGCCGGCGCGGGAGCGGTCGGCAAATCGAGGACGCACCGCACCAGCGGCGCATCCGTCAAGGGTTGGAAAAGTCCTCGATTTTAGGGGCTCGGGCGGCCTGGGCCGCCGGCCTAGCGGCTCAGCGGTGCCAGCCGCGGTATCCGCCACCCCAGCCGCGGTAATAGCCACCGCCCCAGCCGCGCGAATAGCCGAGGTTCAGCGAGAAGCCGACCGGCGGATAGACGTATGGATAGGCATAGGGGTACGGGTAGGCCGGCTGGACGTAGACGGGGGCGGCATACACCGGTGCCGGCTGGTAGACCGGCGCGGGGGCGTTGGAGACGACCACGCCCGGCTCGGGCACCACGTTGTCCCATGGCGAGCCGCTGTACTGCGGATAGCCATTGCCGCTATCGGCCTCGACCGGATAGGGCTGCAACTGCGGCTGCGGCGCCACCGGCGAGGTCGTCACGCCGTAGGCGCTGGCCTGAATCGAAATGGTTGCACCGGGCCGGCTGTTCATGCGGGTGGTGTACTGGCGGCCGTTGTATTCATACGTGACGTTGTAGTTGACGTCGCTGCCGGTCGTTTCGCGGATCGGCGTGGCGGAGATCACGCGGGCCTGGACCACCTGGTTCTGCTGGGCGTGCACGAGCCCGGTGCCGGCGGCCAAGGCTGCGGCCGCGGAAATCCCGGCGAGGGTGCGAAAAACATGCGTATTCATGGTGTGTTTCTCCTGCAGATCGGGGTTGGAGGCCGGGCAGGCAGGCCGGGTTCCGGCGTTTACACGGCGTTGACAGCCCAGGCGTCGGCGTCGAACCCTGTCGTAACGGGTTTTTTCGCCCCCCAGTTGACCACCGGCCGCTTGATCAGGCTGGGGTTGGCCAGCAGCACGGCGCGGGCCGAGCCGGCATCGACCACGCCCTCGCGGGTGGCGTCGTCCAGCTTGCGCCAGGTAGTGCCCTTGCGGTTGACCAGGGCCTCCCATCCGGGCTTTTTCAGCCACTGGTCGAGCTCGGCCTCGGGCACGCCCTGTTTCTTGAAATCGTGGAAGGTGTAGGCCACGCCATGTTCATCGAGCCAGGCGCGGGCGCGCTTGACGGTGTCGCAGTTCGGAATGCCGTATAGGGTTGTCATGCCCGCGATGATGCCCTGGGCGGCCAGTCGGCGACAATGCCGGCCTCCATGGAAACCCTTAACGACTGGCTCGCGCGCGCCGAGCACCTCCATCCCAAGAACATTGAACTCGGGCTCGAGCGCGCCAAGGAAATGGCGCAGCGCCTCGGCCTGCGCTTCGGCTGCCCCGTGATCACGGTGGCGGGCACGAACGGCAAGGGCTCGACCTGCGCCATGCTCGAATCGATCTTGACGCACGCGGGCTATCGCACGGCGGTGTTCACCTCGCCGCACCTCGTGCGCTTCGAAGAGCGCCTGCGGCTCAAGGGCGAAGCCGTCGATGCTTCCAAACTGATAGCAAGTTTCGAAGTGGTGGAAAAGGCGCGCGGCGACATGAGCCTGACCTACTTCGAGTTCACGACGCTCGGCATCCTGCATTGCATGACCGAGGAAAAGCCCGACGTGGCGATTCTCGAGGTCGGCCTGGGAGGGCGGCTCGACGCGGTCAACATCATCGACACCGACTGCGCGGTCATCACCAGCATCGACCTCGACCACATGGAATACCTCGGGCCCGACCGCGAAAGCATCGGCTTCGAGAAGGCCGGCATCATGCGGCCGGGCAAGCCCGCCATCGTGAGCGACCCGATGCCGCCGCAGAGCGTGATCGACCATGCGAACGCGATCGGCGCCGACCTCTGGCGCTTCGGGACCGACTTCAACGTGTCGGGCGACAAGCAGCAGTGGGGCTGGTCGGGTCGTGGCCGGCGCTACAGCGGGCTGGCCTACCCGGCGCTGCGCGGGGCCAACCAGCTCATCAATGCGGCCGGCGTGCTCGCGGCGCTCGAAGCCCTGCGGCCGCAGTTGCCGATCACCGCGCAGGCCGTGCGCAACGGGCTCGCGATGGTCGAGTTGCCGGGCCGCTTCCAGATCGTGCCGGGCGAGCCCGCGCTGGTGCTCGACGTGGCGCACAACGCCCATGCCGTGGCCGCGCTGGCCGAGAACCTCGACGCGATGGGCTTCTATCCCACCACGCACGGCGTATTCGGCGTGATGGCCGACAAGGACCTCGCACCGATCCTCGCGCGCATCGGGCCGCTGATCGACCGCTGGTACTTCACCGACCTGCCCACGCCGCGCGCCGCCAAGGCCGCCGACCTGCTGGCCAGCTGGCAGGCGCAGAACACGCGCACCGACGCCTCGGGCAGCGTGCACGCGGGCCCGATGGAAGCGTTGCGCGCAGCCATCGAGCAGGCGGGGCCCGCTGATAGAATCGTGCTCTTCGGATCGTTCTTCACCGTGGGTGGCGTGCTCGAAAACGGCACCCCCCGGCTGCAAGCCAAACACCTGCTGCCAGGCGGCTGATCGTCGGGCTGTCCACACCATCTGGCACCACCTCGCTGCACTCCTTCAGGGATCGAACTTCATGGCGTTTTTCAAGTTCCGCACGCGCGGCCCGCAAGGCAACGAAGGACGCAGCGCCCCAGCCGCCGTCCCCGCGGAAAGTGTCGAAACCATGCGTCGGCGTGCACGCCACCGGTTGCTCGGCGCAGCGGTGCTGGTGCTGCTCGGCGTGATCGGTTTTCCGCTGCTGTTCGATACGCAGCCGCGCCCCGTGTCGGTCGACATTCCCATCGAGATTCCCGACCGCAACAAGGTCAAGCCACTGCCCGTGCCCGCTGCACCGGCGCCCACCACGAGCAGCGCGCCGGCAGCGCCCGACAGCGGCAGCAGTTCGCGCGTGGCTTCGGCGTCGTCCGGCGGCATGATCACCGAGACCGCCGACGGCACGGTGATCGAATCCGGCAGGCCCGTGCCCAGCACGCCGCCCGTCGCGGCCGCCGAGCCCAAGCCGGAGCCGAAGCCCAAGCCGGAGCCCAAGCCCGAGGCCAAACCTGAACACAAGCCGGAGGCCAAGCCCGAACACAAGCCGGAACCCAAACCCGAGCCCAAGCCGAAGCCCGAACCCAAGCCCGAAGCGAAGCCCAAGCCGGCCGACTCGGGCGATGCTGCCCGTGCCCGCGCGCTGCTCGAAGGCAAGCCCGTCGCGACGGCTGCCGCGCCGAAGCCCGCCGCCGATGAAAGCGGCCGCTTCGTGGTGCAGGTCGGCGCTTTCGCCGATGCCGACAAGGCGCGCGAAGTGCGCCAGAAGCTCGAGAAGGCCGGCCTCAAGACCTACGTGCACGTGGCCAAGACGGCCGACGGCGAGCAGCGCACGCGTGTGCGTGTGGGCCCCTTCGGTTCGCGTGCCGAGGCCGACCGCGCGGCGGAAAAGGTCAAGGGCTTGTCTTTGGCGGCTGCGATCCTCACGTTGTAAGAGCTGTCGCCTGCTGTTGCCGTGGCCTTGCTCGACTGGATCGCCGTCGCGCTCATCGGGGTGTCGATGCTGTTCGGCCTGATGCGCGGGCTGGTGTTCGAAGTGATTTCGCTGATCGGCTGGGTGGCGGCTTTCATCGCCGCCCAGTGGCTGGCTTCCGGCGTGGCGGCATGGCTGCCGTTCGGCGATCCGCAGGGGGCGTGGCGTTATCCGCTGGCCTTCGTGCTGGTCTTCGTGGCGGTGGTGTTCGGCGTGGGCCTGGTGGCAGCGCTCACGCGCAAGTTGATCACGGTCGTGGGTCTGCGGCCGGTGGACCGGATTCTGGGAGCGGCGTTCGGTGCGGCGCGGGGTGCGGTGGCCCTGCTCGTGCTGGCCGTCGTTGTTCATTTGCTGGTGTTGAGCGACAGTGCCTGGTGGCACGAATCGCGCAGCGCCATTGTTCTCGATGCGGCATTGCAGGGCCTGAAACCCGCGCTGCCTGAAAAGTTGGCAAGCTACCTGCCCTGAGAGGAATCGTTCATGTGTGGAATCGTCGGCGTTGTCAGCAACGCACCCGTCAATCAGCTGCTCTATGACGCGATGCTGCTGTTGCAGCACCGCGGCCAGGATGCGGCCGGCATCGTGACCTTGCTGGAACGCAAGTTCTTCATGCACAAGGCCAAGGGCATGGTCCGCGACGTGTTCCGCACGCGCAACATGCGCGCGCTGCCGGGCAGCGTGGGCCTGGGCCAGGTGCGCTACCCGACCGCCGGCAATGCCTACAGCGAGGAAGAGGCGCAGCCCTTCTACGTGAACGCGCCGTTCGGCATCGTGCTCGTGCACAACGGCAACCTGACCAACGCGCATGCGCTGCGCGCGGAGCTGTTTTCCACCGACCACCGCCACACCAACACCGAGAGCGATTCCGAAGTGCTGCTCAACGTGCTGGCACACGAACTCGAACGCTCGTCGCGCGGGGTGCCGCTGCACCCGGCCGAAGTGTTCGCCGCGGTCAAGAACATGCACAAGCGCCTGCGCGGCTCGTACGCCGTGGTGTCGCTCATTGCCGGCCACGGTCTGCTCGCCTTCCGTGACCCCTACGGCATCCGCCCGCTGTGCATGGGCCGCAGCGCCGATGGCGCCGTGATGGTGGCCAGCGAATCGGTCGCGCTCGAAGGCTCGGGCCATGTGTTCGAGCGTGACATCGCCCCGGGCGAAGCCGTGTTCATCGACCTCGAAGGCAAGGTGCACTCGATGCAGTGCGCCGAGTCGCCCACGCTGAACCCCTGCATCTTCGAATTCGTGTACCTCGCGCGTCCGGACTCCGTGCTCGACGGGATCTCGGTCTACCAGGCGCGCCTGAACCTCGGCGAAACGCTGGCCAAGCGCGTGGTCTCGACCGTGCCGCCGAACCAGATCGATGTGATCATCCCGATCCCCGAGTCGAGCCGCCCGAGCGCCACGCAGCTCGCGCACCTGCTGGGCGTGCCGTACCGCGAAGGCTTCGTGAAGAACCGCTACGTGGGCCGCACCTTCATCATGCCGGGGCAGGGCGTGCGCAAGAAGTCGGTGCGCCAGAAGCTCAACGTGATCGCCAGCGAATTCAAGGGCCGCAACGTGCTGCTGGTCGACGACTCGATCGTGCGCGGCACCACCAGCCAGGAAATCGTGCAGATGGCGCGTGACGCCGGCGCGCGCAAGGTCTACCTGGCCAGCGCCGCGCCGCCGGTGCGCTACCCCAACGTCTACGGCATCGATATGCCGACCAAGGGCGAACTGGTGGCGCACGACCGCACGGTCGAGCAGATCCGCGAACTTATCGGCTGCGACGCGCTGATCTACCAGGACGTCGATGCCATGAAGCGCGCGATCGGCTCGCTCAACCCCAAGCTCGACGGCTTCGACGCATCGTGCTTCGACGGCGTGTACGTGACCGGCGACATCGACACCGAGGCCATCTCGCGCATGAACGGCAACCGTCCCCGCATCGAAGAGACCGAAGAGGATTCTTCGCGCCTCGCGCTTCCCAACCTCAGCGAGTGAGAGCAGACGAAGTGACCGACGAAGAACGAACATTGCCGCCCGGGCTGCATCCGGAGACGCTCGCGCTGCGTACCGGGCTCGCGCCGAGCCAGTACGGCGAGCATTCCGACGCGCTCTTCCTGACCAGCGGCTTCGTGCAGCCCGACGCCGAAACCTCGATGCGCCGTTTCGCGGGCACCGAGCCGGGCTTCACCTACTCGCGCACCTCGAATCCGACCGTGACCAGTTTCGAGCAGCGTATCGCAGCGCTCGAAGGTACGGAAGCTGCGATCGGCGCTTCGACCGGCATGGGCGCGATCCTCATGATGTGCATGGGCCTGCTGAAGGCCGGCGACCATGTGGTCTGCTCGCGCTCGGTGTTCGGCTCCACGCTGAACCTGTTCGGCAAGGAGTTCGCCAAGTTCGGCGTCGAGACCACCTTCGTGTCGCAGACCGACGTGGCCGAATGGCGCGCAGCCGTGAAGCCCAATACCAAGCTGCTGTTTGCCGAGACGCCGACCAACCCGCTGACCGAGGTCTGCGACATCCGCGCGCTGGCCGATGTGGCGCATGCGGCGGGCGCGCTGCTGGCGGTCGACAACTGCTTCTGCACGCCGATCCTGCAGCGTCCGGCGGCGCTGGGCGCCGACCTCGTCATCCACTCGGGCACCAAGCACCTCGACGGCCAGGGCCGCGTGATGGCGGGCGCGATCTGCGGTCCCTCGAAGCTCATCGTCGACGTGTTCGGGCCCATCGTGCGCACCGCCGGCATGGCGCTGGCGCCGTTCAATGCGTGGGTCGTGCTCAAGGGTATCGAGACGCTCGGCATCCGCATGAAGGCGCATTGCGCGAACGCGATGGACATCGCTCAATGGCTCGAGAAGCAGCCGGGCGTTGCACGCGTCTACTATCCCGGGCTCGCCTCGCATTCGCAGCACGAGCTGGCGATGCAGCAGCAGTCGGGGCAGGGCGGCGCGGTGGTGTCGTTCGACGTGGTCGGCGACTCGCCCGAGACGGCGCGCGCCAATGCCTTCCATGTCATGAACAGCACGCGCGTGGTGAGCCTTGCCACCAACCTCGGTGACGTGAAGACCATCATCACGCACCCCGGCACCACCTCGCATGGCCGCCTCACCGAAGCGCAGCGCCAGGCGGCCGGCATCGGCCAGGGGCTGATCCGCCTCGCGGTCGGCCTCGAGCACGCCGACGACATCAAGGCCGACATTGCGCGCGGCCTGAGCACCCTGAATCCACGATAACGAAATGACCGGCAAAGTACGCACCCGCATCGCACCATCCCCCACGGGTTTCCTTCATCTGGGCACGGCACGCACGGCCCTCTACTCATGGGCCTATGCGCGCCACCATGGCGGCGAGTTCGTGCTGCGCATCGAGGACACCGACGTGGCCCGCTCCACGCAGGACTCCACTGACCAGATCCTCGCTTCCATGCACTGGCTTGGCCTCGACTACGACGAAGGCCCCATCTACCAGATGCAGCGCCTCGAGCGCTACCGCGAAGTCATCGCGCAGATGCTCGCGGCCGGCACCGCCTACCACTGCTACTGCACGCCGGCCGAGCTCGACGAGATGCGCGAGGCGCAGCGTGCACGCGGCGAGAAGACGCTGTACGACCGCCGTTGGCGCCCCGAGCCGGGCAAGGTGCTGCCGCCCGTGCCCGAAGGCGTGCCGCCGGTGGTGCGCTTCTGCAATCCGCCCGAAGGCGACGTGACGTGGAACGACCTCGTCAAGGGCGAGATCACCATCAACAACCGCGAGATCGACGACCTCATCATCCTGCGGCCCGACGGTGTGCCCACCTACAACTTCGCGGTCGTGGTCGACGACTGGGACATGAGCATCACGCACGTGTTCCGCGGCGACGAGCACATCAACAACACGCCGTGGCAGATCAACATCTTCCGCGCACTCGGTGCACCGCTGCCCCAGTTCGGCCATGTGCCCGTGATCCTGGGCGACGATGGACAGAAGCTCTCGAAGCGCCGCGGCGCGGTGAGTGTCACGGCCTACGAAGAGAACGGCTACCTGCCCGAGGCCATGCTCAACTACCTCGCGCGCCTCGGCTGGAGCCACGGCGACGACGAGCTCTTCACGCGCGAACAGATGGTGAGCTGGTTCGACGGCTCGCACTTGTCGAAGAGCCCCGCGCAGTGGGACGCGGCAAAGCTTGCTTGGGTGAATGCGCAGTACATCAAGGCGAAGAGCGGCGACGAGCTCGCCCCGCTTGTTGCAGCACAGTTGCAAAAGCGCGGCATCGTCGCCGATGAACGTTTGTCTGCGATCTGCGCGCTGTTCAAGGACCGTTGCGACACCACGGTGGCGCTGGCAGGGTGGGCCGCCGCGTTCTATGCGGACATCGACGTGACCGAAGCCGATCGCGCGCAGCACATCACCGATGCAGTGAAGCCCGCGATTGCAACACTCGTTGAAAAATTGATGGGCGTGACCTGGGATAAGGCCTCAATCGCAGTTACCATCAAGGAAGTTCTCGCCGCACATGCATTGAAAATGCCGGTGTTGGCGATGCCAGTACGAGTGCTTGTGATGGGAACATCGCAGACACCGTCCCTCGATTCAGTGCTCGAAATTTTTTCCCGCGAAAAAGTTATCGAGCGATTGAAAAAGGCCTGAAAAATCGGGCTATAATTCGAGGCTCGACACCCACACGGGGGTATAGCTCAGCTGGGAGAGCGCTTGCATGGCATGCAAGAGGTCATCGGTTCGATCCCGTTTACCTCCACCATCAAAGTGTCGAGAAGGTTAGAGATGCTGATCGCAGCACGTCCAAGGTTTTGACCCTATCGTCTAGAGGCCTAGGACACCACCCTTTCACGGTGGCTACCGGGGTTCGAATCCCCGTAGGGTCGCCAGTTTCACGCAAGTGAATCAGGCACAAGTCGTCAGCACTTGGCTCCGCAAGGAGTGAACGTTGTCTACCAGGAGTGGTAGTTCAGTTGGTTAGAATACCGGCCTGTCACGCCGGGGGTCGCGGGTTCGAGTCCCGTCCACTCCGCCAAGCTTAGAAGCCCTTGCGAGTCAATGACTTGCAAGGGCTTTTTCTTTGGTGGCGCTAGCAGTTTTGGTGGCAGCCCAATGCTCTGCCTGCGTACCTGGGTGGGCGCTCGTGCTCCTCTCATGCCACGCCTTCGTGGGCCCCGGTTCGGTGCAGTGGCGCGCCTTCCTCGGCCAACCCCATGTCCAAGCGGTCCAGGGCAACAACGAGCGCGGTCTGCCGTTAGTTCAAGAAGCGCTCGGTCAGCAGCACCCAGTAAGCCGCACCGACCGCGACGTTGCCGTCGTTGAAGTCATAGCCAGGGTTGTGCACCATGCATGCACCATGGCTGTCGCCTTCGCCGTTGCCGATCAGCAGGTAGCTGCCAGGCACGCGCTCCAGCATGAAAGCGAAATCCTCGCTGCCGGGCACCGCCAGGGCCTGCAGCGTGACGTGCTCCGGGCCCAGCAGTTCCAGCGCGACCTCGCGCGCGAAGGCGGTTTCCTCGGGCGTGTTGACCAGCACCGCGTAGCCCGCGCGCCAGTCGATCTGCGCCTTCACGCCAAAGCTTTCGGCCTGCGCCGCGATCAGGGCCTTGATGCGCTCTTCCAGGTGCTGGCGGACGCCGCGATCGAGTGCGCGCACGCTGAGTTCCAGCGTGGCGCTTTGCGGGATCACGTTGTTGGCCTTGCCGGCGTGCACGGCACCCACCGTCACCACCGCCATCTGCAGCGGATCGATGTTGCGCGACACGACGGTCTGCAGCGCCATCACGATGCTGGCCGCGGCCACGATCGGATCGGCCGCCCGATGCGGCATGGCGCCGTGGCCGCCGATGCCGGTGAGCGTGACCGTCGCGTAGTCGGACGAAGCCATCGCCGCGCCCTCGCGCAACGCCAGACGGCCCTGCGGCAGGCCCGGCATGTTGTGCATCGCGAAGATGGCGTCGCAGGGGTACTTGTCGAACAGGCCCTGTTCGATCATGCGCAACGCGCCGCCGCCGCCTTCTTCGGCCGGCTGGAAGATCAGGTTCAGCGTCCCGTTGAAGCGGCCGCGCTCGGCCAGGTGATGCGCAGCGGCGAGCAGCATGGCAGTGTGGCCGTCGTGGCCGCAGGCATGCATCACGCCGCCGTGCTCGCTCGCGTAGTCGAGCCCGGTGGCTTCGTCGATGGGCAGTGCATCCATGTCGGCACGCAGCCCCAGGCGGCGCTCGCCGCTGCCGCGCACCAGCCGGCCGACCACGCCGGTGCCGCCGAGGCCGCGCTCCACCGCATAGCCCCAGGCCTCCAGCCGCTCGGCGACCAGGGCCGAGGTGCGGTGTTCGTCGAAGCCGAGTTCGGGATGGCGATGGATGTCGCGCCGGATGTCGATGAACGCATCGGCCTGCGCGTGCAGATCGTCGAGGAGGGTGGTGTTCATGGGTGTCGCTTCACTGGGGTTGCAGGTGGATGGACTTGGCGATCTCGCGGTAGCGCGCGGTTTCCGCCTCGAAGAACCTCGCCGACTCGGCCAGCGTCATCGGCGCCGCGACGACCTGGGTCTGGGCCGCGAGCTGCGTGCGCACGCCCGGGTCCTTCAATGTCGCGCCGATGGCTTTGTGCAGTTTCTGCACCACCTCTTCAGGCGTGTTCTTCGGCACCATGAAGCCGCTCCAGATCTTGTATGCGAAGTTCTTGAGTTCCTTGCCTTCGCTCGCGGTCGGCACGTTCTTCAGCAGCTCCGAGCGCTGCGCACCGAGCTGGCCGATGACCTTGAGCCGGCCCTGCTCGGCCAGCGCGCCCATGGCGGCGCTGTAGACCAGCACCGCGAAGTCGACCTGGCCCCCACCAATGTCCTGCAGCAGCGGCGCGTTGCCCTTGTAGGGCGCGTGCACCAGCTTGATGCCGGCGTCCTGCTGCACCTTTTCAAGGATCAGGTGGTAGAGCGAGCCGATGCCCACGCTGCCATACGAGAGCGGCTTGTCGGCCGACTTGCGGGCCAGCGCGATCAGTTCGTCCACGCTGTCGGCCGGCAGATCCTTGCGGGCGACGAAGACCATCACCGCGTCGGACACCGGATGCACCAGGCGGAAGTCCTCGGTCCTGAGCTTGACCGCCGCGTTGGCCAGCGGCGCGAGGATCACCTCGTTGGGCGAGCCCTGGAAGATGTAGTAGCCGTCGGCCGGCGCCGCCAGCACCTTCTGCGCCCCCATGGCGCCGCTCACGCCGCCCAGGTTTTCCACGATCACCTGCTGGCCCAGTTCCTTGCCCAGTGGCGCGGTGAAGATGCGCGCCGCAGCGTCCGACGGGCCGCCGGCCGGATAGGGAACCATCAGGTTGACGGGTTTGGTCGGATAGCCCTGGGCGCTTGCAAGGCCGGCGGCCATCAGCAAGGCGCAACAGAGAAGAAGCGGACGTCGGTACAACGAGGCCATCGGAACTCCTGAAGGGATGCCGGCTCGGTAGGCCGGATGCGGACGAATCCTAGGAGCCGGCAAATCGAACGTCCAATGCATTGTTGGATGCATTAGCATGAATGCAATGTATCCATCCCGAGGGCGTGCGCCGTGAAACTGGTCCAGCTCCGACACCTGATCTCCCTGGCCCAGACCGGTTCCTTCAGCAAGTCCGCGCTGGACCTGCACCTGACGCAGCCGGCGCTCAGCCGCAGCGTGCGTGCGCTCGAGGACGAACTGGGCATGCCGCTGGTCGACCGCATCGGCCGGCGCAACGAGCTCACGGCCTTCGGGCGCGAGGTGCTGGAGCGCGCGCGCGAGCTGGTGTTCGAGGCCGACGAACTGCGCGACAGCGGCCGCAGGCTGCGCGAGGGGGAGAGCGGCGTGTTCCGTATCGGACTGGGCTCGGGGCCGGGGGCCATGCTGATGACGCCGTTCCTCCTGCATATGGCGACGCGGCATCCGAAGATGCGCGTGGCGGTGGCGCGCGGCGGCACCGATCTGCTGGCCCAGGCGTTGCGCGAGCGCACACTTGATGCGCTGGTGGTGGATGCGCGCTCGCTCAAGCCCGCGCCCGACCTGAATGTGAGCCTGGTGAGCGAGATGCGCGGAACCTTCATGTGCCGC
The DNA here is from genome assembly GCF_001426595.1 of Variovorax sp. Root434. Lineage (NCBI taxonomy): Bacteria > Pseudomonadati > Pseudomonadota > Betaproteobacteria > Burkholderiales > Comamonadaceae > Variovorax > Variovorax sp. Root434. Next base: position 166,333 of record NZ_LMEK01000006.1, read on the forward strand.
CGCGGCCATCCGCTCACGCGGCTGCGCAAGGGCGTGAGCTTCGAGGCCGTGCAGCGCTATCCGATCGCCTCCATCCCCTTGAGCGACGAGGTGGCCCGCATGCTGGTCGAGGCCTATGGGCCGCAGGCGCATCCCGCGCATTGCGTCAACGTTCAGTGCGAGGAGATTCCGAGCCTGGTCGAAGTGGCTCGTCGCAGCGATGCGGTGCTGCTGTCCATCCGCGCCGCGGCGCCCGACCTCGTCGAGCTGAAGATGGAGCCATCGCTCCTGGGCGTGGCCCGCTTCGGCATCGTGACGCTGCGCCGGCGCACCGAGGCGCCGGCGATAGGGATCCTGCGTGCCCTGGTGCAGGAACTGATGCACGACTGAGGCTCAGGCGAAGTCGATCCCGCACCTATGCCAGGAACGGCCTCCCCGCGAGGTTCGGAACGCACCTTGTCGGCGACCTCGGCACGCAGCGCCCGAACGCGCCTCAGCGCCGACGCGCGAGGTATCCCTCCAGGAGCGCCACGATCTCCTGCACAAAGTCCGCCCGCGCCAGAACTTCGGGCCGGTGCGAGGCGTTCTCGTGGATCACAGCGTGCGCCGCCACGAGCCCGATCTGAAGTGCGAATTCGGGGTCCGGAACGTTCTTCATGTAGGGGCGCAGCGCTTGCAGCAGCCGCTGGTCGACGGGGCTGCCATCGCGCCGCACGCACCTGACCGATCGCGGCAGTTCCTCGGCGATCGCCCGGTGGACGGCTGGAGCGATCTTGTGCTCGTCCACCATCGACTGCACGAGGACGCCGAGCGCATCGCGCAGCGAGCGCTGGGCGGGTAGCTGCGAGAGCGCGTTCGCCAGCGTTTGCCGTGCCTGGGCCACGTGGCGGCGCTCCAGCTCGGCGACGATCGCCTCCTTGTTCGGGAAATACTGGTAGAGCGAGCTGATGTTGACGCCGGCGCGCTCCGCGATCGCATTGGTGCTCAGCTTGTCCCATCCGCGCTTCACCAGAATGTAAGTAGCAGCTTGCGTTATGGCATCCACCGTGGCGCGCGAACGCTCCTGGCGCGGTGTTTTCCGGGGAGTCACCGATGGCTTCTTCGTTTTCAAGCGCGGCTCCGAATGCGAGTATCGAATAACAAAGCAAAAGCTTAGTATTTCTCCATGCAGAAGCAAGACATTTCTTTATCGTGGGCCGCGTTTCAGGACCTGAACCGCCGTCGCCGAGCCATCAGGGACTTCGATGGCAACCCGATCCCCGAGGAACAGGTCAGGGCCCTGCTGTCCGAGGCCACCCAGGCGCCCTCCAGCGGCAACCTGCAGCCCTACAGGCTGCACTGGGTCCGGGACCCGGGCGTGAAGGCAAGGATCGCTGCCGCTTGCAACGGCCAACGCGCGGCCAGCTCGGCGCCGACGCTGGTGGTCATCGAGGCGGGTCGCGAGATCGCGCTCGGCACCGTGGCCCTGCAACGGACTCACATCGAGGGATCGAGCGACTTCACCGAGCACGGCAAGAACTATCACCGCGGCCAGATGCGGATGTTCGATCGCGTCCTCGGGCTGGGCTCCTGGCCGATCTGGACGCCGCTCGTGTCGATCGCCGCGCTCCTCAGGCCCAGCCTCTCGCTCCTGCCCATCGGACACCTGGGCAGCCGCGCCTGGGCTGCCCGCAATGCCGCCTTTGCAGCCCAGACGCTCATGCTGGCTGCATCGGCCAGCGGGATCGACTCCTGTCCGATGGAAGGCTTCTCGGCCCCGAAGGTCGCCGGAATCCTCGGGCTGCCTCGCGCGACGGTCATCCCGGTGGTCATCGCACTGGGCTACCGGGCCGCGGAGGCAAGGATCGATGCCAAGTGGCGCAGGCCCATGGCAGACGTGGTCGTGGAGCACTGAAGCCATTCGTTCCGCCGGGGCGGACGGCTCGACCGTCAAGCGGCGTCCACGTGCGTCAAGAAGTGCAAAGCCTCAGGTCCGCGCGCACCATCGGCCGGCCCATCGGGCAGGCCAGCGGGATCGAGGAGCCTGTTCCGCGCTCATCCAGTGCCCGAATGCCTGCCTGCCGCTGCCGGACCAGTGCAGGTGGACGCCTCGCATGTCCGCGGTGGAGCGCATGGCGTTGCGGCCCATGCTGCACGGATGGAAGACCCTGAAGCCGCGTGCAAAGACGATCTCCAGTATCCAGTGGGACCGGCTGTCCGGCCGGCCGTGCAGTACGAAGCGGCCGTCGGCGGCGAGAACTTTCGCGCCATGTACCTGATGGATGCCGGGTTCGATGTCGTTCCATCGCCTGACGTAGCGCCCGTACATGCGGAACAGCGCCAGCCTCGTCTCGGCATCGTCCAGCACCGCGCCGAAGTCGGCGCAGGACCAACGGTCTCCATCCGGAGGTTGCCCGCCTGTCCAGTACGCATCCGTTTCGTTCATGTTCGCCTCTTCCGAGCTGCCCGTATCCTCGTGCGTGAGGACGGACGGGTATGGCTCGAATGTCGCGGACCGCGCCGTAAAGGGACCTCCGGATACGTCAAGAACTGCAAAGGCCGGCGCAGCCTTGCAGCCGCGTCTTCAGTTGCGCACCGGCAGCGCCAGCGTGACGACGAGCCCGCCCCCTTCGCGCAGGGTGGCCTCCACGGTGCCGCCATGCAGCAGCATCGCGCGCCGCGCGATCGCGAGGCCGAGGCCCGTGCCGCTCACCGATTCGCTGCCCTCGACTCGCGTGAACGGCTCGAAGATGGCCTGCAGCATTCCCGCAGGCACGCCGGGGCCGCGGTCCTGCACGGTGGTGACGAGCATCCTGCCGCCTTCGGCGATGCGCGCGTCCACCTCGATCCGGCTGCCGGGCGGGCTGAACTTCAGGGCGTTGCGGATGACGTTCTCGAAAGCCCGGTAGACGAGCTCGCCGTGCGCCACGATGACGAAGCTGCCCGACGCGTCCAGGCACAGCGTGCGCTGCGATGCGCGGGCCTCGAAGTCCGCGTCGTCGGCAATGGCCTGCAGCAGCTCGATGACGTCGATGCGCTGCTGCGGCACGCCATTTGGCCCGGCATCCAGGCGGTGCAGGGTCAGCAGCTCCTCGATCAGCATGTCCAGCCGCTCGCTCTCGAGCATGATGCGCTCGATCATCGCGACCGCCTGCGCCGGGTCCTGTTGCAGCAAGCCGATCGCCGCCTGGAGCCGGGTCAGCGGCGAGCGCAACTCGTGGGAGATGTCGTGCATCAGCGCGCGGTTGGCCTGCGCCAGCTGCTCGATCCGCGCGGCCATGCGGTCGAAGTCGTGCGCGAGGTCGGCGATCTCGTCGCGCCGGCCGCTCATCAGCGGCCCGACCCGGGTATCGAGGCGGCCCTCCGCGAAGCGGTCCATCGCCCAGCTCAGGTGACGCAGCGGGCGCGACAGATACCACGCGAACAGCAGGCTGATCAACAGCACGGCACCGGTGACCGCCAGGAACGGCACCACCGGCACCGGGCCCCACATCGGCATGCCTTCGGGCGGCGGCGGTGCCTCGTGGCCGGTGAGATACAGGTAGCCCGTCATGGCGCTGATCGCCAGCACCATGCTCATGACGATGGCGAACAGCAACTTCCAGAAGAGGCGGCCGAGCCGGCGTTCGCTTCTCACGGCTAGTCCTCGAGCAATTGATAGCCCCTGCCGCGCACGCTCTGGATCCACGATTCGCCGTCCGGCCGCGTGCCGAGCTTCTGGCGGATGCTGCTGATGTGCACGTCGATCCGGCGGTCGAAGCGCGCCAGAGGCTTGCCGAAGGCCTGCTGCGAGATGGTTTCCTTGCTGACGAGTTGCCCGGCGTGGCGCGCCAGCACGTCGAGCAGGCCGAACTCGGTGCCCGTCAGCTCCAGGGGCTGGCCGCGCCACAGTGCACGCCGGCTGCCGGGCCACAGCGCGAGCTCTCCCACCTGCAGCATGCGCGGATTCGCCGCGGTGCTGGCCGGCTCGCGCGTTTCGGTCCGCCGCAGGATCGCGCGGATGCGCGCGGCCAGTTCGCCGGGCGTGCAGGGCTTGGGTACATAGTCGTCCGCGCCCATGTCGAGCCCGACGATGCGATCGATGTTCTCGCCGCGGGCGGTCAGCATCAGCACCGGCACCTGGCTCGTGGCGCGAATGCGCCGCAGCGCCTCGATGCCCGACATGCGCGGCATCATGATGTCGAGCACGACGATCGCATAGACGCCGCGTGCCGCTTCCGCGACGCCGCTTTCGCCGTCGCATACCACCTGGACTTCGAAGCCCTCGCGCACGAGGTACATCGACAGCATCTCGGTCAGGTCTACGTCGTCGTCGACAAGGAGTACGCGGGGCATGGGTCGATCGTGAATACGGCCCGGAGTATCGCGCCGTTGGACGCAGTGCTCCCGCGCGAGCCTGTTCTTTTACCCAACTTAACGCCGCCGAACCGTGGCGAACGGAGGGCATTCCTACGATGCCTGAACTCCCATCGACACCATGCGTTCCTTCTTTCCAACCCGTCTTGCCGTCGTCCTGGTGCTGCCCCTCGCGAGCCTCGTGCTCGCGGGTTGTGCCGTCGGGCCCACCTATTCGGAGCCGGCGCCCGCGGCTCCCGTCGCCTGGCAGGCCGTGCGGCCTCACGGCGGCAATGCCGGCGCGATGCGCGACTGGTGGCGGCAGTTCGACGACCCCACCGTCGCGCAGCTGGTCACGCTCGCGGATGCGAACAGCCCCAGCCTCGCGAAGGCATGGGCGGGTATCGAGAAGGCGCGCGCAACGCTGACCACCGCGCGTGCAAGCGGCTTGCCGAGCCTCGACGGCAACGCATCGCTTTCCCGGGCGCGCCAGCAATCCATGTCGGGCGCCCTGGCCACGGAAACCACGCGCAGCGCGGGCCTCGACGCGGCATGGGAGGTCGACCTGTTCTCCAAGGTGCGGCGCAATACCGAGGCGGCCGAGGCGCGCGCCGATGCACGCGTGGCGGACTGGCACGACGCGCGCGTGTCGCTCGCGGCCGAGGTGGCCGACACGTACGTGCAATACCGCGCCTGCGAGCTGCTGGCCGATGCCTACGAGCGCGAGCAGGCGTCGACGCAGCAGACCGAGCGGGCGACGGCTGCATCGGTGCGGGCGGGCTTCAGTGCGCAGTCCGATGCCGCCCTGGCACGCGCAAGCCTCGCGAGCGCGGCCTCGACGCTGATCTCGCAGCGCGCGCAGTGCGATCTGCTCGTCAAGTCCCTGGTCGACCTGACCGGGCGCGACGAGCCCGCGCTGCGCACGTTGTTGACCGTCGGCAAGGCCGCCGACGACCGCCTGCCCGAGCCCGCAGGCCTGGAGGTGCAGAGCGTGCCGGCCAATGCGCTGCGGCAGCGGCCCGACCTCGCCTCGCTGGAGCGCGAGCTGGCCGCGAGCAGCGCCGAGATCGGCGCGGCGCAGGCCGACCTGTACCCCAGCCTGTCGCTGTCGGGCTCGGTCTCGATCTCGGCCACGCCGGGCACCTCGGCCTTGACGACGTGGTCGCTCGGCCCGTCGCTGTCGATCCCGCTGTTCGACGGCGGCAAGCGCCGCGCCGCGGTGGTCACCGCGCAAGCCAGCTACCAGATGGCGCTCGCCAGCTACCGGCAAGGCGTGCGCACCGCGGTGAAGGAGGTCGAACGCTCGCTCGTCAACCTGGACAGCACGGCGCGCCGCGTCGAAGAGGCCGAGCGCGCGGACCAGAACTACCGGCACTACTTCCAGGCCACGCAGGTGAACTGGCGCGCGGGCCTCGAAAGCCTGCTGACGCTGGAAGAAGCGCGCCGCTCCGCGCTGTCGGCGGAAATCAGCCTGATCACGCTGCGGCGCGATCGTATCGAATACTGGATCGCGCTCTACAAGGCGCTCGGCGGAGGTTGGCAGCCGGGCACGCCGGCAGCGGCATCCGGCGACACGCCCACCGAAGCTTCGAACAAGACAAACTCATGAGAATTCCGTTGAACAAATCCCTGCGCGCCGCTGCGGTGGCGCTGGCCATCGCGTTGGCGGGCGGCGCCGTCGTCTGGAGCAAGGCCCCGGCGTCCGCGTCCGACGCGAAAGCGCCCAGCGTGCTGACCGTGGTTGCCGTCACGCCGAAGACCGAGGCCTGGCCGGAGGTCGTGCAGGGCAGCGGCCCGCTGGCTGCCTGGCAGGAAATCATCGTCAGCCCCGAGACCGGGGGACTTCGCATCGCCGAGCTCCTGGTCGACGTGGGCGCGAGCGTCAAGCGCGGCGATGTGCTCGCGCGGCTGGCCAACGAAAGCCTGCAGGCCGACCTGCGCAAGCAGGAGGCCTCCGTTGCGCAGGCACGCGCCACGCTGGAGCAGGCCGCGTCGAACCTGCGGCGAGCCCGGGATGTCGAAAGCAGCGGCTCGCTCTCGGCGCAGAAGGTCGAGGACTACCGCATTACCGAGGCGACGTCGCGTGCATCGCTCGCGTCGGCCGAGGCCGAGCTCGACAGCATCCGGCTCAAGCTGCGGCAGACGCGCATCGTCGCCGTCGACGACGGCGTGGTGTCGTCGAAGTCGGCGGTGCTCGGCAACGTCGTCAGCGCGGGCGCCGAGATGTTCCGGCTGGTGCGCCAGGGCCGCGTGGAATGGCGCCCGGAACTCGATGCCCGGCAGGTGTCGCGCCTGCGGGTTGGTCAGAAGGCGTACGTGAGCTTGCCGAACGGCGAGCGGGCCGAGGGCCGCGTGCGGCTGGTCGGCCCGACGCTGAGCACCAGCACCGGTCGCGCGACGGTCTACGTCAGCCTGCCGACCGGCGGGCCGCAGCGGCTCGGCATGTTCGTGAACGGTGTCATGGAGCTCGACCCCCGGCCGGCGCAGACGCTGCCGCAGACGGCCGTGACACTGCGCGACGGCCGCGCCTATGTCTACCTGCTGGGCAACGGGAACAAGGTCGCAAGCCTCGCGGTGACGACCGGACGCCGGCAAGGCGAGCGCGTGGAAGTGGAGGGCCTGCCTGCCGGCGCGCGCGTCGTCGCCGAAGGCGGGGCCTTCCTGTCCGAGGGTGCGCAGGTGACGGTGGCTGCGGCGCAAGAGACGGCCGGTGCGCAGCAGGAGGCGGCCCGATGAACTTCTCGTCATGGTCCATCCGCAACCCGGTGCCGGCGCTGCTGCTTTTCGCGCTGCTGACCGTGCTGGGGATCGTCGGCTTCCGCCAGCTGCAGATCCAGAATTTTCCCGACATGGACCTGCCGACGGTCCAGGTCACGGCCACGCTGGAAGGCGCGGCGCCTTCGCAGCTCGAGACCGAGGTCGCGCGCAAGATCGAGGACAAGCTGGCCTCGCTGAGCCGCCTCGACCACATCGCGACGACGATCACCGACGGCTCGGTGTCGATCAGCGTGAGCTTCGAGATCGACAAGAACGGCGAGGAGGCGCTGAGCGAAGTGCGCAACGCGGTGGACAGCGTGCGCGCCGAGCTGCCCTCGAGCATGGCCTCGCCGACGGTCTCCAAGCTCACGACGGCGGGCTCTGCCTTCCTGACCTACACGATCGAATCGGCAACCCTGGACGAGCAGGACCTGTCCTGGTTCGTCGACAACGACGTCACGAAGGCGCTGCTCGCGGTGAAGGGCGTCGCATCGGTCGCCCGCGTCGGCGGGCTCGACCGCGAGGTGCACGTCGACCTCGATCCCACCCTGATGGCGGGCCTGGGCGTGACGCCGTCGGACGTGTCTGCGAAGCTGACGGCGACACAGAAGGAAAGCTCGGGCGGGCAGGGCGACATCGGCGGCCTTCGCCAGTCGACGCGCATGATCGCGACCGTCGGCACGCCGGCCGAGGTCGGCGCGATCACCCTGGCCCTGGCCGATGGCCGCTATGTGCGGCTCGACCAGATCGCGCGCATCACCGACGGACGCTCGGACCCCACGACGCTCGCATTCCGCGACGGGCGCAAGGTCATCGGCTTCCAGGTGACGCGCTCGCGCGGCTACTCGGACGTTGGCGTCGCCGACGCGGCGCGCGCCGCGGTGGGCCGTTTCGCGCAGGCCCATCCCGAGGTCCGGATCGCCGAAGCGAGCGACACGGTCGCTCCGATCCAGGACAACTACGAGGGCTCGATGCACCTGTTGATCGAGGGCGCATTGCTGGCGATCGTCGTCGTCTGGTGCTTCCTGCGCAACTGGCGCGCGACCATCGTCGCGGCCACCGCGCTGCCGCTGTCGATCGTGCCGACCTTCGGCGTGATGGCGCTCGCCGGCTACTCGCTGAACACGATCACGCTGCTGTCGCTGTCGCTCGTGGTCGGCGTTCTCGTCGACGACGCGATCGTCGAGATCGAGAACATCGAGCGCCACCTGCGCATGGGCAAGACGCCGTTCCAGGCGGCGATGGAGGCGGCCGACGAGATCGGCCTGGCGGTCATCGCGACGACCTTCACGCTGGTGGCCGTGTTTCTGCCGACCGCGTTCATGGGCGGCATCCCGGGCAAGTTCTTCCGCCAGTTCGGCATCACCGCATCGGTCGCGGTGCTGATGTCGCTGCTGGTCGCGCGGCTGCTGACGCCGATGATGGCCGCCTACATGCTGAAGCCCGCGAAGGCCGGTGCGCAGGCCGAGGCCGACGGCCCGCTGATGTCGCGCTACCTCGGCTGGGTGCGCGCCACGCTGTTGCGCCGCCGCGCGGTCGTCGCGGCCTCGGCCGCCTTCGTGCTCGCCTCCCTGGGCATCGCCATGTTCCTGTCGACCAGCTTCCTTCCGGCGCAGGACAAGGCACAGAGCAGCGTGACGATCAAGCTCGCACCGGGAAGCACCCTGCAGGCAACTGCCGCGGCAAGCCGGCGCGCCGCCGAGCTGCTGCGCGCGCTGCCCGAGGTGCGCACCGTCTTCGTTTCGGCAGGCACCGCGACCTCCGCGTCCAGTCCCACCTCGTCGTCGTCCGCCGCCGACCTGACGAGTGCGACCTTGACCGTCGATCTCGTGCCGCGCGGCGACAGGCACCTGAAGCAATCGGGCGTGGAGGCGAAGATGCGCGAGGTGCTGCGCGGCATCCCGGGTGCGCGCGTCACGGTCGGCAGCGGCGACAGCGGCGAGGAGCTGCAGATCACGCTCGCCGGCGACGATCCGGGAACCCTGTTGAGCGCTGCGGCCGAGGCCGAAGCGCAGCTGCGTACGCTGAAGGGCATCGGCAACGTGACGTCGAGCGCGGCGCTGCACCGCCCCGAGATCCAGGTGCGGCCCGACACCGCGCGGGCTGCCTCGTTCGGCGTCACGTCCGAGGCGCTCGGCGATGCCGTGCGCCTGGCCACCTACGGCGACTATTCGAACGCGCTGCCCAAGCTGAATCTGCCGCAGCGCCAGATCGCGATCCGCGTGCGCATGGACCCGGCGCTGCGCGGCGACCTGGACAGGGTGGCCGACCTGCGGGTGCAGGGCAGCAACGGCAGCGTGAGCCTGGGCTCGGTGGCCGAGGTCGCGCTCGGCAGCGGACCTTCGCAGATCGACCGCCTCGACCGCTCCCGCAACATCACGCTGTCGGTAGAGCTGAACGGGCGCCCCATCGGCGACGTGCAGCGCGAGGCGCTGGCGCTTCCAGCGCTGCGCTCGCTGCCGGCCGGCGTGCGCAGCGTTGACCAGGGCGAGGTGCAGCGCATGGGCGAGCTGTTCCGCAGCTTCGGCACTGCAATGGCCATCGGCGTCTTCTGCATCTACGCCGTGCTCGTCCTGCTGTTCCACGACTTCCTGCAGCCCGGCACCATCCTGGCCGCGCTGCCGCTGGCCCTGGCCGGTGCGTTGTTCGCTCTGTGGATGACCCAGCAGCCGTTCTCGATGCCGGTCGTCATCGGCGTGCTGATGCTGATGGGGATCGTGACGAAGAACTCCATCTTGCTCGTGGAGTACGCCATCCTGGCGCGGCGCGAGAGGGGCCTCGGACGCTTCGAGGCGCTGATCGACGCCTGCCACAAGCGGGCGCGGCCGATCGTGATGACGACGATCGCCATGGGCGCCGGCATGCTGCCGAACGCCCTGGGCCTGGGCGCCGAACCGAGCTTTCGCCAGCCGATGGCGATCGTGGTCATCGGCGGCCTCCTGACTTCGACGGTGCTGAGCCTGCTCGTGGTGCCGGTGGTCTTCACGCTGGTCGACGATCTGCTGCTGCGGGCTCGCCGCTTCATCGGGCATCGATCGCAGACAACCGGCAGCCGCGATCCTGCCGTCGAGACGTGATTTCCAGGCGCTTGCCTCAGCCTGCTGCTTCGGGGCGCGTCACACCTGCAAGATGCTGCTCGCTCGACAGCAGGAAGTCGATGAAGGCGCGTACGCGCCGAGGCATCGATCGGCCTGCCGGATAGACCAGCGACGCGAGCTTGGGCGCGGGTTCGAACTCGCGCAGCAATCGTTCGAGCCGGCCGTTGGCGAGGTGCTCGCCCACCACGAACATCGGCAGGTGCGCGACGCCCAGTCCGGCCACCGCCATCGCTGCGAGATGGTGCATGTCGTCCGAACGCACGTCGGCCCGTGCCGCGATCTGCAGCGGGCCTTCGGGTGTCGTGAAATTCCATGGGTCCTCGCGGCCGTCGGGCCGCGTGTAGGCCAGGCATCGATGGTCGCCAAGCCCTTCGGGCCGCGAGGGCCGCGTCGCCGCCTTCGCGAAGCAGCCAGGCGCAGCCACCGTCACGAACTGTCCGTAACCCAGCGGCCGCGCCACCAGGCTCGAATCGGGCAGGGCACCCACTGCAATTGCGACATCCAGTCCAAGGTCGAAGACATCGGACAGCCGCATGGTCGACACGATCTCGATGCGCAGTTTCGGATGCCGCGCAAGCAGCACCGGAAGCAGCGGCGCCACGAGGAAGGTGCCGAACAGCGGCGGCAACCCCAGGCGCACCGTGCCGGCCACGGCACGCGTGCCCGCGCTCGCTTCCTCCGCCGCTTCGGCCAGCAGCTCGAACGCCCGCGCACAGCGTTCGTGAAACGCCATGCCTTCCTCGGTCAGGTGCAGGGCCCGCGTGGTGCGCGCCAGCAGCCGCACGCCGAGGTCGCTTTCGAGGCGGCCGATGGCCTTGCTCACGGCCGACGGGGTCATCGAATGCAGCGCTGCGGCGGCGGTGAAGCTGCCCGCGTCGGCCACCGTCACGAACACGCGCGCATCGGCCTGCGAGATCGGCAATTCGTGAGTCCGGTTCATCAATCTTGTGCTCTCAACCCGCTTTTTCATGAAGCCCCTCGCGGCCACCATTCGTGGCGTGCACATCACTTCGACACAAACCGATCCGACCAACCACAGGAGCCTTTCGTGAAACTCTTCTACAGCCCCGGCGCTTCTTCATTGTCCCCGCACATCGTGCTGCGCGAGGCCGGCCTGAGCGCGGAGATGGTTCGCGTCGACCTCGAGACCAAGACGCTGCCCGCCACCGGCCAGAGCTATCTGCCGATCAACCCGATGGGCAAGGTGCCCGCGCTCGAACTCGACGACGGTGCGGTGCTTACCGAAGGCCTCGCCGTGCTGCAGTACCTCGCCGATCTCGTACCGACGTCGCGGCTCGCGCCGGCGGCCGGCACCATGGCCCGCCATCGCCTGGCCGAGGCCCTGAGCTTCGTGGCCACCGAGCTGCACAAGGGCTTCGCGCCGATGTTCGATCCCGATGTGCCCGCAAGCTACAAGCACGGCCTGGTCGCGGACACCCGGGCCTTCGAGCGCATCGCCTCGCTGGTGCAGCCGGGGCCGTACATCCTCGGTGAGCACTTCACCGTCGCGGATGCGTACCTCTACCCGATCCTGCGCCTCGGTCAGCACGCGGGGCTCGATTTTTCTCCCTGGCCGGCAATCGTTCGCTACATGGAATCGATCGCGAAACGCCCCGCCGTTCGCGCCGCGATACTGGCCGAAGGCCTGATCGAAGGCTGATCCACGAAGGCCTGAAGCGACCGCGTTACATCCGGCCTCTCGCAGTCGAATAAACTCCGCCCCGCTTGCAGCTTGTATTCGTGCTGCGCCGCCATAGGCAACATGGCGAAATCAAACCTATCAGGAAACTCAGTTGAACCGCATCGAACTCGTCGAAAAAATCGCCGCCGCCCATAACGTCAGCAAGGCAGAAGCCGCGCGCATCCTCGAGACCGTCACGGGCTCGATCGTCGCCGCAGTGAAGAAGGGTGACCCCGTCCAGATCGTCGGCTTCGGCACTTTCAAGCAAGTGGCGCGCGCCGCACGCTCGGGCTTCAACCCCAGCGCCGGCACCAAGATCAAGATCGCCGCACAGAAGGTGCCGAAGTTCGTGCCGGGCGCCGCCTTCAAGGCCGCCGTGGACCCGAAGGCTGCAAAGCGCAAGGCCGACAAGGCCGTGGTTGCAAAGCCCGCAGCGAAGAAGGCCGCCGCACCCGCCAAGAAGGCCGTGGCTGCGAAGAAGAAGTAAGAACCGGCAGTGATGCACCGCAGCCTCGCGCTGCGGATGCAGAACAATGAAGAACGGCCCCTCGGGGCCGTTTTTCATGGGCGGTGCGCATGCGCATCGCTTCAGTCGGTCTGGATCACGCCCTCGCTCAGATAGCGCTGGTATTCGGCAAGCGGAATGGCCGTCGTCTGAATGTTGCCGGCATCGCCCCAGCTGATGACCGCGCTGTCGGGTGCCAGCTCGACCTCGATCGGTCCTTGGGGAATGAGGATCAGGGGGCCGTCGCCGGCCCGGTATTCGACATTTCCTGTGACTTTCGCGTTCGCTGCCATGGGTTCGTTCCTCGGGATGTTTGGGGAATGCGGGAGGCGGACCTCGAGCGTATCGGATCCGGCCCGGCTCGGGGTCATCGCGCCGCCGCGATGCGTGTAGGCGGGGCGGCCGTCACACTGGCGTCACGCGTGGCGTGGCACGCTCGCGCCTCGAAATGACGAATCCCCTCGGCAGAATTCTCGTGGCGTCGATCGCCTGTCTCGCGATCCTGGCGGCCGCCGTCGCATGGCACTCGACGGCCGGCGGCAACGCACAGGTCCGTACGGCCGATGCAGCGACCCCATCGCTGGAGATCCGCTGGCATGGCGGCGGCATCGTGCTGCAGGGCGCGGTGCAGGACGCCGCCACGCAGCAGGCGCTTGCCGAGGGCGCGGCCGTGCGCCTGGGCGGCGAGAGCGACCAGGTGACCGACTGGCTCGACATCACGCCCACAGCGCTGCCCGTGGCCGACGCCGCGTCGCTCGCGCGGCTCATCAACCTCGGGCAGGAGGGCTGGCACCTGCAGCGCGGGCCGACCGAAGGCTGGCTCGCGGTGCAGTCGCTGACCGACGAGCGCAGCGTGCAGGCGAGGGCGCTGCTGCAGGCCGCCTTCGGCCCCGGGGTCGCGGTGCGCCTCGTGCCGTTGCCCTGAGCGGCCGATCCCCTTGCGCAGCCGAGGGGCCTTCACGGTCTCGTCATGTGCCGTCCCCAGCATCGGCTGCATTCCAAAACAGAGGAGAGGTCCATGCATCCATCGTTGAAGCACCTTGCCGTCGCGGGCGTGGTGGCCGCCACCCTGGCCGCCTGCGGAGGCAGCGGCAGTTCGAACAATTTCGTTCCTTTCGTGCCGCCACCCGCGGCCAGCAATCCGCCGGCACCCGCACCTGCACCTGCACCTGCCGTGCCCGGCACCGTGGACGTGAAGCTCATTGCCTTCAACGACCTGCATGGCAACCTCGAACCGCCGAAGCTGTCGATCAACGCGCCCGCCAAGGGCGGCGGCACGGTGCCGGTGCCGGCCGGCGGCGCGGCCTACATGGCCTCGGCCATCGCCTCGCTCAAGGAGAAGAATCCGAACAACGCGGTGGTGTCGGCCGGCGACATGATCGGTGCCTCGCCGCTGGTGTCGGCGTTGTTCCTCGACGAGTCGACCATCGAGGCCGTGAACGCGATGAAGATCGATTTCAACGCGGTCGGCAACCACGAGTTCGACAAGGGCCAGACCGAACTGCTGCGCATGAAGAACGGCGGCTGCGCGAAGAACACCGCGCTCGAGCCGTGCCGCGTCAACAAGAACTTCCCGGGCGCCAACTTCGGCTTTCTCGCGGCCAACACCGTGAAGGGCGACGGCAACACGCTGTTCCCCGCCACCGGCATGAAGACCTTCACGAAGGACGGTGCGACGGTGAAGGTGGCATTCATCGGCATGACGCTGAAGGGCACGCCGAACATCGTCACGCCCGCTGGCGTCGCTGGCTTGAGCTTCAAGGACGAGGCCGACACCGCCAACGCGCTGATCCCGCAGCTGAAGGCGCAAGGCGCGGATGCCATCGTCGTCGTGGTGCACGAAGGCGGCACCACCACCGTGGGCTACAACGACAAGAGCTGCGCCGGCCTGAGCGGCGACATCCTGCCGATCCTGAACAAGCTCGACACCGCGGTGGACGTCGTGATCTCGGGCCACACGCACCGCTCGTACGTGTGCGACTACGGCAAGACCAACCCGGCCAAGCCCTTCCTGCTGACCAGCGCCGGCCAGTACGGCACGCTGCTGACCGACATCAATATCACCATCGACACCCGCACCCGCAAGGTCACGGCCAAGGCCGCCGACAACGTGATCGTGCAGGGCGAGGCCTACACCAGCGGCGCCACGACCGTCGCGCTGACCGACCAGTACCCCGCCTTCGGCAAGAACCAGGAAGTGGCCGCGCTCATCGGCCAGTACCTCACCATCGCGGGGCCGCTGGTGCAGCGCGTGGTGGGCTCGCTCACCGCGACGGCCACGCGCACGCAGACCGCGTCGAGGGAAAGCGTGCTGGGCAACCTGATTGCCGACGCGCAGCTTGCCGCCACCAGCCCGGCCGGCAAGGGCGCCGCGCAGATCGCCTTCATGAACCCGGGCGGCGTGCGCGCCGACCTCGCACCGGCCGGCGACGGCAGCGTGACCTACGGCCAGATCTTCGCGGTGCAGCCATTCGGCAACAGCCTGGTGGTGAAGACCATGACCGGCGCGCAGATCAAGGCGGTGCTGGAGCAGCAGTTCAACAGCGGTTCCAACACGGTGGCCTCACCCAAGGTGCTGCTGCCGTCGGCCAGCCTGAGCTACAGCTACAGCCTCTCGGCGCCCGCCGGTTCGCGCATCGGCAACATGGCGCTCAACGGCACCGCGATGGCCGACGCCACCAGCTACCGCGTGACGATGAACAGCTTCCTGGCCACCGGCGGCGACAACTTCACCGTCTTCAACCAGGGCACCGACGCACTCGGCGGCGACCAGGACGTGGACGCCCTGGAGGCCTACATCAAGGCGAACAGCCCGCTGGCGCCGCCGGCCACCGGCCGCATCACTGTTCTGCCCTGAGCGGACGCTGACGAGAAGGGGGGCCACCGTTCGCCGACGCCGTGACTTCGCGTAGGCCGATGTCGCAAGCCGGATTTGCCCCTCTTTGGCGGATTTAGCATGGAACTTGTCTGCCGCCGACGGCAGAGCTTTGTTTGCCGATCCATGTTTTTTTGCAAAGGAATCCGCCATGAAAACCATGAATCTCCGCACGCTGGCGCTTTCGTCCGCCGTGGCGGCGTGCAGCCTGGCTTTTGTCGGGTGCACCACCACGCGGCCGCAGGATCAGGCCAGCAGCGCGTCTTCGCGCACATCCATCGACGCCCAGGTCGATGCCTCGTTGTCCAAGCTCTATGACTCCGTGAAGGGCTCGCGCGATCTGGTCGCCAGGTCGAGCGGGGTGCTGGTGTTTCCCGCCGTGGTGGGTGCCAGCATGGGCGTGGGCGCCGAGTATGGCCGGGGCGCGTTGCGCGTGAACGGCCGCACGCAGTCCTACTACAGCACCACCGCCGGATCGGTGGGCTTCCAGGCAGGTGCGCAGTCGAAGGCGGTGATCTACGTGTTCACCACGCAGGCGGCGCTGGACAAGTTCCGCAGCAGCAAGGGCTGGACGGCAGGTGCCGACGCCACGGTGGCGCTCGCGACCATCGGGGCCAACGGCAGCATCGACACGAACACGCTGCGCCAACCCGTGGTGGGCTTCGTGATGACGAACGTCGGGCTGGAAGCCGGCGTCTCGCTGTCGGGCGCGAAGATCAGCGAGATCCAGCTGTAGAAAAACGCGTCGGCCTGCTTGTGCAGGCCGATGCGCTCAATGGCCGAGCTGGGCCTGCAGTTCGGCCACCTGCCGGCGCAGGGTTTCGTTCTCGGCCGTGAGTTCGGCCACGCGCTGCTGCAGCGCCTGTACCGTGTCCGGCGCATCGTGCGCATCCGCTTCGGCGGACTCTTCGCGCGGCTTCTTCTTCGATTCGCGCACGCGCTTGGCGGCCTGCTTGAGTTCGTCCTTGCCGGCGTTCGCGGCCGAGACCTGCTCCTCGGCCGGCAGCGTGGCGACCGCGGCCGCGGTGTTGATCGAGATCACGCCCGACTTCACGGCAGCCACCAGTTCCGGCGCGGCCTGCTTCTGGATCTTCTCGATCATGCCCACCTGGCTGCTGCTGAGCCGCGCGGCGCGGGCGATGGCTTCGCGGCTGTTCAGCGGGGCGGGCGGAGGCATGGGAGCGCCATCGGCGGGCGGATCGACGTCGAACGGCGGATCGGACGGATCGTGCGTGGCGTCCGGCGGCGAAGCCGGCTGGGCCACCGCGCGGGTGCGTTGCTGATCGACGATGTCCTTCTTGCGCAGCGCGAGCACGCCGCGCAGGAAGTCGGAGATGCTGCGTCGGCCCAGGTGCTGGTCGATCATCCAGAGGTGCACGTCGTCGATGCTCTTGAAGCGCGTGTTCTGCACCGTCTGGAAGGGCAGCCCGTGCTTCTGGCAGATGCCGTAGCGGTTGTGGCCGTCCACCAGCACATCGCCCCATAGCACCAGCGCGTCGCGGCAGCCCTCGGTGAGGATGCTGCGTTCGAGGGCTTCGTATTCCTCCGGCGTCAGGGGGTCGATATAGGCTTTGAGGTCTTCGTTGACGACGATGTTCATGGGCAGGGGGACGCGGCGGGAAAAGCGAGCAAAGGGGCGGGATTTTAGATGTCTCTGTTTGGTGCGCCCAAACGTCTATGGAAGTGAGGGCACATCGCAAATCTTGGGTGTCGCCTCTTCATAAATAGTAATGATTCTTATTTAAATATGCAGCCCATGTCTTCGCCCGCGTCATCGCTGGGAGATGTCTTCGTCGCCAACCGGGCCCAGCTCTGGCACGTTGCCCGCAGGATCGTGCGCACCACCGACCTCGCGGACGACGTGGTGCAGGATGCCTACCTCCGCATCGCCGACGGCGCCTGCCGCAAGATCGACAAGCCCATGGGCTACTGCTGCCAGGTGGTGCGCAACCTGGCGCTCGACCATTGCCGCCGCCAGTCGCTCGAGGCCACCTACCGCACCTTCGACATCGATGTCGAGACGTTGGACGTGCCCGGGCCATCTTCGCCGGACTGCCTGATGCGTGACCGCCAGGCCGTCGGCCTGATCGAGCAGGCGCTGTCGCGGCTTCCCGCGAGAACGCGCGTGGCGTTCCAGCTCTACCGCCTCGAAGGCCTCACGCAGCGCGGCATCGCGGCGCAGCTGGGCTGCGCGCTCGGACTCGTGAACCGCCTCATCGCCGAGGCTGACGAAGCCGTCGGCGCCATGCGCCACCTGATCAACGATTGACGCGCGCGACGCCCAGGGGGAGTGAACAGATTCGCTCCCGAACCGTCATGTTGATCAGAAGCGCAGCAATCGACCGCCCGCCGGTCCGGTTGCCCGCCCGCTTTCCTGCCGCTTCCCCGATAACCGCACAAGGACGCACCATGTCTACCAGCTGCTTCGACCGCGAAGACGAAACCTTCATCGTCCTGGTCAACCACGAAGACCAATATTCCATCTGGCCGCATTGGAAGGCCGTGCCCAGCGGCTGGGTGGCCGTCGACGGCGTCAAGGGCGACAAGAAGACGGCGCTCGACTACGTCGAGAAGAATTGGACCGACATGCGTCCGAAGTCGCTGCGCGACTGGATGGCGGCGCAGGAAGGTGCGCCTTCCGCGCAGGCTGCCGCGCTCTGATGGCCGTGCCGGCGAGGGTGTCGCTGCTGTGCCTGCCGTGCGCGGGCGCCAGCGCAACGATGTACCTGCGTTGGCGGACCCTGCTGCCGCGCTGGATCGAGATCGTGCCCGTCGAGCTGCCGGGCCGCGGCATGCGCATGGGCGAGCGCTTCGTCGAAAGCTTCGACGCCCAGGTCGCGCGCATCTGCGCCGAACAGGCCGATGCGATGCAGGGCAGCTTCATGCTCTTCGGCCACAGCATGGGTGCGTTGCTGGCCTACGGCGTCGCGCAGCGGCTTCGAGCGCTGGGCCGGCCGTTGCCGCGGGCGTTGTTCGCATCGGGCAGTTCGGCGCCGTCGCAGCGCGATCCCGGCCGCTTGCCCGACACGCACGACGACGCCGCGCTGACCGCCGAGTTGCGCAAGCAGGGTGGCACCCCTGAAGAGGTGTTCGCCAGCGCCGAGCTGATGCGCATCACCCTCGACACGCTGGGCGCGGACTACCGCGTCTGCAAAAGCTTCGCCTATGCGGGGAATGCGCCGTTGCCAATGCCCCTGCATGTCTTCGCGGGCCACCAGGACGACATCGACGCCCTGCGCATGGAGGCGTGGTCGGCGCATGCCGGCGACGCGTTCACGCTCGACTGGTTCGACGGCGGCCACTTCTTCATCCGCCAGCGCGAGACCGCCTTCCTCGATGCATTGGCGCGGCGCGTGGGCCAGGCCATGGCCGGAGGACGGCATGCACCCCATGCGGTTGCATGACGCCTTGCCCGAACGCAGCCGGCCCGACGCCGGCTGCGCCCTTTCCGACTATCTGAAGTGAGCGAGATGGCACGCACAACGACAACCGCGGTGGCACCGAACCAGGGGCACCCCGAATCCGCGAACTTCGTGGAACACCTGCGGGCATTGGCGCAGGCGCGGCCCGACGACGTCTGGCTCACGGTGGCCGGAGAAGCGAACGGCGCCTGCTTCGAGAAGCCCGTCAGCTACGCAGTCTTCGAGACGCGCGTGCGTGCGCTGGCGGCGCGCCTGCAACAGCAGTTTGCGAAAGGCGACCGCGCCCTCGTCATGCTGGACAACGACGACCACTACGCCGTGAGCATGCTGGCATGCTTCTATGCCGGCGTGATCGCGGTGCCCGTGTTCCCGCCTGAATCCATGCGGCCCCAGCATCTCGCGCGCCTGACGGGCATCGCGGACGATTCGCAGGCCCGCTGCATCCTCACCTCGTCGGCGATGCAGGCTGCAATGAAGAGTGCCGCAGAGTCGTTCGCGCAGGCGTCGATGATCGCCGTGGACGCGGTGGACGGCGCTCTCGCCGACGCATGGACCCCGTTCTCGCCCGCGCAGGACGACCCCGCATTCCTGCAGTACACCTCGGGCTCGACCTCCGCGCCCAAGGGCGTGATCGTGACGCACCGCAACCTCATGGCCAACGAGCGCGCCATCCGCGAGGGCATGGGCATCGGGCCGGACGACAAGTTCGTGTCGTGGGCGCCGCTGTATCACGACATGGGCCTGATCGGCGGCCTCATGCAGCCGCTCTACAGCGGTATCCCGCTGGTGCTGACCTCGCCGCGCTACTTCCTCGAAAGCCCGGTGCGCTGGCTCGAACTCATCTCGCGCCACCGCGCCACGCTGAGCGGCGGCCCCGACTTCGCCTACCGCCTGTGCCTCGACCGCGTGAAGGGCTCGCGGATCGCGGGGCTCGACCTGTCGAGCTGGCGCGTGGCCTACACCGGCGCCGAGCCCGTGCGCGCCGACACCGAAATTGAATTCATCGAGCGGTTCGCGCCCGTGGGCTTCGATCCCCGCGCGGCGTACCCCTGCTACGGCCTGGCCGAGGCGACCCTGTTCGTTACTGGCGGACAGCGCGGCGGCGGGTTGGTCGCGCGCAGCTTCTCAAGCAGCGCGCTCGCAAGAGGCGAGGGCGTTGAGAACGCGGAAGGCACCCTGCTGGTCGGCTGCGGCGCCGCGCCTGAAGGCCACCAAGTACGCATCACCGACACCGCCTCGCTGGCCGCGCTCGGCGCGGGCCGCATCGGAGAGATCTGGGCCGGCGGCCCGAGCATCTGCGCCGGCTACTGGGGCAAGCCCGCCGAAACCCGCGAGACCTTCGCCGAGCATGAAGGCCGGCGCTGGCTGCGCACCGGCGACCTCGGCTTCCAGCACGACGGGCAGCTCTACGTCACGGGCCGCATCAAGGACCTGATCATCGTTCGCGGCCACAACATCTACCCGCAGGACATCGAGCGCACCATCGAAGCCGAGGTCGAGGCCGTGCGCAAGGGCCGCGTCGCCGCGTTCGCGGTGGCGGGGCCGCAAGGCGAGGGCATCGGCGTGGCGGCCGAGGTGTCGCGCAGCATGCAGAAGCTGGTGGCGCCGCATGTGCTCGTCGAGGTGCTCGGCGCCGCCGTGAGCGAAGTGTTCGGCGAAGCGCCGGCCGCCGTGGTGCTGCTGAACCCCGGCGCGCTGCCTAAGACCTCCAGCGGCAAGCTCCAGCGCCAGGCGTGCCGCGCGGGGTTCGCGGCGCGCAGCCTCGATGCCTACGCGATCCACGAGCATGGGGCCTTCACGCTCGGCGGCAGCGGTGCGCCAGTGCCGGCCGAGGCGCCGGTGCTCGACGATGTCGCGCAGGCGGTGGCAGGCATCTGGCGCGAAGTGCTCAGATGGCCCGAAGGGCGCACGCTGGCGCACGACGCTCACTTCTTCACTTCGGGCGGCAATTCGCTCGCGGCGGTGCAGGCGGCCGCGCGCATCGCGCGGCGCTGGAACATCGAGTTCGGCATTCGCGACCTGTTCGAACAGCCCCGGCTGAATGCCTGCGCGGATGCAGTGCGCAGTCGCAATGCGAACCCGGTCTCTGCTGCGACCGGCGCGGCCATCGAGCCGCTGTCCGCCGAGCGCCGGCTGCAGCCGCTGCCGCTGTCGCATGCGCAGGAACGCCAGTGGTTTCTGTGGAGGCTCTCGCCGCAAAGCACCGCGTACCACATGAGCGGTGCGCTTCGCCTGTCGGGCGCGCTGGACGCCGCCGCGATGCACGCCGCATTCGAAGACATCGCCGCGCGCCACGAGTCGCTGCGCACGGTGTTCCTCGCCGGCGCGGACGGCGCCGCCGAACAGCTGATCAGTCCGTCGTGGGAGCCGTTGCTGAGCCTTGTCGACCTGCGCCACCTCCCGCCCGGCGAACGCGAAGCGCGCGCCGCCGAGGAAGCGCGGCGCCTTCACGCCACGCCCTTCGACCTGACGCAGGGGCCGCTGCTGCGCGTGGCGCTGGTGCGCCTGGCGGACACGTCGCATCTGCTCGTGGTGGTGATGCACCACATCATTTCGGACAGCGCGTCGATGCAGGTGCTGCTCGACGAACTCGCGGCCGGCTATGCCGCGCGGCTGCGGGGCGACACGCAGCGCCGTGCCGGCGCGCGCGTCCAGTACGTGGACCATGCCGTGTGGCAGCGCGGCTGGCTGGCCGCTGGTGAAGCCGAACGGCAGCTGGCCTGGTGGCGCGAGCAGCTCGGCGACGAGCACCCTGTGCTTGCACTGCCGGCCGACCGTCCTCGCACCGCGCAGATCGGCTACAGCGCAGCGCGGCACAGCGTCGATGTGCCCGCCGCGCTGCTGGCCGGCCTGCGCCAATCCGCGGCGTCCGAAGGCGCAACGCTCTTCATGGTGCTGCTGGCCGGGTTCCAGGCGCTGCTGCATCGCTATACCGGGCTCGAGGACATCCGCGTCGGCGCGCCGGTCGCCAACCGCAGCAGGGTCGAGGCCGAAAGTGTCATCGGCTTCTTCGTCAACACGCTGGTGCTGCGCAACGCGGTCGGCGCGCGCATGCGCCTGTCGCAGGTTGTCGCGCAGGCCCGGGAGGCGGTGCTGGGCGCGCAGACGCACCAGGACCTGCCTTTCGAGCAACTGGTCGAGGCGCTGCAGCCGCAGCGCAGCCTGGGCCAGAGTCCGCTGTTCCAGGTGATGTTCAATCACCTGGCCGAAGACTGCCGGGCGCTGGCGCAATTGCCGGGGCTCGAAGTGGCGCACTACGCGCTGCCCGATGGAGAGGCGCAATTCGAGCTGGTGCTCGAAGCGCGCGAGACGCCCGATGGCAAGTTGACGCTGGGCTTCGTCTATGCGGCGGAGTTGTTCGATCGTGAGACGGTCGAGCGGATGGCGGGGCACTATGTGGCGGTGCTGCAGGCGCTGGCCTGGCAGCCCGAACTGGCGGTGGGTGACGTGGCGCTGGTGGGTGCCGCCGAGCGCGCACAGCTGGCGGCCTGGGGCGAGAACCCGCACCGCCACGAAGGCGCACAGCCCGTGCACCGGCAGATCGAGGCACATGCGAGGCTGAAGCCCTCGGCACCCGCGCTGGTCTTCGGCGACGAGGCGCTGAGCTACGCCGAACTCAACGCCCGTGCGAACCGGTTGGCTCATCGTTTGATCTCGCTGGGCGTAGCCCCCGACGTGCTGATCGGGATCTGCGCGGAGCGCTCCACCGAGATGCTGGTGGGCATCCTCGCCGTGCTCAAGGCCGGTGGCGCCTATGTGCCCCTGGACCCCGAGTACCCCGCAGAGCGCCTCGCCTACATGGTCGAGGACAGCGGCCTCTTGCTGCTGCTCACCCAACGCCACCTGCGTTCGTTGGTCCCCGGCACCGAAGCACTCCAGGTGCTCGAACTCGACACGCTCGATACCTCTTCAGAGTCCGAAGCCGATCCTCAGGTCCCCCTGCACGGCGAACACCTCGCCTACGTCATCTACACCTCCGGTTCCACCGGCCGCCCCAAGGGGGCCGCCATCCGCCATGCAGCACTCTTCAGCTGCATGGNTGCACGGCGAACACCTCGCCTACGTCATCTACACCTCCGGTTCCACCGGCCGCCCCAAGGGGGCCGCCATCCGCCATGCAGCACTCTTCAGCTGCATGGCCTGGATGCAGGCGTTCTACACGCTCGAAGGCGCCGATACGGTCCTGCACAAGGCCCCCTTCGGCTTCGACGTGTCCGTCTGGGAGATGTTCTGGCCGCTGACCTCGGGCGCCCGGCTGGTCATCGCCAACCCCGGCGACCACCGCGACCCGGTGCGCCTNGGCTTCGACGTGTCCGTCTGGGAGATGTTCTGGCCGCTGACCTCGGGCGCCCGGCTGGTCATCGCCAACCCCGGCGACCACCGCGACCCGGTGCGCCTTGTCGAACTGATCCGGAAACACCAGATCACGACGCTGAACTTCGTGCCCTCGATGCTGCAGGCCTTCCTGGCCTACGAGGGCATCGAAGCGACGACCAAGTTGAAGCACATCATCTGCGGCGGCGAGGCCATGCCCGCAGCCACGCAGAAGGAAGCGCTGCAGCCCCTGGGCGGCGCCACGCTGCAGAACCTGTACGGTCCAACGGAGACCACCATCCACGTCACCCAGTGGACGTGCCGCGACGACGGCAGCACGCAGGTGCCGATCGGACGGCCGATCAGCGACACGCAGGCGCATGTGCTGGACGCGAGCCTGAACGAAGTGCCGGTGGGCGTGGCAGGCGAGCTGTACCTGGGCGGCATCCACCTCGCACGGGGTTACCTGAACCGAGCCGGCCTGACGGCCGAGCGCTTCGTTGCCACCGACAACGGCAACAGGCTGTACCGCACCGGCGACCTGGTGCGCTGGAGCAACGANCTACCTGAACCGAGCCGGCCTGACGGCCGAGCGCTTCGTTGCCACCGACAACGGCAACAGGCTGTACCGCACCGGCGACCTGGTGCGCTGGAGCAACGAAGGCCAGCTGGAGTACCTGGGTCGCATCGACCACCAGGTGAAGGTGCGGGGCTTCCGCATCGAGCTGGGGGAGATCGAGGCGCAGCTGCAGGCGCAGCCCGAGGTGCGGGAGGCGGTGGTCGTGGCGAACGAAGGCCCCTCGGGTGCAAGGCTGGTCGCTTACGTATCGGGCCAAGGCATCGACACGGCGGCACTGCGCGAGCGCCTGGGTGAAGCATTGCCCGACTACATGGTGCCCGGCGTGCTGATGGTGCTCGATGCGCTGCCGCTGAATGCCAACGGCAAGGTCGACCGCAAGGCGCTGCCTGCGCCCGAGTTCACCAGCGACAGGGCGTATGAAGCGCCCCAGGGCCACATCGCCGAAACCCTAGCCGCCATCTGGGCCGAAGTCCTGCAGGTCGAGAAGGTCGGCATCCACGACAACTTCTTCGACCTCGGCGGGCACTCGCTGCTGCTGGTCCGCGTGCACCGCCTGCTCGAAGACAGGCTGCGCACCGCGGTCCCGCTGGTTCATCTTTTCAAGTACCCCACGGTCGGTTCGCTGGCCCGGTGGATGGCACGCGGCGCCGCCGCGCCCGCGTCCTCGCCCACGGCCGGAGACGACCGTGCATTGCGCCAGCGCGCCGCCTTGCTTCAACGCCGCCAATCCGCGGAAAGAGTCAACTGATGCACACCCTCGACGAACAGCCGGACCACCCTGAACAACCCGGTGCGACCGGCATCGAGATCGCCATCGTCGGCATGGCGGGCCGCTTCCCCGGTGCCGACGATGTCGATGCGCTCTGGCGCAACATCCGCGACGGCGTGGAGTCCGTGGACAGCTTCACCGACGAGCAGCTGCGCGCGCAAGGTGTCCCGCAGGAACTGCTCGACGACCCGGCCTATGTGAAGTCAGGCACCCGGTTCAAGGGCTTCGACCAGTTCGACGCCGGCTTCTTCGGCTACTCGCCGCGCGAGGCCGAGTACCTCGACCCGCAGCAGCGCATCTTCCTGGAATGCGCATGGGCCGCGCTCGAGCACGCAGGCTGCGACGCGCAGCGCTGGCCGGGCAAGGTCGGCGTGTATGCGGGCGAAGGCCCCAACCTGTACCTGATGCGGCACCTGCTGCCCGCATTCGGCCTGGGCGATGGCCGCGGCATCGCCGACCTGCTGGGCCTCATGAGCGGCAACTCCGGCGGCTCGCTGTGCACCCGCGTGGCCTACAAACTCGACCTGCGCGGCCCCGCCGTGACCGTGCAGACCGCGTGCTCGACATCTCTGGCTGCGGTGCACACCGCCTGCCAGGCGCTGCTGGGCTACGACTGCGACATGGCTCTGGCCGGCGGCGTGTGGCTCAACCTGCTGCAGGACGGCGGCTACCTCTACCAGGAGGGCGCCATCCTCTCGCCCGACGGCCACTGCCGCGCTTTCGACGAGAAGGCCGCCGGCACGGTGATCGGCAGCGGCGCCGGCATCGTGGTGCTCAAGCGCCTGGACGACGCGCTGCGCGACGGCGACACCATCCACGCCGTCATCAAGGGCAGCGCCGCCAACAACGACGGTGCCGACAAGGTCGGCTTCACCGCTCCCAGCGTGAACGGCCAGGCCGAGGTCGTCCGCGCGGCGCAGCTGATCGCGGGCGTGAGCGCCGCATCGGTGGGCTACGTCGAGGCACATGGCACGGGCACGGTGCTCGGCGACCCGATCGAGATGGCCGCGCTGACGCAGGCCTTCCAGGCCGGCTCCGACCGCACGAACTACTGCGCCGTCGGCTCCGTGAAAACCAACATCGGCCACCTCGATGCGGCCGCCGGCGTCACCGGCCTCATCAAGGCGGCGATGGCGTTGAAGCACCGCACGCTGCCGGCCAGCCTGCACTTCGAGCGGCCGAATCCGCAGATCGATTTCGCGGCCAGCCCGTTCTACGTCAACGCCGCGACGAAGCCCTGGCCCGCCGGCCCCATGCCACGCCGTGCCGGCGTGAGCTCGTTCGGCATCGGCGGCACCAACGTGCACGTGGTGCTCGAAGAGGCACCGGCCGCGAAGCCTGCCGCAAGCTCTTCCGGCTGGCAGGTGCTGCGGCTGTCGGCGCAGAACGCCGCCGCGCTGCAGGAGGCCGGCCAGCGGCTGGGCGCTCATCTCGAAGCATCCGCCGATCAATCGCTCGCGGACATCGCGCACACGCTGCAAAGCGGCCGCCGCGCGATGCCGCTGCGCGCCGCCATCGTCGCCAACGGCCATGCGATGGGCGCGCAGGCGCTGCTCTCGCCCGAAGGCGGTTTCGAGCAGGTGATGCGCGCGCCGGCCACCGCGCCCGAGCTCGCCTTCCTGTTCCCCGGCGGCGGCACGCAGCACGCGAACATGGGCACGGCGCTGTACCGCGACGACCCGGTATTCCGCGGCGAGGTCGACCGCTGCTGCGCCTTGCTGAACGACGCCATGGGGATGGACCTGCGCCAGCTGCTGTACCCCGCGGCCGGCGCGGAGGCCGCGGCCGACGAGAAGCTCTCGTGCATCGAGTACACGCAGCCGGCGCTGTTCATCGTCGAGTACGCGATGGCCCGCGCATGGATGGCGCGTGGCGTGCGGCCCGCCGTGATGCTGGGCCACAGCCTCGGCGAGTACGTGGCCGCCTGCCTGGCCGGCGTGTTCAGCCTCGAAGACGCGCTGCGCATCGTCGCCGCGCGCGGTCGCCTCATGCAGTCGATGCCCGCCGGGGCGATGACGGCCATCGCGCTGAGCGAAGCCGGGCTGAAGCCGTTCCTCGGCGCCGGCTGCGACATCGCCGCGGTCAACGGCGAGCAGCTCTGCGTGCTTTCGGGGCCGCTGCAGGCTATCGAGGCGGCCGAGAAGCAGCTGCTCGCAAGCGGCCTCCTGCCGCGCCGCCTGCATGTCGCCATCGCGTCGCATTCGGCCATGACCGAGTCGATCGTGGCCGAGCTGCAGAAGGTGATTGCCTCGGTGCCGCGCCATGCGCCGCGCATTCCGTTCATCTCCAACGTCACGGGCGAGCCGATCACCGCCGCGCAGGCCACCGACCCGGCCTACTGGGGCCGCCATCTGCGCGGCACGGTGCGCTTCGCCGACGGGCTGGCCGCGCTGCTGCGCGTGCAGGGGCGCGTCGTGCTCGAGGTGGGCCCCGGCGAAACGCTGGCCGGCCTGGCGCGGCAGCATCCGCGAGCCGATTCGGCCGTGGGCATCTGGTCGAGCCAGGCGCATCCGCAGCAACAGGCCCGCAACGAGCGGCAGCTGGCCAGCGTGACCGGTGCGCTCTGGTGCGCCGGCGTCGAGATCGACTGGGCCGCCTGCCGCGCCGGCCAGCCGCGCCGCCAGGTGCCGCTGCCGAGCTATCCGTTCCAGCGCCAGTCGTACTGGGTGGAGGCGGGCACCTTCGAGGGCGGCGCCAACTCCAGGCTTTCGAATCCGGCAGCCGACGCGTTCTACGTGCCGACCTGGAAGCGCACCGAGCCGCTGCACGCCGTGCGCAGCCCCGCACCGGACGGCACCTGCACGCTGGTGTTCGGTGAAGCAGGCGGCCTTGCCGATCACCTGGTCCGCCACCTGCGCGAAAGCGCCGATGCGCATCCCGTCGTGTGGGTGGAGCAGGGCCCGGGCTTCGTCGAGATCGGCCCGCGCCACTACGCCGTGCGCCCTGGCGAGCGCGCCGACCACGAGCAGCTGCTGCGCAAGGTGCAGGCCGAAATCGGCCCGGTGTCGAACATCCATCACCTGTGGGGCGTGGACGGCGAGTTCGCTGCGCCTTCCTCGTCGAGCGAGCTGCTGGAGCGCGGCTTCTTCAGCCTGCTGGCCGTGGCGCAGGCGCTGGACAGCACGGCGGGCGGGCGCGAGCGCAAGCTGTCGCTGCAGGTCGTCACCAACCGGATGGAAGACGTCTCGGGCCTGGAGCCGCTGTGTCCCGAGAAGGCCACGCTGTTCAGCCTCGCCAAGGTGATCGGACAGGAGTATCCGCACATCGGCTGCCGCGTCGTCGACGTGGTGCTGCCCGCAGCCGCCAGCCGGGCCGAGGCATGGCTGGTGGAGCAGCTTGCGGCGGACGCGCCTGCCGCGCGCGACGAGCCGCTCGTGGCCTATCGCGGGCCGCACCGCTGGGTCAAGGGCTACGAGCCGCTGGCGCTGCCGGCGCAGGGCGCCGGGCCGCAACAGCGCCTGCGCACGCACGGTGTCTACCTGATCACCGGTGGCCTGGGCGGCGTGGGCCTGTCGGTGGCGCGGCATCTCGCCAGGTCGTGGCAGGCCGGGCTGGTGCTGCTCGGCCGCTCGCCGCTGCCCGAGCGCGGCGCGTGGGAGTCGCTCGCGGCCTCGCCCGAGCAGCCAGCGGCCCTTCGCCAGAAGCTGCTGCAACTGCTTGAACTCGAAGCCCTGGGCGGCGAAGTGCTCGTGCTGTCGGCGGACGTGGCCGACGCCGCGCAGATGCAGGTTGCGGCCGCGCAGGCCCGGCAGCGCTTCGGCGCCATCCACGGTGTGATCCACGCGGCGGGCCATGCCAGCAGCGGCATGATCGGCCAGCGCACGCGCGCCATGGTCGAGGCCGTGTTCGCGCCCAAGCTGCGCGGCACGCAAATCCTGCTGGAGGCATTGCGCGGCGAGCCGCTCGATTTCGTGCTCCTCTGTTCGTCGATCTCCAGCATGGCCGGCGGCCTGGGCATGAGCGACTACGCCGCCGCCAACGCCTACCTCGACGCACTGGCCGCACAGGCGCGGCGCAGCGCCGGCCACGCGGTCTTCTCGGTCAACTGGGACGCCTGGCGCGACCTGGGCATGGCCGCGGGCATGGTGCTGCCGGAGGGCGTGGGCATGGACGGCCCCGAAGGCGCGCTGGTGCTGGAGCGCATCGTCAACGGCCCGGCGCATGCGCAGGTCGTGATCTCGACGACCGACCTCGCGCAGCGGCTCGGCGAACTCGACAGCGGCATGCTGGCGCTCATCGAGAACGGCCCCCTGGCCCACGCCGCGCGCGCCACGCGCCGCAACCACCCGCGCCCCGCGCTCGACACGCCCTATGTCGCGCCCGAGGGAGATCTCGAGACCGGCCTGGCCGCCGTGTGGCAGGACATGCTGGGCATCACCGCCATCGGCGTGAACGACAACCTGTTCGAGCTGGGCGGCGACTCGCTGCTGGCCATCCAGATCCTGGCGCGCGTGCGCAAGGCCTACGACATCGAACTGCATCCGGCCGCCTTCTTCAAGGCGCCCACCATCGCCGACCTGGCCTTGCTGCTCGAAACCCGCCTGATCGAAGAGATCGAGAACGCCGACATGGCCGATGCCGTCGACGCGGCCACGGATCGCCTGCCCGCCACCGCCTGAAGAACCCGCCATGCCAGAACTCCACGACATCTCCGAGCGCCGCGCCAGCCTGAGCGCGGAACAGCGCGCCAGGCTGAAGGAACGATTGCGCGGCGCAAGCGCCGGCATGCAGCAGCAGACCGGCACGAGCGCCATCCCCCCGCGCCCGCACCGCGACCGCGCGCCGCTGTCCTTCGCTCAGCGCAGGCAGTGGTTCCTGTGGAAGCTGGACCCGGGCCGCACGGCCTACCACCTGAGCGGCGGCCTCGTGCTCGGCGGGCAGCTCGACACCGACGCCCTGCGCGCGAGCGTGCAGGCGCTGGTCGACCGCCACGAATCGCTGCGCGCCGTGTTCCGCGAGGCGGGAGACGGCGAGGCCGAGCAGGTCATCCAGGAAGCGGTGGAGGTCGCGTTGCCCTGCATCGACCTGAGCACGCTCGACGCCAACGCGCGCGACGCCGCGATCCGGCGCGAGGAGCACCGCATTCGCGCCGAGCCCTTCGACCTCACGCACGGCCCGCTGATGCGCGCCGTGCTGCTGAAGACGGATGCGCGAACGCATCGCTTGCTGGTGGTGATGCACCACATCGTGTCGGACGGGTGGTCGGTGCAGCTCACGCTCGACGAACTGGCCGCGCTGTATGCCGCGCGCGTGCATGGCCAGGCCGCGGCGCTGCCTGCGCTGCCTGTCCAATACGCCGACTACACCGTGTGGCAGAACCAGTGGCTCGACGGCGGCGAGGGTGAACGGCAGCTCGCCTGGTGGCGCGACCAGCTGGGCACCGGGCAGCCGGTGATCTCGCTGCACACCGACCGACCGCGCAACGCCGACGGCCGCTACGGCTCGGCGCGCGTCACCGTCGCCTTGCCCGGCGACACGCTTGCCCGCCTGCGCCAATCCGCGGCGTCCGAAGGCGCGACGCTGTTCATGGCCCTGCTCGCGGGCTTCAACGCATTGCTGTTCCGGCACACGGGGCAGACCGATGCGCGCGTGGGCGTGCCCATTGCCAACCGAAACCGCGCGGACACGGCGGGCGTGGTGGGCTTTTTCGTCAACACGCAGGTGCTGCGCTCGCAGATCGATGCAAGGACGACGCTGGCGCAGCTGCTGGTGCAGACGCGCGACACGGCCATCGGCGCGCAGACCCACCAGGACCTGCCGTTCGAACAGCTGGTCGGCGCGCTGCGGCCGGAACGAAGCTTGAGCGCGAACCCGCTGTTCCAGGTGATGTTCAACCACGTGCGGCGCGACCACCGTTCGCTGGCCGAGTGGCCGGGCGTGTCGGTCGAGCGGCTGGACTTCGAGGAAGAAGACGCGCAGTTCGAACTGACGCTGCAGACGATGGAGTTCGAGGACGGACGGGTCGAGGCGAGCTTCCTGTATGCGGACGAGTTGTTCGATCGTGAGACGGTCGAACGGATGGCTGGGCACTATGTGGCGGTGCTGCAGGCGCTGGCCTGGCAGCCCGAACTGGCGGTGGGCGACGTGGCACTGGTGAGTGCGGCAGAGCGCGCGCAGCTGTCGGCGTGGAGCGGGAACACGCATCGCCACGAAGGCGCACAGCCCGTGCACCGGCAGATCGAGGCGCATGCGAGGCTGAAGCCTTCGGCACCCGCGCTGGTCTTCGGTGACGAGGCGCTGAGCTATGCCGAACTCAACGCCCGTGCGAACCGGCTGGCGCATCGCCTGATCGCCTTGGGTGTACGACAGGACACGTTGGTCGGGATCTGCGCGGAGCGCTCCACCGAGATGCTGGTGGGCATCCTCGCCGTGCTCAAGGCCGGTGGTGCCTACGTGCCCCTGGACCCTGAGTACCCCGCAGAGCGCCTGGCCTACATGGTCGGGGACAGCGGCCTTTCGCTGCTGCTCACCCAGCGCCATCTGCGTTCGTTGGTCCCCGGCACCGAAGCACTCCAGGTGCTCGAACTCGACACGCTCGATACCGCTGCCGAATCCGAGAGCGACCCGCAAGTTCCTTTGCACGGCGAACACCTCGCCTACGTCATCTACACCTCCGGTTCCACCGGCCGCCCCAAGGGGGCCGCCATCCGCCATGCAGCACTCTTCAGCTGCATGGNNNNTCGGCTTCGACGTGTCCGTCTGGGAGATGTTCTGGCCGCTGACCTCGGGCGCCCGGCTGGTCATCGCCAACCCCGGCGACCACCGCGACCCGGTGCGCCTGGTCGAACTGATCCGGAAGCACCAGATCACGACGCTGAACTTCGTGCCCTCGATGCTGCAGGCCTTCCTGGCCTACGAGAGCATCGAAGCGACGACCAAGTTGAAGCACATCATCTGCGGCGGCGAGGCCATGCCCGCAGCCACGCAGAAGGAAGCGCTGCAGCGCCTGGGCGGCGCCACGCTGCAGAACCTGTACGGCCCCACAGAAACCACCATCCACGTCACCCAGTGGACGTGCCGCGACGACGGCAGCACGCAGGTGCCGATAGGACGGCCGATCAGCGACACGCAGGCGCATGTGCTGGACGCGAGCCTGAACGAAGTCCCGGTGGGCGTGGCAGGCGAGCTGTACCTGGGTGGCATCCACCTCGCACGGGGCTACCTGAACCGAGCCGGCCTGACGGCCGAGCGCTTCGTTGCCACCGACAACGGCAACAGGCTGTACCGCACCGGCGACCTGGTGCGCTGGAGCAACGAAGAACCGAGCCGGCCTGACGGCCGAGCGCTTCGTTGCCACCGACAACGGCAACAGGCTGTACCGCACCGGCGACCTGGTGCGCTGGAGCAACGAAGGCCAACTGGAGTACCTGGGGCGCATCGACCACCAGGTGAAGGTGCGGGGCTTCCGCATCGAGCTGGGAGAGATCGAGGCGCAGCTGCAGGCGCAGCCCGAGGTGCGGGAGGCGGTGGTCGTCGCGAACGAAGGCCCCTCGGGCGCAAGGCTGGTCGCTTACGTATCGGGCCAAGGCATCGACACGGCGGCATTGCGCGAGCGCCTGGGTGAAGCGTTGCCCGACTACATGGTGCCCAGCGTGCTGATGGTGCTCGATGCGCTGCCGCTGAATGCCAATGGCAAGGTCGATCGCAAGGCGCTGCCCGCGCCCGAGTTCAACAGCGACAGGGCGTACGAAGCGCCTCAGGGCGAAGTCGAGCAGGCCCTTGCCGTCATCTGGGCCGACGTGTTGGGCGTGGCCCGCGTCGGCCGCCATGACAACTTCTTCGAGCTCGGCGGCGATTCCATCCTGAGCCTCAAGGTGACCGCGCGCGCGGCCAGGGCCGGCGTGCCGCTGAACCCGCGTCAGGTGTTCGAACACCAGAGCCTGTCGCGCATCGCGCGCGCCGTGCAGGGCGGCCAGCCTTCGGAAACGCAAGCGATCCCCGTGCTGACGGCGGCGCAGCGTGCCGGCACGCTGGCGCTGTCCCATGCGCAGATGCGCCAATGGTTCCTGTGGCAGCTCGACCCGCAGAGCACGGCGTACCACATCAGCGGCGCGCTGAAGCTGGCGGGCCCGCTCGACGTGAGCGCCGTGCGCGCGAGCTTCGATGCGCTGGTGCAGCGCCACGAGTCGCTGCGCACCGTGTTCCGCACCGACGCGCAAGGCCTGGCCGAGCAGGTGATCCGCGAAGCCGCTGCGCTCGACATCGCGGTGGTCGATCTCTCGGCGTTGCGCAACGAGCAAGAACGCGAAGCGCGCAGCAACGAAGAAGCCTCGCGCCTGAGCCACACGCCCTTCGACCTGGCTGAAGGCCCGCTGCTGCGTGTCGGCCTGATCCGCCTGGCCCCTGAGGAACACATGCTCGTCGTGGTGATGCACCACATCGTGTCCGACGGCTGGTCGATGCAGGTCGTGGTCGACGAGTTCGTCGCCCAGTACGGCGCGCACCTGCAAGGCGCGACCGCAGCACTGCCGCCACTGCCGATCCAGTACGCCGACTACGCCGCATGGCAGCGCGACTGGCTGGAGGCCGGCGAGCGCGAGCGCCAGCTGGCGTACTGGAAGCAGCACCTCGGCACCGGTCAGCCCGTGCTGCAACTGCCCGCCGACCGCGCACGCAACGCGGATGGCCGCTACACCGCGGTACGGCACGGCTTCGAACTGCCGAACGATCTGGTTCGCAAGCTGCACAAGCGCTTGCAGGCCCAGGGCGCGACGCTGTTCATGGGCCTGCTCGCAGGCTTCCAGGTGCTGCTGAACCGCTACACCGGCGAGCCGGACGTTCGTGTGGGCGTGCCCATTGCCAACCGGCACCGGGCGGAGACCGAGAACGTCATCGGCTTCTTCGTCAACACGCAGGTGCTGCGCAAGGTGCTGGACGGCCGCGAAAGCCTGTCGCAGGTGCTGGCCCGCGCGAAAGACGCGGCCCTCGGCGCGCAGGCGCATCAGGACCTGCCTTTCGAGCAACTGGTGGAAGCGCTGCAGCCGGAACGCGTTCCTGGCGCGAACCCGCTGTTCCAGGTGCTGTTCAACCATCAGCGGGGTGACGCTGCTGCGCTGCAGGGCATGCCCGGCCTGACGTTGACCGAGTGCGACCTTGGGACGCAGGCGGCGCAGTTCGAACTGACGCTGGAAACCACAGAGGACGCCGATGGCCGCGTGTGCGCGAGCCTGCGCTATGCGGCGGAGCTGTTCGAGGCGCGGACCATGGAGCGCATGGCGGGCCATTACCTCGCTGTGCTGACTGCCTTGGCCGACCACCCCGAGCAGACGGTGGGCGAGGTGGCGCTGCTGGGTGAAGCCGAGCGCGCACAACTGGCATCGTGGGGTGCCTGCGGGCAGGCAGCCGAAGCGGGCGAGCCGATCCATCGGCTGATCGAGAAGCAGGTCCGCGCGCGCCCCGAGGCGCCGGCGCTGTGCTTCGGCGATCAGACCGTGAGCTACGGCGAACTCAACGCGCAGGCCAACCGCCTTGCACACCGGCTGATCGTCCTGGGCGTGAAGCCCGAGACGAAGGTGGGCATCGCGGTGGAACGCTCCATCNTGCGCGCCCCGAGGCGCCGGCGCTGTGCTTCGGCGATCGGACCGTGAGCTAYGGCGAACTCAACGCGCAGGCCAACCGCCTTGCACACCGGCTGATCGTCCTGGGCGTGAAGCCCGAGACGAAGGTGGGCATCGCGGTGGAACGCTCCATCGAGATGGTGGTGGGCATCCTGGCGATCCTGAAGGCCGGAGGCGCCTACGTGCCGCTGGACCCGGAGTACCCCGCGGACCGGCTGGCCTACATGGTTCAGGACAGCGGCATCGCGCTGCTGTTCACGCAGAGCCACCTGCAGGTGCCGGGCACCGACGCATTTGAAGTCCTGGCCCTNCGATCCTGAAGGCCGGAGGCGCCTACGTGCCGCTGGACCCGGAGTACCCCGCGGACCGGCTGGCCTACATGGTTCAGGACAGCGGCATCGCGCTGCTGTTCACGCAGAGCCACCTGCAGGTGCCGGGCACCGAGGCGCTGCAGGTGCTGGCGCTCGACACCCTCGACGTTAGTGCGGAACCCGATACCAATCCCGATATCGACCTGCGCGGCGAGAACCTCGCCTACGTCATCTACACCTCCGGCTCAACCGGCCGTCCCAAGGGCGCGCAGCTGTGCCACCGCAACGTGACACGGCTGCTCGACGCCACCGACGCATGGTTCCACTTCGGTCCGGGTGATGTCTGGACGATGTTCCACTCCTACGCCTTCGACTTCTCCGTGTGGGAGATCTTCGGCGCGCTGTGCACCGGCGGCAAGCTGGTNTTCGGTCCGGGTGATGTCTGGACGATGTTCCACTCCTACGCCTTCGACTTCTCCGTGTGGGAGATCTTCGGCGCGCTGTGCACCGGCGGCAAGCTGGTCATCGTGCCGTTCTGGGTCAGCCGCTCGCCCGAGGACTTCCTGCAGCTGCTGCAGGCGCAGAAGGTGACGGTGCTCAACCAGACGCCTTCGGCCTTCGGCCAATTGATCAGCCTGCCGCAGGCCTACCAAGACCCTCTGTCTCTGCGCGTGGTGATCTTCGGTGGCGAAGCACTCGACCCGCAGCGCCTGCGCCAATGGATNCCTTCGGCCAATTGATCAGCCTGCCGCAGGCCTACCAAGACCCTCTGTCTCTGCGCGTGGTGATCTTCGGTGGCGAAGCACTCGACCCGCAGCGCCTGCGCCAATGGATTGAGCACCACGGCGACGATAGCCCGCAACTGATCAACATGTACGGCATCACCGAGACCACGGTGCACGTGACCTACAAGCGCATCACCGCCGAGGACCTGGGCCAGCAGCGCAGTCCGGTCGGTCTTGCCATCCCCGACCTCGGACTGCGCGTGCTCGATGGGCAACTCAACCCGGTGCCGGTGGGCGTGGCGGGCGAGCTGTATGTCTCGGGCGCCGGGCTCGCGCGCGGCTACCTGAACCGCGAAGGCCTGACGGCCGAGCGCTTCGTTGCGGCGGAAGGCGGAGAGCGGCTGTACCGCACCGGTGACCTGGTGCGCTGGAGCAACGAGGGCCAATTGGAGTACCTGGGCCGCCTCGACCACCAGGTGAAGGTGAGATCGAGTCGCAGCTGCTGGCGCAGCCCGAGGTGAGGGAAGCGGTCGTCATTGCGAACGAGGGACCGACGGGCACGCGGCTCGTGGGCTACGTGTCAGGGCAAGACCTCGACACGACGGCACTGCGCGAACGCCTGGGCGAAGCATTGCCCGACTACATGGTGCCGAGCGTGCTGGTGGTGCTCGATGCACTGCCGCTGAACACGAACGGCAAGGTGGACCGCAAGGCGCTGCCGGCACCGGAGTTCTCGGCGGGCAACTCATATGAAACGCCACTGGGAGAGACGGAAGAGAAGCTGGCCGCGATCTGGGCGGAAGTGCTGGGCGTGCAGCGCGTGGGCCGCAACGACAACTTCTTCGAACTCGGCGGCCATTCGCTGCTGTCCGCGCGGCTCGTGGCGCGCCTGCATGCCGCCATGCACAGCGAACTCACGATCCGCGACGTCTTCCAGCACCCGACCCTGGCCGCCATGGCTGCCCGGATCGCCGGGGCCCTCCGGGACAGCCCCGTGGTCCAGGCCCTTTCAGAAATCGATTCGCTGATCGACAGCATGGAGACCGTTTGATGGAAACCACCGCAGCCCGCCGCATCGCCGAGCGCTTCTCCCGGTTGCCGGCCGAGCAGCGCCGCGTGGTGTACGAGGGCATCCGTTCCAAGGGCCTGACGCTCGACCAGTTTCCGATCCTGCCGCGCGAAGACGCCGCGCAGGACCGCTGCCATGTCTCCTACGCGCAGTTGCGCCAGTGGTTCCTGTGGCAGCTCGATCCGCAGAGCACGGCCTATCACATCAGCGATGCACTCAAGCTCACGGGAGCGCTGGACGTGGACGCGGTGCGCACCAGCTTCGAGGCATTGGTGGCACGCCACGAATCGTTGCGCACGGTGTTTCGCGCCGATGCCGACGGACTTGCCGAGCAGGTGATCCGCGAGGACGGCCAACTCGACTTCTCGCTGCTGGACCTGAGCCTGGCGGACGCCGACGCTCGCGAGGCCATGGCCCGCGAAGCGGCACAACGCATCGGCAACACGCCCTTCGACCTGACGCAGGGACCGCTGATGAGGGTGGCGCTGATCCGCCTAGCGCCCGAAACGCACGTGCTGGTGCTGGTGATGCACCACATCGTCTCGGACGGCGGCTCGCTGCAGATCATCGTGGACGAGTTCGTGGCGCAGTACCGCGCCTGCGTGCAGCGCGAAGCCGTGGTGTTGCAGCCGATGCCGATCCAGTATGCCGACTACGCGGTGTGGCAGCGGCACTGGCTGGAGGCTGGCGAGCAGGAGCGCCAGCTCGCCTACTGGAAGACGCAGCTCGGCGGGACGCAGCCGGTGCTGCAACTGCCGCTCGACCACGCCCGCAGGCCCGATGGCCGGTACGGCGCGGC
Organism: Variovorax sp. Root434; assembly: GCF_001426595.1. NCBI lineage: Bacteria > Pseudomonadati > Pseudomonadota > Betaproteobacteria > Burkholderiales > Comamonadaceae > Variovorax > Variovorax sp. Root434. The sequence continues at coordinate 203,088 of NZ_LMEK01000006.1, forward strand.
CACCCAGCGGTTCGAATTGCCCGCGTCGCTGGTTCAGGGCCTGCAGAAGCGGGCTCGGCATCAGGAGGGCACGCTGTTCATGGTGCTGCTGGCCGGCTTCCAGGTGCTGCTGGGACGCTACAGCGGCCAGGAAGACATTCGCGTGGGCGTGCCGATCGCGAATCGCCATCGCATGGAGACCGAAGGCGTCGTCGGTTTTTTCGTCAACACGCAGGTGCTGCGCGCGGTGGTGGACAGCCGCGCCAGCCTGCTGCAGGTGCTGGCGCGGACGCACGAAGCGGCACTGGGTGCGCAGATGCATCAGGACCTGCCGTTCGAGCAATTGGTCGAGGCGCTGCAGCCGGAGCGTGTGCCGGGCATCCAGCCGTTGTTCCAGGTGCTGTTCAATCATCAGCGCGGAGATTTCTCGGGACTGAATGGGCTGCCGGGACTCGCGTTGGAACCCTATGGCCTGGGAGCGCAGACCGCGCAGTTCGATCTGATGCTGGTCACCGACGAGAGCCCTGACGGTCGGCTGCATGCGACGTTCAGCTATGCGGCGGAGCTGTTCGAGGCCTCGACGATCGAGCGCATGGCGGACCACTACCTGGCGGTGCTGCAGGCGCTGGCGGACCACCCCGAACAGGCGGTGGGCGAGGTGGCGCTGCTGGGTGAAGCCGAACGCGCGCAACTGGCATCGTGGGGCGCGTGCAGGCAGGCAGCCGAAGCGGGCGAACCGATCCATCGGTTGATCGAACGGCAAGTGCGCGCGCGCCCCGAAGCACCCGCACTGTGCTTCGGCGATCAGACCGTGAGCTACGGCGAACTCAACGTGCAGGCCAACCGCCTTGCACACCGGTTGATCGCCCTGGGCGTGAAGCCCGAGACGAAGGTAGGCATCGCGGTGGAGCGCTCCATCGAGATGGTGGTGGGCATCCTGGCGATCCTGAAGGCCGGAGGCGCCTACGTGCCGCTGGACCCGGAGTACCCCGCAGACCGGCTGGCCTACATGGTGCGTGACAGCGGCATCGCGCTGCTGCTCACGCAAAGCCACCTGCAGGTGCCGGGCACCGAGGCACTTGAAGTCCTGGCACTGGACACGCTCGATCTGTCCACCGAGCCGGAGAGCAACCCCGATATCGACCTGCACGGAGAGAACCTCGCCTACGTGATCTACACCTCCGGCTCCACCGGCCGGCCCAAGGGCGCGCAGCTGTGCCACCGCAACGTGAGCCGGCTGCTCGGCGCCACCGACACATGGTTCCATTTCGGTCCGGGTGATGTCTGGACGATGTTCCACTCCTACGCCTTCGACTTCTCCGTGTGGGAGATCTTCGGCGCGCTGTGCACCGGCGGCAAGCTGGTCATCGTGCCGTTTTGGGTCAGCCGCTCGCCCGAGGACTTCCTGCAGCTGCTGCAGGCGCAGAAGGTGACGGTGCTCAACCAGACGCCTTCGGCCTTCGGCCAATTGATCAGCCTGCCGCAGGCCTACCAAGACCCTCTGTCTCTGCGCGTGGTGATCTTCGGTGGCGAAGCACTCGACCCGCAGCGCCTGCGCCAATGGATCGAGCACCACGGCGACGACAGCCCGCAGCTGATCAACATGTACGGCATCACCGAGACCACGGTGCATGTGACATACAAGCGGATCACGGCGGCGGACCTGAGCCAGCAGCGCAGTCCGGTCGGCCTTGCCATCCCCGACCTCGGACTGCGCGTGCTCGATGGGCAACTCAACCCGGTACCGGTGGGCGTGGCGGGCGAGCTGTACGTCTCGGGCGCCGGACTGGCTCGCGGCTACCTGAACAGGGCGGGCCTGACATCGGAGCGCTTCATTGCGACGGAAGGCGGAGAGCGCCTGTACCGCACAGGCGACCTGGTGCGCTGGAGCAACGAAGGCCAGCTGGAGTACCTGGGCCGCATAGACCACCAGGTGAAGGTGCGGGGCTTCCGCATCGAGCTGGGGGAGATCGAGGCACAGCTGCAGGCGCAGTCAGAGGTGAGGGAAGCGGTGGTCATCGCCGACGAAGGCCCGACGGGCACGCGGCTCGTGGGCTACGTGTCGGGGCACGACATCGACACGACACAGCTTCGGCAGAAGCTCGGCCAGAAGCTGCCCGACTACATGGTGCCCGCGGCGCTGGTGGTGCTCGACGCACTGCCGCTGAACACGAACGGCAAGGTGGACCGCAAGGCCCTGCCGGCGCCGGAGTTCACGAGCGAGCGCGCCTACGAGGCGCCCGCAGGCGAGGTGGAAGAAAAGCTGGCCGCCATCTGGGCCGAGGTGCTGGGCGTGGCGCGCGTGGGGCGCAACGACAACTTCTTCGAGCTCGGCGGCCATTCGCTGCTGGCGCTGCGACTGCTGGAGCGCATGCGCGCCCAGGGCTGGTCGACGCAGGTGCGCACGCTGTTCCAGCAGCCCCAGCTCGACGCCTTCGCGCAGGCGCTGGTGTCGGAGCCTGCGCGGCAGGAGCTGGCCGTTCCGCCCAACGGCATTCCGGCGGATTGCCGGGCGATCCAGCCGGAGATGTTGACGCTGGCGACCCTGGATGCATGGCAGATCGCGCGCATCGAGGCGGCGGTGCCGGGCGGGGCGACCAACATCCAGGACATCTACCCGCTGGTGCCGATGCAGGAGGGGATGCTCTTCCACCACCAACTGCAGGCCGAGGGCGACGCATACATCACGCTGAACCGCCTGAGCTTCGAAAGCCGCGAAAGGCTCGAGCATTTCGTCGCCAGCTTCAACGAAGTGATCGCGCGCCACGACATCCTGCGAACGGCCGTGATGTGGGAAGACCTTCCTGAACCGATGCAGGTGGTGCATCGCAAGGCCGTGCTCGAACTCCAGTGGCTGGCCGATGCCGGGCCGGGCGGCGCGAACGCGACAGCGCGGCTCGATGCCCACGTCGACCCCGCGTACTACCGCATCGACGTGCGCAAGGCGCCGATGCTGAGGGCGATCGCGGCCCACGACGCTGACAACGGCCGCTGGCTCCTGCAGCTGGCGAACCATCACCTGGTGGTGGACCACACCACGCTGGAGCTGGTCGTCGAGGAAATCGCGCTGATCCAGCAAGGGCGCAGCGCCGGGCTGCCGGCGCCCGTACCGTTCCGCCACTTCGTCGGGCAGGCCAGGCTGGACCTGAGCCAGGCCGGGCACAAGGCCTTCTTCAGCCAGATGCTCGCCGATGTGGAGGAGCCGACGGCACCGTTCGGCCTGCTCGACGTGCAAGGCGACGGCACCCGGGTGCGGGAAGCCTCGCTCGCGCTGGATGCACGGCTCGCATCGCAGGTCAGGAGCCAGGCGCAGAGATGCGGCGTGAGCGCCGCGGCGCTGTTCCACATGGCCTGGGCGCTGGTGCTGGGCAAGACCACGGGCAGGGACGACGTGGTGTTCGGCACCGTGCTGTTCGGCCGCATGCAGGGCGGTGCGAATGTCGACCGGGCACTGGGCATGTTCATCAATACGCTGCCCGTGCGCATCCGGCTGGGAACGCAAAGCGTGCAGGCGTGCGTGCGCCAGACGCACACGGCGCTGAGCGAACTGATGCATCACGAGTACGCCAGCCTGTCGCTGGCGCAGCGCTGCAGCGCGCTACCGCAGCGGATGCCGCTGTTCACGGCGCTGCTGAACTACCGCTACGGCGCGCAGCAGGGCAAGGAAAAAGAGAAGGGCCTGCTGTGGGAAGGCATGGAGGTCCTGGGCAGCAGGGAGCGCACCAACTACCCGATCGAGATGTCGGTGGACGACCTGGGCGAGGGCTTCCACCTGGTCGCGCAGATTCACGAAGCGGTGGATGCCACTCGCGTGTGCGGCCTGATGGTCGCCGCTGTCGAGGCCGTCGTGCAGGGCCTGTCGGGGCAGCCCGAGCGGCTGGCCTGCGAACTCGAGGTGATGTCCGGCGACGAACGGCGCCAGCTTGCCGCATGGGGCGAAAACTCCACGCGGTATGCGCAGGACGAGCCGGTGCATCGGCTGATCGAGCGGCAGGCGGCACTCAGGCCGGACGCGACAGCGCTGGTCTTCGGTGACGAGGCGTTGAGCTATTCGGAACTCGACGCACGGGCCAATCGCCTGGCGCATTGCCTGATTGCCCTTGGCGTGAAGCCGGAGACGAAGGTGGGCATCGCGGTGGAGCGCTCCATCGAGATGGTGGTGGGGGTCCTGGCGATCCTGAAGGCCGGCGGGGCGTACGTGCCGCTCGACCCGGAGTACCCCGTGGACCGTCTCGCCTACATGGTGGCCGACAGCGGCATCGGATTGCTGCTCACGCAAAACCACCTGGCCGCCCTGGTGCCGGGCGCCGAGGCGCTGCAGGTGCTGGCGCTGGACACGCTGGACACCGGCAGCCACTCCGATGCCGCCCCGCAGGTCGCGCTCGGAGGCGAGAACCTGGCCTACGTCATCTACACCTCCGGCTCCACGGGAAAGCCCAAGGGAGTGATGGTGCGGCACCGGTCGCTCAGCCACTTCATGCTGAGCATGATGGAGGCGCCGGGCATGACGCAGGACGACGTGCTGGTCGCAGTCACCTCCCTGTCGTTCGACATCGCCGCGCTGGAGCTGTACCTGCCACTGCTCAGCGGCGCGCGCCTCGTGCTGGCACCGAGGGACGTGGTGCGCAACGGAAGTGCGCTCGGCGAACTGATGGACGGGTGCGGTGCCACCGTGCTCCAGTCCACGCCCGCGGGCTGGCGGCTCTTGCGGGCCGCTGGATGGAATGGCGGCCGGGGCGCGAACTTCAAGGGCCTGTGCGGCGGCGAGGCGCTGCAGGAAGACCTTGCGCAAGACCTGCTGGCGCTCGGCGTCGAGCTCTGGAACATGTACGGCCCCACCGAAACCACGATCTGGTCGACGGCGGCCGCGGTTCGCGGCAGGCCCCGCATCGGCGGGCCGATCGCGGCCACGACGCTGCACGTGCTGGACGGCTTCCTCAACCCGTCGCCCGTGGGCGTGCCAGGCGAGCTGTTCCTGGGCGGCATCGGCCTGGCACGGGGCTATTTCCGGCGCGCGGGCCTGACGTCCGAGCGTTTCATCGCGGCGCAGGACGGCCAGCGGCTGTACCGCACGGGCGACCTCGTGCGCTGGAGCACGGAAGGCCAGCTGGAGTACCTGGGCCGCATCGACCACCAAGTGAAGGTGCGGGGCTTCCGCATCGAGCTGGGCGAGATCGAGACGCAGCTGCTGGCGCAACCCGAGGTTCGCGAGGCCGTGGTGGTGGCGCGCGAGAGCGCGAACGGCGCATCGCTGGCCGCCTACATCGCACTGCAGGCAGGGCAGGCGGCAGACACGGCGACGCTGCGCGACCGCCTCGCTGCGGCACTGCCCGACTACATGGTGCCGGCCGCCATCGTCGTGCTCGAGCGCCTGCCCCTGAACGGGAACGGCAAGATCGACCGCAAGGCGCTGCCGGAGGTGGAGTTCGCGAGCGACCGGGCATACGAGGCACCCGAAGGCGCGGTGGAAGAGAAGCTGGCCGCGATCTGGGCCGAGGTGCTGGGCGTGCCGCGCGTGGGGCGGCACGACAGCTTCTTCGAGCTCGGCGGGCATTCGCTGCTGGCGGCACAACTCGCGTCGAGGGCGCGCGTCGATGGCGGATTCGACCTGCCGCTGCGCAGGATATTCGAGCACCCGGTGCTTCGCGACCTCGCGAATGTCGCCCGGCAGGCGCGGCACGAGAGCCCGTTGTCCGCTCGCGTGCCGGTGCTGCAACCGGTCGAGCGCGTGGCCGACATGAAGCTCTCGCCCGCGCAGCAGCGCCTGTGGCTGGTGAATCGGCTGTCGGACGCATCGGACGGCAAGCACGCGGCCTACAACATTTCGGCGGCGCTGCGCTTGTCGGGCGCGCTCGATGTCGACCTGGTGCGCGCCACGCTCGACGCCATCGTGCAGCGGCACGAAGTGCTGCGCACCTGGTTTCCCGAGAACGACGATGGCGATCCCGTGGCTCGCATCGCGCCAGGAAGCGACCTCGTCGTTGCGCTGACGGATCTTTCGCACCTCCCGGCCGAAGTGCAGGCGAGGGCGATGCACGATGCGCTCGCCGCGCATGCGGGCACCGCGTTCGACCTGGCCACCCGCCCGGCCTTCGCGGCAGCCGTCCTGCGCCTGCAGCCCGAGGAACACGTGCTGATGCTGTGCGTGCACCACATCGTGTTCGACGGTTGGTCCGAAGCCGTCTTCATCCAGGACTTCATGGCCCTGTATGCGGCGCTGCGGGAAGGGCGCGGCTCACCCCTTGCGCCGCCCGCGATCCAGTACGCCGACTACGCCGACTGGCATCACCGCAAGCTCGCGCAGAACCTTGCGCAGGACGCCGCGTTCTGGCGCGGCTACCTCGAGGCCGCCCCCGCCGTGTCCACGCTCAGGCCCGATCACGCCCGGCCTCCAGTGGCGTCGGTGGCGGGCGACACGGTCGGCATCGAGATCGGGCACGAGCTCGCGCAGGCGCTGCACGGGCTGGCGCGGGAGCAGAAGACCTCGCTGTACGTGCTGCTGCTGTCGGCCTTCCTGCTCGTGCTGCACCGGCAGGCCGCGTCGGACGACCTGGTGATCGGCACCGACGTCGCCGGGCGCGATCATCCGGCGCTCGAAGAGCTGATCGGCTTCTTCGTCGGCGTCGTGCCGCTGCGTTCCCGGCTCGCGCCCGCGCTGCCCTTCGTGCAGTGGCTCTCGAGGGTCAAGGAGAGCACGCTGTCGGCCTTCGAACACCAGGACGTGCCCTTCGACCAGATCGTCGAACTGGTCGGCGCGCCCCGCAGCCGCCAGCACAGCCCGCTGGTGCAGGTGCTGTTCGTCATGCAGAACATGCCCGAGGGACGCTTCGAGATCCCCGGCGTGGTCGTCGAACCGATCCCACGGTCCGGGACGACATCGAAGTTCGATCTCGCGGTGTTCATGAGCGAGAACGAAAACGGCCTGCGGGCCGAGTGGACCTTCGCCTCCAGCCTGTACCTGCGCGAGACCATCGAGCGCGCATCCACGGCGTGGCGCGATCTCCTGCAGCAGGTCGTCGCGGCACCCAACGGCGTGCTGGAGAGCTTCGTCATTCCATCCAACACGGAAAGAAACACCATGCCGTCTACCTCGCCCGCGCTGGGCAAGCTGCAGAAGCTCAAGAAATTCACCGCCAAGGATCGCGACGTCCAGGCTGCACCGCGCTCGCCCGTGCGCACCTCCTTCTTGTCGGACCAGCGGACTTTCCCACTGGTCATCGAGGCCACGAGCAGCGACATCGACGCGGTGGCATGGGCTCGGGAGCAGGGCGCGTACATCGAGGCCAGCCTCGGCAAGCACGGCGGCATCCTGCTGCGCAATTTCGGCCTGCGCACGCCGCAGGAATTCGAGGCCTTCGCGGAGGTGATCGAGCCCGAGCTCTACGGCGGCTACGGCGATCTTCCGAAGAAGGAGGGTGGGCGCAACACCTACCGTTCGACGCCGTACCCCGAGCGCCAGATGATCCTGTATCACAACGAGAGTTCGCACCTCGACCGCTGGCCGCGCAAGCAGTGGTTCTTCTGCGAGCTGCCGTCGCCCGTGGGCGGCGCGACGCCCATCGTCGATTGCCGCGAGATGCTGCGCCTCCTGCCGGCCGGCATGGTGGCCGAGTTCGAGCGCAAGGAGCTGATGTACGTGCGCACCTTCATGCCGCGGTTCGACGTGAGCTGGAAGGACTTCTTCAAGACCGAGAGCAAGGCCGAGGTCGAGACGCGCCTCGCGCTGGCCGGCACCGCCTGGCGCTGGCTGGACGACGACACGCTGCAGACCCGCACCCGCTGCCCGGCGGTGATCACGCATCCCGTCACCGGCGAGCGCGTCTTCTTCAACCAGATCCAGCTGCACCACGCGAGCTGCCTGGAGGCGGACGTGCGCGAGGACCTGCTGGCCATGGCCGGCGGCCTGGAGTACCTGCCGCGGCATGTGACCTACGGCGACGGCACGCCGATCGACGACGAGACCATGGCGGTCGTCGGCCGCGCCTACGAAGCGTGCGCCGTGCGCTTCGACTGGCGCCAGGGCGACGTGGTGATGCTCGACAACATGCTCGCGGCACACGCGCGGGACCCGTACGAGGGGCTGCGCAAGATCGTGGTCGCCATGGGAGCGATGTGCGACCGCGCCGCGCTTGCGCAGGCTCCTGGCGCCGCTCGGCAACCCGCTGTGTTCGAGGGTTGAAGCCATGGCTGCCATTCTCGAAACCACGACTTCCTCGCAGCCGCTCAGTCCCGAGCAGCGTGCCATCCGGGCGCAGCATGGTGAGCAGGCCGCTCCCGGCGCGCCCAAGCTCGTGCTGCAGGCCGATCTCGACGGCGAGCTCGATGCGGCGCGCCTCGAGGCCGCGGCCCGCGCGGTCGTGCAGGCCCATGTGGCCTTGCGCTCGGCGGTGTTGCAGGTTCCCGGCTTCCGGGGTCTCAGGCAACAGGCCCTGGATGCGGCGGCTGCGCTGCGCTGGCAAAAAATCGACCTTCGCGGCAATGCCGACAGCGCGGCCGCGCTGGCCGACTGGATCGCCGCATGCACGCAGGAGCCGCTGGATGTCGCGAGCGGCGCGCCGCTGCGCATCGGGATCGCCCGGCTCGGCGAAACACGGCACAAGCTCGTGCTGGTTGCGAGCGTGTTCGCCGCGGACAAGGGCAGCCTGCACGGCCTGCTGGATCAGATTGCAACGGCTTACCTCACTGGGCAGGCCGTCGATGCGGACGAGGTCTTCCAGTACACGCAGTTCGTCGAATGGCGCCAGGACCTCGAAAGCGGCGACGAGGCCGCCGAGGGGCGCGGCTACTGGCAGGCTTGCATCGACCGCGCCGATGTGCTGCAGGCACCGCGCCTGAACACCCGGATGGACGGGGTACGCGCGGTCGCGTCGCCGGCGCGTGCCAGCCTCTCTCTTCCTCTCGATGCGGCGCTTGCCGCCCGCACGCAGGAAGCGGCCGGGCAGCTCGGGTGCGGCACCGACCTGCTCCTGCAGGCCGTGTGGTGGCTGCTCGTGGCCCGTCTGACCGGCCACAGGCCTTTCGTCGCCGGCTGGCAGAACGATTGCCGGCACGACTACGAAGTGATGCGGGGAGCGGTGGGCGTCTTCGAGAAGATCCTGCCCGTGGTCGTGGACATCGCGCCCGAGGAGCGCTTCTCCGACTGGATCGCACGCCTGGGCGAAATGCTCGAGGCGCACGCCGAGGCCCAGGAGTACTGGGCGATCGATGCGCCGCCGATTTCTGCGCACCTCGACGTGGGCTTCGGCTTCGACGAGATGCCGGTGCTCTCGCACGGTACCGTGGCCTGGCGCGTGGATACCGTGCCCGGGCCGCTGCCTTGTTTCGAACTGGCCATGCAGGTCGGCCGGGCCGGGCAGGCTTTCACGCTGTCGGTGCATGCGGATGCGTCGCGCTATTCGTCCCAGGCCGTGGAGCGGCTGCTGTGGCAGTACCAGACCTTGCTCGAGGATGCCGTGGCGCAGCCTCGCGCGCCGGTCGGCAGCCTCGCGCTGGTCGGTGAGCGCGAGCGCGAATTGCTGCTGCTGGCAGCGCGCGGTGCGACGGCCGATTTCGGAAGCCTCACGCTGGCCGGGCAGGTCGCCCGCTGGGCGCGGACGACGCCGGACGCGCCCGCGCTGGAGGCTGGCGACGTGCGGCTGAGCTATCGCGAATTCGATGCGCGAATCAACCGGATGGCGCACTGGCTGCAGGCCCGGGGCGCTGCGGCCGGAACGCTGGTGGCGCTCAACCTTCCGCGATCGGCCGATCTGCTGGTGGCGATGCTGGCGAGCTGGCGCATCGGGGCGGGCTACCTGCCGCTGGACCCCGAGTGGCCCGCCGCGCGCCGCCAGGCCGTGCTGGAAGACGCCGTGCCGTCGCTCGTGCTCCATGCGGCAGGCGTGCCTTCGGCCGGCGATGCGCCGTGGCGGCAGGCATCGCTGGACGACATGAACCTCGACGGTGTCGCCGACAGCGCGCCGGCATACCAACCCGCGATGCAGGGTCTGGCTTATGTGCTCTACACCTCGGGTTCGACGGGGACGCCCAAGGGCGTGGTGATCGGGCAGGGGCAGTTGCTCAACTACGTGGCTGCGGTGTCATCGGCCATGGACCTGGCTCGCTGCCGCCGCTGGGCGCTCACAAGCTCCGTCGTCGCGGACCTGGGCAACACGGCGCTCTTCGGTGCGTTCCACAACGGTGCCTGCCTCGTCGTGGCGGGAGCGGGCGACGTGAAGGATGCGCGCGCCTTCGCCGGCTTCATGCGCGAACGCCGGATCGACGCGCTCAAGATGGTGCCCTCCCACCTGGAGGCCCTGCTCGAGGACGAGGCGCCGAAGCTGCCCGGCACGCTGGTGCTGGGCGGCGAGGCCGCACCGCGCTCGCTCATCGAGCGCATCGCCAGGCTTGCACCGGATACCGCGATCTACAACCACTACGGCCCCACGGAAACGACGGTGGGCGTGATGGTGCACCGCGTATCGGCGGGCGAGGCCGCGTCCCCGGTGCTGCCGCTGTCGCGCGTGCTGGCGAACAACCGCGTCCATGTGCTGGACGAAGCCTTGCGCATGGTGCCGAGCGGCGCGCTGGGGGCGGTGTATGTCGGCGGTGCGCAGCTGTGCCGCGGCTACCTGAACCGGGAGGTGGAAGGCGCCTTCGTGGCCGATCCGTTCGAGCCGGGGCAAGAGCTCTACCGCACGGGCGACCTGGCCTGCGTGCTGCCCGAAGGCGGCATCCGCCTGGCGGGGCGGGCGGACGACCAGATCAAGATACGGGGCTTTCGTGTCGAGCCGGCCGAGGTGGAGGCGGTGTTGCTGTCGCAGCCCTGCGTGCGACAGGCCGTGGTGCTGGCGGTGCCGGGCGGCGGAGGCGACGCCGAACTCCGGGCCTTCGTCGTGGGTGACGGGGCGCTCGCGTCGGAGACCGGCCGCTCGGCTCTGGCAGGACGGCTGGGCACGCTGCTGCCCGCGCACATGGTGCCTGCGCGCTGTACCTTCGTCGCGGAGTTCGCGAGGCTGCCGAACGGAAAGATCGACCGGCAGTCGCTGCTGCTGTCCGCAGCACGCAGCGATGACCGCAAGCCGGTGGCGGCGGCACCGCGCGACGCGCTCGAATCGGTGCTGGCCGAGTGCATGGCAAGCCTGCTCCAGCGCGACGCCATCGGCGTGGAAGACGACTTCTTCGAACTGGGAGGGCACTCGCTGCTCGTGATCAAGCTGGTGGCGCGCATCCGCAAGCAGCTGCGGATCGACATCGCGCCGGGACTGGTGTTCGACCATCCCAGCGTCGCCACGCTCGCAGCGGCGCTTCGCACGATGGAGAACGAGGGATCGGTTTCGGCATACAGGATGGAACAGTGATGAACAGCAGCAATGCGGCGCGGCGGATTTCAGCGAAGAACGGATGGGCGGATGACGATGGCGACGACGAAATCCTCCGTTGCGTGTCGGACGGCGACGAGGTGCCGTTGTCCCCTGCGCAGGAGCAGCTGTGGTTCCTGCAGCGCCTGGAGCCGGGGCTGACGGCCTACAACCTGCCGCGGACGTTCCGCCTGCACGGCCCGCTGGACGCGGATGCGCTCGAGCGCACGTTCCAGGCCGTGATCGATCGCCACGGCATCCTGCGCACCCGCTTCTTCGAGAAAGACGGCGTTCCCATGCAGCAGATGGTGCGGGACGTGAGGTTCATGCTGGAGCGGTTCGATCTGTCCCTGGAGTCCGGGGCCGCGCGGCAGGCGCGCGTCGATGCGCTGACGGGCGAGACGGCCCTGCATGTGTTCGACCTGGACGCCGCGCCTGCATTGGTGGCCAGGTTGATCCGGCTGTCGGGCCAGGAGCATGTGCTGACGGTCTGCCTGCACCACATCGTGTCGGACGCGTGGTCCAACCCCATCCTCGCTGCGGACCTCGCTTCGGCCTACCGCCTGGCATCGGCTACGGGTGCGGCCGTGCGGCTCCCGGCCTTGCCGGCCCAGTACGCCGACTACGCGCTGTGGCAGCGCGAGCGCCTGCAGGGCGAGGGCCTGGCGAAGCAACTGGACTACTGGAACGCCCACCTGGGTGCCGATGTGCCACCGCTGGAACTGCCGCTCGACGCGGCACGCCCTGCGCGGCAGACCTTCGACGGTGCGGTGCATCGCTTCGCGCTGGAGCCGGCGCTGGCGGTGGCGTTGCAGAAGTTCTGCCGCACGGAGAAATGCACGCCCTTCGTGGTCCTGCTCGCGGCGTGGCAGATGCTGCTGGGCCGGTACAGCGGCCAGAACGACTTTGCCGTCGGCGTGGCCAATGCCGGCCGCCATCGCGACGAGGTGCGCGATCTGGTGGGGTTCTTCATCACGACCCAGGTGTTCCGCGTGCGGCTCGAACCGCGCGCCACGTTGCGCGAAATCTGCCGGCGGGTGCGGCGCGATTCGCTATCCGCACTGGAGCATGCGGACCTTCCCCTCAATGCGCTGCTGGCCGGCCGGAACGAAAAGCGCGACGCGTCGCGCAACCCGTTGTTCCAGGCGATGTTCGGCGTGCAGATGAGCGACAGCGTTGCCGACCTCGCGTTCGGCGACGTGCGCGCGGAGCAGGTTGGGGGCGGCAACGCGAGCGCCAAGTTCGACCTGTCGCTGGATTTCTTCATCGAACCGACGCGTGCGTACGCGCAGATCGAATACAACACCGACCTTTTTGGGGAGGCCACCGTGGCGCGGCTGGCGGGCTGGTATGTGCGCCTGCTCGAGACGTTGACGGTCGATCCGGAGCAGGTCTTTTCGGACATCGATCTTTCGAGCGATGCGGAGCGTGCGCAACTCGCGGCCTGGGGTTCGAACACGCGGAGCTTTCCGGATGCGACGCCGATCCATCGGCTGATCGAGAAGCAGGTCCGTGCGCGCCCCGAGGCGCCGGCGCTGTGCTTCGGCGATCGGACCGTGAGCTATGGCGAACTCAACGCGCAGGCCAACCGCCTTGCACACCGGCTGATCGCGATCCTGAAGGCCGGAGGCGCCTACGTGCCGCTGGACCCGGAGTACCCCGCGGACCGGCTGGCCTACATGGTTCAGGACAGCGGCATCGCGCTGCTGCTTACGCAGAGCCACCTGCAGGTGCCGGGCACCGACGCATTTGAAGTCCTGGCCCTGGACACGCTCGACCTGTTCGAAGAACCGTCGCACGATCCGCAGCTCGATCTGCACGGCGAGAACCTCGCCTACGTGATCTACACCTCGGGCTCCACCGGCCGTCCCAAGGGCGCGCAGCTGTGCCACTGCAACGTGACACGGCTGCTCGGCGCCACCGATGCCTGGTTCGGCTTCGGCCCCAAGGACGTGTGGACGATGTTCCACTCCTACGCCTTCGACTTCTCCGTGTGGGAGATATTCGGTGCGCTGTGCACCGGCGGCAAGCTGGTGGTCGTACCGTTCTGGGTCAGCCGCTCGCCGGAAGACGTTCTGCAGCTGCTGCGCAGTGAGCGCGTCACCGTGCTCAACCAGACGCCTTCGGCCTTCGGCCAGTTGATCAGCCTGCCGCAGGCCTACCAAGAGCCTCTGTCGCTGCGCGTGGTGATCTTCGGCGGCGAAGCACTCGACCCGCAGCGCCTGCGCCAATGGATCGAACACCATGACGATGACAGCCCGCAGTTGATCAACATGTACGGCATCACCGAGACCACGGTGCATGTGACCTACCGGAGGATCACGGCGGCGGACCTCGAGGGGCAGCGCAGCCCGGTCGGGCTTGCCATTCCGGACCTCGGATTGCGCGTGCTCGATGGGCAACTCAACCCGGTACCGGTGGGCGTGGCGGGCGAGCTGTATGTCTCGGGCGCTGGGCTCGCGCGTGGCTACCTGAACCGCGAAGGCCTGACGGCCGAGCGCTTCATTGCCACCGACAACGGCAACCGGCTGTACCGCACCGGTGACCTGGTGCGCTGGAGCAACGAGGGCCAATTGGAGTAGAGATCGAGTCGCAGCTGCTGGCGCAGCCCGAGGTGAGGGAAGCGGTCGTCATTGCGAACGAGGGACCGACGGGCACGCGGCTCGTGGGCTACGTGTCGGGGCACGACATCGACACGACACAGCTTCGGCAGAAGCTCGGGCAGAAGCTGCCCGACTACATGGTGCCGAGCGTGCTGGTGGTGCTCGATGCACTGCCGCTGAACACGAACGGCAAGGTGGACCGCAAGGCGTTGCCGGCGCCGGAGTTCGGCCGTGCACCGACGTGCGACGAGCAGCCGAAGGAGGGCGCGCAGGGCGTGCTCGAAGCGGCACTAGCAGCGATCTGGGCCCAGGTGCTGGGTGTGCCGCGCGTGGGGCGCCACGACAACTTCTTCGAGCTGGGCGGCGACTCACTCGTCGCGCTCAGGCTGCTGGCCAGGATCAACAAGTCCCGTGTGCTGAGCGTGCAGATATCCCTGCAGGATCTGCTCGAGAAGCAGACGATCGCCCGGTTGGTCGCGCAGCTGGACATGGGCGCGCCGCCGCAGCCTGTCCAGTTGCTGAACGCGTATGCCGGGCCGGCGGATGCGATGCCGCTGTTCTGCGTGCCGCCCGCGCTGCGCCATCCGATCGACTACCGGCCGATGGCGCGCCACCTGGAAGACTCGCGTGCCGTCTACGGCCTGAGCTACGCGGACGACGTCGCCGGACTGGATTCCATCGAGCAGATGGCCCGGTACTACGTCGATGTCATCCGCAGGACGCGGCCACAGGGGCCCGTCGGCATCGTCGGCTGGTCATTGGGAGCAGTTGTCGCGGTGCATGTCGCCAGCCTGCTGGAACAGCAGGGCGTGGACGTCGCCTTCCTCGGCATGGTCGACAGTTTTCTGCTGGACGAGAGCTTCGATCCGCACGGCTGGTACCAGGACTTCCGGGATTTCGTGCTGGACACCGCGAGCGGCGGCATGGGCCACGAGGCCGTCAACGCGATGCTCGACTGCTTCGAGCCGATCCGCTCGGGCTCCGACGAGACCGTGCGCGACGCCGTCGAGGAAATCGTGGCTGCGGCCGGCATGGGCATGAAGCCGGGCGACATCTTCCGGGGGATCGTCGCCACCCGGCGCATGAACGCGATCACGCAAAAGATCGCCGCATTCCCGCGCGTGAAAGTGGCGCCGCATTTCTGGTGGAAGAAGGGGCGGGCGGTTGCGCAGAAGAACGCGCTCCTGTCGCAGTTCGGCGGCAAGGCGCAGGTTTCGCTCGAGGTGAATGCCGACCATCAGGGCATCGTGCGCAACGCTGCGCTGCTGAGCCATCTGCATGCGGCCATGCGCGATGCGCAGCAGGCCCGGGAGACGGCAGACGCGCGCCGATGATGGCGAGCGAAAGATGACGAAGCCTCCCCCGCATTCACGCGGGGGAGAGTCATCGGATCAGAACTTGTACCGGGCGGTCAGGGTCGCCGTGCGGAGAGTGCCCTGGTAGCACTGTCCGTGGTAGCAGATCGAGTTGTACTGCTTGTTCGCCAGGTTGGAGATGTTGAGCGCGAAGCGCCACGGGCCGCGCTCGTAGTGCGCGGCCGCATCGAGGAGCGTCACGCCGCGTTCGTACGTGGTGTTGTGCTCGTCGTTCTGGCGCTTGCCGATGTAGCGCACGCCACCGCCGAACCCCAGGCCGTTGCCCATGGTGTAGTCGAGCCACACCGAGGCGGTCTGCTTGGGCACGAGCGGCGGGATCTTGCTGATTTCGCCCGCATCGGCGCTGTTGAGCACCTT
This sequence comes from Variovorax sp. Root434, assembly GCF_001426595.1. Classification (NCBI taxonomy): domain Bacteria; kingdom Pseudomonadati; phylum Pseudomonadota; class Betaproteobacteria; order Burkholderiales; family Comamonadaceae; genus Variovorax; species Variovorax sp. Root434. Next base: position 218,739 of record NZ_LMEK01000006.1, read on the forward strand.
CATGTCCAGCCAGGTGTAGGCGGCGGAGATGTTCAGGCCCGGTGCGAGCTCGCCCTTGGCTTCCAGCTCGAGGCCGCGGGAGCGCTGCTTGCCGATCTGGCGCCCCTCGGAGGTCGTCGGGTCGTAGGTGACCACGTTGGTCTTGCGCAGGTCGAAGACTGCCGCGGTATACGAGGTGCGCGAGCCCGCGGGCTGGAACTTGACGCCGACCTCGACCTGCTTGCCGCTGCTGGGCTTGAAGGGTTGGTTGTTCGCGTCGACACCGCTGTTGGGCAGGAAGGACGTGGTGTAGCTCATGTAGGGAGCCCAGCCGTTGCCGAACAGGTAGCTGATGCCTGCCCGGCCACTGAACGCACTGTCCGATCGCCGGGTATGGCTCCTGGCCAGGTAGTTGTCGGTGAGCTGGCGCACTTCGTCGTGACGGCCCCCGAGCGTGACGATCCAGTTGTCGCCGAACTTGATCTGGTCCTGGGCGTAGAAGCCGGTCTGGCGCGTCGACTGGGCCACGTCGGTCAACGGGATGGTGGGCATCGCCACGGCCTGGCCGTAGACGGGCGCCCAGATGTCCAGGGTCGGCGCCGCGCCGCGGAAGCGCCGCTGCTTGCCTTTCTGGTCGCTGTAGTCGACGCCCAGCAGCACCGTGTGCTGGACGGCGCCGTACTGCAGCTTGCCCTGCACGCTGGTGTCCAGCGTGGCCAGGTCCACGGGGTCGTTCCAGGTCCTGGCAACGCGGGAGAGCGTGTGTCCGTCGTTGCCGAGCGAACCGGCCCAGACTGCTCGCCTGTCCAGGGCGATCTGGCTGTAGCGGAAGTTCTGGCGCAGCGTCCAGGTGTCGTTCAGGGCCGTTTCGAAACGGTAGCCGATGGCGCTCTGCGACTGCTTGAGCTGGCCGAAGCTGTAGTCGCCCACCTTCACCGGATAGAGAACGTAGTCCTGGGTGAGGTAGTACGGGTCTTCGGCCGTGTTGTTCTTGAGAAACTCCCCGAAGACGGTCAGCGAGGTCGTCGAATTGGGTTGCCAGCGCACTGACGGCGCAATGTAGCTGCGCGTGTGGTTCAGCTTGTGGCCGTCGGGATACTTGTCCTGGTCGTTGCTGTCGAGACCCACCCCGACCACGCGATAGCTCAGGTCGGTGTTGCCGATCCTGTCGCCGAGGTCGAATGCCAGTTGCTTGCGCTGGTAGCTGCCGTACTGCAGTTCGATCTCGCGGATCCGCTCGCCGGTCGGCTGCTTGCTCACGCGGTTGACGATGCCGCCGGCGTCTCCCTGGCCGAACACCATCGACGAAGGGCCGCGCAATACCTCCACGCGCTCCAGCGCGTAGGGCTCGGTCAGGTAGTAGGTGGGGCCGAACGCCGGCTGCGCGAGCCCGTCCCTGTAGACACCGTTGGAAGAGGTGCTGAAGCCCCGCAGCAGGATGTATTCCCAGCCGCGGTTGTCGGGGCCGTAGGTGTTCGTCGTGACGCCCGGCGTGTAGCGGATGGCCTCCATGACGTCCTGCACGCCGCGCGCATCCATTTCCTCGCGGCCAATGACGGAGATCGACTGCGGCACCTCGATGAGCGGCGTGTCGGTCTTGGTGGCCGTGCTGCTGCGGCGGGCCACATAGCCGGACACCGGGCCGGTGGGCGATTCCTCGGCGTTGGCCACCACCTGCACCGCGGGCAGGGTGCCTTGCGAGCCGGAAGCGTCGGCGGCGCGGCGGATCGCGAGGCCGCCGCTGGCGGTGCGCGTGGCTTCCAGCGAAGTGCCCGCGAGCATCTGGCGCAGGGCCTGGTCGACCGTGAGCTTGCCTTCCACGGCGTGCGAGCTGGTGCCTGCGACCACTTCGCCGGCGGCGAATACCTGCACGCCGGTCTGGCGCGAGAACTCGTTGAGCGCCGCGCCGAGCGCCTGCGATGGCACCTTCACCTCGAACACCTGTGCCGCGGCCTGGCCGGAAGCCTGTGCTGAAGCGACAGGGGCCCAGACGGTGAGAACGGAACCGAACGCCGCGGCAAGCGCGGCGTTCAGCAGATGTTGGCGAGGCAGGGGACGCATAGAAGAACAACTCCAGTTTTTTGAATTACGACGCATTCACATTCAGGTGCGGGGGCCGGCCCGATTTCCGGTCTCTGGCGCATCTATGAGTAAGACGTTCGAACTCATCAAACAGAGACACCACGTCCTAAGACTTTTTTCGCCGTCGCGGTCCGGCGACCCCGGATTCAGGTCTGGACCGCCTCGGGTTGCGGCCTCAGTTGGAGCGGCGTGCTGGCCGGCGCGGCCAGCAGGGCGCTGCCGATTTCACCGGTACGCACCGAGGTGACCGACAGCAGGGTGTCGCTCAGGCCGTGCGAGTCCTCGCAGGCGCCCTGCAGGTAGATGGCCGGATGGAAGCCGGGCGCGGCCTGCACGCGGTAGTGGCGGTCGACCGTGTAGTCGCCGAGGTAGCCCGCCAGCGGCGCGAGCAGCGCCTTGTGGTGCTCGCGCACGTAGCCGGTGGCCAGCACCACGGCGTCGTAGCGCACCGTGTGCTCGCGCAGGGCGTTCTGGTCCCACAGCGCGAGGTGCACGCCCTGGCCGTGGGCCGTGGCGCTGCGAATGTCGTGCCGGCGCAGGAAGCGCAGGCGGTTGCCGCCGGTCACGCGCTGCTGGTAGAAGGCCTTGTAGATCTGCTGGATCAGCTCCAGGTCGGCCACCGCGTAGTTGGTGTGCCAGAACTCGTCGAGCAGCGCGGCGCGCTCTTCGCCAGAGCGGCTGAAGGTGTAGTCGGTGAACTCGGCATTGAAGATCTCGTTCACGAAGGGGCTGTCGTCCGCCGGGCGAATCGAGCGGGCACGCGTGATGAGGTCGACCTGCGGCTCGCCGGGGCGGCCCTGCAGGTCTATGAAGATCTCGGCTGCGCTCTGTCCCGCGCCCACCACGGCGATGCGGCGCGCATCCGGCAGCTGCGCGATGTCCTGCAGGTAGCTGCTCGAATGGAAGACGCGCGGGTCGCTGCGCAGCGCGCGGAAGCCGTCGGGGATGTTCGCCGCGCCGCCGATGCCGACCACGAGGTTGCGCGCGAGCCGCTCGACCAGCTTGCCCGCGTGGTTGCGCGAGCGCACGCGCAGCAGCGCCACCTCGCCGCCCCTTTCTTCGGGCAGCACCTCGAACACTTCCTCGCCATAGGCGCAGGCGTCCTCGAACTGCTCGGCGGCCCACGAGAGGTAGTCGTTGAACTCGTGCCGGCTGGGGAAGAAGCTCTTCAGGTTGACGAAGTCGGTCAGCCGGCCTTTCTCGTGCAGGTAGTTGATGAAGGTGAAGCGGCTGGTCGGGTTGCGCAGCGTCGCCAGGTCCTTCATGAAGGAGATCTGCATGTGCGCCTGGTCCAGCAGCATGTGCGGATGCCAGGCGAAGCTCAGCTGCTTCTCGATGAAGAGCGTATCGAACGGCCGGCCGGCGTGGCGCTTTTCCTCGAGTGCGATGGCCAGGGCGATGTTGGACGGGCCGAACCCGATCCCGACCAGATCATGGACGTGTGGCATTGAAATCAACTCCTGTGGTGCAGGGCGGTGTGGAAGAAGACAGGACGCTCGGCGGGCGCGCGATGTTCACGCGTCCACCGTCTCGGCCATCAGGGCCAGGCCCTGGTGGAGCGCGGGAAAGAGGCTGTGGTTGAAGTTGTTCCAGCGCAGCTCGAGGATGGTGTCCTCGGAGTCGATGTCGGTGCCCAGCACGTCGAAGATGACTTCGCCCGAGTCGATGCCGGTGTCCACGTAGTGGAAGGAGGCTCCGGTCCTGCGCACCGGCTCGACCGCGACCGTCTCGCGCGTGCGCCAGTCGACCACCCGCTGGCCCCGCGCGCCATACAGCGCGTCGAGCGTGGCCCAGGCGCCGCGGCGCTCGAAGGGCGACTCCAGCCGCGTGATGCCCGGGTGGATGTTCACGATCCGGCGGAAGAACGGGCTTTCCGGCCGGGCCAGCCGGTCGAGGATCACCAGCAGGCCGTCGAGCACGACGAGGTCGGCCTCCAGCGCGTGCAGTCGCTCGAGCAGGCGCTGCTCGAACTCCTTCTTGCCGGCGGCGCGTTCGGCGGCCGCATCCAGCGGCAGCCGCCGGTAGGTCGAGGGCACGTTGTGGAACATGTCGTTGACGCGGCGGCCCTGCACCTGCAGCTCGCCGGGGTGGATCCAGCGGCGGGCCGGATCGAAGCCGAAGCCGTAGTCCCGCAGCGCCTCGCGGTCGCGCGGCGAGCCCTCGTCGTCGTCGAACAGCACGGCCTCGAGCGAGTAGGCATCGCCCAGCGGCGTGCGGTCGAGTGCCTCGGCCAGGTACTCCAGCGGGGACTTCATGTAGCGCTGCCCGCCCTTGTAGTCGATGTACTGGCCGGCCTGGTCGGCCGCCGCATTCCTCAGGGACATGATGTAGACGAGTCTTGCCTTGGACATGGTGATGCGCTCGGTAGTGGGTGGAAGAAGTGGGATGTGGTGATGTCAGCGGTGCGCAGGCGACAGCGGGCAGGCGCCGCAATGGCCTTCGCGGGGCAGCAGGTGGAAAAGGCAACACTGGCGGTGCAGCTTCATCGTCCGGTCGCGGCCTTCGAGGCGCACGCGGACCTCGCGCTGCGGGCCGGGCAGGGGATTGGTCCATGCCGGCCAGACGGGGTCGTGCAGCAGCAGTTGCCTGTCGCGGGCGATCGGCGGCGATCCGCCGGTCAGCGCAAGCGCCTGCTCGAGCACCGGCTCGAGGTTGCGTGCCGCGTTGCCCCACAGGATCTTGGGCGGAATGCCTGTCAGGCGGCACAGCGCCGAGAACAGCGGCTCCAGGTGCTGCCGCAGCAGCGCCGAATAGCGCTCCTCGGTGGTCGCGCCGCGCTGCGGCCGGCCCAGCTCGCGGATGTGGAAGCTCAGCGGCCGGGCGTGCGGACCGAGGCGCACCCACACCTGCTCCGCGGCCACGGGAAAGCCATGCTGCAGCACGCTGGCGGCAGCCGCGACCGGTGGCAGCAGCATGCCGAGATAGGTCATGCTCCAGGACGACGCCACGGCGCGCGGGTCTTCGCCTTCGACCCCGAGGTGCGATGCGTGCAGGCGCAGCGCGCGGCCCAGCAGCCCGTGCGAGCGCACCAGATCGGCGACGTGCAGCGCGCCCGCGGGCGGCTGCGGCGCGCACTGCAATGCCTCGCCGTGCGGCGCCAGGTCGCCCTGGAACAAGGGCTCCAGCAGGGCGATCATGGGTTCGTCGGGCAGGAGGGGGCACCAGCGGTGCGGCGATTTGCAGGGGGCATGAAGCTAGGACGGTTGGGGCGCGCAGGTGTTCATGCGCACTGTGTTCGAACCGCTGCGTGAACATTTGCGCGGACCGTCCGTCAAGTGGGGTACAGGCAGCCCGCTGCCGTCCGCAGCCCTGCCGGCGCGGCGGGCCGCCACTCCGTTTCGCGTCCGGCGGCAAGGCTTGTCCGCGCCGCCGGGCCCCAGTCGCCCGAGGGCGGAAAGAGTTCTTGCATGACAACAGCCCCCGGTCCCGACGGCGAGTTCGCACGCCTGCTCAAGCCGTTCCTGCCGTGGATGCTGCTGTCGGCGGTCACCGGCATCGGCGCGGGCGCGGCCACGGTCGCGCTGCTGGGCACCATCAACCAGGTGCTCAACCGGCAGGGTGGCCTCTCGGGCGGCCTGCTGCTGACCTTCATCGGGCTGTGCGCGGCGGCGCTGTTCGGGCGCATGGTGTCCGATGTCTCGACCAACTTCGTCGGCCAGCGGGTGGTCGCGCTGGTCCGCAAGAGCCTGGCGCAGAAGATTCTCTCGGCGCCCATCGATGCCCTGGAGCGCTACCGCACCCACCGGCTGATGCCGGTGCTGTCGCAGGACGTGGACATGGTCAGCGACGTGGCGTTCGCGCTCGCCGCGACGCTGATCGCCTGCGTCACGGCACTCGGCTGCCTGGCCTACCTGGCCTACCTGTCGCTGCCGCTATTCGGCGTGCTGGTGGTGGCGCTGGCGATCGGCGCGATGGTGCAGGCCATGGCGCAGATCCGCGGCGTGAACGGCTTCTGGAAGGCGCGCGAGCACGAAGACCAGCTGCACAAGGCCTACCGCGCGATCAGCGAGGGCGCCAAGGAGCTGCGCATGCACCGCGCGCGCCGCCAGCGCATGTTCGGCGGGCAGATCGAGCGCATCGTCGACAACATCCGCGCGGTCAACGGGCGTGCGATCAACACCTTCGTCATGGCCACCGCATTCGGCTCGGGCCTGTTCTTCCTGCTGATCGCGCTGATTCTGGGCTGGGCCTCGTTCCGGCCGACCGAGCCCGCGGTGCTCAGCGGCTTCGTGCTGGTGCTGCTGTTCCTCAAGGGGCCGATGGACCAGATCGCGGGCGCGCTGCCTGCCGTGGGGCGCGCGCGGGTCGCGTTCCGGCGCATTGCCGACCTGTCGGCGCGCTTTGCCACGCCGGAGCCGCACCTGCACGTCGGCCACGCCGACAGCGAGCTGAAATTCGAACACGAGATCGCATTGCGCGGCGTGCGCTATGCCTTCGATGCACCCGAGGGCGGCGAGGCCTTCGCGCTGGGGCCGATCGACCTGCGGCTTCGCCGCGGCGAGATGGTGTTCGTGGTGGGCGACAACGGCTCCGGCAAGACCACGCTCGTCAAGCTGCTGCTGGGCCTGTACGCGCCGCGCGAGGGCCACGTGGCGATCGACGGTGCCGCGGTGGATGCCGAGCGCCGCGACGACTATCGCCAGCTCTTCACCACCGTGTTCTCCGACTTCTACCTGTTCGAGGACCTGGCCGCTGGCGAGGGCGAAGCGCACGGCGAAGCCAGCATGCAGGTGCTGCCGCAGCGCGCGTTGCCCTACCTGGAGCGCCTGGAGATCGCCCACAAGGTGAGCCTGAAGGACGGCGCCTTCACCACCACCGACCTGTCGACCGGCCAGCGCAAGCGGCTCGCGCTGGTGCATGCCTACCTGGAGGGGCGGCCGGTGCTGGTGTTCGACGAATGGGCTGCCGACCAGGACCCGACCTTCCGCCACCTGTTCTATACCGAACTGCTGCCCGAGCTGCGCGCCAAGGGGCACCTGCTGGTCGTGATCTCGCACGACGATCGCTACTTCCACCTGGCCGACCGCGTGATCACCATGCGCGCGGGCCGCATCGCGGACGACCGACCTCGCGCCCACCTGGAGAGCCTTGCTGCATGAGCTCCCGTGGGCAAAGCACGCGGCGGTGCCCGGGGCGCGGGCCGGTGGGCGTTGGCTTGTCGTCAGCGCGCCAGCAGCGCCACGCTCCCGTCGGGGCGGGGCGCGACCGTGAGCGGCAGGATCGTCGGCAGCGCGGCCATCAGCCCTTCGGAGTCGTTGACGCGGAAGCGGCCGGACAGCCGCATCGCGTCGATGCGCGGGCTGTCGCTGACGATGGGCCGCGTGCGGTAGCTGTTGACCGCGGCCAGCGCATCGCCCAGCGGCGTGTTCTCGAACACCAGCCAGCCATCGCGCCATGCGGACAGCGCGGCCGTGTCGGCCTGCTGCACGCGGCCGGCCTGGCCGTCGGCGATCTCGACGCGATCGCCCGCATACAGGTCGATCGTTGCGCCTTCGGCCCCGGCGAACCCGGGGCGCGGCGCCACACCCACGCGCACGTGACCGTGCTCCACGCCTACGGTGATCGGCCCGCCGCGGTCGCGCACGGTGAACGCGGTGCCGACCACCTCGATGACGGCGGCGCGCGTTTGCACGTGCAGTGGGCGGTCCTTGTCGGGCGCGACCTCGAAGCGCACCTCGCCGCGAGCCATGTCGACGAGGCGGCGGTTGCGGTACAGGGTGACCTCGACGGAGCTCTGCGGAGCGAGATCGAGCCGGCTGCCGTCCGCGAGCGTCACCTTCAGCATCTGCGCGGTGGCTGTCCGGTAGGTAGCGTGGGACACCGGCTGCTGCCAGTACCACTGCACGCCGCGCCCCGCGACGAGACCGGTGCCCAGCAGGGCCGCCATCGAGAGCAGCATCTTGCGGCGTTGCTGGCGGTGCGGTGACTTCGCCGCGGCTCCCGCATGGGCCATCAACGTGCCGCCGGGCTCTTCGAAATGCGCGCGCAGGCCGTTCGCCATGCCGCCGAGTGCGTCCCAGCGCTGGCGCGCTTCCTGGACGGCCGCGGCATGCTCTGCCGATTTGCCGCGCCATTTGTGGAGTGCCAGGCGCGCGCTGCCGGCGGCCTCGCCGGGCGCCATTTCGCCTTCCACGATCAGCGCCAGCGCGCGCTCGATCAGCCGTTCGCGCGGAGCGCTCGCCGCAACGATGCCGTTCACGAGAAGTCTTCGGCCAATGCGGCGTCGAAGCCGGGGCGGTTCATCAAGACCTGCGGCTCGATCAGCTCGGAGCGCAGCTCTGCGAACACGCGCGAGCAGTCGATGGTGGCGCGCAACAGGTGCTTGGCCACGGCCATCTCGGTGATGTTGAGCCGCTGCGCGATCTCGGCGCGCGTGTGGCCGTAGGCGCGAAAGAGCAGGAACACCTCGCGGCGGCGCGGCGGCAGCTGTTCCATGGTTTCGACCACCCGCGTCAGCACCCGCTGCTGGGCGACGACGTATTCGCTGGACTGCACTGTCCGGTGCATGCCGGCGTCTGCATGCGAACCGGCCCAGTCCTGCGCCACCTTGCGACGCCGCGCGTCATCGACGCACAGGTTGCGCGCGACGCGAAAGAGCAGGGCGCGAGGCGATTCGATGCCACCGTTGTCCTTCATGTCGTCCGGCGCCGCATCGATGCGGGCGGCTCCGCGCGACTTCGTGGCCTGTGCGTACACCCGCTCGAAACTCGACTGCGCGATGTCGGCCGCGTAGTGAGGGTCCCTCAGGTCGCGAGTGAGCTGCCGGCGCAAGTCCGCATAGTGAGCTACAAGTTCCTGGACGAGGTCGCGCATCCGGCCGCCTTCTCGCAAGCATCGACATGGCCCCGGAACCGGCCGCTGGTCATGCCCGCAAGATCGCCGCCTCCTGCAAGGAACGACGAACTGGCGGTGCCGGTACTGCGCTTCGGTGATCCCGGGGGAGGGAGTTAATAAGAATTATTCTTATTGAGTGTATCACCGAGTCGAGGCTCCGGCCCGAAGCGCGCTAGGCGCCGTGGATCGCCATCATGATCCAGAAAGAAAGCCACATCGCGCCTGTTCCCAGCAGGCACATCCCTGCCAGAAACACGGCCAGGTAGCCGATCCGCCACCCGATCCGGGGGGCGCGCGGAACGAAGCGCCAGTAGATCCAGATCGCCCCAGCCAACAGAATCGCCGCGATGATCGGGGCGATGTTGTCGGTGATCAACCGGAACTTGCGCTGGTCCAGTGACCCGACGGCCACGAATATTGCCGGCATCGTGAGGAACCACGCCAGCACGCTCAAGAGCAGGCGCACCCCGACTTTCATCGAATCGCCTCGCCCTTGAAGAAGTGCCCAGGCATCGGCGCTTCCCAACCAGGTGCCTGGTATCGAGAAATCGAGATCAGCGGCACGTAGCCCATGACGCTCTTCAGGAGACCCGCGAGATAGGAACTGCTGTTGTATTCACCTGACCGCATCTGCGCTCACCTGATGTTCCTGGGAAGCGAGTAAGGCACGACGTAGCTTGAGAAATTCCTGGAGCGCTCGATCAGTTTCCGAGCGAACTCTTGCCTACTCATGCCCCCTGGGGGCTGTAGCGATATACGGACGACCACATCGGACGGCAGCGCATTGTTATAGCTGTTGGTCTTGATCAACCCGAGATTCTTGAAGCCAGCCTCCATCATGGATGGCTGCCCGTCGATCACGGTGATACCGTTGTACGCATCGGTGATGACCAGCGAGAAATGGAGGTCGGGTGGATCAGGCCAACTCACCTGTCCCACTCCACCGGCGGCAATCCGGCCGAACAAGGTGAAGTTTGGTTCTGAGTGCTGCGCGCGCCCCACCGAATTTGTCTCTGTCGTCATGTGTGCTCCCTTTAGCGACCGGCATCGACACGGCCGGTATTCTTTTGCAGCAGCCAGCCTATCAGTGGACGCCTCCATATCCACACCTGCCCGGCTCACAACCGGGGTTGGCCATGACTTATCGCGCCGATTTGAGCTTTCTTTGCTCGATCTCGTTCATCCGGCCTCGCGAACTGCTATCGCGTGATCAAAAAGCATCCGAGCAGAGAGGGTCACGCACCCAGGCTAGACCCGGATCACCCGACCCGGGTTCAGGATGTTCTTCGGATCGAGCCCGCGCTTGATCGCCCGCATCATCTCCAGCGCCACCGGCGACTTGTGCTTTTCCAGCTTGTCGACCTTGAGCGAGCCCACGCCGTGCTCGGCCGAGAACGAGCCGCCGAACTTCTCGACCGCGTCGTACACCAGCGTGTTGATGCGCTCTTCCTCGTTCTTCAGGAAGGCCTTGGTGTCGATGTTCTCCGGCGCCTGTACGTTGTAGTGCAGGTTGCCATCGCCCAGGTGGCCGAAGTTCACCAGCCGCACGCCGGCGATCTCTCGCGCCAGCAGCGCATCGGTCTCTGCCACGAACGCGGGGATGCGCGACACCGGAATGGAAATGTCGTGCTTGATGTTCAGGCCTTCCTCGGCCTGCGCGAGCGGAATGCTCTCGCGGATGTGCCAGAGCTGGTGCGCCTGCGTAAGGTTCTCGGCTACTACCGCGTCGGTCACGCAGCCGTCTTCGAAGGCGGTTTCGAGCAGCGCCTCGAAGCGCGCGCGTGCGTGGTCCTCGGATTCGCTGTCGGAGTTTTCCAGCAGCACGCAGTACGGCACGGCATCGTCCTCGATGAACGGCACGCGCAGCTGCGGCATGTGCTTGTCGACCAGGCTCAGCGCAAACTTGCCCATCACCTCGAAGCCCGTGAGGCCCGAGCCCAGGTGCTTGTGCGCGAGGCCCAGCAAGGTGACCGCGTGGTCGAGCGAAGGCACCGCAGCCCAGGCCGTGAGCTGCGCGGCCGGCAGTGGGTAGAGCTTCATGGTGGCGGCGGTGATGATGCCGAGGGTGCCTTCGCTGCCGATGAAGAGGTCGCGCAGGTCGTAGCCGGTGTTGTCCTTGCGCAGGCCGCTGGTGCCTTCCCAGATCTCGCCCTGCGGCGTGACCACTTCGAGGCCCAGGCACAGCTCGCGCGTGTTGCCGTAGCGAACCACCTGCGTGCCGCCAGCGTTGGTCGCGAGGTTGCCGCCGATAGTGCAGCTGCCTTCGGCCGCAAGGCTCAGCGGGAACAGGTAGCCCTGCTTTTCGGCGGTTTCCTGCAGCGTCTGCAGGATGCAGCCGGCCTCGACGGTCATCGTGAGGTTGGCGCCGTCGACGGTGCGGATGGCGTTCAGCCGCTGCAGGCTCAGCACCACCTGCGTGCCGCTTTCATCCGGAATGGCGCCGACGGCGAGGCCGGTGTTGCCGCCCTGCGGAATGACGGCCGTGCCGGCCGCGGCGCAGGCCTTCACCACGTCGGCCACCTGCTGTGCATTGGCCGGCCGCACCACGGCCAGCGACTTGCCGCGCGCGCGCTTGCGCCAGTCCTGCTCGTAGGCGGTGAGGTCGCCCTCGTTCAGTACGTGGGAGGCGCCGACGATGGCGCGCAGTTGCTCGATGAGGGACGGGGCAGTGGTCATTGGGCGGAGGTCTCCAGTGGAAGGGCAGCAGCAGCTTTGGCGTGGCGCAAGCGCAGCCGCACATGCCAGGCGCAGGCCGCGAAGAGCACGAGGCACAGCAGCACCTCGACCAGCGCGAGCACTTGTCCCACGCCGTTGATGTCGCTCCAGGCGCGCACCACGCCCTCGGTGAAATAGAGCCAGATCATCAGGCTGACCCAGCGGTAGGTGTACATGCGGTTCTTCCACAGACCCGCGAGCGGAATGACGAGCGGCAGCACCTTCAGCGCCAGCAGCGAGCCGCCCGGACGCAGCGGCGCCAGCCACAGCTCCCATGCGAGGCCGAGCACGATGAGGCCGACGAGGCTGCCCACGGCGGCCCAGCGGGTGGCGCGAACGGAGGAGGGCGGGAGCGGCGAGTTGGTTTGCATGAGCGGAACACCGCGGAACCGGCTTCGCCGGGCCGCCGGTGTTGCCCCCGGCGAGGGGGTGGAGCAGCGACACGAAGTGCGCGGAGACTGGGGGAGAGTTTGGTTCTTATGATAGCCGCCATGAATCGCAGGCAGCTTTGGAGGGATCTTTCGCGCTTTCCGTGGGGCAACACCGCAGCGGTGCTGGGCGAGCGCTTCCGCGAAGACCGGCTCGGCCTCACGGCCAGCAGCCTCACTTTCACCACCACCATCGCGATGGTGCCGTTCTTCACGGTGGCGCTGGCGCTGTTCACCGTGTTCCCGATGTTCGCGAAGATGCAGGGCCGGCTGCAGCGCTGGCTCATCGAGAGCCTGATTCCCGACAACATCGCGCGGCAGGTGCTGGGCTACCTGAACCAGTTCTCGAGCAAGGCCGGCGGCCTGGGCATCGCGGGCCTGGTCGTGCTGCTGATCACCGCCATCGCGCTGATCCTCACGATCGACAAGACGCTCAACAACATCTGGCGCGTACGCTCGCCGCGGCCGTTCGCGCAGCGGGTGCTCATCTACTGGGCGGCCATCACGCTGGGGCCGATCATCCTCGCGGTGAGCCTGTCGACCACCTCGTACGTGGTCTCGGCCACCAGCGGCGTGGTGGGGCGCGGCATGGTCAAGCTGTTCTTCGACACCTTCGAATTCATGCTGCTGGCGGTCGGCATGGCCTCGCTGTACCACTACGTGCCCAACACCAACGTGCGCTGGTCGCATGCATGGGCCGGCGGCATCTTCGTGGCGGCCGCCATCGAGATCGCCAAGCGCGTGCTGGGCTACTACCTGAGCCTCGTGCCCACTTATTCGGTGTTGTACGGGGCCTTCGCCACGGTGCCGATCCTGCTGGTGTGGATCTACGTGGCCTGGGTGATCGTGCTGCTCGGGGCGGTCATCGCGGCCTACCTGCCGAGCCTGCTGACCGGCGTGGCGCGGCGCGGCGGCGCCGCGGGCTGGCCGCTGCAGCTGGCCATGGAAACGCTGCAGCACCTGGCCCGCGCGCAGGCCATGCCGGCCAAGGGCATGGGCGCGAGCGAACTGGTCACGCGCATGCGCGTCGACGCGCTGCAACTCGCGCCGGTGCTCGAAACACTGGTGGCGCTCGACTGGATCGCACCGCTCGCCGAAGAGCCCGCCAACGAAGACCCGCGCTACGTGCTGCTCGCGGACCCCTCGACGCCGGTCGAGCCGCTGCTCAAGGAACTGCTGATGCCGCAGGCCGAGCCGCTCGAAGACCTCTGGCAGAAAGGTCCGCTGCGCTCCCTGAGGCTGGGCGACGTGCTGTTGATCTAGTGGCGTTCCGGATTGATCCGGGAACACCGCGGAACCGGCTTTGCTCCCTTCAAGGGGGTCAGATAATTTTTACCCGGCCCAGCCAGATGTCCCGGTACATCGCCCAGTCGCCCATGAATGAATAGAGCGGCCGCTTGAACGAGGTCGGCTTGTTCTTCTCGAACCCGAAGTGCCCGACCCAGGCGAAGCCGTAGCCCGCCACCAGCCCGGCCAGCAGCCACAGCGGGTTGAGCGTGACCACCAGCGCCACCAGGCACATCAGCGACAAGGTCGAGCCCGCGAAATGCAGCCGCCGGCAGGTGAGGTTGGCGTGCTCGCTCAGGTAGAAGGGATAGAACTCCGCAAAGCTCTTGAATTGGCGCGGATCGACGGCAGATCCGGTGGCAGCCGAGGTGTTCATCATGCGACTCTCCTGTGCCCCCGAACCCCGGCGAGTCCCGTGGATGGAGGGCTTTGTCCATAATAGCCACGGCCTCCCGGCCGTACCACCCCGGCCTTCCGATCACACCACCGACGCATCAGCCTTGAGCGCCCTTCCAAGCAACCCCGAATCCGCCGAGCCGGCCAGCGATGCGCCGTGGGTCGTGTGCCTGTGCGCCGAATGGTGCGGCACCTGCCGCGACTACCGGCCGCTGCTCGAACAGGTGGCGCGCGCGCATCCGCAGTTCCGCTTTGCGTGGGTCGACATCGAGGACCACGCCGACATCGCCGATGCCTTCGACGTCGAGACCTTCCCGACCCTGCTGGTCGCGGGTGCCGACGGCACACGTTTTCTCGGCCCGCTGCTGCCGCATGCCGAGACGCTGTCGCGCATGCTCTCCGCGCTGCAGCCGCCGAAGCCCTCGAGCCTCGACGTCGACCTGCTGCTGGCGGTGCTGAACAAGAAGCCGGCCGTCTTCGCGGTCTGACCGGAGCCTCCCATGAAGATCCTGATTTTTGGCGCCACCGGCATGGTGGGGCAGGGCGTGCTGCGCGAGTGCCTGCTCGCGCCCGATGTCGAGAGCGTCGTCGCCATCGGCCGCAACCCCACGGGGCAGCAGCACGCGAAGCTGCGCGACCTGGTCCACAAGGACATGTACGACTACGCCGCCATCGAGCCGCAGCTTCAGGGCTTCGATGCCTGCTTCTTCTGCCTCGGCGTGTCGTCGGTCGGCATGAAGGAGCCCGAGTACAAGCGCATCACCTACGACCTGACGCTGGCCGCCGCCACCGTGCTCGCGCGGCTCAACCCGGGCATGACATTCACCTACGTGACGGGCGCCGGCACCGACAGCAGCGAGCGCGGCAGCAGCATGTGGGCACGCGTGAAGGGCGCGACCGAGAACGCCCTGCTGCGCCTGCCGTTCAAGGCGGCCTACATGTTTCGCCCCGGCATGATCCAGCCGATGCATGGCGTGCGCTCGAAGACGCCGCTGTACGACGCCGCCATCTTCGTGCTCAAGCCCGTGCTCGGGCTGGCCTATCGCCTGTGGCCGAACCGGGTGACGACCACCGAGAAGGTCGGCCGCGCGATGCTGGCCGTGGCGCGCAATGGCGCACCGAAGGTGCTGCTCGACCCGGCGGACATCAACGCGCTCGGTTGAGCTTTTTCTTCAGGCGGCGGCCCGCGCGCGGCCGAGCTTGCGCCGGCCCGCGCTGGTGATCGCGCCTACCAGGTGCTCGACGAAGTCCTGCGCCAGCGGCGGCAACGTGCGGCCTTCGAGCGCCAGCACCTGCAATTGCCGCTGCTGCAGCGGCGCTTCCGCGAAGGGCCTAGCTACCACGGTGCCCGCGTCGATCAGGTGCATCACCGTGAGATGGCCCGAAAGCATCACGTCGGGCGTGCGCAGCAGTGGCAGCAGCACCGACGAGAAATTGCTCACGAAGATCGCGTGGTACTGCAGCCCCTGCAGGCTGCAGGCCTGGTCGAACAGCTGGCGCGCGGTAACGCCCTTGTCGCCCACGGCCAGCGGGTAGCGCACCGCATCGGCCACCGACACCACGCGCTGCCGCGCCAGCGGATGGTCGGGCCGCAGCACGGCATACACGGGCGCGGTGGCCGAGTGCTCGATCTTCAGGCCCGGCTCCGGCGCCACCACGTACTTGAGCGCGATGTCGGTCTCGCCGCGTGCCAGCAGCGCGCTCACGCCGTCGGGCGAGCCCACGTGCAGTTCGAGCTGGCAGCCCGGGTGCGCGGTTTCGAAGCTGCGCATCACCAGCGGCATGAAGTGTCCCGCGAAGCCTTCCGTGCAGGCCATGCGGATGCGCCGCGCGCCTTGCCCGCCCAGGTCGCGCACCTGTTCGACGACCTGCTCGATGTCGAGCTGCGCATTGCGCAGGTGCGCCGCCAGCCGCTCGCCGGCGGCGGTCAGTGCCATGCCGCGCGCGTGCCGCTCGAACAGCGGCGTGCCCAGGCTGTCTTCGAGCTTGGCGATCTGCCGGCTCACCGCCGACGACGCGACGAACAGTCGCGCCGCGGCCTGGTTGACCGAGCCGCTGCGCGCCACTTCGAGAAAGTGGCGCATCGGAATGCTGAGGAGGGGGAGCGTCGTCATGGCGGCCGGGGGTGTTGCCTTCAAGGCAATGGTAGCTTGCCAAAACGATGCTGGAAGCATCGGCCCGCAGGCCTTGTACTTGCTGCACCCGATGGACAGACAAGGAAACCCTTCATGCAACGCACAGACAGCCTGGCCGCTGCCGCCGCCTACTTCGACGCAGGCAGCTTCTTCGCCGACCTCCAGCGCCGCGTCGCCTTCCGCACCGAAAGCGATACCGGCGCCGCTACGCCCGCCCTGGAGGCCTACCTGCGCGAGGAGCTGGTGCCGCCGCTCGCGGCGCTGGGCTTCGCCTGCGAGGTGATCGCCAATCCGGTACCCGGCGGCGGGCCCTTCCTCATCGCGCGCCGCATCGAGGACCCGGCCCTGCCCACGGTGATGACCTACGGCCACGGCGACGTGGTCAGCGGGCAGGACGCGCACTGGGAAGAAGGCCTGGCGCCATGGGCGCTCACGGTGCGCGGCGAGCGCTGGTACGGCCGCGGCACGGCCGACAACAAGGGCCAGCACAGCATCAACCTCGGCGGCCTTGCAGCTGCGATCGAGGCGCGCGGCGGGCGCCTGGGCTACAACGTGACGTGGCTGGTCGAGATGGGCGAAGAGGCCGCGTCGCCCGGCCTGCATGCGGTGTGTGCGCAGGAGCGCGACAAGCTGCGCGCCGACCTGTTCATCGCCAGCGACGGCCCGCGCGTGAGCGCGCAGCGGCCCACGCTGTTCCTCGGCTCGCGTGGCGCGGTCAACTTCAGCTTGCGGCTGCGCGCCCGGCCTCGCGGCTACCACTCGGGCAACTGGGGCGGCGTGCTGGTCAACCCGGGCACGGTGCTCAGCCACGCCGTGGCCTCGCTGGTGGATGCGCGCGGCCGCATCCTGGTCGAGGCGCTGCGCCCGCCGCCCGTGACGCAGGCGGTGCGCGATGCGCTGGCCAGCATCGCCATCGGCGGCGGCGCGGACGACCCCGAGGTCGACGAGGGGTGGGGCGAGCCCGGCCTGAGCCCGGCCGAGCGGCTGGTGGCCTGGAACACCATCGAGGTGCTGGCACTCGGTGCGGGCTCCGCGACGCGGCCGGTCAACGCCATTCCCTCGGAGGCCGTGGCGCATTGCCAGCTGCGCTTCGTGGTCGGTACGCCGTGGCAGGACCTGCAGCAGATCGTGCGCGCGCATCTCGATGCACACGGCTTCGGCCAGGTCGAAGTGCAGATCACGCTGACCGGTGCGGCCACGCGGCTCGATGTCGAGAACCCGTGGGTGAGTTGGGCGCGCCAGTCCATCGAAAGGAGCAGCGGTCAGCGCCTGGACCTGCTGCCCAACCTCGCGGGCTCGCTGCCCAACGACGTGTTCGCCGACCTGCTGGGGCTGCCCACGCTGTGGGTGCCGCACTCGTACCCGGCCTGCGCGCAGCACGCGCCCAACGAGCACCTGCTCGCGCCGCTGGCGCGCGAGGGCCTGCAGATCATGGCCGGCCTCTACTGGGACCTGGGCGAGCCGGGCCTCGCGCCGTGGGCCACCGGCCGGCTTTCGCAATCCGCTTCCACTCTCTCCTGATACGCACCATGGACATCGCCATCTCCCGTCGCCGCTTCGGCCTGCTGCTTTCCGCCTCCGCCGTCGCGGGCATCCACGCGCCCGCCTTCGCGCAGGGCACCTGGCCCGAACGGCCTATCAGGCTGGTGGTGCCCTTTCCGCCGGGCGGCGGCACCGACCTGGTCGCGCGGGCGATGGGGCAGACGCTGTCGGAACAGCTCGGCCAGCCCATCGTGATCGACAACAAACCCGGCGCTTCCACCATCATCGGCGCCGACGCGGTCGCCAAGGCCGCGCCGGACGGCTACACGCTGCTGCTGTCGGGCTCCACCAGCTTCAGCGTGAACCCGGCCCTGCGCGCCAAGCTGCCCTACGATACGGTGCGCGATCTCGCGCCCATCGCCATCGTGGCGCGCACGCCGCTGGTGCTGGTGGTGGGCAAGGGCCAGCCCTGGCAATCGCTGCCGGAGCTGGTCGCGGCGGCCAAGGCCAAGCCCAGGAGCATTCGCTACGCCACCTTCGGCTCGGGCTCGGGGCCGCATCTGTCGGGCGAACTGTTCGCGCTGGCTGCGGGCATCCAGCTGCAGGACATTCCGTACAAGGGCAGCAGCCAGAGCGCGCTGGCGGTGATCGGTGGCGAGGTCGAGATCGCCATCGACACCGTGGCCGCCGTGGCGCCGCACGTGCGTTCGGGCAAGCTGCGCGCGCTGGGCATCGTGGGCGCGACACGCTCCAGCACGCTGCCCGAGGTGCGTACGCTGGCCGAGCTGGGCCTGCCCGACGCCACCTTCGACGCCTGGTATGGCTTTGCCGCGCCGGCACGCACCCCGGCGCCGGTGATCGACAAGCTCGCCCGCGCCGTCACCGCGGCCATGGGCAACGCGGCGCTGCAGGCGCAGTTGCGCGCGCAGGGCATGGAGCCGGTGGCCATCGGCGCGGCGGCGTTCCGCGCGCAGATGGAGGGCGAGATTTCACGCTACCGCGCGCTGGCGCACCGCGCGGGCATCGCGGCGGAATAGGCCGGCGCTACGACGCCGCGAAGTCGCGCAGCGCGAACAGCACCGCGTCGGGCGCCTCGCTCATCAGCGAGTGGCCGGCGTGCACCGTCACCACCTTGGCGTTGCGGGCCTTGCCGACCAGCGCCTTGGTGGCGCGCGGCGGCGTCATCTGGTCGGCATCGCCGAGCAGGAACAGCACCGGGCACTGCACTTTCTCCATCGCGGCCTCGCCGTTGGCGTAGTCGTTGCAGGCCTTGAAGCCGACGTGGAACACGTTCGCCTCGCGGTTGCTCGCGAGCACGCGCCGCATCAGCGCGCGCGAGCTGCCGTAGAGCCAGGTGCCGGGGCCGAGCGAGGAGGGCGGGGGGGCGAGCAGCGAATGCGAGAAGGTGTTGACCATCGCGATGGCGCGCTGCGGGTCGTTCAGCGCGCCGTCGAGTAGCGCAGGCGACACCGCCATCGGGTAGGCGGTGCCGACCATCGCGAGGTGCGTGATTCGCTCGGGCGCACGCGAAGCCGTTTCGAGCGCGATCAGCGAGCCGAAGCTGTGGCCAACGAGCGCGGCCTTTTGCACGCCGGCCGCGTCGAGCAGGGCAATAACGAACTGCGCAGCGTCCTCGACGCTCGCGGGCGGCGGGCCGTCGCTCTTGCAATGGCCGGGCAGGTCGACCGCGAGCACGTTCCAGCCGTGGTTGGCGAACCAGCGGCTCTGCAGGATCCACACGCTGTGATCGTTGAGTACGCCGTGGATGAAGACGACGGTGGGCTTGGCTGCATCGAAGGGCTTGCCGCCGGTGTAGCAGTAGCTTGTGTGGCTGTTGACGGTGTAGTTCATTTCAGTTTTCCGCCGGGTGTTCGGTTCTGGGAGCGCCTGGGTTCGGGGTGCGTGTACAGGCCACCGGGTACTCCCCTCCGCGAATGTCCCCCGCCCTTCGGGCTCCTCCTTTATTTCGCTGCGGGGAGCACCCGATGCCCTGTGCACGATGGGCGCAGCTCTTGTGCTGGCCGATCAACCGCCGCGTCCATTGATCACGCCGATGGGGTGCCTTGCGCAGCGAAATAAAGGGGGAGGCCGCAGGCCGGAGGACATTCGCGGAGCAAGGTACTCCGTCGGCGTGATCGCCCCCCGAACCGCGCCGAATCGAAACACAGCGTCCCATCTCAAGTCCCCGCCTTTTCCGCAGCTTTAAGTGCACGCTTCAGGTCGTCGATCAGGTCAGCCGGATCTTCGAGCCCGATCGACAGCCGGATCGTCCCCTGCGAGATGCCCGCGCCCGCCAGCGCCTCGTCGGTCATGCGGAAGTGCGTGGTGCTCGCCGGGTGGATCACCAGGCTGCGGCAGTCGCCCACGTTGGCGAGGTGGCTGAACAGCTTCAGCGCCTCGATGAAGGCCTTGCCCTGCGCGCGGCTGCCCTTGATGTCGAAGCTGAACACCGCGCCTGCGCCCTTCGCGCCGTGGCGCAGCAGCTTTTGCGCAAGCGCATGGCTCGGGTGCGATTCGATCAGCGGATGCCCCACACGCGACACGAAAGGATGGCTCGAAAGAAATTCGACCACCTTCTGCGTGTTGTCGATGTGGCGCTCCATGCGCAGCGGCAGCGTCTCGATGCCCTGCAGGATCAGCCACGCCGTGTGCGGGCTCATCGAGGCGCCGAAGTCGCGCAGGCCTTCTCGGCGGGCGCGCAGCAGGAAGGCGCCGACGGTGCTTTCCTCGCTGAACACCATGTTGTGAAAGCCGTCGTAGGCCTGCGTCAGCTCGGCGAATTTGCCCGCGCTGCCATCGGCAGCGCTTCGTGATGCCTTCTCCCAGTCGAAGCTGCCGCCGTCCACCACCACGCCGCCGATGACGGTGCCGTGGCCCGACAGGAACTTGGTGGCCGAGTGGTAGACCAGGTCGGCGCCCCAGTCGAAGGGCTTGATGAGATAGGGCGAGGTGAGCGTGGAGTCGACCAGCAGCGGCACGCCGGCTTCGTGGGCGATGTCGCTCACGGCCGGGATGTCGAGCACGTCCAGGCCCGGGTTGCCCACGGTCTCGCCGAAGAACAGCTTGGTTTCGGGCCGCACCGCGGCGCGCCAGGCGTCGAGGTCGCCGGGCTTCACGAAGGTGGTGGTTATGCCGAAGCGGCGCATCGTGTAGTGCAGCAGGTTCTGCGAGCCGCCGTACAGCGCCGTGCTGGCCACGATGTGCGAGCCGGCGCCCATCAGCGTGGCCACCGACAGGTGCAGCGCCGCCTGCCCGCTGGCGGTGGCGATGGCGCCGATGCCGCCCTCGAGCGCCGACACGCGCTGCTCCAGGACCGCGTTGGTCGGGTTGCTGATGCGCGAGTACACATGGCCCGCGCGCTCCAGGTTGAACAGGGCGGCCGCGTGGTCGCTCGACTCGAAGACGAAGGAGGTGGTCAGGTGGATCGGCACCGCCCGCGCGCCGGTCGTGGGGTCGGGCGCGGCGCCGGCGTGCAGCGCGAGGGTGTCGAAACCGGGGTCGGAATAACCGGGCATGAGGGCCTTTCTGTGGCTGAGCGTTGTCTCCTGGCAATGCCCCGTTACGTCTGCAATTCATGCGTCTGCGACATGGGCGCTCAGGTCGGCGTCGATTGTGGGCTATATTCAAATCGGCACGCCGCCGAGATAGAAGTCCGAGAGGAGCAAACGATGAAAGTCAGCGACATCCTTCGCGTCAAGGGCAATACGCTCTTCACCATCACGCCAGACGACCTGCTGGCAGAAGCCGCCAACACCATGGCGGAAAAGGACATCGGTTCGCTGGTGGTCATGGAGCACGGCGACCTGGTCGGCATGCTCACCTTTCGCGAAGTGATCGTTGCCGTCGTCAACAACGGCGGCCAGATCGGCACCACGCTCGTGCGCAAGGCCATGGACGACGCTCCGGTTACCTGCACCCTGGAAACCGACCTCGACGAAATCCGCCGCATCATGCTGGAGCGCCACGCGCGCTACATGCCCGTGATGGACAAGCGCATGCTGATGGGCGTGATCAGCTTCTACGACGTGGCCAAGGCCGTGGTGGACAGCCAGAACTTCGAGAACAAGATGCTCAAGGCCTACATCCGCGACTGGCCCGCGGAAGACGAGAGCAAGACCGGTTGATTCGGATGTGGTGCCAGGTGCAACGCCCGGTGCCATGCGAGAACACCGAGGAACCGGCTTCGCCGGGCCTCAGGTGTTGCCCCCGGCGGGGGGTAGGCGAAGCGGACACGAAGTGCCGCGCAGCCTGGGGGCGAGCCCTGCCTATTCCTTGATGTTGGCGGTCTGCACGATCTTCTGGTTGCGGGCGTACTCGGCCTGCACGAACTTCTCGAATGACTCGGCCGTGCCGCTGCCCGGCAGCGCGCCTTGCTCCACGAGCTTGCTGCGCACGCCTTCTTCCTGCAGCACCGCGTTGAGCTCGCGGTTGATCTGCGCGACCACCGCAGGCGGTGTCTTCGCGGGCGCGAAGATGCCGGTCCAGCTCACCATGTCGAAGCCCTTGAGGCCGGGCATCTCGTCGAAGGTGGGCACGTTGGGCAGCGCGGCCAGCCGCTTGCTGCCGGTGATGCCGAGCGCCTTCAGGCGCTTGCCGTTCACGTGCGGGATGGCGCTGGTGCTGACCAGCATCGCCAGGTCGACCTGGTCGCCGATCACGTCGGTGGCGATCTGCGCGCCGCCGCGGTAGGGCACGTGCGTGACGAAGATGCCGCTGCGTTCCTTCAGCAGCTCCATGGCGAGCTGCAGCACGGTGCCCACGCCCGAGGTCGCGTAGTTGTACTTGCCGGGCTTGGCCTTCGCGAGCTTCACGAAGTCGGAGAAAGTCTGGGCCTCCAGGCCGGGCCGCGCCACCAGCACCATCGGCGCGGTGTTGAGCAGGCCGATCGGCGCCAGGTCTTTCAGCGGATCGAAGCGGAAGGCCGAGGGGTTCACCAGCTTGCCGATGGCGATGGCGCTGTCGGGGCCCGCCACCAGCGTGTAGCCGTCGGGCGCCGCGTTCACGGCCTTGGCCACGCCGATGGCGCCACCCGCGCCGGCCACGTTCTCGACCACCACGGACTGCTTGAGCCGCTCGCCGAGGCGCTGGGCCACGAGGCGCGCGTTCACGTCCACGCTGCCGCCGGCCGTGAAGGGCACGATCAGCGTGATGGGCTTGGCCGAAGGCCACGCCTGCGCGAGGGCCACGGTGGGCAGGGCGGCGCAGAGCGCGACGGCGAGAAGCAGGCGGCGGGGCGTATTCATGGCGTGGGTCATCCGTGGGTGGAGGGAGCGGGTTCTGCGTCGAGGCGGGCGCGCAGCGAATCGAATTCATCGCTCCACTGCGTGCGCCATGCGCGGCGCTGCGTGTCGTCGATCCACGCGCCGTCGAGGCCGTTGTGCATGAAGCCGCGCAGGTCGTCCAGGCCGAAGCCGAAGTCGCGCACCATCATCAGCCAGGCTTGCGTGGGCGTGACCTTGTGCAGCGTCGGGTCGTCGGTGTTGGGGTGGATGCGCAGGCCCAGGCCGGGCATGCGGCGGATCGGATGGTCCAGCGCCCAGCGCTCGAGCGCCAGCGTGCGCAGGTAGTACGAGTTGGTGGGCACCACGGTGAAGATCACCCCGCGCTCGGCGCACCGGCGCGCGTAGTCGGGCTGGTCGACCACCGTGTAGCCGTGGTCGATGCGGTCGACCTGCAGCACGTCGAGCGCGGTGCGCACGTTGGTCCAGGGCATGCCGAACTCGCCCGCGTGCGCGGTGGTCTTGAGGCCTGCCTTCTTCGCATTGGCATAGGCCTGCGTGAAGAGCTCCGGCGGGCGGTCGACCTCGCGGTAGTCGATGCCGATGCCGATCACCTCCTCACAGCGGTGCGCCTTGACCCATTCGACCATCTCCACGGCGGCCTCGGGGCTGGCTTCGCGGTCGATGGCTGCGATGAGGCGGCCGACGATGCCGAACTCCTGCTGCGCATCGTGGATGGCGCGCACGATGGCGCCTTGTGCGAGCGAATAGGCAATGCCCGAGGCGTGCACCGTGCCGGTCGGGTTCCAGAAGAACTCGGCGTAGCGCACGTTGTGGGCGGCCGCGTCCTGCAGGTATTCGAGCGTGAGCTGGTAGAGGTCGCCGGCGCTGCGCACCAGCTGGGCGTCGAGCGCGCGCAGCACGCGCAGCACGCCGACCGGTTTTTCGCCGCGCGTGTAGAAGCCCTCGATCTCGTCGGCCGCCAGCGGCGAGCCCGCGCGCTGGTTGAGCTGCTTGAATGTTTCGTGGCGCACCGTGCCGAACAGGTGGCAATGCAGCTCGGCCTTGGGGATGGTGCGGAGCATCGATTCCAGCGTGAGCGGGGCAGGGGTGGGACTGGTCATGCGGGCCAGTCTAGTAACGGCAGCCTCATAAGGAAAATTTTGAATTTCTATAATTTGATTCGCTGAATCAATAACCGGAAGTGTCCATGGCCACCTTGCCCCTGCGTGCGCTCACGCTGCGCCAGCTGCAGTTCTTCTCGGTGCTGGTGGAAGAAGGCCAGTTCGGCCGCGCGGCCCGCAGGCTGGCCATCACGCAGCCGGCCTTGAGCAATGCCATCAAGCAGATGGAAAAGCTGCTCGGCGCCGAACTGCTGACGCGTTCCACCCACCGGCTCGAACTCACGCCCGTGGGCGCCGAAGTGCTGGCGCGCACCGACTTTCTCGTCAACACCTTCGAGGTGGCGCTGCGCGACATCGAGAGCACGGTGCAGCGCGGCCGCGCCTTCGTGCGCATCGGCGTGATTCCCTCGGCCAGCGCGCGCGTGGCGGCGGCGGCCAGCGAATTCCTCAAGAGTGGCGGCGAGCGCGAGGTGGAACTGGCCTGGCGCGACGCGCCCTCGAACACGCTGCTGGCCGAACTGCGCAGCGGCCAGATCGACATGGCGGTGGCCGCGATCACCGAGCCGCCGGGCGGCTTGACCTGCATCGACCTGTTCCGCGACCCGCTGGTGCTGGTGATGCGGCGCGACCACGCACTGGCCGCGGCCGGCGGCGCGAACTGGGAGGCCATCGGCAGCGAGCGGCTGGTGCTGTTCGAAAGCGGCAGCATGCCAGCGCTGGGCAACCCGGCGCGCGCGCAGTTCGCGCAGGGTGCGGAGCCGTATCGGGTGAGCTATTCCGAGACGCTCTATGCGCTGGTGCGCAGCGGACAGGCGCTGGGGCTGATGCCGCGCCTGTACACCTCGTCGCTGCGCGACCCCGAACTGGCCGTGGTGCCGCTGCTGAAGCCGCGCATCGAGCGCCGCGTGGTGCTGGCCTACCTGCCAGGGCCGATGCGCAACGTGGTGGCGCAGGAACTCATTGCCTTCCTGCGCGAGCGCCTGCCGCAGGCCGGCGAAGCGACGGTGCGGCGCGTGAGCGGCAAGGGCACGCGGGCGCGGCGTCAACCGTAGTCAATTCAGCCCAGCTCGGCCGCGGCGTGGATCGTCTCGCGCACGCGCGGGTAGATCTGCGCGTTCCACTTGCTGCCGCTGAACACGCCGTAGTGCCCGACGCCGGCCTGCAGGTGGTGCGCCTTGAGGTAGGGCCGTATGCCCGTGCACAGGTCTTGCGCCGCCACCGTCTGGCCCACGGCGCAGATGTCGTCGCGCTCGCCTTCCACCGTGAGCAGCGCGGTGCGGCGGATGGCCGCCGGGTTCACGGTGCGCTCGCCCACGGTGAGCTTGCCCAGCGGCAGGTCGTAGGTCTGGAACACGCGCTCCACCGTCTCCAGGTAGAACTCGGCGGGCAGGTCGTTCACCGCCAGGTACTCGTCGTAGAAGGTGCCGATGGTGCGGGCCTTCTCGACGTCGCCCTCGACCAGGTGGCTGTACATGTCCTGGAACTGCTTCTTGTGCCGCTCGGGGTTCATGCTCATGAAGGCCGAGAGCTGCAGGAAGCCCGGGTACACGCGCCGCATCATGCCGGCGTGCGGCCACGGCACGTGGCTGATGAGGTTGCGCCTGAACCAGTCGATGGGCCGGTCGGTGGCGAGCTTGTTCACGGCGGTCGGGTTGATGCGGCAATCGACCGGGCCGGCCATCAGCGTCAGGCTGCGCGGCGTGGCGGGGTTGTCGTCCTCGGCCATCAGCGCGGTGGCGGCCAGCGCGGCCACGCAGGGCTGGCATACCGCCACCATGTGCACGCCCGGGCCCACGGCCTCCAGGAAGCCGATGAGCTGCAGCGTGTAGTCGTCCAGCCCGAAGCCGCCATGCCACAGCGGCACGTCGCGCGCGTTGTGCCAGTCGGTCAGGTACACGTCGTGGTCGCGCAGCAGGGTGCGCACGGTTTCGCGCAGCAGCGTGGCGAAATGGCCCGACAGTGGTGCGGCCAGCAGCACGGGCGGATGCACCGCATCGGTGTTCTTGCGGAAGTGCAGCAGGGTGCCGAAGGGCGAGACGAGGGTTTTCTCCTCGTGCACGGCCACCTCGGCGCCATCGGAAACCACGCTGTGGATGCCGTAGTCGGGCCGCGTGTGGGTCAGCCGCATGCGCGAGAACACCTCGAATTGGGCCGCCATGCGCCGCAATATGGTGCGTTCGGTGCCTTCCTTCCAAAGGGCCTGGCCCAGGTACTGCGCCGCGAGCCGCGCCGGAGAGAGCAGGTCGGCTTGGTTCTGGTAGGCCCGGTACAGCATGGGTCTCGGGCAGGCAAGTTGCGGGCCAGCCGCATGGCATGGCGCTTGCACGCAACTGCGCACAGCCCAAGGAGCTAGACGATGGCCAAACCCGTTCTCACCATCAGCAGCAAGAACTACGGCGCGTGGGCGCTGCGCGGCTGGCTGATGTGCAGGCTGGCCGGGCTGGACTTCAGCGAGAAGGTCATTCCGCCCGACGACCCGGCCATGAAGGCCGAGATGCTGCTGCTGTCTTCGTCGATGCTGGTGCCCTCGCTGCAGCACGGCGGCGTGAAGGTGTGGGACACGCTGGCCATCGGCGAGTACCTCAACGAGATCAAGCCCAAGGCCGGCCTGCTGCCCGACGACATCGCCGCCCGTGCCCACTGCCGCGCCATCTGCGGCGAGATGCATTCGGGCTTTTCATCGATGCGCGGCGCGCTGCCGATGAACATCAAGGCCCATTTCAAGAACTTCAAGGTGTGGTCGCGCGCGCAGGCCGACATCGACCGCATCGTCGCCATCTGGCGCGAATGCTTCAAGGCCTACGGCGGCCCTTTTCTGTTCGGCAAGCAGCCGGGCGTGGCCGATGCGATGTACGCGCCGGTGGTCACGCGTTTCCTGAGCTACGACGTGGCGCTGGACAGCGTGTGCGCGACCTACTGCAAGCGGGTGATGGAACTGCCGGCCATGAAGGAATGGGTGGCTGCGGCGAAGCAGGAGCCCGACGAGATCGACGAGCTGGATGCGGAGTTCTGAACTCCGTCCCCGCCTCGCACTTCATTCATTGGCGGGCGGCGGCGCGAAGCCGGCCTGCGCCAGCTTGCGCTCGATGTTCTGCGCGGCCTGCTGCATGTCGGCAAGGTGGGCGGACACGATCTCGCGCTCGCTCTTCACCGCCGGCAGCCAGGCGCAGCTGAGGCAGCCCACCACCTGGTCTTCATGCCGCAGCGGCACCGACACCGCGCCGAAGCGGTCGGGCGAATCCAGACTGGTCGAGGTGGGATCGCGCGCCACGTAGCCCAGGTCGCGCGCGTGCGCCACCATGCGGCGGACGTTCTCGGGTCGCCGCGCGCCGCGGTCGAAGTCGTTCGGCGAGCGCGCCAGCGCGGCGAGGATCTCGCGCCGCTCTTCCTCGGGGCAGAACGACAGGTAGCAGCGGCCCAGAGACGACAGCAGCATCGGCGGCCGGAAGCCCAGCGCGCGGTAGTTGACCGCCAGCCCGTTGCGCGGGCGGTCGGTGTCGAGGATGAGCATGGCCGTACCGTCGCGCACGCCCAGGTCGATGGGCCAGGGCACCAGCCGCTGCAGCGTGGCGCGCGCGGGCGCCGCCAGTGCCGACAGCCGCGTGCGCCATGCCGCCGTGGGCCCCGATTGGCCGGTGGCCGACGCGGGCACATAGCGCTTGTCGTGCTCGCTGCGCTCGACCCAGCCCGCCTGCTGCAGCGTCTTGAGGATGCGCAGCAGCGTGGCCTTCGACAGGCCGGTCTGCCGGTGCAGCTCCTGCAGCGTCACGGCCGATGAGCGCTGGATGGCCAGCATCACGTCGAGCCCGCGGCGCAGCGCATCGATCGACTTCACGCTCTGCGTGCCCATGGTGTCCGACATGCGGGCCTCCAGAAAAAGTTTCACTGGGTGAAACTATATCTTCTGGCCGCGCGGCCTCGTTCCTACAGTGCGTTCGACCCCAACGTCGTCCCACCGAGAAGGAAAAAGAGCATGTTGTTTCATACCCGGAACGCGGCCCGTGCCGCTGCTGCAGCCGTGCTTTCGCTATGCGCCGCCACGGCGGCCATGGCGCAGGCCTGGCCCACGAAGCCCATCACCATCGTCGTGGCCTACCCGGCGGGCGGTGACACCGACGCCATCGCGCGGACCTATGCCGAGAAGCTGTCGCAGCGCGTCGGCCAGCCGGTGCTTGTCGACAACCGGCCCGGCGCGAGCGGCATGATCGGCAACGTGTGGGTCGCCAAGGCGCAGGCCGACGGCTACACGCTGCTGTTCACGCCCAGCACCTTTCCGATCGCGCAGCATGTGCTGAAGACCGGTCCCGGCGTGGCGCATGACGTGGTGAAGGACTTCACGCCCATCGTGAAGACAGGCAACATCCCGTTGCTGCTGGTCACCGCGCCTGCGACCGGCATCCAGAGCGTGGCGCAGCTCGTGGCCGGCGCGAAGGCCGGCAAGACCTTCACCTACGGCACGCCGGGCGCGGGCTCGCCGATGCACATCGCGGGCGAGCTGCTCAACAGGGATGCTGGCATCTCGGCCACGCACGCGCCGTATCGCGGCGTGGCGCCGGTGGTGAACGACACGCTGGGCGGCCACGTCAGCGTGGGCTGGATCACGCCCGGCGCGGTGGCGGGCCACATCGCCGCCGGCAAGCTGCTTCCGCTCGCCGTCGCGGAGCGCCAGCGCACGAAGCTGATGCCCGACGTACCCACCTTCATCGAGTTGGGTTTCAAGGACGTCGACGTGAGCGCGTGGATGGGCCTGCTCGGCCCGAAGGCGATGCCGGCCGACGTGGTGCAGGCGCTCAACAAACACTTCAACGAGATCCTGAAGATGCCCGACGTGCAGGCAAGGATGGCCGCACTCGGCATCGAGCCGGTGGGCGGTGCGCCGGCCGTGCTGGCGAAGCAGATTGCGGACGACGACCAGCGCTTCGGCAAGCTGGTGCGTGAGTTCGGCATCCGCGCCGATTGAAGACAGGCGACAAGCAAGGAGACCAAGCTATGTTGAGCGAAGAGAAGAACCGCCTGCTGACCGAAGTAGGCCCCGGCAAGCCGATGGGCGACTACCTGCGCCGCTACTGGCATCCGATTGCAGGTGCGAGCGAGTTCGACGGCAAGGCCGTGAAGCCGCTGCGAATCCTCGGCGAAGACCTCGTGCTCTACAAGGACCTGAGCGGCAACTACGGCCTGGTCGGCCGCCGCTGCCCGCACCGCAATGCCGACATGTCCTACGGCTACGTCGAGCAATGCGGCCTGCGCTGCAGTTACCACGGCTGGCAGTACGACCAGGGCGGCCAGTGCATTCACCAGCCCTTCGAGGAAACGCTGGACCCCGGCGCGCGCATGCGCAGGAACACGAAGATCAAGGCCTACCCGGTGCAGGAGAAGGCCGGCCTGCTGTGGGCCTACATGGGCCCGCAGCCCGCGCCGCTGCTGCCCGACTGGGAGCTGTTCAACTACAAGAACGGCTTCGCGCAGGCGGTGTTCGCGGAGATTCCGTGCAACTGGTTCCAGTGCCAGGAAAACTCCATCGACCCGGTGCACTTCGAGTGGACCCACAACAACTGGACCACGCGCCTGCAGGGCGAGGAAGGGCCGTACGTGCCCACGCACCTGAAGCTGGCCTTCGAGGAGTTCGAGCACGGCTTCGTCTACAAGCGCCTGCGCGGCGGCGAGCGCGAAGACAACGTGATGTGGACCACCGGCCGCGTCACGCTGTGGCCCAACGGCTTCTTCCTGGGCCATCACTTCGAGTGGCGTGTGCCCATCGACGACCACCATACGCTCAGCGTGCTGTGGGTGCTGAGCCGCGTGCCGACCGAGCAGGAGCCCTATGTGCAGGAGCGCATTCCCTCGTGGTACGGGCCCATCAAGGACCCGGCCACCGGCCGCTGGATCACCAGCCACGTCGCCAACCAGGACTTCGTGGTGTGGGTGGGGCAGGGCACCGTCACCGACCGTACGCGCGAGAAGCTGGGGCAGAGCGACAAGGGCATCGTGATGATGCGCCGCCGCTTCTTCGAGGAGATCGAGGCGATGCAGGCCGATCCGGCGCACGAGCCCAAGGGGCTGATCCGTGATCCGGAGAAGAACAGCGATGTGTTCCTGCCCTCTGCCTGCCGCGACGAGATGCTGGGCGGCCTGCCGCGTGCCGAACTGGCCGCGCATCCGCTGCTGGGGCCATATCTGAAGGACTTCTTCGGGCAGGCTGGCCAGCCCGACGACGTGCGCACGGCCTACGAACAGGCCATCGGCCAGAAGGTGGAGGGCGCCACCTTCTTCAAGGTGCACGGCGCCGGCGCTGAAGAAGAAAAGGTCTAGTGGCGGAACATCCGCAGGTCGAGCGCGCTTTCTTCGCCGAGCCACATGGCGTGCGTCGTGTGGTCGGCAAGGTCGTCGCCCGTCACGCCATGGATGAACACGTCGAGCCCGTCGCGGTTGGCTTCGAGCCAGCCGATGACCTGGTCGAACTCGGCGGCGTCGAAGGCGATCTGGCAGCTCCAGTGCGGATGCGGCCCCACCAGCCGCTCGTGCACGCGGCCGACCACCACCATCAGCTCGCGGCCCGCGCGCTCGCAGAGGGCGCGCGCCTGCGCGAGCGTGTCGGGGCCGAAATAGACGTGGGCGTGGTACTGGGCGTAGAGGTTTTCTGGACGGCGCGGCATGGTGCGCTCATTGTGATCCCGTTCGCGGCCCGAGGTGAAAGCGCCCGCTGTAGCGGAACACGTCGCCGAACCAGCGGTGGCGCAGCAGCATCTTCATGGTGAAGCGGTCGGCATCGGCCGGGTCGGGCCGTTCTTCGACGTAGGCGGTGCCGAGAAAGAGGCCGAGCGGCAGCGGGATGCGCAGCCCCGCGATGCGCCAGACATAGCCCATGTCGCGGAACACCACCGCGCCTTCTTCCGCGCTCACAGCGAGGCGCATGCCGATGCCGAAGCGCACGTACTCGATCACCTCGCTGCCTTGAGCCGCGTCGTGCTCCATGTGCGAGCGGAAGTGGAAGGGCGGCCTGCCGGGGAAGTGGAAGACGCGGTCCCAGTAGAGCGTGGCTTTCTCGGGGCTGCAGCGGTAGTGCACTTCGATCGGCACGTCCTTGCCCTGGTGCGGC
This sequence comes from Variovorax sp. Root434, assembly GCF_001426595.1. NCBI lineage: Bacteria > Pseudomonadati > Pseudomonadota > Betaproteobacteria > Burkholderiales > Comamonadaceae > Variovorax > Variovorax sp. Root434. Next base: position 249,516 of record NZ_LMEK01000006.1, read on the forward strand.
ACCAGCGCGCCGAACAGCCGGCCGAAGGGTATCAGCAGCGCGGCCCAGGGCGCATGCCAGACCTCGTCCATGGTGCCGCGCACGCAGACGTGGTCGTTGGAGAAGGGCCGCATCGTGTAGTGGCGGCGGATGACGTCGCCGAGCCGGTTCCACGCGGGGCCCAGCGCCTGCTGGAAGACGGGCTGCACCGTCGTCATCCGGCGGTGGCCGCCGTTGCCGTGGCCTCGCTGCGCGCCTTGTAGAAGCGCAGGATGTTCTCCGAGGCGTCGTCCAGCAGCAGGTGCATGACACGGTCGGCATACCAGTTGAAGCTGGTGCTCAGCCGCCACGACACCGCCACGCGCAGCTCGGTGCCACCGTCGCGCGGTGTCAGCGTGTAGGTGGCGTCGCGCAGGTCGAAGTACTGGCCGCCGATCATCACGTGGTCGTCGAGCGCGCCGGCCGGGAAGGAATCGGGCGAGAAGCGGAAGCGCCACTTCAACAGGCGGTTGGGCTCCCACTCGGTGATGACCTCTTCGAAGTGCACGTTCTTCTGCCACTGCACCTGGCGCACGCGGCCCTCGGGCGTGTCGACCGTCACGCCCGACACCGGCATCGGCACGCCGATGCGGTAGGCCCATGCGTCGCCGACCTCGGCGGGGTGGATGTCGCTCGCGGCATTGAGCTCGTGCCACACCCGCTCGGCCGGCGCCGCGATGAAGAGCGCGCGCGAGGTGTTCGAGAAGCGGTCGGGGTTGGGCAGCTGGGGCTCGATGGCGCCGAGCACCAGCGGCAGCATCGCGAAGCTGTAGATGGCCTGCTTGGGCCAGTTGGTGACGCGGCACACGATGCCCATCGCGAGCCCGCCCACGCTGCCCATGGTGGCGAACAGCGGCACGATGACGATGGCGCAGATCAGGCCTTCGATGAACACCAGCAGCGTTCCGCCGACGAAGAGCGAGGTCGCCACCCACGGCGCCCAGATGTAGTACCACCAGTTGCGACGCTCGATGCGCTCGGCCATGTAGACCGTGACCGCGCCGCACACCGCGGGCACGAAGTAGACGAAGGAAGCCAGCATGGCCGAGTAGGGCTTGCCGGGGGCGCTGCTGAAAATGAGGCGCAGCACGAGCGCGACCGCGGCGCCGATGGCCACCGGCCAGAACCAGCCGAAGGGCATGCCGCGAACGGGCTTGGGCTGTGCTTCTTCGCTCATCGCGGGCTGCGGTTCGACGGGGGCCAGCCCGGCGAACCTGCTTTCTTCGGGATCGTTTTGCATGAAAAGCCTCTTCTCCTCTGTCTGTTTGTATTCGTGTTGCGCTCAGTCGGCGCGGCGCCTGGCGGTGACCATGCAGTAGTCGAAGTCGCGCCAGAACATGCCCAGCGCGAGCGCGCAGTAACTGGCCACGATGTGCTTGCGCCGCCATGGGCTGAGCCTGCCGCGCGCCTTCCAGAGTTCGGCCAGCGTGAAGCGGGTGGCCAGCACCGGGATGTGCAGCGCGCTGGGCGCGACGCGCCAGCGCAGCGACTTCACTTCCACGTCGTCGAAGCCGTGCTCATGCAGTGCAGCGATGAAGTCTTCGCGCACGGCCAGCGTGGGCACGGCCCAGCTGTCGGCCCACAGGCGGTGCAGCCAGCCCGCGAGGCGGCCGGGGCTGCGGCGAAGCAGGAAACCGTCGACGACCGCGAGGCGCGCGCCGGGCTTCAGCAGCCGCGCGGCTTCGCGGACGAAGTCGGCCTTGCCGGTGCCGCCGGCATAGCAGGCGCTCTCGATGGCCCACGCGCCATCGGCTTGTGCGGCGGGCAGGCCGGTGCGGGTGTAGTCGGCTTCGAGATGCGCCATGCGGTCCGCCACGCCCGCAGCGGCGTCGAGCTTCGCGGCGATGCGGTTCTGCACGGCAACGTTGGTCACGGTGATGGCATACAGCGAAGGGTTGTCGCCGACCAGTGTTCGCGCGGTGGCGCCGGCGCCACAGCCCATGTCGATCACGCAGCGGCGTTGCGCTGTGCTGCCGGGCCGTGCCTGGCCGAGCTGCAGCGCGCGGCCGACCACGCGGTTCATTTCCACCAGCATGCCTTCGCGCCGCAGCGGGTTCAGGCCCGCGCGCCAGAAGCCGAAGTGCATGTTGTAGCTGGGGCTCCACGCGCTGTAGTCGACTGCGACTTCGGTGAAGTAGTCCTGTGTGTCCTCGGCCGTGATGGGCGCGCTAGCGTGGCTCGCCGGTATACGCAGGGTCGTGTCGTGGGGCGTGCGGAGGTCGGGCCGGAAAACAGTGGACATGGCGATTCCCTCAGATGGTTGTTGGTTGGTTCTCAGAGGCGGCAGTTGCCGTCGTCGCAGGAGGGCGCGACGCGCCCCGCCAGCCTTGCGGCCAGCCAGCGCGGAATGCGGTAGCGGTTGCGCGCCAGCAGCGCGTAGGCGCGGTCGGCCAGCGGTGCGACCAGAGGCAGGTCGAGCAGGAAGCTGCCGCTGGACAGGCCGACCGCCGTGCGGCAGATGCGGATCGCCGGCACGCCGACGAAGACCCGGCCTTCGGCGTCCGATACGTGGATGGACGCCATCAGCGCATTGCGCGGGGCCGGACCGCTGCTGAACGCCGCTGGCGAGCAGTCGACCAGTTGCAGCCGGGCTGCCGCGTCGCGCGCCTTGAGGCTGCCCATTTCGGCCGAGCAGATCGCGCAGCTGGCGTCGAAGTAGATCGTGAGCGGGTAGGCGGGAAGGGCGGGGCGGCTCATGGTGTTCTTGGTTATCGATATTTCTGTCAAAACAGAAATTAATGGGCAAAAAAAGAGACCTCAGATCATCGGCAGGCTGGCATGGTGCGCGTCGAGGTCATCGCCCTTGCCGCCCTTGCCGGGCGATGCCGATTCGCCGCGAACGAACTTCTGCACGCTGGCGCCCAGCGTCATCACCTTGTCGAGCGTGCCGGGCGACAGCCGCAGCATTTCGTCGGCCCAGGTGGCGAGCTTGTCCATGAGTTCCATGGTGGAGCGGATGCGGTCCTGCGCATCGGCGGGCTCCTTCTGGAAGTCGGGGCTGGAAACCAGCTCGCGCAGTACGCGCACGGTCGGGTCGAACTCGCGTTCCTTGCGCTCGCGCACGACGGTGCGGAACAGCTCCCACACGTCGACGCTGGTCTCGAAATAGTCGCGGCGGTCGCCCAGCGTGTGGGTCACGCGCACGAGGTTCCAGGCCTGCAGTTCCTTGAGGCTGTTGCTGATGTTGGAGCGGGCCACGCCGAGCGTTTCGCTCAGTTCCTCCGCGTTCATCGGCTTGCCGTGCGCGAAGAGCAGCGCGTGGATCTGCGAGACGGTGCGATTGACGCCCCACATCGAGCCCATTTCACCCCAGTGCAGCACGAACTTGCGTTGAATGTCGGTGAGTTCCATGGCGTCGAGTTTAGGATTTACGAAATTTCTGTCAATAGAGAAATAGAAAAATCGGCGACGAATGTGAATCGGTGAAATACTGTATGAATACACAGTATTTAAGCCAAGGAGCTGTCATGCCAACTGCACGGATTCCCATTCACGCCATCAAGGGCCGCGGTGCGGTCACGCAACTCGCGCATCGTTTTTCGAAGGACGAGCGCAACGCCTTCGACGACGGCTGGGGCACGCTCGAAGAAAGCGTGGCCGAGGCCGACGAGCTGCAGCCCATCGCCACCGAGATCCGCTTCGAGGACGTGAAGTCGGTGCTCAACGAGAACGACTCGCCCGACGTCCCCTTCGACCGCTCGATCAATCCCTACCGCGGCTGCGAGCATGGCTGCATTTATTGCTTTGCCCGGCCCACGCACAGCTACCTGAATCTCTCTCCGGGCCTCGACTTCGAGACCAAGCTCATCGCCAAGCGCAACATCGTCGAGGTGCTGCGCGCCGAACTTGGGCGCAGGAGCTATCGACCCAGCCACGTCGCCATCGGAACCGCCACCGACTGCTACCAGCCCATCGAGCGCGAACTGCGGCTCACGCGCTCGATCATCGAACTGCTGAAGGAAACGCGGCACCCGTTCGCGCTGGTCACCAAGTCGAGCGCCATCGAGCGCGACCTTGACCTGATCGCGCCCATGGCGGCCGACCGCCTTGCGGCCGTGTACGTCACCGTGACCACACTCGACGGCGAACTCGCCCGAAAACTGGAGCCGCGCGCCGCAGCGCCGCATCGGCGGCTGCGAACCATCCGTACGCTGGCCGCGGCCGGCGTGCCGGTGGGCGTGAGCGTGGCGCCGCAGATCCCCTTCGTGACCGAGGACATGGAACTGGTGCTCGAGGCCGCGTGGGAGGCCGGCGCGCGCAGCGCCTTCTACACGGTGGTGCGGCTGCCCTGGGAGGTGGCGCCGCTCTTCAAGGAATGGCTTGCGCTGCACTATCCGCAGCGCGCCGATCGCATCATGGCGCGCATCCACGAGATGCGCGGCGGCAAGGACTACGACGCCGACTTCGCCACGCGCATGAAAGGCTCGGGCCTGTGGGCCGACCTGATCCACCAGCGTTTCGAGAAGGCCGCGAAACGCCTTGGCTTCAACCGCGAGCGCATTCCGCTGGACATCACCGCGTTCCGGCCGCCGGGCGCGGTGGGGCAGGGCAGCCTGTTCTAGGTGCGCGGGCTGGAGGCCCGGTGGGCAAGGTGGATCACGGCCCCGCCCTGCCGGGCCATTTGTCCCGCAAAGATTTATATATGAATCGGCAAAAGGCCAATTGCGGAAAAAACGTCTTGGCGGAGATAGTGGATTAGATCAACTATCCGCTATTTCCCTATAAATGGCGGCCGCGCGGAATAGCTCGCGGCGACGGCCTATTTGAAGTTTATTTTGCGGAGGCACCCGTCGATGATAATTGGTCAGTTGCTGCTCAGTTTCTTGTAATTGTATCCGCGCCTGATAGATTTTGATCGATTGCAAAGCAGTGATTGATCGATAGCAAAAACGGAATTGATAAATCGAAGCGCGCAAGCAAATTTGAAATCACCTATTGACAGAAAGAATCTCGTGCTCGACCTGAATGAAGTCGCAATGTTCGTCCAAGTCGCGCGCTTCGGCAGTTTTGCCGAGGCGGCGCGGCAGCTGCGCATGCCCTCGGCAACGGTGAGCCGCCGCATCCAGCAGCTCGAGGCGCGCCTGGGCACCCGGCTGATGCAGCGCTCGACCCGCAAACTGACGCTGACCAGCGCGGGAGAAACCTTTCGCGAACGATGCGGCCCCGCGGTCGAGGAGCTGATCGAAGCGGGGCAATCGCACGTCTGCGGCAACCAGGAGCCGTGCGGCCCGGTACGGGTGGCTGCATCGGCCAGCTTCTTCGAATACTTCGAGATGGAATGGGTGACGGCGTTTCTCGATGCACATCCTTTGGTCCAACTCGACTTCGTTCTCAGCGATGTCCCGGCGGATCTCATTGCCGATCGCATCGACGTGGCGTTTCGCATTGGCCCACTGGCGGACTCGAGCTACGTTTCCCGAAGGATTTTCGCGAGCGACGCTGGCCTCCTGGCCAGCCCTGCCTACCTGGCGGCGCACGGTGTACCCGGCACTCTGCAAGAGCTGAGCGAGCACGAATGCCTGACGCAGCCACCGGAAACCGGCAGCCACGCCATCTGGCGCATGCAGGGGCCTGACGGTACAGAGGAAGAGGTGCGAGTGAGAGGGCGCTTCACCAGCAATGTGCAGGTGGCGCTGCGCAGGGCCGCCTGCGCCGGGCTCGGCATCGTCGCGTTGCCGGCGGTCCTGACGGCATCGGAAGTGGCCACGGGCCAGCTGGTGCCCGTGCTGCCGCAGTACATGCGAGCGGGCCGCGGCATGAGCGTGGTGTATCCCAGCCGCCAGCAGCGTCCCCTGGCAGTTTCGGCATTCGTCGACATGGCGGTGGAAAAACTCTGCCTGCAGGAATGGCTGCCGCTGGCCAGCGCGGAGCCGGCGTGAGCGAGGGCGGGTGGCCTCAATTGACGCGACCCATATTGGGGAATTGAGCTTTTTCTTGGTGCATGACATGCAATGTGTCATGCCCATTGCCCAAAACTGAGTGGCTGAACCCCACTTGTGGTGCTAGCAACGAGTCATAAAGTAGTAAAAAATTGTCGCATGCGCTGATTTGTTTCATGCGGAATGTCCTTGCGGACGGCTTCGAATGGGACGCCTCTTTCAGCACAGGCCAATTCATCCATTTTCATCGTTTTCAAGATGGGTCGAACTTTATTTAGCAAGGGAGATAGTGGATGCAAATTGATCGAATTGGCACGAAGTGCGGGTGGTGAACTGACATGAGCGCTGCAAGCAGGACATGCCCATCGCTGAGGCTCGGCGTCTACAAGCTGCCGCTTGCCGAAGTCGTCGTGATCCAGACGATCGTGCGGCTGTATGCGAGCGACGCCGCGTTCCCGTGGCAGCTGGTCAATGCGCCGCCGTACGACGCGCTGCTGGTCGATGGTGCCGCCGTGGAAGAGGGTTGCCCGCAGGTGGCCGGCATGGCCGCTGCCGTGCTCAGGCTCACGCGCATGCATTCGGGCGGAAAGCCGGACACGCTGGAGCGGCCGATACGTGCCGACAGGCTGCAGCAATGGCTCAAGAGCACCGAGCACGCGCTGCGCGAGGCGACGCCCGCGCGGTTGACGCTGGACGACGCAGCCGCCCTGGAGATCGAAGTTTCCGATTCGGTCCGCTTCATGCTTCGCCGCTGGCCGCCAGCCCTGCTGTTGCGCAACGACCTCGACAACATCCGCATGGCGAGCCTGCTGGCACGGCGTGCATTGAATGCGGGCGAACTGGCCGGCATCAGCCAGCTTCCGTTCTCCCAGTGCGTTTTATTCCTGCATTCGCTGCAAGCAGCCGGCGTGCTTGAACTGCATGTGGGGCCGGCGGTGCCTTCCTACGCGCCGCGCAGCGACGGGGCAGTGCGACGCGACTTCGGGATAGGTCTCATGAACGGCATCCGCCGCCGGCTGGGCCTGCGAACCTCATGCTGAAGGAAGGATGAGGGAACTTCTGAGGGAGGTCCGGTCCTGCCGCGCCACGAGAGCCAACTCACCCGATGACTTCAGGCCAGTCCGTATGGAAGAACTGTCCTTCGGGCTTGTCGGTGCGCTCATACGTGTGCGCGCCGAAGAAGTCGCGCTGCGCCTGCAGCAGGTTCGCCGGCAGGCGCTCCGTGCGGTAGCTGTCGTAGTAGGCCAGCGAGGCGCTGAACGCAGGCACCGGAATGCCGTTGCTCACCGCCAGCGCCACCACCTCGCGCCAGTTCTGCTGCGTGCGGTTCAGCAGGTCCTTGAAGAACGGATCGAGCATCAGGTTGCCCAGCGCCGGGTCGGTGCGGAAGGCGTCGGTGATGCGGTTGAGGAAGCGCGCGCGGATGATGCAGCCGCCGCGCCAGATGGAGGCGATGCCGCCGAGGTCGAGCTTCCATTGCTTCTTGTCGCCCATCGTCTTGATGAGGTCGAAGCCCTGCGTGTAGCTGATCACCTTGGACGCATACAGCGCGTCGTGCACCTTGGCCACCAGCGCCTTCTTCTCGAGCGAGAGTTCGATCTTCGGGCCCTGCAGCAGCTTGCTCGCCGCCACGCGCGCCTTCTTCTGCGACGACAGCACGCGCGCCTCGACCGCGGCGTTGATGGTGCTGATGACCACTGCGTTCTCGGCCGCGTTGATCAGCGTCCACTGGCCCGTGCCCTTCTGGCCCGCCTTGTCGAGGATGAGGTCGACGATGGGCTTGCCCGTTTCCGGGTCCTTCTGTTCGAGCGCCTTGGCGGTGATCTGGATCAGATAGCTCTGCAGCTCGCCGTTGTTCCATTCGTTGAAGATCGCTGCCATCTCGTCCGTGCTGAAACCGGCCGCCTTGAACAGGTTGTAGGCCTCGCAGATCAGCTGCATGTCGCCGTACTCGATGCCGTTGTGCACCATCTTCACGTAGTGGCCGGCACCGCCGGGGCCGATGTGGATCACGCAGGGCTCGCCGTCCACCTTGGCCGCGATGCTCTCGAAGATAGGCTTCATCACCTCCCAGGTGGAAAGCGGACCGCCCGGCATGATCGACGGGCCCTTGCGCGCGCCTTCCTCGCCGCCCGACACGCCCGCGCCGATGAAACGCAGGCCCTTGGCTGCAAGGTAGGCGTCGCGGCGCTCGGTGTCGGTGTAGAGGCTGTTGCCGCCGTCGATGACGATGTCGTCCTTGTCGAGCAGTGGAATGAGCTGTTCGATCACCTGGTCGACCGGCGCGCCGGCTTTCACCATGATCTGGATCTTGCGGGGCCTGGCCAGGCTCTGCACGAACTCCTCGAGCGTCTTCGCGCCGACCAGCTTCTTGCCGGGGTTGGCCGCGATGAAGGCTTCGGTGGTCGCCTCGGTGCGGTTGTACACGCTGACCTGGAAGCCGCGGCTTTCCACGTTCAGCACAAGGTTCTGGCCCATCACGGCCAGGCCGATCAATCCGAAATCGCTTTTGTTGCTCATGGCCCGTTCTTTCATGTGCGTGCGCCGGAATGCCAGCGCACCGGTTTGGTTTGCGGCACATTTTGCCGGTGTCAGGCCCGGGACAGGGCCGCGGGCGGTTTATTCCCGCTTGGCAAGCGGGCATGGCTTGGGTATGTTGGCGCGCATGAACGACGCTGCCATCCACCGCTGGTCCACCGACGCCGTGCCGCCCGCGCAGCGGCTGGACTACTGGGTGGGTGCGGTCTGCGAGGGCTTCCTGGAGATGGACGTGACCAGCCCGGTGGCGGGCAGCTTCGGCGCCACGCTGGAATCGGCGCCGCTGGGCCCCATCGTCGTCAACCAGGTGCGCGGCAGCGCGCAGGACGTCTACCGCACGCGCCGCGCCATTGCCCACAGCCGCAACAACTACTTCTACCTGCTGTGCAAGACTGACTCGGCCTGGGTGGCCGTGCAGGACGACCGCTCGGCGCGGCTGCTGCCGGGCGACGCGGTGCTGGTCGATTCGCGCCGGCTCTACGAATTCCACCTGCTGCAGTCGGCGGACACCATCTCGCTCGAACTGCCGACCGCCTGGGTCGATGCGTGGATTCCCGACGCGGGCGACCAGGTGGCGCGGCGCATCGACGGGCATTCGAGCTGGGGCGGCGTGCTGTGCGGCTTCGTGCGGCAGCTCTCGCCGGAGCTGGCGGCCAGGCCGCCGATGCCCGCCGAACTGCTGAGCGACCAGCTCGGCGGCCTGCTGGCGCTGGCCACCGGCAGCGGCTTCGCGGATGCACCCGACAAGGGCAGGGCGGCACTGCGCCGCCGCGTGCTCGACGCCACGCGGGAGAGGCATGCGGAGCCGGGCCTGACGGCCGCGAGCGTGGCGCGCGGGCTGGGCATTTCGGAGCGCAGCCTGCATCGCTGCCTGGCTGGCGGCGGTGAAAGTGTCGCTGAGAGCTCCACCACCTTCGCTGTTGCGTTGGCCGGTTTCCGCATGGCGGCGGCGCGCCGCATGCTCGCTGATGCACGTTTCGACCGGCTGGGCATCGCCCAAATCGGGTATCGCGTGGGCCTGGCCGATGCTTCACACTTTGTTCGCCAATGCCGCGCGCACCTGGGCTCCACACCCGGCGAACTGCGGCGCCGGCGCTGAACTGGCGCGAACCGGCCATCCGCGTGGCAGGCATCGGCCATTCGCGGCATCGCCCTGTTCCTAAAGTTCCTCTCCATCGCAACAACGAAAGAGACACCCATGTCCGACACCTACGTTCTGGTCCACGGCGCGTGGCATACCGGCGCCGAGATCGAAGCCGTGGCCGACGGTCTGCGCGCAGCCGGCCACACCGCGTACTGCCCCACGCTCGCGGGCAACAACCCCGGCGACGACCGCGCCAGCACCACGCTGGAGGACGCGATCGCCTCGGCCGTGCGCTACATCGAGGAGAAGAACCTCACCGAGGTCCGCCTCGCGGGCCACAGCTACGGCGGCATGGTGATCTCGGGCGTGGCGGACCGCATCGCGCCGCGCCTGAAGCGGCTGGTGTACATCAACGCCTTCGTGCCGCTCGATGGCGAGTCGCTCAACGACATGGTGCCGCCGCCCTACGTTGCGATGTTCGACGCCGTGGCGGCCGCCAACGCCAACGCGGTGACCCTGCCTTTCGAGATCTGGCGCGAAGCCTTCATCAACGACGCCGACCTGGCGACCGCGCAGGCGGCCTACGAAAAGCTCAACCCGCATCCGTACCACACCTTCACCGACAAGATCAGGCTGCGGCAGCCGCTGGCCGCGCTGGCGCTGGGCAAGTCGTACGTCAACTGCCAGCAGGACACCGCGATGCCGCACGGCATGCCGTGGCATCCGCGCCTGTCGGAGCGGCTGGGCCTGTTCCGCCTGGTGGAGTGCCCCGGCAGCCACGAGATGTTCTTCTCGAACCCAGGGCGGCTTGCTCAGGCAATCCTGGAGGCGGGGCGGGACTGATCGTTCAGTTGCCGCCGAAGAGCGCGTCGTACACGCGGATGGATGCGTAGGCGTCGTTGGCCGCGTAGCGGATCTGCGCCTCGGTGAGCTGCCGGTTGGCCCAGTTCGACGTGGTCGCCTTGCGCGACTTGATGAAGCGGCGGTTGAACACCAGCGCCACGGCCGCCTTCACGCCGACCGACTTGCGGTAGCCGCGGTGGCGGAATTCGGTGTCGATGTCGAACACCGCCTTCGGCTCGATGCCGAGCCGCAGGCGGATCAGCGTGAGATCGCCCGAGAGGCCGAAGCCGACCTTGCGCAGCTCGGCCGAGGCGATCAGCGTGGCCACCACCGGGTTGCACTCGGTGCGGTGCAGCTGGAACAGCCACGCCGTGTCGCGCGTCGAGAACTGCACCACGTGCGGGCCGCCCGACACCTCGTTCTTCGCGAAGGTGGGCTTCGATTCGGTGTCGAAGCCGGCGATGCCGGCTGCCAGCAGCGTGGCGGCCGCGCGCTCGGCCTCCTGCAGCGTGGTGACGACGACGATGTCCTTGGGACCGAGGCCTTCGAAGGGTTCGAGCAGCGCGATCTGTTCGCGTTCGGGAAGAGGCGGGAGCGTCGGGTTGTGGGCGCTCACCGGGAGGCTGCCTTGCTTGTCTTTTTCTTCACTGCGGCTTTCCTGGCGGGTGTTTTCTTAGGCTTCGGCGGCTGGCCCGAGCGCAGCGCCGCCTCGTAGGCGCGGCGGCCCCAGAGTGCGGCTTCGTGCCGGTCCTCGAACAGGTCCGCCGGGGCTTGCCGGTACGACATCGGCATCGACTGGCCCTGGCGCACGTAGGTGAACGGCGGCAGGTCGAGCGCGTCGAAGTACGGCGCGCTCTCGGCATCCGACTTGAGGTAGAGCGTGTCGTTGGCCACGAGGGCGATCATGCGGTCCTCGTGCCACACGCCATGGCCGCCGAACATGCGGCGCGTGCGGATGCGGCCCAGGCGCTCGAAGGTTTCGTGCAGGCTATCGACGAAATCGCTCATGCCGTGATCTCGATGCGGTTGCCGTCCGGGTCCAGCACCACGCTTTCGTAGTAGCCGTCGCCGGTGCGGCGCGGGCCGTCGAGCAGCGGATGGCCGTCGGTCTTCAGGCGTTGCGTGAGTTCGTCGACTGCCGCGTCGGAGCCCACGCTGATCGCGAGGTGCGTCCAGCCCATGCGCTGTGCCCCGGCCTCCGCCGTCACGGGAGAGAGCGTGCTCGTCGTCATGGCCTCGATGCGTGCGCCGTCGCCAAGGCTCAGGAAGCACGAGGCAAAGCCCTTGGCCGGGTTGACGTAGCCCGCGCCGGCGGTGGCGCCGAAATAGTCGACATAGAAGCGCTTGCAGCGCTCGAGATCGGTGGTCCAGAGTGCGATGTGGTCGATGCGCATGGAGCGGGGAAAAATTGGAATGGATTCAGCCGATGCGCCATGGCGGGCGCGAGGGCGACCAATGGTAGGCGATGCGTTCGCGGCCGCTCGCCGGATGGCGGTCGACCGCGCCGCGCTGGAGGCCATAACGCTCGTAGAAGCGCTGCGCCGGCGTGTTGGTGGCGGCCACGTGCAGCCACCAGCCGGTCGGAAAGCGAACGCAGGCCTCGTCGAGCAAGGCCTTGCCCAAGCCCTGGTTGCGCAGGTGGGGCTCGACGAAGAGTTGCGCCACGTACTCGCTGCGCTCCAGCAGCACCATGAACGCCAGCACCTGCCCGTCGCGCTCCGCCAGCACCACGTCGGCGGGCGACCCGAATTCGGTCTGCACGCGGCGCAGCCAGTGGGCGATCGGTTCGATATGGGGGAGGCCCCGGTTGGCCGCGATCCACGCGCGGCGCCAGATGCCGGCCAGCACCATGTTCTCTTCGGCGGTGCCTTCGCGCGACCGCAGATGGAAGGCGGGAATTTGGGCGGCGGACATGTGTTTCATGATACGGCGCGAGGCCGCCGCGGTCGATGAGGCTTTACGCGCGCAGCGTTTGCGCGTGGTGCGCGATGTGGTCGGCCATGAAGCTCTGGATGAAGTAGTAGCCGTGGTCGTAGCCCGCGTGGCGGCGCAGCGTGAGCGGCTGGCCGGCTGCGAAGCAGGCGGCCTCGAACGCCTCGGGGTGCAACTGCTCGGCGAGGAACTTGTCGGCCAGGCCCTGGTCGACGAGGATGCCTTGCGGGTAGGGCGGCGCGACCTGCGATTTCATGAGCGCGCTGGCGTCGTGTGCGAGCCACTGGGCGCGGTCGGCGCCGGGGCGGCCCAGGTAGCCGCCGAACGCCTTCTCGCCCCATGGGCACTGCGTGGGTGCGCAGATCGGCGCAAAGGCCGAGAGCGACTTGAAGCGCCCCGGATGCCGCAGCGCCAGCGTGAGTGCACCGTGGCCGCCCATCGAGTGGCCGGAGATGCCGATGCGCTCGCCGTCGATGGCGAAGTGCCGGGCCACCAGCGGCAGCAGCTCGTGCACGATCCAGCTTTCCATGCGCCAGTGCGTGGCCCAGGGTTCGCGCGTGGCGTCGAGGTAGAAGCCGGCGCCGATGCCGAAGTCCCAGTCGTCCTTCGCGCCGGGCACGCACTCGGCGGCGGGGCCGCGCGGGCTGGTGTCGGGCGCGATCAGCGCGATGCCCAGGCTCGCGGCCATGCGCTGTGCGCCGGCCTTCACCGCGAAGGTTTCTTCGTTGCAGGTCAGGCCCGCGAGGTAGAGCAGGGCGGGCACGCGCTCGTGTGCGACCTGCGGCGGCAGGTACACCGAGAAGCGCATCGGCAGGCCGATTTCATGCGAGCGGTGCTCGTGGAAGCTTTGCACGCCGCCGAAGGCATGGTGTTCGGAAAGGGTCTTGGGGCTGTTGTCGGTCATTGCGGGTTCTGGCTGCGCAGGGCGGGCACGAGTTCGAGCACGGCATCGGCAAAGACGCGCGGCGCTTCCTGCGGCATGTTGTGGCCCACGCCGGGCACAAGGCGGTGCGAACGCGGCCCGCTGAAGCGGTGCGCGTGCGCCGATGCGTCGGCGGGCGGGCGCACGCCGTCGTCGAGGCCGTCGAAGGTGATGGCGGGCACTGTGACCGTGGGCTGCGCCGACAGGCGGCGTTCGATGCACGCATAGGCCGGGTCGCCCGGCACGAGGCCGAAGCGATGGCGGTACGACTGGATCACCACGTCCACGAAATCGGGATGGTCGAAGGCGGCGGCGCTGCGCTCGAAGGTGGCGTCGTCGAATTTCCACGTGGGCGACCACAGCTTCCACAGCAGCTTCGTGAGCGCCTTGCGGTCTTTCCCGAGGCCGGCGCGGCCGCGCTCGCTGTGGAAGTAGTACTGGTACCAGAGGCTGTGCTCGTTGGCCGGCGTGTCCGGCTCCATCGCCTTGGCGATGTCCTGGATGTTGTAGCTGTTGAAGGACACCAGCCCCGCGACGCGTTCGGGCCACAGCGCCGCGACCACGCAGGCAGCGCGGCCGCCCCAGTCGTAGCCGGCCAGCACCGCGCGCTCGATCTTCAGCGCATCGAGCAGCGCGAGCAGGTCGGCGCCCAGCGCGGCCTGCTCGCCCGAGCGCGGCGTGGCCTCGCTCAGGAAGCGCGTGGCGCCGTAGCCGCGCAGGTACGGCACGATCGCGCGGCAGCCCTGGTCGGCCAGCATCGGCGCGACTTCGGCATACGTGTGGATGTCGTACGGAAAGCCGTGCATCAGCAGCACCGGCGGGCCATCGGCGGGGCCGGTTTCGAAGTACGCGACTTCGAGCACACCGGCCTCGATCTTGCGCAAGGGCTCCATGCGGGTCATGGCCGGTGCCTCCAGCGGTCTTAGTAAAGGACGACGCCGCGGATGGACTCGCCGCGCTTCATCAGATCGAAGCCCTTGTTGATGTCTTCCAGCGGCATGGTGTGCGTGATGAGGCTGTCGATGTCGATCTTGCCTTCCATGTACCAGTCGACGATCTTCGGCACGTCGGTGCGTCCGCGCGCACCGCCGAAGGCCGAGCCTTCCCACTTGCGGCCGGTGACCAGCTGGAACGGACGGGTGCTGATCTCCGCACCCGCCTCGGCCACGCCGATGATGATGCTGCGGCCCCAGCCCTTGTGCGTGCACTCGAGCGCCTGGCGCATCACCTTGGTGTTGCCGATGCACTCGAAGCTGTAGTCGGCGCCGCCGTCGGTCAGCTGCACGATGGCGTCGACGACGTTCTCGGTGTCCTTCGGGTTGATGAAGTGCGTCATGCCGAACTTGCGCGCCATGGCCTCACGCTCGGGGTTCAGATCGACGCCGATGATCTTGTCGGCGCCCACCATCTTCGCGCCCTGGATCACGTTCAGCCCGATGCCGCCGAGGCCGAACACCACCACGTTGGCGCCGGCTTCCACCTTGGCCGTGAAGATCACCGCGCCGATGCCGGTGGTGACACCGCAGCCGATGTAGCAGACCTTGTCGAAGGGCGCATCCTCGCGGATCTTGGCCAGCGAGATCTCGGGCGCGACCGTGTAGTTGCTGAAGGTCGAGGTGCCCATATAGTGGAAGATGGGTTTGCCGTCGAGGCTGAAGCGCGAGGTGGCATCGGGCATCAGGCCCTTGCCCTGCGTGCCGCGGATCAGCTGGCACAGGTTGGTCTTGCGGCTCAGGCAGAACTTGCACTGGCGGCATTCGGGCGTGTAGAGCGGGATGACGTGGTCACCCTTCTTGAGCGTGGTGACGCCGGGGCCCACGTCGACCACGATGCCCGCGCCTTCATGGCCGAGGATGGCCGGGAAGATGCCTTCGGGGTCGGCGCCCGAGAGGGTGTAGTAGTCGGTGTGGCAGATGCCGGTGGCCTTGATCTCGACGAGCACCTCGCCGAACTTCGGGCCTTCGAGGTCCACGGTTTCGATGGTGAGTGGGGCTCCGGATTTCCAGGCGACGGCGGCTTTGGTTTTCATGGTGTTCGGTCTTCAGAAGCGGGGATGGATGAGGATTCTCAGGCAGGGCCAGCAGGGAAGATACCCGACATGCCGATGAACCCGGGCAGGTGGCGGAAATCCCAGACCCAGTTTCGCAGCGCGGGAAACTCGTCGAGCGAAATGCCGCCCTCGCCGGCGAGCGCGACATACGGGAAGCAGGCAAGGTCGGCAACGGTCGGATCGGGTGCCGAGGCCAGCCAGTGCAGCCCGGTGCTCGCCTGTTCGGCGAGATGGTCGTCGAGCATGCGGAACACTGCGCGCGCGCCGCTGCGGCAGGCCTCGATGTCGAGGTGGTGATAGCCGAGCGCATCGTGCAGCCGCGCGGCCGATGCCGTGCGCGTGATCTCGTCGGCGGTGGCGAGCCACATCGCGATCTGGCCGCGCAGCTTCGCGTCGCAGGGATACCACCGGCCTTGCGTGTCGTAGAAGCTTGCGAGGTACACAAGGATGGCTTGCGCATCGCGCAGCAGGAAGCCGTCGTCGTCGAGCACCGGGAGCTGGCCGAGCGGGTTGACGTTTGCAATGAACGCGGCGGACTTGTGTTCGCGTCCCGGAAAGAAATCGACCGGCACCGTGTCGTACGCGATGCCCAGCCAAGCCAGCATCTGCCGCACCTTGAAGCAGTTGCCCGACAGCGGGTAGTCGTAGAGCTTGATCGTCGTCGTCATGCCGCTGCCCTCACGCCGAAGCGCATGCCGCGCTCGCGCAACCAGCGCCGGTAGGTGACGGAGGAGGTGTCGCCGCGCGTCGGTGTCTCGGCGCGGCCTTCGAGCGGCATACGCTTGAAGGCATGGTTCTCGAGGATCGGCTTGTCCTGGCCGAAGATGGTGTGCTGGAAGGCGATGAGCTCGGCATTGGTGGAGTCTTCGTCGTAGCAGGCGAGGACGGTGTGGGCGATCACGTGTTCGTCGTCGATGGGCTGCAGGAAGAGGCCGATGGCATCGAGTTCGCCCGCGCGAAAACTCGACTTGTAGAGCATAGCCGAGAAGGGCTGCATCACGCGGTACTTGTAGAACACCTCGCTGCCCGCATCGTGCGCGGCCGAGGCGCGTGGCTGCCAGAAGCGGCAGTCGGTGGCCCAGATCTCGCCGGTGCCGGGATCGACCTGCACCTCGTATTGCGCCACCTCGGTGTGCGGCACCTTGCCGAGGTAGTCGGCGTGCACGAAGGGAAAGTGCGCCATGTCGAGAAAGTTCTCGATCACGCGCAGGCCCGACACCGCCACGCCGATGCCGCCGCAGTCGACGATGCGGCGGCCGGGCTCGGCGTATTCCGGAAACTCGAAGAGGGGACGCGCGGGGCGGCCGCTCGGGCAGACCCAGAGATAGCCGTAGCGCGACTGCACGGCGAGCGCATGGTCGCCGAGGTGGCATCGAGGCGTGCCATCGGTATCGGTGCGGAGTTGCACGGTTTCGCCCAGCAGGCGTGTCGTCCGGGGCATGGGTGCGGCGGGCCCGACGACCAGCCAGTCGTCGAGCATGTTGGGATCGTCTGTGACGAAGGGCATGGTGGTTCCTTCAGCCTTGTGGTTGTGCTTCGATGTCGGAGCGCAGCTTCCGCGCGGCTGCGTGCAGCGTCTTCATCGCGCTGGAGCCGGGGGCGGCCTCCGTCCACAGGTGGACGAAGGTGAGCCGGGGCTGCGCTTCGAGCAGCAGCGCGACGGTCTTCACCTCGTTGAGCGTGCCCTGCCAGGCACCCGACCCAGCGTCGATGGCGAAGCCCTGCCGTGCGAGGGCTTCGCGCACGGCCTGCGCGCCGGCGCAGACGGTCAGCGTGCGGCAAAAGTGCCAGCCGGCCGGTACGGCGCCGGCCAGCGACGGCGGCGCAGCCGAGATGTCTTGCGCAAGGTTGACCCACAGCATGCCCGCGGCATCCACCGCGGCAAACACCTTGGCGCAGACGTTGCGCGGCGCCTGCATGGCCGGGTGGGCCGGAATGTGAGTGCACTGCCCGCTGCCCGCGGCGTACTGCCAGCCGTGGTAGGCGCAGGAGAGGCGGTTTTCGATCACCTGGCCGAGCGTGAGGCGCACGCTGCGGTGCGGGCACCGGTTTTCCCACGCCTGGGCGGCGCCGTCGGCCGAGCGCCAGAGCGCGAGTTCCTGGCCTTCCGCGAAGCCGGCGACGATGTTGGCGCCGGCGCGCACGCCGGCGGAGGGTGCCACTGGATGCCAGGTGCAAGCGTGTGGATTCGTCATGTTGCCCCGGTTGAAAGCAGGGTACGTCGGGTAGCGCTGTGCATCGGGGTTTTCTCCAGTCGTGGGAGCTCGGGGCTCGGTGGGGATGGCATAGCATTCGGTGTGCCGCCAGCAAGCACCGAACCTACCGTTTCTGTTCCCTTGATGAAAGCCAAATGCCGAGACGCTACTTTTCATTCCTGAAACGCTGGCCCGCATGAGCCGCATCGATCTCGCGCTGATCGAAGCCTTCGTGCTCGTCGTGCAGAGCGGCAGCCTGACGAAGGCCGAGAGCCTGTCGGGCGTGTCCAAGGCCACGCTGAGCCGCCAGCTCACGCGGCTGGAGGAACTGCTGGGTGCGCAACTGCTGATGCGCAGTTCGCGCAGCGTCGCTCCGACCGAGGCGGGGCGCGCGTTCTTCGCGCGCTGCGAAGGCCTGCTCGACGAGGTGACGGGCCGGCTGGAAACGGCGTGCACCGAAATCCAGGAGATCACGGCCGGCGTCTCGGGCAGCCTGTCGCTGCTGTCCGATACCCAGTTCAGCACCTCCTTCGTCTGCCATGTGGTGAAGCTGTTCCTCGAATCGCACCCCAACGTGCGCTGCCACCTCGACGTGGCGAGCCGCCTGAACGCGCCGCAGATCGGCGAGGTGGACTGCTATGTCTGCTCGGAGCCGCCCGATGTGCCGAACCTCGTTGCCAAGCTGCTTGGGCGGCTGAATTATGGCCTCTATGCGAGCCCGCAGTACCTGGAGTGGCAGGGCATGCCGCAAGCGCCCGACGAGCTGCTGCGCCATCGGTCGATCGTGATGAAGGAGGGCTCGGGGCCGTCGCAGGTGCTGGTGTCGGGCGCGTCGGGCAGCTATGCGTTTCGCCCGGAGCCGGCTTTCGAGACCAACGACCACTGGGTGATGAAGACCTTCTGCATCGACGGCTTCGGCATCGCACTGCTGCCGGTCTTTTTCGCCCGGCCCGAAGTGGCGCAGGGCGTGCTGGTGCCCGTGCTGCCGCAATGGCAGCCGGAGCCGCGGCGCATCTACTGCGCCTTCCAGCGGCAGCGCTACATGGGACAGAAGCTGCGGGCGTTCGTCGATCTCATGGCGCGCTGCGTGGTCGATATCGATTCGTACAACTACTACGTCGGCTCGTCCGCAGCCAGGCCGCCCCGGGTGGTCGCGAGACCATAATGGAGGTCGCCTGACGCCTCATCCATCATGAAGAAAATACTCGTCCTCAACGGCCCCAATCTCAACCTGCTCGGCACTCGCGAGCCCGAACAGTACGGACGCGACACGCTGGCCGATGTCGAGCGCCTGTGCAAGGACACGGGCGCGAAGCTCGGCGTCGAGATCGAATGCCGCCAGTCGAACCACGAAGGCGTGCTGGTCGACTGGATCCAGGAAGCCGGCCGTGAAGTTGCTGCCGGCAACATGCTCGGCGTGGTGATGAACCCCGGTGCCTACACGCACACCTCGATCGCGCTGCACGATGCGATCAAGGGCGCGAGCGTGCCGCTGATCGAACTGCACATCTCGAACGTGCATGCGCGCGAGGAGTTTCGGCACAAGTCGTACATCTCGCCTGCGGCGCGCGGGATCATCGTGGGGCTGGGCGTGAAGGGCTACACGCTTGCCATCGCGGCCTTGGTTCCCTGAGGGGAGTTTTCGCGGAACACCGCGGAACCGGCTTTGCCGGGCCGCTGGTGTTGCCCCCTGCAAGGGGGTTGGCTCAATACTGCTGCTTGGGCGCCGCGGCCTTCCAGCTGCGGCTGATGCGCCCGGCGCTGTCGATGCTTTCCAGGTGCACGTCGAAACCCCAGAGCCGCGCGACGTGCTTCAGCACTTCTTCCGCCCCGTCGTGCAGAGGCAGGTTGTTGCGCTGCGTGTGGCGCAGCGTCAGCGAGCGGTCGCCGCGCGTGGCCACGCTCCACACCTGGATGTCGGGCTCGCGGCTGCTGATGTCGTACTGGCGTGAGAGAGATTCGCGCAATGCGTGGTAGCCGCTGTCGTCGTGGATGGCGGACACCTCGAGCTCGGCCTCGCTCTGGTAGTCGCGGATCGAGAACAGGCGGAAGTCGCGCATCGTCTTCGGGCTCAGGAACTGGCCGATGAAGCTCTCGTCCTTGAAGTTGCGCATCGCGTAGTCGAGCGTCTTGACCCAGTCGGTGCCTGCGAAGTCGGGGAACCAGCGGCGGTCTTCCTCGGTCGGCTTCTCGCACACGCGACGCAGGTCGGTCATCATCGCGAAGCCGAGGGCATAGGGGTTGATGCCGCTGTAGGCGCGGTGGCCCACCGGCGGCTGGAAGATCACGCCCGTGTGCGAGCTGAGCCACTCCATCATGAAGCCGTCCGCCAGCTGGCCGCGGTCGTACATGGTGTTGAGCAGCGTGTAGTGCCAGAAGGTGGCCCAGCCTTCGTTCATGACCTGCGTCTGGCGCTGCGGATAGAAGTACTGTGCGATCTTGCGCACGATGCGCACCACCTCGCGCTGCCAGGGTTCGAGCAGGGCGGCGTTCTTCTCGATGAAGTAGAGCAGGTTCTCCTGCGGCTCCGACGGAAAGCGCCGCGCTGCATCGGACTCGGCCGCTTGCTCGGCCCGCCGGGGCAGCGTGCGCCAGAGGTCGTTCACCTGCTGCTGCATGTGGCGTTCGCGGTCGGCGCGCTGAATGCTTTCCTGCGCCAGCGAACGCTTCTGTGGACGGCGATAGCGGTCGACGCCGTAGTTCATCAGCGCATGGCAGGAGTCGAGCAGTTCTTCCACCGCATCGAGGCCGTGGCGCTCCTCGCACTCGGCGATGTAGTGCCGCGCATATACCAGGTAATCGATGATGGACGAGGCGTCGGTCCACATCCGGAACAGGTAGTTGCCCTTGAAGAAACTGTTGTGGCCGTAGGCCGCGTGCGCGATCACCAGGGCCTGCATGGCCATGGTGTTCTCTTCCATCAGGTAGGCGATGCACGGATCGGAGTTGATGACGATCTCGTAGGCCAACCCCATGTGGCCGCGCTTGTAGTTCTTCTCGGTCGAGATGAACTGCTTTCCGTACGACCAGTGGCGGTAGATCATGGGCATGCCCACGCTGGCGTAGGCGTCCATCATCTGCTCGGCGGTGATGACTTCGAGCTGGTTCGGGTACACGTCGAGGCCGTAGCCCTTGGCGGTAAGGGCGATCTCGGTGTGGTAGGTCTCGATGAGTTCGAAGGTCCAGTCGGAAGGGCTGGGCAGGCGGTCTAGCGCTCGTTCGGTGATCATGATGCCACCCCTTCCTTCTTGAACAGGTCGCGGAATACCGGGTAGATGTCTTGCGCGTCCGACACCTTGCGCATCGCAAAGTTGGGCTCGACACCTTCGAGCTGCTGATATTCCTGCCACAGGTTCTGCTCGGTCTCGGCCACCTGCACGTAGGCGTAGTAGCGCACCACGGGCAGGATGTCGTTGACCAGCAGTTCGCGGCAGCGGCCGCTGTCCTGGTGCCAGTTGTCGCCGTCGCTGGCCTGCGCGCCGTACACGTTCCACTCGCCGCTCGGATAGCGTGCCTTGATGATCTCGTCCATCAGCACCAGCGCGCTCGACACCACGGTGCCGCCGGTTTCCGTGGCGTGGAAGAACTCTTCTTCCGTCACCTCTTGCGCCTGCGTGTGATGGCGCAGGAACACGAGGTCGATGGTCTCGTAGTGCCGCGTGAGGAACATGTAGAGCAGCATGAAGAAGCGCTTGGCCATGTCCTTGCGCGCCTCGTCCATCGAGCCCGACACGTCCATCAGGCAGAACATCACGGCCTTGGCGCTGGGCACGGGCGTCTTCACGCGGTTGCGGTAGCGCAGGTCGATGGGGTCGATGTAGGGCACGTGCCGCATGGTGCGGCGCAGCTCGGCTATCTGCTCTTCGGTCTCGCGTATTTCCTTCTGGATGAGCGCCTGGTCGGCCTGCGGGTGCTGCTTCAGGTGTTCGAGATGCGCTTCGAGGCGCTTGAGCTCCTTGCGAGGCTCGCCGCCCAGCGCGATGCGGCGGGCGAGCGCGCCGCGCATCGAGCGCACCACGTGCAGGTTGTTGGGCGAGCCGTCGCTCGTGAAACCGGCGCGGTGGCTCTTCCACTCGGGCACGTCGGCGATCTGCGTGCGGATGAGGTGCGGCAGCGCGAGGTCGTCGAAGAACACGCGCATGAACTCCTCGCGCGTCAGGCGGAAGACGAAGTCGTCCTCGCCTTCGCCGCTGTCGCCGGCCTCGCCGCTGCCGGAGCCGCTGCTGCTCCCTCCTTCGGGGCGCTTGATGCGGTCGCCCTTCAGGTACTCCTGGTTGCCCGGATGCACGTATTCGCGGTCGCCGCCGCGCGCGTGCCCGAACACCGGTTCGGACACATCGTGGCGCGGCAGGGTCACATCTTCGCCTTGCTCCAGTTCGCGGATGTTGCGGCCGCTGACGGCGCGCCTCACCGCTTCCTGGATCTGCCCCTTGTAGCGCCGGAGGAAGCGCTCGCGGTTGCCAATGGACTTGTTCTTGCCCGATAGCCGGCGGTCGATGATCTGCTGCAGGATGGCCACGATGGTTTCAGAGCTCCTTGCAAAAAGAGGACGAACGAAGGGTCGTCGTTATGAACTCTTGCGCACTCGCAGGTACCACTCGCAGAGCAGGCGAACCTGCTTGGCCGTGTAGCCCTTCTCGACCATGCGGGTCACGAAGTCTTCGTGCTTCTTCTGCTCATCGGCGCTGCTCTTGGTGTTGAAGCTGATCACCGGCAGAAGCTCTTCGGTGTTGGAGAACATCTTCTTCTCGATCACCGAACGCAGTTTTTCGTAGCTGGTCCACGCCGGGTTGCGCCCCGCGTTGCCAGCCCGCGCGCGCAGCACGAAGTTGACGATCTCGTTGCGGAAGTCCTTCGGGTTGCCGATGCCCGCCGGCCGCTCGATCTTCTCGAGTTCGGCATTGAGCGATGCGCGGTCGAAGACTTCGCCGGTGTCCACGTCGCGGAACTCCTGGTCCTGGATCCAGTAGTCGGCGTAGGTCACGTAGCGGTCGAAGATGTTCTGTCCATACTCGCTGTAGCTCTCGAGGTAGGCAGTCTGGATCTCCTTG
The DNA here is from genome assembly GCF_001426595.1 of Variovorax sp. Root434. Taxonomy (NCBI): domain Bacteria; kingdom Pseudomonadati; phylum Pseudomonadota; class Betaproteobacteria; order Burkholderiales; family Comamonadaceae; genus Variovorax; species Variovorax sp. Root434. Next base: position 272,028 of record NZ_LMEK01000006.1, read on the forward strand.
CCGATGAACTCGGCATAGCGCGGCGCCAGCAGTTCCTTGATGTAGCTGATGTACTTCTGCTCGACTTCCGGCGCGAACTGCTCGCGCTCGATCTGCTGTTCGAGCACGTACATCAGGTGCACCGGGTTCGCGGCCACTTCGGAGCTGTCGAAGTTGAAGACCTTCGAGATGATCTTGAAAGCGAAGCGCGTGGAGACGCCGCTCATGCCTTCGTCGACGCCCGCGTAGTCGCGGTACTCCTGGATCGACTTGGCCTTGGGGTCGGTGTCCTTGAGGTTCTCGCCGTCGTACACCTGCATCTTGCTGAAGGTGCTGGAGTTCTCGGGCTCCTTCAGGCGCGTGAGCACCGAGAGCTGGGCCATCATGCGCAGCGTTCCGGGGGCGCAGGGCGCCTGGGCCAGCGACGAGTTGCGCACCAGCTTCTCGTAGATCTTGATTTCTTCCGAGGCGCGCAGGCAGTACGGCACCTTGACGATGTAGATGCGATCGAGGAAAGCCTCGTTGTTCTTGTTGTTGCGGAAGGCTTTCCACTCGCTCTCGTTGCTGTGCGCAAGCACGATGCCGTCGAACGGGATGGCGCCGAAGCCTTCCGTGCCCTTGAAGTTGCTTTCCTGCGTGGCGGTCAGCAGCGGGTGGAGCACCTTGATGGGTGCCTTGAACATTTCCACGAACTCCAGCAGGCCCTGGTTCGCGAGGCACAGGCCGCCGGAGTAGGCATACGCGTCCGGATCGTCCTGGGCATAGGTCTCGAGCTTGCGGATGTCGACCTTGCCGACCAGCGAGGAGATGTCCTGGTTGTTCTCGTCGCCGGGCTCGGTCTTGGCGACGGCGATCTGCCGCAGCACGGACGGGAAGCGCTTGACGACCTTGAACTGGCGGATGTCGCCACCGTACTCCTCGAGCCGCTTGACGGCCCAGGGCGAGAGAATTCGGTTCAGGTAACGGCGGGGAATGCCGTATTCCTTTTCAAGGATCTCGCCGTCCTCGATCGAGTCGAAGAGGCCGAGCGGGGATTCGTTGACCGGCGAACCCTGAATCGCGTAGAAGGGCACGTGCTCCATGAGCTGCTTCAGGCGCTCGGCGATCGAGCTCTTGCCGCCACCGACCGGACCCAGCAGGTAAAGGATTTGCTTCTTTTCTTCCAGCCCCTGGGCGGCGTGGCGGAAATAGGACACCACTTGTTCTATGGCGTCTTCCATGCCATAGAACTCCTTGAACGCCGGATAGATCTTGATGACCTTGTTCGCGAAGATGCGCGAAAGGCGGGGGTCGTTGCGCGTGTCGACCAGCTCGGGATCGCCGATGGCCTTGAGCATGCGCTCCGACGCGGTGGCATAGGCCGTGGGATCGCGCTTGCAGATGTCCAGGTAGTCCTGCAGCGAGATGACTTCCTCGCGGGTGCGCTCGTAGCGGGCGGCAAAGTTGCTGATCACATCCATGGTCACGCCTCCATCAAGTCTGTGGGCTTTTGGCCCGATGGCTTGCAGCAAAGGCCTTGTGCAACACTTAAAGGTTGCCTGCCCATGGCTGCATGCCGCGGAAAACTCCCTTACTACAATCTGCTAACAATCAGCATAAAGCAAAGATTGAACCTGGCAAATCATTTGTAAATTCAGAACCACACCGGCAAGTAAAGTTCCACAAAAAACAAGGAACTACTTTTCGGATTTCAGTTAAATTCAAAGGCTCGCGTTCCTAATTCTCTCCGGGTGAAAACACCTATGCCGGATGGCCATCGTCCGTTTTTGCCTTTTCTCCGGGAAAAAATCGCCTATTGAGCTTCGAGGCTCAAAAAAACAGGCGCTCCTGTTGCAATAACGCGCGATCTGCCGTTTGGTTTATTGCTCAGCCAAAAAAAATATAAAAGCAAACCCTGGGCCACTTTGGGATAGGCGGCTTGCGTGAACTGACGTCGGTGCCGGGCTTGGGGAGGAGTCGGCATGTTCCTCGGAGGTGTGTTGCGCACCGTTCCTGTGCTCGCCGTCGGCTTCAGGGGCCTGTGTGCACCAGTTCGAAGACCCCGGTGTGAAGAATGGTCAGGAAGTGACCGGTGCTGGCGATGAAGCCATTGCCGAATGAAGTCCCCGGTGCTACATGGCAGACGAAAAAAGCGGGTCGAGGCGCCGCACTGCAGTGCGACGGATGCGGGATCCTGGCCCTTCAGCAGGGCCTGCACATCTTCGGTGCTCAAGAGGGCGGCTGCCCCTCCCGGGCTTTGTCGACGATGCGGTACTCGCCGCTCAACCGAGCGGGTCCGGTCGATTCACCGGCCTATGAGATGAGACTGGCCATGCCGGCCAGTCCGCAGCACAACACAAGGCTCCTGTGGGGGAAGCCTGGTGTGTGCCGTGCGATCAACTGAAGAATTCCTTCGCCTTGTCGAACCAGCCCTTGTCGGTCGGGCTGTGCTTGTCGCCGCCCTTCCTGAGCGACTCGTCGAGCTCTTTCAGCACCTTGCGTTGGTGCTCGGTGAGCTTCACGGGCGTTTCGACGCGCACGTGGCAGTACAGGTCGCCGGGGTAGCTCGAGTTCACGCCCTTGATGCCCTTGCCACGCAGGCGGAACTGCTTGCCGCTTTGCGTGCCTTCGGGAATGTCGATGGCCGCCGCGCCCTTGAGCGTGGGCACGTTGATCTCGCCGCCAAGCGCTGCCGTGGTCATGCTCACAGGCACGACGCAGTGGAGGTTGTCGCCGTCGCGCTCGAAGATCTCGTGCTTCTTGAGCCGGATCTCGATGTACAGGTCGCCCGGCGGGCCGCCGTTGACACCGGGCTCGCCGCTGCCGGTCACGCGCATGCGCTGGCCATCGTCGATGCCTGCGCGGATCTTCACTTCGAGCGTCTTGTTGCGCTTGATCTTGCCCTGGCCGTGGCACACGGTGCAGGGCTCGGGAATGATCTTGCCGCTGCCGTGGCAGGTGGGGCAGGTCTGCTGCACGCTGAAGAAGCCCTGGCGCATCTGCACCGCGCCCGCGCCGTGGCAGGTGGTGCAGGTGATGGGTTTGGTGCCGGGCTTCGCGCCCGAGCCGTGGCAGGTGTCGCACTCGTCCCAGGTCGGGATGCGGATCTCGGTGGTCTTGCCTTCGGCAGCCTCCTCGAGCGTGATCTCCATCGCGTAGCTCAGGTCGCTGCCGCGGAACACCTGGCGCCCGCTGCTGGTGCGGCCGCGGCCGCCGCCACCGAACACGTCGCCGAAGATGTCGCCGAAAGCTTCCGCGAAACCGCCGAAGCCCTCTGCGCCCGGGCCGCCGCGCATGTTGGGGTCGACGCCGGCATGGCCGTACTGGTCGTAGGCCGCGCGCTTCTGTCCGTCGGACAGCATTTCGTAGGCTTCCTTCACCTCCTTGAACTTGGCCTCGGCCTCCTTCGAAGTGTCGCCGTGGTTGCGGTCGGGGTGGTGCTTCATCGCGAGCTTGCGATAAGCCTTCTTGATTTCATCCTCGCTCGCGTTCTTGGGGACGCCGAGGGTTTCGTAGTAGTCGCGTTTGGTGGCCATGGCAGGTCGATCAGCGGATCAGGGGAGCAGCGGGAACTCGGGTAGCTTGAAGCGAGAAAGGCTGGAGCACCCTTTCAGGTGTTCCAGCCTCGGTCAATGGACTGAAGATCAGCCCTTCTTGACTTCCTTCACTTCGGCGTCGACCACGTTGTCGTCGGCCTGCGCGTGCGCAGCAGCTTCCGCGCCAGCCGGGCCCGATGCGCCCGAGGCACCTGCGGCCGCCTGCGATTCGGCATACATCTTCTCGCCGAGCTTCTGGCTCGCGGTCATCAGCGTGTTGGTCTTTTCCTCGATCGCCGACTTGTCTTCACCCTTGAGGGCTTCTTCCAGATCCTTGATCGCGGCTTCGATCGCTTCCTTCTCGGCAGCTTCGAGGCTCGCACCATGTTCGCCCAGCGACTTCTTCACGCTGTGCACCATGGCCTCGCCCTGGTTGCGCGCCTGCACGATTTCGAGCTTCTTCTTGTCGTCTTCGGCGTTGAGCTCGGCGTCCTTCACCATCTTCTGGATCTCGTCCTCGCTCAGGCCCGAGTTCGCCTTGATGGTGATCTTGTTTTCCTTGCCGGTGCCCTTGTCCTTCGCGCCGACGTGCAGGATGCCGTTGGCGTCGATGTCGAAGCTCACCTCGATCTGGGGCGTGCCGCGCGATGCCGGCGGAATGCCTTCGAGGTTGAACTCGCCCAGTGCCTTGTTGCCCGCTGCGATGTCGCGCTCGCCCTGGAACACCTTGATCGTCACGGCCGGCTGGTTGTCTTCGGCCGTCGAGAAGGTCTGCGCGAACTTCGTCGGGATCGTGGTGTTCTTCGTGATCATCTTGGTCATCACGCCGCCCATGGTCTCGATGCCGAGCGACAGCGGGGTCACGTCGAGCAGCAGCACGTCCTTGCGATCGCCCGAGAGCACTTGCCCTTGAATGGCGGCGCCGACGGCCACGGCTTCGTCGGGGTTCACGTCCTTGCGCGGTTCCTTGCCGAAGAAGGCCTTCACCTTTTCCTGCACCTTGGGCATGCGGGTCATGCCGCCGACCAGGATCACGTCGTTGATGTCGCTCACGCTGATGCCGGCGTCCTTGATGGCCAGGCGGCAGGGCGCGATGGTGCGCTCGACCAGCTCGTCGACCAGGCTTTCCAGCTTGGCGCGGGTGAGCTTGATGTTCAGGTGCTTCGGACCCGAGGCATCGGCCGTGATGTAGGGCAGGTTGATGTCGGTCTGCGCGCTGTTCGACAGCTCGATCTTGGCCTTTTCGGCGGCTTCCTTCAGGCGCTGCAGGGCCAGCACGTCCTTGCTCAGGTCGACGCCTTGCTCTTTCTTGAACTCGGCAATGATGTAGTCGATGATGCGCTGGTCGAAGTCTTCGCCGCCTAGGAAGGTGTCGCCGTTGGTCGACAGCACTTCGAACTGCTTCTCGCCATCGACATCGGCGATCTCGATGATCGACACGTCGAAGGTACCGCCACCCAGGTCATACACGGCGATCTTGCGGTCGGCCTTGTCCTGCTTGTCGAGGCCGAAGGCCAGGGCAGCAGCGGTGGGTTCGTTGATGATGCGCTTCACGTCGAGGCCCGCGATGCGGCCGGCGTCTTTCGTGGCTTGGCGCTGGGCATCGTTGAAGTAGGCCGGCACCGTGATCACGGCTTCGGTCACGGTTTCGCCGAGGTAGTCTTCGGCCGTCTTCTTCATCTTGCGCAGGATGTCGGCGCTGACTTGCTGCGGGGCGATCTTCTTGCCGCGCACTTCCACCCATGCGTCGCCGTTGTCGGCCTTGGCGATGGTGTAGGGCATCAGGTCGATGTCCTTCTGGACTTCCTTTTCCTCGAACTTGCGGCCGATCAGGCGCTTGATCGCGTACAGCGTGTTCTTGGGGTTGGTGACTGCCTGGCGCTTGGCCGAGGCACCGACCAGCACTTCACCGTCTTCCTGATAAGCGACGATCGACGGCGTGGTGCGCGCACCTTCCGAGTTCTCGATCACACGCGTGGTGTTGCCTTCCATGATCGACACGCACGAGTTGGTGGTGCCGAGGTCGATGCCGATGATCTTTGCCATGCTCTTTACTCCTGAAAGCCTGAAAAATATGTTGTTATGAACTTGTGGATAACCCGTCGCGATTCAAGGTATGAAGCGGGGATTTCCTGTGGGAATCTTGTGTGCCGATGACCGCTGGCGGTTACTTCGGCGCGCTGACCGTGACCAGCGCCGGGCGCAGCACCCGGTCGTTGATGGTGTAGCCCTTCTGGAGCACGGTCACCACGGTGTTGGGTTCCTGCTCGGGAGCGGGCACTACCGAGATGGCCTGGTGCTGGTGCGGATCGAACTTGGTGCCGGGCGCAGGGGCCACTTCGATCACCTTGTTGCGTTCGAGCGCGCTCTTGAGCTGGCGCAGCGTGGCTTCGGCGCCTTCGCGGATCTGCTCGGGCGTGGCGTCCTTGATGGCCAGGCCGGCTTCGAGGCTGTCGGTCACCGGCAGCAGGCTCTCGGCAAAGGCCTCGACGGCGAACTTGCGGGCCTTGGTGATCTCGTCGTCGGCGCGGCGGCGGGCGTTCTGCACGTCGGCCTGCGCGCGCAGGTACTGGTCGGCCAGTTCGGCATTCTTGGTCTGCAGGGCAGCGAGCTCGCCTTGTGCCACGGCCAGGGCGTCGAGCGCCTCGGCTTCATTGGCGGCCTGCGCTGCCTCCAGTTCTTCGGGGCTTGGCTCGCCTTGCAGCATTTGGGAATTCTGTGCGGATTGTTGCGGGTCAGACATTTTTCAAAGAACCGGCGTGCGCCGGAAAACAAACGATAGCCAGCCACATGGGGCTGCTCTAAAGCTTTTCAAGCGTAAAAATGCGGCCAAAAGGGCCGTAATACAGGTCGCGAAGTGGTTTTCGCGAGGGACACCGAGGAACCGGCTTCGCCGGGCCTCAGGTGTCGCCCCCGGTAGGGGGTTGGCGCAGCGGACACGAAGTGCCGCGCAGCCTGGGGGCGAGCCTCAATGCGCGTCGAGCAGCTCGACGTCGAACTTCAGGGTGGCGTTCGGGGGGATCACGCCGCCGGCGCCGCGGGCACCGTAGCCCAGCGATGCGGGAATGATCAGCGTGCGCTTGCCGCCGATCTTCATGCCGGCGACGCCTTCGTCCCAGCCCTTGATGACCTGGCCGGCGCCCAGCGAGAACGCGAAGGGGTCGTTGCGGTCGCGGCTGGAGTCGAACTTGGCGCCTTGCGTGCCGTCGTTGTAGAGCCAGCCGGTGTAGTGCACATGCACATGCTGGCCGGCCTTGGCTTCGGCGCCGGTGCCGACTTCGGTGTCTTCGTATTGCAGGCCGGAGGGGGTGGTGGGCATGGGAAACGCTCCTTGCGTCGATGTGAGATCAATGGATCGAAGGCGCGGAGTTTACCGAGGCCGGGCAGGGCGGCCTGTCGTCCTTCAGGTCTGGCTGGTGTCGTCGGAGGGCGGCGCGGGTGTGGGAGCAGGGGCTGCCACAGGGGCGGGAGCGGGTGCGGCCGCTGGCGAAACTGCGGCGGCGGCTGGTGCCGGGGCTGCTGCCTTCTTGAGCTGCCCCAGTTGCCACTTGCCTGCAAAGGCCTGCAGGTCGGACAGTCGCTTGAGCAGGTCTTGCCCGCTCAGCGTGAGGCTGTAGCCGTCGCTGCCGTGGCCGACGATGCCGGCCTCGCGCAGTTCCTTGATGCGGGTGTTGAGCGTGTTGGGAGTGATGCCGCCCACGCTGTCCTGCAGCAGCCGGAAAGTCTGCGCGTGGCCATCGCGCAGGGCCCAGAGCACGCGCAGTGCATAACGGGCTTCGAGCAGGGCGAGCAGCTGGCTGACGGCTGCGTTTTCCTTGGTACTCATCGACATCATCTCCTCGAAGCTGGGCGGGCCGTCGACCTTGGGGCAGGGCGATGCTTCGCGTTCTTGTGGTGGGTTACGGACCGTCTCGTTGGCCGGCGACTATAGCGCAAATGATGAGGATGCTACTAGTTTTATAGCTGCCAGGGCTTGCTGCATGCGGGTTGTGAGACAAAGCCTCACAAACTGGCGTAGTTGGCCATGGCTTCGCCCAGCCGGATCGCGCGGCCTGGCGACCATGCCGGGTTGAAGGCCAGCGCAGGCGCCGGGAAGAGCATGACGACCGTCGAGCCGAGCAAGAAACGGCCCATCTCGTCGCCCTTGCGGATGTCGATCTGCCGGTCGTTGTAGCTCCACTCGCGCAGTTCGCCCACGCGCGGCGGATTGACCACGCCGTGCCACACCGTGGCCATGCTGCCGACGATGGTGGCACCCACCAGCACCAGCACGAAAGGCCCGCGCGCCGATTCGAAGACGCACACCACGCGCTCGTTGCGTGCGAACAGGCCGGGCACGCCGCGCGCCGTGGTCGGGTTCACCGAGAACAGGTCGCCCGGCACATGGATCATGCGCACCAGCCGCCCGTCGCAGGGCATATGGATGCGGTGGTAGTCCTTCGGGCTCAGGTAGAGCGTCGCGAAGCTGCCGTGCGCGAACTTCGCGGCCAGCGCGGCATCGCCGCCGACCAGCGCGGTGGTCGTGTAGTCGTGGCCCTTGGCCTGGAAGATCTGGTCGCCGCGGATCGCGCCGAACTGGCTGATCGCGCCGTCCACGGGGCAGACCAGGTCTGCCTGTGCGAGCGGCCGCACGCCGGGCTTGAGCGCGCGCGTGAAGAACTGGTTGAAGCTCTTGTAGTGGTGGATGTCCGACTCGAGCGCCTCGCCCATGTCCACGTCGTACTTGGCCACGAAGCGCCGGATGATCCACGTCGTGACGGCGCCCCGTTCCTTGCCCGCGACCCAGCCGGCGAAATTGGTCAGGGCCTGCTTGGGGAACAGGTATTGGGGCAGTACAGCGGAGCGGTCGGACACGTGGGAGAAGCCTGGAATGCGGAATCGGAAGGGCATTCTATAAAGCGCTTCTCCCCTGGAGCGTAGGAAGCTTCCCTTGGTTCGGGCCCGCCGTCAGTCAGCCTTGATCCCCGCGGCCTTGATCACCTGCGCCCACTTCTCCACCTCGGCCTTCTGGAACGCCGCGATCTGCGCGGTGCTCAGGTCGGCCGGCTCCATGCCGAAGCCCTTGAGCTTGTCCTGCATCTCGGGCGCGGCGAGGATCTTGCGGATCTCGGTGTGCAGCCGGTCGACCACCGGTGCCGGCGTGCCCGCGGGCACGAAGATCGCCTGCCACGAAACGACCTCGAAGTCCTGCAGGCCGGGCACGCCCGACTCGGCCACCGTCGGCACGTCCGGCATCGAGGCCAGCCGCTTCGACGAGGTGACCGCAATCGCGCGCAGCTTGCCGCTCTGGATGTGCGGGCCGGCCACCACCGTGGTGTCGAACATCATGTCGACCTGTCCGCCGATCACGTCCTGGATCGCCGGGCCGCTGCCCTTGTACGGAATGTGCGTGAACTTCACGCCCGACTTGAAGGCCATCAGCTCCAGCGCCAGGTGCTGCGAGGTGCCCGTGCCGGCCGAGGCCGACGAGAGCCCGCCGGCCTTGGCCTTGCTGGCTGCGATCACGTCCTTCAGCGTCTTGTAAGGGCTCGCCTGGTTCACCACCAGCACCACCGGGTTGGTGCCGATCAGCGTCACCGGCGCGAACGACTTCTGCGGGTCGTAGCCCAGCTTCGGATACAGGCTCACGTTGATCGCGTGCGAGCTGATCGTGCCGCCGACCATCGTGAAGCCGTCGGGCGCGGCGCGCGAACCGACCTCGGAGCCCACGCTGCCGCCGGCGCCGCCCTTGTTGTCGATGATCACGCTCGTGCCCAGCACGGGCCCGAGCTTCTGCCCGATCAGGCGGGCCAGCACGTCGGTGGTGCCGCCGGCGGGAAAGGGCACGAGGTAGGTGATGGCCTTGCCCGTCGGCCAGTTGCCGCCGCCCTGCGCGAAGGCGGCCGGAAGGCCGGCGGCGAGCGAAGAGGCGAGGGCGGTGCGAATGAGTGTGCGGCGTTGCATGCAGGTGTCTCCTTGTGATGGGTGGTGCGGGGCCGTCAGGGCATGTCGACGATCTCGATCCAGTTCGGGTTCTTGCCGACGTCCAGGTGCTGGGGCTTGCCCAGCGCGCCGGTGGCGGCGTCGATGGCGTAGAGCGAGATGCCGTGCGATTCCTGTCCGGCGGCGATGAGATAGCGCCCGCTGGAGTCGATGGCGAAGCCGCGCGGCACTTTCTCGGTCGGCGTCTGGCCCAGCGGCTGCAGTTGTCCGGTTGCCGCATCGACCTTGAATGCGGAGAGCGTGCTCGAGGTGCGCTCCGACGCGTACAGGTAGCGCCCGTCGGGCGTCAGGTGCAGGTCGGCGGCCCAGGGCTTGCCCGTGAAGCCGGCGGGCAGCGTGGTCGTGCTCTGTTCGAGCTTGAGCGTGCCGCGCGCCGCGTCCCATGCGAACACGTGCAGGGCAGCGTCGAGTTCGTCCAGCAGGTAGACGTGGCGCTGCGCCTTGTCCCAGATGAAGTGGCGCGGGCCCGATTTCGCGGATGTGGTCGTCAGCGGCGGATCGTTGGGCGACAGCAGGCCCTTCTCGGCGTCGAAGCGCCAGCTCGACACGTTGTCGCCGCCCAGGCTGGTGGCCAGCACGAAGCGGTTGCTGGCGTCCGCGTGGATCGCGTGCGCGTTGGGCCCGGTCTGGATCAATTGATGGACGGGGCCCGCGGCGCCGTCCTTGCCGATGGAGTTGACCGTGATCTTGCCGCCCTGGTAGGAGGCCGCGAAGAGCCACTTGCCGCTCGCGTCCAGGTCGATGTTGGCCATGCTGTCGGCCAGCGGAGCCTCGCCGAGCTTCTGCAGCTTGCCGGTGGCGCCGTCGATCGACAGCGAGGCCACGCGAAACGGCTGTGAGCGCAGCGCGGCATACAGCACGCGCTTGTCCTGGCTCACCACCATCGGCATCACCGTGCCGCCGACGTTCAGCGTCTGCACCGGCTTGAGCGCGCCCTGGGCGCGGTCGAGCTCGAGCACCGAGATTTCCTGGCTGTCCGCGTTGGACACGTAGACCCAGGTGGCGGCCGAGGCGGGGCCGATGGCGGCCAGCCACAGCAGCGATGCGATGGTTTTCTTTTTCATGGTTCGCGGTTCAGGGTTTGATGTTCAGTTTGGTGATGAGCTGCTTGAAGTACACGTTGTCCTTGGCCAGCGTCTCCTTGAACACGGCGCCGTCGGTGTAGACGTAGCCCAGGTTCTGCTTGTCCATCACCTCGTGCATCAGCGGCTCGGCGGCGGTCTTCGCCGTCATCTCGCGCAGCTTCGCCATCACTTCGGGCGGTGTGTTCTTCGGTGCGCCGAGGCCGCGCCAGGTGCCGATCGACAGGTCGATGCCGCGCTCCTTGGCGGTGGGTACCTTCTCGAAGCCCTTCACGCGCTTGTCGGCCATCACCATCAGCACCTTGAGCTTGCCGCCCTGGACGTGCGTGGTGACTTCCGCCGGGCTCACCGCCACGGCCTCGATGTGTCCGCCGAGCAGCGCCAGCACCGCCGGCGCCGCGCCCTGGAACGGGATGTGGCCGAACTTCGCGCCGGTCTTGTCTTCGAGCGCCGCGGCGGCAAGGTGCCAGATCGAGCCGTTGCCCGAGTTGCCCACGCGCACGCTCTCGGGCGACTTCTTCGCGGCCGCCAGGAACTCTTCGATGGTGTTCCACGGCGCGTCGGCCTTCACGGTGATCGCCGCCGGATCGGCGTTGAGCTGTGCGATCGGCTGGAAGTCGTCGTAGTTGAACTTGGCAAGGCCCAGGTGCGGCAGCGTCAGCAGCTCGACCGTGAGCACCGCGAGCTTGTAGCCGTCGGGCTTGGCGTTGATCACCTCCGTCCAGCCGATGGCGCCGCCCGCGCCGGGGCGGTTGACGATCACGATGCTCTGCGAGATGTGCTTGCGGCTCGCCTCGGAAAAAGCGCGTGCCAGGCCATCGGTGCCGCCGCCGGGCTGGTAGGGCACCAGCAGCTCGATCGGACGAGCCGGAAAATCGGCCTGCGCCGCGGCCGGCGCGGCGAGCCCGAGCGAGAGCGCGGCCGTGGCCGAGAGGGCGGCGATGCCGCGGACAAGCTGGATTCTTTTCATGGTGTCGTCGTCTCCGTTGTTGATCTGATCCCGGGCCTCGCGGAAGGCCTCCTCGTGTTCTTCGTGCGTGCCTCAGGGCATGTACTGGCCGCCGTTCACCTCGATCACCTGCCCCGTGACGTAGCCGGAGAGCTGCTCCGACGCCAGGTACAGGAAGGCGCCGACGCATTCCTCGGGCACGCCGATGCGGCCCATCGGAATGCTGGCGCGGAAGTTCTCCAGCATCGCGGGCGTCGAGAAGCGGTCCTGGAACGGGGTCTGGATCACACCGGGCGCCACCGCGTTCACGCGGATGCGGTCGCCCACCAGCTCCTTCGCGAGCCCGTGCGTCGCCGTGCTCACGAAGCCCTTCGAGCCCGCGTACAAATAGGCGGCCGGCCCGCCGCCGGTGCGTGCCGCGACCGAGGTCACGTTGATGATGTTGCCGCCGCCCTGCGCGCGCATCAGCGGCACCACCTCGCGGCAGTAGGCGAGCACCGAGCGCGCGTTGATGTGCATCACCTCGTCGAACAGCGCGTCGTCGAACTCGGCGATCGGCACGCGCTTGACCAGGCTGCCGGCGTTGTTGACGAGCACGTCGATGCGTCCCAGCTGCGCCGCGGCCTGCTTCACGCATTCGCGGATCGCGGCCGTGTCGCGCACGTCGGCCTTCAGCGCGAATGCGGTGCCGCCGGCCGCGCGGATGGTGTCGACCACCCCGTTCGCCGCATCGGCCGAGCTGTTGTAGTGCACCGCCACGCGCATGCCGCGCGCCGCAAAGGCGACGGCCACCGCGGCGCCGATGCCGGTGCTGGCGCCGGTGACCAGCGCTGTCTTGTCCTTGAGGTCTTCCATGTCTTTGCTCCGTACGAAGGGATCAGGTCACGGGTGCCGGGTTGAACAGCACCAGCGCGTTGTGCAGCTTCCAGTGCTCGGCCCAGGTTTTCTTGCGGCCGCTGGCCACGTCGAGCATCAGGCGGAACAGCTCCCAGCCCACGTCCTCGATGCTGGCCTCGCCGTCGGCGATGCGGCCCGCGTTCACGTCCATCAGGTCGTGCCAGCGGCGCGCGAGGTCGCTGCGCGTGGCGACCTTGATCACCGGTACCTCGGCCAGCCCGTAGGGTGTGCCGCGGCCGGTGGTGAATACGTGCAGGTTGATGCCTGCCGCCAACTGCAGCGTGCCGCAGATGAAATCGCTGGCCGGCGTGGCGGTATAGATCAGGCCCTTCTGCATGGCCTTCTCGCCGGGCGCGAGCACACCGCTGATCGGCGCCGAGCCCGACTTGACGATCGAGCCCATCGCCTTCTCGACGATGTTGGAGAGCCCGCCCTTCTTGTTGCCCGGCGTGGTGTTGGCGCTGCGGTCGACGCGGCCCTTCTGCAGGTAGTCGTCGTACCAGGCCATCTCGCGGATCATCGCCTCGGCCACCTCGGGCGTGGACGCGCGCGAGGTGAGCTGGTCGATGCCGTCGCGCACCTCGGTCGTTTCCGAGAACATCACGGTGGCGCCCGCGCGCACCAGCAGGTCGGTGCAGAAGCCCACGGCAGGGTTGGCGGTGACGCCCGAGAAGGCGTCGCTGCCGCCGCACTGCACGCCCACCACCAGTTCGCTGGCGGGTACGGTTTCGCGCCGGCGCCTGTTGAGCCGCGCGAGGTGTTCGTCGGCCTGGCGCATGACCGAGTCGATCATCGACATGAAGCCGATGTGTTCGTCGTCCTGCAGGCAAACCACGTCGAGCTCCGTGTCGCCAGGTGCCTCGCCGCGCTTGTCGACGATCGGAATGCTTCCTGGCGGCAGCAGCCGCTCGGGCTGCAGCTTCTCGCAGCCCAGGCTCACCACCATCACCTCGCCGCCGAAGTTCGGGTTGAGGCTGATGTTGCGCAGCGTCCGGATCGGCACGATGGCATCGGGCGCATCGATGGCCACGCCGCAGCCGTAGCTGTGCTCCAGCGCCACCACGTCGTCGACGTTCGGGTACTTGGGCAGCAGCTCGGCCTTGATGCGCTGCACCGCGAAGTCGGTCACGCCGGCCACGCATTGCACCGTCTGCGTGATGGCGAGGATGTTGCGCGAGCCCACCGAACCGTCGGCGTTGCGGTAGCCCTCGAAGGTGTAGCCCTCCAGCGGCGGCAGGGCAGGGGGCTTGACCGTCGCGATGGGCAGGCCGTCGAGCCCGGGCGCCACCGGCATGCGCATCACGCGCTCGTGCACCCAGCTGCCGCGCGGCAGCGCCTTCAGCGCATAGCCGATCACCACGTCGTAGCGGCGGATGGCGTCGCCTTCGGCCAGGTCGGCCAGCGCGACCTTGTGGCCTTGCGGAACGTTGTCGACCAGTCGCAGGCCGTCGGCGAATTCCGCGCCGGCTTTCAGGCCGCCGTCGTTGGCGACGATGGCGACGTTGTCCGCAGCGTGGATGCGGATGTAGAGCGGAGGTCTTGCGGTGTCAGGCATATCAGGCTTCCAAGGCGGCAGGAAAATCGCGGTCCCTTCGTGGAACACCGTCATTTCACGATCATGAACATGCTCGGCAGCCAAGTCGAGAAGGCGGGAACGAAGGTGACCACGCCGAGGGCGAAGATCAGCGCTCCATAGAACGGCCAGATGGTCTTCATTACCGTGCCCACCGAGACCCCGCCGATCGCGCAGCCGACGAACTGCGTCGTGCCCACGGGCGGCGTGTTCAGGCCCAGCGCGCAGTTGATCAGCATCACGATGCCGAACTGCACCGAGGTCATGCCGTAGTGCTGTGCAATGGGCAGGAAGATAGGCGTGCACAGCAGGATCGTGGCCGCCATGTCCAGGAAGGTGCCCAGCACGAACAGGATGATGTTGATCAGCAGGAAGATCACCCACGGCGTGCTGGTCACCTGCGACAGCATCTCGCCCGTGAGCTCGGCCACGCCGTACAGGCTGATGAGGTAGCCGAAGGTGCTCGAGATGCCGATCAGCAGTAGGATCACGCCCGTGGTGCGCACCGCCTTCGAGGCCGCCTTGACGAAGTGCTCCCACTTCAGCGTGCGGTACACGAAGATCGTGAGCGCCAGCGCATAGAGCACCGCCACGGCGGCCGATTCGGTCGCGGTGAACACGCCCGACAGGATGCCGCCCAGGATCAGGATCACGATGAACAGGCCCGGCAGGGCGGCCGCGAACGAGCGCGCCACGATGGCCCAGCCCGGGAAGCTGCCTGCGGGGTAGCCGCGCTTCACCGCCACCAGGTAGGCGGCCGCGAGGTTGCTGATGGTGAGCACCGCCGCCGGCAGCAGCGCGGCCAGGATCAGCGCCGCGATCGACACCTTGCCGCCCGCTGCGAGCGAATAGATGATCAGGTTGTGGCTGGTCGGCATCAGCGCGCCCACCAGTGCCGCATGGGTCGTCACGTTGACGGCGTAGTCGGCGTGATAGCCCTCCTTCTTCATCATCGGGATCATCACGGCGCCCATGGCCGAGACGTCGGCCACGGGCGAGCCCGAGACGCCGCCGAACAAGGTGCAGGCCACCACGTTCGACATGCCGAGGCCGCCGCGCACGTGGCCCACGAGGTCGCGCGCCAGGTTGACGATGCGGTCTGCGATGCCGCCGTAGAGCATCAGCTCGCCCGCGAAGATGAAGAACGGAATGGCCAGGAACGAGAAAATGCCCATGCCCGAGGTCATCTGCTGGAAGCCGACCGCCAGCGGCAGGCCTTCATAGAGCAGCGTGGCCAGGGCCGACAGGCCGATGGAGAAAGCCACCGGCACGCCCAGCAAAAGGAAGAGCGTGAACGAGATGCAGAGAATCAACAGGGGAATGGTCATGATCTGGCCGCCTCGCCGGTGGTGGGGGCGCTATGGACTGTTCGTGGAATGCCGCGGAACCGGCTTTGCCGGGCCGCAGGCATTGCCCCCTGCAAGGGGGGCGGAGAAGCGATACGAAGTGCGCGAAGCCTGGGGGTGTGCATTCGTTATCCCCAGGCGGGTTCGACTTCGCGGCCTTGGGCCAAAGCGATGATGTGTTCGATCGAGAACATCACGATGAGGACACCCGCCACGGCGGCGGGCACGTATTTCCAGCCCTCGGAGATCCAGAGCGTGGGCAGCCTGTAGTCCCACACCGATTCGGCCAGCGAGGCGCAGTTCCAGGCCATGGCGATGCCGAACAGAAGGATCAGCGCGTGGATGAGGTATTCCATCTTCAGCCGCAGCCAGTCGGGCGCGAGCACGAGGAACGATTCGAGGCCGATGTGGCCCGCGTCGCGCACGCCCACCGCCACGCCGAGCATGGTGACGTAGAGCACCAGCAGCAGCGCGAGGCTTTCGGCCCAGGTGGGGGTGTTGTTGAGCACGTAGCGGCCGAACACCTGCCAGCTCACGGCGCAGATCACCGCGACGAGACCGAGGATGCCCAACCACATGCAGGCACGTGCGAGAGTGCGGCAAAGTTTGGTGTACATAATTTTCTTTGCCCTTCCCCCGCAGGGGGAAGGAGGGGGAGCGAGTCGAGTCGAAGGGGAACGGACTTACTTCGTGTCCTGCACGCGCTTGACCAGGTCCTTGAGCTTCGCGTCCGTGATGAACTTGTCGTACACCGGCTTCATCGCGGCCTGGAACGGGGCCTTGTCGACCTCGATGATCTCGGCGCCCCCGGCCTTCACCGTGGCCAGCGACTTGATCTCGCGCTCTTCCCACTGCTTGCGCATGTAGGGCACCGACTCCTTGGCGGCCTGGCGGATCCAGCCCTGCTCCTCGGCCGAGAGCTTGTCCCACACGCGCTTGGAGAACAGCAGCATCTCGGGTGCCATCGAATGCTCGGTCTTGCTGTAGTACTTGGCCACCTCGAAGGCGCGCGCGCTTTCATATGTGGGGTAGTTGTTCTCGGCGGCGTCGATCAGGCCGGTCTTCAGGCCCGTGTAGACCTCGCCCATGGGCATCGGCGTGGCGTTGGCGCCCATGGCTTCGAGCATCGACACCCACAGGTCCGACTGCTGCACGCGCACCTTCAGGCCCTTCATGTCGGCGAAGCTGCGCACCGGCTTCTTGGCGGTGAACATCGAGCGCGCGCCGCTGTCGTAGTAGGCCAGGCCCACGAAGCCCTGCTTCTCGCACGACTTCAGGATCTCTTCGCCGACCGGGCCGTCCAGCACCTTGTGCAGGTGGTCGACCGAGCGGAACAGGAAGGGCATGGTCGGCACCTGCGTCTCGGCGCAGATGTTGTTCATCGGGGCGATGTTCACGCGCACCATCTGCAGCGCACCGATCTTGGTCTGCTCGATGGTGTCCTTCTCGCTGCCGAGCGAACTGTTGTTGAACACCTTGATGCTGTGCTTGCCGCCCGACAGCGCCTTCAGGCGTTCGCTCATGAACTTCACCGCGGTCACGGTGGGGTAGTCGTCGGGGTGGATGTCGGCCGAGCGGAACTCGGTGGCGTGTGCAGCCAATGTGGTCAGCGCGGCTGCGGCGCACGCGGAAAGTGCGACCAGTGTCTTGCGGAACTTCATTTGTCTCTTCCTCTGCTTGGGGGTTGTCGAAAAAATGGGTCAGGTGCCGAAGGCCGGCTCGGGCATGCCCGCGATGCTGGCACCGGGCCGCAGCGCGAACACCCCGCCGGCCAGTGGCTGGTCCGACAGGTCGATGCCGCCGGGGCGGATAGAGGTGACGAAGAGGGTGTCGAGGTCCGGGCCGCCGAAGGCGCACATGGCGGGCTTCTTTACCGGTACTTCGAGCGAGCGGTCGAGCCGGCCGTCGGGCGCGAAGCGGTGCACCAGGCCGGCGTCGTTGCCGCAGATCCAGTAGCAGCCGTCGGTGTCCATGGCGGCGCCGTCGGGGCGACCGGGCAGGGGCTTCATGTCGACGAACAGGCGGCGGTTGGTGGGCGTGCCGGTGTCCGTGTCGTAGTCGAAGGCCCAGACGGCTTGCACGCTGGGGTGCGAGTCCGAGAGGTACATCGTGCGGCCGTCCGGGCTGAAGGCCAGGCCGTTGGGCACGATGAGATCGTCGAGGCGCGCGGCGGCGTTGTCGCTGCCCTTGCCGTAGCTGTAGAGGCGGCCGATGCGCGCACCGGCCGCCATGTCGAGCAGCATCGTGCCGGCCCAGAAGCGGCCCTGTCGGTCGCAGCGGCCGTCGTTGAAGCGCATGGCCGGTGCCGCGTGCGCGACGGGGGCGAGCGGGCTGGCGGCCAACGTGCCGTCGGCCTGCGGCTTCAGCGAGAACAGGCCGCTTTCCATGCCGGCGATCCATTCGCCGGGAACGTCGGCGCGCGGCGCGATGCAGGCGATCATTTCGTTCGCCGTCCATTGCGCATGGCCTTCGCTCGCGTGCCAGCGGTTCAGCGTGCGCGCCGGAATGTCGACCCAGTACAGCGCCTGCTGCGCGGCATGCCACACCGGGCTTTCGCCGGTGCCGTTGCGCGCGTCGAGAACCAGTTCAGCTTGCATCGCCGAAGGGGCCTTGCGCGGTAAAGGCGCCGCCCTGATAGATGGCGTTCGGGTCGGTCGGCGCGACAGGTGGTTGTGCCTCGACCTTGTCGCGGAACACCTCCGAGCTGTCTTGCGGCACGAAGCCCAGGTGCGCGGCCGCGCTGTTGTCCCACCACACGTCGCGGTTGTTCGACATGCCGTAGACCACCGTGTGCTTCACGTTCGGCGTGAACAGCGACTTCTCGATCAGCGTCGTCAGGTCGCGGTAGCTGAGCCAGGTGCTCATCATGCGGCGGTTGGCGGGCTCCGGGAACGAGGAGCCGATGCGGATGCTCACGGTCTCGATGCCCCAGCGGTCGAAGTAGAACTGCGCCATGTCCTCGCCGAAGGACTTCGACAGGCCGTAGTAGCCGTCGGGCCGGCGCACGGCGTGCGCGTCGATGTGTTCGCTCTGCTTGTAGAAGCCGATCACGTGGTTCGAGCTCGCGAACACCACGCGCTTCACGCCGTGGCGGCGCGCGGCTTCGTAGACGTTGAAGACGCCCTTGATGTTGGCTTCGAGGATTTCCTCGAACGGGCGCTCCACCGACACGCCGCCCAGGTGGACGATGGCGTCGCAGCCTTCGACCAGCGCATGCACCGCCGCCTTGTCCGAGAGGTCGCAGGGCACGACTTCCTCGCTCGCGTCCACGGCCGGCGAAAGCGAAGCGATGTCCGACAGGCGCAGCGTGCCGGCAAAGGGCTTGAGCCGCTCGCGCAGCGCCTTGCCGAGTCCGCCGGCCGCGCCGGTCAGGAGGAGGCGGTTCATCTTCTTGTCTGTCATCGTTGCGCGTCCATACATTCAGGAGTCATGGTTTCCGAGGGCCCGCCGTCACGGTGCTTTTCTGAAAGCGGCCGGTACGATGCCGACGGAGCAAAGTCAAAGGGCTGCATGTCGGTGCCGTGGAAGCCGAAAACCGCAGGCGAAACGGCCGGCGGCGCCAGGAGATGTGAGATGGGTTATCTGTTGTCGTACAACTAGTTGGGGATTATCATCGTGGCCATGGCTCAGTCGACTGCGGGTAATCCCTTGGAATCACAAGCGCCGGCGGAAACGGCGTCTGTCGCTTCGGCTGCGGGAGCCGCTTTCGTGGGGCGACCGCGCCAGCGCGCACGCGGCCTCGCGCATGGGCTGGTGGAAGACCTGGGCGAAAAAATCCGCAGCCAGTCGCTGCGCCCGGGCGACAAGCTGCCGACCGAGTCGGCCATCATGCAGGCCTATGGCGTGAGCCGCACCGTGGTGCGCGAGGCGCTGTCGAAGCTGCAGGCCGGCGGGCTGGTCGAGACGCTGCACGGCGTGGGCACCTTCGTGCTGCAACCGCGGGCGGGCGGGGTGTTTCGCCTCGATCCCGGCGAGATCGCCGCATCGGTCGACGTGCTGGCCGTGCTTGAGCTGCGCATCAGCCTGGAAACCGAATCGGCCGGCCTCGCCGCCAGCCGCCGCACCGACGAGCAACTGGTCGCCATGCGCCAGGCGCTCGACGATTTCGAGCGCAACGTGGTCGTGGCCGGCGACACCGTGGGGCCGGACTTCCGCTTCCACCTGCAGATCGCCGAATCGACCGGCAACCCCTATTTCGCGGACATCATGCGGCACCTGGGCACCACGCTCATTCCGCGTACGCGCATCAGCGCCATCCGCACGCACGAGGGCGGCGCGCCCTATCTGAACCGGGTCAACCGCGAGCACGAGGAGATCTACGCGGCCATCGCGCGGCGCGACCCCGAGTCGGCGCGCGCGGCCATGCGCATCCACCTGACCAACAGCCGCGAGCGGCTGCGCCTGGCGCAGGAGGCCGCGCAGCAGAAGGCAAAGGCCGATGCGGCCGCAGGCACGGCCGCGCCGTCGCCCGACGACATTCCCTCCAGCTGAATTTTTCTTGTCGGTCAGCTGGACAAGTCGTTTTTCTAGTTGTACGATGACTGATAACTCGCTCGGACATGGGCGAAGCCATGACGACCATCGAACAACTGGAGGCAACATGACCATCAACCGGCGCGGCGCACTCGGTGCCGCACTCGCCACCACCCTGGCCGCCAGCCTGCCGCTGAGCGCCATCGCGCAGGGCGCGCAGCAGGGAGGGGGTGGCAACTGGCCCTCGAAGCCGATCCGCATCATCGTCCCGTACCCGCCGGGCGGCTCGTCCGACATCATTGCGCGGTCCATCAGCCAGCCGCTGTCGGAGGCGCTGGGCCAGTCGGTCATCATCGACAACAAGGCCGGCGCCAACGGCAATCTCGGCGCCGACCTGCTGGCCAAGGCGCCGGCCGACGGCTACACGCTGATGCTGTGCGACCTCGGCGCGCTGGCCATCAGCCCGTCGCTGTACCCCAAGCTGCCGTTCGACCCGTCGAAGGATTTGCGCAGCGTGTCCATGCTGGCCTATTCGCCGCACCTGCTGGTGGTGCACCCCTCGGTGCAGGCGAACACGCTGAAGGAACTGGTCGAGCTCTCGAAGAAAAGCGATCTCAACTTCGCCGTGACCGCCAGCGGCAGCACCGCACACCTCGCGGGCATCGAGCTGCAGCGCAAGGTCGGCGCCAAGTGGGAATACGTGCCCTACAAGGGCGGCGTGCAGGCCGTGCTCGACACCGTCTCGGGCCAGACGCAGGTGCTCATGAACGGCATGCTCGCCACCTACCCGCAGGTGCAGGCCGGCAAGCTCAAGTTGATCGCGGTGTCCAAGGCCACGCGCATGCCGCTGATCGGCAGCGTGCCGACCATCGCGGAGCAGGGCGCCCCCGGCTACGAGTCGGGCACCTGGCAGGGCGTGGTCGCGGCGCGCGGCGTGCCCGACGCGGTGATCGCCCGGCTCAACAAGGAGCTGGTGCGCATCATCCGCACGCCCGACATCCGCGCGCGCCTCGCGGGGCAGGGCGCAGAGGTCGTGACCATGACCGCGCCCGAGCAGGACCAGTTCTTCGCCAAGGAGCGCGCGCGCTGGGCGCAAGTCATCAAAGAGGCCAACGTCAGGCTTGACTGACCGGTTGCCGCACATCTTTTTCTTTCCCCCCAATCTTCACTGGACTCTTCCCGATGAACCCGCAAGAACTCAAGACCATCATGGGCTCCGGCCTGCTCTCGTTCCCGCTGACCGACTTCGACAGCAACGGCGACTTCAACAAGAAGGGCTACGAGCAGCGCCTCGAATGGCTCGCTCCCTACGGTGCCAGCGCTCTGTTCGCGGCCGGCGGCACGGGCGAGTTCTTCTCGCTGACCGGCGACGAATACCCCGGCATCATCCAGACGGCCGTCGACACCTGCCGCGGTGTGGTGCCGATCATTGCCGGCGCTGGCGGCCCCACGCGCTTCGCCATCCAGTGCGCGCAAGCCGCCGAGAAGGCCGGCGCGCATGGCATCCTGCTGCTGCCGCACTACCTCACCGAAGCCGGCCAGGAAGGCCTGGCCGCACATGTCGAGGCCGTGTGCAAGAGCGTGAAGTTCGGCGTGATCGTCTACAACCGCGCCACCAGTCGCCTGAAGCCCGACACGCTGGCCGGCCTGGCCGAGCGCAACCCCAATCTCGTCGGCTTCAAGGACGGCATCGGCGACATCGAGGCCATGGTCGCCATCTACCAGAAGATGGGCGACCGCTTCGCCTACCTGGGCGGCCTGCCCACGGCCGAGGTCTATGCCGCTGCCTACAAGGCAATGGGCACGCCGGTGTATTCGTCGGCCGTCTTCAACTTCATTCCGAAGACCGCCATGGACTTCTACAAGGCCGTGGCCGCCGACGACCTGCCGACGCAGCACCGCCTGCTGAAGAACTTCTTCATGCCCTACCTCGAACTGCGCAACCGCACGCCGGGCTATGCCGTGAGCATCGTGAAGGCGGGTGCCAAGATCGTCGGCCACGACGCGGGCCCGGTGCGCGCACCGCTCACCGACCTGAAGCCCGCCGAGATGGAACAGCTCAAGGCGCTGATCGACGCGCTCGGCCCTCAGTAAGCCGGCAAGCTGTCGAACACGAACAACAACAACACGGAGACAAGGCAATGTTCCTCAAGAAGCTCTTCCTGATTGCCGCCGCGGCGGCCGCGTTCTCCGGCTGCTCGATGATGCCGGCGGGCAATGCGGCATCGGCCTCGCCCGAAGTGGCAGCCGCCGCCGAGCGCCTGCGCATCGCCATGATCGATCCGACCGCCGCCGCGCTCAGCGCGCTGGTGGCCGACGACCTGAGCTATGGTCACTCGAGCGGCAAGGTCGACACCAAGGCCAGCTTCATCGGCGACCTGGTGGACGGCAAGTCGGACTTCGTGACCATCACGATCACCGACCAGACCATCAAGGTGGTCGACGGCCAGACCGCCATCGTGCGCCACACGCTCGCGGCCGACACCAACGATTCGGGCAAGCCCGGCAAGGTGGCGCTGAAGATCCTCGGCGTCTGGCAGAAGCAGGGCGGAAGCTGGAAGCTGCTGGCGCGCCAAGCCGTGCGAATCACCTCCTGAGCGGACGCGCGGATGAAGAAAAGAAATCTTCTTGCGGCGGGCGTCGTGTTCGCTGCCTGCGCGCTGCTGCCCCTGCATGCCTCGGCGCAAGCCGATGCATGGCCGCAGCAGAAGCCGGTGACCATCGTGGTGCCGTTCCCCGCCGGTGGCTCCACCGACATGGTGGCGCGCGCGCTGGCGCTGCAGTTGCAAGCGAAGCTCGGCGGCAGCTTCGTCGTCGACAACCGGCCCGGCGCTACCGGCACCATCGGCACCGGCCAGGTCAAGCGCGCGGCGCCCGACGGCTACACGCTGCTGGTGTCCTCGCTCGGCGCCTTCGTCGTCACGCCGCACCTGCAGAAGAGCGTGCCCTACGACGCCACCAAGGACTTCGACTACATCAGCGTGCCCGTGCAGGCGCCCAACGTGCTGGTTGCCAATGCCGCGCGGCCCGAGCGCAGCGTGGCCGACGTGCTGGCGCTCTTGCGCAGGACGCCCGGCAAGGTCTCGTTCGCGAGTTCGGGCAACGGCTCGTCCGACCATCTCTCGGCCGAGCTGTTCTGGCAGCAGACCAAGACCGAAGGCGTGCACGTGCCCTACAAGGGCGGCGCGCCGGCGGTCAACGACCTGCTGGGCAACCAGGTCGATTTCTCGTTCCAGAACGTGAACGCCGTGCTGCCGCACATCCGCGCGGGCAAGCTGCGCGCCATTGCCGTCACCGGCGACAAGCGCTCGCCCGTGCTGCCCGACGTGCCCACGCTGGCCGAGGCCGGCGTGAAGGGGGCTGAGGTCTATTCGTGGCAGGGCGTGGCCGCGCCCAAGGGCCTGCCGCCCGCCACGAAGAAGAAGCTCAGCGACGCGGTGATTGCCGCCATGCAGGACCCGGAGACGAAGAAGCGCATGCTCGACCAGGGCCTGGAAATCGTCGCCAGCACGCCCGAGGAATTCACCGCCTTCCAGTTGCGCGAATGGACGCGATGGAAAACACTGATCGACACCCGCCACATCACCGCAGACTGAGCTGCCGAGCCCGAAGATGACAAGTCCTGAATCCACAGTTTCCAACGCCGTGCCGGGCGCCCCCATCGTCACCGGCATGCGCGTGGTTCCCGTCGCGGGCCACGACAGCATGCTGATGAACCTCAGCGGCGCGCACGGTCCGTTCTTCACGCGCAACCTGCTGATCCTGACCGACAGCGCCGGCCACACCGGCGTGGGCGAAGTGCCGGGTGGCGAGAAGATCCGCCAGACGCTCGAAGACGCGCGCGGCCTCATCGTCGGTCAGCCCATCGGCCGCCACAACGCCGTGCTCAACAGCATGCGCAGTGCCTTCGCCAACCGCGACAGCGGCGGCCGCGGCCTGCAGACCTTCGACCTGCGCGTGACCATCCATGCAGTGACCGCCGTCGAAGCGGCGTTGCTCGACCTGCTGGGCCAGCATCTCGAAGTGCCTGTGGCGGCCCTGCTCGGCGAAGGCCAGCAGCGCGACGCGGTGCAGATGCTCGGCTACCTCTTCTACGTGGGCGACCGCAACAGGACCGACCTGCCGTACGAAAGCGACACCGGCGCCGACAACGACTGGTTCCGCCTGCGCCATGAAGAAGCCATGACGCCCGAGGCCATCGTGCGCCTGGCCGAGGCCACGCATGCGCGCTATGGTTTTACCGACTTCAAGCTCAAGGGCGGCGTGCTGCGCGGTGAAGAAGAAGTCGAGGCGATCCGCGCGCTGCACGAGCGCTTTCCGCAGGCGCGCGTCACGCTCGACCCGAACGGCGGCTGGCTGTTGCAGGACGCGATTCGCCTGTGCCGCGACCTGCACGGCGTGATGGCCTATGCCGAAGACCCGTGCGGCGCCGAAGGCGTGTTCTCGGGCCGCGAGGTGATGGCCGAGTTCCGCCGCGCCACCGGCCTGCCGACCGCCACCAACATGGTGGCCACCGATTGGCGCGAGATGGTGCACAGCCTGTCGCTGCAGTCGGTCGATATTCCGCTGGCCGATCCGCACTTCTGGACCCTGCAGGGTTCCGTGCGCGTGGCGCAGCTGTGCCAGGCCTGGGGGCTGACCTGGGGCTCGCATTCGAACAACCACTTCGACGTGTCGCTGGCCATGTTCACGCACGTGGCGGCCGCGGCGCCGGGCAAGGTCACCGCCATCGACACGCACTGGATCTGGCAGGACGGCCAGCACCTGACGAAAGAGCCGCTACAGATCGAGGGCGGCTTCGTGAAGGTGCCCACGCGCGGCGGCCTGGGCGTGGAGCTCGACATGGACGAGGTCGAAAAGGCGCACCAGCTCTACCTGAAGCACGGCCTGGGTGCGCGCAACGACGCGCAGGCGATGCAATACTTGATCCCGGGATGGACTTTCGACAACAAAAAGCCTTGCATGGTCCGTTGAAGGTTTAGTCTCCCGTTTCCATTTCCGCAGCCGGACACCCAGTGCTCCGGCTTCTTTCTTTCCATCGAGCAGCAAGGAACCCCTCATGCAAAACTTCGACAACCTGATCGGCGGCGAATGGCGTGCCGGCGCAAGCTACAGCCCCAACCTCAACCCCAGCAACCTGTCCGACGTGCT
>NZ_LMEK01000006.1:297046-396311 GCF_001426595.1 Variovorax sp. Root434
AAGACCCGCGCCGAAGGCATCGGCGAAGCCACGCGCGCCGGCCAGATCTTCAAGTTCTTCGCCGGCGAATGCCTGCGCCTGTCGGGCGAGGTGCTGCCCTCGGTGCGGCCCAACATCGGCGTGGAGATCACGCGCGAGCCGGTCGGCGTGGTCGGCCTCATCACGCCGTGGAACTTCCCCATCGCCATCCCGGCCTGGAAGATCGCGCCYGCGCTCGCWTTCGGCAACTGCGTGGTCCTGAAGCCTGCCGACCTCGTGCCKGGCTGCGCCTGGGCGCTGGCCGAAATCATCAGCCGCTCGRGCATCCCGGCCGGCGTGTTCAACCTCGTGATGGGCCGCGGCAGCGTGATCGGCAACGCGCTGGTCAACCAYCCCGGCATCCATGCSATCAGCTTCACSGGCTCGGTCGGCGTGGGCCGCAACATCGCCGTGCAGTGCGTCACCAACCACAAGAAGGTGCAGCTCGAAATGGGCGGCAAGAACCCGCAGGTGATCCTGGAYGAYGCCGACCTCGCGCAGGCCGTGGAGCTCAGCGTGCAGAGCGCCTTCTACTCGACCGGCCAGCGCTGCACCGCGTCGAGCCGCCTCATCGTGACCGAAGGCNGCCGACCTCGCGCAGGCCGTGGAGCTCAGCGTGCAGAGCGCCTTCTACTCGACCGGCCAGCGCTGCACCGCGTCGAGCCGCCTCATCGTGACCGAAGGCATCTACCCCAAGTTCATCGAGGCGATGAAGGCGCGCATGGCCAAGATCAAGGTCGGCGATGCGCTCGCGCAGGGCACCGACATCGGCCCCGTCTCGTCCAAGTCGCAGCTCGACCAGGACATGGAGTACGTCGCCATCGGCAAGGGCGAAGGCGCCACGCTGGCGGCCGGCGGCGAGCTGCTGAAGCTCGACACCGACGGCTACTACATGTCGCCCGCGCTCTTCAGCGAATCGGCCGCCGCGATGCGCATCAACAAGGAAGAGATCTTCGGGCCGRTCGCAAGCGTGATCCGCGTGAAGAACTACGAMGAGGCGCTGGCCACGGCCAACGACACCGAGTTCGGCCTYTCGGCGGGCATYGCGACCACGAGCCTGAAGTACGCCACGCACTTCAAGCGCCACAGCCAGGCCGGCATGGTGATGGTCAACCTGCCGACGGCGGGGGTGGACTACCACGTGCCGTTCGGCGGCCGCAAGGGCTCGAGCTACGGTCCGCGCGAGCAGGGCAAGTAAACTACGAAGAGGCGCTGGCCACGGCCAACGACACCGAGTTCGGCCTTTCGGCGGGCATTGCGACCACGAGCCTGAAGTACGCCACGCACTTCAAGCGCCACAGCCAGGCCGGCATGGTGATGGTCAACCTGCCGACGGCGGGGGTGGACTACCACGTGCCGTTCGGCGGCCGCAAGGGCTCGAGCTACGGTCCGCGCGAGCAGGGCAAGTACGCGCAGGAGTTCTTCACCACTGTGAAGACGGCTTACACGCTGGCCTGATCCTTTCGTCGTGGGCGGCTCTGGGCACGCTGTTGTGTTCGGGGTGCGCTCACGCCGACGGGGTACTCTGCTCCGCGAATGTCCCCCGGCCTTCGGCCTCCTCCTTTATTTCGCTGCGCAGAGCACCCCGCCAGCGTGATCGATCAGAGCACTGGTTGATCAGCCAGCACAACGGCAGCGTCCATTGTGCGAAGGGCACCGGGTGGCTCCCGCAGCGAAATAAGGGAGGAGCCGAAGGCGGGGGACATTCGCGGAGGGAGCCACCCGGTGCCCTTCGCACACGCCCCGAAAGAAAACACCCCGAATTCAGGAAAGCAGCGAAGACGGCGGCACACGACGCCGCCGCCGCATCAGGTACTCCACGAGTTCGAACAGGCCCTCGCTCAGCAACGCCAGCGCAGCAGCCGGCAATGCGCCCGCAACGAGCAGCTCGCGGTCGTTGAGCGCCAGCCCCGTCACGATGCGCTCGCCAAAGCCACCCGCACCGATGAAGGCCGCGATGGTCGCCGTGCCGATGGCGATCGAGGTCGCGGTGCGCACGCCCGCCAGCAGCGTGGGCAGTGCCAGCGGCAGCAGCACCAGCCGAAGGCTCTGCGGCGGTGTCATGCCGAGTGCAGTGCCGGCCATCCGCAGGCCGTTGGGAACTTCGGCCAGGCCCGTCACCGTGTTGCGCATGATCGGCAGCAGCGAATAGAGCGTCAGCGCGATCAGCGCCGGCAGTGCGCCGATGGCGCCCAGCATCGAGATCAGCACCGCCAGCAGCGCCAGCGAAGGCACGGTCTGCAGCAGGCTCGCGAAACCCAGCACCACCGCGCGCAACCGAACGTGCGCAAACACCAGGATCGCCAGCGGCACGCCGATGAGAATCGCGACGCCGACCGACACCGCCACCAGCAGCAGATGCTGTCGCGCGAGCTTCCACAGGTCCGGCCCGAACAGCTTGGCCATGAAGCCGCGCCGCGCTTCCTGCGGCTGCGCCTTCGCGCCCTTGCCCGCGCTTGCGAGGAAGTCGCGCGCGATGGTGTCGAAGGGCACGCTCTGCAGCTCGGCCCGCGCATTCATCGCGATCATTGCGCGCTCGTCGACGCGGCCTTCGAGCGTCTTCAGCGCGGCCCAGGCCTGCGGCAGCCGCGTGGGCAGGTCGAGCTTGTAGAGCACCACCGCGTCGTAGCGCGGAAAGTACTTCCTGTCGTCTTCCAGCACGCGCAGGCCGAGGTGGTCGATCTTGGCGTCGGTGGTGTAGATGTCGATCACGTCGATCTGCTTCGCGGCCACCGCGTCGTAGGCCAGCCCGTGGTCGAGCCCGGTGGGCATCTGCGTGAAGCCGTAGCGTCCGGCCAGGCCCTTCCAGCCGTCCGCACGGCCGATGAATTCGTTCGACAGCCCGAACTTCAGTTCGGGGTGCTTCGCCAGGTCGCTCAGCGTGCGCAGGCCCAGCCGCTCGGCGTCGGCGGCGCGCACCGCGAGCGCATAGCCGTCGTTGAAGCCCAGCGGAATGGCCACGCCCAGGCCCATCGGCGCGAGCGCTGCGTTCATGGCCTCGCGCGTGTCCGCCGGCGTGCCCTTGAGGATTTCGAGCGCGATGGTGCCGGTGTATTCGGCGTACAGGTCGATGGCGCCCGAGCGCAGCGCCTCGTACACGATGGCCGTGTTGCCAAGGCCTTGCCGCACGACGGGCGCCGAGGCGGTGTGCGGCGCCGCCGTCTGCGCCAGCAGCTCGGCCAGGATGTACGACTCGGTGAAGCGCTTGGAGCCCACGCGCAGCGTCTCGTCCGCGGCTTGTGCGGGGGCGGGCGCGATGGCAAGCCATGCGAGGGCGTACAGCAGGGCGGCGCGCCAGAAGCTGCGGGGCAGATGCATCCGGGCCAGTGTATATAGACATCGTTCCGTTTGGCGTACCCGCCGCTCTCCTACACGCCGTGGTGCGTGGTGCCGATGGGGCGGGCCGCCGATCAGGCCCACAGTCGGTTGCCATGAAGACCCGCTCCACGAAGAACGAACTCCCCGGCCCCGACGTCCACGGCCTGCGCGAGCTGCCGGGTGTGCAGGTCGACGGTTACAGCCTGCAGCTGCGCGACAAGGACGGTTTTGTCGGCGACCAGGCCAGCCAGACGGCCTTTCGCGAACTGCTCGAACGCTGGCGCAAACGCCGCCGCAGGAAGGGAAAGGATCCGCTGGGCGGCTCGCATTCGCGCGACCTCGACAAGGGGGAACTCGACCGCGCGCTGCAGGAAAAGAAGGCCTCCGAAGCGTCCGACGTGATGCATGGCGCCATCGAGGAGTTCGCGCAGGAGCTGGCCCTGGTGATCCAGCGTTTCATGCGCCAGCCCTCGTGGCGGAAGGTGCAGCGCATCGTGGTCGGCGGCGGTTTTCCCGAGAGCGACGTGGGCGAGCGCGCCGTCCTGCAGACCGGCGCCATCCTCGAGGAGATGGGCCTGCACGTGCAGATCGGCCGCCTCTCGCACGACGTGGACGACGGCGGGCTGATCGGCTGGGCGCACCTTGTGCCGCGCGCCATGCTGAAGAAGCACGACGCGATCCTCGCGGTGGACATCGGCGGCACCAACGTGCGCTGCGGCATCGTGAAGACGCGCCACCGCAAGGCGCGCGACTTCTCGCTCGCGAAGGTGGTGCGGCGCGAGAAGTGGCGCCATGCGGACGAAGGGCCTGACCGCGGCGGCATGATCGAGCACATCGCCGACATGCTGGAAGACATGGTGCGCTACAGCGAGCGCAGGAAGATCCGGCTCGCGCCCTTCGTCGGCATTGGCTGTCCGGGCCTGATCCGGCCGGACGGCTTCATAGCGCGCGGCGCGCAGAACCTGCCCGGCGACTGGGACAGCCACGCCTTCCACCTGCCCAGCCAGCTGTGGCAGCGCATGCCGATGATGGGCTCGGGCCCGACGCTGGCGCTGATGCACAACGACGCGGTGGTGCAGGGCCTGAGCGAACTGCCTTTCATGCGCGACGTGCGGCACTGGGGCGTGCTGACCATCGGCACGGGGCTGGGCAACGCGAGCTTCACGAACCGGCTTTGAGGCCGGGGCTGCATTACCGGTGTTCGGTCTGCGGGCCTTCCAGCACCAGCGTGCCACCACCCAATGCCTTGTAGACCGCCACCAGCCCGACCGCGAGCCGGCTTGCGCTCTGCGCCCGGTCGCGTTGCGCCTGCAGCAGCGTGCGGCGCGCATCGAGTTCGACGCCGAAGTCGGTGAGTCCGCCCGCGTGGCGCGCATGTGCCAGCACCAGCGCGTCGCGGCTGCGGCGCTCGCGCTCGGCCAGTTCGGTCTGCCGCTGCCGCTCGGCGGCGTAGGCGGTGAGCGCCGAGTCGATCTCGTGCCAGGCCTTGAGCACGGTCTGCTGAAAGGCCATGGCCGCTTCCTGCTGCTGCAGCTCGCGCAGCTCCACGGTGCCGCGGCGGCGTCCGTTGTCGAAGATCGGCAGGCTGATCGACGGGCCCACGTGCCACTGCCGGCTGCCCCATCCGCCGAAACGTTCGCTGCCTACCGATTCGTAGCCGAAGCCGGCGCCCAGCGTCACGCGCGGATAGAGGTCGGCCACGGCCACGCCGATGCGGGCCGTGGCCGCATGCAGCTGCGCCTCGGCGGCCGCGATGTCGGGGCGGCGGCGCGCGAGTTCGGCGGGCTGGCCCAGCGCGAGGGCGGGGAGCGCCGGGGCGTCGAGTGCGTCGCCGGTGGCGGTGTCGGCCAGTTCGGTGTTCAGCGAACCGGGCGCGGCACCGGCCAGCAGCGTGATGCGGTTCATCGCGTCGGCTTCCTGCTGCAGCAGCGCGGGAATGCGCGCGCGCAGTTCGGCCACCAGCGCGCGCTGGCGTACCGGGTCCAGGTCGGTGACGAGGCCGCCGTTGGCGCGCGCCTGCATCAGTTCGAGCGACTCGGCGGCTGCCGCGATGTCGGCGCGCGCGATGCGCAGTTCGCGCTGCGTGCCGCGCAGCTCGAAGTAGTTGCGCGCCAGCTCGGCCTGCACGCTGAGCCGGGCCTGCCGCAGCAGCGCTGACGAGGCGCTCGCGTCGGCATCGGCCGCCTCGATGGCCCGGCGCACGCGGCCCCACAGGTCGATCTCCCACGAGGCATCGAAGCCGGCCTGGTAGAGGTTGTAGGGCTCGCTGAGCGTGCGAATGAGCTGGTCGCGGTTGGAGACCGACGAGCCGAGCGCATCGATCATCCGCGTGGCGGCGCCGCTTTCGCTCTGGCGCTGCCGGGTGACGCCGGCGCTCGCATTCACCTGCGGCCCTTGCTGCGCCGCCGTGGTGGTGCGCTGCACGCGGCTTTGTGCGAAGCGCAAGGCGGCAGTCTGAAGGTCGGGGTTGCTTGCGAGCACCATGGCTTCGAGGCGGTCGAGCACCGGATCGTTGAAGGCCTTCCAGTCGCCGGATGCGATGCCGCCGGTGGGAGCGCCTTGCCGTTCCGCGCCCAGCAGCGCGGGCGAGCCGCCGTGCCAGGCAGTCCAGTCGGCGGGCGTGCGCACCTCGGCCGGCTTGTGGTCGGGCCCCACCGCGCAGCCGGCGAGCAACAGGGAGAAGGCGAACGCGGTCGCGGCGCGAGGAGCGGACAGAAGAGGCATGGCGTGCTCCCGGTTTCAGACAAGACGGTTGCGGAACAGCCAGGCCGCCAGCGGCAGCGTGATGGCGGCGATGACGGCCAGCGGAATCAGGTTGTGCCAGACCGTGCCCAGCCCCACGCCTTCGAGGTACACGCGCTGCACGAGATCGATGGCAAAGCGCAGCGGGTTGGCCAGCGTGGCCACCTGCAGCACATGCGGCATGTTGCGCACCGGCGTGGTCAGGCCCGACAGCAGCATCAGCGGCATCAGCAGCACGAAGGCGTAGAGCATGGCCTGCTGCATGTTGGCCGACACGGCCGAGATCGACAGGCCGATGCCCACGCTCGCGACCGTGAAGAACACCAGCCCCGTGTACAGCGTGAGCAGCGAGCCCGCCATCGGAATGCGGAACCAGAACAGCGCCACCAGCAGGATCAGCGACGACTGCACCAGCCCCACCAGCACCGGCGGCAGCCCCTTGCCGATCATGATCTCGAGCGGCGACATCGGCGTGACCAGCAGCTGGTCGAAGGTGCCTTGCTCGCGTTCGCGCGCCACCGACAGCGCGGTGAGCAGCAGCGTCTGCAGCATGCTGAGCGCAGCGATCATGCCGGGCAGCAGGTTCCAGCGCGTTTCAAGGTTCGGGTTGAACCATGCGCGCGATTCGATGACCAGCGGCGACGGCGGGGCGCCCGCGCGCGTGCGCAGTTCCGCGTTGTAGCGTTCGACCACCGCGCTCACGTAGCCCGCCGCCGAGCCCGCGGTGTTGGAGTTGCGCGCATCGAGAATCAGCTGGATCGTCGTGGTCTGCCCCGCGCTGAGCTGTTGCTCGAAGTTGGCGGGAATCTGGATGACGAGCAGCGCCTGCTCGGTGTCGATCACCTCGCGGATGTCGGCCTGCGAGCGCAGCGTGGCCACGCGGTGGAAGACGCCTGTGCTGTCCAGGTGCGCGATGAGTTCCGACGAGGCGCCGTTGCGGCTCTGGTCGAGCAGCGCGTACGGTACGTTGGTGAGGTCGTAGGTCGCGCCGTAGCCGAAGACCAGGCTCTGCAGCAGCGCCGGCGCGACCAGGATGGCGCGCGTGGCCGGGTCCTTGAGGATCGTCAGCAGCTCCTTGCGGCAGAGGTTGGCGATGCGCAGAAGGAAATCGATCATGGCGTCGGCCCTCAGTCGAGGCTCTTGCGCGTTACCGCGCGCGCCACCAGCAGCAGGCCCACCGCGTACGCCAGCAGGATCGCGCAGTTGCGCCAGATCAGCGGCCACACGTCACCGGCGAGGAACAGCGTCTTGATCAGGTCCATGAAATAGGTAGCCGGCAGCAGGTGCCCCACCACCCGAACGGCAGTGGGCACGTTGCGCAGATCGAACAGGAAGCCCGATAGCATCATCGAAGGCATGAAGGTCGCGATCAGCGCCACCTGGCTCGCGAGGAACTGATTGCGCGTGACCGACGAGATCACGAGGCCCAGGCTCACGGCCACGATCAGGTACAGCATCGAGCTGAACACCACCACCAGCAGCGAGCCGTATATGGGCACGGCGAACAGGTAGCGCGCGGAGAGCAGGCACAGCGTGAGGCCCAGCATGCCGACCGCGAAGTACGGAATGATCTTGGCCAGCAGGATCTCGACCGGCCGCACCGGTGTGACGAACAGTGCCTCCAGAGTGCCGCGCTCCCATTCGCGCGCCATCACCAGCGCGGTGAGGAAGGCGCCGACCAGCGTCATGATGAGCACGATCAAGCCCGGCACCAGATACCAGGTGCTGGTGTTCGCGGCGTTGAACCACATGCGCTGCTCGACGGCGACGCTGCCTGCGGGTGGGGCGCCGGCAGCGTTGCCGTTGCGGTCCGCCTGCCGCACGCCCGCTTGCGCGAGGGCGCCGCTCACATAGGCCTTGATGATGCTCGCGCGCCCGGCGTCCGAGCCGTGCACGATGAGCTGTACGCGTGCATTGCCGGCAGCGAGCGCGCGCGAGAAATCGGCCGGCACGCGCACGATGCCGTCGACCTTGCGCTCCTGCATCAACGCTTCGGCCTCGTGCATCGAGCCCAGCAGCACCGGCGCGATGGTGGGCGAGAGCTGCAGCCCGGCCATGGCCTCGTGCGCGGTCGGCGAGGCGTCTTCCATGACCACCGCCACGGGCGCGTTCTTCACGTCGAGCGACATGCCGTAGCCGAAGATCAGGATCAGCACCATCGGCAGCAGGATGCCGATGGCGAGGTT
Source organism: Variovorax sp. Root434 (assembly GCF_001426595.1). Taxonomy (NCBI): domain Bacteria; kingdom Pseudomonadati; phylum Pseudomonadota; class Betaproteobacteria; order Burkholderiales; family Comamonadaceae; genus Variovorax; species Variovorax sp. Root434. The sequence continues at coordinate 305,311 of NZ_LMEK01000006.1, forward strand.
GCTGCGGTCGCGCAGCAGCTGGCGGAACTCCTTGCGCGTGAGGGAGACCAGGCGGGACCGGAAGCCGTTCATGCCGCCACCTCTTCCGTGCTCTTGTGCCGCGCCTTCTCGACGATGCCGATGAAGGCCTGTTCCATGTCGATGCGTCTCTCGCCGTCTTCCTCGCCCAGCGCCTGCGCGCGCACCTCCTGCGGCGTGCCGATGGCCAGCACCTTGCCTGCGTCCTGGATCACGATGCGGTCGCAGTACTCCGCCTCTTCCATGAAGTGCGTGGTGATGACGACCGTGGTGCCGCCTTCGGACAGCGCCGTGATGCGGCGCCAGAACTCGCGGCGCGCGAGCGGGTCGGCGCCGCTGGTGGGCTCGTCGAGGAACAGGATCTCGGGCTCGTGCAGCAAGCCGGTGGCCATCGCCAGGCGCTGCCTGTAGCCGCCGGCCAATTGGCCGCTGGGCGTGTCGAGTGCCTGGGCAAGGTCGAACTGGTGCAGCACCGTGTTCATGCGCTCGCGCAGCTTCGCGCCGCGCAGGCCGTAGGCGCCCCCGAAGAACGAGAGGTTCTCGTGGACCGTGAGGTTGCCGTAGAGCGCGAACTTCTGCGAGACGTAGCCGATGCGCTGGCGTGCCTGTGCGCGCGCATGCCGCAGGTCGACGCCGGCCACGCGCAACTGGCCGCCGCTGGCGGGCAGCAGGCCGCAGAGCATGCGGAAGGTGGTGGTCTTGCCCGCGCCGTTGGGGCCGAGCAGGCCGAAGATTTCGCCGCGCCGCACCGAGAAGCTGGTGTTGGCCACGGCGACGAAATCACCGAAGCGACGCACGAGGTCCTTGACCTCGATGACCACCTCGCCGGGTTTGCCGTCGGGCGTCGCCATGGCCGCTGGCGGAATGGTGTCGCTGGCGGGCGATGGCTGCGTGCGCAGCAGCATCATGAAGCCGTCTTCGAGGCGCGGCGCGACGGGCTCGCTGTGCGCGCCGTCGAGCAATGCGTCGAGCCGCGGGCCGTCTGCTTTCTCGCGGCGGATGAAGCGCACCTCGCCGCCCTGCGGCACCGCATCGACGATGTCCTGCCGCGCGTCGAGCAGGCGGGCCTGAAGCAATCGCGGCGGCTCGCTGTCGGGCGGCGTTGCGACAAAGCAGAGGCCGCGCGCCCGGTCGCGCAGTTCGCCGGGCGCGCCCTGCACCAGCAGCTTGCCGCCGCGCAGCACGAACACATGGCTGCAGCGCTCGGCCTCGTCGAGGTAGGCGGTGCTGACGATGACCGAGAGCTTTTCGTCGTCGACCAGCTGCTGCACGATCTCCCACAGCTCGCGGCGCGAGAGCGGGTCCACGCCCACGGTCGGCTCGTCGAGCAGCAGCAGGTCGGGCGAGCGCACCAGCGTGCAGGCCAGCCCGAGCTTCTGCTTCATGCCGCCCGAGAGCTTGCCGGCGGGGCGGCTGGTGAAGCGGCCGAGGTCGGTCATTTCCATCAGCCGTGCGTAGCGCTCGCGCCGCTGCGCGCGCGGCACGCCGTGCAGGTCGGCGTAGAGGTCGAGGTTTTCCTGCACGCTGAGGTCGTCGTAGAGGCCGAAGCGCTGCGGCATGTAGCTGATGCGGTCCTGCACCGCCTGCGGGTCGGCCGACACGTCGATGCCGAGCACGCGCAGCTCGCCCTGGTCGGCGCGCATCAGGCCGGCCATGAGGCGCAGCAGCGTGGTCTTGCCTGCGCCGTCGGGACCGACCAGCGCGGTGAGCGTGCCGGCGGGTACTTCGAGCGACACGTCGTCGAGCGCGTGCACGGTCGCGGCCGGCGCCTTCGGCACGAAGCGCTTGTGCAGCGAGCGCCCGGCCACGGCTTGCATTCAACATCCCTCCGTGCGGGAGGTCTTGCTCCTTCCCCCGCTGGGGGAAGGCTGGGATGGGGGCGGGCAGAGCGCTCGATGGGTACGCCGTCTGCCCGCACCCCAGCCCTCCCCCAGAGGGGGAGGAAGCAATGCAGGAAGAAGGACGGTCATTCAGGGCCTGCCCGTCGAAGCCAGCTGCAGCCGCACCGTGGCCGGCATGCCGAGCCGCAGCCGGTCCTCCTTGTCGTCGACCATCACGCGGATCTCGTAGACGAGGCTGCTGCGCAGCTCCTCCGTCTGCACCGTCTTGGGCGTGAACTCGGCCACCGACGAGATGTAGCCGACCTTGCCCGCGATGGCCTCGCCGGGCTGGCTGTCGGTGCTCACGCGGGCCTCCTGCCCGGCGCGCACGCGGCCGAGGTCGGGTTCGGCCACATAGGCGCGCACCCACTTGGGATCGGTGATGGCGAGCGTGAAGGCCGGGCGCTGCGGCGAGGCCATGTCGCCCGGTTCGAGCAGGCGGGCGCGCACGACGGCATCGATGGGCGCCTTGAGCTCGGCTTCCGCGAGCTGGTGGTTCATGAGCGCGAGTTCCGCGCGGGCCGATTCGAGCTGGGCCTGCGCCTGCCCGATGTCTTCCCTGCGCGGCCCGGTGACGACCAGCTGCTGCGCCTTGCGCGCGTTGTCGAGCTGCGCCAGCGCCACCTTGCGCCTGGCCTGCGCGCTGTCGAGGTCCTGCTGGCTCACCGCCCGGCCGGCCGTGGTGGCGCCGATGGCCTGCAGGCGCGCGAGCTGCTGCTGCGCCAGTTCGGCATCGGCTTGCGCGGCGGCCACCTGGGCGCCGGCCTGCGCCACTTCCTCGGGGCGGCTGCCGGTCTTCAGGCGCAGCAGGGCCTGCTCCTGCACGCCGATGCGCGCCTGCGACTGCGCCGCGCGCAGCACCAGCGAGCGGGTGTCGAGCCGGCCCAGCACCTGCCCGGTGCGCACGCGGTCGCCTTCGCGCACCGTCAGCTCGGCCACGCGCTCGTTGCCGTTGAAGGCCAGCGAGACCTGGCGCACGTCGACGTTGCCGTACAGAACGAGCTGATCGGAGGGGGCGGCCGAGCGGTGCGCGTACCACCAGCCGCCCGCTGCCGCGATGACTGCCACGGCGGCGATGGCGATGAGGGGTTTCCTGTTCATGGCGTGTGTCCTGACGAGGCTGCTGCTGTCCCGGGGCCCTGCGTGATGTTATCAAATTGAAATTTGAATTTGAAGTATTTTTTCGTTTGGGTTAGCCTCGGGGCATGGCAACCCGCACTCCGCGCACCGACGGCAACACCACGCGCCTGCACATCCTCGAGACCGCTGGGCGGCTGTTCGCGGCGCAGGGTTTCGCGCAGAGCACCAGCAAGGAAATCTGCACCCGCGCGGGCACCAACATGGCCGCGATCAACTATCACTTCGGCGGCCGCGACGGGCTCTACGAGGCGGTGCTGATCGAGGCGCACCGGCAACTGGTGAGCCTCGACGAGCTGATGGCGCTGTCCATGGAATCCACCGATGCGCGGCTCAAGCTGCGCGCCTTCCTCACGCACATGGTCGAGATGAGCGCGCAGCCGAAGGCGCCGTGGGGCTTCCGGGTGGTGCTGCGCGAGGCGCTGTCGCCGTCGCCGGCCATGCCGGCGATGATCCAGCGGGCGGTGCTGCCCAAGGCCAAGCTGCTGCGCGGCATCATCGGCGAGATCATGGGCTTGCCCGGCGACCATCCCTCGGTGCAGCGCAGCCTGCTGCTCGCGGTGCTGCCGTGCCTGGTGATGACGGTGGCGCCCAAGGACCTGAGCAGCAAGGTGCTGCCGGCCCTGAAAGACACGCAGGCGCTGGCGGACGACCTGATGCGCTACGTGCTCGCCGGGCTCGACGCCGTGGCGAAGGAAGCCAGGGCGGCCGAACCGACTACAGCTGGAAAGCGACGGTAAGCAGCAGCCCCTCGGCCACGTCGCGCAGCAGCCCCGGTCGCCGCGCGCGGTAGGGTTCGCCGGCCGAGGCGGTGGTCTCGATCCACTCGGCCAGCCAGTCAATGTTGTCCTGGCCGTAGAACACCACGGCGGCCTCGTGGTTCAGCAGCAGGCTGCGCAGGTCGAGGTTGATCGAGCCGCAGATGGCGAGTTCGTCGTCCACCACCACGGCCTTGGCATGCGCCATGAACGGCAGCATGCAAAAGCTCACGCCTGCGCGCGCCAGGTCGCGCATGGCGCGTGCGCGCACGAAGTCGGCCAGGCGGTGGTTCGACTTCGCCGGCATCGCGATGGTCACCTGCACGCCGCGCCGCGCGGCCAGCCGCAGAGCGTCGCGCAGGCCGTCGCCGGGCACGAAGTAGGGCGTGATCGCGAGGATGCGGTGCTCGGCGCGGAAGCACGCGTCGATCAGCAAGGCGTGCGCCGTGTCTTCGGTCTGGTCGGGGCCGCTCGGCAGGAACTGGGCCATGGCCGTGCCCGGGCCCTCGGCAACGTCGTCGCACGTGATGGCGCGGGCCTTGCGGCTGCGCACCGAGGTCCAGTCGTGGTCGAACTGGCGCGCCGCCGCTGCGGCTACGCTGCCGCGCAGGTCGAACGACAGGTCGTGCCAGGCCTCGGGATGCTTGTCGCTGCCGGTGAAGTATTCGCCCGCGAGGTTGCGCCCGCCCGACCAGAGCCAGCTGTCGTCGGCGATGGTGAACTTGCGGTGGTTGCGCAGGTTGCGCGGCCCGATGCGGCGCAGGCTGAAGAAGGGGCGGAACACCGCCACCTCGCCGCCCGCCGCCCGCAACCGGTCGAAGTGATGGCGCGGCAGCGACAGCGCGCCGAAGCCGTCGAGCAGCACCCGCACCTTGAGCCCGTCGCGCGCCCGCCTGGCGAGCCGCTCGATCACCGCATGGCCGAGGGGGTCGTCGCCGATGATGAAGGTGCACACGTCGATGCGCTCGCGCGCGCCGTCGATCACCTGCCACAGCGCCTCGCGCGCGGCCTCGCCGTCGGCGTGCATGCGGATCGCGCAGCGCCCCGGCGGCGCGAGGCCGAAGCTCTCGATCAGGTCGGCCGCCCAATGGCCCGGCGGCACCGAGCGCGGCGGCCGCGGCGAGCCAGCGGGACGCAGCTTGCGCTGGCCGAACAGCAGGTACATCGGCAGGATGAGGTAGGGCATCAACACCAGCCCCATGACCCAGGCGATGGCCGTGGTGGGTGCGCGCTGCTCGCGGCGCGCGCGCGTGGTCAGGACGTAGACCAGCAATGCGAAAGTGACGACGAGGAAATGCTGCGAAGGAGAGGGCAGCCAGTCGAACCTTGTGATCGGCATGGAGCGATGATGCCTCGGAGCCTTGGCCCGGCCTTCAGCGTTGAAGGAAGGCCGGCACGCCGCGCCCCTGCGAGGCCAGGAACCGCATCATCGGGTCGACTACCGCGCGCACCGCGGGGCGGTCGCCCACGCGTTTGCGCCAGGCCAGCAGGCGCGGCGTGGCGTCGGTCATGCCGGCGCCTTTGCGGTCGGCGAACACGCAGGCCATGTAGAAGGCGATGTCGGCAAAGGAGTAGGGGCCGGCCAGGTACTCGCGCGTGGCGAGCAGGCCTTCCATCTCGTCGTAGAAGCGCGCGCAGCCGGCGCAGGCTGCGATCGCCGGGGCACTCTGCATGGCCTCCTGCAGGCCGAAGAGCTTGATGACGTTAGGAAAGAAGACCTCGTCGGACTTCTGTTCCAGCTGCCGCGCGCGAGCCCGGTCGGCAATGCCTTCGGGCCACAGCGCCGGGCTGGGATAACGATCTTCCAGGTATTCGAAGATCTGCGTCGAGTCGAAGAGCGAAACCTCGTCGTCGACCAGCACCGGTACCTGCTGCTTGACGGGGTTGACCCGAAGCACCTCGGGGTGCTTGGGCTCGTAGGCGTCGCCCTCGATGAAGGGCACCATGACCAGTTCGAAGGCAAGGCCTTTTTCGCGCGCCGCGATCTCGACCTTGGCGCCGAACATGCTGAGGGGGCCGGAGTAGATGTGAATCGTCATGGGCCCCGACTTCAACAGAAATGGCGCTTCAGGTCGAGCCCCAGACTTCCTGTGCCGTCTCCACCACGAGGCGCAGCTTGGCGCGCTGCGCTTCCACCGCGATGTTGTTGCCGTGCACCGTACTGGAGAAGCCGCACTGCGGCGACAGTGCGAGCTGTTCGAGCGGGGCGTACTTGGCGGCATCTTCGATCCGGCGCTTGAGCTCGTCCTTGTCCTCCATCTCGCCGAACTTGGTGGTCACGAGGCCGAGCACCACGGTCTTGCCCTTGGGCAGGTAGCGCAGCGGCTTGAAGTCGCCCGAGCGGGCGTCGTCGTATTCCATGAAGTAGGCGTCGAGATCCATCTCTTTCAGCAGCGCCTCGGCCACGGGCTCGTAGTTGCCGGCCGCGGCGTGCGTGCTCTTGAAGTTGCCGCGGCACAGGTGCATGGCCAGCAGCATGCCCGGCGGCTTCTGTGCGACCACCTTGTTGATGAAGGCCGCGTAGCGATGCGGCAGCTCGTTCGGGTCGTCGCCGCGCTTGCGGGCGGCTTCGCGCATGTGCTCGTCGCACAGGTAGGCGAGGTTGGTGTCATCCATCTGCACGTAGGTGCAGCCGGCGTCGGCCAGCGAGCGCAGCTCGTCGCCGTAGGCGTTGGCCACGTCGTCGTAGAACACCGGGTCGAGCTCGGGATAGTGTTCCTTGCTGATGCCGGCGCGGCCGCCGCGGAAGTGCAGCATGGTCGGCGAGGGGATCGTCACCTTCGGCGTGCGGCCTGCCGACAGCTGGCTCTTGAGGTACTGGAAGTCGGCGAGCTGGATGTCCTTGACGTGGCGCACCTTGTCGATCACGCGCATCGCCGGCGGCGCCAGTTCCTCGGTGCCGTCGGGCTTGCGGATGGTGACCGGAATGTCGGTCTTCACGCCGCCGAGCTGGTCGAGGAAATCGATGTGAAAGTAGGTGCGGCGGAACTCGCCGTCGGTGATGCTCTTCAGGCCGATGTCTTCCTGGAAGCGGACGATCTCGGTGATGGCCTTGTCTTCGACCAGGCGAAGCTGCTCGGGCGTGATCTCGCCCTTGGCCTTCTGCTCGCGCGCTTCGAGCAGGTACTTGGGGCGCAGGAAACTGCCCACGTGGTCGTAGCGGGCGGGCAAGGCGGCGTGCTGTGACATGGATGACTCCGTCGTGATGGGGGAACGAGCGGAACATCGTATCGCCTTCGAACATCGGCGGCTTCAATCAAACGACTCGGCCCGGCTCCGCTTACTGCGCCGACGGCAGACGCGCACGCAGGCAGAAGCTGCCGTGCGCGATGATCGCGCGGTTCATCTGGTTATCGCGCAACAAAGAATCCCGTCGGAGGCCGCTAGGTGATTGCCAGCTGCGCCGGGTGTTGCAAAGTGTTGAAAATAGCCCGGGTCCGCGTTCCGCCCCTCAAAGGAAAAACCATGCAAAGACGCCATCTCATCCAGACCGCCGCCCTGTCGGCGCTAGCGCTTTCAATGTCGCTGGCCAGCGCCCAGGACAACAAGTTCAAGATCGGCCTGATCCTGCCGATGACGGGCCAGTCGGCTTCCACCGGCCGCCAGATCGAAGCCGCCGCGCGCCTCTACATGGCCCAGAACGGCGACACCGTGGCCGGCAAGAAGGTCGAGCTGATCATCAAGGACGACACCGGCCTGCCCGACGTCACCAAGCGCCTGGCGCAGGAACTGGTGGTGAACGACAAGGTCAATGTGCTGGCCGGCTTCGGCCTCACGCCGCTGGCGCTGGCCGTGGCACCGATCGCCACGCAGTCGAAGACGCCTGAAGTGGTGATGGCCGCCGCCACGTCGAGCATCACCGAAGCCTCGCCCTACATCATCCGTTCGAGCTTCACGCTGCCGCAGGTGTCGGTGGCCATGGGCGACTGGGCGCCAAAGAACGGCGTGAAGACAGTCGTCACGCTGGTGGCCGACTACGGTCCCGGCAACGACGCCGAGAAGTTCTTCAGCGAGCGCTTCCAGCTCAACGGCGGCAAGGTGATCGAGAAGCTGCGCGTGCCGCTGCGCAACCCCGACTTCGCGCCGTTCCTGCAGAAGGTGCGCGACGCCAAGCCCGACGCGCTGTTCGTCTTCGTGCCCTCGGGCGCGGGCGCGGCAGTGATGAAGCAGTTCCTCGAGCGCGGCATGGACAAGGCCGGCATCAAGATGATCGCCACCGGCGACGTGACGGACGACGACCAGCTCAACGACATGGGCGACGGCGCGCTGGGCGTGGTCACCTCGCACCACTACTCGGCCGCGCACCCCTCGGCGATGAACAAGAAGTTCGTCGAGGCCTTCCAGAAGGCCAACCCCAAGATGCGCCCCAACTTCATGGCCGTGGGCGGCTATGACGGCATGCGCGTGATCTACGAAGCGCTCAAGACCACCAAGGGCCAGGGCGGCGGCGAAGCGCTGCTGGCGGCCATGAAGGGCCAGGTCTTCGAGAGCCCGCGCGGCCCGGTGCTGATCGATGCGCAGACGCGCGACATCGTGCAGGACGTGTACCTGCGCAAGGTCGAGAAGAAGGACGGACAGCTCTACAACGTCGAGTTCGACGTGATCAAGGGCGTGAAGGATCCGGGCAAAGCTAAATAATGCTCGCCCCCAGGCTGCGCGCACTTCGTGTCGCTTCGCCTTCCCCCTACCGGGGGCAACACCTGCGGCCCGGCGAAGCCGGTTCCGCGGTGTTTCCCGAACGGGCCGCTTTTGTGCAGCACGCTGATAGATAGCTGACATGTTGACCATTCTTTTCGACGGCATCGCCTACGGCATGCTGCTTTTCGTGCTCGCCGTCGGCCTGGCCGTGACGCTCGGGTTGATGAACTTCATCAACCTCGCGCACGGCGCCTTCGCCATGGCGGGCGGGTACCTCACGGTGTTCGCGATGCAGAAGCTGGGCATGCCGTTCCTGGCCTGCCTGCCGTTCGCGTTCATCGTCGTCGCGTTGGCCGGGGCATTGCTCGAACGCACGCTCTATCGGCCGATGTACGGCAAGCCGCACCTCGACCAGGTGCTCTTTTCCATCGGCCTCGCCTTCATGGCCGTGGCGGCCATCGACTACTTCGTGGGATCGTCGCAGCAGAACGTGCAGCTGCCCGAGTGGCTGCGCGGCCGTACCGAAATCGGCGACGGCGCGCTGCTGATGGGCATGGGGCACTACCGGCTCTTCATCATCGGCGTGTGCGCAGTGCTCACGGTGGTGCTGCAGCTCATCCTCTCGAAGACGCGTTTCGGCAGCCGGCTGCGCGCCGCGGTCGACGATCCGCGCGTGGCGGCGGGGCTGGGCATCAACGTGAACATCGTGTTCCTGCTGACCTTCGCCGTGGGCTCCGGGCTCGCGGGGCTGGGCGGTGCGCTGGGCGCCGAGATCCTCGGGCTCGACCCGACCTTTCCGCTCAAGTACATGATCTATTTCCTGATCGTGGTGTCGGTCGGCGGCACCTCGTCGATCACCGGGCCGCTCGCGGCGGCGCTGCTATTGGGCATTGCCGACGTGGCGGGCAAGTACTTCATTCCGAAGATGGGTGCGTTCACCGTCTACCTGCTGATGATCCTCATATTGATGTGGCGGCCCCAAGGCCTGTTCACCCGCAAAGGGGGGCGCTGAATGAGCACGCCTTCTTCTGCGACCGATCTCCAGTCGGCCCTGCTGCGCAAGGCGCGCTGGCACCCGCTCGAGTTCGTTGTCTGGGCCGTGGCCTTCGCGCTGCCGCTCGTGATGCCTTCGCACTCGCTGCTGATCAACGAGATCGCCATCGTCGCGCTGTTTGCGATGTCGCTCGACCTGATCCTCGGCTACACCGGCATCGTGTCGCTGGGCCATGCCGCCTTCTTCGGCTTCGGCGCGTATGCGGCGGCGCTGTTCGCCAAGCTCGTGATGCCCGACCCGACCGTGGGGCTCGTGGTCGCCACTGTGCTCTCCGCGCTGCTGGGCCTCGTCGCCAGCGTGACGATCTTGCGCGGCAGCGACCTCACGCGCCTGATGGTCACGCTCGGCACCGCGCTGCTGCTGCTCGAACTCGCCAACAAGCTCGACTGGCTCACCGGCGGTGCCGACGGCCTGCAGGGCGTGGTGATGGGGCCGGTGCTCGGCCTGTTCGACTTCGACCTGTACGGCCGCACGGCCGCCTGGTATTCGCTGGCCGTGATGCTGCTGCTCTTCCTGCTGATGCGCCGGCTGGTGCATTCGCCGTTCGGCGCCACGCTCAAGGCCATTCGCGACAACCGGCTGCGCGCCATGGCCATCGGCATCCCGGTGGTGTCGCGCCTTGCGGTCATCTACACCGTGGCAGCCGGCATCGCCGGAGCCGCGGGCGCGCTGCTGGCGCAGACCACCGGCTTCGCCTCGCTCGACGTGCTGGCCTTCGACCGCTCGGCCGACGTGCTGCTGATGCTGGTCATCGGCGGCGTGGGCTGGCTCTATGGCGGCGTGGCGGGCGCGATCGTGTTCAAGCTGCTGCAGACCTGGCTGTCGGCCGTGACGCCGCAGTACTGGATGTTCTGGATCGGCCTGATCCTGGTGCTGCTGGTGCTGGTCGGGCGCGACCGGCTGCTGAAGCCCTGGACGTGGTACGGCGCCGGCAAGAAGAAGGGTGGAGCGGCATGAGCGACACCGTTCTTTCCACCCACGGCCTCGTGATGCGCTTCGGCGGCATCACGGCCACCAACAACGTGTCGATGGAGCTCAAGCGCGGCGCGCGCCATGCGCTGATCGGCCCCAACGGCGCGGGCAAGACCACGCTGATCAACCAGCTCACGGGCGTGCTCACGCCGACCGAAGGCCGCATCACGCTGCTCGGCGAAGACATCACGACGCTCGCGCCGCACAAGCGCGTGGCGCGCGGGCTGGTGCGCACGTTCCAGATCAACCAGTTGTTCGATTCGATGACGCCGCTCGAAACGCTGGCGCTCGTGGTATCGCAGCACCAGGGCATCGGCGCGCAATGGTGGCGCCCGCTGGGCGCCAGCAAGGCGATCGCCGAGCGCGCGGCGCAACTGCTCGAACAATTTCACCTGAGCGACGTGGCGCAGCAGCAGGTGAAGCACCTGGCCTACGGCAAGCGCCGCCTGCTGGAAATCGCCATCGCACTGGCCTGCGAGCCGCGCGTGCTGCTGCTCGACGAGCCGGTGGCGGGCGTGCCCGCCGGCGAGCGCGAAGAGCTGCTGCAGACCGTGGCCGCGCTGCCGGCCGACGTGTCGGTGCTGCTGATCGAGCACGACATGGACCTGGTGTTCAGTTTTGCCGACCGCATGACGGTGCTGGTCAACGGTACGCTGCTGACCGAAGGCGACCCCGAAACCATCGCCAACGATCCCAAGGTGAAAGAGGTCTATCTGGGCCACGGAGAAACCGCCCATGTCTGAGCTGCTGCGCATCGAGAACCTGAGTGCCGGCTACGGCGAGGCCGTGGTACTGCACGACGTGGCGTTCGCGCTCGGCGAAGGCCAGACGCTGGCGCTGCTGGGCCGCAACGGCACGGGCAAGACCACGCTGATCAACACGCTTGCCGGCGCCACGCGCCAGCATGGCGGCAGCATCACGCTGAGCGGACAGGCGCTGCACAAGCTCGCGCCGCATCAGCGCGCGGCGGCCGGCATCGGCTGGGTGCCACAGGAGCGCAACATCTTCAAGTCGCTCACGGTGCACGAGAACCTCACGGCCGTGGAACGGCCGGGCAAGTGGAATCCGCAGCGCGTCTACGAGATGTTCCCGCGCCTGGCCGAGCGCAAGACCAACCTCGGCACGCAGCTCTCGGGCGGCGAGCAGCAGATGCTGGCCGTGGGCCGCGCACTGGTGCTGAACCCCAAGCTGCTGCTGCTCGACGAGCCGCTCGAAGGGCTCGCGCCGATCATCGTGGAGGAGCTGCTGCGCGCCATCCGCCGCATCACGCAGGACGAGGGGCTGGCCGCGATCATCGTGGAGCAGCATCCGCAGGCGATCCTCGCGATTTCCGACGAGGCAGTGGTGTTGGACCACGGCACCATCGTGCACAAGGACAGCGCCGCGGCGCTGCGTACCCAGCCGCAGGTGCTGGACCGGCTGCTGGGCGTCGCGCGCTAGACGAGTTCCGCGAGGCGCGCCTTCCAGTCTTCGGCACGGCCCAGCCACGGGCCGATGTCGATGCGGCTGGCGCTGCCATCGGCCCGCGTCAGCACGAAGGTCGGAAAGCCCTGGCCGCCCGCGCGTTGCAGCAGCTGGCGGCTTTCAGCGATGTGCTGCGCGGTCGCTTCTCCCGCCAGGCGCTCGACGGCTGCAGCAAAGGCTTCGGCATCGAAACCGAGTTCTTCGGCCACCGCCTTCAGCACTTGCGCGTCGGCGATGCGTCGACCTTCGACATAGTGCGCACGCTGCAGGCGATGCACCATGTCCAGCCCGCCGCCTGAGCGCAGCGATTCGGCCGCGAGGATGGCGGTGATCGGCGGCTCGGAATCCATCACCGCGCCGGTGTCGCGCAGCAGTCCTTCGAAGTAGCCTTCGCCGAAGGGCTGGCCCGTCATCTCGGCGATGCGCCGGTCGTGCGGTATCACGTACTCGCGCCATTGCGGCGTGATCGCGCGGCGGTTTGTGCCGGTCATCATGCCGCCGCCGTGGAATTCGACCTGCAGGCCCGGCACGCCGCGCGCCGCGTCCACCAGCGGCGCGGCGGCGTAGCACCAGCCGCACAGCGGGTCGAAGATGTAGTGCAGGGTGGTGGTGTCGTTCACTGCGGCCATTTCATTTCTCCCTTGATGACCTTGGCGCCGAGTTCCAGCGACGAGGCGCCTTCCAGCTTCGGGTAGCGCTTCTTCATCGCGGCGATGAGCGCGCCCGAGTCCTTGGCCTTGGCGGCTTCGAGCTCGAAGGCCTTCAGGTAGTCGCGCGTGAACTTCACCGAGGCGAGCGAGTAGGGCGCGCTGCCGTTCGCGTTGGGCAGGTAGTGGCCGGGCACCACGGTCTTCGGGTGCAGGGCTTCGATGCGGCCCAGCGTCTTGATCCACTCCTGGCGCGACTCGAGCGTCTGCGTGTCGGCCACCCACACGTGGATGTTGGCCGCGACGGGGATGCCGCCGACCACCGCCTTCAGCGAGGGAATCCACGCGAAGCTGCGTTCAGGTGTGGGGCCGTCGAGGCCGACGACCTGGATCTTGCGGCCTTCGAGCGTGAAGCTGTCGCCGGCCAGCGGCTCGGGCACGACCAGCGCCTTGGGCGCGTTGTCCTTGAGGATCGGGCCCCAGTGCGCAAGCTTGCCATCCTTCGAGGCCTGGATCGCGGCCACGGTCTGCGGCGTGGCGACGATCTTCGCGTCGGGGAAGGCGGCCTGGATCACGTCGAGGCCGAAGTAGTAGTCGGGATCGCTGTGGCTGATGTAGACCGTGGTGAGCTTCTTGCCCGTGGCCTTGATCTTCTGCACCAGCGCCTCGGCGTCGTTGCGCTGGAACTGGGCGTCGATCAGCACGGCATCGGTCTGGCCGGTGACGATTTCCGAAGAGACCGGGAACATCGATTTCGTGCCGGGGTTGTAGACGTCGAGCTTGAGGGGCTGGGCGGCCTGGGCGGCAAGCGGGGCGAGGCTCAGCGTGGTGGCGAGGGCGGCGGCGGAGAGAAGGGCTCTGCGGAACATGGCGGCGATCTTTCTGAATGTGTGTCGTGAAGAGGTGATAGCGCTGAATGCCCCGAATGTTAGGTTGCGCGAATCGAAACAAAAACCTGATGATTCACAACGAATAGTTTCGGATTTCGGCCGAATGAGCTTCCAGGTCGTCAGTCCGTGGCGCACCGCTCGAGGTGCGCGACCAGCAGCTGCGCCGACGGCGACAGCGCCGCCTCGCCGCGAAAGCAGATCGCGAAACGCCGCCGCGCCCACGCGTCGGTAAGCGGCATCAGCCGCAGGCCGAAGGCATCGGTGAAGGGCCGCGCCACCTCCGCCGGCACCACGCTGATCGCCAGCCCGGCCCGCACCACCCGCAGTGCCGCGTCGAAGTTGGAGACCAGCACGCGGTACACCAGCGGCTTGCCCGCCACCGCCGCCTCGCGCGCCAGCATCAGCTGCACGGCACTGAGGGCTGGCATGCCGACGAATTCGTGGTCGAGCACCTGCTCGAAGCGCACGTGCTCGTGCCTTGCGACGGGATGCGAGGGGTGCGCGACGATGGCGAGGTGGTCGGAGCGGTAGTTGCGCCGTTCCAGGCCGTCGAGGTCGGCGGCGTCCCAGCAAAGGCCGATGGAGGCGCTGCCCTCGCGGATGCCGCGCACGATCTCGGGGCTCACGCGCTCTTCCATGTCGACGCGGATGTTGCGGTGGGCCGGGTCCTTCAGAAAGCCCGCCACGTCTTCCGCCAGCGATTCGGCCATGACCGACGCCGAGGCCAGGATGCGCACATGCCCGCGAGCGCCACCCGCATAGGCGGCCATGTCGCGCTCGATGCGGTTCACGCTGCTGAGCATCGCGCGGGCGTGCTCCAGCAGGGTTTCGCCGGCCGGCGTGGGCACCACGCCGCGGCGCTTGCGCAGCAGCAGCGGCGTACCCACCGCTTCTTCGAGCTGGGCTAGTCGCTTGCTGATGGCCGAGCCGACGATGCTGGCCTGCTCGCCGGCGCGCGCGATGCTGCGCGTTTCGCAGACGGCGACGAACAGGCGCAGGGTGGTGAGGTCGAGGTCTCTCATGGTGTTCCGCTTCGGAAGCAAATGGCTTCCAAAATATACCTTCTGGGTCGAATCGGAACTTCTAATATTCACGCCGTACCCTCACGACGGAGACAAAGTCTTGATTCACCCCTTCCTGCCGCCCCGCGCGGTCGTCCGCGAGGTGGGCCTGCGCGACGGCCTGCAGAGCATCGCCCGCGTGCTGTCCACCGAACGCAAGCTCGAATGGATCCGCGACGCGCATGCGGCCGGCCAGCGCGAGATCGAAGTCGGCTCCTTCGTGCCGGCGCATCTGCTGCCGCAACTGGCCGACACGGCCGAACTGCTGGCCTATGCGAAGACCTTGCCGGGCCTCTTCGCGTCGGTGCTGGTGCCCAACCTGAAGGGCGCGGAGCGTGCCATCGCGGGCGAGGCCGACCTGATGATCGTGCCGCTCTCGGCCAGCCACGCGCACAGCCTCGCCAACCTGCGCAAGACGCCCGACGAGGTGGTGGCCGAGGTGGGCCGCATCCGCGCCGCGCGCGATGCCGCGGGCTCGAAGACGCTCATCGACGGCGGCGTGGGCACGGCCTTCGGCTGCACGCTCCAGGGCCACGTCGACGCCGACGAAGTACTGCGGCTGATGCAGGCGCTGCTCGACGCGGGGGCCGACCGCGTGAGCCTTGCCGACACCGTCGGCTATGCCGATCCGGCGATGGTCCGCAGCCTGTTCGAGCGGGCGCTGCGCATCGCGGGCGACCGGCTGTGGTGCGGCCACTTCCATGACACGCGCGGCCTCGGGCTGGCCAATGTCTATGCCGCGCTGGAAGTCGGCGTGACGCGCTTCGACGCCTGCCTCGCCGGCATCGGCGGCTGCCCGCATGCACCCGGGGCCAGCGGCAACGTCGACACCGAAGACCTCGTCTTCATGCTCGAGAGCATGGGCGTCGCGACCGGCGTCGATCTGCCGAAGCTGCTCGAGCTGCGCAAGCGCGTGGCGGGCTGGCTCGAAGGCGAAACGCTGCAGGGCACGGTATGGCGCGCGGGCTTCCCGAAGACCTTCGCGGCCACGGCGGGGGTCACGGCATGAGCACGACCGGCACCCAGGAAAAGCGCCTGCCGCTCGCCGGCATCCGCGTGGTCGAGTTCACGCACATGGTCATGGGGCCGACCTGCGGCATGGTGCTCGCGGACCTGGGCGCGGAAGTCATCAAGGTCGAGCCGATCGAGGGCGACCGCACGCGGCACCTGCTGGGCGCGGGGGCCGGCTTCTTTCCCATGTTCAACCGCAACAAGAAGAGCATTGCGCTCGACCTCAAGAAGCCCGAGGGCATCGAGGCCGCGCTGCGCCTGTGTGCCACCGCCGACGTGGTGGCGCAGAACTTCAAGCCCGGCACCATGGACAAGTACGGCCTGGGCTATGCCGCGCTCGGCAAGCTCAACCCGCGCCTCGTGTACGTGAACCACACCGGCTTCCTGCCCGGCCCGTACGAGCACCGCACCGCACTCGACGAGGTGGTGCAGATGATGGGCGGCCTCGCCTACATGACCGGCCGCCCCGGCGATCCGCTGCGTGCCGGCACCAGCGTGAACGACATCATGGGCGGCATGTTCGGCGCCATCGGCGCCATCGCCGCGCTGATGCAGCGCGCCGAGACCGGCAAGGGGCAGGAGGTGCAGTCCGCGCTGTTCGAGAACAACGTGTTCCTGGTCGGCCAGCACATGCTGCAGTACGCCATCACGGGGCAGGCCGCCGCGCCGATGCCCGAGCGCATCTCGGCGTGGGCGCTGTACGACGTGTTCACCGTGAAGGACGGCGAGCAGATCTTCCTGGCCGCGGTGAGCGACGCGCAGTGGAAGACCTTCTGCGACGCGCTGGGCTTCGACGACCTGAAGGCCGACCCGGCCCTGCGCACCAACAACGACCGCGTGCGTTTGCGGCCCACGCTGCTGGCCGATCTGCGCCGTCGGCTGGCCGACCGGTCGGCCGCGGAGCTGTCGGCGATCTTCGAGGCGAAGGGCCTGCCGTTCGCGCCGATCACGCGGCCGGAGGACCTGTACGAAGACCCGCACCTGAAGGCCACCGGCGGGCTCGTGGACATCCGCCTGCCCGACGGCGAGCGTGCCGGCGAAACGGCGCAGACGACGCTGTTCCCGATCACGCTCGGCGGCGAGCGCCTCGGCGTGCGCCTGAATCCACCCACGCTCGGCGAGCACACGCGCGAACTGCTGGCCGAGCTGGGCTATGCACGCGAGCAGGTGGACGCCCTGCACGCCGATTCGGCGGTGGCCTGAGCCTGCGATCCTTTTCCCAAAACATAAAGAGAGACAAGACCATGACGAAGACACCTCCCCCGACGAACCTGAATCGCCTGAACCGCCGCGCGGTGCTCGGCCTCGGCGCGTGCGCCGCCGCGGTGGCCGCGATGGGTGCGCGCCCCGCGCTCGCGCAGGGCTCCGACAAGCCCATTCGCTTCATCCTGCCGATCAGCGCCGGCTCGGGTGTGGACACCATCGTGCGCGCGGCCGCGCCCGCGCTCGGCAAGGCCTTCGGCCAGCCGGTGTTGATCGAGAACCTGCCGGGCGCGGGCGGCATCACCGGCGCGGCGGCCATCGTCAAGGCCGCGCCCGACGGGCTCACGCTGGGCATGGTGTCGAACAACCACGTCATCAATCCGGCGGTGTTCAAGAAGATGCCCTTCGACGCGATCAACGACATCACGCCGATCAGCGTGGTGGGCGCAACGCCGCTGGTGCTGCTGGTGAACCCGAAGGTGCCCGCGAAGAACGTGAAGGAACTGGTGGCGCTGCTGCGCGCCAAACCCGGGGGCTACAACTACGCCTCGTCGGGCAACGGCACCATCATCCATCTTGCCGGTGAGATGTTCATGGACGAGGCCGGCGTGAAGGCGCGGCACATCCCCTACAAGGGCACCGGCCCGATGGTGACCGACATGATCGGCGGGCAGGTCGAGATGGGCGTGGTCGCGCTGCCGGCCGTGCAGCAGCACATCCGAAGCGGGGCGCTGCGCGCCATCGGCCTGTGCGGGGCAACGCGCTCGCCGGCTGCGCCGGAGATTCCGACCATCGCGGAGCAGGGGCTGCCGAACTACGCGGTCGAAGGCTGGTTCGCGGTGATCGGGCCGCCGAAGATGCAGGCGATCGACGTGCAGCGTGCGCACGATGCGGTGGCCGCGGCCTTCACCAGCGCCGAAGTGCGCGAAGCGATGGACAAGCAAGGCAACGTCACCAAGCCCACGACGCCCGAACAGGCCGCGAGCTATTTCCGCGGCGAGGCCGCGCGCTATGCGGCGCTGGTGAAGAAAGCGAACGTGGTGCTGGAGTAAGGTTCTTGCTCCTTCCCCCTCTGGGGGAAGGCTGGGATGGGGGCAGGCGGCCGTCGGTGAGGCGCTGCGTCGTGGCCGATGCCGTCGTGCCCCCACCCCGACCCCCGGCAGGGGAGGGAGAAAAATCAAGCAGGCCCGACCGCGCGGTACAACGCCCGCACGAAATCCGACTGCGTGATCATCCCCGTCAACCGCTTCTCGCCGTCGATGATCGGGATATGGTGATGCCCGCCCTCGGAGAACAGCGGCACCAGGTCGACCACGGGCCGGTCGGCGCTGGCCACGCGCACCTGGCGCGTCATGATCTGGCCGACCACCTCGGGCTTGTCCGACATCACCGAGCGCGTGGCGCGGATCAGGTCGCGCAGCTTGCCGGCGATGCCGTCATGGTGCTGCAGGTCGAGCTGGCGGAAGAAGTCGGCCTGCGTGACGATGCCCACCACGCGGCGCGTGCGGTCGGTGATGGGCAGGGCCTTGATGTGTCGTTCGTGCATCAGCGCCCAGGCTTCCTGCAGCGGCGTGCCGAACTCCACCGAGATGGGCACGCTGGACATGATGTCGGCGCAGGTCAGCGTACCGAGGCGCCGCTTGTACGACTCGAGCTCGGTCTCGCGGATCAGCGATTCGAGGTCGTCGCGGCTGATGTCGAGCACCTGGTTGTAGCGCGCCAGCACCGCGTCGATGTCGGCCTGGCTGAAGCGCGCATCGGCCGCGGGCGGGCGCACCACCTGGACGTGCGGATAGCGCCGCCCGGTCAGCGAGTTGTAGGCCACGCCGGCCAGCACCAGCAGCAGCGAGTTGGTGAAGAAGGGGAAGAGGGCGGCCGAGAAATGCGTGGTGTGCGTCAACACAGCGAGCAGCGCCGCGGCCCCGCCGGGCGGGTGCAGGCAGCGCGCGCTGAACATCACGCCGATGGCGCCGGCCACGGCCACGGCGGCGGCCAGCGCGGGGTCGGGAATCCAGCTGACGGCTGCGATGCCGACCACCGCCGACAGCGTGTTGCCGCCGATGACCGACCACGGCTGCGCCAGCGGGCTCGCCGGCACCGCGAACACCAGCACTGCGCTGGCGCCCAGCGGCGCGATCAGCCAGACGGTCGCGGCCAGCGGGCCGGCCAGCCACCGGCACAGCAGCGCCGTGGCCAGCAGTCCGAGGCCGGCACCCGCAACCGCGCGCAGCCGTTCGCGCGCATCGACGGTGGTGCGGCCCGGCAGCCAGGCGCGCGCGTGATTCAGGAGTGCCTCGAACCGCATCGCAGCCTCCGTCCTCAGCCTTCGTGAGCCACCAGGCGCCCGATCTCGGGCCAGCGGCCATGCAGCCACACCCATGCGACCAGGCCGATGCCGAGCATGCCCATGGAGGTCAGCGCCAGCGCGAGCGTCGAATGCATCACCAGCGGCGCCACCGCACCGGCCACGATGCCGTTGGCGGTGGAGCCGATGACGGCCTGCAGCGACGAGGCCATGCCGCGGCGCTCCGGGTGCAGGTCGAGCACCAGCAGCGTGACCACCGGCACCATCAGCGCCCAGCCGAAGGCGAATACCGCGAGCGGCCACAGCGCCCAGGCCACGTGCGCCTCGAAGAAGGTGTTGGCCACCACGTTGACCACCGAAGTCGCCAGCATGATGACGAAGCCGTCGCGGATCTGCCGCTTGGGCGCCACCTTGCCGGCCATGCGGCCGCTGGCACGTGCGCCGAGCATGATGCCGCCGATCGTCAGCAGGAAGAACCAGAAGAACTGCTGCGGCTGCAGCGCGAGGTGGTCGCCCAGGAACGCGGGCGCGGCCAGCACGTAGAGGAACATGCCGTTGAAGGGCACGCCACTCGCGAAGGCCAGCAGCAGGAAGCGCGGGTCGGAGCACAGGTCCCAGTAGCCGCGCAGCAGGTACCGCACCTGGAAGGGCTGGCGGTGGTCCTTGTGCAGCGTCTCGGGCAGCAGCTTGTAGTTGGCGGCGAACAGCACCACGCCCACGGCCACCAGGAACCAGAACACAGCATGCCAGCCCGCGTGCACGAACAGGAAGCCGCCCACGATGGGCGCGATGGCCGGGGCCACGCCGAAGTAGATCGTCACCTGGCTCATCACCCGCTGCGCCTCGGCCGGCGGGAACATGTCGCGGATCACCGCGCGCGAGACCACGATGCCGGCGCCGGTCGAGAGGCCCTGCAGCCCTCGGAACAACACGAGCTGCGTGATGTTCTGCGACAGCGCGCAGCCCAGCGAGGCGAGCGTGAACACTGCCAGTCCCCACAGCACCACGGGCCGGCGGCCGAAGCTGTCCGACAGCGCGCCGTGGAACAGGTTCATGAATGCGAAGCCGAACAGGTAGGCCGAGAGCGTCTGCTGCATCTCGGCCGGCGTGGCACCGATGGAGCGCGCAATGCCCGAGAAGGCCGGGATGTAGGTGTCGATGGAGAAGGGCCCGAGCATGCCGAGCACTGCGAGCAGCACGGCAAGCGCCCAGCGCGGGGCCTGCCAGAGTTTGTCTGCATCGGGATTCATGGAAGTTGCTCCATTCTTCTTGTCGTGTGCGGCCCCCAAAAGAGAGCGCCCGCCGCCCGGTGAGGGGCGAGGCGGGCGCTTGTGGCTTCAGGGAACCCGGATTACAGAGTATCGATGAAGCTGCGCAGCTTGTCGGAGCGGCTCGGGTGCTTCAGCTTGCGCAGCGCCTTGGCTTCGATCTGGCGGATGCGCTCACGCGTCACGTCGAACTGCTTGCCGACTTCTTCCAGCGTGTGGTCCGTGCTCATCTCGATGCCGAAGCGCATGCGCAGCACCTTGGCTTCGCGCGGCGTGAGGGAGTCGAGGATGTCCTTCACCACGTCGCGCAGGCCGGCTTGCATGGCGGCCTCGATGGGGGCCGTGTTGCTGCTGTCCTCGATGAAGTCGCCCAGGTGCGAATCGTCGTCGTCGCCGATGGGGGTTTCCATCGAGATCGGCTCCTTCGCGATCTTCATGATCTTGCGGATCTTGTCTTCCGGGATCTCCATCTTCGCGGCCAGGATGCCGGCGTCGGGCTCGAAGCCGAACTCCTGCAAGTGCTGGCGCGAGATGCGGTTCATCTTGTTGATCGTCTCGATCATGTGCACCGGGATGCGGATGGTGCGCGCCTGGTCGGCGATCGAGCGCGTGATGGCCTGGCGGATCCACCACGTGGCGTAGGTCGAGAACTTGTAGCCGCGACGGTATTCGAACTTGTCGACCGCCTTCATGAGGCCGATGTTGCCTTCCTGGATCAAGTCGAGGAACTGCAGGCCGCGGTTGGTGTACTTCTTGGCGATGGAGATCACGAGGCGCAGGTTGGCCTCGATCATTTCCTTCTTGGCGTCGCGCGAAGACGATTCGCCTTCGTTCATGCGCTTGTTGATGTCCTTGAGCTGGGTCAGCGGCACCACCACGCGCGACTGGATGTCGGTCAGGCGTTGCTGCAGCTCCTGCACCGGCGGAATGTTGCGCGCGAGCACGGCGCTCCAGGGCTTGCCGGCGGCGGCCTGCTTCTCGACCCACTTGAGGTTCAGCAGGTTCGACGCGATGCGGTTGCCGTTCTTGTCGTAGCCGCTGAAGTCGCGGATGAACTCGTCCTGCGGGAAGCCGCACTTGTCCACGATGATGCGGCGAAGCTCGCGCTCCTTCTTGCGCACGTCGTCGACCTGCGTGCGCACCAGGTCGCACAGCTTCTCGATGGTCTTGGCCGTGAAGCGGATGGTCATCAGCTCTGCGGACAGGGCCTCCTGGGCCTTGACGTACGCGGGGGTGCCGTAGCCTTCCTTGTCGTAGATCTTGTGGACCTTCTCGAACATTCCGGCGATGCGGTCGAAGCGCTCGAGCGCTTCGCGCTTGAGTTCCTCGAGCTTCTTGGTCAGGGCCTTGGAGCCGCCCTTGCCGTCATCGTCGTCTTCCTCGTCGAATTCGTCGAAGTCTTCTTCGGCCACGTAGTCGTCGGCCTCGTTGGGGTTCGAGAAGCCGTCGACGATGGTCGAGATGACGACCTTGCCTTCGCGGATCTCGGCGGCCAGGCGCAGGATTTCGGCGATGGTGGCGGGGGAGGCCGAGATGGCTTCCATCATGGCCATCAGGCCGCCTTCGATGCGCTTGGCGATTTCGATTTCGCCTTCGCGCGTCAGCAGCTCGACCGTGCCCATTTCGCGCATGTACATGCGAACCGGGTCGGTGGTGCGGCCGAATTCGCTGTCCACCGTGGACAGGGCAGCTTCGGCTTCTTCCTCGGCTTCTTCCACCGTGGTGGCGGTGGGCGCGGTGTTGTTCAGCAGCAGGGTTTCGGCGTCGGGCGTCTGCTCGTACACCGCCACGCCCATGTCGTTGAGCATGGTGACCACGACTTCCATGGTCTCGGCGTCGACCAGCTTGTCGGGCAGGTGGTCGGAGATTTCGCCGTGCGTGAGGTAGCCGCGGGTCTTGCCCAGCGTGATCAGGGTCTTCAGGCGCGAACGGCGCTTGGCCAGGTCTTCTTCGGAGAGCACGGTCTCGTCGAGGCCGAACTCCTTCATCAAGGCGCGTTCCTTCGCCTTGCTGATCTTCATGCGCAGCGGCTTGACCTTTTCTTCGGTGGTCGTGGCAGCCGCGGGCTCGTCGCCGGCCAGATCTTCCTCGATGTCCGACAGGTCGATGTCGTTCTCGGGCGCATCCTTGTCAGCCTTGGGCTTGCGGCCGCGCTTGGCGCCGGTGGCAGGCGTGGCGGCGCCGGCGGCCTTGGGCGGGCGGCCGACTTTCTTGGCTGCCGGGGCGGCTGCTTTTTTGGGATCGTCGAGAGAGGTCGATTTCGTGGGCACGGTTTTCACTTTCGTTGCGGCTGCCGATCTGGATGCGGCGGCGGCCGTCTTGGTTGCCGGCTTCGCGCCGGCTTTCAACGGTTTCTCTGCTGCGGGCTTGGTGGCGACGCTTTTGGCTAGTGAAGGAGCAGGCTTCTTTGAACTGGGCATACGACCTCGTTACGGCAAGAAAGAACAAGCGAAATCACAGGCGCACCGTCACACGGACAGCGCCACCACAGCCCGTGCACAGGCACGGACTAAAAACAATTGGGAAAGAGGAATGAATTCCTCAGCAGGCAAGATGTCGGGCGAACATTTGGTATGCAGTCCTTGCGGTTATTGACCCTTTCCGCCGGAATTTACCGTTGGAGTGCGTTGCGCTAGGGGTCGGCCCGGAGGTGCTGCTGTCGCTCTTGCCTAATTTCGCCAGTTGCGAAGCCCTACATTATAGCGTGTTGCGCAAATTTCAAGCAGTTTCTGAACCCGAGGCGCGCAGGCGGGCGCGCAATTCGAGCCGCCGGGTCTCCAGCGCCTTGTAGCGCTCCAGGGCTTTCGGATCTTTCCCGACGGCCGCGATGGCTTCGCTCTGCTGGGCCTTGAGGCGGTCGTCGAGCATGAAATCGAGCACGCTGGCGAGTTCGCGGGCGGCGTCGGCCAGGTGCTGCGCTTCTTCGCCCTCCGGGATGGGGCCGGCTTCGGAGACGGACATCAACCGCTCGGCCAGCGGCTCGAAGCCGAGTCCGCGCAGGCCTTCGCGCAGGGCCGCCCAGGGCTGGACACCGTGCTCGTGCAGCTGGCTGTCGAGCCAGGTGAAGAGGGCACCGTGGTGGCCGGGCAGTTCGCAGAGCATCAGGTGAAGCTCGTGCGACAGGGCTTCCCACTGCGCCATGTTCGACAGCAGCAGCCGCACCGCCACGTCGGGGCGGCTGGGCGGGGCGCCGCGGCCGCGCAGGGGCTCGATGGGTTCCTCGAACTTGCCGCCCCAGCGCTTGCCGCCCTTGCCCGTGAACTTGCGCTGCTGGAACTTGGGCTTGCTATCGCTTTCATAGCGCGGCGGCTCGTAGTCCTGGGGCGGGGGCATGTCCGGGTAATAGTCGTCGCCGCCGCCACCGCTGAAGCCCGGGGGCTCGCTGTGGCGCTGCGGCGCCGGTGCGCCGCCGGCCTTGCGCGGGCCGGGCGTGGAGGCCCAGAGGTCTGACAGCGCCGCCGCATCGAGCTGCACCAGCGTTGCGATCTCGCTCAGCAACTGGCGCTTGAGTGCGCCGTCGGGCATGGCGCTCCAGAGCGGGCGCACATTGCTCGTCATGTGGGCGCGGCCCTCGGCGGAAGTCAGGTCGCAGCCTTCGCGGGCGGCTTCGAGCATGAAGCGCGACAGCGGTGTCGCCTCGTTCACGAAGCGGGCGAAAGCCTCGGCGCCGTGCTCGCGGATGAAGCTGTCGGGGTCGTGCTCGGCCGGCAGGAACAGGAACTTGATGCTGCGCACATCGGTGGCGTAGGGCAGCGCGCCGTCGAGCGCCTTGCGCGCGGCGCGCCGGCCCGCGGCGTCGCCGTCGAAGCTGAACACCACCGATTCGGTGAAGCGGAAGAGCTTCTGCACATGCTCCGTGGTGCAGGCCGTGCCGAGCGTGGCCACCGCGTTCGGAAAACCGAGCTGCGCCAGCGCCACCACGTCCATGTAGCCCTCGGTGACGAGTGCATAGCCGCGGTCGCGGAAGGCGGCGCGGGCTTCGTAGAGCCCGTAGAGCTCGCGGCCCTTGCTGAAAACGGGCGTTTCGGGCGAGTTCAGGTACTTGGGCTTCTCGTCGCCCAGCACCCGGCCGCCGAAGCCGATGCATTCGCCCTTCACGTTGCGGATCGGGAACATCACGCGGTCGCGGAAGCGGTCGTAGCGCTTCGCCTCGGCCTCGCTGAGCTGGCCTTCCTCGTTGTTGACGATCACCAGCCCGCTCTCGGCGAGCAGCGGGTCGTCATAGTCGGGAAACACGCTGGCCAGTGCGCGCCAGCCGGCCGGTGCATAGCCGATGCCGAACTGCTTGGCCACTTCGCCCGACACCCCCCGGCCCTTCAGGTATTCGATGGCGCCGGGCGCCTGCCGCAGGTGCTTGCGGTAGGCGTCGCCGGCCTTTTCGAGCACGTCGGTCAGCGTGGCCTGCTTCTGGCGCTGGCTGGCGGCGCGGGCGCGCTCGGCGGGGGAGGCGTCGTCTTCCGGCACCTGCAGGCCGTACTGGCCGGCCAGGTCGTGCACCGCCTCGACGAAGCCCATGCCGGCATGCTCCATCAGAAAGCCGATGGCGTTGCCATGCACCCCGCAGCCGAAGCAGTGATAGAACTGCTTGGTCGGGCTGACGGAGAAGGAGGGCGATTTCTCGCCATGGAACGGGCACAGGCCCATGAAATTGGCGCCGGCCTTCTTGAGCTGCACATAGCGGCCGACGATCTCGACCACATCGGCGCGCGCGATGAGTTCCTGGATGAATGAAGCGGGGATGGTCATGTAGGCGAAGAGCGGCAAATGATACGCAAGCGGGTGAAGCCTCGCGGCCCGGCGGCATACTGAAAGCGACTGGATCCACGCACGACGATGCCCAAACCCCTGCAACACATTGCGCCGCTGCTGCGCCACCCCCTGCGGTTCGCCTGGGATGCGCTCAAGGAATTTCGCGCCAACCAGGGCCTGCTGCTCGCGGGGGCGGTGGCGTACTACGCCTTGCTGTCCATCGTGCCGCTGCTGATCGTGAGCGTGATCGCGCTGTCGCACGTCATCGAGCAGGCCGAGCTGCTGCGCACCATCGGGCGGTACCTCGAATGGCTGCTGCCGGGGCAGTCGAAGGCCATCGTTGGCGAGCTCTCGAGCTTCCTCGACCATCGCGACGTGCTGGGGCCGGTGCTGCTGGTGACCATGATCTTCTTCAGCTCGCTGGCCTTCAGCGTGCTCGAAAGTGCCATGGCGGTGATCTTTCACCACCGCAAGGCGGACCACAAACGCCATTTCCTGGTATCGGTGGCCATGCCCTATGTCTACATCCTGTGCCTGTGCGTCGGGTTGCTGCTCGTCACGCTGGTGTCGGGCGCGCTGCAGCTGGTGGGGCAGGAAAGCGTCGACCTGCTGGGGCGCAGCTGGTCGCTGTCGGGTGTTTCGGGGTTGCTGCTGTACCTGCTGGGGCTGGGCGGCGAGATCTTCATGCTGACCTCGCTCTACCTCGTGATGCCGGCCGGGCGCATGTCGCTGCGCCATGCGCTGCTGGGCGGCGTGACGGCCGCGCTGCTGTGGGAGGCCACGCGGCGCGTGCTGATCTGGTATTTCTCGACGCTGTCGCAGGTGAACGTGGTCTACGGCTCGCTCACCACGGCCATCGTGGTGCTGCTGAGCCTGGAGATCGCCGCCACGCTGGTGCTGCTGGGCGCCCAGGTGATCGCGAACTACGAGCGCCTGGACCGCACCGGCAGCACGAAGCCGCCCAAATCCGCCCTCAGCGGGGAGCCAATCGAATCGCTCCGTCCAGACGAATCACCTCGCCGTTGAGCATGTCGTTCTCGATGATGTGCTTCGCCAGCTTGGCGTAGTCCTCGGGCGTGCCCAGGCGGGAAGGGAAGGGCACGCTGGCGGCCAGGGCATCCTGCACTTCCTGCGGCATGCCGAACAGCATGGGCGTGCCGAAGATGCCGGGGGCGATGGTCATGTTGCGGATGCCGCTGCGTGCGAGGTCGCGGGCGATGGGCAGCGTCATGCCGACCACGCCGCCCTTCGAGGCGCTGTAGGCGGCCTGGCCGATCTGGCCGTCGTAGGCCGCGACCGAGGCGGTCGAGATCAGCACGCCGCGCTCGCCGGTGGCTTCGGGCTCGTTCTTGCCCATGGCGTCGGCCGCCAGGCGGATCATGTTGAAGCTGCCGATCAGGTTGACCGTGACGGTCTTGCTGAACACGGCCAGCGCGTGCGGGCCGTTCTTGCCCACCGTCTTCTCGGCCGGTGCGATGCCGGCGCAGTTGACGAGGCCGACCAGCTTGCCGAGCTTGAGCGCGGCGGCCACCGCGGCCTGGCCGTCGGCTTCCTGGCTCACGTCGCACTTGACGAACACGCCGCCGATTTCCCTGGCAACGGCTTCGCCCTTGTCAGCCTGCATGTCGGCGATCACCACCTTGGCGCCATTGGCCGCCAGCATGCGCGCCGTGCCTTCGCCGAGGCCCGAAGCGCCACCGGTCACGATAAAAACCTTGCCGTCGATCTGCATGGAGAGTCTCCTGAAATGAGACCCGCATTATCGAAGAGGCCCGCCAGACGAAAAAAAGGCCTCGTCGTGAGACGAGGCCCTGAATTGGATCCGTGAGGACCCAAGGAGACAACTGGTGGTGGTCGCCAGCTTAGCGCTTGCGCGAAGCGGTTGCGGTCTTTGCGGCGGCAACGGCTTGCGTCGACACGGCATTGAAGTTGGCTTCGGCGACGTCCGATGCTTGCTTGACGGCCTTCTGGACCGATTCGAAAGCGTTATTGGCGGCAGCCACGGCGCTCTTCAGCACGGCAACGGCGGTTTCCGAACCGGCGGGGGCGTTCTTGGAGGCGCTGTCGACCAGGCCGACGAAGGCTTGCTGGGCTTCGGCAGCCTTGGCTTCGAAGGCCTTGCCGAATTCGGCGCCGGTGCCTTGGGCGATGTCGTACAGGTGACGGCTGTAGGCAGCGGTCTTTTCAGCCAGGGGCTGGAACAGGCTGGCTTGCAGCGTCAGCAGCTCTTGGGCGTCCTTGACGCTCAGGGCGGCTTGGGCGGTGCTCTGGGCTTCGACCAGGGCAGCCTTCGAGGCGGTCACGTTCAGTTCGACGAGCTTCTCGACGCCTTCGAAAGCCTTGGTGGTCAGGCCGAAGAGGGTTTCGAGGTTTGCCTTTTGGGCGGCGAGGATTTGGTCAGCGGTCAGGGCCATTTGGGAAATCTCCAGAAGGGGATGATTGAGTGGTCGATTCACGTTGCGCTGTCTCGCCGTCTATGTTGCGGTGCAGCATGGCCTCAAGTATAGGCAGCTGAGTTTTGCGATCAAGGGGTTTTTGCTGCCATGCAGCAATTTAGAAGCCGTCTTCTAAATTCGGCTTCCCGGGCAAAATGCCGCGCGATGAGCGCCCCGACCAAACCAATCCCCCAGGCACGCGGCAGCTACCGCGCTTTCCGCAGCATTCCCACGCGCTGGGCCGACAACGACATGTACGGCCACGTCAACAACGTCGTCTACTACAGCTGGTTTGACACAGCGGTGAATGCACTGCTGATCGAGCGCGGCGCGCTCGATATCCACGAGGGCTCCACGATCGGCTTCGTGGTGGAGACGCAGTGCAACTATTTCGCACCCATCGCGTTCCCGCAAACCGTCGAGGCGGGCATTCGGGTGGCGCAGGCGGGCCGGTCGAGCGTGCGGTATGAAATCGCGCTGTTCGCCGAGGGCGCGGACAGCGCTGCGGCACAGGGCCACTTCATCCACGTCTACGTGGACCGCGTCACGCAGCGCCCGGTACCGCTACCCGAGGCGCTGCAACGCGTGGTCGATTCGCTCAAGGCTTGACCGGCGCGGTCCGTTCCGAAGTTCCTGCGGTCTTCTTCATCGCCTTGATGTCGGCCTTGCCCTGGGCTTCGTCGGCCTTGGCCTGCTTCACGCAGGCGGCCTTCGCATCGCCCTTCTGGTCGTCGCACTTTTCCTTCGCGACTTCGTAGGTGGCCTTCACCTTCTCTTCAGCCACGTTGCGGGCGTGGCTGTCGCTCGGCTGGTACTGCTGCTCCAGCTCGGCCTTGGCGACGTTTTCCTTGCCCTTGGCTTCCTTCTGGCAGACGTCCTTGGCGTTGTCCTTCATCGTGTCGCACTGGGCCTTCGCGACCTTGTAGTCGGCCTCGATCTTTTCCTTGGCGACTTTGTATTCATCCTTGGTCATGGCGCTGGCCTGCGTGGCCACGAAGCAGGTGGAGGCGAGGGCCAGCATGAGGAGATGTTTTTTCATGGGATGTTTTCCTTCCGGAGTGGATGAAATTCAGGAGCTGTTCAATAGCGTTCGAACCAGAGCGCGTCCGGCGTGCGGCCATCGCGCGATTCCCAGTCCTTGACCTGCTTCTCGGCTTCTTCGCGGCTGATGCCGTGGCGCTCCTGGATGCGCCCGAGCAGCTGGTCGCGCTTGCCGGCGATGACGTCGAGGTCATCGTCGGTCAGCTTGCCCCATTGCTCCTTGACTTTGCCCTTGAGCTGTTTCCAGTTGCCTTCGATGGTGTCCTTGTTCATGCAAACCTCCTTTGACTTTGAGCCAGGTTGATCCGGCGGGCCGTGTGCTTCGCCGTGGAATCACTGTCATCGGGGGGATTCACCCTCACGGTAGGACGTGCAGTTCAGGCCCCGTAGGCAGAGGCCGACTCACCCCGTGATAATCGAACGGACGCCGAAAGTTTGAGACACCGCGCACAGCACCATGATCATTCACAGCCTGCTCGACACCGACCTCTACAAGTTCACGATGATGCAGGTGGTCCTGCATCACTTCCCCGGGGCCCGGGTCGAGTACCGCTTCAAGTGCCGCAACCCCGGCGTCGACCTGGCGCAGTTCGCGGGACAGATCCGGGACGAGGTGCGCAGCCTGTGCTCGCTGCAGTTCCGCGACGCCGAGCTGGCCTACCTGCGCTCGATGCGCTTCATCAAGAGCGACTTCGTCGACTTCCTCGGGCTCTTCCGGCTCAACGAGAAGTACATCAACATCGTTCCCCAGCCCTCGGGCGAGCTCGAGATCCGCATCAAGGGGCCGTGGCTGCACACCATCCTGTTCGAGATCCCGGTGCTGGCCATCGTCAACGAGGTGTACTTCCGCAATACGCAGAAGAAGCCCGACTTCGAGGAAGGCCGCCGCCGCCTCGAAACCAAGATCGCCCAGCTGCAGGACGCCGGCCTCGCCGACCTGAAGATCGCCGACTACGGCACGCGCCGCCGCTTCTCCAAGGACTGGCACGAAGAGGTGCTGCGCACGCTGACCGCCCGCCTCGGCGCCGTCACCTCGCCGCCGGTGCAGGCGCCGCCCGGCACGCGGCTGCCGCAGCTCGCGGGCACCAGCAACGTGCTGTACGCCATGAAGCTGGGCCTGATCCCGCTGGGCACCATGGCCCACGAATACCTGCAGGCCTGCCAGGCGCTCGGCCCGCGGCTGCGCGACAGCCAGATCTTCGGCTTCGAGAGCTGGGCGCGCGAGTACCGCGGCGACCTGGGCATCGCGCTGTCCGACGTGTACGGCATGAACGCGTTCCTGCGCGACTTCGACATGTACTTCTGCAAGCTCTTCGACGGCGCCCGCCACGACAGCGGCGACCCGTTCCAGTGGGGTGAGCGCATGCTGGCGCACTACGTCGCCAACCGGGTCGATCCGCGCACCAAGACGCTGATCTTCAGCGACGGCCTCACGGTGCCGCGCACCATTGAGCTCTACCAGCAGTTCCGCGGCCGCTGCCAGCTGGCCTTCGGCATCGGCACCAACCTCACCAACGACCTGGGCTACGAGCCGCTGCAGATCGTCATCAAGATGATCCACTGCAACGACCAGCCGGTGGCCAAGCTGTCGGACACGCCATCCAAGAACATGTGCGAGGACGAAAAATACCTGGCCTACCTGCGCCAGGTCTTCGAGATCGAACAACCCCTGGCGTGAAGGCTGTACTGACCCCTCTGGTACGGTACGGCCCCATGAAAAAACCCCTTCGCCTTGCGGCGGCCGCGCTGCTGCCGCTGATGTTTCCCGCGCTGGCGATGGCCGCCGACTTCGACGGCGCCGCGCTCTCGCCGCTGTGGGGCGTGCCGTTCGCCGGCATCCTGCTGTCGATCGCGCTGTTCCCGCTGCTGGCGCCGGGCTTCTGGCACCACCACTACGGCAAGGTTTCGGCGGCCTGGGCGCTGGCCTTCCTGCTGCCCCTTGCCGCCACCTTCGGCGTTTCGCTGGCCGGCGCCCAGCTCGTGCATGCGCTGGTGGAGGAGTACATCCCCTTCATCATCCTGCTCACGGCGCTGTTCACCGTGGCGGGCGGCATCCATATCCGGGGCAACCTGCACGGCGCGCCCGGCCTCAATACCGGGCTGCTCGCCATCGGCGCGGTGCTCGCGAGCTTCATGGGAACCACGGGCGCGTCGATGCTGCTAATCAGGCCGCTCATTCGTGCCAACGACAACCGCGTGCACCGGGTCCACGTGGTCGTGTTCTTCATCTTCATCGTTTCCAACGTGGGTGGCTCGCTCACGCCGCTGGGCGATCCACCGCTGTTCCTCGGCTTCCTGAAGGGCGTCGACTTCTTCTGGACCGCGAAGAACATCCTGCCCGACACGCTCTTCATCCTGGCCGTGCTGCTCGCGCTGTTCTACGCCATCGACCGCCACTACTACCGCAAGGAGGGCGTGCTGCCGGTCGACCCGACGCCCGACACGAAGCGCATCGGCTTCGACGGTGCCGTCAACTTCTGGCTGCTGGGCGGCGTGGTTGCGTTCGTGCTGCTCAGCGGCTTCTGGAAGTCGCCCGTCGGCTTCGATGTCTTCGGCACCCGGGTGGGCCTGCCGGGCCTGGTGCGCGACGCGGGCCTGATCGCCATCACGCTGCTCTCGCTGAAGATCACGCCGGCCAAGGTGCACGCCGACAACCAGTTCGAGTGGGGCCCCATGGCCGAGGTGGCCAAGCTGTTCGCGGGCATCTTCCTGACCATCATCCCGGTGATCGCGATGCTCAAGGCCGGCACGCAGGGGCCGTTCGGCGCCGTCGTCTCGGCCGTGACGCGCGCCGACGGCCAACCCGACCCGGCGATGTATTTCTGGGCCACGGGCATGCTGAGCTCCTTCCTCGACAACGCGCCGACCTACCTGGTGTTCTTCAACACCGCGGGCGGCGACCCGGCCGCGCTGATGACCACCTACGCCACCACGCTGGCCGCCATCTCGGCTGGCGCGGTGTTCATGGGCGCCAACACCTACATCGGCAACGCGCCCAACCTGATGGTCAAGGCCATCGCCGAGAGCCGTGGCGTGCGCATGCCGAGCTTCTTCGGCTACATGGCGTGGTCGGTGGCCATCCTGGTTCCGCTGTTCGTTCTTTCCACCTTCATCTTCTTCCGTTGAGTGCAAACATCATGAGCAAGCCCAAGATCCTGGTCGCGCGCGCGATCTTTCCCGAGACCATCGAACGCCTCTCGCAGCACTTCGAGGTCGAGTCGAACCAGTCCGACGAGAGCTGGAGCAAGGAACAGCTGATCGCGAAGCTGCAGGGCAAGCAGGGCGCCTTCACCACCGGCAGCGAGCGCATCGACGCCGCGGTGCTCGACGCCTGCCCCGGCCTGAAGATCTGCGCCAACATGGCGGTGGGCTACAACAACTTCGACGTCGACGCGATGGCCGCGCACGGCGTGCTCGGCACCAACGCGCCCGACGTGCTGACCGAGACCACGGCCGACTTCGGCTTTGCGCTGCTGATGGCCACGGCGCGCCGCATCACGGAGAGCGAACACTTTCTGCGCGCGGGCAAGTGGCAGAAGTGGAGCTACGACATGTTCGCAGGCTCGGACATCCACGGCTCGACGCTCGGCATCATCGGCATGGGCCGCATCGGGCAGGGCATCGCGAAGCGCGGTGCACACGGCTTCGGCATGAAGGTGGTCTATCACAACCGCTCGAAGCTCGACGCCGCGCTCGAGACGGAATGCAAGGCCAGCTACCTGAGCAAGGAAGAGTTGCTCAAGACGGCGGACCACGTCGTGCTTGTGGTGCCTTATTCGCCGGCCTCGCACCACACCATCGGCGCGGCCGAGATCGCGCTGATGAAGCCGACCGCCACGCTCGTCAACATCGCGCGCGGCGGCATCGTCGACGACGCGGCGCTGGCCGTGGCCCTGCGCGAGAAACGCATTGCCGCCGCGGGCCTCGACGTGTTCGAGGGCGAGCCCAAGGTGCACCCCGACCTGCTGACCGTGCCCAACGTGGTGCTGACGCCGCACATCGCCAGTGCCACCGTGCCCACGCGCCGCGCCATGGCCGATCTCGCGGCCGACAACCTCATCGCGTACTTCGGCGGCAAGGGGCCGCTGACACCCGTGACGCCCGTTCCTCCAGCCGGCAAATAAGCAGAGGCAGTACCGCAACCTTGGATACCTCGCTGATCCTCATCGGACTGGCCGCACTCGCGGTCATCCAACTCGTGCTGGTGATCTGGCTGCTGGCCCGCCGGCAGCCCCCGTCCGACCACAGCGACGTGTTGCGCGTGCTGGCCGCCCTGGGCTCGGCCAACGAACGCACCGAGCGCGAACTGCGCCACGACATCGGCGAAAGCTCGCGCGGCGTGCGGCAGGAAACCGCGCAGGCCTTCGCCACTTTCCAGCAGGCGCTGGTGCAGCAGGGCGCCGAAGCCACGCGCACGCAGAATGCGCAGCTCGACGCCTTCTCCCTGCAGCTCGCGTCCTTGCAGAAGACGCTGGCCGACACGCTCAGCACGCAGCTGCAGGGGTTGAGCGAATCGAATGCGCGCCGCCTGTCCGAAGTGCGCGCGACCCTGGAAGCGCAGCTCGCGCAGCTGCAGCAGACCAACGCCGCCAAGCTCGACGAGATGCGCAAGACGGTCGACGAGAAGCTGCAGAGCACGCTCGAGGCGCGCCTCGGCGAAAGCTTCAAGCAGGTGGCCGACCGGCTCGAGCAGGTGCACAAGGGGCTCGGGGAAATGCAGATGCTGGCCGTGGGCGTTGGCAGCCTGCAGCGCGTGCTGACCAACGTGAAGACGCGCGGCGTGTTCGGCGAAGTGCAGCTCGAGGCGCTGCTCGAACAGGTGCTCACGCCCGACCAGTACGCCAAGCAGATCGAGACCAAGCCGCGCAGCGGGCAGCGTGTCGATTTCGCGATCCGCTTTCCGGGGCGGGGCGAGGACGGTGCGCCGGTGTGGTTGCCCATCGACGCCAAGTTCCCGCGCGACGACTACGAGCGGCTCATCGACGCGCACGAACGCGCCGATGCCGTGGGTGCCGACCTGGCGGCCAAGGCGCTCGAAGCGCGCATCCGCACCGAGGCCAGATCGATCGCTGACAACTACCTCGCTGCGCCGCACACCACCGATTTCGCCATCCTCTTCCTCCCGGTCGAGAGCCTCTATGCCGAGGTGCTGCGCCGTCCCGGCCTGATGGATGCCATCCAGCGCCAGCACCGCGTGACGCTGGCCGGCCCGACCACCTTGCTCGCGATGCTCAACAGCCTGCACATGGGCTTTCGCACGCTGGCGCTGGAGCAGCAGGCCTCCGAAGTCTGGAAGGTGCTGGGCGCAGTGAAGACCGAGTTCGAGCGTTACGGCGAATGGGTCGCGCGCGTCAAGGAGCAGGTGGCCAAGGCTTCCGACACGCTCGACAAGGCCGACACGCGCGCCAAGCAGATGCGCCTGGCGCTGCGCAAGGTCGAGGCGCTGCCCGAGGCGCAGTCGCAGGCGTTGCTGCCGCCCGCCGCCGACAGCGAGGCCGAAGACACCCCGTGAAAGGTTCCGAACTGCTGCGCGTGATCGGGGCCCAGGTGTGCCTGCACGCGACCATGGCCGGCATGCGGCTCGCCACGCCGCTGCTGGCGCTGCAGCAGGGCTACAGCGCCGCGGCGGTCGGCCTGCTGATCTCGCTGTTTGCGCTGACGCAGGTCTTCCTTGCATTGCCTGCCGGACGCTTTGCCGACCGATACGGTTTCAAGCGGCCGCTGTGGCTGTCGGTCATTGCGGCAGTCGTCGGCGCGGGGCTCGTGGTGATCTTTCCGATCTTTCCGGTGATGTGCATTGCAGCCCTGCTGACAGGCGGCGCCACGGGTGCGACGGTCATCGCGCTGCAGCGGCACGTCGGCCGCTCGGCCACCGACGCGACGCAGCTCAAGCGCGTGTTCAGCTGGCTCGCCATTGCGCCGGCCGTGGCCAATTTCGTCGGGCCCTTCCTGGCCGGCATGCTGATCGACCATGCGGGCCGCTCGCCCGCGGACATGCTCGCGTTCCGCATTTGCTTCGCGGTGATGGCGGCGCTGCCCATCCTCTGCTGGATGCTCGCGCGCGGCGCGCACGAGCCACCGCCCGCCGCGCCCGTGCCGGGCGCCACGCCGACCCGCGCCTGGGACCTGCTGCGCGAACCGATGTTCCGCCGCCTGCTGTTCGTGAACTGGCTGCAGTCGTCGAGCTGGGACGTGCACGCCTTCGTGCTGCCGGTGCTGGGGCACGACCGGGGCATCAGCGCCTCGGTGATCGGCTCGATCCTCGGCGCCTTCGCGATCGCGGCGGCGGTCGTTCGCGTGGTGCTTCCGGTGATCGCCTCGCGCGCTTCGGAGCGCAGCGTGATCCTGAGTTCAACGGCCGTCACGGCGATGGTGTTCGCGGTCTATCCGCTGCTGGACTCGGCCCTGAGCATGGGCGTGTGCTCGGTGGTGCTCGGCTTTGCGCTGGGCGCGGTGCAGCCGATGGTGATGAGCATGCTCCACCAGATCACGCCGCACACCCGCCACGGCGAGGCGCTGGGCCTGCGGCTCATGACCATCAACGCGTCGAGCGTGGCGATGCCGATGCTGTTCGGCTCGCTCGGTGCGCTGATCGGCATCGGCGGCGTGTTCTGGGTGGTGGGAGGCGTGGTGGCGCTCGGCGCGCGCGCCACCTGGGGCCTCAAGGTCTAGAGCTTGTAGAAGCGCTTGATGGCGCTCCATGCGTCTTCGGGCGCGTCGACGTATTCGAAGAGCTTCACGTCGCCCGGCGAGATCACGCCTTCGTCGACCAGAAAGTCGAAGTCGATCAGCCGCTTCCAGTAGTCCGAGCCGAACAGCACGATCGGCACCGGCTTCGACTTCTTCGTCTGCACCAGCGTGATCACCTCGAACAGTTCGTCGAGCGTGCCGAAGCCGCCAGGGAACGCCACCAGCGCCTTCGCACGCATCATGAAATGCATCTTGCGGATGGCGAAGTAATGGAACTTGAAGCTCAGCGCCGGCGTGACGTACGGGTTGGCCTCTTCTTCCATCGGCAGCGCGATGGCCAGGCCGACCGAGAGGCCGCCGCCTTCGTGCGCGCCGCGGTTGGCCGCCTGCATGATGCCGGGGCCGCCGCCGGTGCAGACGAAGAGCTTGTCCTGCGGTTCCTTGTCGTTGCTGTACTGCGCGACCATCTTGCCGAAGGCGCGCGCCTTCTCGTAGTAATGCGAATTGCGCGCCAGCCGGCGCCAGCGCTCGGATGCCGCGGCGTCGCCAGCGGCATCGGCCTGCGCGATCATGGCGGAGGCGTCTTCCTCGCTGCGAAAGCGTGCGCTGCCGAACACCACCACCGTGTTCTCGATGCCATGGGCGCGCTGCTCGAGATCGGGTTTCATCAGTTCCAGCTGCATGCGGATGCCGCGCGTCTCGCGGCGCAGCAGGAACTCGGGGTCGGCGAAGGCGATGCGCGAGGGATCGGGGTCGAGCGGCAGGCCTTTGTCCGCATGGGACTGGAGCGTGGCCCAGGCATCGGCGAGGCGTTTGTCGTGAATGTTGTGCGTGTTGTTCATGAGGAAACCAGACGGAAGGACCTTGGGAGATTGTGCAGCGTTGCAACTGCCATGCCCATCAACAAAAAAAGCTCCTTGCGGAGCTTTTTTCGAGGGTGGCGGTCAGCCGGGAAGGAGGCTCAGACGCGCTTGCGGTATTCGCCGGTGCGCGTGTCGATTTCGATCTTGTCGCCTTGCGACACGAAGAGGGGCACGGGCACTTCGAAGCCGGTGGCGATCTTGGCGGGCTTGAGCACCTTGCCCGAGGTATCGCCCTTGACGGCGGGTTCGGTCCAGGTGATTTCGCGCTCGACGCTGGTCGGCAGTTCGACCGAGATGGCCTTGCCGTCGTAGAACACCACTTCGACGGCCATGCCGTCTTCGAGGTAGTTCAGGGCGTCGCCCATGTTTTCGGCTTCGACTTCGTACTGGTTGTAGTCGGCGTCCATGCAGACGTACATCGGGTCGGCGAAGTAGGAGTAGGTGCAATCCTTCTTCTCGAGCACGATCTGGTCGATCTTGTCGTCGGCCTTGAAGACCACTTCGGTGTTGAAGTTGGCGATCAGGCTCTTCATCTTCATGCGCACGGTGGCGGAGTTGCGGCCGCCGCGGCTGTATTCGGTCTTGAGGACGACCATCGGGTCCTTGCCGTGCATGATGACGTTGCCGGCGCGGATTTCTTGAGCGATTTTCATAACAGGGTCTCTGGATGTTGGCCGCTCGGTGCACGGGGCTGCCGGCGACGCTTGCCGGCATTGTTGGCCCCGCGGTACAGGTCCCGCGGCAGGTTTAGCGGAGAGCATCTCGAATCGTTGAGATTCGGGCCGAAATCCGCAAAGCCCACTATTTTAGCTTTTTTGGCCGATCAGTTTCCGCAGTTGCGTGACCAGATCGTCCTGGGCGAGCAGCCGCGTGCGGGCGTCGAGTGCTGTTTCGAGCCACGGCCCCTGTGTTTCAGGCAGCGGCAGGGCACCGCCGACGAAGCCGTTCCAGGCGTGGTGGAAAAGCCGCAGCGAGGGCGGCGCGCCGAGCCAGTCCAGCCAGGCGTTCAGCTTGACGTGGTGGGCATCGTCGTCCTGTGGGTAGATCTGCCAGACCAGCGGCGCGCCGGCCCAGAGGGCGCGCACCAGCGAATCCTCGCCGCGCACGAAATTCAGCTCGCAGGCCCAGAGCAGGTGATCGAAATCGGGCTGCGTGAGATAGGGGAGGTATGAAATTGATAGCGCGCCGCGCCCGTGGGGCAATGGGGCGCCCCCAAAACAAGCCTGGACTGCCTGGGCGGCGCGGCCCGCCGTCACCAGCAGGCGCGTGGGTTCGGGGCCTTCCGCCAGCCGGGCGAGCAGAGCGGCCAGCGCAGGCGGCTCGTAGCAGAAGAGGGAGAGCAGGCGTTCGTCGGCTCGCCACGGGATCTGCCGCTCGGCCAGCCACTGCACCCGGTCGAAGCGTGCCCGGCGTTCCATCAAGTCGGGCTCGCGCAGCAGCCCGCCCGTGGCGGGTGTGAAGCCTGGATAGAAAAAGCGCTTGGTCAACCCGGCGCCGGGCCCTTTGAACACCGGCGATGGCAGCCCGTGCAGCCGCTCCACGTATGGCTCGGCCGACAGGTACTCGAGATTGATCCACGCCAGGCCCGGCCTTTCGGCGAAGCGGGCAATCGACTCCGGCGCCGGCTCGCAGCCGAAGGCTTCTATCAGCACGTCGGGCGCAGGCCCCGCTACGGTAGCCTGAAGCGCAGAGGCGTCGAGCCAGTCGATCACCTCCACGCCGTCGCGACCAGTGCGAGCCTCGGGCGCCATCCAGCGCAGCGCCGCCGCATCGTCGATCCACAGCCGCACGCGTTCGCCGAGCGCAGCCAGCTGGCGGGCCAGCCGCCAGCAGACGCCGAGGTCGCCGTGGTTGTCGATGACCTTGCAGAAGATGTCCCATTGCCTCGATTGCATGGGCGCGAGTGTGCCCGTGTTCGCGGGCGGTGCTTGCTATGCTGTCCGGCACAACCACCACCGGAGAGAGAACCCATGAGGATGAAGACCTTCCGTGCCGCGAGAACCGTGCTCGCCGTCTCGCTGGCCCTGTGCGGCATGACCGCTGCCATGGCGCAGACGCAGACCCCGCCGGCCCTCACGCCGCAGCAGCAGCGCTTTCACGACATCTACAAGGAGTTGATCGAGATCAACACCAGCCATTCGGTGGGCGACAACACAGTGGCCGCGCGCGCCATGGAAAAGCGCTTGATCGAATCCGGCTTCGCGCCCGGCGACATCCAGATCTTCGAACCCTTCCCGAAGAAGGGCAACCTGGTGCTGCGTTTCAAGGGCGACGGCAGCAAGAAGCCGCTGCTGCTGCTGGCCCACATCGACGTGGTCGAGGCCCGGCGCGAAGACTGGAAGACCGACCCCTTCAAGCTGCAGGAGACCGGCGGCTACTTCACCGCGCGCGGTGCCATCGACGACAAGGCGATGGCCTCGGCGCTGGTCTCGGTGATGGGGCAGCTGAAGCAGGAGGGCTTCAAGCCCAAGCGCGACATCATCCTGGCGCTGACGGCCGACGAAGAGCGCGGCGATGCGCTCAGCAACGGCGCCTTCTGGCTCATCAACAACAAGCCCGAGCTGCTGCAGGCGGAGTTCGGCATCAACGAAGGCGGCGGCGGCGAGCTGCGCGGCGGCAAGCCCAACCTGCACCGCATGCAGGTGGCCGAGAAGATGTACACCACCTACATGTTGGAGGTGCGCGACGTGGGCGGCCACAGTTCGGTGCCGACCAAGACCAACCCTATCTATGCGCTGTCCGCTGGGCTTGAGCGGCTGGGCAACTTCAGCTTCCCGGTGAAGCTCGCGGACGTCACGAAGACCTACTTCGCGCGCAGCGCACCGTTCGCCACCGGCCAGCTGGCCGACGACATGCGCGCGGTGGGCGCGGGCAACCCCGACGCAGCGGTCATCGATCGCATGTCGGCCAACCCGGCCTACAGCGCGCAGTTCCGCACAACTTGTGTCGCGACGATGGTGCAGGCCGGCCATGCCGAGAACGCGCTGCCGCAATCGGCCAAGGCCACGGTCAACTGCCGCATCCTGCCGCACGACGATCCCGAGGAAGTGGAGCGCCTGCTGACCCAGGCGGTCGGCAACGACAAGATCGTGGTGCGCAACATGGGCAAGCCGCTGCGCAGCCCGGCGTCGCCGCTGAACGGCGACCTCGTGAAGACCGTGGAGTCGCTCACACAGCAGATGTGGCCCGGCGTGCCGGTGGTGCCTGCGATGAGCACCGGCGCCACCGACAGCCGCTTCATGCGCAACGCGGGCATCCCGATGTACGGCGTGACCGGCATGTTCCTGGAGCCGTCCGATGCGCGCGCGCACGGGCTCGACGAGCGCATCGAGATCCAGCGGCTTTATGACGGCCGCGAGTTCCTGTACCGGCTGGTGTCGGAGCTGGCGAAGTAGGCGCGCCGATGAGCGACGCCTGCGAGCACTACTTCGTTCAGGCCAACGCCCTCAGGGCGTGAAGGTATCGCCCAGCACGATGCCTTCGCGCCGCGGGTCGGCGCCGCCTGTCAGCACGGTCTTGCCGCCGACGCTGGTGCGGATGATGGTGCTCACGCCGCTGGACTGCGCCGAGACCGACACCTTGTGACCCAGTCCGATCAGCCCGGCGACCAGCGGGTCGTTGAGGCCCGAGTTCGTCGCGTCGATGTTCGGATGCTCGCCGCCGACATTGGTGGTCACGCTGTTGGAGGCGCCGAAGTCGACCAGTGACGTGGCCTGCTGGGCGTCGAGCCCCCAGTCGAGCGCACCGACCAGCGTCTTCACGACGTACTGGATGATGGTGCCGCCGCCCGGCGAACCGGTGCCCATGACGAATTCGCCCATGTTGCCATCGGCCTGCTTCCTGAATACCAGCGTCGGCGCCATCGTGCTGCGCGGGCGCTTGCCCGGTGCGACGCGGTTGGCCACCTTGATGCTCGGATCGACCGTGTCGTTCGGGTTGGCCGAGAAGTCGGTCAGCTGGTTGTTCAGCATGAAGCCCTGCGTCATGTGGAACGAGCCGAGCGTGCTTTCCACTGTGGTGGTCATCACCACCACGTTGCCCTGCTTGTCGACGATGGTGAAGTGCGTGGTGCCATGCTCCTCGGTCTTGTCGATGCCCAGCGGCACCGCGCCCAGGTTGCCCGCCTGGGCAACGCCCATGCTCTTCGCCAGGCTGATGAGGCTGGCGCGGCTCTGCAGATAGGGCTTGTTGATCAAGGTGTCGACCGAGCCGCCCGGCAGCGGGACGAAGTCGGTGTCGGCCACGTACTTGTCGCGGTCTGCATAAGCCAGGCGCTCGGCCTCGCTCACCAGGTGCACGCCCATCACGGTCGGCTTGCCTCCCTCGATGCCGATGGCGGTCGGCTTGTACAGGCCCAGGTTGAAGGTCTCGAGGATGCCCAGGCTCGCCACCACCGCGATGCCGCCCGAGGACGGCGGCGACATGCTGCACACGTAGTAGTCGCGATAGGTGCCGCAGACCGGGTCGCGCCGCTTGGCCTTGTAGTTGGCCAGGTCGGCCAGCGTGGTCTTGCCGGGGGTGATGGCCGAGCCGTCGTTCGCGGCGGCCGTGACGCCGATCTTGTCGACGATACCCTGGGCGATGTCGCCCGTGTAGAAGGCGTTGGCGCCTTGCGTCGCGATGGTGGTCAGCGTCTTGGCGTAGGCCGGGTTCTGCAGGCGGGTGCCCAGCGCTTTCGGCGTGCCGTCGGCGTTGAAGAAGTAGGCCGTGGCCTCGGCGTCGCGCTTGAGGCTGGCGGCCGACGACGAGATGGCGGCGGTCATGCGCCCGCCGATCAGGAAGCCGTCGGAGGCCAGCGTGATGCCGTAGCCGAAGAGGTCTTTCCAGGGCAGCTTGCCGTGGTCCTGGTAGGCGATGTCGAGCATGCGCACCGCGCCGGGCGTGCCGATCGAGCGACCGCTGGCGCGCGCGCCGCCGGGCTTGGGCAGGCTGGTGTCGGTGGCGTCGTCCACGTAGCGCAGGTAGTTCTCGGTGGCCGCGGCGGGCGCGGTCTCACGGCCGTCGTAGGCCTGCACCTTCTTCGTCGCGGCGTCGTAATAGAGCATGAAGGCGCCGCCGCCCAGGCCGCTCGATTGCGGCTCGACCAGCCCCAGCACGGCCTGCACGGCCACCGCCGCATCGACCGCGCTACCGCCGGCCTTCAGCACGTCGCAGCCGGCGCGCGTGGCCAGCGGGTGGTTGGCGACGACCATGTAATTCTTCGCGTAGACCAGCTTGTGCCCCGGCGCGTAGCCCGAGGCCGCCTCGGGCGCGGCCGGATCGCCGGCATCCCCCGAGCCGACCACCACGGAGGAGTTGCCGGTCGAGGTGAGGCAGCCGTTGTCGGGTGCGGGCGGGGCGGGCTGCTGGGCCGGCTGGTTGGCCGCGTTGATCGCGGCGATGGTTGCAAGAGTCGTTGCCGTGTCTTGCGCGTCATTGCGGGAGGCGCCGCCGCAGCCCGCGAGGCTCAGCGAGAGCGCGATGGGCGAGAGTGCCCACCAGGCGCGCCGGTTGTTCTTGTTCATGCAGATTTCCCGAATAGATATGTTGAAAAACCCGGGCGCTCCTCGCGCCCGTGGCCATCTTCAGCAGGTTTCATTCCAGCCGCGCCGGGGTTTGCGCGCAGGCGGGCGCCGGGCCGCGTGCCGCGCGCCACAATAGCTGCCATGTCAGACGTGCATTCCGATCAATTGCTCAGCGAAGTCGCGGCCCTGCCGCAGCTGCCGGGCGTCTACCGCTACTTCGACGCGGCCGGCGCGGTGCTCTATGTGGGCAAGGCGCGCAACCTCAAGAAGCGGGTCGCCAACTACTTCCAGAAGAACCACGGCGGCACCCGCATCGGCCACATGATCTCGAAGATCGTGCGCATGGAGACCACGGTGGTGCGCTCCGAGGCCGAGGCGCTGCTGCTCGAGAACAACCTGATCAAGACGCTCAAGCCGCGCTACAACATCCTGTTTCGCGACGACAAGAGCTACCCCTATCTCAAGATCGCGTCGCACCAGTTCCCCCGGCTGGCGTACTACCGCGGCGCGGTCGACAAGAAGCACCGCTACTTCGGGCCGTACCCGAGCGCCTGGGCGGTGAAGGAATCGATCCAGCTGCTGCAGAAAGTGTTCCGCCTGCGCACCTGTGAAGACACGGTGTACGCCAACCGCACGCGGCCTTGCCTGCTGTACCAGATCAAGCGCTGCAGCGGGCCGTGCGTCGGCTACGTCGCGCCCGATGCCTATGCGCAGGACGTGGCCAGCGCCGAGGCCTTCCTGATGGGCGATACGCAGCTCGTCCTCTCCAAGCTCGAACAGCGCATGACGGCGCACGCCGAGAAGCTCGAGTTCGAGCAGGCGGCCGAGCTGCGCAACCAGATGTCCGCCATCTCACGCGTGTTGCACCAGCAGTCGATCGAGATCGCGTCCGACAAGGACGTGGACATCCTGGCCGTGAAGGTGCAGGGCGGCAAGGCCTGCGTGAACCTGGCGATGGTGCGCGGCGGCCGGCACCTGGGCGACCGGCCGTACTTTCCCGTGCACGTGGAAGACGCGGCGCAGATCCATCACGGCGAACTCGACGATGAGGAAGAGGGTGGTCCGCCCGCCGCGGCCGACCCGATCGAGGTGCAGGTGCTCGAGGCCTTCATTGCCCAGCACTACATCGACGTGCCGGTGCCGGCCACGCTGGTGCTGAGCGAGCAGGTGGGCCGCGAGCTGATCGAGGCGATTTCGCTGCAGGCCGGCACGCGCGTGACGGCGGTGTTCCAGCCGCGCGAGCAGCGCCGGCACTGGCTCGAAATGGCCGAGACCAACGCCAAGTTGCAGCTGGCCCGGCTGCTCGCCGAGGAGGGCTCGCAGCAGGCGCGCACGCGCGCGCTGGCCGATGCGCTGGAGCTGGCATCGGACGACCTCGACAATTTCCGCGTCGAATGCTTCGACATCTCGCACACCGCGGGTGAAGCGACGCAGGCTTCATGCGTGGTGTTCGAGCACCACGCCATGCAGAACAAGGAGTACCGCCGCTACAACATCGAGGGCATCACGCCCGGCGACGACTACGCGGCCATGCGCCAGGTGCTGCACCGCCGCTACGGCAAGCTGGCCGAGGCGATGGCGGCCGAGACCGACGCCCTGCCTCCGGGCGACGCCGAGAGCGACGGCAGCGAGG
Source organism: Variovorax sp. Root434 (assembly GCF_001426595.1). Classification (NCBI taxonomy): domain Bacteria; kingdom Pseudomonadati; phylum Pseudomonadota; class Betaproteobacteria; order Burkholderiales; family Comamonadaceae; genus Variovorax; species Variovorax sp. Root434. The sequence goes on from NZ_LMEK01000006.1 coordinate 348,532, forward strand.
CGCCGGTGAAGATCAAGGCCGCGCGCATGCCCGACCTGGTGCTGGTCGACGGCGGCAAGGGGCAGGTGTCGATGGCGCGCGAGGTGTTCAGCGAACTGGGCCTGCCGCTGTCGCTGATCGTCGGGGTCGAGAAGGGCGAGGGCCGCAAGGTCGGGCTCGAGGAACTCGTGTTCGCCGACGGCCGCGAGAAGGTCTACCTGGGCAAGGACTCGGCCGCGTTGATGCTGGTGGCCCAGATCCGCGACGAGGCGCATCGCTTCGCCATCACCGGTATGCGGGCCAAGCGCGCCAAGGTGCGGGTCGGCGGCAGCCAGCTCGAAGATATTCCGGGCATCGGCCCGAAGCGGCGCGCGCGGCTGCTGCAGCGCTTCGGCGGCATCCGGGGCGTGGCGGCGGCGAGCGTGGAAGACATCGCGTCGGTCGAGGGGATCGCCTCCGACCTGGCGGAGGAAATCTACAAGGCCTTGCATTGAGGGCGTGACCCCGCTGGGGGTTAATGCCGCCATGACACAATCAAGCGATGTTCTGGACCCTGCCGACCATCATGACCTGGACGCGCATCGTCGCGATCCCCCTGATCGTCGGCGTGTTCTACCTTCCGATCAGCGAGCCGATGCGCAACCTGATCGCCACGGTGATGTTCATCGTCTTCGCCGCCACCGACTGGCTCGACGGCTTCCTGGCGCGCCGGCTCAACCAGACCTCGGCCTTCGGCGCCTTCCTCGATCCTGTGGCCGACAAGTTCCTGGTCTGCGCCTCGCTGCTGGTGCTGGTGCATCTGAACCGGGCCGACGTGTTCGTGGCGCTGATCATCATCGGCCGCGAGATCGCCATCTCGGCGCTGCGCGAATGGATGGCGCAGATCGGCGCGAGCAAGAGCGTGGCGGTCCACATGATCGGCAAGGTCAAGACGACCGTGCAGATGATCGCCATTCCATTCCTGCTTTTTGACGGGCACCTGTTCCGGGTGATCGACACCGGCGTCTGGGGCCAGTGGCTGATCTGGATCTCGGCCGTGCTCACGATCTGGTCGATGGTGTACTACCTGCAGAAAGCCATTCCGGAAATCCGGGCCCGCACCAAATGACCGCGGCGGCCACGGTCCGCAGCGCGGGCTGGCTGCGGGCGATGCCGGCGGTCTTCGTGTTGATCTGGAGCACCGGCTTCATCGTCGCGCGCTACGGCATGCCGTATGCGCCACCCCTCAAGTTCCTGGCCGTGCGCTATGCGTTGTCGCTGGCCTGCTTCGGCCTGTGGGTCGCGCTCGCGCGGGTCGCGTGGCCAAAGCAGCGCGCGCAGTGGGGGCACCTGGCGGTCACGGGCATCCTGATGCAGGCCGGCTACCTGGGCGGTGTGTGGGCCGCGGTGCGGGAAGGCATGGGCGCGGGGCTGGTGGCGCTGCTGGTCGGCATCCAGCCGGTGCTGACGGCGGTCTGGCTGTCTTTCCACGGCGGCCGCATCTCGCAGCGGCAGTGGGTCGGGCTGGGGCTTGGTTTCGCGGGCCTGGTGCTCGTGGTGCTGCGCAAGCTCGGGCAGGGCGGCGAGGTGAGCGTGCTGACGATGGCGCTCACGCTGATGGCGCTGGTATCGATCACGGCGGGCACGCTGTACCAGAAGCGCTTTGTCGCGCCCTGCGACGTGCGCAGTGCAAGCGCGGTGCAGATGGCGGCCGCGCTGCTCGTCACATTGCCCTTTGCGGCGCTGGAGTCGGAGAGCATCCAGTGGAACCTGCACTCCGGCGGCGCGATGGCTTGGTCGGTGCTGGCGCTGTCGCTGGGCGGCAGTTCGCTGCTCTACATGCTGATCCAGCGCGGCACGGCCACGGCCGTCACGAGCCTGCTGTACCTGGTGCCGCCCTGCACGGCCGTGATGGCGTGGCTGTTGTTCTCCGAGCCGATCACGCTGGTGACGGTGCTGGGCATTGCGCTCACCGCGGTGGGCGTGAGCCTCGTGGTGCGCAACGGCCGCTGAACGTCGGCGCTTTTCTCTTCAGCGCGTATCGGCCTTGCCCGGCTTCCAGGGCTCGCCGCGAAACTGTTCCACCAGGTGATCGACCAGCAGGCGTACCCGCCGCGGCGTCTTCGGCCGCCAGGGCGCGATCCAGTGGATGTCTGCTTCCGTCATCGCGTATTGCGGCAGCACGCGCACCAGTTCGCCGCTCGCGAGTTGGGGTGCGATGTCCCACAGGCTGCGCAGCATGACGCCATGCCCGGCCACGCACCAGTCGCGCACCATCTCGCCCGAGTTGCTGGCCAGCGGCCCCTGCACACGCACGCGCGCCGTGCTGCCGTCGCGCACATGGCGCAGGGTCCAGAGTGCGTACTGGCGCTGGCTGGCATCGCCGTTCTCGCGCGCGACCAGGCAGTCGTGCGAGGCCAGCGCCTCGACGGTGCCCGGCGTGCCGCGGCGCTTCAGGTAGGCGGGCGAGGCGGCCAGCACGCGCTGGTTGCGCGCGATGCGCCGCGAGATCCAGTCGGCCGCACGGCGCTGCTGCACCGCCCAGAGCCAGACCGCGCCGTCGTAGCCCTCGGCGCCGAGGTCGGGCAGTTGCTCGGTCAGCAGCAGTTCGATCTGCAGTGCAGGGTGCCGCTCCTGGAAGGCGGCCAGCGCCGGCCCCAGCCAGCGGCGGCCGAAGCCGAAGGTCGCGGCCAGGCGGACGGTGCCGGTCAGTTCGTTCTGGCGTTCTCCGAGTTCGCTTTCGAGCGCGGCGAAGCCGTCGAGCAGCGCTCGCGCATGCAGGCAGACCGCCTCGCCCTCGGCCGTGACGCTGAGCCGCCGGGTGGTGCGCTCGAAAAGGCGCTGGCCCAGGCGCGCCTCCAGCGCACCCAGCCGCTTGGTGATGACCGAGGGCACGACGTCGAGCGTGGCCGCTGCGCCCGCCAGGCTGCCCTGGTCGCGAATGGCCAGCACCAGTGCCAGGTCGCCACGATCCATCGAGAGAGGATTCATGCCATATCGGAAAGTATGAATTGGCTGATTGTTGCTTGATGATCGTCCGGGCGCAACGCACAATCGTTTGCGTGACGGCTTCCTTCCTCTCCTTTCCCACTTTCGACATCGAGCGCAATGGCGTGCGCATCCACGGCCGTATCGGCGGGCGCGGCGCTCCCTTGCTGTTGCTGCACGGCCATCCGCAGACGCATGCGGTCTGGCATCGCGTGGCTCCGGCGCTGGCCGAGCGGTTCACCGTGGTCGCCGTCGACCTGCGCGGGTATGGAGATTCTGGCCGGCCGGCGGCCGATGCCGAGCACATCGTCTACAGCAAGCGCGAGATGGCGCTCGACGCGCTCGCCGCCATGCGGCACCACGGTTTCGAACGTTTCGGCGTGCTGGCTCATGACCGCGGCGCGCGCGTGGCGCACCGGCTCGCCGCGGACCATCCCGCCGCAGTCGAGCGGATGCTGCTGCTGGACATCGCACCCACGCTCGCGATGTACGAGCACACCTCCGAAGCCTTCGCCAAGGCCTACTGGCACTGGTTCTTCCTGATCCAGCCGCCGCCATTGCCCGAGGCGCTGATCGCGTCCGACCCCGTGCGCTACGTGCGCAGCGTGATGGGCGGGCGGCATGCCGGCCTCGCGCCCTTCGCGCCCGAGGTGCTGGCCGAATACGAGCGCTGCGCCGGCATCGCGGGCACGGCCGAATCCATCTGCGAGGACTATCGCGCCTCCGCCACCATCGATCTCGTGCACGACCACGCCGACATCGCCGCCGGCCAGCGCCTGGCACAGCCGCTGCGCGTGCTGTGGGGCGAGCACGGTGCGGTCGGCAAGGCCTTCGACGTGCTCGCGCTGTGGCGCGAACGCGCGGCAGAAGTGTCGGGCCGCGCGTTGCCGTGCGGTCATTACGTTCCCGAAGAAGCGCCGGGCGAGTTGCTCGCCGAGGCGCAGGCATTCTTTTCGCCTTTCACCCATCTAGAACGAGCAGGAGCCACACCATGAGCACCCACAGAATCGCAGTCATCGCCGGTGACGGCATCGGCAAGGAAACCATGCCCGAGGGCCTGCGCGTGCTCGATGCTGCGGCGCGCAAATTCGGCATCGACCTGAAGTTCGACCACTTCGACTTCTCGAGCTGGGACTACTACGAGAAGCATGGCCAGATGCTGCCCGACAACTGGAAGGACCAGATCGGCGGGCACGACGCCATCTTCTTCGGCGCGGTCGGATGGCCCGAGAAGATCGCCGACCACATCTCGCTGTGGGGCTCGCTGCTGATGTTCCGCCGCGAGTTCGACCAGTACATCAACCTGCGTCCCGCGCGCCTGATGCCCGGCATCATCGCGCCCGTGGTGCGGCGCGACGGCACGCCGCGCGAGCCCGGCGAGATCGACATGTACATCGTGCGCGAGAACACCGAGGGCGAATACTCGAGCATCGGCGGACGCATGTACCAGGGCACGCCGCGCGAGATCGTGGTGCAGGAAACCGTGATGTCGCGCATCGGCGTCGACCGGGTGCTGAAGTTCGCCTTCGAGCTCGCGCAGTCGCGGCCGAAGAAGCACCTGACCAGCGCTACCAAGTCGAACGGCATCTCGATCACCATGCCGTACTGGGACGAGCGCGTGGCGGAGATGGGCAAGAACTACCCGGGCATCAAGCTCGACAAGTTCCACATCGACATCCTCACGGCGCACTTCGTGCAGCGGCCCGACTTCTTCGACGTGGTGGTGGCGAGCAACCTGTTCGGCGACATCCTGTCGGACCTGGGGCCGGCCTGCACCGGCACCATCGGCATCGCGCCGAGCGCCAACCTGAATCCCGATCGCACCGCGCCGTCGCTGTTCGAGCCGGTGCATGGCTCGGCGCCCGACATCGCCGGCAAGGGCATCGCCAACCCGATCGGGCAGATCTGGTGCGGCGCGATGATGCTGGAGTTCCTGGGCCACAAGCAGGCGCACGACGCCATTCTTTCGACCATCGAAAAGGTGCTCGCGCCCCAAAGCGGAGCGCCGCGCACCCCCGACATCGGCGGAACGGGCAGCACCAGCGACGTGGGCAAGGCGATCGCCGCCGCCCTTTGAGCCGCCCTGAAAAAGGGCTTCACGAAAGGCCTCTAAAATCGCGCGCTCCGCTGATCGGCATGGCCTCGCGTCTTATTGACACCCTGCAGACCAGTGGTTGTAATCCTCGCTGGCAGCGCGCTGCCGAGGCGTCAGTCTTGCCAGGCTCTGGGGTCGCATCGTTTGCGGCCAGGTCGCAGCTGACGGAAGCCGACCAACTTTTTCCTACAAGGGGCCCTTGTGAACAAGACCGAACTGATTGAGCACATCGCAAAGAACGCCGATATTTCCAAAGCCGCAGCGACGCGTGCACTCGAATCCACTATTGGCGCCATTCGCACCACGCTCAAGAAAGGCGGCTCCGTTTCGCTCGTCGGTTTCGGCACTTTTGCAGTAGGCAAGCGCGCGGCCCGCACCGGCCGAAATCCCCGCACCGGCGACGCGATTAAAATCAAGGCAGCCAAGATCCCGAAGTTCCGTCCGGGCAAGGCGCTGAAAGACGCGCTGAACTAAGACGTTAGACTCGGAAAGTATTCCCGGTGGGGTGCTTAGCTCAGTTGGTAGAGCGGCGCCCTTACAAGGCGTAGGTCGGGGGTTCGAGCCCCTCAGCACCCACCACCCGAAATACTATTAAAATCAAGGGCTTAGAGCGATCTAGGCCCTTTTTCTTTGCCCACTTTGCCGCCCGGAGTGACAGCCTAGAACAGCCTTTGCCAACCAAAAACAGCGATCTACCACCCGTGCGAATCGCGTAAAGTGCGTAGCTTCACGGACACGCGGGGAGCAACATGGCGGGGAAGCGGCAGCGGCCGAATGGCTGGGAATACGTCATCAAGCGCGCTGGCTTGCTCGACAAGCCGATCTATCTCACCTTTGCCGATGAGACTGAGGGCGATGCGTTCGTCGCTCGGGTCGAGAAGCTGCTCGATAAGGGCATAGTGCCCACAGAGCTGCAAGTACCTTCGCGCATCGTCACCATCGCCGACCTCGTGCGAGAGTACGAGCGTGATGCGCACCCGAAGTCAAAGGATCGGGCCGCGCTTGGAACGATCATCAAGACCAAGGGGGCGGCCCGGCTGACTGCCATCACGGCCGGCTGGGTCGATGACTGGATCTCGGAGATGAAGCGCCTCGATAAGCTTGCTCCGGCCACCATCCGCGCGAAGGTGGGGGCATTGGCACGCTGTACTGACTGGGGCATGCGCAAGGGTCACTTGGTGATGCCCGACCACCCGCTGCGCACGCTGCCCGATGGCTACGCCCAGTACACCAAGACCGATGCGGCGCTCGCCGGCGGCGCCCGGGTTGATGTCGAGCGCGATAGGCGTCTGGAGCCTGGTGAATTCGAGCGGGTTTCCGCGGTGATCGTCGGCGGCATCCTTCCCCGGAAGCAGCGGCCTTTGACGTTGGACGATCCGAAGGGCCTCTGGTGCCTTTTCGTCCTGGCCGTAGAGTCGGCAATGCGGCTGCGCGAGATGTTCACACTGACGCTCGATCAGATCGACCTCGGCAAGCGCACGGCCTTCCTCGACAAGACGAAGAACGGCGACAAGCGACAGGTGCCGCTCTCCAGCGTGGCCGTGCAGGCGCTGACAGCCTACTCAGAGATTCGAGTTGCGGCCGGTGCAAAGGGGCGCGATGTCATGTTTCCGTGGTGGGATGGAGACACCAGTTCGACAAAACTCGACAGAACTTCGGATTATTTGTCGAAGCTGTTCATCGGGATTTTCGAGGCGGCGAAGTGTCCGGGCCTGAAGTTTCACGACCTCCGGCACGAGGCAACGAGTCGTCTTTTCGAAAAGACGACTCTCTCCGAAACTCAGATCATGAAGATCACCGGCCACAAGTCGCACCGCATGATGATGCGGTATGCGAACCTACGAGGCAGCGACCTGGCGGCGCGGCTTTGGTGACTTTGAGGGCCTACGCATCCGCGCTGCGGTGTCTCGAATGACCGCGTTCTCGATGAAGTCGAGCACGTCCTTCGTCATCATCACGTATGCACGGCCGACCTGGGCGGCGGGCAGCTCGCCCTTGTGGATCATCTTCTTCACCGTCTCCGGGTGAATCTTCAACAGTTCGGCCGCGCCTGGCACGTCCACGGTAAGGGTCATGGTCGGCCTTTCGGGATGATCGTGTGCTTCGCGACCCATTCGCGCATATGGGCCCAGCGCTGGCGAGCGATTTCGTCGGCAGACGTTTCTACGCGCACGTCCCTGCGGTGACGCCCGTACTCGGGGTAGTAGGGGCGCACCGGGCCGCAGAATTCCACGTCGACCCATTTGTGCGATTCGATGTGCTCGTCGTTCTCGTAGACGATTTCGCGCACCATGGCCGGAGCGAGGTTGAAGGCCTTGGCGACTGCATCCCAGTCCTCGGGGTCGATAGGCTCCATGCCGAGGCCGCGAGCTTGGCCCAGCACGCCGAGCGTGCAGAACTCGCCTTCTTCCGTCATCAATGATTCCGCGGCCAGCGTTTTGGCCGGCATAGCATCCAGCGCCTTCGCCAGCTCGTGCAGCGCAGCCTGGCCGCGTTTGCCTTGGATGGCACGCCTTACGGCGCCGCGCCAGAGGCCGCCAGTGCCGTCCTCGTCGTAGTCGTCGCTGTATCCGCTGCGGCTCATGCTGCGCCGCCTTTCGAGCGAGCCTCGATACGATCGGCGTTTCCGATGGCTGCGATTGCAAGGGCGGCGATCTTCACTAGGCGGTCGCGGGGCCGGCAGGCTTGAGCGCTGAGCTGGCATAGTTGCTTTTCGAGGTAGTGCGCCCATGCGGCGGCGCCGTGCCCGTCATCGTGGTCCGCGCCGCCCCACTGCTCATCCTGTCGATTGCATTCGGCGCTCACGTCGCGGAAGGCCATCAAGCGGCGCCACCTTGTGCCATCGAGCGTGTCGCAGAAACTCGTCGTCAGTTCGTCATTGACGTTAACGGGACGGCGACGCGTGCGAGGTGGAGCGACTGGCTTCCAGCCTGCCGGCGGCGCGTATCCGATGTAGGCGTGCAGCTTGCCGTCGTGAACGAGCTGTGCGATTCGGGAGTCGATGGCACGGTGTATGTCGGCGACCGTGTGCGGCATGCACGGTTCGTCGCAATCGTGATCGCATTCCCCGCAGCCCGGCCAGTCACCGGCGTGGCTTGCGATGGCCTTTGCCAATGTGGCTTCGTCCCAGTCGTTGACCGTGCGTTCGCTGGCCCAGTCAAATGCGGCCTTCACGATGGCCGAGATTGCTGCGTCGCCCAGCTGTGCTTCGGGGGTGATGTTATTCGTCAAAGCGAACTCCTTGTGCGCTCGGTTGCGCGGTGATGTGCTTGCGGTGAGGGCATGCGATGTGGCTGCACTCGACGGCTCCGCGCGCGACGGCGCCCATTGCGTCGCCGCGGCGGGCGCATCCGTTGCACGCGGTGGGGAGGGGCGGCGCCGTGTAGATCGGGCCGGCGAGCGGGTGCGGCGTGCCGGGCACGTCGTGCACGCGAAGCGGGCTGGTGCAGATGGCTTCAGGCGGTGCCATGCGATGCCTCCCCTTGTGCGACTGCGCGCGCCTGGCTTGCGGCCTGGCATCGGATGAGGTGATGGGAAATTCCTGCGGCCTCGGCCATCTGCTGCGGCGTGCTGTGGCGCAAGATTTCTTCGTAGACCTCCAGTCCGGCGGCAATGGCTTGCAGGCCGAGTCCGTCGAAGCCGTAGTGACCATGCCGGCCGCGAATGCCGTCGCAGCGGATCATTGCGTCGCGCGCGGCGGCCAGCGGTGCGACGCAAACGGGGTCGATCTGCTCGGCGCGCACGAGGCCGACATTGATGCAAGCCGCGAGGCGGTCGAACATGTCGTCATCCATCGTGCCGGCGCGGAGCTGGCAGAAGGCATCGTGCAGCTTCGTCATCGTTTCCGTGACGGTTTCGGCGGGCGTGTCCTGCCGAGCTTGCACGAGCAGCGCCCAGATGGCGGGGTCCACGCGGGGGATGTGCGGGCGGCGCTTCATGCGGCCTCCATGATTCCGGTGATCACATCGCGCGCGACCGGTGGGCACACGGCATTGCCGAGCATGTGCATAGCGGCCTTGTGCTGCGGTGGGAGCTGGTAGTCCGCGGGGAAGCCCATCGCGGCGCGCGCTTCGTCGGCACGCAGCATCCGCATGCGGTTGCCGCGTACCACGCCCCAGCGGTCAACTGTGGTGATGGTGCCGATGGGGCGGCCGAGGCTTCGACCGGTAAGGCCCGAGCCGCTGCTGTAGTACGGGATCAGGAAGCGACCGCAGCCGAGGTCTTTGCGGCCTTGGTGGATGCGCCGCAATGTTGCCGGGCTGCGCTTCGCGGTGCGGATAGGCGACCACTTGCCGGCGTCGAAATTCACGATGGCGCTCGCGGGCGTGTGCTCGCGTTGGGGCAGCTTCAACGTGATGGGGTGCTTGCTGCGCGTGCCGACGATGAAGAGGCGGCAGCGGTGCTGCGGGACGCCGTGATTGGCCGCATCGATCACCATCGGTGCCAGCGAGTACCCGAGGGCTTCTGCAGCGAGGCACCACGCACGATAGAGCACCCAGTCTTCGAACTCGGGCACGTTCTCAACGATGAACACCGGAGGCCGGTGATGCTCGACGGCCGAGATAACGGCAAACGCGGTGCTGCGCAGCGCGTCGTGGTGCGGCTTTTCCTTGCCTCGTGCCGGGCTGTGACCTTGGCAGGCGGGGGAGGCCAGAAGCAGATCGTGAGCGGGCACGGTGCGCCAGTCGGTCTGTTGCAAGTCTTGGCATGCGTGCACGGTGTGGGGATGGTTCGCGGCGTGGATCTTCACGGCGGCGGGCCAGTGGTTCGCGGCCCACACGACGGTGCAGCCTGCCAGCTCGGCGCCAGTGGTGAAGCCGCCGGCACCTGCAAAGAGGTCAACGGTTTTCACTTCTTGGCCCCCAGTCCAGCGAGCGTCCGGCGAACCTGCAACGACAGATACCGGTCGTGGAATTCCGCGCGCCAGTCCTTCCACGTCTTGACCTCGCGCTCGGGCGAGTCGAGGCGCACCCATTCGGCGGGCGCCACGGGCTGCACCGTGCCGTCGCCGAGGATGGGCCACGGAAGATGCCGCGAGGGATCGTGCGGGGTGAGGTCGCGCCGCGCAGTGGCGAGGGCCTGCGAGTCGATGGAGCGCAAGAGCTGTTTGTTGCCGGCGAAGACGGAAAGCAGCTTGAAATGTTCGCGCACGGTCTTGGCGTGATCGGCTTCGAACATCGTCCAGGCCTCAATGCCTGCGGTTCCCATGCTGAAGCCGTTCACCGCCTGCTTGGCGGGGCTGATGAGGTCGTTCGTGTAGGCCTCGTGCGCGTCGTGCATCAGCGCTGCAATTTCCACGAACACCGAGGCGCCAGAACGGCGGGCGATGTCCGCGCACAGAAGGCTGTGCTCGGCCACGCTGTAGGGGCGCGAGGTGGCGCCGTTGAACTGGGCCACGATGGCCAGATGATGAGCAACGTCCTCGATGTTCACCGGGCGGCCACACGCGGCGAGTGCGGCCGGGCCGGCGAGGTGGTACTCGGCGCCGCTGGCGGTGAGCATCCACGTCATTGCGACACCTCCGCAATGCTGTGTGCTGCGTTGGCGCGAAGAGCTTCGCGGTGCTCGTTGTAGAAGCGCATGAACGCTTCGCCGGCTGGATCGGCAAAGGGATACCGGCATGCGTCGTTGGGCGTCTTGCCCTCTTCGGCGGCGGCCTTGGCCTCGCGTTCGATGGTGGCGAGTGGGGTGATGGGGAAAGGCATGTCGTTGTGCTCGTGATGCCGCTGCTACGCGGCTTGAGGTGCGGCGGGCGCGCGTGCCGGCATCAGCTCGCATGCGCGGATGGCGGCGTGGATTTCCGGCGTGTGGACGCCGGGCATCGACCGGGGATTGATGAGTTCCAGGCGCAGCGCGTCGCCGGCCTTGAGTGCGGGATGCCTTGCGCGCCATGCGGCGGCCTCGGGGCCGATCCAGCGCACGACGTAGCCCTCGACAGCGCGAGGACCTTGGTTGTCGACAACGCGCATCTTCAGCACGAAGTCGCCGGCATCGTTGCGGTGCTCGGTGACGGCGGGGCGCGAGGGGTAGTCCTTTCCCACGAAGAAAAGGCCGGTGGTCGTTGTCGTCACGCTTGGGCACCTCGCTTCATCTCGGCGGCAGCGCGCTTGAGCGTCTTGCGGATGTCCGTCGCGAAGCTCGGCGTGTAGTGGAAGCGGTGGTCAGAGAGGCCGCCGACCGGACCGGTGCGCAGTGGCTGCTTGGGCCGGCGCGGGCGTGGGGAGGTAATCACGATCATGGAGTGCTCCAGCCATAGACAACCATCGCGGCGAGCACGATGGGCAGGACGATGAAGACCGCCACCGCGGCAGCGGTCGCGAGGGCGCGCGGGGAGGGCGCAACAGGCGATGTCCTCATGAGGCCATTGCCGGTTTGGTGGAGAGAGGTCGAGCGCATGGCTGGCCTTTCAGAAGGGGCAGGCCGCGACGGCGCGGCCCGGGGTTGTGAGGGCGATTTCGAGCGCGATATCGAACACCTCTTCGTCAGAGGCGCCGTGCCGGCTCGCGAGCAGGGCCGCGCTCATCGGGTTGCGCTCGCAGTACGGCGAACCCGGGCGGTGCTCGTAGTGGTATCCGCCGCACCGGCACAAGCGATGACCGGTTTCGCGCAGGTGCTGCGTGAAGAGGCCATAGCTGCGGCGGCGCGTGCGGCACTCGGGGCAGCGGAAGAGGAAGGCCACGCGATCAGCTCCTGCGAGTCTTCGCGACCGTGGCGCGGCCGGCGAGGGCAAGGTGCCGGGTGTTGACGGCGAGGCCCTGCCAGTACGTGTACATAGGCGGCTTGCGCGTTTGATAGGCATGCACAGCGCTCTCGCGGCATGCACGGCTTATCACGCGAAGCATCCTCACGAGCGCGGTGCGTGCCTCTGGTGGGAGCGCATCAAATTCATCGCGCACCTCGGGCAGCTTCAGCATCGGATTGCGTACATCGGCGCGGTTGCTGCGGACGGACGGGGCGGGCGTGGGGTGCGCGGCGCTCATGTCTTCACCTGCCGAAGCGAGAAGTTGACGTTCGCGAGCGCGTCGCAAAGCGGCTCGGTCACGAGCGAGCCATACCCGGCCTCTTGGTAGGTCGCGATTGCCTCTGTAATGGCCTTCGCTGCCAGAGCTGCTGCCAACTGCGCCTTCAGCTCCGCGAGGCTGGGAAGGGTGGTTTTGCTCGCGGTGCTCATGCTGCGACTGCCTGCGCAACAGGTGCCGGCGTGGGCGCCTCGGCCTTGGCAACATCGATGGCGAGCACGAGCGAGCGCCCGTGTTTAAGCTTCACCTGTTCTTCTTTGCTGCCCCACGTCTTGCGCTCGATTTCGCGGAAGCCGAGTTCGACGAGCGCGGCAAAGAGCTTGTCGTCGCCCGAACACACTGCAGGTTGAATCCGCAGCGTCTTCCCGTGGTCGTAGGTGCAGAGGTTGCGATGCGCGAGGTTGATTCCGCGCGCGGCGAGTGCCGGCAGAAACTGGTCGAGAAGACCGAGCTTCACGCGCAGCGCCTTGATTTCGGCGAGGCGTCGGCGGTTCTCGTAGTCGGCCGTCGCGATGGCAAGCTCTTCGAGGGTCTTCGGCTCACGGCCGCAGAACTTCAGATGCGTCTGCCACTCGCTGATGAGGCGAACGGGCGCGTTCATGCCGCACCTCGTGCGGTGATGTTGAGGGCGTCAATCTCGCCGTTGAGGACGCGCGCGCGCTCGGCGAATTCCGCGGCCATCGGATGAACTGGTGCCTCGCCTTCGGCGTAGCGCTCGACAGATGCGTCAGCCAGACCGGGGAGGTCGATGCTTCCGGCCTTAAGTGCCCTTTCTGCGAGTGGCACACCCATGGCTTGCCACGTTGTGACACCTGCCAGCTTGCAGCGATAGAACGCCTGGCGGCGACGACCGTTGATGCGCATCCAGATTTCGACGCGCGCCGAACGGGTCGCTACAAAGGGCGCGGTGCGGCCCGAAGCCGCGTGGTTGGTTTGCACCCGAGCCATTGCTTAGCCCTCGATGCGGGTCGCTTCGATCACCGGGCATCCGGTAACGCGAAGGGCGATCTCGAGTGCTTCAGCCGCGTTGACCGCGCGGAACTGCACGAACGGCGCGGCGCCGGTTTCCGAGGGGTTGAGATGGCCGAGCGCGTCGCGCGGCGTATACGTGCAGCGGTAGCGGCGCTGAGCCACAGCCTGTGTGGTGGGCGCGCGTCGATGCGCTACTCGCGCGGCTTTGTTTCGTCCAATGAGGTCCATGTCCATCTCCGTGTTGGGATGGACAAATAGTAGCTATGCTGCTTTTATAAGACAATAGCAATGCTGCTTCTGTTACAAAATAAAGTAGCAAGGCTGCTTTTAGGTGCCTGGTGCTCTGCAGCCCATGCGGTCGCACTCGCCTTGATAGCGATCCACAAGTCGATCTGCTCCAGAGACGCGGTTTTGACAGGTAGTTGCGGCGGCTTGCATTTCGGCCGCAATGGCCTGATCGCGAGTCGCGCCTGCAAGGTTGTTGTTGTTCGACGAGGCTTGCCGCGCTTGGATCGCTCGCTGTTCTCGTTCGCACGAATTGCGGATGCGATCAGCGTCGAGCTTGGCGTCGTTCAGGCGGACCCAGCGTTCGCGCTGCAAACGCTCCTCGGCGAGCGTATCTGTGAAGGACTTTTTTTCACCCGCCTTTGCGGTGGCCGCCTGGGGTGTGGCGGTATTTTGCGAGGCGTTCGGCGCGTCGCCCGATGCAGGCCGAACGTCCAATTTCGTTCCGCTGCCGCTGGCGCATGGCGTCTGCTGGAACTGAAGTTTGCCGGTTGAGTCCGGGCATTTGTAGACCTGCGCCGAGGCCGATGCCATGGCAAGAGCCAGCGGCAAGAGTGCGAGCAGTTTCATTTTCTCCTCCGTCGTATTCGTGTTTTCAAGCGAGTGCTTTTCTACCACGGCGACGCGAGAGGAGGAGGTAGTGCTACAGCTTTGCGCCCATCCAAACTGCCCGGCCGATGATTTCGACGTGGTGGCTGTTGTCGATGGGAATGTCGGGATTGCCGTCCGGGTTGTCAGAGCGTGCCACCCATCCAGACGGGGATTGAACAAGCCGTTTGACGATCAGATCGTCGCCATAGGCCATCGCAAAGATGGAGCCCGTGCGTGGCTCGCGATTGCGCGTGTTCACCAACAGCACCGCGCCGTCCACGATGGTTGGCTCCATGCTGGTGCCGACGACGTGAACGATTCGAGCTGACTCTCGTGATGCCCCGCAAGACGAAAGAAAGTCGCGGCGGAATTGAAGCGAACCCTCGACTTCTGCAACGACCGCCGCTGCGCCTGGGCCTGCCGAGAGGCGCACCGTCAAGCGTTGGACTGCGACAAATTCCGCATCCACGTCCGAGGGTGGGTGTGCCCCGATGGCCTGAGCGGCGCCCGCAATCTGCGCGGCAATAGTGGGACTGAACTGGTCGATGGGCACATTCAATCCACGAGAAAAGTTCGTGGCTTGCTCGATGTTCAGCGGGCGACGGCCGTGCAGGTAATGCCCAAGGTTGGCTTGGGAGCGAAGCCCGTACTTGGCTGCGAAATCGTCCTGCTTCAGCCCGCCCGCAGCCCTGTATGCCTTGTAGAGGGCAAGCAGTCGCGCTGCGTCTTCGCGCTGCCAGCTTTCGAGTGAGTTGTTGTCGTCGTTGTTCACCGGGAAAACTGTAGCGACGCTATTTATCTTGACAAGCAGCATCGCTATTAAGGTAACATAGCAGCAAAGCTACTAAATTGATATGCACCACCTGAAACCCATTCGCGAGCGTCTCGGAGTGACGCAACAAGTGCTGGCCGATGGAATCGGTTGCACGCAGGGCAACGTAGGTCACTACGAGAGAGGGCAGACGCTACCCCCAGAGATGGCGGCCAGAGTGATTGCTTTCTCCGCATCGCGTGGCTTGCGCATTGGCTATGACCACGTTTACGGGGACGCGCTGCTCCCGGTGTTGTGTGCGGAAGGAGCGGAAACAGCGGGGGGTGCTGGGTGCGCTCGAAAGGCGGGTGTTCATGCATGAGCCATCCCAAGGCACGCACTCGTTGCCATGTGCCATGCCGCCGCTTTCGGTCAGGGTTGCGGAGGTTGTCCTCGTTGAATGCCAGCGCGGCGAGGGTGAGCTGCGCCGGTCCGTTCTTCAGATTTTCCATCCCAACGGCGATTTGCTCGCGGAGCACGACCGCATCCACGAAGACCCTGTGTATGCCTCGTACTTCCTGCGGGACGCGCCCGCGAATCTGTGCGCGAAAGGTCCGCATGAAGGATAGCGCGGCAACATTCCCGGACATCAGCGTGCTCGATCGCATCCACGGTGCCGTCAGGATTCTCAAGGTGTCCAGCATCCTGCGCAGCGCGTTTGGATTTGGCGCCACCCGACGAGATCCACCGGTCGATCCTGCCGGTGCGACCTTGCCCCTTGAGCCGCGCCCCCTTACGGGCGGGCCTGGCACATCGGTCGCGATGGACGATACCTCGGCCACGAGCGAATTCATGATGGTCGCACTGCCGGCGTGGCTCTCTCCACGTCGAGCGGGAAGTTCAGAACGCGAGAGCAAAGCTGCTCCATCGCGGCGCGCTCGCGCATCGATTGCAGCCCGTGTGCGCTGGCGCTGCTGTTCGTTATCTCGATCCACGCGGCGACGGACTCGCGATTCAGGTCCGGCTCGACTTCCAGCAACAGCACGAGCTGCTGCAGGAATTGCTCGATGGCGTCTATGCGCTCCGCAACCGTGGGGGCTGCGGCTTCCGTGGCTTGGGGGCTGTTTTTCAATGAGGTTTGCATGAGAACGAATATCTCAATCGACGAGGCGCATGGCTATGGCGCCGACGAGCCCGTGCCCGACAAGCTTCGCGGTCACGATGCCGCCGTCGCTGCCTATGACACCGCGC
Organism: Variovorax sp. Root434; assembly: GCF_001426595.1. Taxonomy (NCBI): domain Bacteria; kingdom Pseudomonadati; phylum Pseudomonadota; class Betaproteobacteria; order Burkholderiales; family Comamonadaceae; genus Variovorax; species Variovorax sp. Root434. The sequence goes on from NZ_LMEK01000006.1 coordinate 364,442, forward strand.
ATGGCTACTCCGGTGGCATTGGCGCACTTGCCAAGCGCATGAGTCACAACCCGAACACGTTGACGCACAAAGTCAACCCGCAGAACAAGACCCATCACCTCACCCTACGGGATGCCATCGAGATGCAGTGGCAAAGCCGCGACTTTGCCATCCTGCACGCGATGGCCGGCGAGCTTGGTCATACCTGCAGCCTCGCCACGCCGGTGTATGCCGAGGGCGAACCGCTCGACACGCTCGTGCGTCTGCAGATGGCCTATGCCGACTTCGTGCAGGCGATGGGCGAGGCGCTGCTGCGCCGCGAAGTCGGCGTCTCCCGCAATCAGATGCGCAAGGCCGAGCACATGGCGGCCGAGCTGTCGGCACACATCGGGCACAGCCTCGGCGCGCTGCGCGGCCTCATGCGGGAGGCACCGAAGGTATGAGCGTGGGCGCAATGCCTGACCGGGGAGGGCGTACGACGCCATGAGCATCCGGCTGATGACGATGATCTTTGATCGCTATCCCGATGGCGGCAGCGAGATGCTGCTCGCGCTTGCGATGGCGGATCACGCAAGCGACGACGGCACGCGCATATGGCCCTCGGTGGACGAACTGGCCCGCAAGACGCGCCAGAGCCGGCGCACCGTGCAGCGGCAGATCGGCAAGATGGTGGCGTCGGGCTGGCTGGAGCTGGTCAGCGCCGCCACGGGCCGCCGCGGCTCGACCAACGAATACCGCGTCAGCGCGGCATGGGTGGGCGGTGCCGACCTTCCTGCGAGGGGTGTCAATGTGTCACCCCTGCCGGACGACGCCGAGGATTCCACGGGTGACAGATTGACACCCCTGAAGGACACCGAAGTTATCCACACGGGTGACAGATTGACACCCCATGAAGAGGGCGCGAGGGGTGTCAACGGTGACGCGAGGGGTGACACCAGTGACGCATGGGGTGACACAGCTATGACACCCGAATCTTCAGGAACCATCATGAACCATACCCCCCTACCCCCCGGCGGGGGGGCGACCGGGTTTGAAGAACTTTGGGCGATCTACCCGAACCACGACAACCGGCTGAAGGCAGAACGCCGGTACCGGCGGATGGCGCCGAGCGCCGCGCTGCAGCGGACGATGCGCTCGGCCATCGAGGCCCAAAGGCTTAGCAAGAGATGGACGAAGGACGGCGGTGAGTTCGTGCTCGAGTTCGCGACTTGGCTTCGCAACGAGCGTTGGCGTGATGAGCCCCGAACGCAAGGTGCAATCGCCGGCCCATGGCATGAGACGCGCAGCGGCATCGACGCGAAGGCGCGGGAGCTGGGCCTCGGCGTGTGGGATGAAGCCGCCTTCTCGATGGGCCGCGGCGAGAGCTATCTCGCGTTCACCGCACGGGTGGTGAAGCGTGCCGCCGAAGTTGCGAGGGAGGTCGTATGCGCGTGAGCGTTGGTTTCAGCGGCAGCGGCCTCGCCAGCGTGCAGCAGCAGCTCGCCAAGCTGTCGGGCCAGCAGGCCAAGCAGGCGTATGCCGAGGGCTTGAACGATGGTGGCTTCCGCACGCGGCGCGAGTGGCAGCGCGAAATGAGCGAGCAGTTCGACCGTCCAACGTCGTACATCCTCAAGAGCGTGTACGTGCGCAAGGCCACGCCCGCCCGATTGAGCGTGGACATCGAGCCGACCTACTACGGCGGCAAGGGCGTGGACCCGCAGAAGATTCTCCAGGCGCAAGAGTTCGGCGGGCCGCGGCGAGACAAGCGCAGCGAGGCAGCGCTGCGCCGCGTGGGCATCCTTCCCTCGGGCTACCAGACAGCTATCCCGGCGACACCGTTCCCCGGCAGCGATGACGGGCGCGGCAACTTGCGCGGTGGTTTCCTCGTGCGCTTGCTGTCCTACTTCCAGGCGATGGGAGAGCAGGGCTACAGGGCCAACATGACGGACAGGCGCAAGGCGCGGCTGCACAAGGGAACAAAGGACCGCGAGGGCGTGCGGTTCTTCGTTGCCTTCGGTCGCCTACGCAGTGGCCCGACACAGCACCTCGCGCCCGGCATCTGGGCCGCTTCCGGCACGCAGGGCGGCGTCGTGCGGCCCGTCCTCATGTTCGTGCGCGATGCGGTCTACGACTCACGGATTAAGCGCGAGCGCGTCGCTGAGCGTGCCGACCTTGAGCCCTACATCGAGCGACGCATCCGATACCGCATTCGAAAGATGGTGGGCGAATGAACATCAGCCTCGGCATGTCGCATCGCGGCACCTCTCGCCCTCGCGCCCCATCGAGGGGCGGCGCCTCGTCGGGTCGCGGGTCCCTCCTGGAGGCTTGCCGTGCGGGTAATTCGAACCGCGTCCTCGGACTGTTCGCCGACCTTCCCAAGGGGGTTAAGTGAAGGTAGTTGAGGCTATGGGTGTGGGCATCACGCAAGCGGAGTTCGCCGTGCTCGTCGGCGTGAGCGAGGCGAAGGCGAGCCAGTTGGTCGGGGATGGCGTCATCGAGCGCGGCCAGACCGCGCACGCGTGGCTGCTCGCCTACTGCGAACGGCTGCGCGAGGTGGCCGCTGGCCGCGCATCGATCGAGGCCGGCGGCCTCGATCTCGTGCAGGAGCGCGCCAGGCTGGCGCGTAGCCAGCGCGAGGCGCAGGACATCAAGAACGCCGTGGCGCGTGGCGAATTTGCGCCCATCGGTCTGCTCGCCGACGTGCTTGGCATGGCATCGAGTGCCGTCGTGGATCGCTTCGAGCAGCTCGAAGGTGCGCTTCGCAAGGCATGCCCTGAGCTGCCGGACGAAGCGAAGGCCACGGTGCAGCAAGTCATTACGAACGCGCGCAACGAGTGGATTCGCGCGACTGAAAAACTCGTTGTGGTCGAGCTGGATCGGTTGGCGTCCGACGACGAAGGCAGCGCAGAGGATGTGCTCGGCGAAGAGGTGGGGCAGTAGTGGGCGAGTACGTTTCGCGTGAAACATTGCGCGCCGTGATCCACGCGGTGAGTCTCGGCCTTGGCAGTCTGCGCGCCGAGGTCTTTCAGACGCTCAGCGAGTGGGCCCGCGACAACTTCAAACTGGCCGGCGAAAGCTCACACCAGAAGGGTGGATGGATTGCATGGTCCTTTCAGGTCGGCATCCTCGACTTCATGAGCGATGACCGCATCGAGGAACTCGACGTGGAGAAGTCGAAGCGCGTCGGCTACACGAAGATGATTACCGCCTTCGTGGCCTACAACATTGCGCACCGCCGGCGCAAGCAAGCGCTCTGGCAGCCGACAGACGATGACCGCGACAGCTACGTCAAGAGCGAAATCGATCCGATCCTCGACGCGCGCGACGGGGTGCCCGCGGTGCAGGCAGCGCGCCGCAAGGGTGGTGGCAGCGATGACACCATCAAAATGAAGAAGTTTCGCGACAGCGTTCTTCATCTGCTCGGCGGAAAGGCGAAGCGAGCCTATCGGCGCATCACTGTGGCGATTGCCATCCTCGATGAGTGGTCCGCCTTCGACCAGACCATCGAGAAATCGGGCGATCCCGGCGGCCTTGCGAAGGGCCGTCTCGAAGGCGCGCCCTATCCGAAGTTCGTTGGCGGCTCGACGCCTGGCTTCAAAGGGCTGTGCCATGTCGAGCGTGCCGTGCTCAACGCCGAGGGCTTCGTCCGCTTCTACATCGACTGCAAGCACTGCGGCCTCGAGCATCCGCTTGCGTGGGGCGGCAAAGGAAAGCTGCACGGCTTCAAGTGGGACCGCCGCAACCCCGCCAGCGTGCACCATGTCTGCCCGCATTGCCGCAAGTCCATTCGGCAAAGCGACTTCCTGCAGGGCGGACTCCCCATGCAGGGCACTTGGGTGTGCGAGAAGACGGGCAAGAGGTTCGGGCCGGACCGGGTGTGGCGCGACAGCGCCGGCATGCCCACTCGCCCGCCGAAGACGCTGGGCGTGCACATCTGGGCCGCGTACAGCCCGCAGCGCACCTGGGAAAGCATCGTCAAGGAATTCGAGGAAGCGCTCGACGCGCTCGCCCGCGGCGACTCGGGGCCCATGCAGCTCTTCGTCAACGAGACGCTCGGCGAGACATGGGAAGTCGTTGGCGAGCGCACCGATGAGCATGCGCTGCAATCGCGTGCCGAGGACTACCCATTGAAGACGGTGCCGGCGGGCGGCCTGATCCTGACAGCTGGGGTGGACGTGCAGCGCGACCGTTGGGAAATCGACGTATGGGCGTGGGGCCGCGGCCTGGAGTCCTGGCACGTCGACCACCACGTCATTCATGGCAATCCTGCGTCCGAAGATGACTGGGCGCCTGTCGCGGTCTACCTGTCGAGCCGCTACGTGCAGGCTTGGCATGGCGGTTCGATGGGGCTGAGCGCGATTTCCATCGACTCGAGCGACCAAACGCAGGCGGTCTACAACTGGGTGCGCAAGACGCAGCACCAGCTTCCGAGGCTGCGCGCAATCAAGGGGCGAGGTGAAGAGAACGTGCCCGTCCTGGGGCCCAGCAGCCCGCAGGAGGTGCGTTGGAACGGCACGAAGATTCCCAATGGTATCAAGCTGTGGAATGTGGGCATCGACTCGGCGAAGGACCTTTTGCTCGGACAACTCGCCATCGAGAAGGCGGGGCCAGGCTTCGTTCATTTCAGCCAGGAACTGCCGCAGGAATGGTTTGAGCAGCTCACGGCCGAGCAGCGAATCCTGGTGAAGGTCAACGGGAAGGAAGCCTACCGCTGGGTCAAGCGCAGGCCTCGCAACGAGGCGCTCGACAACCGCAACTATGCGTTGCACGCCGCCTTCGGCCTCGGCCTTCACAACTACACCGACAAGCGCTGGAGCGACCTCGAGGCGGCAATGCAGCCTGCGCGAGACCTCTTCACCTCATTGCCATTGCCACCGCCAAGCGCTTCTCTTGCCCGTTTGGCGGGCGGCGCAGCTAACTCTGTTTCGAGCTTTCAAGGTGAGTCGGTCATCGGCTCAGACGTAGACATTTTTTCTCCCATTGCCCTGAACTGAACATGACAGAACAGTCGATCGACGACGAGCCTTTGAGCATCATTGAAGAGGAGGCTCGCGCGATGGCTCGCGCCTTCGGTGTGCCCGTACCTGAAGAGGCGGCGGCGTCGCTGATTGAGCGAATCCTGCTGAGGTTGGGTGGGGCACACATATACGTGCCGCGACGCACAGCCCGAGCGAGGCAGAAGGTGCATGCCGAGATTGCTGAGAAGTTCAATGGGAGCAATCTCTTCGAGCTAGCACGGGAGTACGAAATCACCCCTCGACATCTGCGTCGGATCATTGCCCGCCTGCGTGCACTTCGAAGCACATCGATCCTTGACAGGCGCGAGTGACTGGAGCGGCCTAGTAGCGATTGCTACTTTCCGATGCGTCAAGAACGAATGGTTTTACCTAGGTTGTGGGATAGACAAGCGGCAGCGTTACCGTTAGAAGGCTAAATCAACACTTTCTAACACGCGTGAGCGCAAAGGTCCCATGAAATTCAGCCGCGAAATCGAAGCCTTTATTAAGGTCTTCGTTAAAGACCTAGAAGAAAATAACGTGGCCTTATTCGCCGGGGCGGGGATGTCTAAAGCATGCGGATATGTAGACTGGCCTGAACTTCTTAGAGATATCGCTGCAGAAATAGGTCTTAAGGTTGAAATGGAGCACGACCTCATCTCGTTGGCACAATTCCATGTTAATGAGCGTGGCGGAAGCGACGGTGTGTCGCGAAAGATTTTGGAAGAATTTTCCGAACAAGCAGAGTCCTCTCCGACGCACGAAATTCTGGCCCGTTTGCCCATAAGAACCTACTGGACGACCAATTACGACAGCCTGATTGAAGACTCTTTGAAGAAGGCGTTCAAGGTCGCTGATGTCAAACACAGTCCCGATCAACTCAATCATGTCACACCAAAACGGGATGCAGTGGTTTATAAGATGCACGGCGACGTGACATTTCCCAAAAAAGCAATCTTATACAAGCAGCAGTATGAAAGATATCATCATACTCACGAAAGATTTATCACGGCCCTGAGTGGCGACCTAGTATCAAAAACGTTTCTATTTATCGGATTTAGTTTTTCTGATCCCAATTTGGATTACGTTCTGAGTCGGTTGCATGTTGGAGGTGAGGGTGGGCAAAAGACACACTACTCCTTCCTTAAAAAGGAGTCGCCGAAAAGAAAGGGAGAAAAGGTCGATGTCGCTGCTTATCGAACTCGCAAGCAGGAGTTGCGAGTTGCTGACCTAAAAAGGTTTGGGATTCAAACCTTGTTGATCGACGACTACCCTCAGATTCCACAGATCCTTGAGGAAATCGAAAACAGATTTCGGAAAAAGACTGTTTTTATCTCCGGAAGCGCAGAGGCCTTTGAGCCATGGGACCGAAATGATGCTCAGCAATTCGTTCACTCGCTCGCTTTGGAGTTAATTCGATCGAATCTCAGGGTTGTTAACGGATTTGGCTGGGGCATTGGAAGTGCTGTAATTAATGGTGCGCTTGAAGCGATTTACTCAAATCCTGGAAAACACTCCGAAGATCAGCTAGTGATGCGCCCATTCCCCCAGTTCACCGCCAATCCCGCGGATCTCCCGATCCTTTGGGAGCAATATCGGCATCGCATGATCGGCCTCGCAGGAGTTGCAATATTCGTTTTTGGAAATAAGTTTGGTAAGGATGGCGAAATCGTGGAGGCTAACGGCGTAATTAGGGAGTTTGAGATTGCCGTTGAGCACGGGCTTGTTCCAATTCCCATCGGGCTTACAGAGTACGCTGCACGTTCGATCTGGAACACCATCCAGGCGGCACCAAAAAAGTATTACGGCGATTTGCCTTGGCTTCCCCCTCTTATCAAAGAGCTGGGTGAGGCAAAAACGCCACGGAGTGAAATCGTTGCGAAAGTGGTGCGGATCATTTCACAGTTAAATAAGTAGCTCGCATGGCTGTGGTAGTTCGTTTGAAGTGGTAGCGTATTTTTATATTGGAGTGAAAATGGCTAGAAAAGTATTCTTTAGTTTCAAGTATGACGATGTTGTTCGGGCGATGAATGTTCGAAATAGCAATGTAATCTCCGCGGATATCAAATCTGGTTTCATCGATAAAGCTGATTTTGAAAGCGTAGCCCGTCAAGGTGATGCTGCAATCAAAAAGTGGATCGACGATCAAATGAGCGGAACAAGCGTGACGGTAGTGCTCGTCGGAGCTAATACCGATAAAAGTCGCTGGGTAAAATACGAGATCGAATCCAGCATTGCGCGCGGAAATGGTTTGCTAACTATAGACATCAGTAAGATTGGCGATTTTTTGGGAAACACTACCAATTATTGCGGCCTTACCGTTGATGGCTACCCCCATTACCGTTGGAACTCTGACTCTGGTCGAGAAAATATGGGGGCATGGATTGAGAAGGCCGCAAAAGCTGCGGGTAAACCGTAATCTGAAAAAAGGACGCTTAAGCACAAAAAGAAAGAGGAAAAACATGGCGATCAAAATTGACTCGTTGCAAAGGGCCGCACGGAGAGGCGCAGTAATTTTGGAAAGCTATAGTACCGCTATTGCCAAGCGCAAGAGCACGGCCTTCCTTTGCCATAGTCATTTGGATAAGGAGCTTGCGAAAGGGCTGCAGATCGAGTTAGCTCAAGCGGGTTGGGATGTGTTTATCGATTGGGAATTAGGCGCGATGATCGAGCGTCCGACTCGAACCACAGTTGAGAGAATACAAAAAGAAATCCAAGAACGCGACTGGTTGATCTATTTGGCTACGGGAAACTCTGAGCGTTCGCGTTGGTGCCCTTGGGAAATCGGTTTTGCGGACGGGCGTAAATCTTCGGATAGCGTTGTTATCGTCGCAACAGAGGACAGTAACGGTACTTACGGCGCCGAATACCTGAACCTCTACAAGCAAATCGACGCGGACCCTGTCCTGGGATATGTGATGAGAAAAGTGGGTCTCCCCGCAAAACAAGTTCGTTCTGCGCGAACTATGCCGTCACCCTCCCTTTAAGACGCTGCGACTTGGCCCTCAAGGGCGGTTTCTCAGAGGTCGAAAATTTCGTCCGTCTGTTCCGCGAAGGCTCGTCGCGCGTTCGCCGGCCGAGCTTATTCAAGGGTAGGAGGAGGGTAGGCCGAAAGTTTGTGACTTGGTCCAGCGGAAATGTCCGCGATGAACTGGTGTCATCGCTGCATGGGCATTTACCGCCACCTCACAGTTTCAGAACTCCAAGCGATGCGCACGCGCTTGATGGCGTCGCTGCAGGACCGACTCGCTTCCCCCACATCCGCCGCCCACAACGGGCGCTCCGTTCAGTATCAACAGAACGTCGCTGAAATCCGCAAGGAAATCGCGGCGTTGAGCGAAGAGCTCGAAGCCCGCGGCGCGGGTGTTTCCGGCGGCGCGGTGCGCGGCCCCATCTACATCGTTTGAAGATGGCTCGCCGCAACCGTCGTCTCAGGTCCGCTGGCCCGCGCATCTCCGCGCCTGGCGCCAGCGGCCCCGCAGGCGCCGCAATGAACGCGCACGAAGCCGCGTCAACCAACGACATGGCCCTGCACGGTTGGAATCCCATCGCCGGCAGCGCCGATGCGGATCTGCTGCCCGACCTCGACACGCTGACCGCACGCTCGCGCGACCTCGGCCGCAACAACGGCCTCATGGCCGGCGGCATGCAGACGATGCGCGACAACATCGTCGGATCGGTGCTCCGCCTGAGTGCGACGCCGGACTATCGCTTGCTCGGATGGACGCGCGAGCAGAGCCGCGAATGGGGCAACGTGGTCGAGGCGAAGTTCCGTTCGTGGGCCGAGACCACCGAGTGCGACGCAGCGCGCACGCAGAACCTGCTCGGCCTCACGCTGCAAGCCCTCGGCGGCGCCATGCTCAACGGCGACGCCTTGGGCTTGCCGCTGTGGCTGCCCCGTCCGGGCACGCGCTGGAAGACGCGCTTGATGATGGTCGAGGCTGACCGGCTCGCCACGCCCCTGGGCCTCGAGCATCGCGACGACATCCGCAAGGGTATCGAGTTCGACCGCTGGGGCGCACCTGTGGCGTACCACATCCTCAAGCGCCACCCGGGCGACGTGTTTGCGTTCGGCTTCTATGGCATGACGCGGGAAGCGCAGCTCATGGAGTGGGACCGTGTTCCCGCGTTCACTGCCTGGGGCCGTCGCCGTGTCATCCACCTGCACGACAAGGAACGCACCGGCCAATCGCGCGGCAAGCCCGTTGTCACGGCCGTCATGCGGGAATTTCACATGGCCGGCAAGTACGCGGCGAACGAGTTGCAGGCCAGCCTCGCAAATTCGCTCGTTGCCGCGTTCCTCGAGTCGGACCTCGATCCGAACTCGGCCGCCGCGCTGTTCGGCGACAACCCGCGCGACCAGTGGAATGCATCGGTGGCGCAAACCCGCAACATCCGCCAGCTCAAGGGCGCGGCGGTCATCCCGCTGCCCGCTGGCGCGCGGCTCTCCAGCTTCACGCCAGGCCGCCCGAATCAAGCCTTCGAGGCCTTCATGCTCGCCTCGCTGCGACACATCGCTGCCGGCATGAATCTGCCCTATGAGCTGCTGCTGAAGGACTTCAGCAAGTCGAACTACAGCAGCGCGCGTGCCGCCTTGCTCGAGGCCTGGCGCTACTTCCACGGCCGCCGTCGCTGGCTCACCGACTACTGGCTTCGGGCCATCTATGAGCTGTGGTTCGAAGAGGCTGTGAACGCCGGCGAGATCGAGGCGCCCGGCTTCTATGAAAACCGCTACGCCTATCTGCGCGCGCGCTTCATTTTCGGTGGCCGTGGCTGGGTGGACCCAGTCAAGGAAGCGCAGGCCGCCGGGCTGCGCATGGAGATGGGTATCTCCACGCTCGAGAAGGAGTGCGCGGAGCAAGGCGACGACTACGAAGAAATCATGGATCAGCGCGCCATCGAGCTGCGCATGGCCGCTGACCGCGGACTCAGCACCGCGCAACCCATCGCCGTGGCGCTGGCTTCGGCCGGGCAGGGCAAGCCCGACGACGAAGAACAGCCTGGCACATCGCAAGGGCAGAACGAGGAAACCGCCGCATGAAGTACCCCCATCTCGCAGCGCGGATCTTCAACACGCCGCTGCTCATCCATCCACAAAAGCTCGACGCCATCATTGCCGGCCTGAGTGACCGCCTGCTCGGCGCTGTCCCGCTGATGGTCGCCTCGGCCGACGGCATGCCCAAACTGGCACCTGAGCTGTTCTCGACGCGGCGCGGCGAGCAGAGCGACCGCGGCTATCGGGTGGTCGAAGGCGTCGCGGTGCTCAACGTCAATGGCGCGTTGTTGCACCGCAGCCGTCTCGATGTGGCCGAGAGCACTTTTCTCGTGGGCTACAACGACCTGGCCGCTGACCTCGAGGATGCGATGAGCCATCCCGACGTGCACGCGGTCCTTCAGGTCTACGACAGCCCGGGTGGCGAAGCGCAGGGCGCATTCGAATACGCACAACGTGTATTCGATTTGCGCGGTCGCAAGCCCATGCAGGCCATCGCCGACGGAATGGCGCTCTCGGCCGCCTACCTGGGCGCCAGCGCAGCCGACGAAGTGGCGGTTACTGCAACCGGCTATGCCGGCTCCGTGGGCGTGGTCTCGCGGCACGTCGACTTCTCGCGCGCGCTCGATCAGGACGGCATCACCGTGACGCACATCTTCGCTGGTGCGCACAAGGTCGACGGCAACCCCTATGAGCCGCTGCCCGCCGACGTGCGCAGCGCCTGGCAAGCCGAGATCGATGGGCTCTACACGATGTTTGTCGATGCGGTCGCGCGCCACCGCGGCATGGAAGCGGCGGCCGTGCGCAAGACGCAGGCTGCCAGCTATTCCGGCGTCGCAGCCGTGGCCTCTGGCTTGGCCGACCGCATCGCCACCACAGACCAGCTGATTTCCGAACTGGCCGCCCAACGCGGCCGGTCCTTCCCTGTCGGGCCGACCGCCCGATCCAACGCCAACGACAAAGGAGCCTCAATGTCTGGCAATTCCCCCAACGAGGCGGGCGGTCATCAAGCCGCAGCAGCCCCCGCCGGTGCCCCGGCAGTTACCTCCGCCTTTACGCAGGCCAACGTGGATGCGGCACGCGCCGAAGGCCGCGAAGAGGGCGCGCAGACCGAGCGCACCCGCGTGAGCGGCATCTTTGCGCACGAAGCCGCCGCCGGGCGCACGCAGCTGGCCATCCAGTGCGTCACCAGCGGCCTCAGCGTCGAGCAAGCGGGCGCCGTCCTCGCGGTTGCGCCGGTGGCGACCGCCGCGCCGGTGAATGCCTTCGCGACCGCAATGGCCGCGGTGGGCAATCCCGATGTTTCGGGCGTCGAGGCCGGAGGCGGCGCGCAGACCGACGAGGCCGCTCTCGCGAGCCAGATCGTCGCGAGCTTCCGCGGTTCGCGCTGATTCAACCATTCACAGGAGTTGCGAACATGAACTATCGCGCAAGTTTCTCGACGGAGGGCGTTTCTGCCTCCAAGGTGCTCGTGGCCGGCAACGCCCACCTGCTGGTGGGCCGCAAGGTCACGCTGCTGGCCGGCGCGGTCTATGCGGCCGGCACGGTACTCGGCGTCATCACGGCTTCGAAAAAGCACACCGTCAGCGCCTCGGCGGCCACCGATGGCAGCGAAGAGCCGGACCTGATTCTGGCCGAGACGGTCGATGCCACCGCGGGCGACCGCGAGGCGCTCGGCTATGCACGCGGCGACTTCAACACGAGTGCGCTCGTGCTGGGCGCCGGCCACACCGTTGCCAGCATCACCGAAGCCCTTCGCACCAAGGGCATCACCCTGCTGGCCGACGTGGCCTGACGCACAGCACCCAGCAATCCAACCTCTCAATCAGGAGCAACTTTCATGGACATTTTTTCCATCGGCGTTCTCGCGCGTGTGATCGCCGAGCTTCCGGCCCCCGCGCCGTTCATCCTCAATTCGTTCTTCACGGCCATGCAGACCGAGACGAGCGAGGAAATCCACTTCGATGTTGAGAACGGCCGCCGCCGCCTGGCACCGTTCGTCGCGCCCATCGTGGCCGGCAAGGTCGTGCAATCGAAGGGATTCGTCACGAAGACCTTCAAGCCAGCGTACGTCAAGGACAAGCGTGTCTTCGACAGTTCGCGTCCGTTCAAGCGCGCCATCGGCGAACGCATCGGCGGCGAACTGTCGCCCGCACAGCGCCTGCAGGCACTGCTCGCCACCGATCTGCAGGATCAGCTCGAGATGCTCGCCCGCCGTCAGGAAGTCATGGCTGTGGAAGCACTTCGCACCGGCAAGGTCACCGTCAAGGGCGACCAGTATCCGACCGTGGTCGTGGACTTCGGCCGTCATGCAGACCTGACCGTCGAACTCCTGGCGGGCGACCGCTGGGGCGAAGCCGGTGTCGACCCGCTCGAAGACGTGCAGGCATGGTCGATGGGCGTGACGCAGCATTCGGGCGCGGCCGGCAACACGCTCATCATGGACGTGAAAGCCTGGCAGCTCTTCAGCGCTGCGCCTTCGGTGCAGAAGCTGCTCGACCGCTTCCGTGGCGCCGACAAGCTCAACGCGACCGTGATCGGCGAGGGCGGTCGCTACATGGGCAACATCGGCGACTTCGATATCTGGGTCTATGCCGGCTGGTATGAAGACCCGGACTCGGGAACGCTTACGCCCTACCTGCCCGACAACACCGTGCTCATTACGAGTCCGGACCTCGAGGGTACGCGCGCCTACGGCGCGATCCGCGATGAGAAGGCAGGGCTCCAGGCCATGCCCTACTTTTCCAAGTCGTGGACCGAAGAAGACCCTGCGGTGCGTTACCTGCTGCTGCAATCGGCCCCGCTGCCGGTGCCGTATCGCGTCAACGCCTCGATGTCGGCCAAGGTTCGTTGAGGCTCTGAGCATGTCCGCGCGCGCGCCCTTCGCCGAAATCGAAGCCATGGTGGATGCCGGGGTGTTGGGCCACCTGGCGAACGCCATCGCGACGGTGGCGGGCGTCGACGTGCCGGTCATCTTCGATGTGCCCTCTGCGCGGTCCTTCGACGGCCAGATCGACGCCAGCGCACCCGAATGCAGCGGGTCCGCCGAGCTGCTCGCGAACGTCGTGCGCGGGGACACCATCGTCCTGCGCGGGCGCAGCTACGAGGTGGTGACTTCGGAGCCTGACGGCGCCGGATTCATCCGCCTCGTGCTGGGGAGCCTCTGATGCTGGCGCTCGAACCCGCCATCGTGCAGCGGCTGCGCGCGAGCCTGGCCGAAGCGTGGACCGTGAAGGGCATGTTCTCCGACGCCGGAAAGCGCGAGCCAGACCTCTTTGCATCCGTGATGTTTGGTGATGCGGATGTGCCGGCCAGCGAGGTGCCGGGCGTGCTGGTGCGGCCGTTGTGGTTTGTCACGCTCGTTGGCAGACGCGCCGATGCAGAGGCCGCGCCGCAGCTCGACAGCGCTTTCGCGCTCGTCATCGAGGCGCTTCACGGCTGGGCGCCTGGTCAGGTCACCGGCAGACGCTGGGAGCGCCTTCAACTGGTGCGCGTGAAGCCGCCACCTTTTCTCGAGAACGGCCTTGTCGGGATCGAACTCGCTTTTTCTACTTCCGCCCGCTTCGACGGGCAACCCTGAAAGGATTCCCATGCCCATCGTGCACACTAAAACAGAGCTGTCGGCCCCGCGTGGTCGCCTGCGTCTGGACATCATGAACGCCCTCGAAGAGCTGACGGGCGAGGAAGAAATGGGCAACTGCCCGAGCTTCGTTCTCACCATCGACTCCGAGAAGGCCGAGGAATTCTCGGCCGAGACCGCCGCAAGCGAACTCATCGGCACGCTGACCGGCAAGGTCAAGCGAACCGCCAAGATCACCTGCAACAACATGAGCATGGCGACCTATCAGCGGTTCCTCGCGGCCACGAGCGAGGTCGTCGTGCAGTCGGCCGTGGCCGTGGCTGGCGAAATTCGCAAGGTAGCGCCGGGCAAGATCTATCAGCTCGGCCAGACCACGGCGAACCCCATTGGCGTGCGCAACGTCACGGCGGTGAGCGTGAAGAGCGAAGACGGCACCACGCCCTACGAGGCCGGTGTCGACTTCAACGTCGATCCCGAAACGGGCGCCGTGCAGATCATCGTCGGCGGCGGCATCACGGCGGGCAATGTGCAGTTCGGCTACACGCCCGTCGCCGGTTCGTACACGCGCCTGAAGACTGGCGGCAACACCTCGTTTCTCGCCGCCGTGCGCGTGGTCGCCGACAACGCCTCGGGCAGCCACAAGGATTGGTACATGCCACGCGTGAGCATGACGCCCTCCGGCGACCTCCCCATCGTGTCGAACGACGTCGAGTTCGTGAAGGTCGAGTTCGACGTGGACGTTCTCAAGTCCGCGAACGCCGAAGCGGTCTACGTCGGAGGCCGCCCGGTCGCCTGACCTTAGACGCCCGTCCCGCGCCTGGCCGCGGGGCGTGATGACGCATGCGGCTTCGCGCAGAGGCCGCATGCGCCGCCACCGTCCATTCCCTGATCTTTCCTCCCCATGGCATTCAAGCCGATTCAGATCGTTATCAACGCCAAGGACGATGCGTCCAAAGTGTTCGACCGCCTGCAGGCGCGCGTGATCGCGTTTGCCGCGCTCGTGGCCGGCTACTTCGGCATTCAGCTCTTCGCGGGTTGGATCAAGGGCGGCGCCGACTTCGAGCAGGCCATGAGCCGCGTGCAGGCCGCCACCGGCGCCAGCGCGGCCGAGATGCGGATGCTGCGCAAAGCGGCGCAGGAAGCCGCGGCGGATGTCCGCTATGGGTTCACCGAGCTGCAGGCCGCCGGCGCGCTGGAGAACCTCGCGAAAGCCGGCCTTAACGTTCGCGACGCCATTGCCACGCTGCCAGCCGCGATGCAGCTGGCGCGTGCAGGCGATATCGAGCTGGGCACCTCGGCCGAGTATCTGACGAAGATCGTCAACGGCCTGGGCCTAGCCTTTACCGACTCGGGCCGTGTGGCCGATGTACTCGCGAAGGGCGCCAACGCCACGAACACCAGCGTCACCGGCCTGGCGCAGGCGCTGAGCTATGCGGCGCCATTGGCGAACACGCTCGGATTGAGCCTTGAAGCCACCGTCGCGATCATCGGCAAGTTCGCCGACGCCGGCATCGACGCGAGCCGCGCCGGTACGGCGTTGAACAGCATCCTTGCGCAGTTCTCCGACCCGGCCAGCAAGTTCCGCACAGAACTGGCCGCGGCCGGCATCACGACCGGCAACTTCGAGAAGATGCTGCACGAGCTGGCCGCGGCGGGCCCGGCGGGGCAGCGTGCGATTGCGGCCGTGGGGCAGGAGGCCGGCCCGGCACTGCGCGCTCTGTTGAATCAGGGCGTGGACAAGCTCGATGAGCTGAAGAAGGCGCTGCAGGGTGCCAAGGGCAGCGCAACCGAGACGGCTGCGGTCATGCAGGCGAACCTCAACGGCGCGCTCAACGGGCTGCGCACCGCGTGGGATTCGACCGTCAACGCGCTGACCACGCCCATCCTCCCGGTCCTGAAGCAAGGTGTGGAGCAGTTGTCCGGCGCACTGCGCTCGGCCGTGGCCGATGGCACGGTGGGGCGCTTCGGCACCGCGTTGGCGACGGCGTTCAAGAACGGCATCCAATGGGTGCAGGCCTTCATCGCAAGCGTCGATGTGCCCGCCATCCTGGCGAAGGTGCAGGCGCTGGCCGACCGTGCCGGCGCGCTGCTCGACAGCTTCGGCCAGAAGGCACAGACCACCGGCAACATCGTGCAGACCGTGTGGGGCGTCATGGTGGCCGGCGCCAACGTCGTGCTGGCCGCGATCTACAAGCAGGCCGAAGGCATGGCGACGGTGGTCAGCGCCGTGCAGACGGGCCTCGCGCTCATCATGTCGGGCCTGGCGAAGATCACCTTCGGCGCCGTGTCCGCGGCGTTCAAGTCAGCCGCCGAAGAGGTGCGCACCTCGGCCGAGGCCACCGGTGCGGTGGCGGATGCCTTCGGCGAGAAAGCTGGGGCGGCATTCGACCGTGCGGCCGAGGGCGCGGAACAGGCGCGCGCCGGCTGGGCGGGCCTGACCGGCGACGCTGCGGCCACCACGGCGGCAGCGGCCAGCGGTGCGGCGGCGTTCACCAACATGGCGATGGAGATGAAGGCCGCCGGCGACACCGCGCAGGAGAGCGGTCAGAAGGCCGCCAGCGCGGCCGAAACGCAGAAGGTCAAGGCCGAGGAAGCCCGCGCCTCGGTCAAGCGCCTGCATGCCGAGTACGACCAGGCCATTGCCACGGGAAATCTTGAGCTTGCGGCGCAAAAGCTCGACGAGCTGAAAAAGGCCAATCTCGCTGCGGCCGACGCGGCTGTCACCAACAAGAAGGCGCAAGCCGATGCGGCGGCCGAGATCGATGCGGCATTCCAGCGTGCCGGCATCCAGACGAAGGCGCAGCTCGACACCATCGCCAAGACCGCGCTGCGCGACTTCGAGATGATCCGCGACAGCGGGCAGGCGACCGCCATCGGTCTGGGTGAGGCGTGGAAGCGTGCCGCCGAAGCCGCCATCGCGGCAGGCAACGGTGTTGCCCCGGGCTGGGTGCAGGCGCAGGCGGCCATGCGCGGTTTCGAGGTCACGCTCGACAGCGCCGGCCGCTCGACGGTGAAGCTCAAGGATGCGCAGACCGACGCCACGCAGGCGGCGAACGGCCTGGCCGGTGCGCTGCGCGATGTGACCAACGCTCGCGAGCGCGACATCGAGGCGCGCGAGAAGGCCAACGCCCTGAAAGAGCGCGAAACCGCGCTGGAGAACAAGCGTCTCGGCCGTGATGCAAGCGGTTTCTCCACCGACAAGAACGGCAGGACCGTCAACGCCGGCAGCGACCTCGGCACCATGACAGGTATCGCCGCGTTCCTGAAGAACGCCGGCGTCAACGACGACGCGACCGCGCGTCGCATTGCGCGTGAGTTCGCCGACGAGAAGGGCAACGTCCAGTTTTTCAACAACCCCGGCCAGAAGAAGTACGGCGGCGACACGCTGAGCTATGCGCTGCTGAAGGCCGCCGAGAAGATCACCTTCGGACAGGGCGGACCGGCCGACGGCGTGCCCACCACGATCCCAAGGCCGGAGAGCAGCCGCACGGTGCGGCTGGAACTGAACCTCAACGGGCGCGACCTGGGCACAGTCAACACCGATGCCGCCGGTGCCGGCGCCATCGAAGGTTTGTTCTCCGAGCTTCGCGCCGCGCGCGGCAGCGCTTCGAGGGGTTGAACGTGGCAATCACCAAGTTCCACACCCTCGGCGCCATTCAGATTCCCCGCGGCATGGTCTGGGTGGACGAGTTCGCATGGAGCGCCTACGAGCGAGCCTCGGAACGCTCGACCACCGGCGCGCTGTTGCTCGATGGTGGCCTGAAGAAGAAGGGCCGCCCGATCACGCTGCAGGGCCAGCAGGACGCCGGCTGGATCAGACGCCAACCGCTCGAGCAACTGGTCGCCCTGGCCGATACCGCGCTGTTCGACACCCATGTCCTGACCCTGGCCGATGGCCGCGTCTTCAACGTGAAGTTTGCGCCCGTGGATTTGCCTGTCTCCGGCGAGCCGCTGGCGCGCCCCGAACTGCCCGCCGCCGACTACCCCTATGTCGCCACCGTGCGACTCATCACCGTATGACCATTCTCGAATCCGATATCAAGCTCGTGGCGACCCAAGTCATGGACGACGTGCCCGAGGGCGGCGGTGCGCCGACTTCGACCGTCATCCCGGACGGCAAGAGCAATGCGATCTTCAAGGATATCAGCGAGGTGGACCGCGCCCAAGGCGACGTGTCCATCATGAAGGTGGCGGCCACCGTGCAGACGCTCAACACGGATACGGCGCTCGGCGGCACAGTCATCATCGCGCGCCCGCCGCTCGACCCGAACGTGTCGGCCACGCTGTTCGTCACGAACGACTTCTTCGACCGCCGCGCCGCGATTCAAAGCCGCATCGAGGCTTACACGACGCCGGGCGAGGAATTCACCGGGTACCTGCTCGCGAACCATGTGCAGGGCCAGCGCTCGATGTTGATCTTCCAGCGGCCCGGCGTGACCCCGCCGAACGTGAACAGCACTTTGCAGATCAGCGGCGGCGGCGTGAGCGAGGCCGCGCGCCTCAGTGCCGTGAAGGTCGAAGCCCGCACCTACAGCTACTCCACGGGCAACGGTTTCGTGGACTACCAGGCGCAAGTCTGCGTCTGCGAGCTGCAGGATGGCCTCAAGCACGACTACGTCGGCACCGCGGCCAATCGCCTTTTCGAGCGCACGCCGGCCGCGGCGGCGATCAACCGCATGCTGGTGGCCGACGCGGCGCGCTTCTACGGCGTTTCCCGGCTGGTGGTCAACGCCACCACCGGCGACCTGTCGGTGAAGGTGGACCGCATCGACACGCAGATCGCGCCGACCTCCACCACCGAGATTTCGATCACCGACACCTCGGCGGCCGGCTCGTCCATCGCGCTCGTGCGCTCGGGTGCCGGCACCGTCACGCTGACCACCGGCGCGCTCTTTGGGCCGAATGCCACGCTCACGCTCGGCAATCCCTTCTACGCCGGCACGCTGTCGATTGCGACCACCGCCGGCACCATCACCGATGACGGCGGCCGCCTCAAGCTCGGCGCACTCACCATCGGCACCGCCTCCTATGTCGGCGGCACGCTGACCTTCGCGAGCGATGCGCCGCAGATCGGCGGCTCGAAAGCCATCACCTTCGGCCCGGCCGCGGCGCCGATTGAACTGGCCGATTCGGCGTCCATCGCGGTCACCGCGGAAAACCGCCGCGTCAACTATCCGCTGACCATCCTTCCTCCGCCTGCGCCTGGCACGCTGCGCGTCGCCTACCGCGCCGGTGCGAACTGGTACGAGCTGGCCGACGATGGCGCCGGCCGGCTGCGCGGCGCAGATTCGAGCATCGGCTCGGGCACGGTGGACTACACAAGCGGCACCGTCGCGCCGACGCTGGGCGTGCTGCCGGACGTGGGCAGCGAAGTGCTGTATTTCTGGGGCGCGAAGGCCAACTACCGCGACCGCAGCGGCGTGCTGCCCGCCGCGGTGTTGATCCGCCTGGCGCTCGACAATGCCGCCGCGCAGGCGACCACCATCTCGGTGGACTGGAACGACGGCGCGGCCCGGCATGCGAGCGACAACGGCAGCGGCGCGCTCACGGGCGATGCCAGCGGTCCGGTCAGCTACGCCACCAGCACCATCGACCTGAAGCCGAGCACGCTGCCGGCGTCGTCGGTGGCCTTCACCGTGGGCTACACCCACGGCGCGCCGGAAACCAAGGCGTTCCCTGCGCCGGCCCGGGATGTCGATGGCGGCATCACGCTGAACCTCGGCAAGACCAACATCGCGCCGCGCTCGCTGGCCCTGAGCTGGAATCTCGTGCTGATGTCGACCGGCGGCGTGCCGGCGGACATGTGGGTCCCGCAGAACTTCGCCTCCACCAAGACCATCACCGACAACGGCAATGGCAAGCTCGTGGACGGCGTGGGCGTCGAGTTCGGGACGATCAACTACGCGACGGGCGTCGCCAAGCTCTACCCCGAGGCGGTCGTGACCGTGCCGGTGCCGCAATGGGCCGTGAACCAGCTCGGCATCTTGGGCACCGTGCTTTCACCGAGCCTGCCGGGCGCCTTCCGCAACACGCTCACGGGCTACACCTATGTCCCGCTGAATGCCACGCTGCCTGCCGACAGCTCGGCGCTTGTGTCGGCCGATTTCCGGGTGGCCGGCGCTGGCACCGCGAAGAGCCAGGTCTTCAATCAGCCCAAGCTGTCGATTCAGCTCCTGCCGAATGCGAGCGAAGTCGGCGTGCCTGGGAGCGTCAATTTCACGGTGGGCGGGAAGACCTACTTCGACCGGACCGGCGCGCTCTACACCGACCTCGACCCGGCCACCGGCGCGGCCACGCACGCCGGCACCTACGACTACGCCACCAACACGGCCAGTCTCGACGCCTGGCCGGCTTCGGCGTCGAGCACCGTGACCGTGAACAGCCTGTTGACGGCCCTCAACGGCCAGCCGGTCGAGTACGTGGTGTTTCGTACGCCCGTGGCACCTATCGCGCCAGGGACGCTGCAGCTCCTGGCGACCAAACTCAACGGCGGCACCGTCAACGTCACGGCCGACCTCACGGGCCTCATCAGCGGCGCCAACGTGCGCGGCACCGTGGACGCCTTTACGGGTGTCGGCAAGGTGCGCTTCGGTGACTGGGTGACGGCCGCCGGCCACGAGTCGGAGCCGTGGTACGACCCGGAAGCGGTCGGCAGCGACGGCAAGATCTGGAAGCCGGTTCCCGTGTTCGCAAGCACGATCCGATACAACGCGGTTGCAACCACCTCGCTGCCGGTGGATGCGACGTTGCTCGGGCTGGATCCGGTGCGGCTGCCGGCGGACGGTCGCGTGCCGATCTTCCGCAAAGGCGGCCTCGTGGTCATCGGCAACACCAAGCGCCTGCCGGCAGCCGTGGTGTCGAATGGCCAGACGCTGAACGCAGGTCGGGAACGGCTCTCGCGCACGCGCCTGATTGGTGCCGATGGCCTCGCCATTGAGAGCGGCTACACGCGCAACCTCGATGCCGGCACGCTCATCATCACGGACGCCTCGGACTTCGCGCAGCCCGTGGTCTACGAGCACACCATCGAGGACATGCTGACCGTCACGGACGTGTCGATCGATGGCCGCCTTTCCTTCGCGAGCCGCCTCACACACGACTACAGCGCCGGCGACACCTATGTGAGCAGCGCGGTGCGCATGGGCGACGTGAAGGCGCGTGTATCGCTGCTGTTCGATCAGCAGAGCTGGACCGGCGCATGGTCGGACACCCTGATCGGCAGCGCAGCCGACCCGACTTTCAACGACATCGATTTCCCGATCACCGTCACGAACAAGGGCGCTGTCACCGAGCGGTGGCGCATCCAGATCAACGGCAGCGGGACTGCCTACAGCCTGATCGGTGAGCACGTCGGCCAGATCGTGACCGGC
The DNA here is from genome assembly GCF_001426595.1 of Variovorax sp. Root434. Lineage (NCBI taxonomy): Bacteria > Pseudomonadati > Pseudomonadota > Betaproteobacteria > Burkholderiales > Comamonadaceae > Variovorax > Variovorax sp. Root434. Next base: position 385,340 of record NZ_LMEK01000006.1, read on the forward strand.
CAGAGCCTCACGGCCGATTGCGAGCCCATCGGCCCCTCAGGCGTGCCGTACATGCGCATTCCCGCGGCCGGCTTCGGTTCAGGCGGTTGGCCCGCCGGCTCCGTCATCCGCTTCAACACCGTGGCGGCCACGTTCCCCTTTGTCGTCATTCGCACTGTGCAGATGGGCGCCGAGACGGTGCTCGATGACTCGTTCGAGCTGCTGGTGCGCATCGGCGTGGACCGTCCCTGATTCAAGAAAGAGAGCAAAACTCAAATGGCATCCGTAGTCGATACCAGCGTCAAAAACTTCAACAGCACCATGTCCGGCATGCCGCCGTTCAACGGCGTGGCGGGCGCGACCATTGCGCTACTCGATGCAGTACTCGTGAACGGCGTCGATCTGAAAAATGCGACATCGCTGACGGTGGCCGGTGGCGTTGCGACACTGGCCTTCACGGGCGCGCACAGCGCCCAGTTGGATTCGGTCGTTCTCGTGACCGGCAGCAGCATCGCCGCGCTCAACGGCGAGCAAAAGGTCACTGCCGTAGGTGCAGGCGTCGTGAAGTTCGCGACCGCGGCGGCTGATGGTGCGGCCTCGGGCTCTATTTCTTTCAAGATGGCGCCGGCCGGGTGGGAGAAGGTCTATGCCAGCGCCAACAAGGCGGTGTACCGCAGCCTGGACCCGGCAAGCACCAAGATGCTGCTGCGCGTGGACGACACCGGCACCACGGTTGCCCGGCTGGTCGGCTACGAATCGATGACCGACGTGGACAACGGCGCGGGCCCGTTTCCAAGCGCGGCCCAGATCGTGGGTGGAGGGTGCTGGGGAAAGAGCATGGTCGCGAACAGCGTAGCTGTGCCGTGGGCGATTCATGCGGACGCCCGTCTTTTCTATTTCACGCCCCTGTCCGGCTATTCCACCTCGACCGCGAATCTGGGCGGTGTCACGCGCTTCTTCGGTGACATCGTGCCCGAGAAGCCGGGTGGCGATGCTTTCGCTTGCGGACTCAGCTACTCGATCAACAACACACCCAACTCCGCGCCAGACGGTTCGGTTTTTGGTGCGGGTAATACCGCCGGGACGGCCTTCCCTCGCTTGCACACAGGGCTGGGCTCTTCGGTGGTTCAGATCATCTATCCGTACACGGGGAGTCAATTGGGCAGCGCGATTGCGTCCGGCAGAGATACTCTGCTCGGGTCCTTTCCGAGCCGCGTCAGCGGGTCGCTGCAGCTATCGAAGAAGTTCGTCAATGGGGCGGGATTTGCGGAGCCTCGCGGGGACATGCCCGGTGCCTACCATGTCCCCCAGTCGCTCGTGTTCGACTCCTTCAAGCAGCTCGACAGGATCCCTGGCACGGGCTTGTTGGCGGGCCGCGTCTTGCAGGCCGTTTCGTGCCTCGATGCCTCTACATCGCCCTCCAATGTGTCAACGTCGGGCAATTGCGGAATTGCATTCATCGACATCACGGGGCCGTGGCGGTAAGCGATGGCAGCACATCGCTACTGGCGCGCGACCAACATCGAGGCATACGGTGTTGCGGGTCTGGACATCACGGAGTTCCAACTGCTCGCCGGGACTGCGCGCGTCGATGCTTCGGCCGCGCTCACATCCAACGTCGCGCCTGCAACCGGATCGCTCGCCAATCTGAAGGACGACGACACAACGACGGGTGCGACGTGGGGAGCGCAAGAGCTTAAGACGCTGGTGTTGTCATGGGACTTCGGGAGCAGCGGCGATGTTGCCGTCACTGACATTCGCATCGGCGCCGCGGCCGAGGCGTCGCGATTTCTCCTGATCGCTCGCATTCAGTTCTCGGACGACGGGACCACCTGGACGGAGTGGGCGACTGCAACCGGCATCGCGTGGCCTGGTGCGCGCGCGAAGACTTCATCGAATCCCGGTCCACTGGACCCTGCGGGCACGCTCGTGCTGATTCACTTTGACGGTGCGAACGGCGCGTCGTCGGCGACCGATGTGAAGGGCCGTGCCGTCACGTTTCGTGCCGGTGCGGTGCTTTCGACAAGCTCGCCCAAGTTCGGATCGGCTGCCCTGTCGCTCGGTGGCACAGGTCGGGGTGACGGCCTTGGTCCAACGCAGGACGGCGTGCAGGTCGCAGGCGGCGACTCTCTGGCATTTGGAGCGAGCGATTTCACGCTCGAAGGCTGGGTCTATCGGTCCATCACGCCGATCTCTTTTGCGGTCCTATGGGATTTCCGTCCGATCGGAACGAACGGGCTGTACCCGACGCTGTACGTGAACGCCAGCAATCGTCTCGCGTTGAATGTGAACGGCGCCGACGTGATCGCGCAAAGTTCGGGTTCGGTGCCTTTGAACACTTGGGCTCACGTGGCGCTAAGCCGTGCGTCTGGCGTCACACGCTTGTTTCTTGATGGCGTACAAGTGGGCTCCAACTACGTCGACGCGAACAGCTATCTCGCTGCGCCAACGATCACGATTGGTGCTTCTGGCTACGACCTCGTGAACGGTGGGTGGGGCGGCAAGCTGGATGAATTCCGATTCAGTCGCGGCGGTCTGTACGGTGCCAACTTCACCCCGCCTGCGGAGCCCTTCGGCGGGGGCATCCTCGTCAACCGTGTTCAGGGGCGTGCGGCACCCGTGGCGGTACTCCGCGTGCCGACGGCGACATCTCAATCTCTTCCCTATGGTCAAACGAAGGTGGCGCAAGTCGTCAAGGGACGCAACGACTATCTGACGGGAGTGCTCGGGCAAGGCATCGGCCGGGTGCGAGGTTTCACGCTCGACTACGTGAACCCGCTGAACAAGCCATATCCGTGCCGCGTTCGGCTGATGCGCGAAGCCGATGGCTTGGTGGTGCGTGAGCTGTGGAGTGGTGCCGATGGAAGCTACGACTTCCAATGGATCGACGAGCTGCAGAGCTATACGGTCCTGGCGTACTACCTGGCGCACGGAAAACTCGCAGTCGTCACCGATGGCCTGACCCTTGCCAATGGCAAGGTGGAGCTGATGCCATGAACGTGCTCGCCATCAATGCGATGTTGGCCGGGCCGGGCCTCCTGGCCTACCTCGGCGAGGGTGCCCGCTTTCTCGCGTACGGCGGTGTGCAGCCGGCCGAAGGCGGTGCCGGCACCGCCTTGCTGGCCGCGGCCGTGCTCGCACTGCCGGCGGGTGCCGTGGAAAACGGGCGGCTCTCGCTCGTGCAGGCCAACACAGCGGGCGATCTGGCCGTCGCAACGGGCATCGCGACATGGGGGCGGCTCGAAGTGGCCGGCGGCACGTGGGTGGCCGACTTCAGCATGAGCGGGCCGAGCGGTACGGGGCAGGTCAAGCTCGTGGTGCAGAACCCGCCGGAAGGCGACCCCGAGGCGAAGCTGTATCAGGGCGGAACGTTCTTCATCGGCGAGGTGGTCATCGGTGGCCAATGACCTCATCTTCCGCCGGCCGCCGCCCGGCGGCCCGCCGAATGTTCTGGTGTTCGGCGAGCCCGAGGAAGCGAGCGGCGCGGCCTATGCGATTGGGCGCATTCCGCTGCCGAGCTTCTTCATGTCCGGTGCGGCCATGGTCACCATGCCGCCCGTGGCGACGGCCGCCGGCGGCATCCCATTGCCCGCGTTCATGCTGAGCGGCACCGTGCGCTACGACAGCGCCACGCAGCGGCCGCTCGTGGGCAAGGTTTCTTCCGGATGGCAAGTCGCGGTGCCGACCAGCGCCGCGGTCATGACGCGGCACCAAAGCGCCGCGCGCGGAAGTGCTGGCCGTGTTTCGCGGTGGCAGCGCGCCGAGGTCCGGGCGGGCGCTACGGCATCGGTATGGCAGGAGGCCGGCCGGGCGCGCAACGCTGCAACGGTGCGGCACCAGGCGGCGGGCTCGGTCTCGACCTCGGCCGCGCTGCGCTGGCAGGAAGCGGGCCGCGCCCGCAATGCCGCGCGCGTGCGGTGGCAGGCGGCGCAGCAACTCACGCCGGCGGCGCTGGCTGTCCGGTATCAGGAGGCCGACCGCCTGCGGCGCGCCGTGCGTTCCGACTGGCAGGAAGCCGAGGATCTTGTGCATCGGCATGGCGAGGGCTTCGGCGTGGCGCAGCTCATCGAGCGCGGATGGCTCGCGCGCTGGCAGGCCGCCATGGCGCCGCTGCCGGGGCGTTCGGTCCTCGTGCCGCCCGAGGTCGATCCCTGTCACGTTCCCGACACCACGCTCGTGTTTCGCGGGAAGCAAACGCACAACACGACGCTCATTTTCTTTTGCGAGCGGCACGCGCCGCCGCCCGGCACCGGACAGACCGTGGTGGTGCCCGTCTTGGAGGTCTATTCCGTGGAAAACAGCATCGCGCTCACGCGCGTGGATGGCGGCGACATCATCGAGGCCAAAGGCTTTTCGATGTCGCTCGATGCCGACTCGTGGACCTGGCAGTGGAGCGCCACGCTGCCGGGCTCGGCACTGCCACTCGTGCAAGAGGACGGCAATGGTGATCCAGCCGAGCTGCTGGCGATGGTCAACGGCGTGCCGTATCGACTCGTGGCTGACCCTCCTGCGCGTGATCGACGCTTTGCTCGCACAGAGGTGCGCGTGCGGGGTAGGGGGCGTGCCATGCTGCTCGACAAGCCCTATGCGCCAGAGCAGAACTTTTCATCTGCATCGGGGCGCACGGCCGCGCAGCTCATGGCGCTCGCGATGACGATCAACGGTGTCAACAACGGGTGGGCCATCGATTACCGCATCGCTGATTGGTTTGTGCCCGGCGGGACGTGGGCCTTTCAGGGCTCACCGATTGCGGCGATGCTCGACATCGCGACGGCGGCCGGCGCCATCGTGCAGCCGCACAACACCGAGCCAACGCTTCGCGTGCTACCGCGCTACCCGGCTGCACCGTGGATGTGGCACACGCTCACGCCCGACTACGTATTGCCCGCCGATGTTGTCTCGGTCGAAAGCATCGAATGGGTGCGACGGCCTGCCTACAACCGCGCATTCATCTACGGCGCCACGCGCGGCGGCGTGCGCGGCGACATCACGCGCAGCGGCACGGCTGGCGACTACGACGCGCCCATGGTCACGCATCCGCTGATGACGCACGCTGATGCCGTCATTCAGCGCGGCCTTGCCGAACTGAGCAACACGGGGCGGCAGGCGCATGTAAGCCTGCGCATGCCGGTGCTGCAGGAAACCGGATTGATCCTGCCGGGTTCACTGGTCAGCTACGACGGCGGAGACGCGCAGCGCCTTGGCCTTGTGCGAAGCGTTGCGCTCGAAGAGTCCTGGCCGACGCTGCGCCAGACGATCAATGTCGAAACCCATGAGGAGGTCTGAGCGTGGCACGCAATCTCTACAGCGCATTCCTTGAACTGCAGCCGGCCAAGCTGCGGCAGATCGCAACTGTGACGGCCATCGATGGCGACATTGCGCAGCTCGTTCTTCCCGGCGGGGGAGTGCTCACCGCGCTCGGCGTCGGCCAGCGCGTGATCGGCGCCGAGGTGTTTGTGCGCGATGGCGTGATCGAGGGCGATGCGCCCGCCGACATGCCGCTCGTGCAATTCCAAATCTGAAGAGAGAAGAGGCCATTCATGGACATGGGCGACATCGCCGGCAATCCGATCGCACAGCTTGCATTCCTCATTCTTTCAGCCGCCGGCGGCTATCAGGTGTGGCGCAAGCAGCAGCCGACCGATGCCAAGGAGCGGGCCGACAGTGAGGGCCAGATTGCGGCCCTGGGGACGTGGAAGGAACTGCTCGAAGGCGAGCGCGCGGCGCGCGCCGAAGAGCGTGCCGCGCGCGTGAAGGCCGAAGAGCGGGCCGACAAGTTCGCGGCCGAGCGCAACGAAGCATTGAAAGAGCTGTGGGAGATGAAGGGGCAGATCAAGGCAATGAACGACACCCTTGCCGCGCAGACGGCCGAGCTGAGTTCTCTGCGCGATCAGGTCCGCCAACTGAAGGAGCAACTGCATGCACAGTGATTCGCACATCGATTCGGATCGCGCCGCGCTCGAAGTCTTGCCGCGCGTGCGCCCACCGCGCCAGTGGCGCCGGTTCTTCGAAACCGTGGGCGTCGTCGGAAGCCTGTTCCTCGGCGGCTTCGGTTCGGGCTACTTCTGGGCGGCCCGCACGGCCGAAGCGCAGATGACGCGCCAGCGCGAGGACCACCTCGCGGAGATTGCCCGGCTGCGCGAGGCCTTCGGCGACCGCCTCTCTTCGCTTACGGGCCGCGTCAACCGCGCGGCCGACACCGCGGCGAGCGCTGCACAGACCGCGGGTGAAGCCGCGAGCACTGCGCAGACCGCCGCACAGACCGCCAACCAGGCCGCGAAGACCGCGGCAAAGGAGTTCAAGAAGCCATGATCGACACACAGACCCTCATCGAATGCACCGGTGCCACGCGCGCCAACGCCGAGCGCTACGTCTTGCACCTGGCGGACGGCATGAACCGCTTTCGCATCCACTCGGCCAATGCGATGGCGTGCTTTCTGGGGCAAGTTCCGGTCGAGTCCGACGACTTGGCGAAGGTCGAAGAAGACCTCTACTACACGACGCCGGCGCGCCTGCGCGAGATCTTCCCGAGCCTGTTCGTGCAGGGTGGCTATCGGGCCGAGGACTACGTGCGCAATCCGCGAGGGCTGAGCATGCTGCGCTACAAGGGTTTTCATGGGCGCGGCCTGATCCAATTGACCTGGGAGGACGCTTATATCGCAGCGGGGAGGGCGCTCGGCTTTGACTACCGCGGCAAGCCCGAGCTGCTGCTGCAGCCGCAGCATGCGGCGCTGTCGGCGTGCTGGTTCTTTGCTGTGTTCAAAGACTGCTTGCCGGCGGCGGAGCGCGGCGATGTCTACGACATCACCGGGCGCGTTAATGGGCCGAAGCGGCTGAAGCTCGCCGAGCGCAAGGCGGCCACTGCTCGGGCTTACAAGGTGCTCAGCAAATGAGCGCGTGGCCCTGTGGCCCTTCTCGCCGGAGCGGTACATGAGCAAGTTCCTTGACATCGTACCGTCGTGGCTATGGGCGCTGCTGCTGGTGCTGGCCTTGGCATTGGTCGGCATCGAGCGCACCCAAGTCCTGAAGGCGAAGGCTGACTTATCCAAGGCACAGAAAGCCGTCTCGGACGAAAAGCTCGACCGTCAGGCTGAGAACACCCGCCGCGCGCTCGCCGCGCTCGATGACCTGCAGCGCGTGATGGCGATGCAGGCCGCCCATGCCAAAGCTCAACAGGAAAACGTCAATGCCTACGAAAAGAAACTGGCTGCTCTCGATGGTCGCCGCCTCACTGCTGCCAGCGATGCTGAGCGGATGCGCCAGCAGTTCACCGCCTTTGCCTCCCGTGATCGGGACCAAGCCGCAAGCGACCCCGCTGCCTGCCAGCGTGTCGCAGATCGATCCGCAGTCCTCGCAAGCCTGGCTGCACGAGGTCGAGAGCTACTTCAGGGAGGTCGATTCATTGTCGAGCAGCGAGATGCCGAAGTAGGGTTGTTGCTGAGCATCGTCGGCAACGACCGTGAGCTGCTGGGGCCCTAGTTTGGGTGGCCTGCGACGCTGAGGTAACGGCAGGGTAAGACATGGGCATGTGACCGCGCGGCGCGTACTTGACGCAATGGCGCGGAGCTAGCGGCGTCGTGTACCGACAACATGGGCTCAATAGATTTTGCGTACTTTCATATTCAGCCTTTGACGCGCGCTGTCTGCGTAAGCCATTTGTCGTTGGTCGCGAGCAACCCTTGAGTTATCTTGTAACTATCTTGAACAATCGTCGCGGCCGGTAACGTGCATCACGTTGCGCGGTTTGATTGCCCAAGCAGCACGCCGATTGAGCTTGATCGCAAAGAGATTCGACCGGTTCGAGAGAACGAAGTAAGTCCAGGGAAGCACGCATGCCAGGAGCCCCAGCAGAGCAGAGCGCGATTGGTATTGGTCGTGATGACCTTCTTCAGGCATTGCCTGTGCGTTGCTGCCGGCTTGGGCGGGCTATGGAACGTGTGGTGCGATTTCTCTTGGGCGTACTGCTGGCCGTGGTATGCAGCCATGCGTCTGCGTCTATTGCGACGACGCGGGGTTTCACGTACTCGTGGTCTGCCAATGGCCATACAGGTGGCCCGTCCACCGACCCGGCGTCTCTTTGTCCCGGCATGACGGATGCTTGGAATGCAGTCTATGGGTACGTGCGCTTTACCGACTGGTTTGTGGATTATCCGAACGGTCCTGCCTCGCAAGCCTACTGCGCTTTTCAGCACGTTTGGGATCAGTCGGCGCATACCTCGGATAGTTGTTACAGCCACCGCTGCGGTACGCCCGGAAATCTTGATGCGACCTATGGCCCCATTTGTCCCGCGAACAGCACGCTCAAGAATGGTGCGTGTTCCTGCAACTTCCCTCTTCAGCAAGATGCAACCAACACGTCTTGCATAGCGGCCGCTCTGGAGCCTCCGTCTTGTCGGATCGATGGCGCCAATACCGCGACCCCAATTCTTCCGGCGACGGGTGAGAAATACCGCTCCGAAACCGACTGGTCTGATTCCGGTCCCGGTGCGTTGTCCTTCACGCGCACCTACCGCAGCAACTGGGCGGGCGACTCGACCCGGGCTAGCAATCCTATGGGCCAAGTCTGGGCGCACAACCACAGCACCAAGCTGGTCGCCTCGCCCACATCGGCTCCTCTGGGCGTAACCATCACCACCGGCGAAGGTTATGTGCGCACTTTCGGCAAGCCAGCCGGCGCTACAACTTGGAGCGCCAACAACAGCGTTGACACGCTGACACAGCAGTCCTCCGGCGGCTGGACCTACCACCGCGCCGACGACGACGCCACGCTCAGCTTTGACGGCTCCGGCAAGCTGCAGACCGAAGCGGATCGCAACGGCTGGGCCACTGCTTACGCCTACAACGGTGCCGGCCAACTGGCTTCCGTCGCGAACGGCTTCGGCCGCACCCTCACCCTCGCGTACAGCGGCGCCGGTCAGTTGACCACTGTCACAACACCAGATGCGCGTGTCATCGTCTACGGTTATGACGGCACAGGTCGCCTGTCCTCGGTCATGTATCCCGACGGCAAGGCCCGCAGCTTTGTCTACGAGAACGCTTCGTTTCCTCAAGGACTCACCGGCATCCTCGATGAGAGCGGCATGCGATGGGGCACCTTCGCCTACGACAGCACAGGCCGTGCGATCAGCACCCAGCTTGCGGGCTCCGTGGACAGCTACCAAGTCAGCTATCCCTCGACAGGCTCTGCCACGGTGATCGATCCCCTGGGCACGAGCCGCAACTACAGCTACGGCACCACGCAGGGCAAGCTCGCCGTCACTGGCGGCTCGCTGCCCTCGGGCGAAGGCAAGAGCGATGCCGCGNTGGGCACGAGCCGCAACTACAGCTACGGCACCACGCAGGGCAAGCTCGCCGTCACTGGCGGCTCGCTGCCCTCGGGCGAAGGCAAGAGCGATGCCGCGACTCGCGTGCAGGATTCCAACGGCCTGATCACTTCGGAGACCGACTTCAATGGTGTGATCACGACGACAGGCTGGGATGTTGTCCGTCGTTTGCCGACCACCGTGGTCCATGCCTCCGGCACACCCGATGCCCGCACGGTCACGACCCAGTGGCACGCGACGTTCAGCTTGCCGACGTTGGTGACGGAATCTGGCCGCACCACCGCCTACACCTACGACGCCGTCGGCAATATGCTGTCGAAGACGGTCACCGACACCGCCACCAACAAGGCCCAGCTCTGGCAGTGGACCTACAACACGTCGCAGTTGGTCGACACGGCCACAGAGCCCAATGGTGCCGTCACCAGCTACACCTACGACCCCCGCGGTAACGCCCTCACATCGACCAACGCCCTGGGCCACGTCACCAGCTACGCCTACGACAGCGCCAACCGCGTCGTCAGCATCTCTGCCCCCAACGGCCTCGTCACCACCTACACCTACGACCCTCGCGACCGCCTACTGACCCAAACCGTCGGCGGCCAGACCACTGTCCTGACCTACAAGCCCTACGGCACCGTCGAGACAGTCACGCTGCCCACCGGCCTCGTCCTGACGTATGCCTACGACGCAGCCCACCGCTTGATCGGCTGGAGCAACAACCGAGGCGAATCCGGCACCTACACCCTCGACGCCATGGGCAACCGCACCGCCGAGCAGATCAAGGACAGCGCGGGCAACGTCGCCTGGAGCGTGGCGCGCACCGTCAACAACATCAACCGCCTGTCGGGCCGCACCGAAGGAGCTAATCAGAGCAGCACCTTCGGCTACGACGCCAACGGCGAACTGACCCGTTCCACCAACGGCCTGAACCAGAGCACCAGCTACGGCCTGGACAGCCTGCGCCGCGTCAAGGCCGTGACCGACGCAGCCAACGCCAGCGCCACCCTCAAGTACAACGCCCTGGACGCCGTCACCGAAGCCAAGGACTTCAAGGGCGTGGCCGAGGCCAGCGCCGACACGGGCGGCGCCAGCACCCAGTACGACGCCCTGGGCCTGCCCAGCCAGATCACCGACGCCCTCGGCCAGGCCACCACCATCGCGCGCGACCTGCTCGGGCGGCCCACCAGCCTGGTCTTCGCCGACGGCAAGACCACCACGCTGCGCTACGACCTCACGGCCAACAGCAAGGGATATCTCTCCGAGATCGTCGACCGCAGCGGCACCACCGAGTACACCCGCGATGCCTTCGGCCGCGTGACCCTCAAGAAGCAGACGCTGATCAACGGCAGCGTGCAGCAGGTCAGCTATGCCTACAACCCCAACGGCACCCTCGCGAGCATCGGCTACCCCAACGGAGGCGGCACGCTCACCCACGCCTACGACGCCACCGGGCGTCTGACGGGCCTGAGCCTGAACGGCAACCCCCTCGTCAGCGGCATCGCCTGGAACCCGCTGGGCCAGCCCACCGCCTGGACCTGGGCCTTTGCGAGCCCGAGCCTCGGCGCCAGCCGCAGCTACGACACCGCGGGCCGCCTGACCGCCACCGAGTTCAGCAGCTACGTCTACGACGCAGCCGGGCGCATCACGAGCCTGACGCAGAACCTCTGGCA
>NZ_LMEK01000007.1:0-107707 GCF_001426595.1 Variovorax sp. Root434
CCGTTCACCACCGTCGAGCGCAAGGACGTCGGCCTCACCCTGCGCGTGCGCCCGACCATCAACGAGAACGGCACGGTGCGGATGACGATCTTCCAGGARACCTCGACCGTCGACCAGAAYTCGCTGAGCAACCCCAACGGCCCGACCACCAACAAGCGCTCGATCGAGTCCAGCGTGCTGGTGGAAGACGGCGGCCTGGTCATGCTGGGCGGCCTGCTTTCGGACACCTACAACAACAACATCGAGAAGGTGCCGCTGGCCGGCGACATCCCGGTGCTCGGCAACCTGTTCAAGAACGAGAACCGCACGCGCAGCAAGAGCAACCTCATGATGTTCCTGCGACCCGCGGTGATGCGCGACGGCGCTTCGTCCGAGGCCTTCGCCTACGACCGYTACGACGAGATCCGCGGCCAGCAGCTGCAGACGCAGCCGAACACCGACAACGTCATGCTGCGCGGCGTGAACGCTGCACCGGTACTGCCCGACTCCGCACTGCAGCGCTCGAACAACCGCGGCAGCGGCAGCACCCGCATGGAAGGCACGCAGCTCATTCCGCCGCCGCAGCCGCCAGCCGATACGCGCGAACTCGCTCTGCCTGCAAGAAGCTGAGGGACTGCTTGAGGTCGCTCGGGGTGCGATCCCGCCGACGGGGTACCTTGCTCCGCGAATTTCCCCCGCCCTTCGGGCTCCTCCTTTATTTCGCTGCGCAAGGCACCCCGCCGTCGTGATCGATCAGAGCACTTGTCGATCGGCCGCGAACCAGCAGCGTGTCCCCGTGCACAGGACACCGGGTGCTCCCCGCAGCGAAATAAAGGAGGAGCCGAAGGCGGGGGACATTCGCGGAGGGGAGTACCCGGTGGCCTGTGCACGCACCCCGAACAAAAGCACCCGAACGCACCCAGCAGAAACTGAGAAGATCCAGAACATGACCCCATCCCAGACCGCCCTCACCGACGCACTCGTGACCGCGCGCCGCGGCAACCACACCCTCGATGCCACGCGCTGGACCGACGCGCTCGAAACCGACATCCAGGCCTATGAAGTGCAGAACGCCGTCGCGGCCGCGCTCGGCTGGTTCAACGCTCAGCCCGTGCCCGGCACGTGGAAGTCGGGCGGCGGTTCGCGCAGCGCGACGCTCACACATGCGCCACTGCCTCCCGCCGGTGTGCGCCAGGGCCCGGCGAACTTCAGCGACCTCGTGTTCCATGCGCCCGGCATCGAGGCCGAGATTGCCTTGCGGCTCGGACAGAACGTTACGCCGGCACAGGCCGCGCAGCTCGATCACGACAACACCGCATCGCTCATCGACGCCATGGCCGTGTCGGTCGAAATCGTCGACTCCCGCTGGCAAGACCTCGCCGCCACGCCCGCCCTGCTGCGCCTTGCCGATTCGCAGGTGCACGGCGCACTCGCGCTCGGCGAATGGACGCCTTACGCCGCCGTCGACTGGGCCTCGCAGCGCTGCGAAACGAAGGTCGGCAACGCAGAGACCGTGGTGCGCGAAGGCACGCATCCGCTGGCCGACCCCGCATGGCTGCTGCCGATCTGGCTGCGCCACCTGACCCGCCACGGCCAGACCGTTCCCGCGGGCACGGTGGTCACCACCGGCTCGTGGGTCGGCATCGTGCCCTGCCGGCGCGGCGATCAGGTGACGGTGGAGTTTGCCGACATAGGCGCCGTTCGCTTGATCGTGTAGCGCTCGCCGCCCACCCCCGAGCACGCCACCAGAAAGTCGAGCACCGCCCGAACCCGCGCGGGCAGCGTGCCGGCCTTGCCGATGTAGACCGCGTGGATCGGCTCCACCTCTCCCGGGTTGAACTCTTCGAGCAACGGCACGAGCCGACCGGCGTCGATGTCGTGCTGGATGTGATACAGCGACAGCCGCGCCACGCCAGCCCCCGCGATGGCCAGCCGGCGCAGCGTTTCGCCATCGCCCGCGCGCACCGGACCGGCCACGGGCAGCCACACCATGCGGCCGTCGACACGCAGCGGCCAGTCGGGCGAACTGCGCCGGTAGCTCCAGCCCAGTCGGTTGTGCGCCTCCAGCTCCTGCGGCGTGCGCGGCGTGCCGTACTTCGCGAGGTAGTCTGGCGCGGCGACGATGGACTGGCTGGTCCCACCGAGCCGACGCGCCACGAGATCGGACGACGGCAATTGGCCCCAGCGGATGGCGATGTCCGCGCGCTCATCCATCAAGTCGACGATGCGGTCGGTCAGCGCAATGTCGAGCGTGATCTGCGGATGCTGTTCGAGCAGGCGCGGCACCAATGGCACCAGCTTGTGGTGCCCGAACGAGACGCTGGCATTGATGCTCACGCGCCCGCGCGCCGCCGCACCGGCCGCCGCGCAGCGCTCGGCCTCGTCAATGTCGGCCAGCACGCGCAGGCTGCGTTCGTAGAACTCCGTGCCTTCGGGCGTGAGTTGCAGCTTGCGCGTGGAACGGTGCACGAGCTGGATGCCCAGGCGCAATTCAAGCCGCGCCACGAGCTTGCTCACGGCCGAAGGCGTCATGCTCAGCAGGCGCGCCGCCGCCGAGAACCCGCCAGACTCGACCACCTGCACGAAGGCTTCCATTTCGCCGGAACGGTTGACGTCGATGCGCGGCATGGCTCCTCCGGTCTATGAATTCAAGTCACAAGTATGTGTACCTGCGGCATTCTAGTCATCAGTGACTTTCGTCCGCACAGTACAGGGCATCATGCCAATCGCTCTAATCGCCCTCACCGCCGGTGCCTTCGGTATAGGCACCACCGAGTTCGTCATCATGGGCCTGCTGATGCAGGTCTCGACGGATCTTCACGTCTCCATCACGGCCGCCGGCCTGCTGATCTCGGGCTACGCGCTCGGGGTCGCGGTCGGCGCGCCGGTGCTCACCATCGCCACCCGCAAGCTGCCGCGCAAGACCGTGCTGCTCGCGCTCATGGGAATCTTCACGCTCGGCAATCTCGCCTGCGCCGTGGCGCCCAACTACGAGATGCTGATGGCCGCACGCGTCATCACCTCGCTGGCGCACGGCACCTTCTTCGGCGTCGGCTCGGTGGTGGCCACTGGCCTGGTGGCGCCCGAACGGCGCGCCTCGGCCATCGCGATCATGTTCACCGGCCTGACCGCCGCCACGCTGCTCGGCGTGCCGGCCGGCGCGTGGCTGGGCCTGCAGTTCGGCTGGCGCTCGGCTTTCTGGGCCGTGACGCTGATCGGCGTGCTGGCCTTCACGGTGCTCGCCGTGTTCGTGCCGCGCGCGAAGGGAGAGGCTGGGTCCGCGCCGCTGCGCGAAGAACTGGCCGTGCTGGCGCGCCCGCAGGTGCTGCTCGGCCTGGCGATGACGGTGCTCGGCTTTGCCGGCGTGTTCGTGGTGTTCACCTACATCCAGCCCTTGCTCACGCAGATCACCGGTCTGTCGGAGTCGGCCGTGTCGCCCATCCTGCTTGTGTTTGGCGGCGGGCTGGCCGTCGGCAATATCCTGGGCGGCAAGCTGGCCGACCGCGCGCCGATGGCCGCCGTGCTCGGTACGCTGGCGGCGCTGGCCGTCGTGCTGAGTGCGATGCAGTTCACCATCGGCACGCCGTTCACGGCGGTGGTGTTCGTCGGCCTGCTCGGCGTGGCTTCGTTCGCCACCGTGGCGCCGATGCAGTTGCGGGTACTGGAGAAGGCCTCGGGCGCGGGTCAGAACCTCGCGTCGAGCCTGAACATCGCTGCCTTCAACCTCGGCAACGCGCTCGGCGCGTGGGTCGGCGGCGTGGTCATCGACCATGGGCCGGGATTGCGCGCGCTGGGCTGGGCGGCGGCCCTGCTCACGCTGGTGGGCCTGATGATCGCGCTGTGGAGCCGCTCGCTCGACCGGCGCGAACCGCGCAATGTACTGGGGGACAGCGCTTCGGCGCGGGTTTGATTCACCGGCGGTCGCAGCCGCCGAACTCAGTGCTGCCGCGTGATCAGATCGCTGCGCGCCCCCTCAACAGGCATGAAGAACTCGAACCGATCGCGCCCCGCCGCCTTGGCGTTGTAGAGCGCCGTATCGGCCCGCGCCAGCAACTCCTCGGCAGTGACGGAGGAATCGGCCGCGCGGTGAAACGCGATGCCGACGCTGGTCGTCACCTTGATGCGCTGGCCGTCCACCGTAAAGGGCGGCGTGTGGATGCGCTCCACGATCTTTGCCGCGACAGTGGCCGCGGTGTCCGGTGCGGTCAGGCCTTCGAGCACGAGCACGAACTCGTCGCCCGCCAGCCGGGCCACCATATCGGTGCCGCGCACGCAGCCCAGAAGCCGCCGCGCATATTCGGTGAGCACCGCATCGCCCACCGCATGGCCCATCGTGTCGTTGATGGCCTTGAAATGGTCGATGTCGAGGAACATCAGCGCCATCGCATTGCCCGCGAGCCGCCCGCGCAGCACCGCCCCGGGCAGGTATTCGTTGAACGCCAGCCGGTTGGGCAGGCCGGTGAGCGTGTCGAGCCGTGCCAGCTCGATGAGCTTGTGCTCCACCACCTTCAGCGCCGTGATGTCGTGCGCCAGCGAGAAAATTCCGTGCGTCATGCCGTCTTCGCGCACGTCGGGCACGTAGGTGACCTGCGTGATGCGATCGAAGCCCTGGCGCTGCATACGGGCCTCGAACTCCGCCCGCTCCCCGCCCAGCGCCCGCGCGAGCATCGGCTGGCGCGACTCGTACACCTCGCGGCCCAGCACGTCCTGCACCTGGCGCCCCAGTACCTGGGCCGGGTCGAGCCCGAGCCATTCGCGGCTGGTGGCATTGGCGAAGGTGATCTTCTCGTCGCGGTCGATGTAGGTGATCAGCGCCGGCATGTTGTCGGTGATGGCGCGCAGGCGCAGTTCGCTCTCGGCCAGGCGCAGCTCCGCCTGCTTCAGCGCCGTGATGTTGAAGGACATGAGGTAGAAGCCGACGACCTCGCCGCGCAGGTTCTTGTCCGGCATCAGGTTGGCCTGGAAGTACCCCTCCCTGCCATGCATGGGAGCGCGAACCGGGAAACGCACCTTCTTGCCCGAGAACACGACGGGCAGGTAGGGCTTGAGCTGCGCATGCACCGCCTTGCCGAGAGCCGAGCGCAGGGTCGTTCCCTTCAGCGAAGCGCTCTGGTCCAGCCCCGCTGTCTGGCGCGCCCTGACGTTGGCGAACAGGCAGTTCTGCTCGCGGTCGAAGTAGCCGACCAGCGCCGGGATGTTGTCGGTCACGTCGCGCAGCCGCTTTTCCTGCTCGGTCAGGGCCCGGCGGATGTTCACGTCCTCGGTGATGTCGAAGGTCATCGAGAACACGCCGCGGACCACGCCGTCGGCATCGATGTCGGGAATGTAGTGGGCCTTGAACGTGCGGCCGCCAATGCCCAGCGCCGGGTCGCCGGACTTCTCGAGGATCACGGTCTCGCCGGCCAGCGCGCGCCGGAAGCTCGGCTCCACCAGCGCGAAATCCGCGGGGCCGCGCACTTCCGGCATCAGGCGGCCCACCAGCGTCTTGTCCTTGTGCAGGGCCCGCACGTGCGCATTGACGAAGGTGTAGCGCATCGACGCATCGACGTGCGACACCATCGCCGGGATGTTGTCGGCAATGATGCGTACCTGAGCCTCGCTGTGCGCAAGGCTGAGCTCGATGGCGCGCCGCTGCGCCATCAGTTCGTCGAAGGTGCGCGAGAGATCGCCGATCTCGTCGAAGGCGTAGGTGCGCGCCGCCGCGGTCCCGGTAGACGCCTCCTGGGTGGATTGCATGTGCTGGTGCAGTTCGGACAGCGGCTTCAGCTGCCGGCGCACCACTGCCAGGGCCAGCGCGCCCGCGGTCAGCGCCAGCGCCAGTGCCCCGAACCACGCACCGCGTTCGATGGCATTGATGCCCGCGAAGGCCTCGCTGCGCGGGTACATGGCACCGACGATCCAGTTCGCCTGCTCGGCGCGGTCGAAGGCATAGAGGCCGCGCACGCCGGCTTTGTTGACGCCCTCGCTCGAGCCCTGGAAGCCGGCCAGCGCGCGAAGGACCTCGGGGTCGCCGCCGCCGTTCGCCTGAATGTGGTTCAGGATGCGCGAGGTGTCCGGATGGTCGACCACGATGCCATCCGCGGTCGTCACGAACAGATAGCCGGTCTTGCCGAACTTGATGTCGGCGAGCGCACCCAGGATGTTGCGATCCTTCAGGTTGATGGCACCCGAGATCACGAACCTCACCTGTCCCGCGTTGTCGAGCACCGGCGCGGTGATGGCCACCTGTGCCAGCCCGTTGAGCCGGTTGCGGTACGGCTCGGATACGAGACCGGCCCGGGACGCAACCGTTCGCTGGAAATAGGGCCGATCCTTCACGTTCACGGTACCGATGCGGTTCGCACCGTTGAGGTTGGCCACGAGGTTGCCGTCCATGTCGAGGAAGGCGACGTTGTCGAAGGCCTGACGCAGCGAGGCGTGCCTTTCGAGGAAGGCCTGCAGCGGCACGGTGTCCTGGAAGTCCTGCGCTTCCACGCTATCGCCGAAGGTCTGCAGCAGGATCAGCCGGCTGCCGAATTTCTGGTCGATGGAGTCGGCGATGGCGGCCACGCGGGAGAGCTGCTCGGCCTCGATCGAGGCTCGCATGTTGCTCTTGACGAAGTGCAGAGCGAAGGTGGCAATCGCGAAGGTGGCCGTCAGGACCACCGCCATCACGCCGAGGCTCAGGCGTGTGTGCAAACCGAACCGGAATTTCGAGAAACCTGTTTGAGTCATTGAACTGTTCGGACCGGTACGTTGCCGGAGGGAATTTCCGGACAGTATCGGTGCGATCCACGCACCGGCAAAGGGCTTGGATGCAGGGCGCGGCGAACCGCTCCATGACTCGGGAAAAATGATCACCTTTGCCTTACTTTTGTTCGGACAAGGACCGGTCTGCCTGGCAAACATCTGTAGCCCCCGACCGCGCACGCGCACGCGGGGCGATCAGTGCATCGACGAGGCTGTCCGCGCGCTGCTCCGCGCGCCGCATCGAATCCGCAAGCTGCTCGCCGCCGAATTCGTCGGACTCCACCGCCGCCTCGAACACTTCGGTGATGCCGATATACCCGAGCGCCGAACGCACGCTGCTCTCAGTGTGGTTGAGGTGCGCGACGCGGCCGCCCGCGTCGTAGCCATGGTCGCCGCGCGCGCCCAGCAGCACCACGCGCTTGCCCGCGTCCGCCAGCAGTGGCCAGTACGGCACCGCGCCGCGCGAACGGTCGAAGCCGAAGGTGCGGCCCACGCGCACGATGTTGTCGATCCAGGCCTTGAACTGCGCGGGCACGCTGAAGTTGTACATGGGCAGGCCGATCACGACCACGTCGGCGGCAACGAGCTGGTCGACGAGCCGGTCGCTCTCGGCGAGCGCCTCGGCCATCCATGGCTCGCGCGCGGCCGGCGGCGTGAAGGCCGCGTGGATCCAGCGGCCGTCGACGTGCGCGGGTGGCTGCCGGCCCACGTCGAGGTAGTCGATGCGGTCGGCGGGCCGCGCCTTGCGCCAGCGCTCGACGAAACGCGCCGAGAGGCGGCGCGTGTGCGAGCCGTGGAGGTCGGTGTCGGAACGGCCCGGTCGGGCGCTGGCGTCGATGTGGAGGAGGTTCATGGTCATGGTCTTGATGGATGAATTGGTATCTTTCGTCCCGCGCGGCCGGAATGGTGCGCAGGCCTTGAATCTAGGTTCACGAGCCACTCATCACAAACGACGATTTCTCCACACATGAACGAGATTGGCTCATCCATCCGCCCTCTCCGGCGGCTGCCTCCCCTGCTGTCACTTCGCGCCTTCGAGGCTGCGGCCGCGCACCTGAGCTTTCAGCGCGCGGCGCTCGAACTGTCGGTCACGCCGTCGGCCATCAGCCACCAGGTGCGTGCGCTCGAAGACACGCTGGGCCAGCCGCTGTTCCGCCGGCTCACGCGGCAGCTCGCGCTGACGCCAGCGGGCCAGCGGCTGTTCGCCGACCTGCGCATGGGCTTCGACATGCTCGAAGCCGGCGTCGACAAGCTGCGCCGCCCGGCCGCGTCGCAGGCCGTCACCCTTACCACCAACACCGCATTCGCCGCGCGCTGGGTGCTGCCGCGCATGGAGGCGTTCCGCAGGGCCTGCCCCGGAGTCGAGCTGCGGCTGCATGCGAGCGACACCTTGGTCGACCTGGCGCGCGGCGACGCCGACATCGCTGTTCGCTCGGGCCACGGCAACTGGCCGGGGCTGGTGTCGCGCGAGCTGATGCCCGAGCGCTATGCGCCTTTGTGCAGCCCGATGCTGGGCCTCAAGCGCGCCGCAGACCTGCCGAGGCACCAGCTGATCCATTGCGACTGGCAGCCGCAGGCGCTCGCACCTGCCGTGTGGACGCGCTGGTTTCGCGAAGCCGGCATCGCGCCGCCGAGGGGGCGCGCGATGAAGGCCTCGGGCCTGTCGTTCTCCGACGAGACACACGCGACGCTGGCCGCGCTCGCAGGACATGGCGTGGCGCTGCTGAGCCTCACGCTGTCGGCCGAAGAGCTGCGCAGCGGCGCGCTGGTGCAGCCCTTCGGTCCTGCGCTCGACACCGGCAGCTACTTTCTGGCGGTCGCACGCGGCAGCGAGAACGAGCCGGCCGTGCGGGCAGTGTGGGAATGGATCGCGTCGCAGGCCGCACCGGAGCCGCAATCGCGAGGCTGAGGACAAGCTGGACGCAGAACTTTCAGGCTGTCGCAGTTCTCGTGGAGACTCGCGTTCCAACAACAAAGTGAGGAGAAGTCATGACGAGGTTTGCCCGCATCCCTCTTGCCATCGCAACAGGCGCGCTTCTTGTAATGGCTTTGGCTTCATGTGGAGGAGGCGGCGGGGGTGGCGGAGGCGCAGGCATCGGCATAGGGCTGGGTACGGGTTCTGGAGGAACGACACCGGTCACCGGCGCCCCCGAGCTACCTGCACGCGAGGCCCTCATCGCTCGCGCGAGAACCTTCGAACTCGACACGCCCTACGTGCCGCCACCCGGTGATCCGCTGGAGCACAACACCTCGGGCTACGCCAAGACGATGTGCTCCGCCGCATTCATCACCGGACTCGATCCCGGATTCGCCGTCGAGAGCGTGGGCTACTTCACAGGGCCCTACGACCAGCGCAAGAAGGTCGGCACGCCGGTGGTCGACCGCGACAAGAAGGAAGTCCGCATCGCCATGCCCAATGGGCCGACGCTGGTGGCGCGCTACTACGGTTCGCAGGGCTGCATCACGCTGCCAGCCGGCAACGACGGCGTGTTCTTCACGCCGGTGGCCGTCAAGAGCGCCCTGCCCGATCCCTCGACCCAGCCGTGGCCCATGGGCGACGTGACGCCCGCCGGTCCCGCGCCCGGCATCGACACGGCAAAGGTGGGCCAGGCAGTCGACGCGGCCTTCGAGCTGCCGGAGGCCTACACCGCAGCCTTCGTCGTCACGCACAAGGGACGCATCGTCGGCGAGCGCTACAGGAGCGGCATCACGGCGACCACGCCGCTCGAATCGTGGTCGATGGGCAAGAGCGTGACCGCGACGATGCTGGGCGTGCTGATGAAGCAGGGCGAATACCGGCTCGACCAGCGCGCGCCGATTCCCGAGTGGCAGGCCGCCGGCGACAAGCGCCAGGAGATCCGGATCGCGGACATCCTGCACATGTCGAGCGGGCTGCGCATCAAGGCACCCGATGACCCGGACTTCGACCCCAACGGCACCTACCCCGACCACACCTACCTCTACACCGGCCGCATCAACTCGTTCAACTACGCGGCCACCCGCCCGCAGCAGTGGCCGCCCAACACCGTCGGGCGCTATCGCAATACCGACCCGGTGCTGGCGAACTACCTGATCCGCCTTGCTGTCGAGAAGCGCGGCGAGGAGTACCTGTCGTTCCCGCAGAGAAACCTGTTCGACAAGATCGGCATCCGTACGATGACCCTGGAGACCGATCCGTATGGCAACTTCCTCGCGCAGGGCTATGACTTCATGTCGGCACGCGATTGGGCGCGCCTGGCCAACCTGTATCTGCAGGACGGCGTCTGGAATGGCGAGCGCATCCTGCCCGAAGGTTTCGTCAAGTTCGTGAGCACCCTTGCACCGGCCTGGGCGGCCGACAAGCGCCCGATCTACGGCGGGTTCTTCTGGTTGAACGGCACGAGCACGTGGCCGGTGCCGACCACGGCGTACTACATGCTGGGCGCGGGTGGGCAGACGGTGCTGATCGTTCCTTCGCACGACCTGGTGGTGGTGCGTCTGGGCCATGACAAGGGAGAGCGGGCATCGGCCACGAGCCTGCGAAAGGCGCTGTCGCTCTTGATGCAAGCCGTGCCCAGTTCGTCGTGAGCAACAGAGACCTCCTCGTTTCCCACTTCTGGAGCGGTGACGCCATCCGCAGCCGAAGCGTGAGCGATCTCGTGCTGACGAACACGCTCGACGTGCCCGCGCCACCTGCACGCCTGCTTGCGGATTGGGAGAGAGAGATTTCTTCGCACCTGTTGCTGGAACCCGGCGACGTCGAGCCGCTGCCCTTGGTCCGCGCGCGTGCACGCTGGCCGGACTACCGGCTCTGCGTGCAGGCCGTATCCGACTGGACGCGCACGCTCGGGCTGCCCGAGGTGCTTGCCTCCAGCGACGTCGCCCTCATGGCTTGCCGCGGCGCGAGGTACCACCATGACGGTGCGCAATACGGCGGCGCGGCCTTCTGCAATCTCTTCGTGAGCGAGGAGAAGGGGCTGGACTTGCACTTCCCCTTTGCAGGTCATCGAATCCCCCTTGTCCGGGGTACTGCCGTGATATTCGATACCGGCCAGCCTCATGCCGTCATTCGACGCGGCAGCAGCGGCTTCGATGTGGCCGACTTCGCGCCGGGCCAGGATTGCACGCAAATGTTCCTGACCTGGGAGCTTCCGATCGAAGACACCCATGTCGCGCGCGCTCTTCAGATCACTTTCGACGTCGACCCCTCGACCTCGTCACAACTGGAGGAAGAGCAGGTCCGGCTGAACGGCGAGCAGGCCGCCGTGTGCCCTAGTACCGGTCAGTGGCGCAGTGGCGAATGACCGTCAGCGGTTGACTGGAACAGCCCCGGCCGCCAGTTCCTTCAGGCACGCGCTGACCGCCTGGGGCGGTGCCTTTTCGTGACAGCGCGCTGCCGCCTCGCGGGCAACGGATTCGCTCAAGCGCCGCTCCCGCGCGGCCTCGACCTGGAATTCGACGACCCATTTCATGAGCATGGCCATCACGATCAGCAGTCCGATCAGGGCGGCCACCAGCGTCATGCGCCAGTCCTGAATGCGAAGGATCGACGCTGCGGACTTGCTCGCCGCGGGTGCTGTAGGTTCTTGCAAAGCCATTTAGCGCGGGAGGTCTGGAAAGACCCACATGCTCAACCCAAGAATCAGGCCGGCTCCCAGCGACACGATGGCCGCGGTCATGAGCATCGATGCCGCAACGATGTTGGGAACCCGAATGGCCCCGACCACGAAGGCAACGGCCGCCAGGATGCACAGGAGCACCGACAACCAGGCCATGTATGCCGGCCTGAGCTGGGTCGCCAAAGGTTCGTCCGGGCTGATGTCGGACAGGAACGGGGTGCGCATGAATTGCCTCCTCTTGCAAGATGTCGCGGCGGATCGGCTCAGGTTGACCTTGGGTCAAGCCCCTTCGGATCCGCTTGCAACTGCCCCTGAACTTCACCAAGAAAGTTACAGGGAGAGGTTATGAAAAATATGCGCCCTGGCTAAGGGAGTAGTTCGCAAACATCGCGCATGAAGAGCCGGTGCAGGCAGAAAGCTCGAGTGCCTGAGCAATATTTGACATATGTCAAAACCCGGCTCGTCCGCGTCGAAGCGCGGCGAGTTGCAGGCTTCTTGAAAAAGAAGCTCGAGGTCAGGCCGAGCGAAGCTGCTCGCGCAGCTTCTGCCCGATCTCCGGGCGTTCCAGGAATGGGTCGGCCGGATTCGTGATGGAGACGATGTTCTCCATGCGGCTCTTCACGTTGCCCAGCGCCTTCGGATGGCTGAACACGTAGAACTGGTTGGCGCTGATGGCGTCGAACACCTTGGCCGCCACTTCGGCCGCCGTGATCTTGCCGCTGCTCACCGCCTTGTTGCTCATGGCCTGGCCGATGAGCTGGCTCTTGGTGAGCTCGCTGTCCTTCGGTGCATTGGGCCGGTTGCGCTCGCTGCTGGTGATGCCCGTGGGCACGAAGTACGGGCACAGCAGGCTCGCGCCGATCTGGTCGGTGACGAGGTTCAGGTCCTGGTACATCGTCTCCGTAAGGCTCACGACTGCGGCCTTGGCCGCGTTGTAGATGCCCATGTTGGGTGGCGTCAGCAGGCCGGCCATGCTCGCGGTGTTGGTGATGTGGCCGCGATAGCCCGGGTCCTTGGCTGCCGCTTCGAGCATCATCGGCGTGAACAGGCGCACGCCGTGGATCACGCCCCACAGGTCCACGCCCAGCACCCATTCCCAGTCGGCCACGGTGTTCTCCCACACCAGGCCGCCAGCGCCCACGCCCGCGTTGTTGAACACGAAGTGCGGCGCGCCGAAGCGCTCCTTCACGGCCGCGGCCAGCGCTTCCATCTGTGCCGCGTTCGACACGTCGACCTTGCGCGCCAGCACCTGAGCGCCAGCGGCTTCCATTTCTGCCTGGGCCTTGTCGAGCGCATCCTGCTGCACGTCGACCAGCACGAGGTTCATGCCGCGGGCGGCGCCGATGCGCGCGCACTCCAGGCCGAAGCCCGAGCCCGCGCCGGTGAGAACGGCGGTCTTGCCCTTGAAGTCCTGAATCATTGGGTGCTTTCCTTTGGTTGACTCTGCATCGGCTATTGGAACGCTTTGCCCAGTGGTTGGCTGTCGTTCGTGTGACGCGCGCCGCGAGCGGTTTGTGGCGGATCCAAGCCGGGACCCCGCTCCCAGCATCCGTGACGGGGACTCGAAGCTCCTGACGTTGATTCACGAAGTCACGCACTTCGACGACACCTTCAGCTCATTCGATACCTGGTACGGCACGAAAAACGCAAGGGATCACGCTGAAGACCCGAGGTCCCGCGTCAACGCCGACAGCATCGCCGGCTACATTCTTGGTGTTGTGGCGAAGGCATCCATATGAAATACATCTTCAGGCCTTTGCTCGTCGCCGCCGTGCTGGCGAGCTCGAGCGCCATGGCCTGCAAACCTGTCGTGGTGACAAGGCTTACTTTCGCCGAGGGCTCCGCCGACCTTGAGCCGGCTCAGATCGCGAAGCTGGCGAATTTCGTTGACCGAGCGAACTCGACCTTCACCAAATACCTCGAGGTTTCGATCGATGGAGGGGCCACCGTCAAGACTCCGGGCAGGACGCCCGATGAAGCGGCCCGACTGGCAGAACAGCGAGCCCGAAAGGTGACCCAGGCATACAGGCAGTTCCAGCCGAACGAGATCAAGCTGGAAACCACTTCGAATATTTATGAAGACAACAGGATGTCGAGGGAAGCAGGCAACGACTTTGTCGTAGTCCAGTTTCACCCCGACTACGAGGCGCTGAAGCTGCCCGACTGCTCTCCAGTCCCGATCCCGGGATTCAAGCGTTAGGCAGAGCGTCGCCAGCCACGGCGAACGCCTCTAGGCATCAGCCTTCTTCAGCACATACCCGATGCGCGGAAAGTGCACGTGCACCGTGCCCACTCGCTCGTGGCTGCGCTCCAGCGTGTAGTGCGTGCGCGTGGCCGCGACCAACGTGCCCGGCGTTTCTTCCAACCCGAAGCTCTCGGCGCGGACGGTGACGTCGCTGCCGAGCGGAATGCCGTGGTCGTCCTGGAAAGTGCTGTCGGTCAGCAGCGTGTGCGGCGTCGCAGCCTTGGCGACTGCAATGGCCTCGTCGCTCGTGAACTTCTCGGGCACACCATGGCCGATGGCGGCCATGCGGTCCATCCAGTCGATCACCGCCGGCGTCAGGTCGAGGATGGTGCGCACCGACTCGATGCGGCGCGTGTACCAGAGCGGGTGATAGGCCGAGAAGTCGGCGATGGTGGGCACCTCGCCCAGCAGGTAGGGCTTCTCGTCGAGCATGTCCGACAGGCGGCGCAGGTACGACTTGTAGGCGCTGGCGGCATCGGCCGGGCGCAGGCGGGTCATGTTGCCCGCGCTCATCTTGCCGCGGTCTTCGCCGAAGGCCTTCGCGGCTTCGGGCGGCGCCTTGGCGAACACCTCGGCCGCGCCCTTGGGCTGCAGGCTCCAGGCCATGGCGGACCAGAACAGCGTGGTGTCGGCCCACTGCGCGAGGATGCGCGACATGCCTTTCTCAGGCTCCGGGTACAGCGTGGGTTCGGGTTGCAGATGTTCCAGCACGTCGGCGATGAGCGCGCTGTCGCAGTACATGTCGGCGCCGATCTGCAGGAACGGCGTCTTGCGGTAGCCACCGGTGAGCACCTCCACGTCGGGCTTGGGCATGATCGGCGGGATGAAGACCGATTTCCACGGCAGCTTCTTGGCGCCGAGGATCAGGCGCACCTTCTCCGAGAACGGCGAGGTCAGGTAGTGGTGGAGGATCAGGTCGGCCATGGTGTTTCCTGTGGGACTGTCGTTGTGTGTTCAGCGAGGTTGCGCGCGCTGGATGATCGAATCGAAATCGGTGCCCGCGGCCAGCGTGCCGAAGACATTGCCCCAGTCGCCGCCAAGGCGCGAAGCACAGAAGGCGCCGACGACGGCGGGGGGCGCGGTCTGCGCGAGCAGCGCGCCCTGCACGGCCAGCGCCACGTCCTGCGCGAGGCGTCGGGCCTCGGCTTCGGAGGCCATCGCTTCGATGCGCGCCGGCAGTGCGTCGGCGAGCCGGTCGAGCGCGGCGTGCTGGCCGCGCGCGGGTGCCAGCTCCTTCGCCAGCGCGGCCACTGCATCGCCCTTGCGCAGGCCGCGCAGCAGGTCGAGCGCCATGATGTTGCCAGCGCCTTCCCAGATGGAGTTGAGCGGCATCTCGCGGTAGATGCGGGCCATGATGCCTTCGCCGCCCTCTTCCACATAGCCGTTGCCGCCGAGGCACTCCATGGCTTCCTGCGCGAAATGGCTGCCGCGCTTGCAGATCCAGAACTTGGCGACAGGCGTGAGCAGGCGGGCCATCAGGCGCTCATGCTCGTCGGTCTGTTGGTCGAAGGCCCTGGCAAGGCGGATGGCGAGCGCGGTGGCGGCTTCGCTTTCGAGCGCGAGGTCGGCCAGCACGTTCTTCATCAAGGGTTGCTCGATCAGCGGCTTGCCGAAGGCGTCGCGCTGCGCCGCGTGGTTGAGCGCGATGCCCAGCGACTGGCGCATGAGGCCGCTGGTGCCCAGCGCGCAGTCGAGCCGCGTCATCGTGCCCATCTCGAGGATCTGCGGAATGCCGCGGCCCTCCTCGCCCACGAGCCATGCGCTTGCGCCCTGGAACTCGACTTCGGAACTCGCATTGGCCTTGTTGCCGAGCTTGTCCTTCAGGCGCTGGATCTGGATGCCGTTGCGCGTGCCGTCGGGCAGCACGCGCGGCAGGAAGAAGCAGCTGAGCCCGGCCGGCGCCTGCGCCAGTACCAGGAAGGCATCGCACATCGGCGCCGAGAAGAACCACTTGTGTCCGGTGATCGCATAGCGCTCGCCCCATGCGTCGCTGCCGTCGCGCACGGCCCGGGTGGTGTTGGCCCGCACGTCGGAGCCGCCCTGCTTCTCGGTCATGCCCATGCCCATGGTCACGCCGGGCTTGTCCTTGAAAAGCTTCAGCGCCGGGTCGTACCAGAGGCTGCCGAGCTTCGGTCCCCAGTCGGCGTACACCCCTGCATTGCTGCGCAGCGCGGGCGTGGCCGCATAGGTCATGGAGACGGGGCAAAGAATCGAAGGCTCCAGCTCGGTGAAGAGCATGAAGCCCGCCGCGCGCAGCACGTGCGGCGAGGCCGAGGTGCCGGTCCACGGCGTACCGTGCAGGCCCGCGCCCACCGCGGCGGTCATCAACGCGTGGTAGCTCGGATGGAACTCCACCTCGTCGATGCGCCGCCCGAAGCGGTCGTGCGTGTGCAGCTCGGGCGCGTGGATGTTGGCGAGCCGTGCATGCGCCTGCATGCCGGCTGTGCCGAGAGTGGCGCCCAGTTCGTGCAGCTGCGTGGTCTGCAGCGCGGGCGCGTTGAACTTCAGCGCATCGCGCAGGGGCCGGTTGGTGTCGAAGAGGTTGTAGTCCACCAGCGGCGTGGGCTGGTTGAACACCTCGTGCGTTGTTGCCATGACCGGCCTCCTTTGCCGCGCGTTCAGTTCATCGGGGGCAATCAGATCAGCTTGACCAGTTGCTTGCCGAAGTTCCGGCCCTTGAGCAGGCCCAGGAAGGCTTCAGGCGCAGCTTCGATGCCCTGCGCGATCGACTCGCGTGGCTTGAGCTTGCCGGTGCCAACCAGTGTGCCCAGCTCCGTCAGCGCCTCGGGCCACACTTCCATGTGCTCGCTGACGATGAAGCCTTCGATCTTCATGCGGTTGATGAGGATCAGCGCGGGGTTTGCCAGCGGCAACGGCTGGCCATCGTAGCCAGCGATCATTCCGCACAACGCCACGCGGGCGAAGGCGTTGGCGCGCAGCAGCACGGCGTCGAAGATGTAGCCGCCGACGTTCTCGAAGTAGCCGTCGATACCGTTCGGGCAAGCTTCCTTGAGCGCGGCGCTCATGGTCTTCACGTCGGGGTGCACGCGGTAGTCGATGCAGGCGTCGAAACCAAGCTCGTCGGTCACGTACTTGCACTTGTCGGGGCCGCCGGCAATGCCGACCACGCGGCAGCCGCGCGCCTTGGCCAGCGCACCGAAGGCGCTGCCGACCGCGCCGCTGGCGGCGGTGATGACCACCGTTTCACCGGCCTTGGGCGCAATGATCTTCACCAGTCCGTACCAGGCGGTAACGCCGGGCATGCCGACCGCGCCGAGGTAGTGCGACAGCGGCACATGCGTGGTGTCGACCTTCTTCAGCGCGCCGGGCTGCGAGGCGTCGACCACGCTGTATTCCTGCCAGCCGCCGAAGCCGACCACCTTGTCGCCCACGGCATACCGGGGGTGCTTGCTTTCGACCACTTCGCCGACGGTGCCGCCCTGCATGGTCTGGCCCAGCGGTTGCGGCTGCGCGTAGCTCTTCGAGTCGTTCATGCGCCCGCGCATGTACGGGTCGAGGCTCATGTAGTGGTGGCGCACGAGCACCTGGTTGTCCGCGAGCGCGGGGGTCTCGGCGGTCACGAGCTTGAAGTTGCCCGCCACGGCTTCGCCGTCAGGGCGGTTGTCGAGATGGATCTGCTTGTTGGTAGGCATGAAAAAAGTCTCCGGGAATGTGGTCGTGTCAGTCGGTCGATGGCGGTCGCATCTCGTTGACGCTCGAGGGGCCGGTAGGCAGCCGGCGCTTCACGTACTTGAAGGTGCCGGTGGCGTGGGCGCAAACGCGCTCCTGTTCGTCGTAGATTTTGGCCTCGGTGAAAGCCAGCGTCGCCGTCCGGTGAATGAGCGTGCCGCGCGCGTGCAGCGGGCCCACTGAAGGCTGCATGAAGCTGGTCTTCATCTCGATGGTGACCACGCCGGTCTCGGGCGCCACGCTGCGCGCTGCGGCCGCCATGGTGATGTCGAGCAGCGTCATGCAGGCGCCGCCGTGCGTCACGTCGAAAGTGTTCAGGTGCTCGGGCTTGGCGGTGTAGCAGATCTCGGACTCGCCGCCCTCGAACTTCGTCAGAGAAAAGCCCAGGTGGCGCGCGAACGGAATCTGGCTCGTGTACGAGCGGATGTTGATGTCGCTGGAATCGGAAGAAGAAGACATGTCAGGCAGCACCCAGCACGACGCTCACGCCGCCGTCGACAGCCAGCCATTGGCCGGTGATGTGCTTGCCGGCATCGCTCGCGTAAAGCAGCGTCAGGCCCTTCAGGTCTTCGTCGTCGCCCAGGCGGCCGAGCGGCGCCTGCGCGGCCATCTTCTCTTCGCCCAGCGACTTGATGAGGCCGGCCGCCATCTTCGTCATGAAGAAGCCCGGGCAGATCGCGTTCACGGTGATGTTGTACCTGCCCCATTCGGCAGCCAGCGTGCGCGTGAAGCCGATCACCGCGGTCTTCGAGGTGTTGTAGGCCAGCGTCTGCATCTCGGGCGGGTTGCCGTTCAGCCCGGCGATCGAGGCGATGTTGATGATGCGGCCGGTCTTCTTCGGGATCATGTAGCCGTTGGCGATCTGCTGCGACAGGATGAAGTAGCCGCGCACGTTGAGATTCATCACCTTGTCCCAGGCCTCGACCGGGTGGCTCTCGGCCGGCGCGCCCCAGCTGGCGCCCGCGTTGTTGATGAGGATGTCGACCGCGCCCATGCGCTGCAGCGTCTCGTCGGCCAGGCGGCGGGTGTCTTCTTCCTTCGAGCAGTCGGCGGCGATCCAGCGCGCGTCGATGCCCGCGGCCTGCAGTTCGGCGGCGGCCTGCTCCAGGTCGTCGGCCTTGCGCGAACTCAGCATGATCTTCGCGCCGGCTTCGCCCAATGCGTGTGCCATCTGCAGGCCCAGGCCGCGCGAGCCACCGGTGATGAGGGCGGTCTTGCCGGTGAGGTCGAAGAGTTGCTGGGTGGTGCGTGCGGTCATGGTGCGGTGTCTCCGTTAGGCGTTGGATTTGTCTTTGTCAGTCCGGGAAATGCCGCGGAACCGGCTTTGCCGGGCCGCAGGCGTTTTCCCCTGCAAGGGGGTTGGCGAAGCGACACGAAGTGCGCGCAGCCTGGGGGTGAGTCAAACCATGTAGTCCATGCATTGGCGGGCTTCGCGCACTGCGCCGATGAAGGGCTTCAACGCCACGTGCTGCGGGTGATCCGCATAGGCCGCAAGCGCGGCAGCGTCGGTGAATTCCGAGTACAGGATCAGGTCGTAGGTGGCTTCGAGCCCGGGTTGGGCAATGGCCACCTCGAAGCGCAGCGTGCCGGGCGACAGCTTGGCGCAGGCGTCGAGCAAGGCCTTGGCTTTCAACAGGTTGGTCGCCTTGTCGGTGCCTTCGGCGTGTTCCTTGAACTTCCACATCACGATGTGCTTGAGCATGGTGGGCCTCGTTACTTGCTGGTGGGGTTGTCGTTGGGCAGGCGCGAGCGCACGTAGATCAGCGCAAAGCCGATCAGCGCCACGACGCCGCCAGGCACGGCGATGGACCAGCCCAGCGCGGCGTCGGTGCGGCCGGTGGCGATGCCCACGATCACGACGAACAGGCCGCCGTAGATCAGGATCCAGATCCACTTCTCGAGCCGCGCGTGCGGCTTGGGAGGCTTGACGGAAGGGGTGTTGTTGCTGGGGTTGGCGTTCGGCGAATTGGTAGTGGCCATCAAAAGGCGTCCTCGGGCAAAGCGGTACAGGTCGGGTCGCGGGTTTCGACCACGTTGAGCCATGCGCCGATTTTCGGCAGCTCGTAGTGGAAGAAGTAGTCCGTGGCGCCGATCTTGCCAGCTGTTACCGCCCTCGCCTTTTCCGCGTCGATCTGCAGGGCCTTCAGGGCCACGTCGAGCCAGATCCAGGCCAGTACCGTGTGGCCGAAAGCCTGCATGTACGGCACCGCATTGGCCAGCGCATCGGCCGGGTCGCCGGTGGACCAGGCGGCCTCGGTGGCGCTGCCGATGCGCTGCAGCGCGGCGCCCAGCGCCTCGGCGTGCGCCGCCAGCGCCGGCACCTTGGCCGCTCGGACGATGGTGTCTGCCATGCGCCCGGCCAGCAGCTGCAGGCCGCGGCCCTTCTCCATCAGCACCTTGCGGCCCAGCAGGTCGGCGGCCTGGATGCCGTGGGTGCCCTCGTGGATCATGTTCAGGCGGTTGTCGCGCCAGTACTGCTCCACCGGAAAGTCGCGCGTATAGCCGTAGCCGCCGTGCACCTGGATGGCCAGCGAATTGGCCTCCAGGCACCACTCGCTGGGCCAGCTCTTGGCGATGGGCGTGAGCACTTCGAGCAGCAGGCGGGCGTCGTCGGCAGCCTGTGCATCGCCGGTCTTCTGCTCGTCGACCAGCCGGGCGCAGTACAGCTCCAGCGCCAGCGCGCCTTCGCAGTACGCCTTCTGGGCGAGCAGCATGCGGCGCACGTCGGCGTGCTCGATGATGCGCACCTGCGGCGCGGCCGAGTCTTTCGCAACCGCGGCGCCGGCGGCGTCCGGCTTCTTCACCAGGCGGCCCTGCGGCCGGCTCCTGGCGTATTCGAGCGAGGCGTGGTAGCCCGCCATGCCCAGCATGGTGGCCGCCGTGCCGACGCCGATGCGCGCCTCGTTCATCATGTGGAACATGCAGTGCAGGCCCTTGCCGGGTTCGCCGACGAGGTAGCCCACCGCGCCGGCCTTGCCGCCGACCGGGTACTTGCCCTCGCCGAAGTTCAGCAGCGTGTTGGTGGTGCCGCGCCAGCCCAGCTTGTGGTTGAGGCCCGCGAGCGCCACGTCGTTGCGCTCGCCCGTGAGTTCGCCCTGCGTGTCCACCATGCGCTTGGGCACGATGAACAGCGAGATACCGCGCGTGCCGGGCACCAGCTTGCCGTTCTCGTCCGGGATCTTGGCCAGCACGATGTGCACGATGTTCTCGGTCAGCTCGTGGTCGCCCGCCGAGATCCACATCTTGTTGCCCGTGAGGCGGTAGCGCGGGCCCAGCGGATCTTGTTGAAAGTCGTCGCCGTCGGGCACGGCGCGCGTGGCCACGTCGCTCAGCGACGAACCTGCCTGCGGTTCCGACAGGCACATGGTGCCGGCCCAGCGTCCGGAAAATTCATTCTTCGCGAACACCTCTTTCTGCATCTCGGTGCCGTGCACCATCAGCAGGTTGGCGTTGCCGCTCGTGAGCATGTTGGAGCCGATGCTCACCGAGGCCATCGCGAAGAAGCTGTTGGCCGCCGCCTGCATCGTGTAGGGCAGCTGCATGCCGCCGATGTCGTAGTCCTGCGCCGCGCTCATCATTCCCGATTCGACGAAGGCCTTGTGCGCGTCGTGCGTGGCCTGCGGCAGGATGACCTTCTCGCCGTCGAAATGCGGCTCCTGCGTGTCCACCGTCCGGTTGAACGGCGCGTACTTCTCGCGCGCGATGCGCTCGCAGGTGTCGAGCACCGCGTCGAAGGTTTCGCGCGAGTGGTCGGCGAAGCGTTCACGCTGGTTGAGCGACTCGGCGTCGAGCCAGTCGTAGAGCAGGAAGTCGAGGGTGGGACGAAGGCTCATGGCTGGATCTCGGTGTGAATGAACGCGCGGGTTCTGCGCCAGGAACACCGCGGAACCGGCTCAGCCGGGCCGCTGGTGTTGCCCCCGGAAGGGGGTGGGCGGAGGCGACACGCAGTGCGCCGCAGCCTGGGGGAGAGTCAAATGATTTCGAACACGCCCGCGGCACCCATGCCGCCGCCAATGCACATCGTGACCACGACCTTCTTCGCGCCACGGCGCTTGCCTTCGATGAGCGCGTGGCCCGTCAGGCGCTGGCCGCTCACGCCGTAGGGGTGGCCCACGGCGATGGCGCCGCCGTCAACGTTCAGGCGGTCGGCCGGAATGCCGAGCTTGTCGCGGCAATAGATCACCTGCACGGCGAAGGCTTCGTTCAACTCCCACAGGTCGATGTCGTTGACCGTGAGGCCCAGGCGCTTGAGCACCTTCGGGATCGCGAAGACGGGGCCGATGCCCATTTCGTCGGGCTCGCAGCCAGCCACGGCAAAGCCGAGGAAGCGGCCGAGCGGCTTCAGGCCCTTCTGCTGCGCGTACTTCTCGTCGACCACCACGCAGGCGCCGCCGCCGTCCGAGAACTGGCTGGCGTTGCCGGCCGAGATCAGGCCGCCAGGCATGGCCGAGCGGATGCCGCTGATGCCTTCCTTGGTGGTGCCCGGGCGGATGCCTTCGTCGTTCTCGACGGTGACTTCCTTGGTGCGCAGGCCCATCACGGGGTCGGCCACGCCAGCCAGCACGGTGATGGGGGCGATCTCGTCCTTGAAGCGGCCGGCTTCCAGCGCGGCGGTGGCCTTCTGCTGGCTGGCGGCGCCGTATTCGTCCATGGCGTCGCGGCCGATGTTGTAGCGCTTGGCGACCTGCTCGGCCGTCTGCAGCATGTTCCAGTAGATCTCGGGCTTGTGCTTCACGAGCCACGGGTCGGCCAGCATGTGCTTGTTGGCTTCGTTCTGCACGCACGAGATGCTCTCGACGCCGCCGGCCACGTACACGTCGCCCTCGCCCGCGATGATGCGCTGGGCGGCGGTGGCGATGGTCTGCAGGCCCGAGGAGCAGAAGCGGTTGATGGTCATGCCCGAGGTGGTGATCGGCAGGCCGGCGCGCAGCGCGATCTGGCGCGCGATGTTGGAGCCGGTCGCGCCTTCGGGCGTGGCACAGCCCATGATGACGTCATCGACCGAGGCGGGGTCGATGCCGGCGCGCTGCACGGCGTGCTGCACCGCGTGGCCGCCGAGCGTGGCGCCGTGCGTCATGTTGAAGGCACCCTTCCAGCTCTTCGCGAGCGGCGTGCGGGCGGTGGAAACGATGACGGCGCTGGTCATGGTGAGGTCCTTTGAAGCAGATGGAAGGAAAAAGAGAGAGCTGTCGTCATTGCGCCGGAGCAGCGTTGGTGTTGCTCAGGAGCTGGTGATAGAAGCCGATCATCTCGCCGTAGTTCGAGATGGCCAGGCGTTCGTTGTTGCCGTGGAAGCGGGCCAGGTCTTCGCTCTTCACGCGGAACGGCGAAAAGCGGAAGACGGCATCGCTCACGAGACTGAAGTGGCGCGAGTCGGTGGCAGCGGTCATGAGGCCGGGGGCCACCACCGCATCGGGAAAGCTCTGGCGCACGGCCTGCTGGATCGCGCGGTAGCCGGTGCTGTCGGTCGGCGACACCGGCGACGGCTCGGAGTTGCCCGGGTAGGCCTTGATCTTGATGTCGTCGTTGCCCAGCGCCTTGCGCAGGTGCGCCTCGGTGCTGGCCAAGGTGTCGCCCGGCAGCACGCGGAAGTTGACGGCGGCCTCGGCGCGGCCGGGCAGCACGTTGTCCTTGTTGCCGGCGCGAACGATGGTCAGCGCGGTGGTGGTGCGCAGCATGGCGTTGCTGCTCGGGCTCTTCTCGAGCTGGCCGCGCACCAGCGGCTCGGTGAGCCACAGGTTGGACAGCATCACGCGGTTGACGCCGCTCATTTCGGGCGCCAGCGCGCCGAACATCTGGCCGGCCACGCCGCGGATGCCGCCGGGCATCGGATTGGCCTCGAGCCGCGCGAGCGCCGCGCTCATGCTGCCGATCGCGCTGTGCTGCGGCGGCATCGACGAATGGCCGGGCGCGGTGTCAAGCGACAGGAAGAATGTGCCGTAGCCCTTCTCCGCCAGGCCGATGAGCGCTGCGGGCTTGCTCAGGCCCGGCAGCACGCCGTCGAGCACGAGCAGGCCTTCGTCGAGCACCCAGTCCAGGCGCACGTTGCGCGACTTGAGCAGTTCGGCAATGGGCAGCGCGCCGCGCAGTCCGCTCACCTCTTCGTCGTCGCCCATCACGAGGTAGACGGTCTGCCTGGGCTTGAAGCCGGCACCGATGAGCAGCTCGACGGCTTCCATCTGCGCGAACAGGTTGCTCTTGTCGTCGAGCGTGCCGCGGCCCCAGACGAAGCCGTCCTTGATCTCGCCGGCGAACGGGTCGACCGTCCACGCCTTCTCGGTGCCCGGTGCGATGGGCACCATGTCCTGGTGCGCCATCAGCGCGATGGGCCTGGCGCTCGGGTCGGTGCCGGCCCAGGTGTAGAGCAGCGCCTTGTTGCCGACCACTTCCTTCTTGAGAGTGGCATGCACCTTGGGGAACTGCTGTTCGAGGAATGCGTGCAGCTTGTCGAACTCGGCCGCGTTGGCGGCCGGGTCGTCCAGGCTCGACACCGTGCGGAACGTGATCGCCGTGGACAGCCGCTTGGCGGCCGCCTGCAGGTCGATGTTCAGCTTCGGCGCGGGCGCCACCGCCAGCTGCTGCGATGGCGTGGTCCAGGTCTTGACCGCCACGGCGGCTGCCAGCAGGACGATTGCCAGCAGCAGCCCGAGGAAGATGCGTTTCAACATGAGCGGTCTTGACCCCTGTTCAGTTTCAGCTGAACTGCTTGCCTTCGGCAACGAGCTTCTGGATCAGCGGCGCGGGCTGCCAGAACTCGCCGTCGTCGCGCGGGTTCTTCGCGAAGCGCTTCATCGTCTCGGCCACGTTGTAGAGGCCGACCTGCGATGCGTAGTGCATCGGGCCGCCGCGCCAGATCGGGAAGCCGTAGCCCGTGAGGTACACCATGTCGATGTCGCCCGACTTCGAGGCAATGCCGTCTTCGAGGATGTGCGCGCCTTCGTTGACCAGGGCGAACACCAGGCGCTGCACGATCTCTTCATCGGAAATCTTGCGCGGCGTGATGCCCAGTTCCTTGCGGTGGTCCTCGATCATCTTGTTGACGAGCTCGGACGGAATCGCGTCGCGCTTGCCGGCCTGGTAGTCGTACCACCCTGCCCCGGTCTTCTGGCCGAAGCGGCCCAGTTCGCAGAGCTTGTCGGCCGTGCCGCTGTACTTCATGTCGGCGCGCTCGACGGCACGGCGCTTGCGGATCGCCCAGCCGATGTCGTTGCCTGCGAGGTCGCCCATGCGGAACGGACCCATGGCAAAGCCGAACTTCTCGACGGCCTTGTCGACCTGCTGCGGCGTGGCGCCTTCGTCCAGCAGAAAGCCGGCCTGGCGGCTGTACTGCTCGATCATGCGGTTGCCGATGAAGCCGTCGCACACGCCCGAAACCACCGAGGTCTTCTTGATCTTCTTGCCGATGGCCATGACCGTGGCGAGCACGTCCTTGGCGGTGGCCTTGCCACGCACCACTTCGAGCAGCTTCATCACGTTGGCCGGGCTGAAGAAGTGCATGCCGACCACGTCCTGCGGACGCTCGGTGAACGATGCGATCTTGTCGACGTCGAGCGTGGAGGTGTTCGATGCCAGGATTGCACCCTTCTTGGCGACGCGGTCCAGTTCCTTGAAGACCTTTTCCTTCACGCCGATTTCTTCGAACACAGCCTCGATGATGAGGTCGGCGTCCTTCAGGTCGTCGTAGCTCAGCGTGGTGCTCAGGAGCGCCATGCGCTGCTCGTACTTGTCCTGCTTGAGCTTGCCTTTCTTGACCTGGGCTTCGTAGTTCTTCTTGATGGTGGCGACGCCGCGGTCGAGCGCCTCCTGCTTCATCTCGAGAATCTTCACGGGGATGCCCGCGTTCAGGAAGTTCATCGAGATGCCGCCGCCCATGGTGCCGGCGCCGATCACGCCCACGGCCTTGATCTCGCGCTTGGGCGTGTCTTCGGGCACGTCGGGGATCTTGCTCGCGGCGCGCTCGGCCATGAACAGGTGGCGCAGGGCCAGCGATTCGGGCGTGAACATCAGCGAGGTGAAGATGCGACGTTCTTCGGCCATGCCGGCGTCGAACTTCATCTTGGTGGCGGCCTGCACGGCGTCCACGCATTGCAGCGGCGCGGGGTAGTTCTTCGACATGCCGCCGACCATGTTCTTGGCGAACTGGAAGTAGGCGTCGCCCTGCGGGTGCTTGCACGGCAGGTTGCGCACCAGCGGCAGTGCGTCGCCGGTCTTGCCGGCCACGCTCTTGGCGAAAGCCACGGCTTCGTCGAACACAGACTCAGGCGAGTCGGCCAGCTTGTCGAACAGCTTCTGGCCGGGCAGGCTCGCGAGCAGTTCGCTCTTCACGGGTTCGCCGCCGACGATCATGTTCAGTGCGGTTTCCACGCCCAACACGCGCGGCAGGCGCTGCGTGCCGCCAGCGCCCGGGATCAGGCCGAGCTTGACTTCGGGCAGCGCGATGCTGGTGCCCGGTGCGGCCACACGATAGTGGCAACCCAGGGCCAGCTCGAGGCCGCCGCCCATGCACACCGAATGGATGGCCGCGACGATGGGCTTGGCCGAGGCTTCGAGCGCGAGGATCACGCTCAGCAAGTTGGGCTCCTGCAGCGCCTTGGGCGTGCCGAATTCCTTGATGTCCGCGCCGCCCGAGAACGCCTTGCCGGCGCCGGTGATGACGATGGCCTTGACGGCGTCGTCGGCGTTGGCCTTCGACAGGCCATCGGTGATGCCGATGCGCGTCGAGAAGCCGAGACCGTTGACCGGAGGGTTGGTCATGGTGATCACGGCGACATCGCCGAGCACTTTGTATTCAGCCGTCATGCTGCGTTCCTTGGTGTGAGAAGAAAAAGAAGAAAAAGCACGAGTGTTCTTTTTCGGGGGATTCTAGGCGTTTCGCGCGACCTAACAATGGCTCGCAGTCGCTGTAGAGACAAGGCCTTCCATGAGGAGGGCAGGACTTTCGGGAAACACCGCGGAACCGGCTTTGCCGGGCCGCAGGTGTTGCCCCCTGCAAGGGGGTTGGCGCAGCGACGCGAAGTGCGCGAAGCCTGGGGGTTTGCCTAAACCTCCAACCACTCTTTGCGAGTTGTCGCGTCAGCGCGCAGGCTGTCGGGCGTGCCGTCGAACACGATGCTGCCGTGGCCCATGACGAGCGCGCGGTCGGAGATCTGCATCGCGATGGTGAGCTTCTGCTCGATCAGCAGCACCGAGATGCCCTTGTCCTTCAGCGTGCGCAGGTACTGCCCCACCAGCTCGACGATCTTGGGCGCCAGGCCCTCGGTCGGCTCGTCGATGATGATGAGGTCGGGGTCGCCCATCAGCGTGCGGCACAGCGTGAGCATCTGCTGCTCGCCGCCGGAGAGCACGCCGGCCTCGGTGTGCTGGCGTTCCTTCAGGCGAGGGAACATGCCGTACATGTCGTCGAACGACCAGCGGCTGCCCTTGCCCGAGCCCTTCTGCCCCAGCAGCAGGTTCTGGTGCACCGTGAGCTTGGGGAAGATGTCGCGGTTCTCGGGCACGTAGCCGATGCCGAAGTGCGCGATCTCGTAGGCCTTTCGGCGCAGGATGTCCTGCCCCTTCCAGTGCAGGTCGCCTTCGGCGTGCACCAGGCCCATGATGGCCTTGGCGGTGGTCGAGCGGCCCGAGCCGTTGCGGCCCAGCAGCGCGACGATTTCGCCGGGGTTCACGTCGAAGGAAACGCCATGCAGCACATGGCTCTTGCCGTAGTAGGCGTGGATGTCGTGAAGCTTCAGCATGTCAGTTGGCTCGCGGCGCGTTGTGTTGCGGGTTGCTGGTGTTCGAGCGCTCTTGTTCAGGGCGTGTGCACAGGCCACCGGGTGCTCCCCTCCGCGAATGTCCCCCGGCTTCGCCTCCTCCTTTATTTCGCTGCGGGGAGCACCCGATGCCCTGTGCACGATGGGCACTCTGCTTGTGCCGGCAGTTCAACCGCTCTGCTGAACGATCACGCCGATGGGGTGCCTTGCGCAGCGAAATAAAGGAGGAGGCCGAAGGCCGGGGGACATTCGCGGAGCAAGGTACCCCGTCGGCGTGATCGTGCGACCGAAGACCCCAGATAGGCCTCCTGCACCCGCGCATTGGCGCGAACGGCGGCCGGCGTGTCGAAGGCAATGACTTCGCCATACACCACCACCGCGATCTTGTCGGCCAGTCCGAACACCACGCCCATGTCGTGCTCCACCGTCAGCAGCGTCTTGCCGACAGTCACGTACTTGATGAGCGAGATGAAATGCGAAGTCTCGGTCTTGCTCATGCCGGCCGTGGGTTCGTCCAGCAGGATCACGCTGGCGCCGCCCGCGATGGTCACGCCGATCTCCAGTGCGCGCTGCTCGGCGTAGGTGAGGTTCACCGCGTGCACGTCGCGCTTCTTCTCCAGGCCGATCTGCTTGATGAGTTCCTCGGTGCGCTCGTTGGCATCGTCGAGGTTCGAGAGGAAGCGCAGGAAGGTG
Source organism: Variovorax sp. Root434 (assembly GCF_001426595.1). Taxonomy (NCBI): domain Bacteria; kingdom Pseudomonadati; phylum Pseudomonadota; class Betaproteobacteria; order Burkholderiales; family Comamonadaceae; genus Variovorax; species Variovorax sp. Root434. The sequence continues at coordinate 27,687 of NZ_LMEK01000007.1, forward strand.
TACTTGTAGCCCAGGCTCCACAGCACACCGCAGCGCAAGTTCTCGAAGACCGTGAGCTTCGGAAAGATGTTGGTGATCTGGAAGCTGCGCGACAGCCCGAGCCGGTTGATCTCGTAGGGCTGCTTGCCGTCGATGCGCTGGCCGTTGAGCAGCACCTCGCCGCTGGTGGGCGCGAGCCGACCGCTGATCAGGTTGAACAGCGTGGACTTGCCCGCACCGTTCGGCCCGATGATGGCGATGCGCTCGCCCGCCGTCACGGCCAGGTCGACGCCACGAATGATGTCGGTCTTGCCGAAGCTCTTGCGCAGGTTCTTGAGCTCGAGTGAATAGGTCATGCCGTCTCCCGCCGCTTGATCTCGGCTTCGATTTCTTCCTGCGCGTGGCCCCAGAGCTTCGCGAAGCGCCGGCGGAACACCTCGAACACACCCAGTCCCACCGCCAGCAAGGCCATCGCGACGACCCAGCTCGTGGCCGATGAGGTGTCGAGTTGCAGGCCCGCGAACGGCACCATGGGCCCGAGCGCCGCGTTGAGCTGCATGTGATAGATCATCTCGACAATGGCCGCCGCGCCCGCGAGCATGATGGCCGCACCGACGAACAGGCCCACGTACAGCAGGTAGAAGCGCTTGATCTTGCCGAACAGCGCCACGCGCACGTTCATCATGATCAGGCTGGCCACGCCGCCCGGCGCGAACATCACCATCAGCAGGAACACCAGGCCCACATACAGCAGCCAGGCCTTGCTGAGTTCCGACAGCAGCACCAGCGCGAACACCAGCAGCGCCGCGCCGATGATCGGCCCGAAGAAGAAGGTCGCGCCGCCGAGGAAGGTGAACAGCAGGTAGCTGCCCGAGCGCAGCCCGTTCAGGCTGTCGGCCGCGTTCACGATCTCGAAGTTGATGGCCGCCAGCCCGCCGCCGATGCCCGCGAAGAAGCCCGCGATGATGAAGGCGTAGTAGCGCACGCGCTGCGTGTTGTAGCCAATGAACTCCACGCGCTCGGGGTTGTCGCGCACCGCGTTCAGCATGCGCCCGAGCGGCGTGCCGGTGAAGGCGAACATCAGCCCGGTGCAGATGAAGCAATACACGGCGATCAAGTAGTACACCTGGTTCTGCGGCCCGAAGTTGATGCCGAAGAACGAGGCGCCGTACACGCGGTTGGTGGTGATGCCGCCCTCGCCGCCGAAGAAACTCGGGAACATCAGCGCCATGGCGGCCACCAGTTCGCCGAGGCCAAGCGTGATCATCGCGAAGGTGGTGCCCGACTTCTTGGTCGACACATAGCCGAACACCATGGCGAAGAACATGCCGCCGAGGCCGCCCACGAGCGGAATGAACACCAGCGGAATCGGCAGCTTGCCGGCACCGGCCAGGTTCATCGCGTGGATGGCGATGAAGGAGCCCAGGCCCACGTACACGGCGTGTCCGAAGCTGAGCATGCCACCCTGCCCCAGCAGCATGTTGTAGCTCAGGCAGATGATGATGAGATAGCCGATCTGCGACAGCATGGTCAGCGCCAGGCTGCTGGTGAAGATCATCGGCGCCACGATCAGCAGCAGCGCGAAGAACGACCAGATCAGGATGCGGCCGATGTTCAGCGGCTTGAAGCGGTAGTACCGGGTCGGCGCCTTGGCCGAAGCGGTTGGTGTGGTTGTCGTTGCGGTGTTCATGGCGTCAGTCCTCCCGCGTTCCGAGAAGACCCTTGGGCCTGAAGATGAGGATCAGCACCAGGAACAGGTACGGAAGAATGGGCGCCACCTGCGAGATGGTGAGCTTCAGCAGCTCGTAGCCGAAGGTCTGGTCGCTCACTGCCACGCCAAAGGCCTGCAAGCCGGTCGCGAGCGACTGGTCCATGGCCACGGCGAAGGTCTGCACGATGCCGATGATCAGCGAGGCCAGGAAGGCACCCGCCAGCGACCCCATGCCGCCGACCACCACCACCACGAAGATGATGGAGCCGACCGAACCCGCCATGGCAGGCTCGGTGACGTAGGTGTTGCCGCCGACCACGCCCGCGAGGCCCGCCAGCGCGGCGCCGCCGCCGAACACCAGCATGAACACGCGCGGCACGTTGTGGCCCAGCGCCTCGACCATGTCGGGGTGCTTCAGCGCCGCCTGGATGACCAGGCCGATGCGCGTGCGCGTGAGCAGCAGCCACACCGACACCAGCATCAGCACCGCCACCAGCATGATGAATGAGCGTGACTTGGGAAACTGCGTGCCGTAGAGCGTGAAGAGCGGCCCCTGCAGCGCCGACGGCAGGCCGTACGGCACCGTGGAGCGGCCCCACACCAGTTGCACCAGTTCGAGGATGAGGTACGAAAGGCCGAAGGTCACCAGCAGCTCGGGCACGTGGCCGAACTTGTGGACCCGGCGCAGGCAGTAGCGCTCGAAGGCCGCACCCAGCGCGAACACCAGCAGCGGCGCGATGAAGAGCGCAGGCCAGAAGCCGACGATGTTCGACAGCGTGTAGGCGAAGTAGGCGCCCAGCATGTAGAAACTGGCGTGCGCGAAATTGAGCACGCCCATCATGCTGAAGATCAGCGTGAGGCCGGAGCTCAGCATGAACAACAGCAAGCCGTAGCTCACGCCGTTGAGCAGCGAGATGACGAAGAATTCGACGTTCATCGGTCTTTCGTGTCAGGTGAAAAAAGAAAAAGGCCCGAGTGTTGAAGTCGGGCCTCGACCGCTTTGGCGCGTTCCCGTACTCAGGAGGGACGCTTCATCTGGCACGAGGTCGGCGTGCTGGCCACGTAGGCGTCGTAGAACTTCACGGGCGCCAGCGTGTAGCCGGTGTTCTCCGGGCTGTACGGATACTTGGTGCTGGCCTTCTCCCATTTGCTGATGTACAGGCCCTGCTGCGCCTGGTGGTCGGTCTTGCGCAGCTCGATCTCGCCGTTGAAGCTCTTGAACTTCAGCCCTTCCATCGCGGCCGCCACCTTGACGGGGTCGGTCGACTTGGTCTTCACGAAGGCTTCAGTCAGGGCCTGGAACACGGTGTAGATGTCGCTGGTGTAGAGGTCGTCGTTGAACTTCTTCTTGAACTCTTCGGCGTACTTCTGCATGTCGCCGCCCATGTTGTAGTGGGCATAGCTGACCTGGTACACCTTGCCGTCGGACGCGGCGCCCATGGCGGTCGGCGTGCCGGTGGTCACGGCGTAGTAGGTGTAGAACTTGACGTTCAGGCCCGAATCGTTGGCCGACTTGATCAGCAGCGCGAGGTCGGAGCCCCAGTTGCCGGTGATGACGGTGTCGGCGCCCGAGGCCTTGATCTTGGCGACGTAGGGCGCGAAGTCGCGCACCTGGGCCAGCGGGTGCAGGTCGTCGCCGACGATCTGGATGTCCGGGCGCTTGTGCTTCAGGTCTTCCTTGGCGAACTTGGAAACCTGCTGGCCATGCGCGTAGTTCTGGTTGAGCAGGTAGACCTTCTTGATCTCCGGCTGATCCTTCATGTAGGTGGTCAGCGCTTCCATCTTCATCGACGTGTCGGCGTCGAAGCGGTACTGCCAGTAGCTGCACTTGCTGTTGGTCAGGTCGGGGTCGACGGCCGCGTAGTTGAGGTACAGCGCTTCCTTGCCGGGATTGCGCGCGTTGTTCTTCTCGAGCGCATCGATGATGGCCAGTGCGGGGCCGGAGCCGTTGCCCTGCACGATGTAGCGTGCGCCCTGGTCGAGGGCCGAGCGCAGTGCGCTGGTGGTTTCCTGTGGGCTGAGCTTGTTGTCGATGCCGATGATCTCGAACTTCACGCCCGCCGCGTTCTTCTTGTTGAATTCTTCGGCGAAGAACTGGAAGGTCTTGAGCTGGTTCGTACCGACCGCAGCCATGAGGCCCGACAGCGGGTCGAGCCATGCGATCTTGACGGTTTCACCCTTCTGGGCAAGGGCGCCGGTGGCGGTTGCCGCGATGACGGCTGCGGCGGCGATTTTCAGAGCGAAATTCAATCTATATCTCCTGGTCAAACCGATTCGAAACGCCGCACGAGAGTACAAGCGTTTGCAGCCCCTCCCCTCAGGGAATGCCCGTAAGAGGGGTGCCGCAAAGGCCCGTTTCTATCGCGCATGCGACACCGCGTTTCCCCAAGCTGCTACCCATGGGTAGACATCTGCTACCCGCGGGTAGGAAACGCGCTCGCAAAGACGCTCAGGGGCGCTTCATCTGGCAGGTGGTGGGCGTGCTCGCCACGTACGACTCGTAGTACTTCACGGGAACATTCGTGTAGCCGGTGTTCTCCGCGTCGTAGGGGTACTTGGCGCTTGCCTTTTCCCAGCGCGAGATGTACAGGCCCTGCTGCAGTTGGTGGTCGGCCTTGCGCACCTCGACCTCGCCGTTGAAGCTCTTGATCTTCATGCCCTCCAGCGCCGCGGCCACCTTGACGGGGTCGGTCGACTTGGTGGCAACGAAGGCAGCGTCGAGCAGCGCGAACACGTGATAGATCGACGGCTGCGTGAGGTCGTCGTTCATCCGCTTCTTGTAGCCGGCGAGCAGCTTCTGGATCTCGCCGCCCATGTTGTAGTGGGCGTAGGCGACGGTGTAGACCTTGCCGTCCGAGGTGGCGCCCATCGCCGTGGGCGTGCCGGCGCCCGGCGCGTAGTAGGTCAGGAACTTGACGTTCAGGCCCGAGTCGTTGGCGGCCTTGATGAGCAGCGACAGGTCGGAGCCCCAGTTGCCGGTGATGACGGTGTCGGCGCCCGAGGCCTTGATCTTGGCGATATAGGGAGAGAAGTCGCGCACCTGCGCAAGCGGATGCAGGTCGTCGCCCACGATCTGGATGTCGGGGCGCTTGACCTTCAGGTCTTCCTTGGCGAACTTGGAAACCTGCACGCCGTGGGCGTAGTTCTGGCCGAGGATGTAGACCTTCTTGATGTCCGGCTGGTCCTTCATCCAGGTGGTGAGCGCCTCCATCTTCATGGAGGTGTCGGCGTCGAGCCGGAAGTGCCAGTAGCTGCACTTGCTGTTGGTCAGGTCGGGGTCGACGGCCGCGTAGTTCATGTACAGCAGCTCCTTGCCCGGATTGCGCGCGTTGTTCTTCTCGATGGCGTCGATGATCGCGAGCGCGGGGCCGGAGCCGTTGCCCTGCATGATGTAGCGCGCGCCCTGGTCTTGCGCCGAGCGCAGCGCGGCGGTGGTTTCCTGCGGGCTGAGCTTGTTGTCGAGCGCGATGATCTCGAACTTCACGCCCGACTGGTTCTTCTTGTTGAACTCTTCGGCAAGGAATTGCGTGGTCTTGAGCTGGTTGGTGCCGACCGCGGCCATGAGGCCGGAAAGCGGGTCGAGCCAGGCGATCTTGACCGTCTCGCCCTTCTGGGCGAATGCGGCAGTCAGGCTCACCAACATTGCACAGGCAGCTACTGACTTGATAGCAAATTGCATGAAGAGTCTCCAGTTTGTAAGGCGGAGTGCCAGCCTACAAGCGCCCTTTTTTTCGCCGCACAGGGATTGCCCGCAAGCCTGGCCGCCGAGGCGGCATTCCTATCGCCTGCGCGACAGCGCGGCAGGGCTCGCGCAGGTCTTCAAAGGGTCGGCAGCTTGTAGTCCTTGAGCAGTTCGCGCAGCCTGGTCTTCAAAATCTTGCCGGTGGCGCCGATGGGGATGGCTTCGACGAACACCACGTCGTCCGGGATCTGCCACTTGGCGGTCTTGCCCTCATAGAACTTCAGCAGTTCCTCGCGCGTGACTTCGGCGTTGGGCTTCTTCACGACCGCGATGATCGGCCGTTCGTCCCACTTGGGATGGAACACGCCGATGCACGCGGCCATGGCCACGGCCGGGTGCGCAACGGCGATGTTCTCGATCTCGATGGAGCTGATCCACTCGCCGCCGGACTTGATCACGTCCTTGCTGCGGTCGGTGATCTGCAGGTAGCCCTCGGCGTCGATGGTGGCGACGTCGCCCGTGGGGAACCAGCCGCGATTGCGCGCATCGGGGATGAGCGGGTTGCCGCCCTCGCCCTTGAAGTATTCCTTGACGATCCACGGGCCCTTGACCAGCAGGTCGCCGTAGGCCTTGCCGTCCCACGGCAGCTCGTTGCCGTCGCCATCGACGATCTTCATGTCGACGCCGAAAATGGCACGGCCCTGCTTCATGCGGATCTGCAGCTGCGCGTCGGCCGGCAACGACAGGTGCTTGTTCTTGAGGGTGCACAGCGTGCCCAGCGGGCTCATCTCGGTCATGCCCCAGGCGTGCAGCACCTCGACGTCGTAGATGTCCTGGAACGCCCTGATCATGGCCGGAGGGCAGGCCGAGCCGCCGATGACGGTGCGGTTGAGCTTCGAGAACTTCAGGCCGTTCGCCTGCATGTGGCCCAGCATCATCTGCCACACGGTGGGCACGCCGGCCGCGAAGGTCACGCCTTCGGATTCGATCAGCTCGTACACGGACTTGCCATCCAGCGCCGGGCCGGGAAACACGATCTTGCAGCCCACCAGCGCGGCCGAATACGGAATGCCCCAGGCGTTGACGTGGAACATCGGCACCACCGGCAGCACCGAGTCGCGCGCCGACAGGCGCATCACGTCCGGCAGGGCCGCGGCATAGGCATGCAGCATGGTCGAGCGGTGGCTGTAGAGCGCGGCCTTCGGATTGCCCGTGGTGCCGCTCGTGTAGCACATGCTCGACGCGGAGTTCTCGTCGAAGGTCGGCCATTCGTAGTCGGTGGACTGCGCGCCCATCCAGCCCTCGTAGCTCACGAGGTTGGGAATCCCGCTGTCGGCGGGCAGCTTGTCGGCATCACAGAGTGCAATCCATTTCCGGATCGTGGGGCACTTGGCATGCACCGCCTGCACCAGCGGAAGGAAGCTCAGGTCGAAGCACAGGATCTGGTCTTCGGCATGGTTGGCGATCCACGCGATCTGGTCGGGGTGCAGGCGCGGGTTGATGGTGTGCAGCACGCGGCCACTGCCGCTGACGCCGTAGTAGAGCTCCAGATGGCGGTAGCCGTTCCAGGCCAGAGTGGCGATGCGGTCGCTGAACAGCAGCTGCTCGCCGTCCAGCGCATTGGCCACCTGCCGGGCACGCGATGCGATACCGCCCCACGTCGTGCGGTGGATGTCGCCCTCGACCCTGCGCGAGACGATTTCGCCGTCGCCGTTGTGGCGCTCGGCAAACTCGATCAGCGACGAGATCAAAAGCGGTTGGTCTTGCATCAAACCCAGCATCTACGGACTCCTGAAAGAAATGACTTCATGAACTTGCGGACAACGGATTCACGCAAGCTTCGGCGACTTTCACAATGACACAAACCCGCACTGCGGAATCTGGCCTCGAATTCCCGGCCTGGTGCGCGACCCCGCATACTTCCGGCCGCCGAGCACGCGGAAAATTCTAGGAACCGGCGCCGTTTTCACCCCTATCGCAAGGAAGCCAAACGAATGACTTCAGGAGCCTCCGTGCCGCACCGCCAGCGCGGGCCGCAACGCCGGCCGGCCGGCATCCCGCAACCGGAGCTGCGCACCAGCTCGGCCGCGTGGCTCGAAGGCGTGCTCTCGATGTTCGAGGCCGAGGGGCTGGACGTGCCCTCGCTGCTGCGCGACGCCGGCTTCGATCCCGATTCGCTGCACCGGCAGAACACACGCATCCCGGTCGACGAGGTCACGGTGATGTGGCAGCTCGCGGTAGCCCGCGCCGGCAAGCCCACGCTGGGCCTGCGACGCGAGCTGGCCGCCACGCACAGCAAGCTGGGAACGGTGGGGCATGCGATGTCGTGCAGCGCCACGCTCGGGGCGGCGCTCGCGCGGCTGGCGCGCTACATGGCGGTGATCTCGGATGCGACCGGCTTCTCGCTGCACCCTGAGCCGCGCGGCTGCTGGCTGTCCATGGAACACACCGGCGGCAGCCTGCCGATTCCGCGCCAGCGCGTCGAATACGCCCTGCTGACCACGCTGATGCAGTGCCAGTGGCTCACGCGGCGCGAACTGCAGCCGCTGGCAATGGAGTTCGTCTACCCCGCGCCGGCCAGCGACCGGCTGCACCGGGAGGCCTTCGGCTGCGAGGTGCGCTTCAATGCAGCGGCCAACCGCCTGCTGCTGTCGAGCGCCGACATGGCGATTCCGCTGCCCACCTACCACGAGACGCTCGGCGAGATGCAGGAGCATCTGCTGGACGAGCAACTCGACCTGCTGGGCCGGGCCACCACCAGCAGCCTGGTGTGCGCCGAGATCGCGCGCCGGCTCCAGCACGGCGAGCCGCGCCGGCAGGACGTGGCCTCGGGTCTGGGCCTGGCCGAGCGCACGCTGCAGCGGCGGCTGCAGGAGGAGTCGGTGTCGTTCCAGTCGCTGCTCGACCGCACCCGTCGCGAGCTGGCGCAGCAGTACCTCGCCGACGACCGCCACACATTGACCGAAGTAGCCGACAGGCTGGGCTTCGTCGACAGCAGCAACTTTTTTCGCGCCTGCAAGCGCTGGTTCGGCGTGCCGCCGGCGCAATACCGGGCGCGCATCTGGGACGGGCCTGCCGCACTCGCGGCCTGAGGGCGCGCGGGCCGCGATGGCCCGTTCGGCAAGGGGTTACGCGCTGTGCCGGACAATCCGGGCATGAGCTTGCTTGCTGAAGACACCGAGGTCGCGGACCTGGGGTTGCGCTGGAAACCCGGTTTCGCCGCCTTGGGCCCGGCATTTTTCACTGAACTGAGGCCGACGCCCCTGCCCGATCCGTACTGGGTGGGCCGCAGCGAAGCCGTAGCACGCGAACTCGGGCTACCGGCCGGCTGGCATTCGTCGGACGGCACGCTCGCCGCCCTGACCGGCAACCTGCCCGTCGCCGGCACCCGACCCTTCGCGACGGTCTACAGCGGCCACCAGTTCGGCGTGTGGGCAGGCCAGCTCGGCGACGGGCGTGCGATCTCGATCGGCGAGACCGAAGGCGGGCTCGAAGTGCAGCTGAAGGGCGCGGGCCGCACGCCTTACTCGCGCGGCGGCGACGGCCGCGCGGTGCTGCGCTCCAGCATCCGGGAGTTTCTCTGCAGCGAGGCCATGCACGGCCTCGGCATCCCGACCACCCGCGCGCTGTGCGTGACGGGCTCCGACGCCCGCGTGTACCGCGAAGAGCCGGAAAGCGCGGCCGTCGTGACCCGCGTCGCACCGAGCTTCATCCGCTTCGGCCACTTCGAGCACTTCGCGGCCAACCAGCGCGAAGATGAGTTGCGCGCGCTGGCCGACTACGTCATCGACCGCTACTACCCGGCCTGCCGCACCACCGGGCGCTTCAACGGCAACGCGTATGCCGCCTTCCTCGAAGCCGTGAGCGAGCGCACCGCCGCCCTGCTCGCCCGATGGCAGGCCGTGGGCTTCTGCCACGGGGTGATGAACACCGACAACATGAGCATCCTCGGGCTCACCATCGACTACGGCCCGTTCCAGTTCCTCGATGGCTTCGACCCGCGCCACATCTGCAACCACAGTGACACCAGCGGGCGCTACGCCTTCAACCAGCAGCCCAACGTGGCCTACTGGAACCTGTTCTGCCTCGCGCAGGCGCTGCTGCCGCTGATCGGCGACCAGGAAGTCGCGGTGGCCGCCCTGGAGTCGTACAAGACCGCGTTCCCGAACGAGTTCGAGGGCCGCATGCGCGCCAAGCTCGGACTCGCGAGCCCGGCCGAAGGCGACCGCGCGCTGATCGAAGGCGTGCTCAAGCTGCTGGCCGCCGGCAAGGTCGACTACACGATCTTCTGGCGCCGGCTCTCGAACCACATGGCCGACGGCAACGTCGAGCCGGTGCGCGACCTGTTCCTGGACCGCGAGGGCTTCGATGCGTGGCTGCTAGCGTTTTCAGAGCGCCATACGACCGCTGGACGCACGCAAGCCGCCGATCTGATGCTCAAATCCAACCCCAGGTTCGTGCTGCGCAACCACCTGGGGCAGCAAGCGATCGAAGCAAGTCAGCAAAAAGACCACTCGGCTGTGGCAACCTTGCTGGCTGTGCTCGAGACCCCATTTGAAGAACATCCCGACGCCGACGCACTCGCCGGCTTCCCGCCCGACTGGGCCTCCACGATCGAAATCAGCTGCTCATCATGACCACTCCCGTACAGAAAACCGACGCCGAATGGAAAGCCCTGCTCGCTGAAAAAGGCGCCGAGCCCGCGGCCTTCGAGGTGACGCGCCACGCGGCCACCGAACGCCCCTTCACCGGCAAGTACGAAGCGCACTGGGACGACGGCACCTACCACTGCGTGTGCTGCGGCGCCAAGCTGTTCGAGTCATCGACCAAGTTCGATGCCGGCTGCGGCTGGCCCAGCTTCTCCGAAGAAGCGGTGCCCGGCGCCATCAGGAACATCGTCGACCGATCGCACGGCATGGTGCGCACCGAGAACGTGTGCGCCAATTGCGGCGCCCACCTGGGCCACGTGTTCCCCGACGGCCCGACCGAAACCGGCCTGCGCTACTGCATGAACTCGGCGTCGCTCGACTTCCATAAAAAATGAAACTGCTCCTCGACTTCTTCCCCATCCTCCTGTTCTTCGGCGCCTACAAGCTCGCCGACATCTACACCGCCACCGGCGTGCTCATGGCCGCCACCGTGGTGCAGATGGCCATCATCTATGCCATGGAGCGCAAGCTGCAGGCGATGCAGAAGGCCACGCTGGTGCTGATCCTGCTGTTCGGCACGCTCACACTGGTGCTGCACGACGACCGCTTCATCAAGTGGAAGCCTACGGTGTTGTACGGCGCGATGGCCATCGCGCTGGCGGTGGCGCTCTGGGCGCTGAAGAAGAACTTCCTGAAGATGCTGCTGGGCTCGCAGCTCGAGCTGCCCGACCGCATCTGGGGCCGGCTCAACGTGGCGTGGATCGGCTACTGCCTCTTCATGGCGCTGATCAACGGCTACGTGGCGGCGTACTTCACGACCGAGGCCTGGGTCAACTTCAAGCTCTGGGGCTATGTGTTCCCGATCGTCTTCCTGGTGGCGCAGGGTCTCTACATCGCGCCGCACATCAAGGGCGACGACAAGCCGACCGCCTGATGCGCACCGACTCCCTCCCCACCGCCGCCGACCTCGAAGCCGCACTGCGCGAGGCGCTGGCCCCGACGCAGCTCGAAGTAATCGACGAAAGCAGCGCCCACGCGGGCCACGCCGGTGCCAATGCGCAAGGACGAGGCAGCCATTTCCGAGTGCGCATCGCCTCGCCGCTGTTCGCCGGAAAGCCCCGCGTGGCGCGGCATCGGCTTGTGTATGATGCCCTCCAGGTTTTTATCGCGCAGGGCCTTCACGCCATCGCCATCGAGGTGCTTTGAGCCCTCTGTCCGCTTTCTTTCACGCGCCTATTCCTACACGCGCATTTCTTGTCCAGCCTGATATTCATTTCATGAAAAAACACATCTTGCAGGCCGTTGCGGCCGCAGCGTTGATCGGTGCCATTCCGGTGGCGGCTCTGGCGCAGAACGCAGCCATCGTGAACGGCAAGCCGGTGCCCAAGGCACGCATGGACGTTCTGGCGCAGCAGCTGGCCGCCGCAGGACGCCCGGTGACGCCCGAGATGCAGAGCCAGCTGCGTGAGGAAATCGTGGCGCGCGAAGTGTTCATGCAGGAAGCCCAGAAGCAAGGCCTGGACGCCAGCGAGGACTACAAGAATCAGCTCGAACTCGCCCGCCAGGCCATCCTGATCCGCGCGCTGTTCGAGAACTACCGCAAGACCAACCCCATCTCGGACGCCGACGTGAAGGCCGAGTACGACAAGTTCGTTGCTGCCAACGGCGGCAAGGAATACAAGGCGCGCCACATCCTGGTCGAGACCGAAGACCAGGCCAAGAAGATCATGGCCGACCTGAAGAAGGGCGCCAAGTTCGAAGACATCGCCAAGAAGCAGAGCAAGGACCCGGGCTCGGGCGCCAACGGCGGCGACCTCGACTGGGCCAACCCCGCAGGCTTCGTTCCCGAGTTCTCGGAAGCGATGATCAAGCTCAAGAAGGGCGAGACCACCCCCGCTCCGATCAAGACCCAGTTCGGCTGGCACATCATCCGCGTCGACGACATCCGCCAGGCCCAGCTGCCGAAGCTGGAAGAGGTGAAGCCGCAGATCACGCAGCAGCTGCAGCAGCAACGCCTGCAGAAGTACCAGGAAGAACTGCGCGCGAAGGCAAAAGTCGAGTAAGCCTCAGACTTTCTCTTTCATAAAAAAACGGCCCTCGGGCCGTTTTTTTATGGGCCGCCGAAGCGACCTCGGGCGGCGGTCAACCCACCCACTTGCGCGCGTTGCGCCAGATCTGCATCCACGGGCTCAGCTCGCTGCGGTCGCCCGGCGTCCAGCTCATCTGGATGTTGCGGAACACGCGCTCGGGGTGAGGCATCACCGCGGTGAAGCGGCCATCGGGCGTGGTCACAGAGGTCAGGCCGCCCGCGCTGCCGTTCGGGTTGAACGGATACTGCTCGGTCGGTTGGCCGTGGTTGTCCACGAAGCGCATTGCGCCGATGGCCTTGGCGGCGTCGCCGCGGTGCTTGAAGTTGGCATAGCCCTCGCCGTGCGCCACCGCGATCGGCAGGCGGCTGCCGGCCATGCCCTGGAAGAAGATGCTCGGCGATTCGAGCACCTCGACCATCGACAGGCGCGCCTCGAAGCGCTCGCTCTGGTTGGTGGTGAAGCGCGGCCAGGCTTCGGCACCCGGAATGATGTCGGCCAGCTCGGCGAACATCTGGCAGCCGTTGCACACGCCCAGGCCGAAGGTGTCGGCGCGGCCGAAGAAGGTCTTGAACTGCTCGGCCAGCTTCGGGTTGAAGGTGATGCTGCGCGCCCAGCCGATGCCGGCGCCCAGCGTGTCGCCATAGCTGAAGCCGCCGCAGGCGACCACGCCCTTGAAATTGGCGAGGTCCGCCCTGCCCGTCTGCAGGTCGGTCATGTGGACGTCGAAGGCTTCGAAACCGGCTTCGGTGAAGGCGTAGGCCATCTCGACGTGCGAGTTGACGCCTTGTTCGCGAAGGATGGCGACCTTGGGGCGCGATTGCAGGATGGCCGGCGCCGCGGGCTGCGCATTCGGCAGGAACACATGCATGCCGGGGTCCGAAGGCACGCCTGCCGCCGCGTGCTCGGCATCGGCGCAGGCGGGGTTGTCGCGCTCGCGGGCGATCGTCCAGCTGACCGAGTCCCACACCTGGTGCAGGTCGTGCAGGCTCGCGCTGAACACCGACTTGGCATCGCGCCAGACTTCGAGCTTGCCCTTGCCGGCATCCATCGTGGAGCTCGCAGGCCGGGTCTTGCCGACGAAGTGGCTGTGGGTGCTCAGGCCGTGCGAGCGCAGCACCTGCATCACGTCGTTGCGCTCGGCCGTGCGCACCTGCAGCACCATGCCCAGCTCCTCGTTGAACAGCGCCTTGAGCGTGAGCTCTTCGCGCCGCGCGCTGACCTGCTGCGCCCAGTTCTTGGCGTCGCCGGTTTCCATGCGGCTGTCGGAAATGCCATCGCCTTCGGTAACGAGCATGTCGACGTTCAGCGCCACGCCGACATGGCCGGCGAAGGCCATTTCGCAAGCGGTGGCGAACAGGCCGCCGTCGCTGCGGTCGTGCATCGCGAGGATCTTGCCCTCGGCGCGCAGCGCGTTCACAGCATCGACCAGCGCCACGAGTTGCGCCGGGTCGTCGAGGTCAGGCACCTCATCGCCGCTCTGGTTGAGCGTCTGCGACAGGATGCTGCCGGCTATGCGGTGCTGGCCGCGGCCCAGGTCGATCAGCACCAGCGTGGTGTCGGCTTCTTCGGCGTCGAGCTGCGGCGTGAGCGTGCCGCGCACATCGGCCAGCGAGGCGAAGGCGGTGACGATCAGGCTCACGGGCGAGGTGACCTTCCTGGCTTCGCCGTTGTCCTTCCACTGCGTGCGCATCGACAGCGAATCCTTGCCGACCGGAATCGACACGCCCAGCGCCGGGCACAGCTCCAGGCCCACGGCCTTCACGGTCTCGTACAGCGCGGCGTCTTCGCCGGGTTCGCCGCAGGCCGCCATCCAGTTGGCCGAGAGCTTGACGCGCGAAAGTTCGATCGGCGCGGCCAGCAGGTTGGTGATGGCCTCGGCCACGGCCATGCGGCCCGAAGCCGGCGCGTCGAGCGCAGCCAGCGGCGTGCGCTCGCCCATGCTCATGGCTTCGCCGGCAAAGCCCTTGTAGTCGGCCAGCGTCACGGCGCAGTCGGCCACAGGCACCTGCCACGGGCCGACCATCTGGTCGCGGTGGCTCATGCCGCCCACGGTGCGGTCGCCGATGGTGATCAGGAAGCGCTTGGAGGCGACGGTCGGGTGCGAGAGCACATCGATGGCGGCCTTCTGCAGGTCGACGCCTGTCAGGTCGAGCGGTTTGAACGTGCGCGCCACGCTCTTCACGTCGCGGTGCATCTTGGGCGGCTTGCCGAGCAGCACGTCCATCGGCATGTCGACGGGCTGCACCTCGGCGCCTTCGTCGGCCACCAGCAGCTGGCGCTCTTCGGTCGCCACGCCGACCACCGAGAACGGGCAGCGCTCGCGCTCGCAGAAAGCCTTGAACTGCTCGAGCGATTCCGGCGCAATGGCCAGCACGTAGCGCTCCTGGCTTTCGTTGCACCAGATTTCCTTGGGGGCCATGCCCGACTCTTCGAGCGGCACGGCGCGCAGGTCGAAGCGCGCGCCGCGGCCGGCGTCGTTGGTCAGTTCGGGGAAGGCGTTGCTCAGGCCGCCCGCGCCCACGTCGTGGATCGCCAGGATCGGGTTGGCCGCGCCCTGCTGCCAGCAGTGGTTGATGACCTCCTGCGCGCGGCGCTCGATCTCGGGATTGCCGCGCTGCACCGAGTCGAAGTCGAGCTCGGCCGCGTTGGCGCCGGTGGCCATCGAGCTGGCGGCGCTGCCGCCCATGCCGATGCGCATGCCGGGGCCGCCGAGCTGGATCAGCAGCGAGCCGGCCGGGAACTGGATCTTCTTGGTCTGCGTGGCGTCGATGCTGCCGAGGCCACCCGCGATCATGATGGGCTTGTGATAGCCGCGCTGCACAGTGTCGAGGTCGCTCGCCACGGTCTGCTCGTACTCGCGGAAGTAGCCCAACAGGTTGGGCCGGCCGAATTCGTTGTTGAACGCGGCGCCGCCCAGCGGGCCCTCGGTCATGATCTGCAGCGGGCTCGCGATGTGCTCGGGCTTGCCGTAGTGGCCATCCTCCGGCCAGAGCTTCGACACGGTGAAGCCCGTCAGGCCCGCCTTGGGCTTGGAGCCGCGGCCGGTGGCGCCTTCGTCGCGGATCTCGCCGCCCGCGCCGGTCGAGGCGCCCGGGAATGGGGAAATCGCGGTCGGGTGGTTGTGCGTCTCGACCTTCATCAGCACGTGGTTCAGGGCGCTATCTTTTTGATAGCTCTGCGAGCCGTGGGCGGGAATGAAGCGCTCGATGGTCGCGCCTTCCATCACCGAGGCGTTGTCGGCATAGGCGATGACCGTGTGCTGCGGGTTTTGCTTCTCGGTGTGGCGAATCATCGAGAACAGGCTCTGGGGCTGCGCCTTGCCGTCGATGGTGAACTGGGCGTTGAAGATCTTGTGGCGGCAGTGCTCGCTGTTGGCCTGCGCGAACATCATCAGTTCGACGTCGCTGGGGTTGCGTCCGAGGCGGGTGAAGGCGTCGACCAGATAGTCGATCTCGTCCTCGGCCAGCGCCAGGCCGAAACCCGTGTTGGCGGCCACCAGCGCGGCGCGGCCGCCGGCCTGCACATCGACCTGCGCCATCGGCTGGGCCGGCAGCTCGCTGAAGAGGCTGGCCGCCTGCTCGACGGTGGCCAGCACCGATTCGGTCATGCGGTCATGCAGCGGGCCGGCCACCGCGGCGAGCGTGTCGCCCTCGATCACGGCCGCCTTGCCGATCAACGGGGCCTTGAGCTTCAGGTGGTACTGCGTGACGCGCTCGACCCGGCGCAATGCCAGGCCGCAGTTGTGGGCGATGTCGGTGGCCTTGGAAGCCCAGGGCGACACGGTGCCCAGGCGCGGCGTGACCACCACCGAGGTGCCCGCCTTGGCCGGCGCCTCGAAGGGCTCGCCGTAGGTCAGCAGCGCCGCAAAGCGCTCGCGGCCGGCCGCATCCAGCGCCGCGTCGGTGACCACGAGGTGCACGAACCGGGCCGAAATGCCCTCGATGCGCGGCTCGATGGCCTGCAGCTTCGGCAGCAGCTGCCGCGCGCGGAAGTCGCTGAGCGCGCTGCCGCCCTCGAACATGGTTACGACAGGAAGGGCTTGAGGTGCGGGCTGCGTCACGGTCGATGGGGGCCTCGAGGGCCGCGTTGGAATTCAAGGAAACGAGGCGGACGGCCGCTGACTGGGGTCATCCGCGTTAACCCGGAATTTTAGGCTAACGCCGGGCCGCCCCAAGTTGGCCATCCCCCTTGGGGGGCAGCGGGAACACGAAGTGCCCCGCGTCGGGGGCAGGTTCATTTGCTGGATGGGATAATTCGGGCATGAGCATTAACTACAAAGACGCTGCGGGCATCGAAGCCATGCGGGTCGCCTGCCGCCTTGGCTCCGAGGTGCTGGACTACCTCACCCCTTTCATCAAGCCCGGCATCACCACGAACGATGTCGACCGGCTGGCCGCCGAGTACATGGTCAAGCAGGGCACCACCTCCGCCACGGTGGGCTACATGGGCGCGAGCAGCGTCCCGTTCCCGAAGTCGCTCTGCACCTCGGTGAACCACGTGGTGTGCCACGGCATTCCCAATGACAAGCCCCTGAAGAAGGGCGACATCATGAACGTCGACGTGACCGTCATCAAGGACGGCTGGTTCGGCGACAACAGCCGCATGTTCGTGATCGGCGACGCCTCCATCGCCGCCAAGCGCCTGTGCAGCATCACCTACGAAGCCATGTGGCACGGCATCCTGCAGGTGCGCCCCGGTGCGCATCTGGGCGACGTGGGCCATGCGATCCAGCGGTTCGCCGAGGGCCAGGGCTTCTCGATCGTGCGCGAGTTCTGCGGCCATGGCGTGGGCCAGCGCTTCCACGAAGAACCCCAGGTGCTGCACTATGGCCGCCCGGGCACGATGGAAGAACTCAAGCCCGGCATGATCTTCACCATCGAGCCGATGATCAATGCCGGCAAGCGCGACGTGAAGGAAGACTTCAAGGGCGGCCAATACGACGGCTGGACCATCGTCACGCGCGACCATTCGCTGTCGGCCCAGTGGGAACACACGGTGCTCGTCACCGAGACCGGCTACGAGGTGTTGACGCTGTCCGCGGGCAGCCCGCCGCCGCCCTCCTTCGTCACCTCGACCAAAACCTGACGCGCGCACGCGCTCCCCGGCCGTGATCGAAGCAGCCAAGATCGACGTAGCGATGCTGCGCGAAGCCTACCGCGCCAAGAAGCTCGCCCTGTTCGACACCCTGCGCTTTGCGCGCGCCCCGACCCGCAGCGTGCACGCGGTGCTGCGCCAGCTCTCGGCGCTGGCCGACGAAACGCTCTGCACGCTGTGGCGCGAGGCCGGCTTCGGCGACTCGCTCACGCTGGCCGCCGTGGGCGGTTTCGGGCGCGGCGAGCTGTTTCCGTATTCCGACGTCGACGTGCTCCTGCTGCTGCCGCCGGAGGGCCACGAGAGCGCAATCGACCCGGCCCGCATCGAGGCCTTCATCGGCCATTGCTGGGACGCGGGCCTCGAGATCGGCTCCAGCGTGCGCACGGTCGAGGAATGCCTGGCCGAGGCCGAGAAGGACGTCACCGTCCAGACCTCGCTGCTCGAAGCACGCCTGATCGTGGGCGACAAGAAGCTCTTCACCGCGTTCCGCCGCCGCTTCACCCGCGCCATCGACCCGCAGGCCTTCTTCGTGGCCAAGTCGCAGGAAATGCGGCACCGCCACCAGAAGTTCGACAACACGCCCTACGCACTGGAGCCCAACTGCAAGGAATCGCCGGGTGGCCTGCGCGACCTGCAGACCATCCTCTGGATGACCAAGGCCGCCGGCTACGGCGGCCGCTGGGACGACCTCGCCAAGAACGGCCTGGCCACCCCGTTCGAGGCGCAGCAGATCAAGCGCAACGAGGCCCTGCTCTCGCTGATCCGCGCCCGGCTGCACGTGATTGCCAACCGGCGCGAAGACAGGCTGGTGTTCGACCTGCAGACGGCCGTGGCGGCAAGCTTCGGCTACGAAGGCGAGTCGCAGCGCAAGTCGAGCGAGGCGCTGATGCGGCGCTACTACTGGGCGGCCAAGGCGGTGTCGCAGCTCAACCAGATCCTGCTGCTCAACATTGCCGAGCGCTTGCAGCCCATCGACGAGCAGCACACGCCGATCAACGAGCGCTTCTACGAGCGTGCCGGCCTGATCGAGATCGCCAGCGACGACCTGTACGAACGCGAGCCGCATGCGGTGCTCGAAACCTTCCTGCTGTACCAGAAGACCATCGGCGTGCAGGGCCTGTCGGCGCGCACGCTGCGCGCGCTCTACAACGCGCGCCACGTGATGGACAGCAAGTTCCGCAACGACCCGGTCAACCACGACACGTTCATGCGGATCCTGATGCAGCCCTACGGCATCACGCATGCGTTCCGGCTGATGAACCAGACCTCGGTGCTGGGGCGCTACCTGCGGGTGTTCCGCAGCATCGTGGGGCAGATGCAGCACGACCTGTTCCACGTCTACACGGTGGACCAGCACATCCTGATGGTGCTGCGCAACGTGCGGCGCTTCTTCATCGCCGAGCATGCGCACGAATACCCGTTCTGCTCGCAGCTGGCGGCCGGCTGGGACAAGCCCTGGATCCTGTACGTGGCCGCCCTCTTCCACGACATCGCCAAGGGCCGCGGCGGCGACCACTCCACGCTCGGCGCGCGCGATGTTCAGCGTTTCTGCAAGCAGCACGGCATCGCCCGCGAAGATTCCAGGCTCATCGAGTTTCTGGTGGCCGAGCACCTGGTGATGAGCCAGGTCGCGCAGAAGCAGGACCTGAGCGACCCCGAGGTGATCGGCGCCTTCGCCAAGCGAGTGGGCAACGAGCGCTACCTGACGGCGCTCTACCTGCTGACCGTCGCCGACATCCGCGGCACCTCCCCGCGCGTGTGGAATGCCTGGAAAGGCAAGCTGCTCGAAGACCTGTACCGCTACACGCTGCGCGCGCTGGGCGGACGCATGCCCGACCCGGACGCCGAGGTCGAGTCGCGCAAGCGCGAGGCGCTGGTGCAGCTGGCCCTGCACGCGCAGCGCTTCGAGGCGCACAAGGCGCTGTGGGACACGCTCGACGTGGGCTATTTCATGCGCCACGATGCCACCGAGATCGCCTGGCATGCCAAGCAGCTCTCGCGCTTCGTGCCGCCCAAGAACGTGCCGGTCGACCCGAAGGCCCCGCCTGTGGTGCGCGCACACCTGTCTCCGGTAGGCGAAGGCCTGCAGGTGGTGGTCTACACGCCCGACCAGCCCGACCTGTTCGCGCGCATCTGCGGCTACTTCGACCAGGCGTCCTTCAGCATCCTGGACGCCAAGGTGCACACCGCGAGCAACGGCTACGCACTCGACACCTTCCAGGTGGTGACCACCTTCGTGCCCGACCACTACCGCGACCTGATCAGCATGGTCGAGTCGGGCCTGGCGCAGACACTCACCGAGGCCGGCGCCCTGCCCCCGCCCAGCATGGGCCGGGTCTCGCGCCGGGTGCGCAGCTTTCCGATCAAGCCGCGCATCAGCCTGTTGCCGGATGACAAGGCGCAGCGCTGGCTGCTCAACATCTCGGCCAGC
Source organism: Variovorax sp. Root434 (assembly GCF_001426595.1). Classification (NCBI taxonomy): domain Bacteria; kingdom Pseudomonadati; phylum Pseudomonadota; class Betaproteobacteria; order Burkholderiales; family Comamonadaceae; genus Variovorax; species Variovorax sp. Root434. The sequence goes on from NZ_LMEK01000007.1 coordinate 47,323, forward strand.
GACCGTGCCGGCCTGCTGTACTCGGTGGCCCGGGTGCTGGCGCGCCATCACCTGAACCTGCAGCTCGCCAAGGTCACGACGCTGGGCGAGCGGGTGGAAGACACCTTCCTGATCAGCGGCCCTGAACTCCAGGGCCAAAAGACGCAACTGGCCATCGAAACCGAATTGATGGAAGCCCTGGCTTCTTGAAATTGCCCTCCCGAAAGCAACCGATGCCATCAGAATGTCGGCCATGGAATCCTTGATCGAACAGCTATCCGACTCCGTCTCCTCGGCCAAGACGCTGGAAGACCTCGCACGCCCGATGCTCGAAATGCTCGAGGCGGCGACGGGCCTGGAGTCGGCTTACCTCACGACCATCGACCTCGAGAAGGGCCGACAGCGCATCTTGTTCGCCCACAACGCCGGTGAATTGTCCCTGCCCGAGGGTGCGCCGGTGCCGTGGGCCGACACGCTCTGCCGGCACGCCCTGGAGGAAGGCCGCATCTACACGGACGACGCCGGCGGTTGCTGGGGCAATGCCGACGCCGCCCGCCGGCTCGGCATCCAGACCTGCGTGAGCGCACCGGTGACGGCCGGAAACGGCGACCTCTTCGGTGTCCTGTGCGGTGCCAGCTCACAACAGCTGCCGCTGCCGCCCCATGCAGAGCCGGTGCTGCGGCTTTTCGCGCGGCTGATCGGCCAGCAGGCGGAGCGCGAGCTGCTCGTCGCAAAGCTCAAGAAAGCCCAGGCCCAGCTCGCCACGCACGCCGCGACCGACGCACTCACCGGCCTGCCCAACCGCCGCGCGCTCACCGACGAACTGCAGCGCATGCTGGCGCAGGGCGCGCGCAGCGGCCAGAGCGTGCTGGTCGGCTACATCGACATGGACGATTTCAAGAAGATCAACGACACGCACGGCCACGAGACCGGCGACGAGTTCCTGTCGGCCATGGCGAAACAGCTCTCGGCCTCGGTGCGCGCAAGCGACATGCTGGCGCGCTTCGGCTCCGACGAATTCGTGGTGATCGGCCTCGGGCCCGCGCTGGACGAATCGCCGCGCACGGGAGCGCGGGCCATGGCCGACCGACTGGCGGAAAACACCATCTTCGAGCTGAAGCTGCGGAACCTGACGATCGACTACAGCGGCGCCAGTGTCGGCGTGGTGGCCGTCGACCCGCGCACGGTCTCCGCCGAGGCCGCCCTGCGCCAGGCCGACACCGCGATGCGCGCCGTCAAGCAAAGCCGCCGGGCCATGGTCCGCGACGCCGTAGTCTCCGCGTCCAGCTGAACGGACACCGCCGCAGCGCTCAGGCGCCGGGCAGCGCCGCCGCGTGGGTACCCCAAAGGGGGGCCCGCTCGTACTGCGCCACCCATTGCACGATGTCCTTGGCCGCCATCGGCATGGCAATGCCGTAGCCCTGGGCGAGCGTGCAGCCCAGGGCGAGCAGCTCTTCGCCCTGCTTCACCGTTTCGACGCCTTCGGCCACCGCCGTGAGCCCGAGCGCGTGGAGCAGCGCGATGATGCCCTGCACGATGGCGTGGTCCTGGCCGTTGTCGAGCATGCCGCGCACGAACGACTGGTCGATCTTCACGGTCGACACCGGCAGCTGGCGCAGGTAGGTGAGCGAGGAGTAGCCGGTGCCGAAGTCGTCGATGGTCACGCCCACGCCCAGCGTCTTGCAGGCTTCGACGAACAGCGCGACGTTCGCGAACTGGCTGATGGCCGTGGTTTCCAGGATCTCGAGCTCCAGCATGCCCGCACCCAGCTTCGGAAACTGCGCCAGGTGCCGCGCGAGCCGTTCGACGAAGTCCCAGCGCATCATGTGGCGCGGCGCCACATTCACGCTCACCGACATCTGCAGGCCCGCCAGGCGCCACTGGTGCGCCTGCCAAAGAGCCGTGGCGATGGCCCAGTCGCCGATCTGCTCGACCAGCGCGTCGTCTTCGATCAGCGGCACGAACTGGGCCGGCGGCAGCAGGCCGCGCTCGGGGTGCTGCCAACGCAGCAGCGCCTCGACGCCGACCACCACGCCGCGCTGCATGTCGACCTTGGGCTGGTAGACCAGGAAGAACTCGCCCTGCAGCAGGCCTTCCTGGATCCGCTGGCGCTCGCGCACCACCTGCTCGTCGGCGCGCGCCTGCGGCGCGTCGAAGTAATGCACCTTGCCATCGGCCGCGCGCTTGGCGAAGAAGGCGGCGTGCTGCGCCTGGCGCAGCGCGGTTTCAGGGGGCGGGCCATTGCTGTCGAGCAGCATGGCACCGATGCTCGCGTCAATGCTGCCCGCCTGGTCATGCCAGCTCCAGGGCTCGGCAAGGGAAGCCTGGATGCGCTCCAGCACCTGGGTGCACTGCGAGGTTCCGAGGCCGGCGAACAGGGCCGCGAATTCGTCGCCGCCCACGCGGGCCATCACGCTCTCGCGCGGCAGCTGAGCCTTGATGCGGCGGGCCACCTCCTTGAGGGCGACATTGCCCGCCACCATGCCAAGGCGGTCATTCAGCGAGGCAAAGCGGTCCACGTCGATGTAGCAGACGGCAGCCAGGCGCTTGCCTGCACGAGCCCAGTCGTCCATCAACGGGCGCAGCACCTCGTCCGGCGGGAGACGTGCCGACCCGTCGTAGTACGACGGCAAAGAGACTGTGGGTTGCTTGTTCGACAAAAGACTGGGCTCCGGAGGTCGCGGGCTATTGTTCCCCCAATTGGGGCGATTGCGTGTGTGGTAGCTAATATTAGTTACATGAGCGCTGTATTCGCGCAACACCCGAGCCCCCGCGCCTCGTCTTCTAGCCGCAATAGGCACCGACCACGCGGCCGGTCGGTTCGACCTGCACATTGAGCCTCGCCGTGTCCTGCACCGGATCGGCTTTTTCCGTGGCGGGCACCGTACGTGCCAGGCGGGCGCCGGCGCGCTGGCGCATCTCTTCCAGCAACTGCTGGCTGACGCGCAGGCCCAGGCCAAACCGCACGGCAGCAGCCTGGCAGGTTTCAGGCGGCGTGACGAAGCTCGGGGGTTCGGGGACTTCCGATGTCAGGGGCCGGTCGGCCGGTGGCGTCTGGCAGCCAGCCAGCAAAAGGCCCATGGCCACGGCCGGCAGACCGATCCAGTGGCGACCGTTGGTGATGCGCATCTGTCTTGCTCCTTCTTCAAACTGCAACCTGAGCAGGAGCTTATTCAATTCCGAGGGGCGATCCCCTGCACGGATCAAGGCAATGGATCTCGGAGCCTCGACAAAATCACGCTGCGGCCGTTCGGAGTCGCATTCGAGGCGTATGCTGGAAGCGACGCGCGCAGTTCAGGCCCACCCGCCACACACCATGACACCGCCCCCTGCCACCGTTTTTCTGATCGACGTCGACAACACCCTGCTCGACAACGACGGCATCATCGCCGACCTTCGCACCCATCTCGAACAGTCCTTCGGCGCCGAAAGCGCCAGCCGCTACTGGACGGCCTTCGAGCAATTGCGCAACGAGCTCGGCTATGTCGACTACCTCGGCGCCCTGCAACGCTACCGCGCCGAGGAAAGCAGCCGCGGCATGAGCAATTCGCGGCTGCTGCTGATGTCGGAATTTCTCATCGACTACCCCTTTGCCGACCGGCTCTACCCCGGCGCGCTGGAGACGCTGAAGCACCTGCGCGAGCGCGGGCCCACGGTGATCCTGTCCGACGGCGACGTCGTGTTCCAGCCGCGCAAGGTGCAACGCTCCGGCCTTTGGGACGCCACAGAGGGCCGCGTGCTGATCTACGTGCACAAGGAACAGATGCTCGACGCCGTCGAGCAGTGCTACCCCGCGCGGCACTACGTGATGATCGACGACAAGCTGCGCATCCTCTCAGCCATGAAGGCCATCTGGGGATCGCGCCTGACGACGGTCTTTGTGCGGCAGGGGCACTATGCGCTCGACACGCAGGCCAACGCCGCATATGCGCCCGCCGACATCGCCATCGAGCGCATCGGCGACATCGTCAACCTCGACTTTCCACCCGCATGAGCCAAGCAACCAACCCTCTCGCGGGAAAGCCCGCACCCATCGAACTGCTGGTCAACGTACCGCGCCTGATCTCCGCCTACTACACCGGACGGCCCGATCCGTCGGTGCCGAGCCAGCGCGTGGCCTTCGGCACCTCGGGGCACCGCGGCTCCTCGTTCGACGATGCGTTCAACGAATGGCACGTGCTGGCGATCAGCCAGGCGATCTGCGACTACCGCAAGCAGAAAGGCATCGACGGGCCGCTGTTCCTCGGGATCGACACGCACGCGCTGTCGACACCTGCCTTCAACAGCGCCGTCGAGGTACTCGCGGCCAACGGGGTCGAGCTGATGATCTCGAAGGATGACGAATACACGCCGACGCCGGCCGTGTCGCACGCCATCCTGGCCTTCAACCGCGGGCGCACGACGGGACTCGCCGACGGCATCGTCATCACCCCTTCGCACAACCCACCCGAGAGCGGCGGCTTCAAGTACAACCCGCCGAACGGTGGACCGGCGGGCACCGACATCACCTCGGCCGTCGAGGCGGCCGCCAACAGGATGCTGGCCAACGGGCTCGAAGGTGTGAAGCGCATGCCGCTCGCGCAGGCGCTACGCGCCTCGACCACGCACCGGCACGACTACCTGAACACCTATGTCGAAGACCTGGCGCAGGTGCTCGATATGGATGCCATTCGCGGCGTCGACATCGACCTGGGCGTCGACCCGCTGGGCGGCGCAGGCGTGCGCTACTGGCCCGCGATTGCCGAGCGCTACAAGCTCGCGCGGCTGAACGTACTGAGCCAGGAGGTCGACCCGACCTTCCGCTTCATGTCGCTCGACTGGGACGGCCGCATCCGCATGGACCCGTCGTCGCCCGACGCCATGCACAAGCTGATCGAACTGCAGGGCCGCTTCGGCATCGCCTTCGCCTGCGACACCGACCATGACCGCCACGGCATCGTGGCGGGCAGCACGGGCCTGATGCAGCCCAACAGCTACCTCGCGGTGATGATCGACTACCTCTACACGCACCGCCCGCAATGGCCGGCGCAGGCGGCCGTCGGCAAGACGGTGGTCAGCAGCCAGATGATCGACCGCGTGACGGCGCGGCTAGTGCGCAGGCTGTACGAGGTTCCGGTGGGCTTCAAGTGGTTCGTCGACGGGCTGGTCGATGCGTCGCTGGCTTTCGGCGGCGAAGAAAGCGCGGGCGCGACCTTCCTGCGCAAGGACGGCTCGGTGTGGACCACCGACAAGGACGGCCTCGTGCCCGCCCTGCTCTCGGCCGAGATCGCCGCGCGCACCGGGCGCGACCCTGGCGAGCGCTATGCCAAACTGACGCAGGCGCTGGGCCAGCCGGTGTCCGATCGCGTGGATGCCGCAGCTACGGTGGAGCAGAAGAAGCGGTTGTCGAGCCTGTCGCCCGAGCAGATCCGCTCGACCGAACTGGCGGGCGACCGGATCGTCAACGTGCTGAGCCATGCGCCGGGCAATGGCGCGGCCATCGGTGGCGTGAAGGTCGTGACCGAGAGCGGCTGGTTCGCGGCGCGGCCCTCCGGCACCGAGAACATCTACAAGATCTACGGCGAGAGCTTCAAGGGCAAAGACCACCTCGCGCGCATTCTTGAAGAAGCGCAGCACGTGGTGGACGGGGCACTCTCTGCGCCCTGAAGGAATGCAGGCGCTGATGCTTCGGCCGACCCCGGGCGGCGTTCGTGGCTTAACCCTCCAGCAGCTCCACGCACAGCGTCGCCACCGCGCCTGCCACCTCGGAACGCGCCTGCAACGCGTGCACGGCAAGGTCCAGCGTGCCCTGCGCCACCGGCCCCGTCAGCACCAGCACCTGCGGGCCGACGCCGGGGCGTTCAGCCGCCAGCGCGACCTGGCGCACCGGCACCTTCTGCTCCGCGAGGCAGGCCGTGACCGCCTGGATCTGGCTGACGGCGCACACCGGCACCCGCAGGTAGTGCGAGGTGTGCACGGCGGCACGCGGCAACACCGCCAGGGCGTTCGTCGCGTGCTCATGCACACCGAGGTGCGGCACGTGCTGCGCGGCATTCACGCCGTCGAGCCGCGCCACATCCACGAGATCGGCGATCACCGCCGAGGCCGTCTGCTCCGAACCGGCGCCCGCACCGTAGTACATCGTCAGGCCCGCCGCATCGCTCTTGACCATGACGGCGTTCATCGAACCGTTCACCTGTGCCATCAGATGCGTGGCGGGCACGAGCGCGGGCTCCACGCGAAGCTCGACGCCCGACGCCTGCCGGCGCGCCACGCCCAGCAGCTTGATGCGGTAGCCCAGTTGCTCGGCGCAGGCCACGTCCAGTCCTTGCAGGGCGGTGATGCCCTCCACTTGCACATCGGCGAAGCGCAGCGGCATGCCGAAGGCGTTGGCGGCCAGCAAAGACAGCTTGTGCGCGGCGTCGATGCCTTCGATGTCGAAGCTCGGGTCGGCCTCCGCATAGCCCAGCGCCTGGGCCTGCGCGAGCGCGGCGGCGAAGTCGAGGCCTTCATCGCGCATCTTGCTCAGGATGAAATTGGTGGTGCCGTTGATGATGCCGGCCACCCACTCGATGCGGTTGGCCGCCAGGCCTTCACGCAGCGCCTTGACGATGGGAATGCTCACGGCCACCGCCCCCTCGTAGGCCACGGTCACGCCCTGTTTTCGCGCGGCGGCGAAGATCTCGGCGCCGTGCACCGCGAGCAATGCCTTGTTGGCCGTGACCACATGCTTGCCGTGCGCAATGGCGGCCAGCACCCAGTCGCGCGCGGGACCGGTGCCGCCGGCCACCTCCACGACCACGTCGACGTCGGGATGCGCGGCAACCTGCATCGGGTCGGCCGTGAGCGCAACGCCCTCTCCCACGATGCTGGCGGCGCGCTCCAGGTTGCGCGCGGCAACGATCACAAGTTCGATAGCCCGGCCGGCCCGCGCCGCGATGTCGGCCTGGTTGCGCACGAGCACGCGGAAGGTGCCCGAACCCACGGTTCCGATACCGATCATCCCCACGCGCAGGGTACGGTTCAGCGCAGGGCGGCTGTGCAGGGGCTCGAGGGATTCAACGGGGTCGCGGTACATGGACATCTCCAGACGAAAAAACAAAACCCAGCTGCCAGAGCTGGGTTCATTCGTTCGGGGAGAGAGCGATACACCAGGTGGCTGCCGGAACGGCCACCTGCGCGTGCTCAGGTGGCCGCGGTGGTAATGGTGGTAATCATTCGAGCAACGACCATCGCCTGCGCGGAGGCAGGCGGCATCATGCGAGCCATCAGGGCTGCATCGGATGCGGGGTGGAAATCGTGGCTCGACATGAAGGCCCGGAGTGTACAGGACCCCGGCCGTGCCCGGCTCAGCGCGCGGCCGACAGCCGCTTTTCGAGCCACACGCTGTAGCGCGAGAGCCCGAAGCACAGCACCCAGTACACAGCCGCGATGAAGAGATAGCCCTCAAGATAGAACGGCCGCCACGTCGGATCACCGCCCAGCGCCAGGCCCAGCGCGCCCGTCAACTCGAACAGGCCGACCACGGTGACGAGCGAGGTGTCTTTCAGCGTACCGACCACGCTGTTGGTCAGTGCGGGCACCACGAGGCGCAGCGCCTGCGGCAGCACGATGTCGCGCTGCACCGGCCAGCGGCCGAAGCCCAGCGCCATCGCCACTTCGGTCTGCCCGCGCGGCACGGCCTGCAGGCCGCCGCGGATGATCTCGGCCAGGTACGCCGCCACGAACAGCGTCAGCCCCGCGAGCACGCGCACCAGCACGTCGGGCTGCCATCCGGCCGGCCACAGCAGCGGCAACAGGAACGAGGCCATGAACAGCACCGAAATCAGCGGCACGCCGCGCACCAGTTCGATGTAGCTCGCACTCAGCGTGCGCACCACGGGCCAACCCGAGCGGCGGCCCAGCGCCAGCAACAAGGCCAGCGGAAAGGCCAGCGCCAGCCCCACCACCGCGAGCCCGATGGTCAGCGGCAGGCCGCCCCAGCGGCTCGTCGGCACATGGCTCAGTCCCAGGACGCCGCCACGCATCAGCAGCACGAACAGCAGCAGCGCGCCGATCCACAGCGGCACGAGCCACCAGCGCCAGCTCCGCGGCCAGGCGCTGAGCACGGTGACGGCGGACAGCACGACGACCGCGATGGCCGGGCGCCATTGCTCTTCATACGGAAAGCGCCCGAACAGCATCGGCCGCCACTTCTCTGCCACCACGCCCCAACAGGCGCCGTGCCGCACGGCCCGGCAGGCCTCGGCGTCGGGCCGGAACACCGCATGCACGATGCCCCACTCGACGGCGTGGAAGCCGCCCCACGCGAGCAGCGCAAGCAACAGCACCGTCGCCAGCGCCCGCAGCGGCGAACCCCAGAGTTCGCTGCGCCACGCGACGGGTTCCTGCGTGACGCGCCTCATTGCCAGCCTCGCAATGCAACGCGCGCGTTGTAGCGGTTCATGCCGAACGAGATCAGCAGTGACAACAGCAGATAGACCGCCATGATGATCGCGATGCACTCGAAGGCCCGGCCATTCGAACCGATGGTGGTGTTGGCCACCGACACCAGTTCCGGATAGCCCACGGCCACAGCGAGCGACGAGTTCTTGGTGAGGCTCAGCAGCTGGTTGGTGAGCGAAGGCACGATCACCCGCAGCGCCTGCGGCAGGATCACGATGCGAAGCTGCTGCACCGGCGACAGGCCCAGCGCCTGCCCCGCGAGCACCTGCCCCTGCGAGACCGACAGGATGCCTGCGCGCACGATCTCCGCCACGAACGCGGCCGAATAAAAGGTCAGGCCCGCCACGATGGTCACGTACTCGGGGCTCAATGCAGCGCCGCCACTCACGCCGAAGTCGCCACGCTCGGGAAACTCGAAATGCGTGGGCCACCAGCCGCCCTCGCCTGCCACGGGCCATGGCACGCTGAGGCCGCCCTTGCTGAGCCACACGCCGGGCAGCAACCGAACAGGCTCCGTCGGGTCGGGCAGCAGGTTGGCCATCGCGAAGGCCAGCATCAGCAACTGCACCAGCAGCGGCACGTTGCGCAGCAACTCGACGTATGCGGTGCAGATGCCGCGCAGCAGCACGTGCGGCGCCAGTCGGCCGATGCCGATGAGCGTGCCGAGCACGACCGAGAAGATGGCCGCCGGCACCGCCGCGCGCACCGTGTTGATCAGGCCCGCGAGAAACGCGCGCCAGAACGGCTGGTTCGCGTCGAAGTCCAGCCAGCCTTCGCTGATCGAGAAGCCCGCGGGCTCGGTGAGAAAGTCGAAGCCGGAGCGCACGCCGCGTGCACGCAGCACCTCGAGCGCATGGTGAACCACCCAGACCGCGCCGGCCACGACGGCCAGCACCAGCAGCGCCTGGACGGCCCATGCCAGCCAGACCCCGCGGCGCGAGGCCCTGGCGCTCATCGAACCGGGGGTGCGTAGATCAGGCCGCCCTTGTTCCAGAGGTTGTTGGAGCCGCGCGGCAGCTTGAGCACCGACTTCGGCCCGACGTTGCGCTCGAACATCTCACCGTAGTTGCCCACGGCCTTGATCGCGCGGAACGACCAGTCCTTGTCGAGGCCCAGCAGCTTGCCGAGGTCTTCGCCGGTGCCGACCAGGCGCTGCTGCGCCGGGTCCTTGCTGCTGGCCTTGAGCTCGTCGGCATTGGCCTGCGTGACGCCGAACTCCTCGGCCTCGATGAGCGCATTGGGCACCCACTTGGCGATGGCGAACCATTCGTCGTCGCCACGGCGCACCAGCGGCGCGAGCGGCTCCTTGGAGATCAGCTCGGGCAGGATGACGTAGTCGTCGGGGTTCGGCGCTTCCTTGTTGCGCAGGCCGGCCAACGCCGAGGCGTCGGTCGTGAAGGCCTGGCAGCGGCCCGAGAAGAAAGCCTTGAACGAAGCCTCGAAGCTTTCGAAGACGACGGTCTTCACCGGGATGTTCTGCGCGCGGAAGTAGTCCGACACGTTCTTCTCGTTGGTGGTGCCCGACTGCGTGCAGATGGTCGCGTTCTTGAGTTGCTTGGCGCTCGTTACCTTGAGCTTCTTCGGCACCAGGAAGCCCTGGCCGTCGTAGTAGGTGATGGTGGTGAAGTTGAAGCCCAGCGAGGCATCGCGCGTGAGCGTCCATGTCGTGTTGCGCGCGAGGATGTCGATCTCGCCGGCCTGCAGGGCCGAGAAGCGCTGCTGCGAATTGAGCGGCACGAAGTCGACCTTCTTGCCGTCGCCAAGCACGGCGGCCGCGATGGCGCGGCAGGTGTCGACGTCGAGGCCCGACCAGTTGCCCTGGGTGTCCGGTGCGGAAAAGCCCGCCACGCCGTTGGTCACGCCGCACTTGACGGTGCCGCGCTGCTTGACCGCATCGAGCGTCTTGCCGGCGAAGGCCGGCGCAGCAGCGGCGAGCACGATGACGGAGGCTGCGGCAAGCAATGCCGGACGGAAACGATTGTTCATTGGTGTTCTCCTCAACAGTAGGCAAAAGGCAGTGTACGGGCCGACACGAGACTCTGCCAAAGAACCACGGGTTTGATGCATATGCCCGTAGCCCGACGCAAATCCGGTGCCCGAAGACGCTGCAGGTTCACTACCATACGGCCCTCGAATCACTACAACTGGAATCCACACAAATGGTCAAATCCGACGACACCGGCAAGTTCATCCTGCGCGTCGCGCTTGGCGTCCTGATCCTGCTGCACGGCATCGCCAAGCTCCAGGGCGGCGTCGGCTTCATTTCCGGCATGCTGGCCCAGCATGGTCTGCCGGGCGGGCTGGCCTACCTGGTCTATATCGGTGAAGTGGTGGCGCCCGTGCTGCTTATCGTCGGTCTCTACACGCGGCCTGCGGCATGGATCGTCGCGATCAACATGCTCGTGGCTTTCACGCTGGTCCACATGAAGGACCTGACCTCGCTCGGCAAGCAAGGCGGCTGGGCACTGGAAATGCAAGGCATGTTCCTGTTCGCGGCACTCGCCATCGCCCTCATGGGCGGCGGCCGCTTCGCGCTCAGCAGCAAATACAACTGAACCGGCTCAATCGTCGTCTGCCGCGTCGAGGCCCGGAAACAGGACCTCGGTGTAGCCGAAGCGCGAGAAATCGCGCACCCGCATCGGGTACAGCTTGCCCAGCAGATGATCGACTTCATGCTGCACCACGCGCGCATGAAAGCCGGTGGCGACCCGGTCGATCGGGTCGCCGTAGGGGTCGAACCCGGTATAGCGGATGTTGGCGAAGCGCGGCACCACGCCGCGCAGGCCCGGCACCGACAGGCATCCTTCCCACCCCTCTTCCTCCTCGTCGTCCAGCGGCGTGATGACGGGATTGAGCAGCACGGTGCGCGGCACCGGTGGCGCATCGGGATAGCGGGGATTCACGACATCGGTGCCGAAGATCACGAGTTGCTGGTCCACGCCGATCTGCGGTGCGGCAAGGCCGGCACCGTTGACCGCATGCATGGTTTCGAACATGTCGCGCACCAGCAGGTGCAGTTCGTCGGTGTCGAAGGCGGCCACGGGCTGCGCGATGCGCAGCAGCCGGGGGTCGCCCATTTTCAGGATTTCGCGGATGGCCATGGCGGGATTATCGCGACAGGCCCGCAGCCGCCGCGATCAGGGAGGCGTCTGGGTCTTGGAGTCCGGCGAAGTCCACAGGCGCGCATTGCCGCGCGGCGGTGTCGGGATGGAGCCTGGTCCTCCACCGGTAACGGGCGGACGCGGTGCGACGCCCGGTCGGCCAGCGCCCCAATTGCCTGACGGGCGTCCGACCACGCCGGGATTCGGATAGACAGGGCGCGCGGCCGGATAGCCTGGCCGGCCGTAGTACGGACGGTCGTAGTAGTACGGACGCCGCTGCTCGTAGTAGCCGCCACCCTGGATGTAGACCGGCGCGGGTGAAACGACCACGGGCGACGGTTCGCTGTAGTAAGGCCCCGACGAGTAGCCGCCGCCATAGTAGGGATCGGCGGGCACGCCCACGCAGCCGCTCAGCAACGCAACGCCGCCGAGCGCGGCGCAAGCACCAAGAACACGAATTTTTTGCATGAGGGACTCCTTGTGGCCTTCGATTAGTTTTCAACGCCAGGTTGTAGACCCTGTTGACTGCGTTCCGATGAAGTCGCGTAACGACCGGTAAAGGGCCTGTCGGCACCTCTGCGGCTTACTCCGCCGGAACACCGTTGGCGAGTATCTCCAGCATACGCGCCTCATCGATGATCTCGACGCCGTTTTCACGCGCCTTGTCGAGCTTGCTCCCGGCCTCTTCACCGGCCACGAGGTAATGGGTCTTCTTGCTGACCGAGCCGGAAACCTTGGCTCCGGCTGCCTCCAATTTATCCTTCGCTTCGTCGCGGCTCAGCGTAGGAAGCGTGCCGGTGATGACGAAGGTCAGACCCGCCAAAGGCTTCGGCGCCCTGGCGGCGGGCTCGCCCTCTTCCCAGTTCAGGCCGCAGGCGCGCAATTGCTCGACCACTTCGCGGTTGTGCGGCTGATCGAAGAAGGTGCGCAGGCTTTGCGCCACCACCGGTCCCACGTCGTTCACTTCGAGCAGTTGCTCCTCGCTCGCGTCCATGATCGCGTCGAGCTTGCCGAAGTGCTTGGCCAGGTCCTTCGCGGTGGTTTCGCCCACGTGGCGGATGCCAAGGCCGAACAGGAAGCGCGGCAGCGTAGTCTTCTTCGAGGCCTCGAGCGCGTCGACAAGGTTCTTCGCCGACTTCTCGGCCATGCGGTCCAGCCCGGCCAGCGTGGTGAAACCCAGTTTGTAGAGATCAGGCAAGGTGCGGATCAGGTTGGCGTCGACCAGTTGCTCGACCAGCTTGTCGCCCAGTCCGTCGACATCCACCGCACGCCGCGCCGCGAAGTGCAGGATGGCTTCCTTGCGCTGCGCCGCGCAGAACAGGCCGCCGCTGCAGCGGTAATCGACCTCGCCCTCCTCGCGCACGGCTTCCGAATCGCACACGGGGCACTTGTGCGGCATGGTGAAAACTGCGCCGCGCTGATCGTCGGGCTTGGCCAGGCTGTCAGGCGCCACGCCGACCACTTCGGGAATCACATCGCCGGCACGGCGCACGATCACCGTGTCGCCCACGCGCACGTCCTTGCGGCGCGCCTCGTCTTCGTTGTGCAGCGTGGCATTGGTCACGGTCACGCCGCCGACGAACACCGGCGCGAGCTTGGCGACCGGCGTGAGCTTGCCGGTGCGTCCGACCTGGATCTCGATGCCGACCACCTCGGTCAGTTGCTCCTGCGCCGGGTACTTGTGGGCCACGGCCCAGCGCGGCTCGCGCGAGACAAAGCCCAGTTGCCGCTGCAGCTCGATGCTGTCGACCTTGTAGACCACGCCGTCGATGTCATAGGGCAAGGCGTCGCGTTGGCGGCCGATGTTCTCGTGGAAAGCTATGAGTTCAATCGCACCTGTCGCGCGCGCCGTCTGCCTGGCCACGGGAAAGCCCCAGGCATCGAACTGCTGCAGCCAGTCGAATTGCGTCGGGCAGTCGGGTCCGCCCTCGGCCGCTGGCGTCACCTCGCCCAGCCCGTAGGCAAAGAAGCTCAGCGGCCGCGCCGCGGCAATCGCCGGGTCGAGTTGGCGCACCGCGCCGGCAGCGGCATTGCGCGGATTGACGAACACCTTCTCGTTCTTCTGCCCGTCCGCGATCTTCTGGCGCTGGCGCTCGTTGAGCGCGTCGAAATCGGCGCGCTTCATGTAGACCTCGCCGCGCACCTCGACCACCGGCGGCGCCGTACCGTTGAGGCGCAACGGAATCTCGCGCACGGTGCGGATGTTCTGCGTGACGTCTTCGCCCACCTCGCCGTCGCCGCGCGTGGCGGCCTGCACCAGCACGCCGTTCTCGTAGCGCAGGTTCATGGCAAGGCCGTCGAACTTCAGCTCGCAGACGTAGGCGACCTGTGGTCCGTCCTCGGACAGGCCCAGCTCCTTGCGCACGCGCGCATCGAAGGCGCTCGCGCCGGCGGGCGTGATGTCGGTCTCGGTGCGGATCGACAGCATCGGCACCTTGTGGCGCACCTTGACGAAACCGTCGAGCACCTTGCCGCCCACGCGCTGCGTCGGTGAATCGGGCGTGCGCAGGTCGGGAAACTCGGTTTCGATGGCCTGAAGGCGCTGGAAGAGCCTGTCGTACTCGGCGTCCGGCAGTTCGGGCGTGTCGAGCACGTAGTAGAGATGGGCGTGGCGGTGGAGCTGTTCGCTCAGTGCGGCGGCTTCGCGTGCCGCTTCGTCGCGCGTCGTCATGGGTGTCTCCCGGAGGTCGGAGTTGTTAGCTGAAGAGGCGCCGTGCCAGCGGCGAGCCCGCAGCGAGGTCGCGCGCATCGAGCGTGTCGTAGAGCTGCTCGAGGTCGGCGCCGATCACGTCCATTGTCTCGTCGCGCAGCAGCTGGCCGTCGCTGTCGGTGACCACGCCGTCCATCTCGCGCGCCAGCGTGGCGGCGGCTTCGCGCATGCGGCGGAACGGCTCTTCGCCACGGTCGACCTGCGGCACGTCGAGGCTCAGGCTGAGTTCGCGGATGGCCGACTGGGCCGGGTCGTCGGCCAGCGCGGCCTGCGTGTCGAAGGCCAGCCCGAGGATCGGTGGCAGGCCGGCTTCACTGGTGGGTAGCACCATGCGCCCCGGGATGATGCCGGCCACGAAGCCGAGCCGCGCCGCGTTCTGCTGCACATAGCCAGGACTCCAGGCCGCATGCAATGCGCGCAGGACAAAACCCAGTTGCGCGTCGTGCGCACTAGCGAACTGATCGAGCTCGCGGGCGCGCGCCACTTCGTCGAGCATCTCGGGAAACTCGGGCGCGCCGTTGACGGCGTCGGCAAAGGCCTGGGCCTTGACCACGAATTCGGAGTACTCGATCTCGTTGAGCGCACCCGTGCGGTTGGCCAGCTGCACGCCGACCTGGAAAGCGCTGTAGCGCTGGCCGGCCACCGGCGGCTCCCACTGGCCGGTGTGTTCATTCAGGCCTTCGATGGCCACCGGCTTGCTGCCCGCGCGCCGTGTCGGCGGCATGGCGGCGATGGCGGCATCGCCCGAGGCGAGGCCATCGAGCGAGATCGGTGCGATCACGTCGATCAGCGGGTCGAGCCCGCCGCGGCGTTCGCCGGTCGCCACGGGCACGCCGCTGGGCGCCGGCAGGTCGGGGTCGAACAGGGGTTCATGGCGGTCTGCCCCCTGTATCTGGTGCGGATCGGCATGCAGCATCGGCTCCATGCCGCCGCCGCTCTCCGCCAATGCGCGCTCGGCTTCATCGAGCGCGATGTCGATCGCATCGGGCTGGCGCGGCGCATTGCGGCGCGACATCAACGTGTTGTAGGCAACGACGGCCGCGAGAACGAGGCCGCCGAGGATGGTCAGGGCGAGAGTGAGGCTGCTCATGGGTGCCGCTCGGCTTACGCGGCTTCGACCATCGAGACCGCCGACTCCATGTCGACCGCAACGATGCGCGACACGCCCTGCTCCTGCATCGTCACGCCGATCAGCTGCTCGGCCATTTCCATGGCGATCTTGTTGTGGCTGATGAAGAGGAACTGGGTTTCGCGGCTCATGGCTGTCACGAGTTTGGCATAGCGCTCGGTGTTCGCGTCGTCCAGCGGCGCATCCACTTCGTCGAGCAGGCAGAAAGGGGCCGGGTTGAGCTGGAAGATGGCGAACACGAGCGCAATGGCCGTGAGCGCCTTCTCGCCGCCCGAGAGCAGGTGGATGGTCTGGTTCTTCTTGCCCGGGGGCTGCGCCATCACCTGCACGCCGGAGTCGAGGATTTCGTCGCCCGTCATCATCAGCTTGGCGTTGCCGCCGCCGAACAGCTCGGGGAACATGCGGCTGAAGTGCTCGTTGACGACCTTGAAGGTGCCGCCCAGCAGGTCGCGCGTTTCGGCGTCGATCTTGCGGATGGCGTCTTCGAGCGTGCCGATGGCCTCGTTCAGGTCGGCCGACTGTGCGTCGAGGAAGGTCTTGCGTTCGCTCGCGATGGCGAGTTCGTCGAGCGCGGCCAGGTTCACCGCGCCGAGCGCGACCACCTCGCGGTTGAGCCGGTCGATTTCGCCTTGCAGGCCAGTGAGCTTGACCTTGTCGGTTTCGATCGACTGCTCGATGGCTTCGAGGTCGGCGCCGGCATCGTCGAGCAGCTGCTGGTACTGCTCGACGCCCAGACGCGCGGCCTGTTCCTTCAACTGGAACTCGGTGATGCGCTGGCGCAGCGGATCGAGTTCGCGTTCGAGCTGCAGGCGGCGCTCGTCGCTCGCGCGCAGCTTGAGCGTGAGGTCGTCGTACTGGCTGCGCGCCGAGCCCAGCGCGGCTTCGCGTTCGAGCTTGAGCGACAGGGCATCCTGCAGGCCGGCCTGCGCGGCGGCATCGGACAGCCGGGCCAGTTCGGCCCGGGCGCGCTCGTCTTCGTCGGTCAGTGCCACGGTCTGCTGCGCCGCGGTTTCGATGGAGCGATTGAGCTCCCCGCGGCGGGCTTCGAGCGTGCGCTGCGAGAAGGTCGCTTCCTGCGCCTGGCGCTCGAGGCTGCGGTGCTGCTCGCGGCTCGCGCTCAGCGCGCGGCCGGCTTCGATCACGCGCTCGTCGAGTTGCGCGTGGCGCTCCTGGCTGTCGGCCAGCTGCATGTCGAGCTCTTCGAATCGGCCTTCGGCGGCGATGCGCCTCTCCTGCAGTTCTTCGAGCTGCGCGTCGACTTCGCCGAGGTCGGCGGCCAGCTGCTGGCTGCGCGCGCGGGTCTGCTCGGCGAGCTGTGTCATGCGCAGGGTCTCGACCTGCAGTTCGTGCGCGCGCGACTGGGTCTCGGCGGCTTCGCGACGTGCGGTCACGAGGCGCTGCGCGGCGTCGGCGTAGGCGGCTTCGGCGCGGACCAGGGCCGTACGCGCTTCTTCGTTGATGAGTGTCTGGGCGCGCAGCTGGCGCTCCAGGTTTTCCATTTCCTGCTGGCGGGCCAGCAGGCCGGCCTGTTCGGAGTCGGGCGCGTAGAAGTTGACGCTGTGCGAAGACACGGCGTGGCCACTCTGCACGTAGATGACTTCGCCAGGCTGCAGTGTGGCGCGCTGGGCCAGCGCTTCCTCGAAGCTCGCAGCGGTGTAGCAGCCACGCAGCCAGCCGTTCAGCAGGGCCTGCTGGCCGGCATCGTTCAGGCGAAGCAGGCTGGACAGGCGCGGCAGCGCGGCCGAGCCTTCGGGCGCTCCGGCGGTGGGCGGGCTGTAGAAGGCAAGCTTGGCGGGCGGCGCATCGTTGCCGAAGGCGCGCACCATCTCCAGGCGGCTGACTTCGAGCGCACCCAGGCGTTCGCGCAGCGCGGCTTCGAGCGCGTTTTCCCATCCCTGCTCGACGTGGATGCGGCTCCACAGGCCTTGCAGGCCGTCGAGGCCGTGCTTGGCGAGCCAGGGCGCCAGCTTGCCGTCGGTCTTGACCTTTTCCTGCAGCGCGCGCAGCGCTTCGAGGCGGGCCGAGAACTCTGCATGGCGGGCGCCCTCGGTGTTGACGGCCTGCTGCTTCGCGCGGCGGTCGTCGTCGAGTTGCGGCACGGCTTCCTGCAGCTCATGCAGGCGGGCGTCGGCTTCGCTCGCGGCCTCTTGCGCCATGGCGTGCTGCTCCTGCATCTCGAGCAGGCGGGCTTCGTCGGGCGCGGCCAGCGCGTTCTGGTCGGCGCGCAGGCGCTCGCTGCGCTGCGTGAGCTGGCGGCTTTGTTCCTCGATGTTGCGCTGGTCGGCGGCCAGCACCTGGATCTGCTGCTGTACCTGCGACACGGTCGTGCGCTGGGCGTTGGCCTCGTCCTGGGCGCGCTGCACGGCTTCCTCGAGCTCGGGCATGCGCGCGTCGTGCTCTTCGAGCTGGGCGGCCAGCAAAATGGCCTGCTCCTCGGCGTCCACGCCGGCACCGGCCAGCGTTTCGATCTCGGCCTCGGCCTCTTCGCGGCGGCGGCCCCACTGGCCCATCTGCTCGCGCAGTTGCACCAGGCGCTGCTCGACGCGCTGGCGGCCTTCGACCACGAAGCGGATCTCGCCCTCGAGCCGGCCGACTTCGGCGCTCGCCTCGTACAGCTTGCCCTGCGCCTGGTTGACCTGGTCGCCGGCGCCGTAGTGGGCCTGGCGCACCGTTTCGAGTTCGGCCTCGATGTGGCGCAGGTCGGCGGTGCGCGATTCGAGGTCGTTGATCGCCTTTTCGGATTCGAACTTGATCTTGGCCTGGTCGGCGTTGCTTTCGCTGCGCTTCAAGAACCACAGCTGATGCTGCTTCTTCGTAGCGTCGCCTTGCAGCGTGTTGTAGCGCGCAGCCACCTCGGCCTGCTTCTCGAGCTTTTCGAGATTGGCGTTGAGCTCGCGAAGAATGTCCTCGACCCGCGTGAGGTTCTCGCGCGTGTCGCCCAGGCGGTTCTCGGTTTCGCGGCGGCGTTCCTTGTACTTGGACACGCCAGCGGCTTCTTCGAGGAACAGGCGCAGCTCTTCGGGCTTGGACTCGATGATCCGGCTGATGGTGCCCTGGCCGATGATGGCGTAGGCACGCGGCCCGAGACCGGTGCCGAGGAACACGTCCTGCACGTCGCGGCGGCGCACCGGCTGGTTGTTGATGTAGTAGCTGCTGGTGCCGTCGCGCGTGAGCACGCGGCGCACGGCGATTTCGCCGAACTGGTTCCATTGGCCGCCGGCGCGGTGGTCGGCGTTGTCGAACACCAGTTCCACGCTCGAACGGCTGGCCTGCTTGCGGGTGGTCGTGCCGTTGAAGATCACGTCCTGCATCGACTCGCCGCGCAACTCCGACGCACGCGACTCGCCGAGCACCCAGCGCACCGCGTCCATGATGTTCGACTTGCCACAACCGTTCGGCCCGACGACGCCCACCAGTTGGCCCGGCAGCAGGAAGTTGGTGGGTTCGGCGAACGACTTGAAGCCCGAAAGCTTGATGGAATTAAGACGCACGACTTGTCGGCCTGCTTGGCTCTAGCGCCAAGGTATTGATTTGTAAGGAAAATTGCACGGGCCTGCAGCTTGCAGCAGGCCGCCGCCCCAGCCGTGGATGATAACGTCAGGGCATGAGCGATTCCCTGGTTTCTCCCCTCGCCATGCGACGTACCTGCCTCCTTGGAGGCATCTTGGCGGGCACGGCTGTTCTGCTTGGCCTTGCAGGCTGCTCGTCGACGCGCGACACCCAGCGCGCCGAGCCCTACAGCAGCCACGAATGGATGCAGTCCGGCGCCAACCGCATCGCCAACCTGTCGCTGCGCGACAACCTGCAGTCGGTGCGTCGCGTGCAAAGCACACTCTACAAGCGCAACCCGCGCGAATGGCGCAAGTCGGCGGCCAGCATGGACGAGGCCACCCAGCGCGCCTGGGACGCCGTGCTCAAGGGCCCACCCCTGCCCGAATTGAAGGGCGCCACCGGCATCGATGCGATCCGCCTGGCCTTCGATACCGGGCCGCAGGGCTACCAGGGCGACCGTGTCGCGGCGCTGGTGTACGGCTGGGCCACCATGCTCAAGCAGGCCAACGGCGACACCTGGGACCAGACCATGATCGACGGCATCAATGCCGAGAACAGCTTCAGGGCCGCGCGCAACTTCGAGATCTCGCTCTGGCTCATTTCCTCCAAGACCGGCCCCGACGGCCAGCCACTGCTGCTGGCGACCGAAATCAGCGACCGCGGCCGCAACCTCGTGGCCGACCGCGAACTGTCGAAGGTCGTGGCGCGGCTCGACCTGCTGGCTGCGCAGGCCGACGAGAAGTACCGCCGGGCAGCGCTCGATTTCGGCCAGAACTGGGTGATGGGCGTGGTCATGCCCTTCTTCACGCTGATACCCAAGTGAAAGCGATGGAATAAGCAGCGAAGGTTTTAGGAAAGATATTTCCTAAAACCTCATTTGCGGTAATATATTTCCGTGAACAAGCAGGAACTCATCACCGCCCTGGCCGCTCGCCGCGATGCCGCCGGCATCTCGAATGCCGAGATCGCGCTGCGCTCGGGACTTACCGAGCGCTCCGTGCGCAACGCCCTGAGCCTGCGGGGCAACCCGCAGCTGTCGTCCCTGCTGGCGCTGGTCGATGCACTTGGGCTCGAACTGCAGCTTGCGCCGAAGGGCTTCGGCGAAACCACGGCCACCGATCCCGGCTATCGCCCCGTCGCCACACGCGTGGGCCATGCAGTGGCGCAGGCGCCCGGCGCGCCCCACAACAAGCGCCGCTCGCCTCCATGAACGTCAAGATCCTCGAGATTTCGCTCGGCACACGCCGCTTCGGCAAGCTGTTCCAGTACGCAGACCTGTGCCGCTTCGTCGCGGAGCCCGAGCTGGTCGCCAATCCGCCAGCCGAAGTGCTGTCGCTCTCGATGGTGGCGAGCGACCCGGCGGCCCAGTCGGCGCTCTGGAGCGACGTCAAGAACCCGCTGTTCAACGCCCAGGGTGGCCAGCTGCCGGGGTTTTTCCAGAACCTGCTGCCCGAAGGCGTGCTGCGCAGCCATATCGCGCAGCTGCGCGGCTGCCGCGAGAACGATCATTTCGAATTGCTCGCTGCATGCGGCGGCGACCTGCCCGGCGCAGTGAGCGCCCGGCCCGTGTCGGTGGACCGCGGCACGCTGCAGCGCCTCATCACGCAGGACCAGGATGCGCTGGAGATGTCCGTGGTCGAACTGCCGATGCCGCAAGGCATTTCGGTCTCTGGCGTGCAGCCCAAGCTGGGCCTGCGCCGCCAGGGCGGGCGGTACGTGGCCCGCACGCGGGCCGGCGCAAGCACCCGGGTGATCGCCAAGCTGCCGGTCGCCGGCCGGCCGCACATGCCGCAGCTCGAGATGCTGTCGCTGCAGATGGCCGGCGCGGCGGGCGTAGAGGTTTGCCATGCGGAACTCGCCCCGCTCTCGGCCATTGCCGCGGAGCACAGCTATGCGCTGCCCGACGAGCCCGAATTCCTGGCGGTTACGCGCTTCGACCGCGACGGCGCGCGCCGCATCCATTTCGAAGACTTCGCTCAGGTGCTGGCGATCGACCCGATGCGCAAGTACAGCGGCAGCTACCTCGACATGGCGCTCGCGATGCGCGCGTTTCCGTCGCTGGGCGACGATGCGGTGCTCGAGCTCCTGCGGCGGCTCGTGGTGAACGACCTGCTCGGCAACCCCGACGCGCATCTCAAGAACTTCGGCGTGCTGTATCCCGACGGCGTTGCGCCGCGATTCGCGCCGGCCTACGACATCGTCGCGTACGCCGCGCTGCAGGGTGTCGACGGCCACGCGCTGCCGCTGTTGCCCGAATCCACGGTCTCGGCCCGGCGCACCGCCCTGTTCACGCCCGCCAACGTACGCGCCTTCTGCTTCTCGACCGGGCTGCACGAGCCGCTGGTGCGCCGTGTCGTCGCCGACACAGCACGGCTCGCCCGCGACAAGTGGCCCGCAATGATCGACGCCTCGGCGCTGCCGGCGCCGTGGAAGAAGCGGCTGCAGCAGCGCTTGCAGGCACATCCCTTGCTGCAAGCCATGGCAAAACGCGGCAGGTAGAAAAACTGGCCCCTAGAATGAATCCGCCCTCCACCCCTCAACCCATTCGAGGCAGCAGCAACTCATGAGCTCCATCAATTTCATCGGCGGCGAAAAAGGCGGTGTCGGCAAGTCGGTCACGGCGCGCGTGCTGGCGCAGTACTTCATCGACCACAGCCGCCCTTTCACGGGCTTCGACACCGACCGCTCGCACAGCTCGTTCACCCGCTTCTACGAAGGCTTCGCCTCGCAGGTGGTGGTCGACAGCTTCGAAGGGCTCGACACGGTCGTCAACGGCTTCGAGACCAACCCGCAGCAAAGCGTGATCGTCGACCTTGCCGCGCAAACGCTGGCACCGCTGTCGCGCTGGATCAAGGAGTCGGACCTGTTCGACGTGTTCGCCGACATCGGCGTCACCGTCAATTTCTGGCACGTGCTGGACGACGGCAAGGACTCGACCGACCTGCTCGGCGCGCTGATCGACACCTTCGGCAACCGGCCCAACTACATCGTGGTGCAGAACTACGGCCGCGGCAGCGACTTCGGGATGCTGCTGGCCTCGCAATCGCTCTCGAAGGCGACGGCGAACGGCGCACGCGTGATCACCCTGCCCCGCCTGCACGACGCGAGCATGCGCAAGATCGATGCGCAGAACACGAGCTTCTGGAAGGCCGTGAACGACCGCGAAGGCCCGCATGCGCTCGGGTTGCTGGAACGGCAGCGCGTGAAGTCCTGGCTGGCTACGGCCTACGCGGCGTTCGACACCTTGCCGCTGTAAAAGAAATCCCGGCGGCGGATCTCTTCAGATCATCCCGCCGTTGATCGAGATCACCTGGCCCGTGATGTAGGCCGCCTCGTCACTCGCCAGGAAGGCGGCCAGCGCTGCCACTTCCTGCGGCGTCCCCGCGCGTTTCACCGGCACCATCTGGTTGACGATCGCGGGATCGAACACCGCATCCGCCATCGGCGATGCAATGATTCCGGGTGCAATCGCGTTCACCGTCACGCCGCGCGACGCCACCTCGAGCGACAGCGCCTTGGTCGCGCTGTTCAGCGCGCCCTTGGCCGCGGCGTAGTTGACCTGCCCCCGGTTGCCCGCAATCGCGGCTACGGAAGAGATATTCAGGATGCGCCCCCACCGCGTGCGCATCATGGGCAGCAGCAGCGGCTGTGTGACGCGGAAGAAGCCGTTGAGCGATACGTCGATCACCTTGTGCCACTGCTCTGCGCGCATGCCCGGCAGCACGGCGTCGTCGTGCACGCCGGCGTTGTTGACGAGGATCTGGACCGGCCCGCCTTCCAGGATGCGCGCGCACGCCGCCGCCGAGGCTTCGTCGCTGCACAGGTCGAACACGTGGCACTCCGCCTTGCCGCCCGCCGCCGTGATCGATGCAGCCAGTTGCTCGACCGCCTCGGGCCGCGCATTGGCGTGCAGCAGGACCGTGGCGCCGTCCCGCGCGAGGCGTTCGGCCATGGCAGCGCCGAGCGCGCCGCTGGCGCCCGTGATCAGCGCGCGTTTTCCTTCGAGACTCATGGCGATGTCATGCTTTCTGCAGCTAGCGGTGTGTTCAGGACCACCACGGCGCGGCCTTCGGCCAGCATGCGGCCGTCGTCCGCCTTCACCGTGAATTCATAGAGGATCTGGCGGTCGTCGCCCGACAGGCGCCGGGCTCCCACCTGCAACGCGCCGGGCACGTCGTCGAGACGCGCCACCGCCAGTTTCACGTTGCGCGCGCTCGCCAGGAAACCCGCCGACGGCGTGCTGCCCTCGGCAGCCAGCAGGCCGCCATGCAACGCCATGGCCTGCGCCGCGTATTCGATGGCATTGGGCGCGAGCAGTCCGCTCTCGGTGCGCAACGGGTTGTCGGCCTGTGCGTGCGTGGTCGTGCTGCAGTGAATGGCCTCGGCGTCCCAGCTCTCGAGCCGTTCCAGCAGGCACATGCTGCCGCTGTGCGGAATGCGCCGGGCAATGCCGGCGCGGTCGAGCGTCTGCGGCGCCGTCACGCGGCCCCTTCCAGGTCGGCCACCAGCAGCACGTTGGCGAAGGGCGTGCCCGCGCTCATCGGAATGCTCTGCACGCGGAAGCCCAGGCGCCGCAGCAGCGCCGTCCAGTCGGCCAACGGCCGGCCCCAGGTCGGCGAGACCTTGTGGCCACGGATGCGCGTGACCGTGCGGTCGACCCACTGGCTGATCGCGAAGCCGCGGCGGCTCGACGCGTCGCCCACGCGCAGCAGCAGCCGCGCCTGCGGGTTGGCGCCACGGCGCAGCGCGTCGCGCACGCGCTGCAGCACGCCTTCCTGCGCTTCAAGGTTCACGTAGTGCAGCACGTCGAGGATCACGACAAGGTCGCAGTCCGGCAAGGCGGCCGAGCACATGTCGGCGCAGACCAGCTTCGGCGCGGGCTGCAGATGGCCGATGGAGGCTTCGGCGCGCGCCACGTCCTTCGGCATCAGCTCGATGCCGGTGTAGTCTGCGCCGTGCGTCGTGGCGTGCCATGACGACGGCCAGCGGCCCTGCTTCTGCATCGTGCTCATCGACGCCAGCAGGCTTGCGAACAGGCCCTGGCCGCAGCCGATGTCGACCACGCGGCTGTGCTGCGCGCCGACCAGCCGATGTTCGAGCAAGCCGCGAAACACCGGATCGCGTCCCAGCTTGCCGCGCGCGAAGTGCCAGGCGAAGCTGCCGCTCTTCCGGTAGGGAACGGTCGCGGCCTCATGCAGCTCGCGCCAGGCGTTGTCGGTCGACGACGAGGGCATCACCGCGCTCATGCTTTGAGGCCCTCGGGCAAGGTAACAGCGCGCAATCCATCGGCGCGCAGGCGTTCGAGCAACAAGGGCAATACCTCCAGCAAAACGGGTTGTCCTTTGGCGGTGCGCGCGGCATTGCCGTCGTGCAGCAACAGGATGTCGCGCGCCTGCAGGTTGTGGCTCAGGCGCGCCATCACCTTGGCGGCGTCGCCTTCGCGCGTGTCGAAGCCGCGCCGCGTCCAGCTCACCAGCGAGAGGCCGAGGCGGTGCAGCACGGGTTCGAGGAACGGGTTGCGCAAGCCGGCCGGCGCGCGGAAACAGGTCGGGCGCTGGCCGACGGTGTCGGCGAGGATGTCCTGCGCCCGCGCAATTTCGGCTGCAAAGCCGCGCGGCCCGAGAAAAGAGAAGTTGTGCCGGTGCTGCGCCGTGTGGTTCTGGATGCTGTGGCCGCGCGCGACGATCTCGCGCGCCAGTTCGGGATGCGCCAGCACGCGTTCGGCGATGCAGAAGAACGTGGCGCGCTGGCCGTGCGCATCGAGCAGATCGAGCACTTGCGGTGTCACCTCGGGCTCCGGCCCGTCGTCGATGGTGATCGCCACTTCGCGGCGCGCGGCAGCCGCTTCGGGCAGCCGCGTGACGTTGGGG
Organism: Variovorax sp. Root434; assembly: GCF_001426595.1. Lineage (NCBI taxonomy): Bacteria > Pseudomonadati > Pseudomonadota > Betaproteobacteria > Burkholderiales > Comamonadaceae > Variovorax > Variovorax sp. Root434. The sequence goes on from NZ_LMEK01000007.1 coordinate 72,088, forward strand.
CCCAGCAGGCTGCTGCGCGGCGTGAGGCCGGCGCCGGTGATCAACGCATGGTTCAGCACGATCGCGCCGATGGCCCACGGCAACGCACCCGGCACCAGCACGCCCGCGCCGATGGCCGCGACATGCCATGCCGCGCTGGCGCGGATGGCCGGCGGCCAGGGCCAGGATTCGGTGGACGCAGGAGCGGAAGACATGGGGGTCGATTTTCCCATCAGCGGCGCGCCGCTTTCGCAGGCGCCACGCTCCGCGCAAACGCCGCCGACAGCAGCAGCGCCAGCAGCGCGCCCGGCGCAACCACGCGACCAATGGACGACAACGCCGGAATGTCCGAAATCGCGATCAGCCCGAACGACACCACCGTCGTCAGGTTGGCCAGCATCAGGGACGCCAGCGTGTCTTCGTCGGCCCGCCCAGTCGTGCGCAGCTGGTCGAAGAACAGCGCGTAGTTCGACCCCACCGCCACGATCAGCAGCAGCCCCACCAAATGCAGGATGCCGAGCGCCGCCTGCAGCAAGGCCATGCCGCCGAGCGTGAGCACCACCGCGAACAGCAGCGGCTGGCACACGGCCAGCAGCCGACGCCACGAGCGCAGGTAGATGCCGAGCAGCACCACCACCGCCAGCGCGCCGAGCAGCACCTGCACGAAGGCCTCGTGCAAGTAGCGCTGGTACAGGCCCGCGAGTTCGCGGCCGACGTCGACCACCTGCACTTCGGGCACGCCAGCCAAGGCTGCTTCGAGGCGGCCCTGGTCGAACTTGGTGCCGGGGTGCAGCACGACCAGCGTGCCCCATCCGCCGCCCGGGCGTTGATACATGAGCGTGTTCAGGATCGAACCGAGCGGCCCACCGGCCAGTTCGGCGCGCTCCACCGGCGGCAGCTTGCGTGCCGCCTCGATGTCGGCCAGGAACGGCCCGAGCCGCGATGCCGGCAGCGGCATGCCCTTGGTCGCCTCGGCCAGATTGGTGCGCAGCGTTTCGGCGTTCGGCAGGCTCGCGATGCGCGCCGTCTGCACCGCCACGCTCGGCAGCACGCGCGTCACGGTTTCGTAGCCGACGAGTTCGCCCTGCTCCACCAGCGCATCGAGCCGCGCCGCGGCCGCCTCGGTGTTGCGAAGCGCGGCCTGTTCGTCGTCGCCGAATGCAACCACCAGCACGCCGCCGTCGCTCGCGCCGATGTCGTTGCGCAGCATTTCGTCGAGCTGCTGGGCCGCCTTGGGCACCGGGCTCATCGCGCCCAGGTCGGCGCGCCACAGGTGGCCGCCCTGCCACAGCACCAGCGCCAGCGCGGCCACGCCCAGCGCCGCCAGCGGCCAGCGCAGGCGCGGCAGGCCGCGCACCAGTGCGCCGGCCATTTGCGCCATGTACCTGCGCATGCCCATGCCGGTGGCGCCGTCGGGCGCCAGCACCGGCAGCACGTAGCGCGTGGCCAGCGCGGCCGCGACGAGGCCGGCGATGGAGAACACGCCCAGCTGCGCCAGTCCCGGAAAGCCCGAGAACACCAGCGCCGCAAAGCCGCACACCGAGGTCAGCAGGCCGAGCCGCACGGTCGGCCAGTTCAGGTCGCGCCAGCGCTGCCAGCCGGTGCCGGCCACGGCCGCGCCCCGCGCCTGAATGAGGTAGTAGATGGCGTAGTCGACCGTCTCGCCGATCAGCGTGCTGCCGAAGCCCAGCGTGAGGCCATGCACCGAACCGAACACGAGGCTCACGCTCGCCGTGCCGATCACCACGCCCGTGGCCACGGGCAGGAAGGCGATGACCAGCGCACGCGGCGAGGCGAACGCCAGCAACAGCAGCCCGCCCATGACGATGCCGCCCACCACCGCGAGATGGAGCGCTTCGGTCTTGATCTTGTCGCGGCTCATCACCGAGAACACCGGCGGCCCGCTGAGCAGCAGCTTCGGCGCCGTTGCGCCCATGTCGCGCGTGGCGGCCTCGTAGGCGGCGTGCACGCGTGCGATGGCCACGGCCTGCGCGTCGAGGTCGCTGCCGGCGGCGCGCGTGGTGGCGATCATCAGCGCGCGCGGCGCGGCGCGCGACATCCACACGCCGTCTTCGCTGCGCGGCGCGCTGGCGGGCACCAGTTCCATGGCAATGCGCTGTGTCTCGCCGGTCGGGTCGCGGTCGAGAAACGGCTTGATCACGTTGCCGGCCGGCGTGCCGAGCATCGACAGGGTTTCGTTGATGGCGTCGCGCAGACCCTCGGCGGTGAACTGCCCAGGCACTACGCCTGGCGACAGCTGATAGCGGTGCTGCAGCACCCAGGCTCCCGCCTCGCTCCAGTCGCCGACGTCGCCGTTCTGGACCAGATCGAACAGCTTGCTCTCGCGCATGTCTTTGGCGACCGCACGCGACACGGCGGCACGCTGCTCGGTACTGCCGCCCTCGATGCCCAGCATCAGCGTGCGCGAGGCGACGCCGCTTTGCAGCTGCTCGATCAGCACGCGCTGGCGCACGTCCGGGCTCTTGGGAAGGAAGGCGGAAAGATCTGCGCCGATCTGCGTGCGCGCAATGACGACGGCACCGCACAGCAGCACCAGCAGCCACGCCAGCAGCACGACCGCTCTGCGCCGCCAGCCCGGCGGACCGCCTGCCTGCTGTTGCGGCATCACGGCGTGGTGCGTCCGGGCGCGCTGGATGGAGCCGCGTTGCCCGGTGTGATGTTCATGACCGAGCGGTCACCGCCGACGAACTCCATCTCGAGCCCCAGCACGTCGCTCGCGCGGCCGTTGATGCGCATGCTGCGCACCTGCGCCGCCAATCGGCTGTCCATCGGGACGAGGTCGAGCGTCCACTTGGCAGCCGAGCCCGACACGGTGCTGCGGAAATAGCGCTGCAGCGTGACACCGTCGCCGGTGAGCGTGCCGCGCATGGCTTCGACCAGGCCGAGCAGCTCGGGCATGCTGTCCAGCGCCAGCGTGCGGGTGCGGCCGCCGCGCGAAAGCGTCAGCGTGTTGCCCTCGACAGCCATGGTCTCGATGCGCGGCGACAGCGTGCGGCGCACCAGCTTGTCGGGTGCGTCGAAGCTCAGCGTGCCGCTGGCGTCGAGCGGACCTTCGAGGCCGTGCACGAAGCGTTGTTCGGTGAAGCGAGCCTCCCCGCTCTTCTGCTTGGCCAGCAGCGTCATCAGCTCGGGCAGGTCGAACGCCGCCCAGGCCGGCACGGCAAAGAAGGCCAGCGCGAGCACGCAGGCCCTGCAAAGCCAGTCAAGCCGCATCTTCGAGCCAGAAATCATGGAAATTGAACCAGTTGTAGGGATACGCGCGGCACAGCGCTTCCAGGCGTGCCACATAGGCTTCGACGGCCGCGCGGATGCGCTTTTCGCGCTCCGCGGGGCTGCAGACCGCCTCGCCGAAGTCGGCCAGCGGATCGAACCGGACATCGTAGCGAGCACCGCCGCCGTAGAGCCCGGCCATGAAGAACACCTTGCGGCGCAGCAGGGCCGCCAGACGGAAGGGACCATCGTTGAAAACCGCCGGCTGCCCGAGGAATGGCAGCACGATGTTGTTGCCGCGCTGGTGCACGGGCTGGTCTTCGCTGCCCGGCAGCGTACGGTCGGCCAGCATGCCGCCCAGGCCGCCGCCGTCGAGCCAGTCGCGCAATTCGAGCATCGAATGCGGCCGGCCCAGCGCGATGACGTGCGGCCGCAGTTCAGGCACCGCAATGGCGTTGAGGATGGCCGTGATGCGCTGCGCGTTGTCCGGGTACATCAGCATCGCCAGGCGCAGGTTACGCTGGTGCGTCTGCTGCTTGCAGGCGCCAAGCGCCTCGAAGCTGCCGACGTGGGCGCCGAGCAGGAAGGCGCCCCGCCCTTGTGCGATCTCGGACTCGATCGGCACATTGCCCTCGATGCCGACCTTGAACAGGTCCATGCGCCCGCGCAGGAAGTAGACGCGGTCGAGCACCGTCGACGCGAAGGCGTGCAGCAGGCGGAAACCGTCGACCCAGCCCGCCTGCGGGCCGATGGCCCTGAACAGATAGCGCTTGATGTGCCGGCGCTGCGCCGGTGCGAACAGCAGGAAGTAGAGCGCGATGGGCGGCAGCAGCAGGCGCGTGACGTGGCGCCCACACACCAGCGCCATCGCGACGATGAAACGCAGCGCAAGCATGTTGCTGCGCTCTGGCGCATGCGCCCAGCCGCCACTTTCACCGCGCTCGCCATTCGGTGCCGCCTGCCCTGCCCGGTCAGCCTCTTTCAAGGCGCGCGCTTCAACGTCGGCGTGTTTCATCACGCGGACTCTTGCACGGCCGTCCAGCGACCGGTGACGGCCACCACGCCGTCGCAGCGAACGTCGAAACGTACGCCGCGGCCAGGTCCGGCCTCCGGATGCAGCTCGATCGACAGCGCGGCGCCCGGGCGCACCGGCGACAGGAACTTTGCCGCGGCGAGCGTGGGATGTGCGCCCAGCCGCGCCACCAGGGCCGGCACGCGCCGGATCGACTCCATGACCTCGGCCAGCACCAGCGCGCCAGGCAGCAGGGGCTGGCCCGGAAAATGGCCGGCGAATACGGGGTGATCCGCCGGCACCATGTGCGCCATCTGCACTGGCGTGTCGTCTTCCGCGAGCTGTGCCAGCGCGAATTCGCGCAGCGCACGCACCGTGAGCTTGCCCGTGCCTTCGCGTGGAAACGCCTTGACCTGCACCACCCTGCGCGGCACGAACACGGGTTCGAGCCGCTGCCGCAGGGCCGCGATGATGTCGCCCGCCGAGAGCTCTGGCGCGACCACGAAGGCCACCGGCCGCACGACCCCGTCGGCCACCTCGTCGGGCAGCCAGAAGGCGCCGTCGTTCACGCCGGGAATGCTGTTGAGATGGAAGTTCAGGTGCGCCAGCGAGCTGCGCCGGCCCGCCACGTGAATCAGGTCGTTGGCGCGGCCGAACAGGCGGAAGCGGCGTTCGTCCAGCAGTTCGAGCACGTCGGCCATCGGCGTGGGCTCGGGCATGAAGTCGCCGCTGAAGATGAAGCGCTCGGGGCCGCCGTCGGCCGAGGGCTCGGCGTGCACGCGGATCTCGCCGAAGGTCTCCCAGATTTCACTGTCGGTGGTGCGGCGCGTGGCAACCTGGCCCGACTCGGTGCTGCCGTAGATTTCGAGCAGCACGCCCCCCATGGCCTGCTCGGCCTGCTGCGCAAGCTGCGGCGACAGTGGCGCGGTGGCCGAAAGGATCAGGTCGACCGCTGGCAGCTCGATGCCCGAGAGCAGCAATGTCTTGAGATGGAACGGCGTGGTGACCAGCGCACGCGGCCGTGGCACCGAGGCCAGCGTTTTCGCAACATCAGCCGGAAAGAACGGCCGGCCGCTTTCGAATGCTGCGCCGCCGAGCATTGCGAGCAGCACCGACGATTCGAGCCCGTAGCTGTGCTGCACCGGCACGGTCGCGACCAGCGTGAGGCCTTCGAGCGAGGGACGCTCCAGCACCCGGCACAGGCGCTTGACGGCCACCGCCACGTCGCCCACCAGCGTGCGCCAGGTCTTGGCGTGCGGCTGCGGTACGCCGGTCGAGCCCGAGGTGAGCAGGCTGGCCGCGTGCATGGCCGCGTCGATCGCGGGCACCGCGCCATCGGGATCGGCACCCCCGCCGGGACTCGCGCGGTTTTCGAACAGCACGCGCTGCATCCCCGGGGCCTGCAGCTTCGGGTCATCGGTGAGCGCAAAAAGATGCGAGCCGCCGGATTCGAGCAGGCGCGCGAGCGTGTCGGGCCGCGCGTCGGGCGGCAGCAGGCTGGCATGGCCGCGCACCAGCGCCGCGCCCAGGCTCACGGCGAAGGCGTATCGGTCGGCGCAAAGATTGACGGCCGGCCCCTCGCCCGGAAGCCCGGGTGCGAAGCGGGCCACGTCGGCCAGGAACTGCCGCGCACTCACGGGAACACCGGCGCGCCAGGCAAGGGGGGCATCGGGGTCTCGGTCCGCGAGCAGCGGCAGGAAGCGAAGGTCTGTCGTCACGCTGGCAGCGCCTGTGTCATTGGCCGCCGGGGCTGGTGTCCACCGACGATGTGCCATAGAACGCGCGCACCGCATCCACAAGGCGCGTACGTTCGAATTCGGGATGCAGCCGGTAGCGCAGCAGGTGTTCGCCGACGAACAGCAGCGTCACCATGACCGGCGACAGCACATTGGCGAACAGCGACCACTCGGAAAACGGCCGCGTCAGGTAGATGAGGATCGACGCCAGCACCGTCAGCGCGAAGAAGCCGGTCCAGATGCGCGTGAGCTGCGTGGTGTAGGCCAGCATGTGGCCCTTGAGCGGATGCACGCGCTGCGCGAACTGCGTGATCAGCGGCAGGCCGCGGCCGCGCAGTGTCGAGCCGAACCAGCCGCACAAGGCTGCGTTGATGGCCACGTGCTGCAGCACGTACAGCCGGTTGGGATCGCCCGCCTCACCGAGGAAGACGAGCGAAAAACCGCCAATGCCCAGCACGGCCACGGCGGCAAGGCCCCAGCGGCCGAACCAGCTGGCGGCCAGGCCCATGGCGGCGAGCCAGAGCGGGCCGAGCAGCACCACCACCGCCCATGGCTCCGTGGCGTGGAACAGCGTCATCCAGTGAGAGAGGCCGGCATATGCAACCCCCACCACCAACAGGAGTGCTATTCGCCATCGCGACATGTGATCAGGAAGCCACGCGATGCTGGGCGACGTGGGTCGCGAGCGTGCGCAGCGACTGGAAAATCTGCTGGTTGCGTTCGTCGTCCGAACGCAGCTGGAACCCATAGCGACGCGAGACTTCGAGCGCCACTTCGAGGATGTCGATGGAGTCGAGTCCCAGGCCTTCGCCATAGAGCGGTTCGGTCGGCACGATGTCCTCGGGGGCCACTTCGAGATTCAGCGCGCTCACGAGCAGCACGGCCAGCTCTTTTTCGATCGGCGACTGTTCGGAGGCATCGCCAGTGGCGGGAATGGGGGGCTGAGCAGTCGATGACAAAAAAACCTCCTGAAACTTTTTCCTGAACTACCGTGCGGGTCGTGGATTATAGGAGGGCCGCTTAGGGCCTGTTCGCCCTGTGCAAGGGCCCTAGACTACCCGCTTCGATACGACCCGGAGCGCCCCATGGCCGACCCCCTTCTGATCGCACGGCATGACGCCATCGAGTGCAATCTTCTCCCCAGCCTGGCCAACCGCCACGGCCTGATCACCGGTGCCACCGGCACCGGCAAGACCGTCACCCTGCAAACCATCGCGGAGAAGCTCTCCAGCATCGGCGTGCCGGTGTTCATGGCCGACGTCAAGGGCGACCTGACGGGTATCAGCCAAAAGGGCACTATCGGCGACAAGCTGGCCGCCACGCTGAAAGAACGCGGCATCGACCTGCCCGAGCCCTCCGCCTGCCCCGTCACGCTGTGGGACGTGTTCGGCGAACAGGGCCACCCGGTGCGCGCCACCATCTCCGACATGGGTCCGCTGCTGCTGGCCCGCATGCTCGACCTGAACGAAACACAGGCCGGCGTGCTGAACCTGGTGTTCAAGATCGCCGACGACAACGGCCTGCTGCTGCTCGACCTGAAAGACCTGCGCGCCATGCTGCAGTACGTGGGCGAGAACGCGAGCCAGTTCACTACGCAGTACGGCAACATCAGCGCCGCTAGCGTGGGCGCCATCCAGCGCGGCCTGCTGCAGATCGAGACCCAGGGCGGCGACAAGTTCTTCGGCGAGCCGATGCTCAACATCGCCGACTTCATGCAGACCGTGGGCGGCAAGGGGGTCATCAACGTCCTCGCAGCCGACAAGCTCATGAACTCGCCGCGCCTGTACGCCACCTTCCTGCTGTGGATGCTGTCGGAGCTGTTCGAGCAGCTGCCCGAAATCGGCGATCCCGAGCAGCCCAAGCTGGCCTTCTTCTTCGACGAGGCCCACCTGCTGTTCAACGAGGCACCCAAGGCGCTGGTGGAACGCATCGAGCTGGTGGTGCGCCTGGTGCGCTCCAAGGGCGTGGGCGTGTATTTCGTCACGCAGAACCCGCTGGACATTCCCGATACGGTGCTGGCCCAGTTGGGCAACCGCGTGCAGCACGCGCTGCGCGCTTTCACCCCGCGCGACCAGAAGGCCGTGAAGGCGGCCGCCAGCACCATGCGCCAGAAGCCGGGCCTCGACATCGAAACCGCCATCACCGAACTCGCGGTCGGCGAGGCGCTCGTGAGCTTCCTCGACGAAAAGGGCCGTCCGAGCGTGACCGAACGCGTGTTCGTGCTGCCGCCGGGCAGCCAGCTCGGCCCGATCACGCCCGACCAGCGCAAGGCACTGGTCGCCGGCTCGCTGGTCGCGGGCGTCTACGAGAAGACGGTGGACCGCGAATCGGCCTACGAAAAGCTCAAGGGCCGCGCCGAGAGCGCACCCGACGCGCCCGCGGTTGGCACGGGTGGCAAGCCCGCGGCCGAATCGTCCGGCTCCGGCATGGGCGGCATGCTCAACGACATGCTCTTCGGCACCACCGGCCCGCGCGGCGCGAAGCACGACGGGCTGGTGCAGACCATGGCCAAGTCGGCGGTGCGCACGATGGGCACCTCGGTGGGCAAGGAGATCCTGCGCGGGGTGCTGGGCGGGATCTTCGGCAGCAAGAAGCGCTGAGGAGGAAAAACCGGGCCGACTACCAGCGCAGCAGGCGCGGCCCCAGCGCGGCGCCGGCCAGCACAGGCACCGCGATCCCGCTCACGTACCAGACTGCGAGAAACGGCGCGGTGAGTTCCATGCAGTGCAGCGCATAGATCGCGGCACCAACGCCTCCGGCCAGCGCCCCGGCCGCGGCCCCCGCCAGCGCCGGCCGCGTGGGCGCCATCCCCTTGAGCGCCACCAGCGTGGCCGCGAACACCGGCAGCGCCATCAGCCCGATGCTCAGCGCGCAGATGCGCCATGACTGCCCCATCAGCGAGGGCATGCGCTCTTCCATCGGCAGGGTGAACCAGGCGGCCACCGCCAGCGCCCACACCCCGAGCACCGGCACCGCCGCGCCGACCCAGGCGCGCCGCGGCGCCACACCCGGCCGCGCAAGCCGCTCCACGGCCACGAAGCCGGCCGCTGCGATGCACAGCGGAAACAGCACCTTGACCCAGAACATCGGCCAGAACATGGCCTGCACGATGTCGTACCGCACGCCGTACCCGACGAACAGGATCGCGAACGAGAGCGGCAGGCCTATCAGCACCGCCAGCCCGATGCGCCAGCCGGCGCGGCGGCGCGGCGCGGCCACCTCGCCATTCGCAAGCATCGCGACGAGATCGTCAGTCTTCATGCCGCACTTCCCCAATTGCTGCCACACCGGGCCGCCAGCGCCTTGAGCCCGCGGTGGATGCCGACCTTCACGGCCGACTCCGACATGCCGGTCAGGCTCGCGGTTTCCGCCACCGACAGGCCTTCGATCTTCACGTGCACGATCGGGAGGCGCTGGCGCTCGGGCAGGGTTTCGAGCAGGCCGCCGAGGTCGCGCTTCGCATCGCTGGCCTCCTCGGCCGATTCGGTGAACACGGCCAGGTCGTCGTCCAGCGGGTCATGCAGGTCTTCGCGGACCGACTTGGCGCGCAGCAGGTCGATCATCTTGTAGCGCGCAATCGCATGCACCCACGCCGTCAGCGGCTGGTCGCTCTGATAGGTGTGGCGCTGGTTGTGCATGGCGAGCAGGCATTCCTGGACGAGGTCTTCCACTTCATCGGGCCAGCCAAAGAGGCGCTTGCCCAGAAAGGCGCGCAGGTGCGCGCTGAGTCGCTGCAGGAAGTCGCGGTAGGCCTTCGCGTCGCCGTCGAGGCCGCGAAGGAACAGGCTGCGCAGCGCCGCTTCCGCGTCGCTCGGGTTCATCCTGCTGCCTATTGTGTTTCGTGCCATCGGGCCGGCCGGTTACAGCCGCATCGAAAAAAGATTCCGGCTGATTGTGCCCAAGCCACCCGCTTGCAAGCGCCACACGCCATCGGTACATTGTGTTTTTTGAGGGCCTCCAATGTCTGCAGACAGTACAACGATCCCTTCCGTCCCCGGCGGCGTCACGCCCCTCCCCCCGCTCCATCCCTCGACGTCGACCGGCCACATCCGGCTCACCTCGCACGCCGGTGGCTTCGGTGCCCTGCCCATCCAGTGGGGCGCGGCCACCGCCACCGAACGAGGGCCGGTCGTCGGCACCACCACCAAGCGCGCGCACCGCAACGTCATCGGCACGCACAGCGGTTCCTACAGCGTGTACCGCGCACTCGCGGTGGCGGCCGGGGCGCTCAAGCGCGAGCACAAGGCCGACCTGACCAACACCGCGCCGACCGACGTGATCGGCCCGTATCCGCAGTGGAGCGATCCGGGCCGCATCGTGTCGCTCGACCCGTGGGGCGCGCTGGTGGCCGATGTGTTTTCTGCAGAACTCGCGGCGGGCTACGACATCCGCCCGACCATCGCGATCACGAAGGCCCATGTGATCCTGCCCGAGGTGATCGAGGCGCTGCAAAGCGGCCGCCTCAAGGCCGATGGCAAGTTCCTCACCGCCGGCGGCGCAGCGATGGTGACCAAAGCTGCGATCGAACCCGTGTGGTACCTGCCCGAAGTGGCGCGCCGCTTCGGCTGCTCCGAGACCGACCTGCGCCGCACGCTGTTCGAAGAGACTGGCGGCATGTACCCCGAGCTGGTCACGCGCTCCGACCTCGAAGTGTTCCTGCCGCCCATCGGTGGGCAGACGCTCTACATCTTCGGCAATCCGCGCGACCTGGCCAATCCCGACGTGGAACTCACGGCGCGCATTCATGACGAGTGCAACGGCTCCGACGTGTTCGGCTCCGACATCTGCACCTGCCGGCCCTACCTCACGCACGCCATCGAGGAGTGCATCCAGGGTGCGCAGCGCGGCGGCGTCGGCCTGATCGCCTACTCGCGCAAGGAAGGCCGCGCGCTCGGCGAAGTGACCAAGTTCCTGGTCTACAACGCCCGCAAGCGCCAGGTCGGCGGCGACACGGCCGACCAGTATTTCGCGCGCACCGAGTGCGTGGCCGGCGTGCAGGACATGCGCTTCCAGGAGCTGATGCCCGACGTCTTCCACTGGCTCGGCATCAAGAAGATCCATCGGCTCGTGTCCATGAGCAACATGAAGTTCGACGCGATCACCGGCTCGGGCATCGAGATCGGCGAGCGGGTGAACATTCCCGACGAGCTGATTCCGGCGGACGCCCGCGTCGAGATGGACGCGAAGATGGCCGCCGGCTATTTCACGCCCGGTCCGGTGCCGGACGCCGACGAACTCAAGAAGGCCAAAGGCCGGGGACTCGCCGAATGAGCAACAGCCACGACAAATTCGACAACATGCCGGTCGACGGATCGGGCAGCTTGCCGCCGGGCGGCGCGGGCGAGATCGACCCGTCCATCGAATTCACGGCCGACACTGCGCACCCCGCCGGCGCGGCCAGCCTGCTGCGCACCACAGCCGCCATCCGGCAGCGCGCGGGCGCCCTGCTGGCGCGCGCGCGCCGAGGCGAATCGCAGTGGTTCCGCATCGGCGGCGACGACACGCTCGAAGACGCCGCGCGCACCGTCGCGGAGGTCACGCGCGAGCGCTATCCGTGGGACACCATCCCGTACCACAGCCGCTGGCGCCATTTCGAAGCGGGGGGCGTCGACCGGCTGAAGCAGCTGGACGAGTTGCTCGGTCCGCGCATCGATGCACGGCAGCGCGCCCGCGCGCACATCGACCTCGTCCTGGTGAGCGTGCTGCTCGACGCCGGCGCAGGCCCCGACTGGGGCTACACCGAGCCGGCCACGGGCGCGCGCTTCACGCGTTCCGAAGGGCTGGGCGTGGCGAGCTTCCACGCCTTCACCAGCGGGCTTTTTTCGTCGAACCCCGACCATCCCTGCCAGGCCGATGCGGCCGGCCTGCGCGGCCTCGTCACCGACCGGCTCGGCGACGCGTTCCAGGTCAGCGAAGTCAATCCGCTGATGGGCCTCGCGGGCCGCGCGGTGCTGCTGCGCCGGCTTGGCGAAGCGATGAGCGAGCAGCCCGAGACCTTCGGCGAGGACGGCCGCCCCGCCGGCATGTTCGACGCCCTCGTGGCCCCCTTCGGCGCCGCCACGCCGCCCACCGCCGAGATCACTGCGCACCAGATTCTTTCGCTGCTGCTGGAGACGCTCTCGCGCATCTGGCCGGCGGCCAACGCGGTCGACAGCATTGCCGCCGACGGCAGCGACAGCGCAGGCGGCATCGGCTCGGGCGACCCGGCGCTGGCGCTGGGGGACTGCTGGCGGCACAGCGCGGTGCGCGGGCCCGGCCTCACCAACGGCTGGATGCCCTTCCACAAGCTTTCGCAGTGGCTCACGTACTCGCTGCTCGAGCCCTTCGAGTGGGCAGGCGTGAAGGTGCGGCACCTCGACGCGCTCACGGCCCTGCCCGAATACCGCAACGGCGGCCTGCTGATCGACAGCGGCGTGATCGTGCCGAAGGACCCCGCCTTCCTCGAACGCCGCTGGAAGGTGGGCGACGAATTCATCGTCGAATGGCGCGCGCTGACCGTCGCGCTGCTCGACGAGGTGGCGCCGCGCGTGCGCAAGGTGCTCGACCGCACCGAGGAAGAACTGCCGCTGGCCTGCGTTCTGGAAGGCGGCACCTGGGCGGCGGGCCGGGCTCTGGCACAGCGCTTGCGTGACGGTGCTCCGCCTCTGCTGATCGAGAGCGACGGCACTGTCTTCTAGACTCCCGGTTTTCAGCAACGATAGAAAAAATTCCAATGAGCAACGTCCACCTCGTCAACCACCCCCTCGTCCAGCACAAGCTCACCCTGATGCGCCGCAAGGACGCGTCCACCAACAGCTTCCGCCGGCTCCTCAATGAAATCAGCATGCTGATGGCCTATGAGGTCACGCGCGACATGCCGATGCAGGACATCGAGGTCGAGACCCCGCTCGAGACCATGCAGGCCAAGGTCATCGACGGCAAGAAGCTGGTGCTGGTGTCGATCCTGCGTGCCGGCACCGGCATCCTGGACGGCATGCTGACCGTGGTGCCGGGCGCGCGCGTCGGCCACATCGGCCTGTACCGCGACCCCAAGACGCTGACGGCCGTGGAGTACTACTTCAAGATGCCGGGCGAGATGGAAAACCGCGACGTGATCGTGGTCGACCCGATGCTGGCCACCGGCAATTCGGCCGTGGCCGCGGTCGAGCGCCTGAAAGAGCTGAACCCCAAGTCGATCAAGTTCGTCTGCCTGCTGACCTGCCCCGAAGGCGTCGCGACCATGCAGAAGGCCCATCCCGACGTGCCGATCTACACGGCCGCGATCGACCGCGAGCTGAACAGCCACGGGTACATCCTGCCCGGCCTCGGCGACGCGGGCGACCGGATCTTCGGCACGAAGTAAGGCTCGCCCCCAGGCTGCGCGCACTTCGTGTCGCTTCGCCTTCCCCCTACCGGGGGCAACACCAGCGGCCCGGCGAAACCGGTTCCGCGGTGTTCCCCGAACAGATGTGCCATCGAGGCCACGTTTTTTTCATAGACCGAGGAGAAGCACCGTGACAGCACGCCGTCAGTTGATCATTCGTTCCGTCGCCATCGCCGCAGCGCTTGCGGCGGGCGCGCCCGGCCTTGCGCTTGCGCAGGCCAAGCTGAAGGTGGCGGCGGTGTACACCGTGCCTTTCGAGCAGCAATGGGTTGGCCGCATCCACAAGGCGCTGAAGGCGGCCGAGGCGCGCGGCGAGATCGAATACAAGGCCACCGAGAACGTCAGCAACGCCGACTACGAACGTGTGATGCGCGAGTACGCCACCGGCGGCAACCAGCTGATCCTGGGCGAGGTGTTCGGGGTGGAAGCGGCTGCACGCAAAGTGGCCAAGGACTTTCCCAAGGTGGCCTTCCTGATGGGCTCGTCGCTCAAGCCGCAGGCGCCCAACTTCAGCGTGTTCGACAACTACATCCAGGAGCCGGCCTACCTGAGCGGCATGGTCGCGGGCGGCATGACGAAGAGCAACCGCATCGGCATGGTCGGCGGCTTCCCCATTCCCGAGGTCAACCGCCTGATGAACGCCTTCATGGCGGGCGCCAGGGAAACGAACCCCAAGGTCGAGTTCAGCGTGAGCTTCATCAACAGCTGGTTCGATCCGCCGAAAGCCAAGGAAGCAGCCTTCGCCATGATCGACAAAGGCGCCGACGTGATGTACGCCGAGCGCTTCGGCGTCTCGGACGCGGCCAAGGAAAAGGGCAAGCTTGCCATCGGCAACGTGATCGACACGCAGGGCCAGTACCCCGATACGGTGGTCGCCTCCGCCCTGTGGAACTTCGAGCCCGCTGCCGACCGCGCGATCAAGCTCGTGAAGGAAGGCAAGTTCGCGGCCGAGGACTATGGCGTGTACGCACAGATGAAGCACAAGGGCTCCGAGCTCGCGCCGCTGGGCACCTTCGAGAAAAAGGTGCCGGCAGACATCGTCGCCAAGGTGAAGGCCAGGCAGGCCGACATTCTTTCGGGCAAGTTCACGGTGAAGGTGGACGACAGCCAGCCCAAGTCCACCGCAAAGTAGGCATCGTCGAATGCAAATGAATCGTGTGCGGTGGCAAGCCGCAAGCCAGGCCGTGGCTGTCGCGGCCTTGTCGCTCGGCCTCGCCGCGTGCCAGCGTGAGCAACCCGTGGCTGCGGCGGCGCCCGCCGCAGTGGCCGCGACCCCTGCGATGACCGCATCGGCGGCAGCACCTCCGGTGGCCGCGGCGCCGGTCGGCATCCCGCCCCAGCTGCAGGAGCGTGCCGATGCCCTGCTCGCCGCCCACCGGCAGATGATCGTGCTGATGACCGGCGAGCGCACGCTCGACGCGGCCGAGAAGCGCGCGGTCGGCGCGGTTGGGCAACTGCTGTTCCACGACATGCAGGAGCGCCAGCGCGCACTGGTCGCCCAGGCCGGCGAGGACTCCGACCCGGCCACGGTGCCCGCATTGAACGCGCTGCTGGACCGCATCGAAAGCGAGCCGAGCTGGTTCGATGCCGACCGCCTCGCATTCAAGGAATTCCTCGGCGAGCTGAGCACGCGCTACGGCCAGGCGCAGTCGCTGTCCGGCCTCAAGCTCGGTCGCCGCGCGAGCGAAGACCTGGCCGTGCTCGCCGAGATCGAGCAGGCCTACGACCGTGAACTGAAGGACGTGTTCGGCCGCTTCGCGCAGCGCGGCATCGAGCCCAAGCGGGAAAAATGGGCCGACTACGTGGCCAAGCTCCAGGGCATCTATTCGCGCGAGAAGATCCTCAAGGACTTCGGCGCCATCGTCCCCTACACCCAGCCCGCGGGCAGCGCCAAGGAAAGCGCCGCTGATTCGCGCGAGATCTTCGGCACCTCGCTGCCCCCCAAGACCGTGGTGCTGACCTTCGACGACGGCCCGCACGCCAAGCACACGGACGAGATCCTCGAGATCCTCAAGCGCTACGACGCGCCGGCCATCTTCTTCGAGCTCGGCCAGAACCTCGGCAAGCTCGACGCCCAGGGCAAGGCCCAACTCGGCGCCAATGGCGCCGTGGCCAAGCGCGTGCTGGCCGCGGGGCATGTGCTGGCGAACCACAGCTTCAGCCACGGCATGATGGCGAAGATGAGCGACGACGCGGTGCGCACCGAGGCCACCGAGACCGAGGCCTTGCTCGACGTCACCGGCCGCCCGCAATCCACGCTGTTTCGCTTTCCCTACGGCGCGCGCAACGAAGACAAGCTCAGCGCGGTCGAGGCGCTCAAGCTGCGCTCGATGCTGTGGACCGTCGACTCCATGGACTGGGCCGACCCGGTGCCCAAGTCGATCGCCGACCGCGTGCTGGCCGAGGTCGACAAGGCCAAGCGCGGCGTGATCCTGTTCCACGACATCCAGGGCCGCACTGTGCAGGCGCTGCCGACGGTGCTCGACCAACTGGTGGCCGACGGCTACCGCTTCGCCACCTGGCGCGACGGCAAGTTCATCGTCAATGCACCCAAGCGCGCGGCACCGGACGACGGCATTGCCGCCGCCGCTGCCGGCGACACGCTCTACCGCGAAAGCTACGCGCTGGTGATCGGCATCGACAAGTACGCCAAGTGGCCCGGCCTGCATCACGCGGTGCTCGACGGCAAGGCCATGGAACAGGCACTGGTCACGCGCTTCGGCTTCAAGCCCGAGAACGTCACGGCGCTGTACGACGGCGACGCCACGCGCGCCAACATCCTGCGCACACTCAACGACAAGCTGACCGACAGCAAGCGCGTGAAACGCGACGACCGCGTGCTGGTGTTCTTCGCCGGCCACGGCAGCACCCGCAAGCTCGCGAGCGGGCGCGACGTCGGCTACATCATCCCGGTCGATGCATCGCTCGACGACCTGGCAGCCGATGCCATCTCCATGCCGCAGCTGCAGGAAGTGGCCGAAGCGCTGTCGGCCAAGCATGTGCTGTTCATGGTGGATGCCTGCTACTCGGGCCTGGGCCTCACGCGGGGCGGCGGGCCGCGCGGCAGCAAGAACTTCCTGAGCGACAACGCGCGCCGCATCGGCCGCCAGATGATCACCGCCGGCGGCGCCGACCAGCAGGTGGCCGACGACGGCCCCGGCGGCCATTCGGTGTTCACCTGGACGGTGCTGCAGGCGCTGTCGGGCAAGGCCGACCTCAATGGCGACGGCGTCATCACCGGCACCGAGCTCGCGGCCTACGTGGCGCCTGCCGTCTCGGCCATCGCGCGGCAGACGCCGGCCTTCGGCAGCCTGCCGGGCTCGGAGGGCGGTGAGTTTGTGTTTGCACTGCCGACCGAGCGCGAAGGCCTCAGCGGCGACGTTGTGCAGCTCGATGCCGCGGCCAGCCAGGTCAACAAGCGCATCGACGAGGCCAACGAGCAGGCCGTGCATGCCGCCGCCGCAACGCCCAAGGCCGCCGCGGCTATCGAGGTGGTGGTGAAGAACCTGGACGGCGCCGAAGCCAAGCTGACGATGCCGGCCGCCGCGCCGGTGCCGCCGCGCGTGGCGGCCCAGCGCGCCAACGACCGCGGGCTGCAGCTGTACCGCGAGCGCCGCTACGACGAGGCCGAGGCCGCCTTCACCGAAGCGCTCAAGCAGCAGCCGCGCTTCGCGCTGGCGGCCAACAACCTCGGCTTCCTGTACTTCAAGCGCGGCAAGCCGGTCGAGGCTGCGCGCTGGTTCGAGCAGGCCATCGACATGGACGGCAGCCGCGCCCTCGCCTACCTGAACCTCGGCGATGCGCAGCTGCAGGCCGGCAACGACGCCAAGGCGCTCGCCGCCTACACCACCTTCGTCGGCCTGGCGCCGAAGCACCCGCGCGTTCCGGCGCTGCAGGCCTGGATCGCCGCGCCCGATGCCGCGCATCGCCCTGCACTACCACCCACCAACTCATGACGACCCACCACACTTCATTGCTGCAACGCCTGCGGGGTCCGGTGCTTGCCGCCACGCTCGGCCTCGTGCTCTCGGGTTGCGTCGGCGTCTACAGGTCGCCCGATGTCGTCAGTACCAACAGCAGCACGCGCCTGGACGACACGCCGCGCATCGCAGTGCTCTCGGCCTTCGAACCCGAGCTCAAGCTGCTGCTGACGCGCCTGCAAGGCCCGGTGAAGCACAGCGTGAATGGCGTGGAATTCACCACCGGCACACTCGAAGGCAAGCCCGTGGTGCTGTTCCTGTCGGGCATCAGCATGACGAACGCGACGATGAACACACAGCTCGTGCTCGACCGATTCCGTGTCACGAACATCGTGTTCAGCGGTATCGCGGGCGGCGTGAATCCGTCGTTGCACGTCGGCGACGTCACGGTGCCGGCCCAGTGGGGCCAGTACCTCGAAGTGCTGATGGCGCGCGAAACCGCGCCCGGCAAGTTCACGGCGCCGCCCTTCATCACCGACGCCACACTGCCGAACTTCGGCATGATGCATCCGCGCCCAGTGGAGGTGCGCTCGGCGGCGCATCCGCAGATCGTGCGCAAGTTCTGGTTCGAGGCCGACCCGAAAATGCTCGACGTGGCGCGCGGCATCCGCAGCGTAGACCTTGCCAACTGCAGCGCCGGCAAGTGCCTGCCGCGCAAGCCGCAGCTGGTGGTCGGCGGCAACGGCGTCTCGGGCCAGGCCTTCATGGACAACAAGGCCTACCGCGAATACACCTACAAGACCTTCCAGGCCAACGTGCTCGACATGGAAACCGCGGCCGTGGGCATGGTCGCCTATGCCAATGGCGTGCCCTACATCGCCTTCCGCTCGCTCAGCGACCTCGCGGGCGGCGGCGACGGCGAGAACGAGATGGGCACCTTCATGGGCATTGCGGCGGACAACTCCGCAAAGGTCATGCTGGCGTTCCTCGCTGCGTGGAAGTGATCCCGCGTCCTCTCCCCGGGGAGGGTCGGGGTGGGGGCACGCGGCGCTCGATCGATCGCGGGGGTCTGGCAGGCGCCGCTTGCCCCCATCCCAGCCTTCCCCCGAAAGGGGAAGGAGCAAGACCTTCATGAACACCACGACCGTTCTCCGCCTCCAGGGCATCACCAAGCGCTTCGGTTCCCTTGTCGCGAACGACGCCATCTCCCTCGACCTGCAGGCGGGCGAGGTGCTCGCGCTGCTTGGCGAGAACGGCGCCGGCAAGTCGACGCTGATGTCCATCCTGTTCGGCCACTACGTCGCCGACGAAGGCAGCATCGAAGTCTTCGGTGCACCGCTGCCGGCGGGCAACCCGAAGGCGGCGCTCGCAGCCGGCGTGGGCATGGTGCACCAGCATTTCACGCTGGCCGACAACCTCAGCGTGCTCGACAACGTGATGATGGGCACCGAGCCGCTGTGGCACCCGGTGTCGCGCCGCGCCGCCGCACGCACCAGGCTGCTCGAGGTGGCCCGGCGCTTCGGCCTGCCGGTGCAGCCTGATGCGCAGATCGGCAGCCTCTCGGTCGGCGAGCGCCAGCGCGTGGAAATCCTCAAGGCGCTGTACCGCGGCGCGCGCATCCTGATCCTCGACGAGCCGACCGCCGTGCTCACGCCGCAGGAAAGCGAGGCGTTGTTCGCCACGCTCGCGCAGATGGTGGCGCAGGGCCTGTCGGTGATCTTCATCAGCCACAAGCTCGGCGAGGTGCTGCGCGTGTCGCACCGCATTGCCGTGCTGCGCGGCGGCAAGCTGGTGGCGCAGGCGCGCACCGCCGACACCACGCAGGCGCAGCTCGCGCTGTGGATGGTCGGGCATGCGGTCGAGGCGCCGCAACGGCGGCCGGCCAAGTCAGTGGGCGATGCGGTCTGTGTGCTCGATCACGTGAGCACCGCATCGGACAAGGACGGCGCGCAGGACCATTCGGCCGGCCTTCGCGAGGTATCGCTGACGCTGCGCGCCGGCGAGATCACCGCCATTGCGGGCGTCTCCGGCAACGGCCAGGTGGCGCTCGCCGAGTTGCTGAGCGGCACGCGCCGCGCAACGGCCGGCACGGCGCAGTTGATGGGACGCGCATTGCCGCCCTCGCCCGCCCGGCTGGTGCAGCGCGGCGTTGCGCGCATTCCGGAAGACCGGCATGCCGTCGGCGTGGTCGGCGATCTGCCGGTCTGGGAGAACGCGGTATCGGAACGGCTGCGCAGTCCGGTGTTCTCGCGCTGGTCGTGGCTCGTGAAACGCACCGCCGCCCGGCTGCATGCGCGGCGCATCGAGAAGGCATTCGACGTGCGCGGCGCCGGCCTGATGGCGCCGGCCCGTTCGCTCTCCGGCGGGAATATGCAGAAACTGATCCTGGGGCGTGCACTGCTCCCGCCTGAGCAGCCCGAAGCTGCCAAAGGCGACGACAACAGGAAGCATCCGAACCGCGCACCGCGCCTGATCGTCGCGCACCAGCCGACCTGGGGTCTCGACATCGGCGCGGTGGCCTATGTGCAGCAGCAACTGATTGCGGCGCGCGACGCAGGCGCGGCCGTGCTGCTGATCTCCGATGACCTCGACGAAGTGCTCGCGCTCGGCGACCGCGTGGCCGTGATGCATGGCGGCCACCTGGGCGAAGCCCGTCCGGCCGCCGCGTGGACGCGCGAGGCCATCGGGCTGGCCATGGCCGGCGCGACGGCGCCTCCATCCAAAGGAGCCGCAACATGATGCGGGTCGAACGACGCCACGAGACCTCGCGCGCCTCGCTGGTGCTTGCCCCCATCGGCGCGGTCGTCTTCACCATGGCGGTCAGTGCGCTGCTGGTGCTGTGGGCCGGCGCTCCGGTCGGTCGCACCTATGCGCTGCTGCTCCAGGGCGGCTTCGGCTCGGTGTTCGCGTGGAGCGAGACGCTGACGCGCGCGATCCCGCTGATCCTCACCGGGCTGGCGGCCACGGTCGCATTCAAGGCGCGGCTGTTCAACATCGGCGCCGAGGGCCAGCTTTACGCGGGTGCACTGGCCGCCGTGGCGGTGGGCGGTATGCATGGCGGCACCGGGTTCGAGCTGTCGCCTTGGCTGCTGTTTCCGCTGATGATGCTGGCGGCAGCAGCGGCCGGCGCGCTGATGCTGCTGGGCCCGGCGCTGATGAAGAACAAGCTCGGCGTGGACGAGGTCGTCACCACGCTGCTGATCAACTTCATCGTTCTGCTCGGCGTCTCGGCGCTGCTCGACGGGCCGATGAAAGACCCGAGCGCCATGGGCTGGCCGCAGAGCGTGTCGCTGCAGTCCGACCTCGAACTGGGCAAGCTCGTCGCGCAGACGCGCGTGCACACCGGACTGCTGTGGGCCGTGTCGCTCGCCGTGACGGTGTGGGCTGTCTTCAAGTACACGGTGCTGGGTTTCGACATTCGCGCCGTGGGTGCGAATGCGCGCGCCGCGGCCTTCACCGGCGTGCCGGTGACGCGCACCGTGGTGATGGTGGCGCTGCTCTCGGGCGCGCTGGCCGGGCTGGCGGGCGCGATCGAGGTGGCGGGCCGCACGAGCTACGTCACGCTCGACATGTCGCCGGGCTACGGCTACACGGGCATCGTGATCGCGATGCTGGCGGGGCTGCATCCGCTGGGCGTGATCGCAGCCGGCGTGTTCGTGGCGGGCGTGCTGGTCGGCGCCGACACCATGAGCCGCGCGGTCGGCGTACCGACCTACATTGCGGACGTGATCGTCGCGGCCTCGCTGATCGCGGTGCTGGTGGCAACGCTGCTGACGCAATACCGGGTGCGATTCAAATGACAGCATGTCCCACTCCGGTCTTGCCCCTTCCCCTTCCGGGGGAAGGCTGGGATGGGGGCGTCGGCCTCCCCTTCGAGCGCCGCGTGCCCCCACCCCAACCCTCCCCAAAAGGTGGAGGGAGAAACTATCCATGACCGACCTCCTCGACATCCTCGCCAACCCGGCCTTCTGGGTCGCGGTGCTGCGCATCGCCACGCCGCTGATTCTCGGCACGCTCGGCGTGCTGCTGTGCGAGCGCGCAGGCGTGCTCAACCTCGGCATCGAAGGAATCATGGTCGCGGGCGCCTTCACCGGCTGGCTCGCGGTGTATGCAGGCGCGCCGCTGTGGGTGGGCGTGGGCGTGGCCGCGCTGACGGGCCTGGTGTTCGGGCTGCTGCACGCCTTTCTCACCGTAGGCCTGGCGCTCTCGCAGCATGTCTCGGGGCTGGGCATCACGCTGCTTGCGACCGCGCTCAGCTACTTCGGCTACCGCGTGAGCTTTCCGAAGGTCAACACACCGCCGACCATCACGCCCTTTGCGCCGATGGACTGGCTGCCCATCCCGATCCTCAATGCCCAGACCGCGCTCACGCTGTTCGCGCTGCTGCTGCTGCCCATCATCGGCTGGGTGCTGTACCGCACCCCGCTCGGCCTCGCGTTGCGCATGGTCGGCGAGAACCCGCAGGCGGCCGAGAGCCAGGGCGTGTCGGTCGCGGCCACGCGCACCGGCGCCATCGTCGCGGGCTCGGCGCTGATGGGGGTGGCGGGCTCGTTCCTCACGCTGTCTGCCTTCAACGCCTTCTTCTTCAACATGGTGAACGGCCGCGGCTGGATCTGCGTGGCGCTGGTGGTGTTCGCCTCGTGGCGTCCGGGCAAGGCGCTGGTCGGCGCGCTGCTGTTCGCGTTCTTCGACGCGCTGCAGCTGCGGCTGCAACAATCGGGCGATGCCGTGCTGCCCTACCAGCTGTACCTGATGCTGCCGTACCTGCTGTCGATCCTGGCGCTGGTGCTGGTGGCGCGCAAGGCCAGCTATCCGCAGGCGCTGATGAAACCGTATCGCAAGGGGGAACGCTGATGACCACCAGGACCGCCACCGCCATGCGAGGCGCACTGCTAGCGGCATTGCTGACACTGGGTGGCAAAGGGGCTCATGCGCTGGGCATGAACTACGGCTACGAGGCCTTCAGCACGGCCGACGCCGTGACCTGGGTGCAGATGTGCGGCACCTGGGGCAAGGACCACCACGGCACCTACCGCGTCGTGCACGCCGAGCAATACGCGCAGTCCTTCCTCTACGTGCAGTGGATGACGCGCGACGCCAACGGCAGCCTGCGCGCAGAGCACACGGTGGCGATCGCTGAACTCGACAACGACCACGCCGAAATCTCGCTGTCCGACCTCACCTGCCGCGCCACGCCGCGCGGCATCGTGGTGACGGCCAAGGCCGATTCGGGGCACGATGAGAAGCTGCGCCGAGTGACCATCGAGGTCGGGCCGGCGCCGGGGCAGTACCGGTATCGGGCGCAGAACACGCGCTGAAGTGCCGGCGCTCGATCGAAACAGAACACGCAAAGGCCGCCACGATGCTCGACCTACTCATCACCAACGCCGCCCTCCCCGATGGCCGCACCGGCATGTCGATCGCCGTGCAGGGCGGGCGCATCGCCGAAGTCACCGCGGGCCTCGACGCACCGGCGCACGAGAAGCTCGATGCGCAGGGCCTCCTGCTCGCGCCCCATTTCGTCGACCCGCACTTCCACATGGACGCTACGCTGAGCTACGGCCTGCCGCGCGTCAACGAGAGCGGCACGCTGCTCGAAGGCATCGCGCTGTGGGGCGAGCTGAAGCCGCTGCTCACGGCCGACGCGCTCATCGAGCGCGCCCTGGCCTACTGCGACTGGGCCGTGGCCAAGGGGCTGCTGGCCATTCGCTCTCACGTCGACACCAGCGATCCGAGCCTGCTCGCAGTCGATGCGCTGCTCGAAGTCAAGCGCAAGGTGGCGCCCTACCTCGACCTGCAGCTGGTCGCCTTCCCGCAGGACGGGGTGCTGCGCTCGCACGGCGGCGTCGGAAACCTGGAGCGCGCGCTCGACAAGGGCGTGGACGTGGTCGGCGGCATTCCGCATTTCGAGCGCACCATGGCCGATGGCGCGGCCAGCGTGAAGCTTCTGTGCGAGATCGCCGCCCAGCGCGGCAAGCTGGTCGACATGCATTGCGACGAGTCGGACGACCCGCTCTCGCGCCACATCGAGACGCTGGCCTTCGAGGCGCAGCGCCTCGGCATGCAGGGCCGCGTGACGGGCTCGCACTGTACGTCGATGCACTCGATGGACAACTACTACGTGAGCAAGCTGCTGCCGCTGATCGCGCAGAGCGGCGTGGCCGTCGTCGCCAATCCGCTCATCAACATTACGCTGCAGGGCCGCCACGACACCTACCCCAAGCGCCGCGGCATGACGCGCGTGCCCGAGCTGATGGCCGCCGGCGTGAACGTCGCCTTCGGCCACGACTGCGTGATGGACCCGTGGTACGGCATGGGCTCGGGCGACATGCTCGAAGTGGCGCACATGGGCCTGCACGTGGCGCAGATGACGAGCCAGGACGGCATCCGCCAGTGCTTCGAAGCGGTGACGACCAATGCCGCGCGCGTGATGCACCTGCAGGGCTACGGCATCGAGGTCGGCTGCGACGCGAGCTTCGTGCTGCTGCAGGCGCGCGATGCGGTCGAGGCGATCCGGCTGCGCGCCGCGCGGCTCAAGGTGTTCCGCAAGGGCCGTCTGCTGGCCGAAACGCCTGCCGCCACGGCCAGCCTGCACCTCCCGGGCCGGGATGCATCGACGAGTTGGATGGCGCCGAAGCACGCCGGCTGAGCGCGGCGGTCAGCCCGGCAACAGGGCTGCAGCGCGAAAATCCGGCCTTCATCGGTTCACCAGGAGCCCTCTCATGAAACGTCTTGCACGGATCTGCGCGGCCTGGCTGCTGGCGCTGGCGTTCTCGCCGGCCATCGCGCAGCAACCCGGCGGCGAAACGGCCACGCCGCCCGCCGGCGTGCGCCTGCTGGCCAACCAGCCCTACGGCCCCGATCCGCGCCAGCGCATGGACGTCTACCTGCCGCCGAACGTGCAGCAAGGTGCGCCGGTGCTCGTGATGGTCCACGGCGGGGCCTGGATGTTCGGCGACAAGGCGGCCGCGTCGGTGGTGAACCAGAAGATCGAACACTGGGTGCGCGGACAAGGCTTCATCCTCGTTTCGGTGAGCTACCGCTTCGTGCCGCAGGTCGACG
This sequence comes from Variovorax sp. Root434, assembly GCF_001426595.1. NCBI lineage: Bacteria > Pseudomonadati > Pseudomonadota > Betaproteobacteria > Burkholderiales > Comamonadaceae > Variovorax > Variovorax sp. Root434. The sequence goes on from NZ_LMEK01000007.1 coordinate 96,391, forward strand.
TGATGCAGCAGGCGCAGGACGTGGCGCGTGCCATCGCCACCGCGCAGGCGAGCGCGTCGTCGTGGGGCGGCGACGCCGGCCGCTTCGTGCTCATGGGCCATTCGGCCGGCGCGCACCTTGTCGCATTGCTCAGCGCATCGCTTTCCATCGCCCGGCGGCAAGGTGCCCGCCCCTGGCTCGGCGCCGTGGCACTCGACAGCGCCGCGCTCGACACGGTCGGACTGATGCGGCGCCGCCACATGCCCTTCTACGACCGCGTGTTCGGCAACGATCCCGCCTTCTGGCGCACCGTGTCGCCTACCGATGCCCTTGCGCCCGGCGCGCCGCCGATGCTGCTGGTGTGCTCCACCCAGCGCCGCGACGGCTCGTGCACGCAGGCCCGGCAGTTCGCGGTGCGCATCGCCGCAACCGGTGGCCGTGCGGAAGTGGCGCCGGAAGATCTTTCGCATGCACAGATCAATTCCGAACTGGGGCTGCCCGGCGCCTACACCGCGGAGGTGGATGCCTTCGTCCGCTCCCTGATCAGCACGTCCAGCCGGAGCTAGGCAAGCTGCTGCGCCAGCGCCGTCAGCGCCTCGCCGACGGGGCGCTCGACCTTCAGCGAAAGCAGCGCGTCGGCCCGCGTGCGCCCCAGGTTCACCGCCGCCACCGGCTTGCCCGCCGCGGCCGCCGCCTGCACGAAGCGGAAGCCCGAATAGACCATCAGCGACGAGCCGGCCACGAGCACCGCGTCGGCCTCTTCCAGCGCGGCGAAGGCGGCGGTGACGCGCTCCTTCGGCACGCTCTCGCCGAAGAACACCACGTCGGGCTTGAGCAGGCCGCCGCAGTGCGAGCAGGCGGGCACGTCGAAGTTGGAGAAATCGCGGCCTTCGAGGTCGGCGTCGCCGTCCGGCGCGGCGCGGGCTTCCAGTTCGGCCCAGCGCGGATTGCGGCGCCGCAGTTCGAGCTGCAGTTCTGCGCGCGGCGTGCGCCGCTCGCAGCCCATACAGCGCACGGTGTCGATGCGCCCATGCAGGTCGATGGCGCCCTGGCTGCCGGCTGCTTCATGCAGGCCATCGACGTTCTGCGTGAGCAGCAGGCCCACGCGGCCCGCGTCTCCGAGCCGTGCCAATGCGCGGTGCGCTGCGCCGGGCCGTGCTCCCGCCATGGTCGGCCAGCCGATCAGGCTGCGCGCCCAGTAGCGCTTTCGCGTGGATTCCTCGCCCATGAAGGCCTGGTAGGTGACGGGTGACGGGCGCTTCCATTCGCCATCCACGTCGCGGTAGTCGGGTATGCCCGAATCGGTGCTGCAGCCCGCGCCGGTGAGCACGAAGAGCTTGCGGTGGCGTGTGGCGAAGTCGGCGAGCGCATCGTGCGCGGCTGGGGTGGAGGGCATGCGGCCAGCATAAGCCGGCGGCCCGATTCCTGCTAAAGGCCTCATTCTTATCCGTCAGCGGAGAACGCCATGCCACACCTTCATCCCACGCGCCGCGGCGCGCTGCAGATTCTTGCCGCAGGCGTCGCCTCGGCCGCCCTTCCCGCCTTCGCCCAATGGCCCGACAGGGCGATCAAGATCATCGTGACCTTTCCGCCGGGCGGCTCCAGCGACGTGCTGGCGCGCGTGATGGCCGAGCAGCTCGCGAAGAAGCTCGGGCAGCCCGTGGTGGTCGACAACAAGCCGGGTGCCGGCGGCACCATCGGCGGCGCGCAGGTGGCGGCGTCGCCGGCCGATGGCTACACGCTGATGCTCTCGAACACCACGCCGATCGCGCTCGGACCGTTCACGCTCGACAAGCTGCCCTACGACCCGGTGACGGGCTTCACGCACGTGGCCTACCTGGGCGCGGCGCCACTGGTGATCATGGCGAGCAAGCAGTCGGGCCTGAAGAGCTATGCCGACCTGGAGGCGATGGCACGCAAGGAAGGCCGCCTGGACTTCGGCTCGGGCGGCCCGGGCTCCATCGGTCACATCCACGGCGAGCTGCTGAAGAAGATCACCGGGCTCAACATGGTGCACGTGCCCTATCGCGGCGGTGCACCGATGAGCACCGACCTGATCGCCAACACCATTCCGGTGGGCATCGACGTCATCACCTCGTACGTGCCCTTCTTCAAGGGTGGCCAGCTGGTGCCGCTCGCGGTGACGGGCGCGCAGCGCTCGCCGCTGATGCCCGATGTGCCGACGATGGTCGAGCTGCATCAGCCGAAGCTGGTGCTCGAGAACTTCTTCGGCCTGTCGGGCCCCGCCAAGCTGCCGGCGGACGTTGTGACCCGGCTCAACGCCGCCTGCAACGAAGTGCTGGTCATGCCCGAAATCCAGAAGAAGCTGACCGAGCTGGGCATCGTCGCCAAGCCGGAATCGGTGGCCGCGTTCAACGGCTTCGTCAAGGAACAGGTCGATGTGCTGGGGCCGACGGTCAAGGCCGCCGGCATCAAGCTCTAGAGCAGAGTTCGGTGTTGTTCGTCAGGCTCATGGGCTGTGCGCTCGGGTGTTTAGCTCAGGCCTCGGGCGCGATGGCCTCGGCATATTCGTAGAGCGCGCCGAGGATTTCCTCTCCGCGCTCGTCGGCGTTTTCGGAGAGCGCGTCAACCTCGCTGAACAGCATCTCGATGGTGCGCGCCCCGCCCTCGCCCTTGAAGAGCTTGGCCACGCGCAGGGCCTCCCAGCGCTCGGCTTCTTCCTCGTTCAGCAGTTCGGGCCAGTTGCGCGCACGGTAGCGGAAAAGGATCTCGTCGAGCCGGCCGTCATCGAAGCCCGTGCGGTCCTTGGCCAGCTCTTCGGGGGACAGATTGCGTAGCTGGTTCAGGCGCCGGCGGTCGGCGTTGCCGACGAAGCCGCCGTAGAGGTCTTCGTCGACGTCGGGCGTGGCCTCCTTGGGCCGGGCGTAAACCTGCGACCAGATGGCGCTCATGTCGGGCAGGTCGCGTGCGATCGCGGCGTGGCGCATGGCAGTGTCGAGATCGACGCCCCAGCGCCCCGCCATGGCCGGCGCGAGCGTGCGCAGGTTGCCGACCACCATCGGCGACTTGTTGAGGTGGATGCCCTTCACGGGCAGGCGCACCACGCCTTCGGGCAGGTCGGCCGTGCGGGTGAAGAGGCGCAGCCGCAGGGTCTCGACGTCGATGTCGCGCAGCTCGCTCGGGTCGTGGGCCAGGTCCCAGGCCAGCAGTTCGTTCTTGTTGGTGGGATGGCTGGCCAGCGGCCACATCACGGCCAGGCAGCCGCGCTCGACCGGGAACATGCCCGACACGTGCAGGAAGGGCTTTGCCGTCTCGCGCATCGCGGGCAGGCCGAGTTCGCTGGCGACGCGGTCCTTCTTGTGCAGGCCGAAGGCGAAGTCGAACAGCTTGGGTTGCTTGTCGCGGATCAGCCGGGCCAACGCGATGGTGGCGCGCACGTCGGACAGCGCATCGTGCGCCGATTCGTGCAGCAGGCCGTTGGCGCGCGCCAGGTCTTCGAGCTTGAAGCTGGGCTTGCCGTCTTCCTTCTTCGGCCACTCGATGCCGTCGGGGCGCAGCGCGTAGGTGAGGCGCACCACGTCGAGCAGGTCCCAGCGGCCGCAATCGTTCTGCCATTCGCGCGCGTACGGGTCGATCAGGTTGCGCCAGAACAGGAAGCGCGTGACCTCATCGTCGAAACGGATGGTGTTGTAGCCCACGCCGATGGTGCCGGGCTGCGAGAAGGCGCGCTCGATGTGCGCGGCGAATTCATGCTCGGGAATGCCGCGTTCCAGGCACACCTGCGGCGTGATGCCGGTGATCAGGCAGGCCTCGGGGCTGGGCAGGTAGTCCGGCGCGGGCTTGCAATAGATCATCAGCGGCTCGCCGACTTCGTTGAGTTCGGCATCGGTGCGGATGGCCGCGAACTGCGAGGGACGGTCGCGGCGCGGCACCGCGCCGAAGGTTTCGTAGTCGTGCCAGAGAAAGGTGTGGTTCATTCAGAGCAAGGGTGAAAACAGGCGGGCGATGGCGTCGCCGAGGCGAATCCAGAAATTCTGTGGCCGGTGGGCGCGCACACCACCGGAGCTGTGCAGGTCGGTCTCGAACTGCGCCGCCAGCGGCCGGGCCAGTTCCGGACCATAAACCACCGCGCACACCTCGAAGTTGAGGCGGAAGCTGCGGTTGTCGAAATTCGCGGTGCCGATCATCGCGCAATGGTCGTCGACCACCAGGGTCTTGGAGTGCAGCATGCGCGCCTTGTACTCCCACACCTTCACGCCGGCTGCGATCAGTTCGTCGAAATACGAGCGCGCCGCCGCACTCACGATGGCCGAGTCGCTGCGGCGCGGCACCAGCAGGCGCACGTCGACGCCGCGCAGCGCGGCGCTGGTGAGCGCCATCAGCGCGGGCTCGCCCGGCACGAAGTACGGCGTGGTGAGCCACGCGCGGTGCGTGGCCGAATGGATGGCCTCGACGTGCATGCGGTGGATGGCCTCCATTGCGTTGTCGGGGCCGCTGGTGACGATCTGCACCGGGATGTTGCCAGCCTCCAGCTGCGGCAACATGGCGTTCATGACATCGTCCATGCCACGCGGGTCTTCGCCGGTGGCGTAGGTCCAGTCTTCGAGGAAGGTGGTCTGCAGCCAGCGCACGGCACTGCCCTCGATGCGCAGGTGCACGTCGTGGTACGCATCGGGCCGGGTGCGCTTGTCTTCCTCATCGGTGATGTTCACGCCACCCGTGAAGCCCACGCGACCGTCGCACACCACGATCTTGCGGTGGGTGCGGTAGTTGGTCACGGGGCGCAGGCGGCGGCCGATCTTGGTGTCGTGGAACAGCGCCACCTTGACACCCGCCTCGTGCAGCGGCGCCATGAACTTGCGGCCGACGCGCTTGGAGCCCAGTGCATCGATCAGCAGGCGCACCGTCACGCCCTGCTTCGCGCGCTCGACCAGCAGGTCGCGCAACGCGGTGCCGATCCTGTCGGGCTCGAAGATGTAGTACTCGAGGTGGACGTGGTTCCGTGCGGCGCGTACGGCCTCGAAGATCGCATCGAAGGTGCGCGCCCCGCCCGAGAGCAGTTCGACATCGACCGCGCTCGACACCGGCAGCCCGCAGGTCGCCGTGCCGAGCTTCGCCATCTGCTGCAGGGCCGGCGGTGCGTTCTGCGCCGCATCGCGCAGCCGCGCCACGTCGGCCTGGGCGAAGGCGCTGGCGCGGCTGCGCAGGCGCTTGAGCCGCTGCTTTCGCAGGCGCTGCGGTCCCAGGAAGTAATAGATGACGAAGCCCGCGAACGGCAGCAGCGCGAGCGACAGGATCCAGCTCATCGTCGACACCGGCGCGCGCTTCTGCATCACGATCCAGATCGACAGCACCGCGATGTAGCCGCTCCACGCGAGGGAGAGGCCGGTTTTCCATTCGTGGCTGAGTTCGGGGAGGATCAAGGCGAAAAAGCGGTTGGAATGGCTGTGCGATATGGCTGGCCCAAAAGAAAAAGGCCGGTAGCGATGCTACCGGCCTTTGACTTCATTCCTGGAACCGCAGTGGGCTCAGCCTGCTGCTGCTTCCTCTGCTTCGGGCTTCTGCTTGCCTTCCTTCTTCGGAAGCGGCTGGATGTCGAGCAGCACTTCGTCCTTGTCGTCGAGGTCGACTTCGAGGCGACCGCCGTCGGTCAGGCGACCGAACAGCAGTTCGTCGGCCAGTGCACGACGGATCGTGTCCTGGATCAGGCGCTGCATCGGACGTGCGCCCATCAACGGATCGAAGCCCTTCTTCGCCAGGTGCTTGCGCAGCTTGTCGCTGAAGGTGACTTCCACCTTCTTCTCGCTGAGCTGCGTTTCCAGCTGGAGCAGGAACTTGTCGACCACGCGCAGGATGATGTTCTCATCGAGCGCCTTGAAGTTGACGATGGCATCCAGCCGGTTGCGGAATTCGGGCGAGAACAGGCGCTTGATGTCGCCCATTTCGTCGCCCGCCTGGCGCGGGTTGGTGAAGCCGATGGTCGCCTTGTTCATGGTCTCGGCGCCCGCATTCGTCGTCATGATGATGATGACGTTGCGGAAGTCGGCCTTGCGCCCGTTGTTGTCCGTCAGCGTACCGTGGTCCATGACCTGCAGCAGCACGTTGAAGATGTCCGGGTGCGCCTTCTCGATTTCGTCGAGCAGCAGCACCGAGTGCGGCTTCTTCGTGACGGCCTCGGTCAGCAGGCCACCCTGGTCGAACCCGACGTAGCCCGGAGGCGCGCCGATCAGGCGGCTCACCGCATGACGCTCCATGTACTCCGACATGTCGAAGCGGATCAGCTCGATGCCCATGATGTAGGCGAGCTGCTTCGCGGCTTCGGTCTTGCCGACGCCCGTGGGGCCGGAGAACAGGAACGAGCCGATCGGCTTGTCGCCCTTGCCCAGGCCCGAACGCGCCATCTTGACCGCCGAGGCGAGCACTTCGAGCGCCTTGTCCTGGCCGAACACCACGCTCTTGAGGTCGCGCTCGATGGTCTGCAGCTTGCCGCGGTCGTCGTTGCTGACGTTGGCCGGGGGAATGCGCGCGATCTTTGCCACGATTTCCTCGACTTCCGTCTTGCTGATCGTCTTCTTGCGCTTGCTCGGCGGCAGGATGCGCTGGGCAGCACCGGCTTCGTCGATGACGTCGATCGCCTTGTCGGGCAAGTGACGGTCATTGATGTACTTGGCGCTGAGCTCGGCCGCAGCCTGCAGGGCCGCCACGGCGTACTTCACGCCATGGTGCTCCTCGAAACGCGACTTCAGGCCCTTGAGGATGTCGACGGTTTCCTGCACCGACGGCTCGACCACGTCGACCTTCTGGAAACGGCGCGACAGGGCCGCGTCTTTCTCGAAGATACCGCGGTATTCCGTGAAGGTGGTCGCGCCGATGCACTTGAGCTGGCCGCTGGAGAGCGCCGGCTTCAGCAGGTTTGACGCATCGAGCGTGCCGCCCGAAGCCGCACCCGCACCGATCAGGGTGTGGATTTCATCGATGAAGAGGATGGCGTTCGGCTTGTCCTTGAGCGACTTGAGCACGCCCTTCAGGCGCTGCTCGAAATCGCCGCGGTACTTGGTGCCGGCCAGCAGCGCGCCCATGTCGAGCGAGAACACGTTCGACTCGGCCAGGATCTCGGGCACGTCGCCCTGCGTGATGCGCCATGCCAGGCCCTCGGCAATGGCCGTCTTGCCCACGCCGGCCTCGCCGACCAGGAGCGGGTTGTTCTTGCGCCGGCGGCACAGGATCTGGATGACGCGCTCGACCTCGTACTCGCGACCGATCAGCGGATCGATCTTGCCGTCCTTCGCCATCTGGTTGAGGTTCTGCGTGAACTGCTCGAGCGGCGATGCCTTCTCGTTGCGTTCGCCGCCGCCCTCCTCGCCCTCGCCCGAGGGTGCTTCACCGCTGCCCTTGACGGCTTCCGGCGGATCGCTCTTCTTGATGCCGTGGGCAATGAAATTGACCACGTCGAGGCGGGTGACGCCCTGCTGGTGCAGGTAGTACACGGCATGCGAGTCCTTCTCGCCGAAGATCGCGACCAGCACGTTGGCGCCGGTGACTTCCTTCTTGCCGTTGCCGGTGGACTGCACATGCATGATGGCGCGCTGGATCACGCGCTGGAAACCCAGCGTGGGCTGGGTGTCTACATCGTCGGTACCCGCCACCTGGGGCGTGTTGTCCTTGATGAAGTTGGTGAGCGACGCCCGCAGGTCGTCGACGTTGGCCGAGCAGGCGCGCAGAACTTCCGCGGCGCTCGGGTTGTCCAGCAAAGCGAGCAGCAGATGCTCCACGGTGATGAACTCGTGGCGCTGCTGCCGGGCCTCGACGAAGGCCATGTGCAAGCTGACTTCCAGTTCTTGGGCAATCATGTGATTTCCTTTTGCCTTGCTGTAAATAAGTTCTCAGATGGGTTGGAGCTTGCGCAATTCAACTGGTTCATGCAACAGGTTCACTGACGCATTGGAGTGGATGCCCGGCCTGCTGTGCGGCTTCCATCACCTGGTTGACCTTGGTGGCCGCCATGTCGCGGGAATAAACCCCACAGACGCCTCGGCCATCGAGGTGGATCTTGAGCATGATCTGGGTCGCGGTTTCGCGATCCTTGCTGAAATATTCCTGCAGCACGACGATCACGAACTCCATGGGCGTGTAGTCGTCGTTCAGCATCACCACCTGGTACATCTGGGGCGGCGCAGTTTTTTGCGGCCGGCGCTCCAGGACGACCGAATCCCCGTCATCCCCGGCCGGTTTTTGCGCCGGGGGGGTGCTGGGAGTTTTTGGAATTCTCGTTGCCATGAAAATGATTCTATAGAGCGTGCAAGCGCCGTGCCGGCGCAGGAAGACTTGGTGACGTGTATTCGACAAATCAAGGGTCTTGCACCGTGAATGACGACGGAATTTCCGGAGAATTCGCAGGAAACGAGCTCAGGCGAGCGCATGAATGAAAAAGCCCCTGAACGCCTTTCGGCGGCTCAGGGGCTTGATGCTCGACGCCGGCAGGCATCGACGAGCAACCATGGCAATTACATGTGGTCGATCATCACCTGCCCGAACCCCGAGCAGCTCACTTGCGTGGCGCCGTCCATCAGGCGCGCGAAGTCATAGGTGACTTTCTTGCTGGCGATCGATTTCTCCATCGAGCTGATGATGAGGTCGGCGGCTTCCTTCCAGCCCATGTGGCGCAGCATCATTTCGGCCGAGAGGATTTCGGAACCAGGGTTCACGTAGTCCTTGCCAGCGTACTTGGGTGCCGTGCCGTGGGTGGCTTCGAACATGGCGACGGTGTCGCTGAGGTTGGCGCCCGGGGCGATGCCGATGCCGCCGACCTGCGCGGCCAGTGCGTCGGACACATAGTCGCCGTTCAGGTTGAGCGTGGCGATCACGCTGTACTCGGCAGGACGCAGCAGGATCTGCTGAAGGAAGGCGTCGGCAATGCTGTCCTTGACGGTGATTTCCTTGCCCGTCTTTGGGTTCTTGAACTTCATCCACGGCCCGCCGTCGATCAGTTCAGCGCCGAATTCCTTGGCGGCGAGGCCATAGCCCCAGTCACGGAAGCCACCTTCGGTGAACTTCATGATGTTGCCCTTGTGCACCAGGGTGACGCTGGGCTTGTCGTTGTCGATGGCGTACTGGAACGCCTTGCGCACGAGACGCTCGGTACCCTCCCTCGACACGGGCTTGACGCCGATGCCCGAGGTATTGGGAAAGCGGATCTTCTTGACGCCCATTTCGTCCTGCAGGAACTTGATGAGCTTCTTCGCCTTGTCGCTCTCGGCTTCGAATTCGATGCCGGCGTAGATGTCCTCCGAGTTCTCGCGGAAGATCACCATATTGGTCTTGTGCGGCTCGCGCACCGGGCTGGGCACGCCCTCGAAGTACTGGATGGGGCGCAGGCAGACATACAGGTCGAGTTCCTGGCGCAGCGCGACGTTCAGAGAGCGGATGCCGCCGCCGACGGGCGTGGTCAGCGGGCCCTTGATGGAAACCACATAGTCACGCACGGCGTGCAGCGTTTCCTCGGGGAGCCAGACGTCGGGACCGTAGACCTTGGTCGACTTCTCGCCGGCATAGACCTCCATCCAGTGGATCTTTTTCTTGCCGCCATAAGCCTTGGCCACCGCCGCATCCACCACTTTCAACATCACCGGGGTGATGTCCAGGCCCGTGCCGTCGCCTTCGATGAAGGGAATGACCGGTTGGTCAGGCACATTGAGCGAGTTGTCGGCGTTGACCGTGATCTTCTGGCCGTCGGTCGGGACTTTGATGTGCTGATAACTGGTCATGAGAGGGGATGGCTCCGGAATTGACGTAATTTTTGACGACTGTCAGCGAATTCAGACACGGGGTGGATTCGCTGTACAGCCTGTGAACAAATCGCTGTACATTTTAGACGCAGCCCATCAGCAAGCGTTTGTCAACCGGCGAGCCAATGGGCTCGTTAGTGGCTGACCTTCTGCTCGCCGGGAGGCGTTTCCAACCAATTCTCGATAGAGGAATCATCAATGAGCAAAATTCTCGCAGTCATGATCGCTGGCCTGTTCGCCGCTGGCGCCTACGCCCAAAACCCGGCCGGTACGACGCCCGAACAAGGTAACGCCACCAACAGCAAGTCGCAACAACGTGCTGAAGCCAAGAAGGCTGCCAAGCCCGCTGGCCAGGTCAAGGCTGCTGGCGGCGACGAAGCCAAGACGCCCGAAGGCGGCGCCATCGGTGCCGACAAGGCTGCTGCCTCTGGCGAGAAGCGCGCTGAAACCCGCGACCAGCGTCGTCGCAACAAGGACGGCAGCATCAAGCGCAAGTCGACCCAAGGCGGCACCCCGCAGTAATTCGGCCTGCCTCCCAAAAAAAAAGCGCTCTTCCGAGCGCTTTTTTTTTGATCGAGGCAGCTGCGTGGCTGTCAACCGCGCGAAACGGCTTTCGTTGAATGTCTACCTTCCGCAGGGAGGGCAATCCAGATCAACGAATTTCAAAGGATATGTTCATGAACAAGCTGCTCGCAGCCCTGGTCGCCGGTCTCTTCGCCGTCGGTGCTTTCGCTCAACAAGCCGAACCCACGGCCGCTCCCGCCGCAGCCGCTCCCAAGGTGGCCAAGCACGCGCCCGCCAAGAAGCACGCCGCTGCCAAGAAGCACAAGGTTCGCCACGTGGCCAAGGCCCACACGGCTGCCGCCAAGAAGGTGTAAGCTTTCAAGCTCACCGGCAATGCCCGCATCAGCGGGCATTTTTATTGGTTACGGGCTGGGCTTCGCCCCGCTCTGAAAGAGTTGTCCCCGATGTTCCAGCGTCTCGCCGCCCTGCTCCTCGCGTCTGCGCCCTTCTTGATGCCGGCTCATGCCCAGCAGCAATCCCAGACCGATTTGCCACGCACGCAGTTGTCGGTCGGTCTGTACAAGATCGACGCGCAGATCGCGCAAACGCCCCTGCAGCGCGAAATCGGCCTGATGTTCCGCAAGGAAATGCCGCAAGCTGAAGGCATGATCTTCGTGTTCGAGCAGCCTGCAACGCAATGCTTCTGGATGCGCAACACGATCCTGCCGCTGACCGCTGCGTTCGTGGCCGAGGACGGCCGCATCGTCAACCTGGTCGACATGCAGCCCATGACCGAGAACTCGCATTGCTCGCTGGAGCCTGTGCGCTACGTGCTCGAAATGAACCAGGGCTGGTTCGCCAAGAAGAACATCAAGAAGGGAGCCAAGCTCGGCGGCGAGTTGTTCGCAGCCGGCAAGCGCTGAGCATCTACCGTCTCAAGCCCTCAAAAAAGCCGACCCTTGGGTCGGCTTTTTGCTGGAGGAACCCGGGTTCAGCCGAAGTTCTTCGCCGCGAAGTCCCAGTTCGCCAGCTTGGCCAGGAAGGTCTCGACGAACTTCGGGCGCAGGTTGCGGTAGTCGATGTAGTAG
>NZ_LMEK01000008.1:0-85410 GCF_001426595.1 Variovorax sp. Root434
CAGCTACGACACCGCGGGCCGCCTGACCGCCACCGAGTTCAGCAGCTACGTCTACGACGCAGCCGGGCGCATCACGAGCCTGACGCAGAACCTCTGGCAGCCCGGCGACGCCGATCCGACCCACAGCACCCTCGCCAATGCCGACGTGACCTGGAGCGTGGGCTACAACGCCGTGGGGCGCCTCACCGGCTTCAACGCCACGGGCAACACGGCAGGNGACCCACAGCACCCTCGCCAATGCCGACGTGACCTGGAGCGTGGGCTACAACGCCGTGGGGCGCCTCACCGGCTTCAACGCCACGGGCAACACGGCAGGAGATACAACAAGTCTTGGCTACGACGCCAACGGCAACAGGGCCAACAGCACGCGACTGCTGAACGGGCAGACCACCAGCCGCACCTACACGGTGGGCTCGACCAGCAACCAGCTCACGGGCTTCAGCCAGACCCTCAACGGTGCGAGCAGCACGAGCGTGGCTTACGGCTACAACGCCAACGGCGACATGCTCACCGATGGGCTGCGCAGCTACGCCTACGACGCCGAGGGGCGGCTGGCGGCGGCGACGACAGGCGCCACCGACACGAGCCCGACCACGCGCTACGCGCACAACGCGCTGGGGCAGCGGGTGTTCAAGACCGAGCCGCTGTATCCGCCTAGCCAGGGGGACGAGGCCGATCCCACCTTCATGCAGAGCTTGATTGCGTTCTTCTCGAAGCTGTGGAATCCGAGCACCTTACGGCTACAACGCCAACGGCGACATGCTCACCGATGGGCTGCGCAGCTACGCCTACGACGCCGAGGGGCGGCTGGCGGCGGCGACGACAGGCGCCACCGACACGAGCCCGACCACGCGCTACGCGCACAACGCGCTGGGGCAGCGGGTGTTCAAGACGGAGCCGCTGTATCCGCCTAGCCAGGGGGACGAGGCCGATCCCACCTTCATGCAGAGCTTGATTGCGTTCTTCTCGAAGCTGTGGAATCCGAGCACCACGCAGGCCGAGCAGCTCGGTTATGCCTATACCTACGATGAGCAGGGCAGCTTGATCGCGGAGGTGGGCAGCGGGGGNGAAGCTGTGGAATCCGAGCACCACGCAGGCCGAGCAGCTCGGTTATGCCTATACCTACGATGAGCAGGGCAGCTTGATCGCGGAGGTGGGCAGCGGGGGCACGAACAGTGCGGGGCAGGCCAGCTACATCTACCTGCCGACGGCCAATGGGCCGATGCCGATTGCGGCAGTGATCAATGGCGCCATCTACGCGGTGCACAGCGATCACCTGAACACGCCACGCCGGCTCACCAACGCGGATGGACAGGCGGTCTGGCAGTGGACCTACAGCGCGTTCGGGGAAGACAAGCCCACCACGGCCGGGAACCGCTTCGCCAACAAGGAGACAACACCCAACCCGGGCACGACCGGCACCGCCGAAGTGAAGTTCAACCTGCGGTATCCGGGGCAGTATGCGGATGAGGAGTCGGGACTGTTCTACAACTACTTCCGCAGCTATGACCCAAAGACAGGGAGATATCCACAGTCTGATCCGATAGGGTTGCTCGGAGGCGGAAACCGCTATCTCTATGCCAACGGCAGTTCGTTGATATACACGGACCCGTACGGGTTGTGGCCTACCTTAGACGACATTGGGTTCTTGACACCTAAGAAAGCTGCAAGTGCGGCTGATTATTGGGCTGGTAAACAGAACGAAACGGGCAACTGGGGATATGCCATTCCTGGTATGGCAGCGGCCCTGGTGGCCGACTACTACGACACCGCTATGATGGCCATGTGCTCTGTGCGTGGCGTGGGTGCCGCGAAGGGCGGCCTTGCCGAGGCACGTTCTGCGCGTGACGCTCTAGCCGCCGAGTTGGCGCCGCTGGGGTCCAAAGCACCAGCGACGGTGACGGGCGGGTACAACGTCAAAACCGGCGATGTTGCCGCGCGTGCGTGTAGCGGTGGAAAGTGCGCGGAGGACCACGTTGTCGACGCGTTGGGTGGTGCGAAAGGTGACGTGCGATTCAGCGAGGCAATTCGTCCTAGAACGGGGAGAGAGGTGCCTGTATGTCCCCGCTGCGAAGCAAATTTCGGGCGTTCGCCGTTTCCTCGGAACACTCGCTTCAAATCTGACGAATAAGGGGAAAGAATGATCGTGCGACCTTACCCGGAAGGGATCGACTGCGTGTGGCTGGCCTCTGATAAAGACGGTCATTTAGGGGCGTTTATTACTGCCGGCGTTGGGCCGATCCCGGCACCAATGCTCGATCCCCTCTGCATGCTCGTCGAAGAAATCGAAGGTGAACTTCATAAGCTACCTACGATTTCACAGGCTAGGCTCTTGTTGGCGGTCCCGCGTCCGGATAGCTACATAGAGTTGGCTGAGCGTGGAATGTTCGTGTACGACTGGAATGATGTACACCGGACCGTTCGAGAATCACTGCACGTCTATGAACCCGTGGCTGTTCCTACCAAGCCGGCGACTATCGGCTCGCTCCCCTCTGATTTGATGGCCTTGGTCAAGATGCTGAATCTCCCGGGTGTGGCTTTTTCAGCGGAAAAGGAAGTAGACGTTCACAAGCATTTCAAGTGCGTCGAAGTAGGGTCGTCTGGCTCATCTTGATTCTTAGGGTCACTTGGGTCGAGTCGCGCGGGATGTCTGGTCTTCGAAAGAGAGCGGCGAACTGCTGCTGAAAAGGATCGAAGCCTTGATATGGGGTCTTTGGAGCGAGCCTCACGAGTAGAATCTGCCGTCGCTACATGCCTGAGTTGGTAGCGAATGGCTGGCAGGGTTTCTATGTCATTGATTCATATGGGGATTCTGATCCCTTACAAGGCGTAGGTCGGGGGTTCGAGCCCCTCAGCACCCACCACCCACCCGATGCAAAGGCGAACCGCAAGTTCGCCTTTTTTATTGCCGTCCGACAGCCGTCGAAAAAGAGTGTTCAAGCATGTTTGATACCTTCCGCAAGTACAACAAGGTCGTCATGATTTTCTTGTTCTTGCTGATCATTCCCTCGTTCGTGTTCTTCGGCGTCGAGCGCTATCAGGGATTCGGCCGCGATGAGAAGGTCGCCCGCATCGAAGGGCACGACATCACGAAGCCCGAATGGGATCAGCAGCACCGCGTCGAGACGGACCGCATTCGCCAGCAGTCGCCCAACGTCGACCCGACCTTGCTCGAGTCGGATGCATTGCGCTACGCCACGCTGGAGCGCATGGTGCGCGACCGCGTGCTGGCCGCCGCGGCGGCCAAGGTCAACATGACGGTATCCGAAGAGCGCCTGTCGCGCATCTTCGCGCAGGACCCGGGCCTGGCCGCATTCCGCACACCCGACGGCAAGTTCGATCGCGAGGCCTTCCAGCGCGTGACCGGCCGTACGCCGGAGCAGTACGAAGCTTCGGTGCGCTCCGACATGGCAACGCAGCAGGTGCTGCTGGGCGTCTCCGGCACTGCCTTCACACCGCCTGCATTGGCCGCCACGACCATCAATGCCTTCTACGACAGCCGCGAAATCCAGGTGGCGCGCTTCGGCCCCGACAGCTTCGCTTCGAAGGTGACGGTGAGCGATGCCGACATCGAGGCCTACTACAAGGGCCACACGGCGCAGTTCCAGGCGCCCGAGCAGGCCAGCATCGAATACCTCGTGCTCGACCTCGACGCGGCCAAGAAGAACGTCGTCGTGAACGAGGCCGACCTCAAGACCTACTACGAACAGAATGCCTCGCGCTTCGGCACCAAGGAAGAGCGCCGTGCAAGCCACATCCTGATCACCGCGCCGTCCGGCATGCCCGCGGCGGATCGCGAAAAGGCCAAGGCCAAGGCCGAGCAGTTGCTGGCCGAAGTGAAGAAGTCGCCTGCCAGCTTCGCCGACGTTGCACGCAAGAATTCGCAGGACCCGGGTTCGGCGGAGAAGGGCGGCGACCTCGACTTCGTGACGAAGGGCGCCATGGTCAAGCCTTTCGAAGACGCGATGTTCGCGCTCAAGAAGGGCGAGACCAGCGGCGTCGTCGAAACCGAATTCGGCTATCACATCATTCGCCTGACCGACATCAAGCCGGCCGTGGTGCCGCCTTTCGAGCAGGTGCGCGCGACCATCGAGAACGACATGCGCTCGCAGCAGGCCACGCAGGAGTTCGCGAAGGCTGCCGAAGCATTCACCGACGCCGTCTACCAGTCGCCCGACAGCCTCAAGCCCGCTGCCGAGAAGCTGAAGCTCACGATCCAGACGGCCAACAACGTTGCGCGCGTGCCCGCACCGGGCAGTACCGGCCCGCTGGCCAGCCGCAATTTCCTGAGCGCGCTTTTCGCAACCGATTCGCTCGAACGCAAGCAGAACACCGAGGCGATCGAAGTCGGCCCGAGCCAACTCGCATCAGGCCGCGTGACGAAGTACACGCCTGCACATCCGGTGCCGCTGGCCGACGTCAAGGACAAGATCCGTGCGCAACTCATTGCCGAGCGCGCCTCGGTGCTGGCCAAGACCGAAGGCGAAGCCAAGCTCGCCGCGTGGACTGCCAAGGCGGATGGTGCGACCTTCGGCGCGCCCCTGACCGTGTCGCGCCGCGAAGCTCAATCGCAGCCACTGCCGGTCATCGATGCTGCGCTGCGTGCTGACCCTGCCAAGCTGCCCGCACTCGTGGGCGTGGACCTCGGCGCGCAAGGCTATGCCGTGGTCCGCGTCACCAAGGTCGTTCCGCGCACGCCGCCTGCGCCCGAACTCGCGAAGCAGGAACAGGCACAGGTCGGCCAGTCCGTGGCTGCCGCAGAAGACGCTGCCTACTACAACCTGCTGAAGGACCGTTTCAAGGCCGAGATCCTGGTGCCGAAGCCGACGGAGACGCTGCCGCCCGCCGCCGGCCGCTGACGTACACAGCGCTGCCAGACAGCCCGAGCCGACCGCTCGGGCTTTTTTTTGGGCCCCATGAGCCGGTCGCCCGAGGGACAAGCTGCGCTTCGGCTTCTTGCCAGAATCCTGTGCATGGGAACCCTCTATCTCGTGCGCCACGGACAGGCCAGTTTTGGCGCTGCCGACTATGACAACCTGAGCGAACTCGGACACCGGCAGTCCGTTCGCCTCGGCGAGTACTGGCGTGAGCGCGGCATGAAGTTCGATGCCGTCATCACCGGCACGTTGAAGCGCCATCGCCAGACTTGGGAGGGCATCGCCAAGGGCCTCGGCCTGGAGCGCGACGACGTGCTGCCGTGGCCCGGCCTCAACGAATACGACAGCGAGGCGGTCATCGCCACCATCCACGAAGGCAAGCTGGAGAAGCCCGATTCGCCGGAGATGTACCGCCATCACTTTCGCCTGCTGCGCGAGGGGCTGGGCGCGTGGATGCAGGGCAGGACGACGCCGGCCGGAATGCCGAGCTATGTCGACTTCATGGCGGGCGTGACGACGGCGCTCGATCATGTGCGCGGCAAGCACCATGGCGCAAAGGTGCTGGTGGTGTCGAGCGGGGGGCCGATCAGCACTGCGGTGGGCCATGTGCTGGGGACGAGCGCGGAGACGACGATCGAACTCAACCTGCGTATTCGCAACACCTCGGTGACGGAGTTCGCCTTCACACCCAAGCGGCACATGCTCGTGACCTACAACACGCTGCCGCATC
This sequence comes from Variovorax sp. Root434, assembly GCF_001426595.1. Lineage (NCBI taxonomy): Bacteria > Pseudomonadati > Pseudomonadota > Betaproteobacteria > Burkholderiales > Comamonadaceae > Variovorax > Variovorax sp. Root434. The sequence goes on from NZ_LMEK01000008.1 coordinate 5,608, forward strand.
TGGACGGCCCCGCCTACGAAAGTTGGGTCACCTACTCCTGAAGTCCTTGCCGTCGCGTCAGGCCTGCCACACGCCGTAGCCGGCCTTGCGCAGTGCGATGCCGAGATCGACCTCCATCAGGCGCGCGTCCTCGTAGGTCATGGGGTTGTAGCGTTCGTAAAGCGCCGGCAGCAGGTGCAGGCCGAACTCCTGAACGAAGCTGTTGGCCTGGATGCCGGCCTTGTGCTTGTCGAAGCGGATGTCGGGGTCCAGGCCGGTCATGCCGACGTAGACGAAGGGCTTGCCGAGTTGGTAGTCGGGGTTGGCCCGCCTGAAGCGGCGGTTGTTCCATACGCGGTCATCGAGCTCGACCACGTAGACATGATGCTTGGCGCGCGCTTTGCGGGGCATCATGATGGCCGTGCGCGTGAAGCGGCACGGCCCATTCTTCGCATCAGCTCTTGCGCTTGATCAGGCCGTAGATGATGAGCAGCACGATCGCGCCCAGCACCGATGCGATGAAACCCGCGCCCTGGCCGGCGGTGTACCAGCCCAGCGATTGGCCGACGTAGGTGACGATCAGCGAACCGGCAACGCCGATGATGGTCGTGACGATGAAGCCGGCGGAGTCATCGCCTGGCTTGACGGCCCGCGCCACAAGACCCACGACGAACCCGATCAGGATGGTCCAGACGATGCTCATGAAGAAATTCCTTTGAGATGTGGTGAAGTGGAGATGGCCAGAAGCCATGCCCGTCGGCGCGGGTCGCATTCATGATAGCGGAGCAATATGCCTGTCGGCGCCGGCGATGAAGATCGGACAGGGGGGCGAGAATTTTTGCCGATCACTGCGATCGCGAGAGGCATCGAAGCGCCAGCGCCGATCCCGGCGGGGAGGCAAAATGTAGCTTTCGAGCCTCGCCATTGATTGCCGTCGTCAAAACAGCGATTTTTAACGCTACAATCGTAGGCTCTACGGTGGCTGTAGCTCAGCTGGTAGAGTCCCAGATTGTGATTCTGGTCGTCGTGGGTTCGAGTCCCATCAGCCACCCCAAAATATCTCCTTTGTGCTATTGCGCAATAGCGCTCAAAAGGACAGCAACGCCGGGTTTTCCCGGCGTTGTCATTTCCGGCCGCCGCATCTTCTTCTGCCTGCGCGCCGCTCTCCTCTCTCTTTTTTCTCGTCTTGCTCGTATATAAAGCGCCCGTGGCGGCTGGCTTTATGTTGCGAGTTGTTGCAATAACGCAATGTGCCGCCGTTTTTTTCGCCCGGCAGGACGCTTGTGGCAAATGTAAACTGAATTAAAATCCACCCGTTTTCAATTTTCAGGAGTCCAACAATGGCTTCGACCCTCGCCGATATCAATTCCCAGATCAAGAAGCATGACGAGCAGATTGCGCAATTGCGCAAGCAGGCCGAAGACCTGCGCAACCAGGAACGCGCGGGCGTGGTCGAAGAGTTGCGCAAGAAGATCGCCGAATACGGTTTGACGGCCTCCGATCTGAAACTCACCGGCCGTGCGGGCGCCATGAAGCGCAGTGCAGGCGTCGCACCCACCAAGGCTGCCGCCAAATACCGCGGCCCGACGGGCGAAACCTGGTCGGGTGGCCGTGGCCGCAAGCCGCGCTGGGTGACCGAGGCATTGGCTGCGGGCAAGTCGCTTTCCGAGTACGAGATCAAGTAAGCGCCCCTGGCTTCCCCGGGCTGTGGCCCAATAAAAAAGCCCGCATGCGCGGGCTTTTTTATTGGGTGTTCGCGGGTGGGGCGCTCAGTTCACCATCACCAGTTTTCCTTTGACGCCGCGCGAGCCCATGTGCGCGTATGCAGCCTTCAATTCCGCCATGGGCATCGTACTGTCGATCACCGGCTTGATCTTTCCTTGGCCGTACCACTGTGCCAATTCGGCCATCATCTGTGCATTGGCCTTGGGCTCGCGCCTGGCGAAATCGCCCCAGAACACGCCGACCAGCGAAGCGCCTTTCAGCAGTGTCAGGTTCAATGGCAGTGATGGAATCGGGCCGGACGCAAAACCGACGACCAAATAACGGCCGCGCCACCCAATGGAGCGAAAGGCAGGCTCTGCAAAATCGCCGCCTACCGGGTCGTAAATGACATCCGGTCCTTTGCCGTCGGTGGCGGCCTTGACGGCATCGCGAAAACCGTTGGGCAGTGCATGCGTCGTGTAGTTGATCGTCGCGTCGGCGCCGATGGAACGGCAAAGCTCGCATTTTTCGTCGGTGGAGGCTGCTGCAATCACTCTGGCCCCGGCAGCCTTTGCGATCTGGATGGCTGCCGTGCCCACGCCGCCTGCCGCGCCGAGCACCAGCACGGTTTCGCCGGCCTTGAGTTGCGCTCTGTCCATCAGTGCGTGCCACGAGGTGGCGTAGATCATGATGAAAGCCGCGGCATCGACGTGGCCGAAACCTTCGGGCAACGGCATGCACAAGGCCGCGGGTGCCAGTGTGTGGGTGCCGAAGCCGCCGGTGCCCGACAGGCAGGCCACGTTCTGCCCGACCTTGAGGTGCGTGACGCCGTCGCCGACCGCCTGGACCACGCCCGCGTATTCGGAGCCCGGCACGAAGGGCAGGGGTGGCTTCATCTGGTATTTGTTCTGCACGATCAGCAGATCGGGGAAATTCAGGCTCGCAGCCTTGATTTCGATCAGCACCTGGCCCGGGCCCGGGGTCGGGGTCGGCAGTTCCTTCCAGGTCAGCGCGTCGACGCCGGTGGGGTTTTCGCAAAGCCATGCGTGCATGCTCGAGTCTCCTTCGTGTGAGTCGGATGGGGCCAAAGAATGCGGGCGATGATAGGCGGCGCGGCAGGGTGGGCTTGTCCCTGCTGCGACGCACCCGGCGCCTACAATCCCGGGCATCCAGGACACCATGAAGATACTAATTTCCAACGACGATGGCTTTCAGGCGCCGGGCATCGTCGCACTGCACGACGCGCTCAGGGACATCGCCGATGTCGAGGTGGTCGCGCCCGAGCACAACAACAGCGCCAAATCGAACGCGCTGACCCTGGCGGCACCGCTCTATGTGCGCGAGGCGCACAACGGCTTTCGCTACGTGACGGGCACGCCGGCCGACTGCGTGCACATCGCGCTCAAGGGCCTGCTCGACTACCGGCCCGACCTGGTGGTCTCCGGCATCAACAACGGCGCCAACATGGGCGACGACACCATCTATTCGGGCACGGTCGGCGCGGCGATGGAGGCCTATCTGTTCGGCATTCCGGCCATCGCGTTCTCGCAGATCGAAAAGGGCTGGGCGCATGTGGATGCGGCCGCCCAGGTGGCGCGGCGGCTGGTGCAGCAGATCGAGCGCGAGCGCATGCTGGGGGGCGCCGCCTTCCTGCTCAACGTGAACGTGCCGAACCTGCCTTTCGACGAGCTGAAGCCCGTCAAGGTCTGCAGGCTCGGCCGCCGCCATGCGGCGGAGAAGGTAATCACCCAGGACAGCCCGCGAGGCGAAACCATGTACTGGATCGCCGGCGCAGGCGGCGCCAAGGACAGCGGCGAAGGCACCGACTTCCATGCCGCTGCAGCCGGCCACGTCGCGCTGACACCGTTGCAGGTCGATCTGACCGACCACGCCAACCTTGGCCAATGGCGCGAGACGGTGGCCCGTCTCGGCAATTGACATGGCCACGCAGCGGCCGAGTTTCCCAGTTCGCCTGACACCCACCGCTTCGGCCGCCACGCGAGGGCGCATGCCCGCCGTGCCGGCCAAGCCCATGGTGCCGTCCACGCCTTCGATGGCTTCCGATGCCGTGCGCGCGCGCATGGTGCAGAGGCTCGCGGCGCAGGGCATCTCCGATCCGCGGGTGCTGCGCGCAATGGGCGCCGTGGAGCGGCATCGTTTTGTCGACAGTGCGCTGGTCAACCAGGCCTACGAAGACACGAGCCTGCCGATCGGGTTGGGACAGACCATCTCGAAGCCCAACGTGGTGGCCCGCATGATCGAGCTGCTGATGGGCGCACCCGCGCTGGCTGGAAAGCCGCAGGACAAGCTCGGCCGCGTGCTCGAGATCGGCACCGGTTGCGGCTATCAGGCTGCGGTGTTGAATCATGTGGCCACCGAGGTCTACAGCATCGAGCGCCTGCGCGGCCTGCACGAGCGCGCGCGCGCCAATCTGCGGCACTTCCGCCTGGCCACGGTTCATCTGATGCTGGGCGACGGGATGATCGGCTATGCCAAGGGCGCGCCCTACGCCGGAATCATTGCCGCGGCTGGCGGCGAAGCCGTGCCCGAGGCCTGGATTGCGCAGCTCGCGGTGGGTGGCCGCATCGTGGCACCGACCCATTCCGCAAGTGGTGGCCAGGCCCTTGTCGTCATCGACAAGACCCCACGGGGACTGGAGCGCCTCATTCTTGAGGCGGTTCACTTTGTCCCCCTAAAATCAGGCATCGCTTGAAGGAATAACAAATGCAGGGTTTTGGCAATCGGAGTTGGTTCGCTGGCGTCACGTTGGCCTTTGTGCTCGTGATCGCGGGCTGTTCCACACCGCGCGGGCCGGCGCCGGTCGAAGACCGCGGCACCATGTCGCGCGCGCCTGGCGCAGCAGTGCCCGGCGGCCCGCCCATCACCACCGACGCCAACGGCAAGCCGCTCGCCGGCATCGAAAATTATGGCAAGCCCGGCTACTACGCCGTGCGTCCCGGAGACACCATTCGCCGCATCGGTGCCGACACCGGCCAGCGCTGGCAGGACATCGTTCGCTGGAACAACATCGAGAACCCCGACCTGATCGAAGTCGGCCAGGTGCTGCGCGTGATTCCGCCGGCAGGTTCGGGAACGGTCGTCGCGGCCGCGCCTGCAACGCCGCCCGCTGCTTCGCCCGAAGGTGTGGTCACGAAGCCCGTGACGCCGCAGCCTGCGGTGGTGCCCTCGGCGCCCGCCAGCAGCGCGACGACCAAGCCGCCGGTCACGGCTTCGCCGGCCGGTCCCGGCAGCGGAAATGTGGGTGATGAAGACATCGGCTGGATCTGGCCTGCGAGCGGTTCGCTGATCGCGGGCTTCGATGAGGCCAAGAACAAGGGCTACGACATCAGCGGCAAGGCGGGCGACCCCGTGCTGGCCGCCGCCGACGGTCGCGTGGTCTATGCGGGCGCAGGCCTGCGTGGCTACGGCAACCTGATCATCCTGAAGCACAACAACACCTACCTCACGGCGTATGCCCACAACCAGACGCTGCTCGTGAAGGAAGACCAGTCGGTTCAGAAGGGCCAGAAAATCGCCGAAATGGGCAACAGCGACGCCGATCGCGTGAAGCTGCATTTCGAGATTCGCCGCCAGGGCAAGCCCGTCGATCCTTCGCGCTACCTCCCCGGCCGGTGATGCCATGGCTGCCTCCCGCCCCCGCCGCACGCTGTTGCCCGTGCGCGGGTTGGCGGGCAGGGGCAGCCCTTCTCCCGACAACGGTCGGCATGAGTTCAACGGTGAGAGCGTTCACCCGGCACCGGAAGAGGGCTTAGAACCACCAACGGCAGACAGCGTGCTGCCTGCAGGCACTGCGAGCGAACAAATCGGCGGCGAGGGCGCGGATGCATTGACCATCTACCTGCGCCAGGTCCGTCGCACCGAACTCTTCACGCCTGCGCAGGAGTATCAGACCGCATGCGCCGCGCGAGCCGGCGACTTCGCGGCGCGGCAATCGATGATCGAGCACAACCTGCGGCTCGTGGTCAATATCGCCAAGAGCTACCTGGGCCGTGGCGTGCCGCTGTCGGACCTCATCGAGGAAGGCAATCTCGGACTGATGCACGCCATCACCAAGTTCGAGCCCGAACGCGGTTTTCGCTTTTCCACTTACGCGACCTGGTGGATCCGGCAATCCGTCGAGCGCGCGGTCATGACGCAGGCGCGCGCGATCCGGTTGCCGGTGCATGTGGTGCGTGAGCTGCAGCAGGTGCTGCGGGCCCGTCGCACACTCGAAGGCGATGCCGAATTCCTCGCGCACCGGCCCGATGGCGTGCGTGTGGAAGACATCGCTGCGCTGCTCGGCCGCGAGGTGCAGGCGGTGGCCGACCTGCTGGCCCTGTCCGAAGCCCCGCGTTCGCTGGACGCGGGTGACGCGCGCGGGGACGAAGGCTTCACGCTGGCCGACACCGTGGCTTCCGAGGACGGGCAGGGCAGCCCGACTGACGTGACGCACATGCACGAGGTGGAGCGCCTGCTCGACCAGTGGGTGCTCGCCCTTGATGCACGCGAACGCGAGGTGCTGGAGGGGCGTTACGGCCTGCACGACCGCGAGCCCGAAACGCTGGAGGTGCTGAGCGTGCGCCTCGGCCTCACGCGTGAGCGCGTCAGGCAGATCCAGAACGAGGCGCTGGCCAAGATGCGTCGCCAACTGGCCCGCTCCGGCGTGGGGCGCGACGCGCTGTTCTAGCTGCCTCGGCCACGCTGAGACAATGGGGGGATGACGGAATCCATCGAAGAAAACAAAGCCCCCGCGAAAGTCCCCACGAATCCTGGTGAAGAGTGGCTGCAGGTCGAGTCTCTCGACCTCGACGCGCAGGGCGTATCGCACAAGGCCGACGGCATGGTCGTGTTCATCGAAGGCGCACTGCCTTTCGAGGAAGTGCAGTTCAATGTCCATCGCCGCAAGAACAACTGGGAGCAGGGCACGGTCACGGCCATCCGCCACGAATCGTCGCAGCGCGTGCGTCCGGGCTGCCCCCATTTCGGCCTGCACACGGGCGCCTGCGGCGGCTGCAAGATGCAGCACCTGGATGCAGCCGCCCAGGTGGCCGTGAAGCAGCGCGCACTGGAAGACAACCTTTGGCACCTCGGCAAGGTCAAGCCCGAGAACCTGCTGCGGCCGCTCGAAGGGCCGACCTGGCACTACCGCTACCGCGCGCGCCTCTCGGTGCGCCACGTGGTCAAGAAGGGCACGGTGCTGATCGGTTTCCACGAGCGCAAGAGCCGCTACCTGGCCGACATGCAGGTGTGCCCCGTGCTGCCGAAGCAGGTCAGCGAGATGCTGATGCCGCTGCGCGCGCTCATCGGTTCGATGGATGCGCGCGAAACCTGCCCGCAGATCGAACTGGCCTGCGGCGACGCCCCCGACTCAACGCGGCTCGGCACCATCGCGCTGGTGCTGCGGCATCTTGAACCGCTCTCGCGCGCGGACATTGATAGGCTGAAGGCCTTCGCCGAGAAGAACGAGGGCGTTCAATGGTGGCTGCAGGCCAAGGGGCCGGACACCGTGAAGCTGCTGGAAGAGGGCGGCACGCCGCTGGCATACCGGCTGCCCGAGTTCGACGTCACGATGCCGTTCAAGCCCACTGACTTCACGCAGGTCAATCCGCACATCAACCGGGCGCTGGTGGGCAAGGCACTGCGTTTGCTCGACATGCAGCCCGACGAGCGCGTGATCGACTGGTTCTGCGGTCTTGGCAACTTCACCTTGCCGCTGGCGAGCCGGGCCCGCGAGGTGCTGGGCATCGAGGGCAGCGACACGCTGGTGGCACGCGCAACCGACAACTTCAACAGGAATCAGCCTGCGACGTCGGCCCGGCGGGCACTGTCGCCCGCCGCTTTCGTGGCGCGCAACTTGTTCGACATGACGCCGGCAATGCTCGTGGCCGACGGCAGTGCCGACAAGTGGCTGGTCGATCCGCCGCGCGAAGGCGCCTTCGCGCTGGCCAAGGCCATGGCCGACCTTCATCAGCAGCCCGAACTACGGACCGATGGCTGGACACCGCCGAAGCGCATCGTGTACGTGAGCTGCAATCCGTCGACGCTTGCGCGCGATGCCGGCTTGCTGGTGCACCAGGCGGGCTACCGCTGCACCTTCGCGGGGGTGGTCAACATGTTCCCGCACACCGCGCACGTCGAGTCGATTGCAGTCTTCGAGCTGGAATGAAAAAAGGGCCCTTCCGGGCCCTTTTTCTTGCTGCGCGTTATTCGCTCAGTCGCGTTCGCCGCCGAAGATGCCCAGCAGTGCCAGCAGGCTCTGGAACACGTTGAACAGGTCGAGGTACAGCGCGAGCGTGGCGCTGATGTAGTTGGTTTCGCCACCGTCCATGATCTGCTTCAGGTCATAGAGCATGTAGGCCGAGAAGATGCCGATGGCGGCCACCGAGATGACCAGCATGCCCGTGGTCGAACCGACGAACACGTTGATGATGGCGCCGAACATCAGCACCAGCGCGCCGACGAACAGGAACTTGCCCATGCCCGACAGGTCGCGCTTGATGACCGTGGCCAGCGAGGCCATCACGAGGAACACGCCAGCGGTGCCGCCAAAGGCCGTCATGACGAGTTCGGAGCCGTTCTTGAAGCCCAGCACCATCGCGATCAGGCGCGACAGCATCAGGCCCATGAAGAAGGTGAAGCCCAGCAGCACGGGCACGCCGGCGGCGGAGTTCTTGGTCTTTTCGATGGCGAACATGAAGCCGAACGCGCCGCCGAGGAAAACCATGAGGCCCAGCCCGCCCGTGAGCGAGCGGGTGATGCCGGTGCTGACGCCGATCCATGCGCCCAGCACGGTGGGCAGCATGCTCAGCGCGAGCAGCCAGTAGGTGTTGCGCAGCACGCGCTGGCGTTCAGCCTGCGCCAACGGCTGGCCATAGCCAGCGGAAGTGTCTAGGGTGGTAACGCGGTCGTTCATGGCCGGAGCTCCTGTGGTTGCTGCAGTGACGCAGTTTGGGCGCATTCTAGGGGGCTGCAAGAGGGGGAGTCGAAAAGACCGTATGCGGGGTGTTCCCAAGCCCCGAAGACACCCCTGGCGGCAGGGCCGTTATGCTGTCGGGTTTTCACGAAACCAGAGCCCATCATGAAGACCAAGTCATTCCTCGAACTTGCCGACGTCAAGGCCGTGGCCGCAGCGGCCGAAGCCGAGGCCCTCAAGAACAACTGGGCGGTGACCATCGCCATCTCCGACGACGCGGGCAACCTGCTCTGGCTGCAGCGGCTGGATGGTGCTGCGGCATTGTCTTCGCACATTGCGCCTGCCAAGGCCCACACGGCAGCCATGGGCCGGCGCGAAAGCAAGGTCTATGAAGACATCATCAACGGCGGCCGCACGGCGTTCCTGACGGCGCCTGAAGTGCAGGGCCTGCTCGAAGGCGGCGTGCCGATCGTCAAGGACGGCCACGTGATCGGCGCCGTCGGCGTGAGCGGCGTGAAGTCGAACGAAGACGCGCAGATCGCCAAGGCAGGCATCGCCGCCCTCGGCCTCTGAGTTTTTCTTCCGCACCAAGCAAAACGCCGACTTCGAGGTCGGCGTTTTCTTTTTGGTGCTTCAGCGTGAAAAAAAGCTTGGCTAGTCGGCGAACCGTTGGCTAGCAAAAAACGACCCTTCGGAGATGAATCTCCTCGAGTCGCCCCACGATGAAACTTGCGCGAAGGGCGGACTGGACGACCTACTTGGTCAGGATCAGCTTGCCGAGTTTGGTGGCCTGAAGCCGGTAGAGGGAGCCGTTGTGCATGATGCTCACGGTCTTGCTTCCCTTCAGAAGCTCGGTGCTCTCGAGCATTGGCGCCGGACGCATTGCCTGGATGGACGCATGGCCGCCACCCGACTGGTCGAGCGAAGGATGGTTCAGGACAGAAAAGGCATTCGGTGTGGCTGGCATCTGGATTTCCCTATCGAAGCGATGAGTTAATGATAATGATTCGCAATAAAAAGTCAATCGTCGCGATCGACTTTTTTGACTTGCGATGTCAGATCACTTCGCTTCGGGCTCCGTGATGAAGCCGATCTTGCGCACGCCGGCTTCGCGGGCTTCCGACATCGCCTTGGCCACGCGCTCGTAGCGCACGGCCTTGTCGCCGCGGATGTGCAGCTCGGGCTGCGGTTCCTTGGCGGCTTCGGCGGCGAGGCGGTTGGGCAGCTCGCTGTCGTCGATCTTCTGTTCGTTCCAGTAGTACGAGCCGTCGGCCGTCACGCTGAACAGGATGTTCTGCGGCTTCGGCTGCTCGGGTTCGCTGCTGGCGCGCGGCAGGTCGATGTTGACCGCGTGCTTCATCACCGGCACGGTGATGATGAAGATGATGAGGAGCACCAGCATGACGTCGACCAGCGGCGTCATGTTGATCTCGTTCATCACCTCATCGGGTTCGTCCTGTGTACCGAAGGCCATGGTGCTCAGCCCTTCTTGAGCGGAACCACGACGGCGTCGCTGCCGCTTTGAACGCGGGCGCCGGTCACGAAGTAGGCATGCAGGTCGTGCGCGAAGGCGTTGAGCTTGGTCAGCACGAACTTGTTGCCGCGCACCAGGGCGTTGTAGCCCAGCACCGCGGGGATGGCCACGGCCAGGCCCAGGGCCGTCATGATCAGCGCTTCACCGATCGGGCCGGCCACCTTGTCGATGGTTGCCTGGCCGACCGAGCTGATGCTCATGAGCGCGTGGTAGATGCCCCAGACCGTGCCGAACAGGCCGATGAAGGGGGCGGTCGAGCCCACCGATGCCAGCACGGCCAAGCCGGTTTGCAGGCGAGCGGTGAAGGCGTCGATGCCGTTGCGCAGGGCGCGCGTGATCCAGTCGCTCACGTCGAGCGCGTCATGCAGATGGGCCTTGGTGTTGCGGTGGTGCGCTGCTGCTTCGCGGCCTTCGAGGGCCAGCGCACGGAACGGGTTGCTGTCGTCCTTGCCGAGCTTGTTCAGCGCGGTGGCGAAGTCTTCGCTGTGCCAGAAGTCTTGCGAATGCTTGGCGAGGCGCTTGTATTTGATGACGTCGAGCGCCTTGACGATGATGACGATCCACGACGCGAGCGACATGCCGATCAACAGTACCGCGACGGCCTTGGTGACGAAGTCGCCCTGATGCCAGACGTTCATCAGGCCAAATTGGGAATCCATACGAAGTTGCTCCAGAGAAAAATTAGTTCAGGACGTAGTTGACGGGGGCGTCATAGGACATGGCCTGCACCACGCCGTTGATCTTGCCGGGCACGAAGCGGCATTTCATGATGTATTCGACTGCGGCTTCGTCGAGGCGATCGAAGCCGCTGGATTTCTTGACCTCGGCACTCTTGGGCAGGCCGTCGACGCCGACGAGCACCCGCACGATGACCTTGCCTTGCTCGCCGAGCCGCTTGCTCATGGCGGGGTAGGTTGCCTTGGGGTTTTGAAGGTAGTCGGCGTTGCTCGAGGGCATCTGCACCGCTGGAGGCGCCGGGGGTGCAGGTGGTGGCGCGGGCGGCGTCGGCGGAGCGGGAGGTGCCGGCGGCGTTGCCGGAGGCGGCGGTTCGGTGGTGCCGACGGGCGCCTGGGGCGCCGGCGTGGGCTTCGGCTCGCGGATCGCCTGGGGCCGCGGCGGAGGCGGGGCCTTGGCTTTGGGCTGAGGCGGTGGTGGGGGCGGCGGAGGCGGATCTGCCTTCGGCTTCGGCGGTTCGACGAACTGGCCCAGTATTTCGACTGGAATCACCACCTCGGCGGCGCGGCGTAGCAACCCGCTCTGCAGCGCCCAGAGCGCAGCCGCATGGAACAGGATGACGCCGCCGGCAATGACGACATTGCGCGAAAGGCCGAGGACGGAAGGGGGGGGGGCAAAGCGGTCAGACACGATCAACCATTCGAATGCGGGCGCCGTGAAAGGTGCCCCGATTTCAGCAAAACCGCTACGAAGACAGCACTTGCGCCAGTTGCGCTACTTGCGAAAGATCCACCAGACCGAGCCTGCAACCAGGATCAGGCTGCCGCCGAGTGTCGAGAAGAGTTCCATGCCTTGCTTTCCTTGATGGAGTTGGCAAGCTGGATCGCCCTCGGACCCGATTCGCAGCTCAGTGCTGCGACCGGATGCGAAGCGCTGCACTGCGCGACGATATCTCGCGCGCACCCTTCACATTGGCCACACTGGGTGGCCACGCCAAGTTCGAACTGAACCTCGTCGAAAGTCATGCCGGCCCGCACGTGGCGTGCGATTTCTCGGTCGGAGACTCGGCGGCAGACGCAAACGATCATGGCTGTGAAAGCGGCAGTTGGCTGGCTGTTGGATTTGCTTGATTATAAATAAGAATCCGTCGCATTCACAATAACCATGTGTTACTGATTCATGCAGGTGAGCCAGATCCCTGGATTCAGACCTCGGACCAGAGCCGAAGCAGGTTGTGATAGTGGCCGGTCAGCGCCACGGTTTCCTCGCATTCGCCCAGGCGCGCACGAAGTTTCTGGATGTTCTGGTCGAGTTCGAACAGCATGCCGCGCTGCTGGTCGCTGCGCACCATGCTCTGCAGCCAGAAAAACGAACAGATCCGCGCCCCCCGGGTCACGGGGCGGACGCGGTGCAGGCTGCTGGCCGGATAAAGAATGAGGTCGCCGGCCGGCAGCTTCACTTCGTGCGAGCCATAGGTGTCGATGACCTCCAGCTCGCCGCCCTCGTAGTCCTCGGGGTCGCACAGGAAAAGCGTGCACGACAGGTCGGTGCGCAGTTGCTGGTTGACGCCGGGCAAGGCCCGCACCGCACCGTCGACATGAACGCCGTAGTGCTCGCCTCCCTCGTAGCGGTTGAACAGCGGCGGCACGAAGCGCAGCGGCAGCGCGGCCGAGAAGAACAGCGCGTGCCGGGCCAGCGCGGCCAGAACCGTGCTGCCGAGTTGCCGGCCCACCGGGGACTGCTCCGGCAACTGGCGGTTGCGCTTGACCTGTGCGCCTTGTGCACCGACCGTCTCGCGACCGTCGGTCCATTGCGTGGCGTCGAGTGCGGCGCGCATTTCGCGCACCTGGTCGGGACTCAGCACATCGGGCACATGCAGCATCATTTTTCAGGATCTCCGCAATGAGAAAAGCCTCGGCGCGCGCAGGACCGTCAGAACGCGAAGTTCGCGGTGATCTTCGCCGAGCGCGGCGTGCCCGGCGTGTAGCGGTAGCCGCTCTTGTTGACGGCTGCCACGTAGTCCTTGTCGAACAGGTTGTACAGGTTCAGCTGGATGTCGATGTTCTTGTTGATGCGATAGGACGCCATTGCATCGACCACCCAGTATGAATCGACGTAGGCCGGCGTTCCCACCGCGCTGTCGGTGCCGCGCTGCAGCTTGCCGTTGTAGCGTGCGCCGCCGCCGATGGTCAGGCCGAACGGAAACTGGTAGGTGGTCCAGAGCGTGAAAGCCTTCTTCGGCGTGTAGGCGAGGGCGGTCGATCCATCCGCCAGCACCGAAGAGCCGCTCAGCACGCGGGTGTTCATGGTGGTGAAGCCCGAGCTCACGCCCCAGTTGTCGGTCAGGGCGCCCGACAGGCCCAGCTCGACGCCCTGCACGCGCTTCTTGCCGGTCTGGAAGTACTGCTGCGAGACCGTGTCCTGCACGACTTCGTTGCTGACGTCGGTGCGGTACAGCGCTGCAGTCAGCGCCACGCGCTTGTTCATCACGTCCCACTTGGTGCCGACTTCGTAGGTCTTCGCCTTCTGCGGCAGGAAGTCGGTTCGCCCGGTGCTGTTGCCGGTGCCGCCGGCGGCCAGCTGGAAGTTGGCGCCGCCCGGTGGCTGCGCGGCGGTGCCGTAGGCCGCGTAGATGCTGCTGTTCTCGGTCGGCTTGTAGACCAGGCCGATCTTGCCGGACAGCAGGTTGTCCGACAGCTTCAGGTTGGTCGGCGTGATCGTCGAGGTCTGGGGGCCGTTGCCGGTGCGCGCCAGCGTCAGCGCGGTGGCGTTGTACGTGGTCGAGTAGTGGTCGTAGCGCAGGCCGGCGGTCAGCTGCCACTGCTCGTTGAACTTGAGCGTGTCGAAGGCGTAGAGGCCGATGGTGTCGGTGCTGCCGTCGGAACCCGTTCCGTTGGCGATGCGGTTGTAGCCGCTCACGTACGGATTCGGGTTGTACAGGTTGGCGGCAGGCCACGAGCCGGCCGCGGCCAGCGTGGTGCCCACGCTCGGGTAGCCTGCGGCGTAATAGTTGTTGGCGCGCTGCGTCTCGCGGACGAATTCGAGGCCGCCATTGAACGAGTGGCCGATGCTGCCCGTGTTGAACTTGGCCGACACGCTCGTCTGGTTCGTGAAGATCGTGTTTTCCTGGTCCTTGTTGGTGGGCAGGTTGCGCGTGATGGTCCAGCTGGCGGGAATCGTCGGGATGACCGTGTTGATGAAGCCCGCGTTCGCGGCCGGCAGCTGGCCCACGCCGCTTGCCGACGCCGTGAGGCCGCCGCCCGTGAACGACGTCAGCATGTAGTCCTGCGAGGTCTTGCCGTAGCGGGTGGTGTTGCGGAGGGTGATGTCCGGCGTCAGGTCGTGCTCGATGCGCGCGGTGAACATGTCGGCCTTCACGTTGTCGAAGTCCGAGCTGGTGCCGTAGAAGTTGCTCGAGGCCACGCGCGCGGCGGAGTTCAGGTAGGTGCGGCGCGCCAGGCCTCGCGTGATCGCGGTGGCATCCGGCGTGCTGTAGCCCGGCAGTCCGATGGTGGGCACGCCGCCGTCGGGAATGTTGTTCTGCTCGACGTGCAGGTAGTCGAGGAAGATGCGCGTCGGGCTGTTCAGCCCGAGTGCCAGCGACGGGGCGATCGCCGTGCGCTTGTTCTTGACGAAATCGCGGCCGGCAACGCCGCCGTCTTCGGTCACTGCGTTCAGGCGGAAGGCCGCGCCGATGCCGTTGGCGCTGCTCAGCGACTTGTTCCAGTCGACGCTGCCGCGCTTGAAGTCTGCGCTGCCGAAACTCATCGAACCCAGGAAGCTGTCTTCGAGCTTGGGCTTCTTCGTGACGAGATTGATGTAGCCGGTAGGCGAGGTGCGGCCCACGTCGGTGCCCGACGGGCCCTTCACGACCTCCAGCTGTTCGATGTTGAACACGTCCCGCGACACGGAGCCCAGGTCGCGGATGCCGTCCACGAAGATCGCGCTCGAGCTGTCGAAGCCGCGCATGAAGACGGCGTCTCCAGTGTTGGTGTTGCCGTTCTCCCCGAGGAAGAAGGTGCCCACGCCGGGCGTGTTGCGTAGCGCCTCGGTCAGCGTGGTTGCACCCTGTTCGCGAATGATCTGTTCCTTGATGACCTGGATGGTCTGGGGCGTGTTCACCAGCGGGGCCGTGAACTTGGGATTCGACGAGTTGTCGGCCTTGTAGTCGGCGGCGGTGCTGTCCTGCACCCGGACTTCAGGCAGTGCACTACTCGACTGGGCGAGGGCCGCCGGGGCTGCGATGGCGATCAGTGTGGCGGCGGCAGCGCTCGAAAGGTGTGGAACGGCGCGCACAACGGTGTGTTTGCGGCTCTTGATGTAGGCCATGAAGTTTTCTCCGGAAAGGACAGGCGTCAGGACTCGACTGGCGATGTCTTGGCGGCCTGCGTTCTCCGGGAGAAGCGGGGCAGACTGGCTGGGTGAGTCGATTTGCAAAGTGCTTGTAAATCGCCTCAAATGATATTGCTTCTCAATACGTAAGTTCGCAGCCGAAGCCGTATTAATTCAAAAGTTGTCTCGGTTTGTTGCTGCCACGCAACTGGTGCGTGCGGCAGCGAGGGCTCAGTAGACATCGCGGCGATAGCGTCCGCTTGCCGCCAGTTCGCTCATCAGCGTCTCGCCAGCGACCTGCCGCAGTGCGGCGTCGACACCGGACGCCATGCCCTGCAGGCTTCCGCAGACATAGACAGCCGCGCCGTCGTGCAGCCACTGCAGCAGGGTGTCGGCCGACTGCAGCAACCGGTGCTGGACGTAGAAGCGCTCTGCCTGATCGCGTGAGAACACCATGTCGAGCCGCTGCAGCACGCCGCCGGCCTGCCAGGCTTCGATTTCTTCGCGGTACAGGAAATCGTGCGCGGCTTGGCGTTCGCCGAACACCAGCCAGTTGTCGTGCCTGCCCGCGGCGGCACGGGCTCGCAGGTGGGAGCGCAGTCCAGCCAGCCCGGTGCCGTTGCCGATGAGGATCAGGGGTCGCGTCTCGTTGCCGTCCAGGCGGAAACCTCGATGGGGACGCAAACGCAGGGCGACGGTGTCGCCAACGCTGAGGGTGGAGGTGAGCAGCCCCGATGCTGCTCCCAGCGTGCCGTCGGGATGCTGCTCCTGCCGGACGAGCAACTGCAATTCGCCATCGGCGTGTACGGATGCGATCGAGTAGTCGCGCGGGCGCGCTGGATCGCTCGCCGTGGCCACCTGCGCCAGGTCGCCCGACATCCAATGGGGCATCGCACCCATCTGCGGAACCAGTCCGAGATGGAACACCGGTGCGCCGACGCTGCCCGGATTGAGCCGCTCGCGCGCAATCAGCCGCCACTGCGTGAAGCTGGTTGCCGCCCCTTCGATGCTGACCGTCGGCGCTTCGCCCCATTGCGCGTGCCACGCAGCCAGCGCGGCGGGCTCGCTGTTGTCGACCTCGATGCGATCGAACTCGCGCGTGGCGCCCGTCGCAAGAAGCCACTCGTCGAGCGCGCGACCGAAGCCGCAGAAGTTGGCGTACTGGCGGTCGCCCAGGGCCAGTACGGCGTAGCGCAGCGAGGGTAGGGCAGGCTGCGAATCCATCACGCGCTCGGCGAACACGCTGGCCCCATCGGGCGCATCGCCTTCGCCGTAGGTGCTGGCGATGAAGAGCGCCCGCCGCGCAGCGGCCAGGGCAGAGGCATCGAGCGCGTTGAGTTCCATCACGCGTGCCGGCGTGCCTGCCGCGCTCAATTGCCGTGCGGTCTGCCAGGCGATGGTTTCTGCCTGGCCGGTCTGGCTCGCGAACAGCACAAGGACGGGGGACTCGCCGCTGCCTTCCGAAAGCGCTGCCGCATCGCGCACGGCGGCCGCTTGCCGCCTGCGCTCCCGCAGGTAGACCGATGCGCAGAGCGCCGCATACGCAGCCACGGTGGAACCCGCGCCAAGTGCGCGCCAGCCAATGTCGTTCATGCCCCGGCCGGTGCGGGCCACGCGCGCGTAGCCCGCACCGCAGGCGATGCGTCGCCGTGGCTCACGAGCAGTGCGGCAATGTCGTGCCGCTGCGCGAAGTCGAATCCTTCGTCCGGCCCCAGTACCGTCAGCACGGTGGCCAGCGCGTCGGCCTGCATGCATTCGACGTGCAGCACGGTGACGCTGGCCAATGCATGAGTGGCCGGTTCACCGGTGCGCGGATCGATGGTGTGCGACCAGTTGCGTCCCTGATGCGTACGGCGGTGCCACCGATCGCCCGAAGTGGCGATCGCCATGTCGGCAAGCGCCACGCGCTGCGCCACGGCCGGGTCGCCGTCGACGAGCACCTGCCAGGGCTGGCCACCGGGGCGTCGCCCGATGCCGCGCAATTCGCCGCCGACTTCAAGGAGAAGGTCCGCAAGGCCGAGCGCGCGCAAGGCTTCGACGCCACAGTCGACCGCGAAACCCTTGGCGATACCTGAAAGATCGAGCGCAACACCACCCGGCTGCAGCAGCGAGCCATCGGCCGCATCGAACGCCAGCCGTGGCCAGCCGACGCACGCACGCGCATCGGCCAGGACCTGCGCAGAAGGCAGGCCGCCTTCGTGTGCTTCAGGGCCGAAGCCCCAGCAGGCGACCAGCGGACCGATCGTCGGATCGATCGCGCCACCGCTGGCCGTTGCCCATCGGTCCGCACAGCGCATCACTTCGGCGAACTCCGCGGGCAGCACGTGGCGTGACCCGGCTGGCGCCCGGTTGAACCGGCTGATGTCGGAGTCCGGCTCCCAGTTGCTCATCTGCGTGACCACGCGGCCAAGCGTCGATTCGACCGCCGCGCGAACCTCCGCCAACGGCAGCATCCGCGGATTGTCGAAGCGCAGCGACCAGGTGGTGCCCATGGTCTGCCCGCCCGACTGCTGGAGCGTGGCGGGATCGGCGGCGCGTGGGACGGCAGCGTTGGCGTAGCCGCCAGCGCGCCAGGTGCTGAACGAAAGGCCCAAGGTGGTCGGCTGCCGCGTCAGGGCATCACTTCAAGGGTTGCCGCGTAGCTCAGGCGGCGTTCCTTGGCTTGCGGCACCGTGGTCTTGGTGTCCTTGGTGCTGGCGTCGAGCCAGTACATCCCGGCGGCGGGCCAGGTCACGCTGAACTGGCCCTTGTCGTCGGTCTTGAGCTTGATTTCCTCGAGCTTGTCGCGGTACTGGGTATTGCCTGCCGTTACGGTCACTTCGAGGCCCTTGGCGGGCTGGCCGTCGAGGTTCAGCGTGAAGGTGGCCTTCTCGCCCTTGACTAGGTCGGTCGGGCTGCCGGTGGAGATCAGTTCCAGCCCCTGGCCGACCGGCTTGAGCGCCGAAGGCTTGCCGACGGTCACGAAGGTCTCGATGCGGCCGGACGATTGGGTGATCGTCACCTCCTGTGCATCGGCCGGGATCTCCTTGCCGATGGTTTCGGCCGTGCCGCGCGCGCGCTTGGCCTGGCCCGTGGCCTTGTCCTTCCAGCTTGCGAAGGCGCCGGCGTTGGTCACCGCGATGCGGTAGGTGCCCGGTTGTGCCACGTTCACGTCGAACACGTTGCGCAGCTTGAGCTTGGCTTCGGTCTCGGGCTTGACGGTGCTGCCGTCGGGCGCGGTGATCTGCAGGCCGTCGAGCCGCAGCGGCGCGTGGTTCGCGACGAACAGGTCGTTCGATACCGCGGCATCGACGGTCACGGTGTCGGCCTTGGAGAACACGGTGGACGAGGGCAGCAGCCAGGCGTTGTGCGCCTGGGCGAGCGAGGCGACAGCCGACAGGGCAATGGCGAGGGAGGCGGCGCGCAGTGTGAAGCGGGTCATGGCAGTTCCTTGATGGGGGCTGGCGGTAAGGCGGTAAAAGGGGGGGGCGGTCAGGGCTTGAGTTCGAGCTTGATCTCGCCGAGCTCTTCCTTGCCCGTGGCGGTCGGCTGCGCCGCTGCCGTCGGGGGCCACTGGAAGGGAATGCTCACGACCTCGCGTCCGCCGACTTCGCGTGCGGCTTCCACCACGAGCTTGTAGGCGCCCGGCGCGAGCTTGGGCATGGGCGCCGTGCCTTCGGTGAAGCTCAGCTGGTGCTTGCCGGCCGGCTTGGTCGCGCCCGTCACGCCATCGACCGGCACCGCGAGTTCGCGGCCACCGCGGCGCCACCACTGGCGCATGTCCTTCAACCACTTCGTGCCTTCGCCCTCGGGGTTGTTGGTCTTGGTGCGCACGTCGTACCAGACGGCCAGCGTACCGGCAACGGTGTTGTCGGCGCGCTCGATCCAGGTCGCCACGTAGGGGCGGTGGTACTCGGACACGTTCAGCCGCGGGATCTCGATGTTGACGGCCAGCCCCGACGCGAAGGCCGGGGCCGCGAACAGCGCCGACATGGCCAGCGGCGCGAGTGAATAGCGAACGTGCACGGGAAACCTCTTTTCCTGGATCGATGAATGAATCAGTGAATGAACAGCAGCGCGAGCAGCACCGGCACGACGAGCCCCATGCCCACCATCGGCCACGTGAAAGGCCGGTTGCCCGCGTGCATCTTGAGAATGAACAGGCCGGTGATCGAGAAGACCAGTGCGGCGCCCGCGAAGATGTCGATGAACCAGCTCCACGCGGCGCCGGTGTTGCGGCCCTTGTGGAGGTCGTTGAAATAGGAGAGCCAGCCGCGGTCGGTGCGCTCGTATTCGATCTCGCCGTCGGCCAGGCTCAGGCGCAGCCAGGCGTCGCCGCCAGGGCGGGGGAGCGAGAGATAGATTTCGTCGTCCGACCACTCGGCCTCGCGGCCGGCGGTGCCGACGTCCCAGTGCTTCTGCACCCAGGCCTGCAGTTCGGCGGGCAAGGGCGCCTTTCCCTTGAGGGCCTTGGCGGCTGGCAACTGCTTTTCGAGTTGCGCGCGCAGGGCTTCATCGACCGAACCGCTCAGCTTCGTTACGGCCGGCCGGGCCTCGATCTGCCCCGCGTGATTGAGCGTGAAGCCCGTGACGCTGAACAGGATCATGCCGATCAGGCAGATCGCCGAGCTCACCCAATGCCATTCGTGCAGGGTCTTGAGCCAGTAGGCACGGCGGCGGTTGTCGGGGCGGGGGGCAGTCATCGAAGGCGCGGATTTTATCCGTGCGAATGAGAATGACTGTTATTCGTGACGGGTTAAGTTACGTAAAGCAATAAAAAACGGGACCGAAGTCCCGTTGACCGACAGCTGCGAAGGCTTCGCTTACTCGAGCTCGCCCATCTGCGACTGCAGGTAGTTCTGCACCCCGACCTTGTCGATCAGGTCGATCTGGGTTTCGAGGAAGTCGATGTGCTCTTCCGTGTCGTCCAGGATCTCCTGGAGCAGATCGCGCGAGACATAGTCGCGCACCGATTCGCAATGCGCGATGCCGTCCTTGATGGTCGCTTGCGCGCCGGTTTCGGCGCCGAGGTCGCAGCGCAGCAGTTCGGGCACGTCTTCGCCGATGTTCAGCTTGCCCAGGTCCTGCAGGTTCGGCAGGCCGTCGAGCATGAAGATGCGGTCCATCAGCTTGTCGGCGTGTTTCATTTCGCCGATCGATTCCTCGTATTCCTTCTTCGCCAGCT
This sequence comes from Variovorax sp. Root434, assembly GCF_001426595.1. Classification (NCBI taxonomy): domain Bacteria; kingdom Pseudomonadati; phylum Pseudomonadota; class Betaproteobacteria; order Burkholderiales; family Comamonadaceae; genus Variovorax; species Variovorax sp. Root434. The sequence goes on from NZ_LMEK01000008.1 coordinate 25,909, forward strand.
TGTCCAGGCCCCAGTGCTTGAGCATCCGGTAGTGGAGGAAGTACTGGTTGATTGCGGTGAGCTCGTTCTTGAGCTGCGCCTGCAGATGTTCGATGACCTTGGGGTCGCCCTTCATGATCGTTTTTCCTTGTTCTGAAAGAGGCGATTGTCCGGGTCCTCGCAGGGCCCGCGCAAGCATTCCCCTGCGCAGTCGGTCTGCATGCGTACGAGGGTGATAGGCGTTCGTATTCGGGCGGGAAGCGAAGGCGAGGACGCCTTTGTTTTTCATAGGCCGCACCGATGTTATTGATAGCTCAATGCTATGAGAGTGTCATATTTGGTAGTTATACTCATGGCTCGCACTTATTTTTGTCCACCCGCAGCATCCAAGGAATCACCATGTCCCTGATCAACACCCAAGTCCAACCCTTCAAGACCCAGGCCTACCTCAACGGCAAGTTCATCGATGTGTCCGACGAGACGCTCAAGGGCAAATGGTCCGTGCTGATCTTCATGCCGGCGGCCTTCACCTTCAACTGCCCGACCGAAGTCGAAGACGCGGCCGACAACTACCCCGAGTTCCAGAAGCTGGGTGCCGAGGTCTACATCGTGACCACCGACACGCACTTCTCGCACAAGGTCTGGCACGACACCTCGCCGGCCGTTGGCAAGGCGAAGTTCCCGCTGGTGGGCGACCCGACCCACACGCTGACCAACGCTTTCGGCGTGCACATCCCCGAAGAAGGCCTGGCACTGCGCGGCACCTTCGTGATCAACCCCGAAGGCATCATCAAGACCGCCGAAGTGCACTCCAACGAAATCGCCCGCGACGTCAAGGAAACCCTGCGCAAGCTCAAGGCAGCGGTCTACACCGCCGCCCACCCGAACGAAGTCTGCCCGGCCAAGTGGAATGAAGGCGACAAGACCATCGCACCGTCGTTCGACCTCGTCGGCAAGATCTAAGCGCCCCGCGCGAAAGCCCGGGCGCTCACGAGGCCCCGGGCTTTTTCGTCCCCAGTTGATAGTTTCCAGTTATCGAAAGAGAGTCCCTCATGCTCGACGCCAGCACCAAAGCCCAATTGAAGAGTTACCTCGAACGCGCCACGCAGCCGATCGAGATCGTCGCCTCGCTCGACGACGGCAAGGCCTCGGGCGAGATGCTGTCGCTGCTGAAGGATGTCGCCGAAGCCTCGCCGCTGGTCAAGCTGACCGAAAGCCGCGACGACAACCACCGCAAGCCCTCGTTCTCGGTCAACCGCCCGAGCGAAAACCACGGCCCGCGTTTTGCCGGCCTGCCGATGGGCCATGAATTCACGTCGCTGATCCTTGCCTTGCTGCAGATCGGCGGCTATCCCCCGAAGGTCGAGCAAGCCGTGCTCGACCAGATCAAGGCGCTCGACGGCGATTTCGAGTTCGAGATCTACGTCTCGCTCACCTGCCACAACTGCCCCGACGTGGTCCAGGCGCTGAACCTGATGGCAGTGCAGAACCCACGCATCCGCACCACGATGATCGAAGGCGGCACTTTCCAGGACGAAGTGAAGGAACGGCAAGTGATGGCCGTGCCGACCGTGTTCCTGAACGGCACCGAGTTCGGCCAGGGCCGCATGAGCCTGGAAGAAATCCTCGCCAAGATCGACACCAGCGGCGTCGAGCGCGAAGCGAAGAAGATCGCCGCCAAGGATCCGTTCGACGTGCTGATCGTCGGCGGCGGCCCTGCCGGCGCCGCTGCGGCCGTCTACGCGGCACGCAAGGGCATCCGCACCGGCGTCGCCTCGGAGCGCTTCGGCGGCCAGGTGCTCGACACGCTGGGCATCGAGAACTTCATCTCGATCAAGGAAACCGAAGGGCCGAAGTTCGCGCATGCGCTTGAAGAACATGTGCGCGACTACGACGTCGACATCATGAATCTGCAGCGTGCCAAGGCGCTGGTGCCCGGCAATGGCCTGATCGAAGTGCAGCTCGAAAGCGGCGCCTCGCTCAAGAGCAAGTCGGTCATCATCTCGACCGGCGCGCGCTGGCGCAACATCAACGTGCCTGGCGAGCACGAGTTCAAGAACAAGGGCGTGGCCTACTGCCCGCACTGCGACGGCCCGCTGTTCAAGGGCAAGCGCGTCGCGGTGATCGGCGGCGGCAACTCAGGCGTCGAAGCGGCGATCGACCTGGCCGGCATCGTGGGCCACGTCACGCTGATCGAGTTCGACACGGCCCTGCGCGCCGACGCCGTGCTGCAGCGCAAGCTCCAGAGCCTGAAGAACGTCGACATCTTCACCAACGCACAGACCACCGAGATCACCGGCGATCAGAAGGTCAACGGCCTGGTCTACAAGGACCGTGCGACGGGCGAGCTGAAGAAGGTCGAGCTTGAAGGCGTGTTCATCCAGATCGGCCTCGTGCCCAACACCGACTGGCTCAAGGGCACGGTCGAGCTGTCGAAGCACGGCGAGATCCTAGTCGACGCGCGCGGCCAGACCTCGGTGCCCGGCGTGTTCGCGGCAGGCGATGTGACGACCGTGCCGTTCAAGCAGATCATCATCGCGGCCGGCGACGGCGCGAAGGCGGCGCTCGGCGCGTTCGACCACCTGATCCGCACTTCGGCGCCCGCCGCGCCGGCGGCCGCCTGACCGGCTGCCCGATGCAAGAAGGGGTCATCGCAAGTCGATGGCCTCTTTTTCTTTGAAGCCTCAGTAGTTCAGCCGCTCCGGCCGCAGTTCCTGCAGGATCGTCGTCGCGATCTCCTCGATCGACTTGGTGGTGGTCGAGAGCCAGCGGATGCCGGCGCGTCGCATCATCGCCTCGGCCTCGCTCACCTCGTGGCGGCAGTTCTCGAGGCTGGCATAGCGCGAATCGGGGCGCCGCTCGTTGCGGATCTCGCTCAGGCGCTCGGGCTGGATCGTCAGGCCGAAGATCTTCTTGCGGTGCGGCATCAGGGCCGGCGGCAGCTGGCGGCGGTCGAAATCCTCCGGAATCAGCGGGTAGTTGGCGGCCTTGAGGCCGTGCTGCATTGCCAGGTAGAGCGAGGTGGGCGTCTTGCCGCTGCGGCTCACGCCAACCAGGATCACGTCGGCGCCCTGCAGGTCGCGGTTGCTCTGGCCATCGTCGTGCGCCAGGCTGAAGTCAATGGCCGCGATGCGGGCGTTGTATTCCTTGCTCTTGCTGACGTCGCTGAAGCGGCCGATGCGGTGGTTCGACTTCACGGCCAGCTCGATTTCCAGGGGCCGCACGAAGGTGCCGAACATGTCGAGCAGCATGCCCTTGCAGCCGGTTTCGATCACTTCCAGCACGTCCATGTTGGCCAGCGTGGTGAAGACGATGGGGCGAACGCCCTCGATTTCGGCGGTGTGATTGATCTGCCGCACCGCCTGGTGTGCCTTGTCGACCGTGTCGGTGAAAGGCAGCCGGACATGGCGCGGTTTCATCTCGAACTGGGCCAGAACGGCGTTGCCGAAGGTCTCGGCGGTGATGCCGGTGCCGTCGGAAATGAAGAAAACAGTGCGTGTATGCATGGTCTTGCGGTCTTGTCCTGCGGCGCGCGCGACCTTGCCACGCCTACAATCCGGGCCATTATCGGGAATCCGCTTTCCCAACCCCCAATTCTTTCCATGCACACCGCGCCCGCACCCAAAGCAACGACAACGATCGTGCCGCGCCGTCTGCATGCGGCACCGGTTTCAACTTCTGGAGCTTTCCCATGTCTGCACTTTTCGACGCGACCGCCCTGGTCGTACCGTTTGAAAACCTGAGAATGACCGACGTCGAGGCGGTTGGCGGCAAGAACGCCAGCCTCGGCGAAATGATCTCGCAGCTGCCGCAGGGCGTGCGGGTGCCGACCGGTTTCGCGACCACGGCCCACGCATTCCGCCAGTTCCTGGCCCACGACGGCCTGGCCGACAAGATCAGCAAGCGCCTCGCCGCGCTCGACACCGAAGACGTGCGCGCGCTGGCCGCCGCCGGCGCGGAGATTCGCGCCATGGTCGAGGCCCAGCCTTTCCCGGCCGACCTGCAGAAAGCCATCGGCGAGGCCTTCGCCACGCTGAGCGCCGGTAACCCCGCCGCCTCGTTCGCCGTGCGTTCCTCGGCCACCGCCGAAGACTTGCCCGACGCCTCTTTCGCCGGCCAGCAGGAAACCTTCCTGAACGTGGTCGGCATCGACGACGTGCTGCACAAGATGAAGGAGGTGTTCGCCTCCCTCTACAACGATCGTGCCATCAGCTACCGCGTGCACAAGGGCTTCGAGCACGACGTGGTCGCGCTGTCGGCCGGCGTGCAGCGCATGGTGCGTTCCGACCTCGGCGCTGCCGGCGTGATGTTCACCATCGACACCGAGTCGGGCTTCGAAGACGTGGTGTTCATCACCTCCAGCTACGGCCTCGGCGAAACGGTGGTGCAAGGCGCCGTGAATCCCGATGAGTTCTACGTCCACAAGCCGACCCTCAAGGCCGGCAAGAAGGCCGTGATCCGCCGCAACCTCGGCTCCAAGCTGATCCAGATGGAGTTCGCCACGCCCGAAGAGAAAAAGGCGAGCGGAAAGCTGGTGAAGACCACCGACGTCAAGGCCGAGCAGCGCAACCGCTATTCGCTGAGCGACGCTGACGTCGAACAACTCGCCAGGTACGCACTGGTCATCGAAGAACACTATGGCCGTCCGATGGACATCGAGTGGGGCAAGGACGGCACCGACGGCCAGCTCTACATCCTGCAGGCGCGCCCCGAGACGGTGAAGAGCCAGCAACAGGGCAAGGCCGAGCAGCGCTACAAGCTGCTGGGCAAGGGTGCTGTGCTGGCCGAAGGCCGTGCCATCGGCCAGAAGATCGGCACCGGCCCTGTGCGCCTGGTGCACAACATCAGCGAGATGGACAAGGTGCAGGCCGGTGACGTGCTCGTCACCGACATGACCGACCCCAACTGGGAACCGGTCATGAAGCGCGCCGCCGCCATCGTCACCAATCGCGGCGGGCGCACCTGCCATGCGGCCATCATCGCGCGCGAACTGGGCATTCCGGCCGTGGTCGGCTGCGGTGACGCAACCGACCTGCTGAAGGACGGCACGCTGGTCACCGTGAGCTGCGCCGAGGGCGACACCGGCTTCATCTACGACGGCCTGCTCGAGACCGAAGTGACGGAAGTGCAGCGCGGCGTGATGCCCGAGATCGACATCCAGCTGATGATGAACGTGGGCAACCCCCAGCTCGCCTTCGACTTCGCGCAACTGCCGAACCACGGCGTGGGCCTGGCGCGGCTCGAATTCATCATCAACAACAACATCGGTGTGCACCCGAAGGCGATCCTCGACTACCCGAACGTCGACAACGACCTGAAGAAGGCCGTCGAGTCGGTGGCCCGTGGCCACGCCTCGCCGCGTGCCTTCTATGTCGACAAGGTCGCCGAAGGCATCGCGACCATCGCGGCGGCCTTCTGGCCCAAGAAGGTCATCGTGCGCCTGTCGGACTTCAAGTCGAACGAGTACCGCAAGCTGATCGGCGGCAGCCGCTACGAGCCGGAAGAAGAGAACCCGATGCTGGGCTTCCGCGGCGCCGCGCGCTACCTGAGCGCTGATTTCGGCGAAGCCTTCGCGATGGAATGCGAAGCGCTCAAGCGAGTGCGCAACGACATGGGCCTGACCAACGTTCAGATCATGGTGCCCTTCGTGCGCACGCTGGGCCAGGCCGAGCGCGTGACCGGCCTGCTCGCCGAGCACGGCCTGAAGCGCGGCGAGAACGAACTCAAGCTGATCATGATGTGCGAGGTGCCGAGCAATGCCATCCTAGCGGATGAGTTCCTGCAGTACTTCGACGGCTTCTCGATCGGCTCGAACGACCTGACCCAGCTCACGCTGGGCCTGGACCGCGACTCGGGCCTCGAACTGCTGGCCGCCGACTTCGACGAACGCGACCCGGCCGTCAAGGCGATGCTGAGCCGCGCCATCAAGGCCTGCAAGGACCAGGGCAAGTACGTCGGCATCTGCGGCCAGGGCCCCAGCGACCATCCGGACTTCGCACTGTGGCTGGCGGAGCAGGGGATCGAATCGATCTCGCTGAATCCCGACAGTGTGATCGACACCTGGCAGCAGCTCGCCAAGCGCTGACCCGCAAAAGGCATTGGGCCATGGGCCCGCCGCGCTACAGACTGCGGGAATCCCCACTGGGGGATTTCCCGCGTCAGCTTGGTGTCATTGAAACAAAATGCGTTTCCGATGTCAGACTTGTGGCTTAACGGGGCGCATCCCGGCAGCTCGCGGGGGACACCATCATGATTCTTGTAAAGACAGACGCCGGCCAGCAGGTCCTCAAGGATCGCTCGGTGCCGCTCACGCCGCGCCAGCGATCGGCATTCATCCTGTTCGACGGCAAGCGCTCGGTCGATGACGTGATCGCCGCCGGCACGGGCATCACGGCGGAAGACATCAGCCAGATGGTGGAACTGGGCGTGCTGGCGCCGGTGGGCGGCAAGCCTGCGGCGGCGCCGGCCGGGGAGGCCGCGGCCCCCGAAGTTCCGAAGCCGGCTGCGGATGCCGCCGGCTCCGGGCGCAGCAAGCAGCAGCGATACAAGGACGCCTATCCGATCGCCACACAACTCACCGGCAGCCTGGGGCTGATGGGTTTCCGGCTCAACCTGCAGGTCGAGGGCACCACCAGCTACGAGGACCTCGTGGCGCTGGCGCCGAAGATCCGCGCCGCCGTCGGGCCCGAGAAGGCCGCGGCGCTCGACAAGGCTCTCAACGACTGAGTTCTTGCCGGGATGGCCGATACAGGGCTATAATCGCCGGCTTTGCCTTGCCACACTGCGCCCGACGCTGCAGGTGGCTTTTCCTCTTCTTCGGAAGAATCCACAAGGAGTGCCATGCGTCACTACGAAATCATTTTGCTGATCCACCCGGATCAGAGCGAACAAGTTCCGGCCATGCTGGAGCGCTACAAGGGCCTGATCACGGCCGGCGGCGGCAAAGTCCACCGCGTTGAAGACTGGGGCCGCCGTCAGCTGGCCTACCAGATCAACAAGCTCAACAAGGCTCACTACCTGTGCGTCAACATCGAAGCTGAACAAGCCGTGATGGGCGAACTGGAACACGCGTTCAAGTTCAACGATGCCGTGCTGCGTCACCTCACCGTCCAGAAGAAGAAGGCCGAAACCGGTCCTTCGTCGATGATGAAGACGGTCGAGCGCGAAGAAGCCCGCAAGGCCCAGCAGGCCGAATACGCCGCCAACAACAACTGATGGCGTGACTGCTGCCGCTGCGGCAACCGGGGTCAACCAGCTTCTGCTGACCGCCTCCGTTGCCGAACTCGGAGCCCTGCGATACACGCCAGCCGGCTTGCCCGCCATCGACCTGAAGCTCGAACACGAATCGACGCTCCAGGAGGCAGGCAAACCCAGGCAGGTGAAGACGGCCCTCAAGGCCGTTGCCTTCGGCGCCATCGCCGAACGGCTCGCAAGACAGTCGATGGGAAGTCTCTGGCGTTTTCAGGGCTTCCTGGCGACACCGGGCAACGGCAAGCATCCGGTCCTGCACATCCAGGATTTTCAGCAAGATTAATTTTCGACAAGAGGTCCCCAAATGGCCACGTTCAAGAAATTCAACAAAGACAAGCGCCCGAAGCGCAACACCCAGTCGCTGCTGTTCAAGCGCAAGCGCTTCTGCCGCTTCACCGTCGCTGGCGTCGAAGAAATCGACTACAAGGACATCGACACGCTGCGTGATTTCATCAGCGAAAACGGCAAGATCATCCCCGCACGCCTGACCGGCACGCGCGCGATCTACCAACGCCAGCTGAACACCGCCATCAAGCGCGCGCGCTTCCTGGCCATGGTGCCGTACAGCGACCAGCACCGCGTCTAAGGAGCCGAGACCATGCAAATCATTCTTCTGGACAAGGTTCTGAACGTCGGCGGCCTGGGCGATATCGTCAAGGTCAAGGACGGCTACGCACGCAACTTCCTGATCCCGACGGGCCGCGCCCGCCGCGCCACCGCCGCCAACAAGGCCGAATTCGAAGCCAAGCGCGTCGAACTCGAAAAGGCTGCGGCTGCCAAGCTGGCCGAATCGCAAGCCCAAGGCGAAAAGCTCGGCGGCACGACTGTCAAGCTGACGCAAAAGGCTGGCGTCGACGGCCGTCTGTTCGGCTCGGTCACCAACGGCGACATCGCCGAAGAACTGGGCAAGCAAGGCTACAAGGTTGCCAAGTCGCAAGTGCGCCTGCCCAATGGCCCGATCAAGGTCGTTGGCGACAGCACCGTGAGCGTTGCGCTGCACACCGACGTGGTGGTCGACATCACCGTGACGGTCTACGGCGAAACCGCCTGATCGTCCACGGCGCCTCCGTGCGTTGCAAAGAAGCCGCCTTCGGGCGGCTTTTTTGTTCCCCAGTTCCCAGGGTTTGTTCAGCGACTGTCCACAGGGTTTTGCACAGCACGTGCACAGCGTTATGCATGGCGCCACAGTCGCGGCGCGCGTAGCATGCCCCGTTCACTATTAAGCTCCCATGTCCGCCGTTTTCTCCTATGCCGACAATGACCCGTCGGCCGATCGCCAAGTCGCTCAACTGCGCATTCCGCCTCACTCCATCGAGGCCGAATCGAGCGTGCTCGGCGGCCTGCTGCTCGACAACGGCGCCTGGGACCGAATGGGCGACCTGCTGGTCGACGGCGACTTCTATCGCCACGAGCACAAGCTGATCTATGCCGCCATCGGTGGGCTGATCAATGCCAGCAAGCCAGCCGACGTGATCACGGTCTACGAGCAACTGCAGAACCTCGGCAAGGCCGACGAGATCGGCGGGCTGGTGTACCTGAACTCGCTCGCGCAGTATGTGCCCAGCGCGAGCAATATCCGCCGCTATGCCGAGATCGTGCGCGAGCGCTCGATCCTGCGCAAACTCGTCACCGCCAGCGACGAGATTGCGACCAACGCCTTCAACCCGCAGGGCAAGGCGGTCGACAAGATCCTCGACGAGGCCGAGCAGAAGATCTTCAACATCGGCGAAGAAGGCACGCGGATGAAGCAGGGTTTCCAGAGCATGGATTCCCTGGTGGTCGAGCTGCTCGACCGCGTGACCGAAATGGCCGAGAACCCGAACGACATCACGGGCATTCGCACCGGCTTCTACGACTTCGACAAGATGACCTCCGGCCTGCAGCCGGGCGACATGATCGTGCTGGCCGCGCGTCCATCGATGGGCAAGACCTCGCTCGCGATCAACATCGCCGAGCACGTGGCGCTCGAGGAGGGGCTGCCGGTGGCGGTGTTCTCGATGGAAATGGGTGCCTCGCAGCTCGCGGTGCGTATCGTCGGCTCCATCGGGCGCATCGACCAGGGCCACCTGCGCACCGGCAAGCTCAGCGACGAAGAATGGCCGCGCCTCACCGAAGCCATCGAGAAGCTGCGCACCGTGTCGCTGCACATCGATGAAACGCCGGGCCTGTCGACCAGCGAACTGCGTGCCAATGCGCGCCGGCTTGCGCGCCAGTACGGGCGCCTTGGCCTGATCGTGGTCGACTACCTGCAGCTGATGTCGACCAGCAGTTCGGGCGACGAGAACCGCGCCACGGCCGTGGGCGAAATCTCGCGCGGCCTGAAGATGCTGGCCAAGGAACTCAAGTGCCCGGTGATCGCGCTGTCGCAGCTCAGCCGCGGCGTGGAAAGCCGCACCGACAAGCGCCCCATGATGAGCGACTTGCGCGAATCCGGCGCCATCGAGCAGGACGCGGACATCATCATGTTCATCTACCGCGACGACTACTACAACAAGGAGTCGAAGGAGCCGGGCGTGGCCGAGGTGATCATCAGCAAGCACCGCAACGGTCCGACCGGCACTGTCAAACTGGCCTTCCTGAAGCCGATCACCAAGTTCGAGAACCTGGTGGGCTACAGCAACAACGACCAGTACTGACGCAGCGCGTCAGCCAGCGTTGCTGCCGGACCAGGGCGGCGAGGCTGGTGGCTTTTGCTTTATCGCCTTGCCGTGCGCCGTCTCGGCCTTCACCTGCCGCAGCAGGTCGGCCAGCGTCTTGCCGGGTTCGTCGCGAAAGCGCTCGGGCAGCATTTCGATCGTGTCCATGCGGTCGAGGCGAAAGCCTCGGAAGTCGTTGCGCAGCTCGCACCAGGTCGAGAGCGTCCAGACCTTGCCCCAGTAGAAGCAGCCGAGCGGCCGAACCGTGCGTTCGCTCGCATCGCCCGACACATCGTGGTAGCTCAGTCGCAGCTTGTTGTGCGACTGCACCGCCTCGCGCAGCGTCTGCAGCCGCGTGCGCAGCGTGTCGTCCAGGCCCATTGCGGGGGCATAGAGTGCCAGCGCCTCGGCCGAGACGCGTGCCGCCGGCGGCAGCACCGACAGGATCTTGCCCAGCCCGGTCTCGATGTCGCGCGCCAGTGCCGGATCGACCCAGCTCTGCGCGAGCCGCGCCGCGGCCATCAGCGCTGAGGCCTCGTCCTGCGTGAACATCAGCGGCGGCAGCTCGAAGCCCGCGCCCAGCCGGTAACCCACGCCGGCCTCGCCCTCGATGGGCACACCCTGGTGCTGCAGGTCGGCCACGTCGCGGTACACCGTGCGCTCCGACACCTCGAGGCGCTGCGCCAGGAACGCAGCCGTGGTGAGCCGGCGTCCGCGGATGAGCTGCACGAGTTGGAAGAGGCGGTCGGCGCGGCGCATCAGCGGGTTTCGGTGAGCTTCTTCGCGAAGCCTTCGACGAAGCAGTGCTTGCCGCGCTGCATGGCCGCCTTGACGTTCGGCAGATGAAGGCAGCCAGCCAGCCGGGCGCGCCGGTTTTTCCTGATGTTCATGAAACTCCGATGTAGACCGCCACCCTGTCAGGCCCTTCGTAGGCTTCGAAATCGCTGCGGTAGCTGCGCGCGATTTCCGGGTGAGCTTCGAAATACTGCCAGATGCGCTGCCAGGTGGCGATGATCATCTGCGGCATCTTGCCCTGGCCGGTGAACACGAGGTAGTTGCCAGCCTCGATGGCAAGGCTGCCTTCGCCGCCCGAGACGGCGACGCCCGTCGTCACGTCGAAGGCGTCGCGGGCGTCCGACTCGTAGGCCGAGTAGACACCGAAGAGGCGGACGTCAGTGGTGCGGTGCGGCGTCGACTCGTATGTCTGTTCGCCGAAGAACCGATCCCACAGCGCGCCGATGCGGGCCGTGGCGGGGTCGTTTTCTTCACGGTTGGTGGTGCGGGCGGTGAGGCCCGCGACGCGGAAGGCGTCCTGGTGTTGGCGGATGGGTTCCATAGGGCTTGTCCTCAAAGTGCCAGCGTCTTCGGATCGGCCTTCATGGCCCGGACGATCAGCTTCATGTCGGCATCGGTGATGTCGAACATGCCGAAGCGAAACTTGTAGCCCCATTGCCTGGGGTTCTCGATGAAGGCCAGGCGCTCGATCAATGGCGCGATCGGCGCCTCGCACCCGGCCGCGTAGGCCACGTCGCGCCGCCACGGCACGAAGCCGTCGCCCATGTCGAACTCGTAAGGCTCGCCGGGCTGCACGACGCCGATCGACACGAAGCTCTGCAGCTTGTCCGTGCCGCCGAACACCGTGGCCGGCGAGTAGTAGACGACGCGGTCGCCCGCCGCGACCCGCTTGAGCGGCGCATGCTTGCCATGGCCGACCTGCATGAAGCCGAGCGGCCGGTGGTCGCGGCCGCGCCGTGCATGCTCGGCGCTGGCCACGGCGATCCAGTTGCGTTGCGTCATGACGGAATCACTCCAGGGAGTGGAGGCCGACCTCGTTGCCTTCGGTGTCGCGCAGGTGGGCGATGAAGCCCATGCCGGGCGGCAGCGCGGACTTGGGCGCCACGATCTGGCCCCCGGCCGCCTCGACCCGCGCGAGCACGGCGTCGATGCTGGGCATGCAGTCGAGGTAGATGCGGATGCCCGTGCCGGCGCGCGCGCTCGCGTTGGCACCGGCCTGCAGGGCGCCGCCGGTGGCGGGATCGTCGTAGGGGAACACGGCCAGCGTCTGGCCGCCGAAGTTCTCGCGGCGCAGCTTGCGGGCCAGCACGGTTTCGTAGAAGGTTTGCGCACGGTCCATGTCGGCGACGGGGATCTCGAACCAGCTGATGGCGTTCTGCTTGTACATGGGTGTTCTTTCGTGTGGTTGAAGGAGCCCCGATGGTGCGGGCCGGCTCCTGACAACGTCTTGTCAGCAGGCTGTCATCGCAGGCGAAAAAAAGCCCGCGATGCCCCTTGGGGCACGCGGGCTCTTGTCGGCCAGGGGCCGCGGCTTAGAGCACGTCGCTCGCGAAATCCGCCAGCCGCGAGCGTTCGCCGCGCGCCAGCGTGATGTGCCCGCCGTGCGGCCAGCCCTTGAACTTGTCGACGGCGAAGGTGAGGCCCGAGGAGCCTTCCGTGAGGTACGGCGTGTCGATCTGCGCGAGATTGCCCATGCAGATGATCTTGGTGCCGGGGCCGGCACGGGTGATCAGCGTCTTCATCTGCTTGGGCGTGAGATTCTGCGCCTCGTCGATGATCACGTACTTGTTGAGGAAGGTGCGCCCGCGCATGAAGTTCATGCTCTTGACCTTGATGCGGCTGCGGATCAGCTCGTTGGTGGCCGCGCGGCCCCATTCGCCGGCACCGCCGCCGTCGCCCTTGGCCAGGAACTCGAGGTTGTCGTCGAGCGCGCCCATCCAGGGGCCCATCTTTTCTTCTTCGGTGCCGGGCAGGAAGCCGATGTCCTCACCGACGCTCACGGTCGCGCGGGTCATGATGATCTCGGTGTAGCGGCGGTCGTCGAGCACCTGCGTGAGGCCGGAGGCCAGCGCCATCAGGGTCTTGCCGGTGCCGGCGGTGCCGGTCAGCGTGACGAAGTCGATCTCCGGGTCCATCAGCAGGTTCATCGCGAAGTTCTGCTCGCGGTTGCGCGTGTTCACGCCCCAGACCGCATTCTTGCCCGAGCTGTAGTCCTTCAGCGTCTTGAGCACCGCGGTCTTGTCGCGGATCTCGGTGACGCGGGCGTACATGCTCGGCTCGCCGGGCGCCTCGAAGTACACGAACTGGTTGATGTACAGGTTGGGCACCAGCGGGCCGCTGATCCGGTAGAAGGTGTTGCTGCCGCTCTGCCAGCTCTCGACCGTCTTGCTCTGGCGGGTCCAGAAGTCGGGCGGCAGCGCCAGCGAGCCGGCGTACAGCAGGTCGCCGTCTTCCAGCGTCTTGTCGTTCTGGTAGTCGTCGGCGGCCAGGCCCAGCGCACGCGCCTTGACGCGCATGTTGATGTCCTTCGACACCAGCACCACTTCCTGCTTCGGCTTGCCCGGTCGGTCCTTGGCGTACTCGTCGCGCAGCGCGTGCACCACGCCGAGGATCTGGTTGTCGGCCTTGCCCTGGGGCAGGCTGATCGGCAGCGAGTAGTCGAGCGGGGCGGTCTGGAAGAACAGCCGGCCGCCGGCCTCGCGGTGGCCGGTGGTGTCGAGCTTCAGGCCCCTGTCGATGTCGGCGTCCTGCGCGGCGGCCAGCGCGTCGAGCGTGCGGCTGGTCTGGCGGCCGTTGCGCGCGACTTCGGTGGTGCCTTTCTTGTGGCCGTCGAGCTCTTCCAGCACGATCATCGGCAGGAAGATGTCGTGCTCCTCGAAGCGGAACAGGCACATCGGGTCATGCAGCAGCACGTTCGTGTCGAGCACGAACAGCTTGGCGGGGCCGGTGGATTTGCTGCGTTTGGGCCGCGCCGGTGCCTGCGGCGCCGGGGCGGGAGCAGGGGAAACGGCGACGACCGGTGCCTTCGTCTCAACCTGGATGAGGGCTTGCGGCTGGGGCGCGCTCACGGGCGCGGGCGCCGGTTTCGACTTGGCCCGGCGTGCCGGACGCACGGTCTCGCCGCCGCCGGCACCGTCGGTGCCGAGGCTGTCGAACAGTTCCAGCGGCTGCGGGCTGCGCGCCGTGGTCTCGTCAGCGCGCGAATCGCCGGAGCGGCGCGAACCCCTGTGCGAGGACCGGGCGGGTGCGTCGATCGCGTCCGGCGAGAGCAATGCAGCGCGTTTCGTGGGGGCGGGAGGCAATGGCATGTGTCAGATCGCTCGCAGAAAGTGGGAACCAGAAAACAAAAAAGCCGCCTGAAGACCAAGGCGGCTTTGTTCGGGGGATGCGGTCGTGGAGCTCAACGGCATGAGCCCATTATGCACACCGCGGATGACGCGCCGGGGGCACTTTACGCACTGCGTTGGGCATTTCCCACGCAAGAGCGGAAAAGCGCACGTCCGGCTCGCCGGGAGGCGGTCAGGCGGCCTTCTTGAGCGCCTTGACGGCCTTGAGCACGTCGTCGACATGGCCAGGAACCTTGAGCCCGCGCCATTCGGCCTTCAGGATGCCGTCGGCGCCGATCAGGAAGGTGCTGCGCTCGATGCCCTTGACCTTCTTGCCGTACATGATCTTGTTCTTGACGACACCGAACATGTGGCACATTTTTTCTTCGGTGTCGGCGATGAGTTCGAAGGGCAGCTCGAGCTTGGCCTTGAATTCGTCGTGCGACTTCATGTTGTCGCGGGATACGCCGAACACCGTGGCACCGGCCTTTTCGAAGTCCTTATAGCGGTCGCGGAACTGCATGGCTTCGGTAGTGCAACCCGGAGTGTTATCTTTCGGGTAAAAATACATGACCAGCACATGGCCGAGATGCGAGGTATTCGAGACCTTGAGGCCGCCCGTGGCGTTGGCGTCGAATTCAGGAATGGGTTTGTTGACAACGATCGCCATGAAACTTGTTTTCTCCGTTAGATTCCGCTCCTGAGCCCTCTCGCCCCGTTTCGGACGGGGCTTGCTCAAGGAATGGAGGATTGGTCGTTGCTAACTTAGGGGTAGCTGGCCTGTTCGCAACCCGGTATTTTACCCCGAAAACACCTCTCTCAGCCACGCGGCGGGCTCTCGACCAGCAGGGCGGCGATCACGTGCCGGCCTTCTCCAGCCAGGATGTTGTAGGTTCGGCAGGCGGCAGCGGTGTCCATGGTCTCCACACCGGTGCGTTGCGCCATCAGGGGCTTCAGCCAGCCAGGCTGGGGAAAGCGGATGCGGTTTCCGCTGCCGAAAATGATCAATTCCGCGCCCAGGGAGGCCAGTTGCTCGAAATGTTCGGCGCCGAGCTGGTCGAAGCTCGAGCAATTCCATTCGAAGCGCTCGCCGCGCGAGCCCACCACTACGCTGCCTTCGACCTTTTCGTTGTTGATCGCAACCCAGCCGGGGCCGTGCGCGGTAAGGGACTGGGCGTCGGATTTGTCGGGCTGGAGCTTCATCTGGGCACTGGGAACTGTGGTCAAATTATAGGTTTTCCCTAGTGCCACGGGGCTCGCAAGGGCCTTTGCCTTCGAGTAAGCAACCCGTTTCAACCCGTTAATCCGCGCCCGGGAGGGCCCTTTGAAGCAGCTCAAGAAATCGGCCAAGCTGGCCAACGTTCTCTATGACATCCGCGGTCCCATCATGGATGCCGCCAAGCAGATGGAAGAGGACGGCCAGAAGATCATCAGGCTCAACATCGGCAACCTCGCCGTGTTCGGCTTCGATGCTCCCGAGGAAATCCAGCAGGACATGATCCGCAACCTGCCCGCATCGGCCGGTTACTCGGATAGCAAGGGCGTCTTTGCCGCGCGCAAGGCGGTGATGCACGAGACGCAGAAGCAGGGCATTGCGGGCGTCACCCTCGACGACATCTACCTGGGCAACGGCGCCAGCGAACTTATCGCCATGTCCACGAACGCGCTGCTCAACGACGGCGACGAACTGCTGCTGCCAGCCCCCGACTACCCGCTGTGGACCGCCTCCACGAGCCTGTCGGGCGGCACGCCGGTGCACTACCTGTGCGACGAGGCCAACGGCTGGATGCCGAACCTTGACGACATCCGCGCCAAGATCACGCCGCGCACCAAGGGCATCGTGGTCATCAACCCGAACAACCCGACCGGTGCGCTGTATTCCGACGAACTGCTCAAGAGCATCGTGGGCATCGCGCGCGAACACGGCCTCGTGATCTTCGCCGACGAGGTCTACGACAAGGTCCTGTACGACGGCATCAAGCACACCGCCATCGCCAGCCTGTCGAGCGACGTGCTCACGCTCACCTTCAATTCGCTTTCCAAGAGCTACCGCTCGTGCGGCTACCGCGCCGGCTGGCTCGTGGTGTCGGGCGACAAGCGCAGCGCGCAGGACTACATCGAGGGCCTGAACATGCTCTCGAACATGCGCCTGTGCGCCAACGTGCCGGGCCAGTGGGCCATCCAGACCGCGCTCGGCGGCTACCAGAGCATCAACGATCTCGTGTGCGAGGGCGGCCGCCTGCGCCGCCAGCGCGACCTGGCCTACGAACTGATCACCGCCATTCCGGGCGTGAGCTGCGTCAAGCCCAGCGCCGCGCTCTATATGTTTCCCAAGCTCGATCCGGAGGTCTATCCGATCGACGACGACCGCCAGTTCTTCCTCGAGCTGCTGAAGGACACCCGCGTGATGCTGGTGCAGGGCACCGGCTTCAACTGGGCCACGCCGGATCACTTCCGCATCGTGTTCCTGCCCCATGAGGACGACCTGCGCGAGGCCATCAACCGCATCGCGAGGTTCCTGGAGCAGTACCGCCTGCGCCGCAAGTCGCGCCCATGAAGCCTGCCTGCATCGCTGCTGCCGCCACACCATCGAAACCATGAACGCGACCATCCCAATGAAACCCATCCAAGTAGGCCTGCTCGGTGCAGGCACGGTCGGCAGCGGCACCTTCAAGGTGCTGCAACGCAACCAGGAAGAGATCAAGCGCCGCGCCGGCCGCGGCATCGAGATCACCATGGTGGCCGACCTCGACACCGCCCGCGCTCGCGAAGTGGCCGGCGAGGGCGTCAAGGTGGTTGCCGATGCGCGCGAAGTCATCGCCAACCCCGACATCGACATCGTCATCGAGCTGATCGGCGGCTACGGCATCGCCAAGCAGCTGGTGCTCGAGGCCATCGCGGCCGGCAAGCACGTGGTGACGGCCAACAAGGCGTTGCTCGCCGTGCACGGCACCGAGATCTTCGCGGCCGCGCACGCCAAGGGCGTGATGGTGGCCTTCGAGGCTGCGGTGGCCGGCGGCATCCCGATCATCAAGGCGCTGCGCGAAGGCCTCACGGCCAACAGCATCCAGTGGCTGGCCGGGATCATCAACGGCACCACCAACTTCATCCTGTCTGAGATGCGCGACAAGGGCCTGGACTTCGCGACCGTGCTCAAAGAAGCGCAACGCCTGGGCTACGCCGAAGCCGATCCGACCTTCGACATCGAGGGCGTGGACGCCGGCCACAAGGTCACGCTGATGAGCGCCATCGCCTTCGGCATTCCGGTGCAGTTCGACAAGGCCCACATCGAGGGCATCACCAAGCTCGCCGCGCAGGACATCAGGTACGCCGAGCAGCTGGGCTACCGCATCAAGCTGCTGGGCGTTACCAAGCGCACCGCCAAGGGCATCGAGCTGCGCGTGCACCCGTCGCTGGTGCCGTCCAAGCGCCTGCTTGCCAACGTCGAAGGCGCTATGAACGCGGTGGTGGTGCACGGCGACGCCGTGGGCACCACGCTCTACTACGGCAAGGGCGCGGGCAGCGAGCCGACCGCCAGCGCCGTGATCGCCGACCTCGTCGACATTACCCGCCTGCACACGGCCGACGCCGCGCACCGCGTGCCGCACCTGGCCTTCCATCCCGACGCAATGAGCGACCTGAAGGTGCTGCCGATGTCGGAAGTCGTCACCAGCTACTACCTGCGCCTGCGCGTGGCCGACCAGGCCGGCGTGCTCGCCAAGGTCACGGGCCTGCTGGCCACCGCCGGCATCAGCATCGACGCCGTGCTGCAGCGCGAAGCCGACGAGGTGGGCGGCGAAGGTTCCACGCAGACCGACCTGATCATCCTCACGCATGACGCGCGCGAAGGCACCGTCAACGACGTGATCGCCGAATTGCAAGCACTGCCGACCGTGCTCGAACCCATCGTGCGCATCCGCAAGGAAGAGTTGAAGTGAACTACCTGAGCACCCGCGGCCACCCGGACCGCAAGCGCTTCTGCGAAATCCTCCTCGAAGGCCTTGCGCCCGATGGAGGCCTCTATCTGCCCGAGGCGTATCCGCAGGTCGACACTGCCACGCTCGCCAAATGGCGCGCGCTGCCGTACGCCGAACTGGCCTTCGAGATCCTCTCGCTCTACATCGACGACATTCCGCCGGCCGACCTGAAGGCGATCTGCGCGAAGACCTACACCGCCGAAGTGTTCGGCACCGACGAGATCGTGCCGCTGCGCGAGCTCGAGGACGGCGTGTACCTCGAAGCCCTGTCCAACGGCCCCACGCTGGCCTTCAAGGACATGGCGATGCAGCTGCTGGGCAACCTGTTCGAGTACGAGCTGGCCCGCCGCGGCGCGGAGCTCAACATCCTCGGCGCCACCAGCGGCGACACCGGCAGCGCGGCCGAATACGCCATGCGCGGCAAGAAGGGCGTGCGCGTCTTCATGACCTCGCCCGACGGCCGCATGAGCCCGTTCCAGCAGGCGCAGATGTTCAGCCTGCAGGACGAGAACATCCACAACATCGCCATCACCGGCGTGTTCGACGATTGCCAGGACATCGTCAAGGCCGTGTCGAACGACCTGGGCTTCAAGCGCAAGTACCGCATCGGCACCGTCAACTCGATCAACTGGGCGCGGCTGCTGGCGCAGGTCGTCTACTACTTCGCCGGCTATTTCCAGGCCACGGCGAGCAACGACAAGCCGGTGAGCTTCACCGTGCCCTCGGGCAACTTCGGCAACGTCTGTGCGGGCCACGTGGCGCGTTCGATGGGCCTGCCCATCCAGACGCTGGTGGTCGCCACCAACGAGAACGACGTGCTCGACGAGTTCTTCCGCACCGGCGTCTACCGCGTGCGCGCGGCCGTCGACACGCACGAGACCTCCAGCCCGTCGATGGACATCAGCAAGGCCAGCAACTTCGAGCGCTTCGTGTTCGACCTGGTCGGGCGCGATGCGGCCAAGCTGCGCAAGCTGTTCGTGGACGACCTGGGCCTGCAGGGCAGCTTCGACCTCAGCGCCGACCCGGCGTTCAAGCAGGCCGCCGAACGCTTCGGCTTCAAGAGCGGCCGCAGCACGCACGCCGACCGCCTGGCCACCATTCGCGACACCGACAAGCGCTTTGCCACGCTGGTCGACCCGCACACGGCAGACGGCCTGAAGGCCGCGCGCGAACAGCTCGTGCCCGGCGTGCCGATGGTGGTGCTCGAAACCGCGCTGCCGATCAAGTTCGCGGCCACGCTCGTCGAGGCGCTCGGCGCGGAGCCCGCGCGGCCGAAGAAGTTCGAAGGCATCGAGGCGCTGCCCAAGCGCGTCGTCAAGCTGCCTGCGGATGCCGAGGCCGTCAAGGCTTACATCGCCGAAAACTGTGACTGATCGCGGTCGCGCCGGGACATGAAAGTCGTCGGTTTCGCCGGCTATTCGGGCGCGGGCAAGACCACGCTGCTGGAGCGCCTGATCCCGGCGTTCAAGCAGCTCGGCCAGCGCGTGTCGGTGGTCAAGCACGCGCACCACAAGTTCGACATCGACCATCCAGGCAAGGACACCTATCGTCACCGCGAGGCGGGTGCCTTCGAGGTGGTCGTCGCCTCCGACAAGCGGCTGGCCGTGATGCGCGAGTTCGAGGCTCCCGTCGAACTCAGCGTGCACCAACTGCTGGCCGAGGTGCACCCGGCTGCCGACTGGGTGCTGGTCGAGGGCTTCCGCCACAGCGACGTGCTCAAGATCGAGGTCTGGCGGCTGCCGGAAGCGGGCGAGCCGTCGCGGCCTGTGCTGTACGCGGACGATCCTTTCGTCATCGCTGTGGCCACCGATGCGCCCGCCAGCCTGCCGTCGCCCACCGAGCGGCCGTTGTTCGACCTCAACGACGCCGAGGCCATTGCGAGGTGGTTGATCGACAGCGGCGACCGCTTCGAATACAACCCCGATCACCATGGCTGATTCACCCGTTCCTTTCGCCGCTTCTTCCTCGCGCCCGCCGCTGATGCCGCTCGATGAGGCGATCGCGGTCCTGCTCGCGAAGGCATTGCCGAAGCTGCCCGCCGAGAGCGTCGGTACCTTCGACGCCGACGGCCGTGTGCTTGCGCAGGACCTCGTCTCCGGCCTCACCGTGCCGCCGCGCGATAACAGCGCGATGGACGGCTACGCCGTACGCGCGGCCGACTGTGCCGCATCGGGCGCCGAACTGAAGGTGACGCAGCGCATCCCCGCAGGTACCGTCGGCACGCCGCTCGAGGCCGGCACCGCGGCGCGCATCTTCACGGGCGCGCAGATCCCCGAAGGCGCCGATGCCGTCGTGATGCAGGAAGACACCACGGCCACGCCGCAGGAAGGCAGCCTGGGCTCGGTGCGCATCGCCATCGTTCCCGCTGTCGGCCAATGGATCCGCCGCGCAGGCGAAGACGTGGCCTCGGGCGACGTCGTGCTGAAGAAGGGCGAGCGCCTCACGCCCGCCGCGCTCGGCCTCGCGGCCAGCGTGGGCTTCGACCGCCTGCAGGTGGCCCGCAAGCCGCGCGTGGCCATGCTCTCCACTGGCGACGAATTGGTGATGCCCGGCGAGGTCGCGCCCGACGCGATGAAGCCCGGCGCCATCTACAACTCCAACCGCTTCTTCATGCGGGCCCTGCTGCGCCGCCTGGGCTGCGAAGTGAACGACCTGGGCATCGTGCCCGACGACCGCGAAGCCACCATCGCCGCGTTGCGCGATGCGGCGGAGACGAGCGACTTGATCATCACCACCGGCGGCGTCTCCGTCGGCGAGGAAGACCACATCCGCGCGGCACTGCAATCGCTGGGCGAGTTGCAGCTCTGGTCGCTGTCGATGAAGCCCGGCAAGCCTTTCGCCTACGGCTCCATCGCGCGCCGCAACGGGCAGGGCGCCTGCCATGTGACGGGGCTGCCCGGCAATCCGGTGTCGAGCTTCCTGACCTTCCTGATGCTCGTGCGGCCCTTCCTGTTGGCGCTGCAGGGCGCCACGCGCGTCGCGCCGGAAGCGGTGAAGATGCGCGCCGATTTCGACTGGTTGCGCGCCGACAAGCGCCGCGAGTTCCTGCGCACGCGGCGCAACGCGGACGGTGGCCTCGACCTGTTCGGCAACCAGAGTTCGGGCGTGCTGACCTCGATGGTCTGGGGCGATGGCTTGATCGATAACCCGGCCGGCCGGACGATCAAGGCGGGCGACACCGTCGACTTCATTCCGTTCGCGTCGTTGCTGGGTTGAGTCACATGAAGATCCAGATCCGTTACTTCGCCTCGGTGCGCGAAGCCCTTTCCAGCAGCGGCGAAACCGTCGACACGAAGGCCGGGACGCTTTCGGCCCTGCGCGACGAACTCATCGCCCGGGGCGGCGCCTACGCCACCGCGCTTGCACGCGGCAAGGCGGTGCGCATGGCGCTCGATCAGGCGATGAGCGACGAAGCCGCCGCCTTGGGCGAAGGCTGCGAAGTCGCTTTCTTTCCACCCGTCACGGGCGGTTGAGCGAGGCGTCGAGCGTCACCAGGCGCTCGCGCAGGCCGTCGGATGCGCGGGTCATCGGCGAGCGCAACTCGTCCTGCATTTCGCCCGCATGCGCCAGCAGCGCCTTCAGCGGGCCGGGATTCGGTTCGGCAAAGAGCATCTCCACCAGCGGTTGCAGCGCCTGCCATTCGGCGCGCGCCTCGGCCAGGCGGTTGTCCGCCAGCAAACGCACCAGCCGCACGAAGCGGCGCGTCTGCACATTGCCGCTGGCCGCGATGGCGCCCGCGCCGCCTTCGGCCATGGTGCCGAAGATCTGGTGGTCCTCGCCCGTCAGAACCTGCAGCCGGCCGTCGGCGATCACGGCGCGCGTCTTGGCCATGTCGCCGCCGCAGTCCTTGATGCCGCGGATGCGCGGATGTTCGGCCAGCGCCAGCAGCGTGTCGCGAGCGATGGTGACGCCGGTGCGATAGGGAATGTCATAGACCAGCACCGGCACCGTGCTGGCATCGGCGATGGCGCGGAACCATTCGAGCAGGCCGGCCTGCGACGGCCGTACGTAGTGCGGCGCGGCCACCAGCAGGCCCGCCAGCGGGCGTTCCGAGAGCTTGCGAGCCCAGGCCGTGGCCTTGCCCAGGTGGTAGCCGGAAATGCCCATGATCACCGGCAGTTCGCCGGCCGCGGCCAGCACGGTATCGAGCACGGCCAGTTGCTCGGCTTCATCGAGCGCGGCGGCCTCGCCGGTCGAGCCGCAGGGCACGAAGCCCGTCACGCCATCGTCGGCGAGCCGCCGCGTCAGCGCGGCGAGGGCGGCATGGTCTACCGCGCCATCGCGGAACGGGGTAACGAGGGCCGCCCAGAAGCCGGAGTAATCAGGGGTGGTGGAGCTTGGTTGTTGTTGAGGCACGCGGGCTTCCTTTCAGGAATCGACCGATGGAATGAACCATCGCCCGATGCGCGCACAACCCGAAAGGGGCCAAAGCCTTTTGCAGGTTCCGTCGCTCATCCGACGACGGAACCTCGGCTCCGGTCAGACGAGCTTTGGTTTTTTGGCTTTGTTGCTGCCCTGGCGCGCGCAACGGCTCTCGGGGTGCGAAAGCACTGAGGAGAGCGTGGCGAGGCAAGGCATTGCCGCAGTCTATCGCGATGCCACAATCCGGAGATGAGCGTTGCGCGTGTTTCGATCCAGACAGCCGATTTCGACCTGGGCCAGGAGGTCGCCGCGTTGCGTGCCGGCGACAAGCGCGTGGGTGCTGTCTGCAGTTTCGTGGGAACCGTGCGAGATCGAAACGACGGCAGCAGCGTGGCTTCGATGGAGCTGGAGCACTACCCCGGCATGACCGAGAAGGCCATCGAGGCCATGATCGACGAGGCGCACAAGCGCTTCGATATCCTGGGCGCGCGCGTGATCCACCGCGTGGGCCTCTTGCAGCCGCTGGACCAGATCATGATGGTGGCGGTGGTGTCGGCGCACCGCGGCCAGAGCTTCGAGGCCTGCGAATTCTTGATGGACTATCTCAAGACCCAGGCGCCGTTCTGGAAGAAAGAGCAGACGCCCGAAGGCGCCCGCTGGGTCGATGCGCGCGTGGCCGACGACGCGGCGCTGGCGCGCTGGGGCATCAGCGCTCCGAACGCCTGACTTGTCTTGTTCCCTCTCCCCTTGGGGAGAGGGTTAGGGTGAGGGGGCCGCAGCGCTCATTCGACAACTCGCTCTTGCGAAGGCCGCCGGCCCTCACCCCAACCCTCTCCCCGAGGGGAGAGGGAGCAAGAGGTTAGAGGGGTTTGAAGCCGCTCGCTTGAATGATCCGTTCCCAGGTCTGCGTGTACGTGCGCACGCGGCCCGCGAACTGGCCCTGCGGCTCGTAGCCGACCGTCAGCCCCATCGTCGTCAGCTTCTGCTTCACGTCGGGCATCGCCAGTACCTTCTGCAGCGCGTCGCCGTACTTGTCGATGATCGGCTGCGGCGTGCCCACCGGCGCGAAGATGCCGTAGTAGGGCAGGTCTTCCAGGTTCGCGAAGCCCAGCTCGGTGAAGGTCGGCACGTTCGGAATCACCGCCTGACGCTTGGCGCCGATGGAGGCGACGATGCGCACCTTGCCCGCCTTGTGGTTCTCGATGAAGTCCGGCACCGAGGCGATGCCCGCGGTGATCTGGTTGCCCAGCATGTCGGCCGTCATGGGCGCGCTGCCGCGATAGGGCGCGGGCTGCACGTCGATCTTGTACTTCTCCGAGATCATCTTCACCAGGAACTCGGGGATCGAGGCCGGCGCCGGGATGCCGATGGTTTCCTTGCCGCCCTTCTGCGTGCGGACCCACTTCACGTACTCGTCGATGCTCTTGGCCGGCGTGCCGCCCGACACCGCCAGCACGTTGGCGAAGGTGGCGAAGCCGGCCACGGGCACGAAGTCGGTGGCAGGGTTGAAGCCCGGGTTCTTCACCACCTGCGGCAGGATCGAGATGGTGTGGTCATGCGACAGGAACAGCGTGTGGCCGTCGGCCGGCGAAGACTTCAGCACCGTCGCCGCGATCTGCCCGCCCGCGCCGGCGCGGTTCTCGACCACCACCGGCACGCCCAGCACGTCCTTGAGTTTTTCGCCCAGCGTGCGTGCAATGGCGTCGCTGCCGGCCCCGGCGGGGAAGCCCACCAGCAGGCGGATCGGCGTGCCGTTCTGGGCCTGTGCGGGAGCCAGTACGGCACCCGACAAACCCAGTGCCAGCAGCAGCTGCACCCCGCGCGACACGACATTGCGCCTTGAAAAGAACATGATGGACTCCAAAAACAGCCGAAGGGAAAAGAACCTGAAAAAGCCCCGCAAGCGGATTTGCACTTGAAGGGACTGCGAACGGCCCTATTTTGAATGCAGGAATCAAGCCATGCGACAAGACAAACTCACCACCAAATTTCAGGAAGCACTGGGCGACGCACAGTCGCTCGCGCTGGGCAACGACAACGCCTACATCGAGCCGGCCCACCTGCTGCTCGCGATGCTGCGCCAGGACGACGGCCCGCGCGCCCTGCTGGAGCGTGCCGGCGTCAACGTACCGGGCCTGACGCAGGCGGCCGAAGCCGCCATCAAGAAGCTGCCGCAGGTGCAGGGCCACGACATCGTCCAGGTCGGCCCCGAACTGGGCAAGTTGCTGCAGGCCACCGAGAAGGAAGCCATCAAACGCAACGACCAGTTCATCGCGGGCGAACTCTTCCTGCTGGCGCTGGCCGACAGCAAGGCCGACATCGGCAAGATCGCCAAGGAGAATGGCCTGAGCCGCAAGTCGCTCGAATCGGCCATCGACGCCGTGCGCGGCGGGCAGGGCGTGAACAGCGCCGATGCCGAAGGCCAGCGCGAAGCCCTCAAGAAATACTGCCTCGACCTCACCGAGCGCGCCCGGCTGGGCAAGCTCGACCCGGTCATCGGACGCGACGAGGAAATCCGCCGCGCCATCCAGGTGCTGCAGCGCCGCACCAAGAACAACCCCGTGCTCATCGGCGAACCCGGCGTGGGCAAGACCGCCATCGTCGAAGGCCTGGCCCAGCGCATCGTCGCGGGCGAGGTGCCCGAGTCGCTCAAGGGCAAAAGGGTGTTGTCGCTCGACATGGCCGCGTTGCTGGCTGGTGCCAAATTTCGCGGTGAGTTCGAGGAGCGGCTGAAGACTGTTCTGAATGAACTCGCGAAGGACGAAGGCCAGACCATCGTCTTCATCGACGAGCTGCACACCATGGTCGGTGCCGGCAAGGCCGAAGGCGCCATGGACGCGGGCAACATGCTCAAGCCCGCGCTCGCGCGCGGCGAGCTGCACTGCGTGGGTGCCACCACGCTCGACGAATACCGCAAGTACATCGAGAAAGATGCCGCCCTGGAGCGCCGCTTCCAGAAGATCATCGTGGGCGAGCCGAGCGTGGAGGCCACCATCGCCATCCTGCGCGGCCTGCAGGAGAAGTACGAAGTGCACCATGGCGTGCAGATCACCGACCCGGCCATCGTGGCCGCGGCCGAGCTGTCCGACCGCTACATCACCGACCGCTTCCTGCCCGACAAGGCCATCGACCTGATCGACGAGGCTGCGGCCAAGATCAAGATCGAGATGGACTCCAAGCCCGAGGTCATGGACCGGCTCGACCGCCGCCTGATCCAGCTGCAGATCGAGCGCGAGGCCGTGCGCCGTGAGAAGGACGAGGCCTCGCAGAAGCGGCTCGGCCTGATCGAAGGCGAGATCGAGAAGCTGCAGAAGGAGATCGCCGACTACGACGAGATCTGGCAGGCCGAGAAGGCCCAGGCCCAGGGCAGCGCGCAGGTGCGGGAAGACGTCGACAAGATCAAGTTCCAGATCGAGGAATGGAAGCGCAAGGGCGACTTCAACAAGGTCGCCGAGCTCCAGTACGGCCAGCTGCCGGCGCTCGAGAAGCGCCTGAAGGAAGCCGAGGCCAGCGAGGCGAGCAAGGGCAAGTCCAGCGCGCCCACGCTGCTGCGCACCCAGGTCGGTTCGGAAGAAATCGCCGAAGTCGTGGCGCGCGCCACCGGCATCCCGGTCGCCAAGCTGATGCAGGGCGAGCGCGACAAGCTGCTCGTGATGGAAGACAAGCTGCACGAGCGCGTGGTCGGCCAGGACGAGGCCATCGGCGCGGTCGCCAATGCGATCCGCCGCTCGCGCTCGGGCCTGTCCGACCCGAACCGCCCGACCGGCTCGTTCCTCTTCCTCGGCCCCACGGGCGTGGGCAAGACCGAGCTGTGCAAGGCGCTCGCGGGCTTCCTGTTCGACAGCGAAGACCACCTGATCCGCATCGACATGAGCGAGTTCATGGAGAAGCATTCGGTCGCCCGCCTGATCGGCGCGCCGCCGGGCTACGTGGGCTACGAGGAGGGCGGCTACCTCACGGAAGCCGTGCGCCGCAAGCCCTACAGCGTGGTGCTGCTCGACGAGGTCGAGAAGGCCCACCCCGACGTGTTCAACGTGCTGCTGCAGGTGCTCGACGATGGGCGCCTGACCGACGGCCAGGGCCGTACCGTGGACTTCAAGAACACCGTGATCGTGATGACGAGCAACATCGGCTCGCCCATCATCCAGGCCATGGTGGGCAAGCCCTCGGAGGAGATCAAGGAAGCGGTGTGGGACGAGCTGAAGAACTACTTCCGCCCCGAGTTTCTGAACCGCATCGATGAGACGGTCGTGTTCCATGCGCTGGACGCGAAGAACATCGAATCGATCGCTGCGATCCAGCTCAAGGTGCTGCAGGCGCGGCTCGCGAAGATGGATCTGGGGCTGGAGGTGTCGCCAGCGGCGCTGGCGGAGATCGCCAAGGTTGGCTTCGACCCGGTGTTCGGCGCGCGGCCGCTGAAGCGAGCGATACAGCAGCGCATCGAGAACCCGCTGTCGAAGCTGCTGCTGGACGGAAGCTTCGGGCCGAAGGACACGATCGAGGTCACGACCGACCCGATCCGGTCGCCCGGACAGTTTTCCTTCGGCAAGGCGGGGGAACCAACGGCGGCGGCTTCGGCCTAAAGTCGGATGATGAACTTCATTTTTCGCGTCATTCTTCTGCTCCTGGGGCTGGTTTTCGCGGCCAGCCTGGCCGCGGCGGTCGTGCTGCTGGCGGCCGTGTGGGGTGTGCGCTACGCCTGGGGGCGTCTCACGGGCAAGCCCGTGACGCCCTGGATGTCTTCGATGGGCGGGCGCTTCAACCCGCGCTCGGGCTTCGACAAATTTCGCCATGCGGCACAGCCGGCCGAGCCGACCGCCGCCGACGTGGCCAATGCGCGGGCGCGCGGCGAGTCGGTGGAGCGCCCGGTGCGCATCCGCGGCAGCGCCGGCGACGTGACCGACGTGGCGCCGAAGCCGGTTTCGCGCGGCTGAGGCCCCGGTATTCCGGGCGCGACAACCCGTTGCGCCGTTCGCCGTCAGAATCGTCTTCCTGCAGCCGCCGCCGAGCGCGGCTTTCGCTTTCATCCAGGAGAGACATTCCATGACCTCGCGCGACATCTTCGTGGTCGGCACCGCCCGCACCGCCATCGGCACCTTCGGCGGCGCGCTGAAGGATGTGCCCAATACCCAGCTGGCCACCACCGCCGTCAAGGCCGCCATCGAACGCAGCGGCGTGGCCGCCGATGCCATCGGCCATGTGGTGATGGGCAACGTGATTCCCACCGACGTGAAGGATGCGTACCTGAGCCGCGTGGCCGCTATCGACGCGGGCTGCCCGATCGAGACGCCGGCCTTCAACGTCAACCGCCTCTGCGGCTCGGGCCTGCAGGCCATCGTGTCTGCGGCGCAGGCCATTGCGCTGGGCGACTGCGACATCGCCATCGGCGGCGGCTCCGAATCGATGAGCCGCGGCCCGTACTTCGACACCTCGGCGCGCTACGGCGCGCGCATGGGCGATGCGGTGCTGGTCGACTACATGCTGGGCATCCTGCACGACCCGTGGGAGAAGATCCACATGGGCATCACGGCCGAGAACGTGGCGGCGCGCTACGGCATCACACGCGAGCAGATGGACGAACTGGCCGTGACCAGCCAGCAGCGCGCGGCGGCCGCCATCGCGGCGGGCCGCTTCAAGGAGCAGATCGTTCCGGTCGAGGTGAAGACGCGCAAGGGCGTCGTGCTGTTCGACACCGACGAGCATGTGCGTGCCGACACCACCGTCGAGACGCTGTCGAAGATGAAGCCCGCGTTCAAGAAGGACGGCCTCGTGACCGCCGGCAACGCATCGGGCATCAACGACGGCGCCGCTGCCGTGGTGCTGGCCGAGGGCGGCCGCGCGAAGGCGCTGGGGCTGAAGCCGCTCGCGCGCCTCGTCGGCTACGCGCATGCCGGTGTCGAGCCCGCATACATGGGCATCGGCCCTGTGCCTGCCACGCGCAAGGTGCTGGAGCGCACCGGCCTGAAGGTCAGCGACTTCGACGTGATCGAGTCGAACGAAGCTTTTGCAGCGCAGGCCTGCGCGGTCATCAAGGAACTGGGGTTCGATCCGGCCAAGGTGAACCCGAACGGCTCGGGCATTTCGCTGGGCCACCCGGTGGGCGCGACCGGCGCGATCATCACGACGAAGGCGATCGCCGAGCTGCAGCGCGTGCAGGGGCGCTATGCGCTGGTCACGATGTGCATCGGCGGCGGGCAGGGCATTGCCGCCATCTTCGAACGGGTCTGAGCGCATGCTTCGTCCGGCCGTCCTGATCGACCCCGACGAGGTCGACTTCAGCGCCATTCGGGCGCAGGGCGCGGGCGGGCAGAACGTCAACAAGGTGTCGAGCGCGGTGCACCTGCGCTACGACATCCACGCCAGCTCGCTGCCGGCCGACGTGAAAGAGAGGCTGCTCGCGCTGCGCGACAGCCGCATCACGCTGGAGGGCGTGTTCGTGCTCAAGGCGCAGCAGCACCGCACGCAGGAGATGAACCGCGCCGACGCGCTCGCGCGGCTGCAGACTGTGGTCGACAGCGTGGCCACCGCGCCGCGCGTGCGGCGCGCGACCAAGCCGACCTATGGCTCCAAGCAGCGCCGGCTCGAAGGCAAGAGCCAGCGTTCGCAGATCAAGAGCCTGCGCGGGCCGGTACGCGACTGAGCGCGCATTCGGCTTCGTTGCGCTGAATTCCTCTGATCTGGGACGAATTGAGTGCAAAAGGCCCTGCTTTACGGGTCTGAAACATCTCCCAAGCAGAATCGTGATCATGAGAAGGCTCTTTTCGCGCGCCGTGTTGGCTGTGCTTCTGCTTGCGTCGGCCGCGGCGCTCCTGACCGGCTGCGGTCCAGGGACAGCGGCGGTGCAGGGCACGAGCACGGCCGCGGCCCCTGAACTCAAGTGGGAAGCGCTGATTCCCAAGAGCTGGGACCCCACCAAACGCTACCGCAACATCAGCCTCGAAGCGCTGCGCGACAACGATCCGCGCGCGATCCAGATGCTCGACGAGATGCGTGCCGTCTGGGACAACGCCCCGGTCAACGTGGCGCTCGACGGCAAGGCGGCCAAGCTCGCGGGCTTCGTCGTGCCGCTCGACGCTGCGCAGGACGGCATTCGCGAATTCCTGCTGGTGCCGTATTTCGGCGCCTGCATCCACACGCCGCCGCCGCCCGCCAACCAGATCGTGCACGTGATCGCGCCTGCCGCCGTGAAGGGCCTGCACGCGATGGACACGGTGTACGTCAGCGGCACGCTGAAGGCGGCGCGCTACTCGTCGGCGGACATGGGCGTGAGCGGCTACGAGATCAAGTCGGCGTCCGTGGAACGCTTCGTCGCGAAGCAGGCGCAGTAAGCAGCGCCGCCGCCTGCGCACTCAGGCCATGCGCTGCGACAGGAAATCCAGAAACGACGTGATGCGCGCCGACAGCTGCGTGTTGCGGTAGTACACCGCGTTGACCGGCTGGCGCACGTCTGCCGAGTCCTTTGCCAGCACCTGCACCAGCGCGCCGCTGGCGCGGTCGGCACCCGTCATGAAGTCCGACAGGCAGACGACGCCCACACCGGCCAGCGCCAGCTGGCGCAGCGTTTCGCCGCTCGATGCCATCAGTGTGGGCGCGATGTTCCATTCGTCGCCATGCACGCCACGCAGGGGCCAGCGGTTCAGCGACTCGGGTTGGGTGAAGCCCAGCAGCACGTGTTCGGCGAGGTCGCTCACCTTGCGCGGCTTGCCGTGTGCCTCGAGGTACGCAGGGCTCGCGAGCACGCGCAGGCGGTGCGTGCCGAGCGGGCGCGCATGCAGCGTGGAGTCGCGCAGCGGGCCGATACGGATCGCGATGTCGGTGCGGCGCTCCAGCAGGTCGATGGGCAGGTCGTCGGTGTCGAGTTCGAGGCTGATCTGCGGATAGAGCTTTCGGAACTCCGGCACCAGCGGCACGATGGCGTGCAGCATGAAGGGCGAGGCGGCATTAACGCGCAGGCGCCCGGCCGGCTGCTGGCGGCGCGCGGCCATCTGCTCCTCGGCATCGTCGATGGCATCGAGGATCGCGCGCGTGCGCTGCAGGAAGGCCGCGCCTTCCTCCGTGAGTTCGAGCCGCCGCGTGGTGCGGCGCAGCAGCGTGGTGTCGAGCTTCTGTTCGAGCCGGCTCAACGCGCGGCTGATGCCCGAGACCGTTTGCGCCAACTGCTCGGACGCAGCCGTGATCGAGCCCGTGTCCACCACCGTGCGGAACGCGACCAGTTCTTCGATGGTGGACTTCATGGGCGCTGGCAGGTCAGGCGGCGGCTTCCTGTTCCTCGGACTCGTCGATACGCGGCATCAGCGCCGCGAGCGCTTCGCCATCGGTGCGATAGCTGAACAGCATCGGTCCCGGCGCCAGCAGGCCGGCGCGCTCCAGCACCTGCATCGCGGGCAGCTTGAGGCCGCTCAGGTGCAGGCGGATGCCCTTGGATTCCATCATCCGGCGGATCGAGCCGAACACTTCGGCGCCGGTGATGTCGATGCGATTGATGGGCTGCGCGAACAGGCACACGTCGGTGAGGTCGGGCCGCTCGGCCAGCGCCACCGTGAGCGCGCGTTCGAGCGTGGAGGCCGAGGCGAAGTCGAGCTCGGCGTCCATGCGCAGCGCATACAGCTGCGGCGCCAGCGGCGGCAGCTTCCAGAGGTTGCGGTCGCGCAGGCTGCCGTCGGGGTGCAGGCCCACCTCGATGATGCGCGGATGCAGGTGGCGGTACATGTAGTGCGCCATGCTCGCCAGCAGCCCGCCGAGCACGCCCCAGTAGATGCTGGGGGCGGTCGCGATGGTCAGCACGAAGGTGCCGAAGGCAATGCCGGCCTCGATGCGCGAGATGCGCCACAGCGCCGTGAAGCTCGCGGGCTTCACCAGCCCGAGGATGGCCGTGACCACCACCGCCGCCAGCACCGCCTGCGGCACGTGGTACAGCAGCGGCATCAGCCACAGCAGCGCACCGGCCACCACCGCCACGCTGAACAGCGTGGCCCAGCCGGTCTGCGCGCCTGCATAGAGCGTGATGGCCGAGCGCGAGAACGACGAGCTGGTGGGAAACGCGCCCGTGAAGCCCGAGGTCAGCTTGGCGAGGCCCTGGCCGATCAGATCCTGGTTTTCGTTCCACAGCGTGCCGGCGCGCGCGTTGTCGACCTTGGCGCTCGACGCGGTTTCGAGGAAACTCACAAGCGTGATCATCAACGCCGGCAGCACCAGCGCGCTGAAGGTGCTCATGGGCAGCAGGCCCGGCCAGTAGAGCGAGGGCAGGCCCGAAGGCAGGCTGCCCACCACCGCACCGCCGCGCAGCGCGTAGTCGACGAGCCAGCTGATGGCGGCCGCGCCGGCCACCAGCGCCATCGTGGTCGGAAAGCGCGGCAGCAGGCGCTTGCCCAGCCACAGCACCGCGATGCTGCCGAGCCCGAAGGCAATGGCCACGAGGTCGGGTAGCGGGCCGCCGCGCAGCACCTGCGCAATGGTCCGCCCCGTGAAGCCCAGCAGCGCGGGCAGCTGCGAGATGGCGATCAGCACCGCCGCGCCTTGAGTGAAGCCGATAAGCACCGGCGAATTGACCAGCCGCAGCAGCCAGCCGAAGCGCCCCGCGCCCAGCACGATCTGGATGGCGCCCGACATCAGCGTGAGCCACACCGCCATCGCCACCCATTCGGCGCTGCCTGCAACCGCCAGGGGCGCGAGCGAGGCGCCGACCAGCAGGCTGGTGAGCGCGGTGGGCCCGACCGACAGCCGCTGCGACGAACTGAACATCACCGCGATCAGCGCGGGGAACAGCGCCGCGTACACCCCCGTCACCAGCGGCATGCCCGCCAGCGCTGCATACGCCACGCCTTGCGGGATCACCATCAGCGCCACGGTGATGCCGGCCATCGCCTCGCTGCGCAGCAATGCGGCGGAAGGGCGGGGCCAGGCCAGGCACGGGACCCAGCGGGAGAGGCGCTGGCGCAGGGAAGGAGAGGTTGTAGCCGGATTCATGAATAACGGATGGCACGCGCAATGGCGCTGGAATGCTGCGCGGGCACAGGGAGCTTACGCGGCCAGTCGGGGAATGCCGCGGAACCGGCTTTGCCGGGCCGCCGGCATTGCCGCCGGCGAGGGGGTGTGCGAAGCGACACGCAGTGCGCGAAGCATGGGGGTGTGTCTAGATGAGCGAGGTCGCGTTCTTGAGCACGTAGTCGCAGGCCTTGGTCTTGACCTTCGACGACAGGAGCTTGAAGTTCAGCGACTTGCCGTCGCCACCTTTCAGCAGGCCCTTGGCGCCGCTCGCGAAGCCGGTCTCCTGCTGCTTCTGGCCGGTGATCTTGGCGAGCAGCTTGTCTTTCACCGAGGCCGCGTCGCCGCCCAGGTAGTTGTTCTTCACGCAGTACTGCAGCACGCCGGCCGCGTTGCCGACGGTGCTGGAGCCGATGGCGGGCATCTTGAAGCCGAGGTTGCCGAGCGAGGATGCGCCGCTGTTGCCGCCTTGTGGATTGGCACTGACGGCCTCGCCGGCTTTTTCCTTCAACTGGTCGAGCAGGTCGTTGGCCTGGGCCGAGGCGCCTGCAGCGAGCAGCGCGAGGGCGATGAGGGTGGAGCGGGCGTGCATGATGTCCTCCTGTCGGTAGCGTGGTGGAAAGCGGCCACCAGCATAACGGAGACGCCGGGGCGAAGCCCCGGTTGCACGCGCGCTCTTACTTCGAGCGCTGCGGGCGCTTTTCGAGCAAGGGAGCGCTCGTGCCCTGCACGCCCACCAGGCCGAGGACGGTCACGAGCGAGTTCTGCGCACCCTTCCAGCCGTCGGTCACGTCGATCCACTCTGACAGCGCGTGGAAGCCGCCGGTCTTGCCGCCGCCGCCGATGATGATGGCCGGGATGCCCAGCGACATCGGCACGTTGGCGTCGGTGCTCGCGCCTGTCAGCAGCGTCTTGTGGCCGAAGGCGGCGTTCGAGCGGGTGGCGGCCTCGACGATCACGGTGTCCGACTGCGTGCGGCCGCCCGGACGGTCGCCGATGAGCTTGGTGCTCACGCTCAGCGTGTTGACGTTCCAGCGCTTGTTTTCCTCGACCACGGCTTCGTCGATGGCGGCGAGGATCTTCTTTTCGGTCTCCAGCAGCGGTGCCATTTCGTCGGAGCGGATGTCCACCGCCATGCGCGCGTCCGGCGCAATGGTGTTGACCGAAGTGCCGCCACCCACGGTGCCGACGGTGAAGGTCGTCTTCGGGAAGCTCGGCGTGCGGATGTCGGCGATCTTCGCGATCGCGCGGCCCATGCCGTGGATGGCGCTGGGCACCTGGCCGAAGGCGCCGTAGCTGTGGCCACCGGGACCCTTGAAAGTCACTTCGTAGCGGTGGCTGCCGGTGCCCAGCATCAGCACCGAGCCATCGGGCGCGGGCTCGAGGCCGACCATGCCGTCGATGTCGAGGTTGTCCCGGAAGATGGCCTTGATGCCGCGCAGGTTGCCGAGCTCTTCCTCGCCCACGTTGCCCACGATGAGCAGGTCGCCCACAGTCTGGATCTTGTTGTCGTTCAGCACCTTGAGCCACGAGAGCAGCACCGACAGGCCCCGCGTGTCGTCGGAGATGCCGGGCGCGTAGAGCTTGCCGTCGCGCTCCTTGACCTTCACGTCGGTGCCGGCGGGGAACACCGTGTCGAGGTGGGCAGAGATCAGCAGCTTCGGCCCGTTGCCCGTGCCCTTGCGCAGGCCGACCACGTTGCCTTCGGCGTCGATCTTCGCGTCCGCCAGGCCGAGGGCCTTCATGCGCGCGAGGAATGCCTCGGCGCGCTTCTGTTCCTTGAACGGCGGCGCCTCGATCTCGGTGAGCATCTTCAGGTCTTCGACCGAGCGCTCGTGGTCGGCCTTGACTGCGTCGAGCAGTTTCTGGATGGCGGGCGATGCCATCAACTGCGTGTAGGCCTTGTCGACTTCGGGCCGCACCTGCGTCGGCGTGGCGGCGACGGCGCCGGTCTGGGCGTGCGCGAGGCCGGCGGCCGCGGAGGCCAGGGCGAGGACGAGCGGGGCGAGGCGAAGTGACATGGGGCGGGGCATGGTCGGGGATGTCCTTGGGGGTGAAGCCGGGTTGGCGACGCCGGCGCGGCGTCGCCGACGATTCTTATGGCTGTGTTAGGCATGCGCTCTGGTTTAATCTTTGGCGTTGTCAGTTTTTCTAACGAGGCCCCGCCATGCGCCGCCACATTCCCAGCACCCGCGCGTTGCTGATCTTCGACGCGGTGGCGCGCCACCATGGCGTGGGCAAGGCTGCGGAGGAGCTGTGTCTCACGCACAGCGCGGTGAGCCAGCAGCTGCGCCTGCTGGAGACACAGATCGGTGTGCGGCTGGTGCAGCGCACGGCGCGCGGCACCGAGCTCACCGAGGCCGGGCGGCGCTATCACGGGCAGGTTTCGGGCGATCTGCTGCGGCTGCAGAACCACACGCTCGAAGCCATGGCGCAACGCACCGACGGCCTGCGCTTGCTGGTAGGCGCGGTGCCGGTGCTGGCCGAGGGCTGGCTGACGCCGCGGCTGCCGGAATTCATCGCCCGGCACCCGGGCTGCAGCCTGCACCTGCAGGTGTTCCCGACGCATCTCTACATGGAGGACATGCCCTTCGACGTGGGCGTGCAGTACGACGACGCGGTGTGGCCTGGCGCGAATGCGTTGCCGTTGATGGGCGAGTCTTGCGTTGCAGTGTGCTCACCCAAAGCGAAGGGGCGCCCGGCGATGGCGCGCGGTGACTTCCGCTCGGTGCCGCTGCTGCAGCTGCGCACGCGCATGGGCGCGTGGGAGGAATGGTTCGGGCAGACGGCGCATGCGCGGCCGCCCGAGAACCTGGTGGCGGGGCATCGCTTCGATCTGTTCTCTTCGCTCGTTGCCGCAGTGCGTGCCGACCTCGGCGTGGGGCTGGTGCCCGAGTATTTCGTCGAGCGTGAATTGCGCTCGGGCGAACTGTTGCTGGCCTGCCCGCACAGGGCGCCGTCGAGCCGGGGCTACAGCGTGTTCGTGGCGCCGAGCCGCACGGACGATCCGCTGGTCGGCGCTTTCGTGGAATGGCTCTGCGCGGCGGCTGCCTAGGCGCGGCGAAAGAGCAGCACGGAGTTCGTGCCGCCGAAGGCGAACGAATTGCTGATGGCGGCCTCGAGCGAGGGTGCCGCTGATTCGTCCTGCATCACGAGGTTCAGGCTGCAGTCCGGATCGATCTCGCGGCAGTTTGCATTGGGCGGCAACTGACGCTGATGCAGCGCCAGCACGGTGACGAGCGCTTCGATAGCGCCCGCCGCGCCGAGCATGTGGCCGTGCAGCGCCTTGGTCGAGCTCACGCGCAGCGTGTCGAGATGGTCGCCCCACACATCGGCCAGCGCATTGCGCTCGACCACGTCGCCGATGCGCGTGGCCGTGCCGTGGGCATTGCAGTAGCCCACGTCGCGCGGCTGCAGGCCGGCCTGGCGCAGGGCGGCGCGCAGTGCGCGGGCCTGGCCCGGGGCGTCGGGCTTGGTGAGATGGGTGGCGTCGCTGCTCAGGCCCCAGCCGGCCAGCGTGGCGTAGCGGCGGGCGCCGCGGGCGCGTGCGCGCTCGGCGGATTCGAGAATCAGGAAGGCCGCGCCCTCGCCGAGCGCAAAGCCGCTGCGGTCGGTGGCGAAGGGCCGCACCGCGCCGGCCGCTTCGCCGGGCTGGAAGGTGGCCAGCGTCTGCATGGCCTGCCAGGCCACGACCACGCCCGGCACGATCAGCGCTTCGCTGCCGCCGGCAATCGCGATGTCGACTTCGCCACGCTGCACGGCCTTGGCCGCTTCGGCGATCGCGGCCGAAGAAGAGGCACAGGCGACGGAGTAGGTGAGCACCGGGCCCTGCACGCCCTGGCGCATCGCCACATGGGCGGCCGGCGCATTGGGCATGAAGGCGGGAATCGTGAGAGGCGACACGCGGCCGTTGCCGCGGTAGGCCGCCTCGAGCGCCGCGGCGCCGCCCATGCCGCAGCCGGCAAAGACGCCCATGCGCTCGGGATCGGTGTCGGCGATGCCGAGGCCCGCGTCGCGCATCGCCATGTCGGCGGCGGCCACGGCCAGCTGGCTCACGCGGTCGACGCCCGCGAGCTGCAGCTTGGTGAACCAGCGGGTTTCATCGAAGGCCGCGGTGGCCGCGGCGGCCGGCTTGGGCAGATCCGGAAAGACCGGCTGGATGGCCGAGCGGCCCTGCAGCAGGGCCTGGAACAGCGTGTCGGGCTCGCCGCCATGCGGCGCCATGACGCCCAGCCCGGTGACGGCGACCTCGTGGTTCACGCGGTTTTGGCGGCCCGGACCTTGTCGACCAGCAGCGCGAGTTCGGCCAGGGTGTCGATGCTCGCGTCCTCGTCGGGCATGGTGATGCCGAAGTGGTCTTCGATGGCGAACAGAAATTCCGCGAGGGCGAGTGAATCGAGCCCGCCGGTTTCCCGCATGGAGGCGTGGGGGTCGAGCTTCGACGGTTCGATGCCGTA
Source organism: Variovorax sp. Root434 (assembly GCF_001426595.1). Lineage (NCBI taxonomy): Bacteria > Pseudomonadati > Pseudomonadota > Betaproteobacteria > Burkholderiales > Comamonadaceae > Variovorax > Variovorax sp. Root434. The sequence continues at coordinate 62,676 of NZ_LMEK01000008.1, forward strand.
CTTCTCGTGGATCAGGTCCTGCAATTCCTTCAGCGAACTCATCGTGCAATGCCTGTCGTCATGTGCCGCTGATCGATTGCCACCCTGTACGGGTGCCATTGAATCGATCCCTTCCTCGTCGGCCAGTGGTGAGTGTGGTCAGTGAGCGTCGATGATATCCGCTCCTACGCGAGGGACATCCCCTCGCAAACGCGGTCCTGGACGCCAACGCAGAGAGGGCAGCGCGAAGGCCAGGCCCAGCAGCGCGCCGGCCGCCACGTCCAGCGCCACGTGCTGCTTGACCGCCAGTGTCGAGTAGGCAATGGCGGCGAACCAGGTCCAGTTCAGCACGCGCCACAGGGCCGGCGTGCGTGCCTCGCGCAACACATGCTCGATGCGGATGGCGGTGAAGATGGCCACGGCCACATGCATCGAGGGGCAGGCGTTGCCCGCCGCGTCCACGCCCTGCAGCATCGCGAAGCCGGGGTAGCCCGCAGCATCGATGGGCATGGGGGGGATCTGGGTCGGCCAGAAGTAGAAGAGCCCCAGGCCCGTGATGCAGAGTGCGCCGATCCACAGTCCGTAGACCACCAGTTCCCGGAACGTGAGCTGCAGGCCCGGCGCGACGCCCACATAGACCCACAGCGAAAGGTACGCACCCAGCGTGTAGGGCTGGAACGGAACCAGGTGGTCCAGCGCCGTCAGCGGCATCACCGCGATCGGAAAGGCCGGGTTGCGCAGCAGGTGGAAGTAGCCGATGAAGAACAGCCACGTGAAGACCGTGGTGCCGACCGCCTTCAGCAGGAAATGGCGGCGGATGCGCAGCCAGATCTCGGCGGTCCAGGTGGAGGGCCCGGCGTCGGGCGCCATGTGCAGGGGGATCGGTGAGTGCATGGTGTTGTCGGCCGCCGATCTTGCCAGAGCGCCATGACGATCCCCCGCAATGCCCCGCCGCATCAGGTGGAGGCAGGGCGCTTGCGGTGCTGGAACGAAGTCGGGGAGCGGCCCGTGGCCGCCTTGAACATCGCGCAGAAGGCACTGTCGGTGGCATAGCCGCTGGCGGCAGCCACCTGGCTCACGGCCATGCCGCGCGCCAGCAGCGGCAGCGCATGCGCCATCACGGCCTGCTGGCGCCATTGTTGCCAGCTCATCCCGAGCTGGTCGCGGAACAGGCGCGCCACCGTGCGCTCGCTGGCGCCGATGGTGGCGGCGCGCTCGGCCAGCGTGGCACGGTCGGCCGGGTTGCGCAGCAGCGCCTCGCAGAGCTGGCGCAGGCGCTTGTCGGTGGGCAGCGGCACGTCGATGCGGATCTGCGTGGCGCGCTCCACTTCGTCGATCAGCAGCGGCGCGATCATGCGTTCGCGCTGCGGTGCATGCGGGTCGGCCGGCGGCAGGCCGTCGGGCGTGGTGTCGAGCGCGAGCATCAGCGCGCGCAGCAGCGGGCTGATTTCGAGCACCTCGCACTTTTCCCAGGTGGGGGCGATCCAGGCGTGCAAGTAGACGGTGCGCAGCTCGGCGTCCTCGATCAGCGTGATGCTGTGCGGCATGTTGGCCGGCACCCAGAGCGCGCGCGAGGGCGGCACGATGTAGCTGCCGTCCTGCGTGCTCAGGCGGATCACGCCGCGGGTGGAGAAAGTGAGCTGCGGCCACGGGTGCTCGTGCAGCTCGACCAGCGTGTCGGCGCTCAGGAAGTGCTCCTTGGCGCGCAGCGGGCGCACCGCGTCGGGTGCGTAGAGGTGCGGCGTGAGAGAGGCGACGCTGGTGATTGGAGCAGGGGCTGCGCCGCGCGGCCTGGCGGGCACGGCGCTCCTGGAGGTGGGTGAGGCGGCGCTTGGCATGGTTTCGACAAATGTTGTCGCTGTATCGCCATTCTGCCGCGTCCCCGGCGCATAGCATCGATCCCTGCCCCGTTTTTTTGTAGCAATCCATGTCTTCCACTTCGTCCACGACTGCCATTTCTTCCACTCCCACCACCTTACGCACCGACGCCAAACTGATCGGGCTGGTCGGCCTGGCCCATGCGGTCAGCCATTTCAGCCAGCTCATCCTGGCGCCGCTGTTCCCGTGGCTCAAGGACGCGTTCAATGTGAGCTATGTCGAGCTGGGCGCGGTGCTCACGGTGTTCTTCGTGGTTTCGTGCATGGTGCAGGCCGCCTCGGGCTTCATCGTCGACAAGCTGGGCCCGCGGCCGGTGCTGTTCGTCGGACTGGGCGCGCTGGGCCTGGCGGCGTTCGGCTACGCCGCGGCACAGAGCTACTGGATGCTGCTGGTGTGCGCGGTGGTCGGCGGCATCGGCAACGGCGTGTTCCATCCGGTGGACTACACGCTGTTCAACCGCAAGGTCGCGCCGACGCGGCTGGGCCATGCCTACAGCGTACATGGCATCACCGGCAGCCTGGGCTGGGCGCTGGCGCCTGCCTTCGTGGTGCCGATCGCGATCGCGTACTCATGGCGCGTGGCGCTGGCCTCGGCAGGTGTCGTGGCGCTCGTGGTGCTGCTGGTGCTGTGGGCGTACCGCAGCGTGCTGTCGCTCGACGCGGCGGCCGTGCACAAGGCCACTGGGCAGGGCGAGCCCGCGCCGGTCGGCGGGGAGTTCGACTTCCTGCGCATTCCGGCCGTGTGGATGTGCTTCGGCTTCTTCTTTTTCTACGCCGCCGTGATCAGCGTGGTGCAGACCTTCGCGCCCGTGGCCGCCGGCCACCTGCACGCGGTGCCGGTGGCGCTGGTGGCGGTGTGCCTCACGGTCTACATGGTCGCGAGCGCGGCGGGCATGGTGGTGGGTGGCTTCCTGGCGTCGGACCCGTCGCGCTGCGAGCGCATCGTGGGCGCGGGCTTCGGCATTGCGGCTGCATTGGCGCTGGTGCTGGCGTTTGCGAGCTTTCCGCCGATCGTGGTGCCGGTGCTGTTCGGCGCCATGGGTTTCGTCTCGGGTGTCGCCGGGCCGTCGCGCGACCTGCTGGTGAAGAGGTCGACGCCGCCCAATGCGACGGGGCGCGTCTACGGCGTGGTGTACGCGGGGCTCGACATCGGGCAGGCCATGGCGCCGCTGATGTTCGGGCGGCTGATGGACCATGGGCAGTACACGAGCGTGATCGTCGGCCTGGCGCTGGTGCAGGGCGTGCTGATCGCCAGCGCGTTCAATGTGCGCCGCGTGCGGCGTACCGCGCTGGTGCCGGTCTCGGCCTGAGCCGCCTTCTCTTGATTGAAGTGCGGTCGATATCATCGGCCGCATGCAAGCCTTGTACGTCTACGTGATCGCCGGAGCCGTGCTGGCGGGCTTCGTGCAGGGCCTGTCGGGCTTTGCGTTCGGGCTGGTGGCGATGTCGGTCTGGGCGTGGACGCTGGAGCCGCAGCTCGCGGCGGTGCTTGCGCTTTTCGGGGCGCTCACGGGGCAGGTGATCGCGGCCGTGACCGTGCGGCGTTCTTTCGACAGGAACACTCTCTGGCCCTTCGTGTTGGGCGGGCTGGTGGGAGTGCCGTTCGGTGTTTGGCTATTGCCGCACCTCGACCTTGTCGTTTTCAAGCTGTGCCTCGGCGTGCTGCTGGTGCTGTGGTGTCCGGCCATGCTGATGTCGCAGCATCTGCCGAAGGTTTCGTTTGGCGGGCGTGTGGCTGATGGAGTGGCCGGTGCCATCGGTGGTGCGATGGCGGGCATCGGTGGGTTCTCGGGGGCCATACCCACGCTCTGGTGCACGCTGCGCGGCTTTCAGCGCGACACGCAGCGCGCAGTGATCCAGAACTTCAATCTGTCGATGCTGATGGTGGCGTTTGCCGTGCATGTGTTCAGCGGGAGCATCGAGCGCTCCGTGGTGCCGCTGCTGGGGCTGGTCGCGTTGGCCGTCGCGGTGCCGGTGCTGCTCGGTGCGCGGCTGTATATCGGGATCAGCGAGGTGGCGTTCCGCAAGCTGGTGCTCGGGTTGCTGACAGCTTCGGGAGTGGCCATGCTGGCTTCGTCCGTGCCTGCCCTGTTGCAGCGGGGATGAGCCTGTGCCCGGGGAAAGAGCTCACCGGGGTAGCGCCAGGGCAAACGGCAGGCTCACGACACCCAGCAAGGTGGACAGCGTCACCAGCCCCGCCACATAGGGCCCGTTGTAGCCCATGCGCGCAGCCAGCACATAAGCACTCGAAGCCGTAGGTACTGCCGAAAAAGCCATCAGCACCGAAGCCTGGGTCGCATCCAGCCGCAATGCCAGCGCGAGCCCCCATGCGACCAGCGGCAGCAGCAGATGCCGTATCGCCAGCACCGAAGTGGCCAGCACCTTGCCTGCCCCCAGCGTGGAGAACTTCATCCCCGCCCCTGCGGCCAGCAGTCCCAGTGCCAGCGATGCAGCCCCGATGCGCGTCAGCGTCGGCGTCGCCCATGTCGGCACGGCAAGGCCCAGCACATTCGCGAGCAGGCCGGCCACCGTTGCGACGATCAGCGGGTTGCGCACGAGCTGCCGCACGAAGCCGGTTTGCGCATGCCGTGTCATCGGCCACACGGCGGCGATGTTGAAGATGGGCACGCACACGCCGATGAGCACCGCGATCAGCAGCAGGCCTTCAGACCCCGCCAGCCGCTCCGCCAGCGCAAGGCAGATGAACGAGTTGAAGCGGAAGGCGATCTGCGCGCTGGCCGCGTGGTCGCGCCGGTCGATGTGGGTGCGCAGGCCCGGAACGAAGGGCAGGGCGTAGGCCATCGCGATGCCGCAGACACCGACGCCGACGCCCGCCGTGAGCAGGCTCGACGTGGCACCAAAATCCAGCGGGCTGCGCACGATCGAGTGGAACAGCAGCACGGGAAAAAGAAAGTAGTAAACCAGGCTCTCGACCTGGTCCCACACGCGGCGGTCGAGGGCGGTGTAGCGGCACAGGAGCCAACCGATGGCGATGAGGGAGAAATCGGGGAAAAGCAGCTGAGCGTAATTCACCGCTTCGAGGATAAACCCGCTTGACCATGGGTAATCCACAGCACGAGGACTGCCCCCGAGCCGCTAGCATCCGGGCTTTCGTTTTTCGACATCAATCAGATCAAGGAGTTATCGATGCAACGTCGTCAATGGAGCACGCTGGTGGGAGCTGCGGCACTGGTCGCGGTGGCGGGCCAGAGCTTTGCGCAGGGCTATCCGAACAAGCCCGTCGAGCTGAGCGTTCCGTTCGCACCGGGCGGCACGACGGACATCGTGGCGCGCGTGATCTCCGACCCGCTGGGCAAGGTGCTTGGCCAGCCAGTGGTGGTGATCAACCGCGCCGGTGGCGGCGGCATCGTCGGCGCGGCCGAAACGGCGCGCGCCACGCCCGACGGCTACAAGCTCGGCGTTGCCACGGTGTCGAGCACGGCGGCCAACCCGGCCATCAACCCCAAGGTGCCGTACGACCCGATCAATGACTTCACGCCGATCATCAACATCGCGGCCACGCCGAACATCATCGCGGTCAACCCGAGCTTCCCCGCCAAGAACTACGCCGAGTTCGTGGCCGAGCTCAAGAAGAATCCCGGCAAGTATTCGTACGCCTCGTCGGGCACGGGCGGCATCGGCCACCTGCTGATGGAGCTGTACAAGAGCCTGACCAACACCTTCGTCACGCACATCCCGTACCGCGGCGCGGGCCCCGCGCTGAACGACGTGGTGGCCGGCCAGGTGCCGATCATGTTCGACAACATCCCCTCGGCCATGCCCTTCATCACCAGCGGCCGGCTGATCCCGATCGTGGTGTCGGCGCCGCAGCGCCTGGCCGCGCTGCCGAACGTGCCGACCTTCAAGGAAGTGGGCCTGGAGCCGGTGAACCGCATGGCCTACTACGGCATCCTCGGTCCGAAGGGCCTGCCGAAGGAAGTGGTCGACAAGATCAGCGCCGGCGTGAAGAAGGCAGTGGAAGAGCCGGCGGTGCGCAAGCGTATCGAGGACACGGGCTCGCTGATCGTCGCCAACACGCCGGAGCAGTTCGCCGCGCAGATCAAGGCCGAGTACGAGGTCTACAAGCAGGTCGTCAAAAAGCAGAACCTGAAGCTCGACTGAAGATTTTTTTCCCGCACCCCGAAGCCGCCCGCATGCCGGGCGGCTTTTTCTTTTGTTATCTTGCACGGCATGACCGAGGCCTCTCCGCAGATACAGACGCAGACATCCGACATCGACGACTTCATCGACGCGCTCTGGCTGGAAGATGGCCTGTCGAAGAACACGCTGGCCGCCTATCGCCGCGACCTCGCGTTGTTCGCGCAGTGGCTCGATGCGCAGCGCAACGGTGCCGGGCTCGATGCCGCGAAGGAGACCGACCTGCAGGCCTACATGGGTGCACGCCTGTCGACCAAAGGCAAGGCCACTTCGGCCAACCGCCGGCTCACGGTGTTCAAGCGCTACTACCGTTGGGCGCTGCGCGAGCGCCGTGTCGTGGCGGACCCGAGCATCCGGCTCGCGCCAGCGCGGCAGATGCCGCGCGCCATCAAGACGCTGTCGGAAAAACAGGTCGACGACCTGCTGGCCGCGCCCGACGTCGAATCGCCGCTTGGCCTGCGCGACCGCGCGATGCTCGAGCTGATGTACGCGAGCGGCCTGCGCGTGAGCGAGCTGGTGGCGCTCAAGGCCATCGACATGAGCCTCAACGACGGCGTGCTGCGTGTGCTGGGCAAGGGCAACAAGGAACGGCTCGTGCCCTTCGGCGGCGAGGCGCGGCGCTGGATCGAGCGCTACCTTGACGAGTCGCGCCCCGCCATCCTCGACGGGCAGCAGACGCCCGACCTGTTCGTGACCGCGCGCGGCGCCGGCATGACGCGCGTGATGTTCTGGATCATCGTGAAGAAGCACGCCACCGCGGCGGGCATTCACGTGCCGCTGTCGCCGCACACGCTGCGCCATGCCTTCGCCACGCACCTGCTGAACCACGGGGTCGACCTGCGCGCGGTGCAGTTGCTGCTGGGCCATGCCGACATCTCGACCACCACCATCTACACCCACGTGGCGCGCGAGCGGCTGAAGAAATTGCACGAAGAGCATCATCCGCGCGGCTGAGCGCGCCACACAAGCCCGGGGCCCGGCAATGAATCAGCTCTTCCCCGCGTCGCTGCGCATCGGCTGCGCCGGCTGGAGCCTGCCGCGTGCCACGTGGCCCGACTTCCCGGCCGAAGGCTCGCACCTGGAGCGGTACGCACAGCGCTTCGGCGCGGTGGAGATCGACACTTCCTTCTACCGGCCGCACCGGCGCGAAACCTATGAGCGCTGGGCCGCCAGCACGCCCGCCGGATTCCGTTTCGCAGTCAAGCTGCCGCAGGCCATCACGCACGAACAACGGCTGGTCGATGCGATGCCGGCCTTCGACGAATTCCTTTCGCAGGTCGCCGGACTCGGCGGCAAGCTCGGCTGCCTCGTCGTGCAACTGCCGCCGAGCCTTGCATTCGATGCGCGCGTGGTGCGGCCATTCCTCGCCGGCGTGCGCCGCAGGCATGCAGGCGCGGTGGCGCTCGAGCCGCGCCACCGCAGTTGGTTCACGCCGGCGGCCGAGGTGCTGCTGTCGCACTTCGAGTTCGGGCGGGTGCTGGCCGATCCGGTCCTCTTCGATGCCGCAGGCGCGCCGGGAGGATGGCCCGGGCTGGTCTATCTGCGCCTGCACGGATCGCCGCGCCGCTACTGGTCGGCATACGACGAGGGGCTGCTGCGGCGCCTCTCGCAGCGTCTGCTGCTCGCCTGCGAGGACGGCACGCAGGGCTGGTGCATCTTCGACAACACGGCGGGCGGCGAGGCGGTCGGCAATGCGATGACTCTTGTGCGCCTGCTTCATCATCGCTGATTCGCCAGGGCCGACAATGCGGTGGAAGGGTCCAGGCTCATTCGCGAGCGCAAGCCGCCGCTGGACCGATGCAACCCACGCAGACGATCGACAGGAACCCTCATGAATTTCCTCGCTTCCTCGAAGCCTTCGCACCGCACGGCGACCCGGCTCCTCGCTGCCGCGGCGCTGTGCGCTGCCTCGGGTGCGCACGCACAGGCCATTCCCAAGACGGTGCGCCTCATCGTGGCGTACCCCGCGGGCGGCGTCAGCGACGTCGTTGCGCGTGCGCTCGGCGACAGGCTCGCCGCGCAACTGGGCGTCACGGTGATCGTCGACAACCGGGCCGGTGCGAGCGGCGCCATCGGCATGGACGCCGTCGCCAAGGCCGCGCCCGATGGCGCGACGCTGGGCTTCTCGGCGATCAGCCCGCTGGTGCTGAGCCCGCACCTCGGCAAGCTGCCCTTCGATCCGCTGAAGGACATCGCGCCGGTGGCGAGCGTGATGTATTCGCCGGTGCTGCTGATCGCCACGCCGGCCGCCAAGGCGAAGGATTTCCGCGCGCTCATCGCCGATGCGAGGGCGCAGCCGGGTGCGCTGCGCTGGGCCACGTCGGGGCCGGCTTCGCTCGGCCATATCGTGCTGGAGCAGTTGCGCTCGGCGGCGGGCGTCGACATCACGCACGTGCCGTACAAGGGCGGCGGCCAGCAGCTGAACGACGCCATCGGCGGGCAGTTCGAGATTCTCTCGACCAACGCGAGTCCGACGCTCACGTCCCACATCCAGTCGGGCAAGCTGCGTCCGCTGGCCGTCGGTGCGCCGGCGCGGCTCGAGAGCCTGCCCCAGGTGCCCACGCTGGGCGAGCTGGGCTACAGCGCGGCGAACATCAATTCGCTGTTCGGCGTCTTCGCACCCGCGGCCACGCCGCCCGCGCTGATTGCCAGGTACAACGCCGAGATCAACAAGGCCCTGGCCAGCCCCGAGCTGCGCGCCAGGCTCACGGCCACCGACAACGTGCCGACCGGCGGCACCTCAGCTGCGTTTGCGAAAGAGATCGCCAGCGAGTTCGAAAGCAATGGCCGCATCATCAAGGCCGCGGCCATCAAGGCGGATTGACCCTGTGGGTTGCGGTTCGAATTTACCTACCTTATAGTCGGTAGATGCCCCCCGCCACAGCCCTCGCCACCGGCAGCACCCGCGAGCAGATCCTCGCGGTGGCGCGCGGGTTCATCGAAACGCGTTCCTATCTGGGCTTCAGCTTTCAGGACGTGGCTGACGCGGTCGGCGTTCGCAAGGCCAGCCTGTACCACCACTTTCCGACCAAGGAGGCGCTGGGCATCGCGGTGATCCGTGGGGCCACGCAGAGCTTCAAGGACTGGGACGCGGCCCGGGCGCGCGAGCCCAAGGACGCGCTCGAATCGTATTTCCGCATGTACCGCAACACGCTGAAGGCTGGCTCGGGCATGTGTCCAGCGGGAGCATTGGCGCCTGGATGGGGCGTGATCAACGACGAACTGCGCCAGGCCGTGCAGGAGTTGCGCAATACACAGGTGACGTGGCTCACCGGTGTGCTGGGCGCACTGATGCCGGCGCGAAAGAAGGGCACTTCGGTCGCTTCGCTGGCCGCCTATGTGTTTTCCGTCTGTCAGGGCGCGCTTCTGTCGGCGCGCATGACGGGCCGCGTGGACGACTTCGACGAAGCCGTCGCGCAACTCAGGAGTTCATTGCCGGGCTGACCGCCCGGCCCAACGCGGGCACGCCTCGGCGTGCTTATTTTTTGACTTCGATGCCTACCGATTGGATGGTAGTTTCAATTTGCTGGAGAACCTTCATGAAAGCCGTCATTTCCGCCTACGCCCGTTCCCCTTTCCATTTCTCGAAGAAGGGCTCTCTCGCTGAGGTGCGGCCCGACACGCTGGCTGCTGGCGTGGTGCGCGGCCTGCTGCAGCGCACGGACCTCGACCCTGCACTGCTCGAAGACGTGATCCTCGGCTGCGCGTACCCTGAAGCCTCGCAGGGCAACAACCTTGCGCGGGTCGTCGGGCTGCTGGCCGGCCTGCCGCACGAAGTGGGCGGCATGACGGTGAACCGCTTCTGCGGCTCGTCGATGCAGGCCGTGCACATTGCCGCCGCGCAGATCGAGGCAGGCATGGGCGAGGCCTTTTTGTGCGTCGGCGTGGAGTCGATGACGATGGTGCCGCAGGGCGGCTTCAACTTCTCGCCCAACCCCGAGCTGAAGGAGGGCACCGATGCCTACATCTCGATGGGCGAGACGGCCGAGAACGTGGCGCAGCGCTGGAGCGTGAGCCGTGCCGACCAGGAAGCCTTCGCGGTGGAATCGCACCGCAAGGCGGCCGAAGCGCGCTCGCAAGGCCGGCTGGCGGGCGAGATCGTGCCGGTGCGCCTCGCCTCCGGCGACATCGTCGATGTCGATGGCTGCATCCGGCCGACCACCTCGGCCGAGGCGCTGGCGAACCTCAAGCCCGCGTTCCGCCCCGACGGCGTGGTGACGGCCGGCACTTCGTCGCCGCTGACCGATGGCGCTGCAGCGGTGCTCGTCACCAGTGACGCCTTCGCCGCGAAGCACGGCCTGCAGGCGCTGGCGCGCATCAGGTCGTTCGCGGCCGTGGGCGTCGATCCGGCCATCATGGGCATCGGCCCGATCCCCGCGACCCGCAAGGCACTGGCGCGCGCCGGCCTGGGCGCAGCCGACCTCGACGTGATCGAGATCAACGAGGCGTTCTCGTCGCAGGCGCTGGCCTGCATCCGCGACCTGGGCCTCGACCCCGCGAAGATCAACCTCGACGGCGGCGGCCTGTCCATCGGCCATCCGCTCGGCGCGACCGGCGCACGCATCACGGGCAAGGCGGCGTCGCTGCTGATGCGCGAAAAGGGCCGCTATGCGCTGGCCACGCAATGCATCGGCGGTGGGCAGGGCATCGCGACCATCCTCGAGCGCGTCTGATCGTCCGAGAATGAGAGGTCCGTCACGACGAGGAGACCCCCATGGCCAAGCTGTACCTTGAAGACCTGAAGGTCGGTGACCGTTTCCAGAGCGGCGAACACCTGCTCGACGTGGCACAGATCAAGGCCTTCGCGCAGCAGTTCGACCCGCAGCCCTTCCACACCGACGAAGAGGCCGCAAAGAGCACCTTCTTCGGCGGCCTTGCGGCAAGCGGCTGGCACACGGCCGCGCTCACGATGAAGCTGCTGGTCGAGAGTGGCATCCCCTTGGCGGACGGCATCATCGGTTCGGGCGGGGAACTGCAATGGCCCAAGCCGACGCGGCCCGGCGACGTGCTGCATGTGGTGAGCGAGGTGCTCGACATCACGCCTTCGCGCTCCAAGCCCGGCCGGGCGATGGTGACGATGCGGTGCCAGACGCGCAACCAGCGCGGCGAGGTGCTCCAGTACTTCACGCCGAAGCTGGTGGTGCACGCTCGGCCGGCTTAGGCCGCGGGCCTTCAGCGCTTGTCCGGGTGCGCCGTCGCCGAGAGCTGGCGCAATTCCTCGGTGCTGAACCCCGCCCGGCTGCGCGCTTCGAGGTTGAAAGGCGGCTTGTGCCGCGGCGCGTCGTAGCGCGCCACCAGCGCAGGGTAGGTCGCTTCGGCATCGAGGCCCGCGCCGTCGCACAGCCAGCGATACCAGTGGTTGCCGATGGCCACGTGGCCCACTTCGTCGCGCAGGATGATGTCGAGGATCTCGACCGCGCGCAGCGCATCGGGCGTGTTCACGCGCTTGAGCTTGGCCTGGATCAGCGGCGTGGCATCGAGCCCGCGCGCTTCGAGCGTGCGCGGCACCAGCGCCATGCGCGCGAGCACGTCGTCCTTCGTTTTCTCGCACATGTTCCAGAGCCCGTCGTGGCCGGGGAAGTCGCCGTAGCGATACCCCATGTCCTGCAGGTGCGCGTGCAGCAGCGTGAAGTGCAATGCTTCTTCATCGGCTACGCGCAGCCAGTCGCGGTAGTAGGCTTCGGGCATCCCGTCGTAGCGCCATACCGCGTCGAGCGCGAGGTTGATCGCGTTGAACTCGATGTGGCAGATCGAATGGATCAGCGCGGCCCGGCCCTCGGGCGTGAAGGGCGAGCGTTTCTCCACGGCGGTGGCGGCCACGCGCAGCGGCCGTTCGGGGCGGCCCGGCACGCCGAGATCGTCGCCCTCGGTGCGGATCGGTGCAGTTGCTATGGAATCGGTAGCGGCCAGCGCAGCGGTAGCGCGTGTTGCAGCCACCTTTTGTTCAGGATCGGTCAGTCGCAGCGCGGCCAGCGCGCTCAATCGGGGGTGCATCCCTACAATTCTAGTTTTTGCCCCGGAGACTCCACGATGGCCCTCTATGAACTCGACGGCGTTGCGCCCCAACTCGGTACCGGCGCGTGGGTTGCCGACAGTGCGGAGGTCATCGGCGACGTGCGGCTGGGCGACAACGCCAGCATCTGGTTCGGCGCCGTGCTGCGCGGCGACAACGAGACCATGACCATCGGACGCAACAGCAACGTGCAGGACATGTCGACGCTGCATTCCGATCCCGGCAGCCCGCTGACCATCGGCGAGAACGTCACCATCGGCCACCAGGTCATGCTGCACGGCTGCACCATCGGCGACAACTCGCTGATCGGCATCCAGGCGGTGGTCTTGAATAACGCGAAGATCGGCCGCAACTCGATCGTTGGCGCCGGCAGCGTCGTGACCGAGGGCAAGGAGTTTCCCGACAACTCGCTGATCTTCGGATCGCCCGCCAAGGTCATGCGCACGATCAGCGACGAAGACGCCGCCCGCTTGCGCCACGGTGCCGAGCACTATGTGAAAAACGCCGTTCGCTATGCGAAGGGCCTGAAGAAAATCGCCTGATCCACAGGCCCAGCAGAAAGAAGATCCGTTTTGAGCGAGCTGCACAAATTCCTGTTCGATGGCCTGCCGGTGCGCGGCATGATCGTGCGCGTGACAGATGCGTGGCAGGAGATCCTGGCGCGGCGCGCCTCCAACACCGCCACCGGGGCCTATCCGCCGCCCGTGGCCGAGCTGCTGGGCGAAATGACGGCCGCAGCCACGCTGATGCAGTCCAACATCAAGTTCAACGGCGCGCTGATCCTGCAGATCTTCGGCGACGGCCCCGTGAAGGTCGCAGTGGCCGAGGCCAAGCCCGACCTGAGCCTGCGCGCCACCGCCAAGGTGATCGGCGACCTCCCGGCCGATGCGCACCTGCCCGACATGGTCAACGTGAACAACAAGGGCCGCTGCGCCATCACGCTCGACCCCAAGGACAAGCTGCCGGGCGCCACGCCGTACCAGGGTGTGGTGCCGCTCTTCGGCGACGACGGCGAGAAGCTGGGCAAGCTCAGCGACGTGCTGCAGCACTACATGCTGCAGAGCGAGCAGCTCGACACCACGCTGGTGCTCGCGGCTGACGACAAGGTCGCGGCCGGCCTGCTGATCCAGCGTCTGCCGGTGAAGGGCGAGGGCAACCTCGAGGGCACTTCCGGCACCTCGGACAAGGACCACGACCAGGCCAACGAAGACCAGATCGGCCGCAACGAGGACTACAACCGCATCTCGATCCTCGCCTCGAGCCTGACACGCGACGAACTGCTCACGCTCGACGTCGAGACGATCCTGCGCCGCCTGTTCTGGGAAGAAAAACTGCTTCGCTTCGAGCCGCAGGCCGGCCTGCAGGGCCCGCACTTCGCGTGCACCTGCGGGCGTGAGCGCGTGGCGCAGATGATTCGCGGGCTGGGCGCGGAAGAGGCCGAGAGCATCCTCGCGGAGCGCGGCGACATCGAGGTGGGCTGCGACTTCTGCGGCAAGCAGTACCGCTTCGATGCGATCGATGCGGCACAGCTGTTCACGCCGCTCGGCGACCAGATCCCGGGCAGCCCGGTCGTCCAGTAGGACTCGGGCGCGCCTTGCGCCTCCGTTTTTTTATCGCGCCGAGTCGTCGAATCCGCCGAACGCGATGTCCGGCGCGCTGGTGTTGTGCTTCGACGGCAGGCTGCGCCCGAAGCGCACCTGCGTGGCCTGAAGGCTCTTCACATCGGGCAACGGCAGCACCTGCGCCGCGGCCTGCGGCGACGACTGCCAGTGCACCTCGCTCACGTCGGCGTTGTCGGGCGCGACGTACATCGAGCGCAGTACCGCGAAGGGTTGAGCGCTCGCGGTGGGCTTCGAGAGCGTCACGTCGAGCGCCGTGCGTGCGCGGCTGATCTCGTCCACGCGCACCACGGCGCTGCCGCCGTCGGTGAAGCGCACCTGGATGGCCAGCGGCCGCGGCACGATGCGGATCGACGCGATGTTCACCACCGGCCGCGCCGCCGCCTCGACCGGGCCGAGCAGGAACGACGAGCCGTACACCCCGTCGCCGAAGCGGGCCTCGGGCAGCGGCTTGATGCGCCAGTAGCCATCGGACGGGTAGAGAACGATCGCTTCGAGCGCCTTGCCGCTCTCCTTCTTGAACACCTGCAGCAGGTGAAAGCCGCTGTCCTTGCGCTTGCCGACCTGCACCGGCACGCGCTGCGGACGCCAGAAAGTGGGCAGTGTCATGCCCACGATGCGCCACTGCGCGTTGTCCATCAGCACGACGGTGCGTTTGCGGAAGCGGTGCGCCGGGTCGGTCGGGTGGGCGCCGCCGTCGAAGTTGCAGCCCGAGAAGTCGGGCTTGGTGACGTCGTTGCCGACCTTGTCGAGGTAGTCGGGCTGCAGTGCCTCGATGCGCATGCGGCGGATGCCGTCACCGCGCAGCGTCAGCGACACGTTGTCTTCCTCTGCGCAGGCGGTGGTCGTGGTGCCGTTCTCGACGGTGGCGGCGACGGGGGCTGCGGTGGCTGGCAGCAGCGCGGCGAAGGCGCTGCAGATCAGGGCGACACGCGCGACGGAACGAAGAGGCATCGGGTCTCCGGTGATGGGATGGGGCGCGCTACTCGCGGCGCGCGATCAGGTCGCTGAAAAGCTTATGTTCGCATTCCGGGTCGGAACACTTCTCGCAAGGCCATGACCACGAGGCGGGCTTCGCATCAGACTGGGTGCGCGTGCGGGGCCGGCCCTCGCTGCCGGCGATGGAGTTGATGGCGTTCCAGGCATTGGCGAGCCGCTCGCCGCCCGTGCCGTGCACCACGGCGTACGAGAGCTTCGCGCCTGCGAGCGCGGCGCGCACCAGCGTGTCGGTGGGCTGGCGCGCATGAGGGCCGTCGCGCATGTCGTCGGCCACCCAGGGCAGGTCGAGCGCGGTGAGCAGCGTGATGGCGTAGCGCCGCTGCGCGGCCAGCGCGCTGTCGTAGAGCGTGGTGTCGGCGAACAGCTGCTCGCTGTAGACCGCCGTCATGAGCGCCGTGGTGTCGGCCACCACCACGCCAGAGGCGGCTGCGGCCTCGATGCGGCGGCTCTGCTCTTCGGCGATGGCCCGTTGCTCGTCGGGGCGCGGCGTGCGGGCTTCGCGTTCGCACCATTCGCGCAGGTACTCGCTCACCAGCACCGTCGGCGTGCCGCGGTCCTTCAGGCGTTGCGCGATGGCGCGGGCCAGCTCGGTCTTGCCGGTGCTCTCGGCGCCCACGAGTGCGATGACACAGCCGGTCGGCAGCGTGGGCGTCATGCGCTCACCGCCTCGGCCGGCATGCGCTGCCGCCATGCGATGTAGCCGGCCACGCTGAGCACGGCGAACACTGCATACAGGCCCACGGTGAGCCACAACCCCTTGTGGATGAACAGGACCACGCTCACGACGTTCACGGCCAGCCAGACGAGCCAGTTCTCGATGAACTTGCGCCCGAGCAGGAACTGCCCGACCAGGCTCAGGCCGGTGGCGAAGCCGTCCCACCAGGGCACGTCGGTGTCGGTGAAGCGGCGCAGGAAGAGGGCGACGGCCGGCCATGCCAGTGCGCAGGCCGCCAGGGTGAAAGCGATGCCGCGCGGCGAGAGCCGGGCGACATGCAAGGCGCTGCCGTCGGCCCGGTGGCCGCGCAGCCATTGCGCCCAGCCCCACAGGGCGACGAAGGCAAAGAAGACCTGGAGCGAGGCGTCGCCGTAGATGCGCGCCTTGGAGAACACCACGACGTAGAGCAGCGAACTGATGATGGCCAGCGGCCATCCCCAGTGAATCTCGCGCATGTTGCAGCCGACCATGGCGAGCGCGAGCAAGGCGGCGACGAGTTCGAGCCAGCTGACAGGAGAGCCCCAGAGCAGGAATGCCGGGGCCGAGAGAAGCTCTGGGATCAGGTTCACCCCCGAAGGGCACCGTCGCGGTCTGTTCGTGGGACACCGCGGAACCGGCTTTGCCAGGCCGCTGGTGTCGCCCCCTGGAAGGGGGTTGGCGAAGCGGCACGAAGTGCGCGAAGACTGGGGGTCATCCTAGTGAGCGATTTGTACGAACACTTCGTTCGGCTTGACCATGCCGAGCTCCGCTCGGGCGCGCTCCTCGACCATCTCGAGGCCGTCCTTGAGGTCGTTGACCTCGGAGGTCAGGCGCTCGTTGGCCAGCGTGGCCTTGGCGTTGGCTTCCTTCTGGTCGGCCAGCTTGGTACGCAGCTGAGCCACGTCGCGCACGCTGCCGCGCCCGTTCCACAGCTGCCACTGCAGGATGGCCAACAGGAGCAGCAGGACGATGGGAGGAACGAGACGGGCGCGCATGCCTGGCGTGTCGCGGAGGCGTTACTTCAGGTTGTAGAACGCGCCGCGGCCCGGGTAGAAGGCGATGTCGCCCAGGTCTTCTTCGATGCGCAGCAGCTGGTTGTACTTGGCGATGCGGTCCGAGCGCGAGAGCGAGCCGGTCTTGATCTGGCCGGCGTTGGTGCCCACCGCGATGTCGGCGATGGTGCTGTCCTCGGTCTCGCCCGAGCGGTGCGAGATGACGGCGGTGTAGCCCGCGCGCTTGGCCATCTCGATGGCGGCGAAGGTTTCGGTCAGCGTGCCGATCTGGTTGATCTTGATCAGGATCGAGTTGGCGATGCCCTTGTCGATGCCCTCTTGCAGGATCTTGGTGTTGGTGACGAACAGGTCGTCGCCCACCAGCTGCACGCGCTTGCCCAGGCGTTCGGTCAGGTGCTTCCAGCCGTCCCAGTCGCCTTCGTGCATGCCGTCTTCGATGCTGATGATCGGGTATTTGTCGACCCAGGTGGCCAGCATGTCGGTCCAGCTCTCGGCCGTGAGCGAGAGGTTCTCGCCCGACAGCACGTACTTGCCGTCCTTGTAGAACTCGCTGGCCGCGCAATCGAGGCCCAGGGCGATCTGCTCGCCAGCGGTATAGCCGGCCTTGTCGATGGCTTCCAGGATCAGCTGGATGGCCGCTTCGTGGCTCTCGACGCTGGGGGCGAAGCCGCCTTCGTCGCCGACCGCCGTGCTGATGCCGCGATCGCCCAGGATCTTCTTCAGGGCATGGAACACTTCGGCGCCGTAGCGCACGGCCTCGCGGAAGCTCTTGGCGCCCACGGGGATGATCATGAACTCCTGCAGGTCCAGGCTGTTGTTGGCGTGCGCGCCGCCGTTGATGACGTTCATCATCGGCACCGGCAGCTGCATGCCGCCCATGCCGCCGAAGTAGCGGTACAGCGGCAGGCCCGATTCCTCGGCCGCGGCGCGGGCCACGGCCATCGACACGGCGAGGGTGGCGTTGGCGCCCAGGCGGGCCTTGTTGTCGGTGCCGTCGAGGTCGATCATCGTGCGATCGAGGAAGGCCTGTTCGCTGGCGTCGAGGCCGAGCACGGCTTCGGAGATCTCGGTGTTGATGTTCTCCACGGCCTTGAGCACGCCCTTGCCGAGGTAGCGGCTCTTGTCGCCGTCGCGCAGCTCGATGGCTTCGCGCGAACCGGTCGATGCGCCCGAGGGCACGGCCGCGCGGCCCATGGTGCCCGATTCGAGCAGCACGTCGCACTCGACGGTGGGGTTGCCTCGGCTGTCGAGAATTTCGCGGCCGACGATGTCAACGATTGCACTCATCTTCTGTCTTTCTCTTTCTGGTCTCTTTGGCGGATGAATAAATGGGGATCAGAGGCCCTCGACGGCGATCATGTTCATGATCGCGGCGCCGGCACGCGCTTCGCGTGCCTTGAGGTACTCGGGCGTCTCGTAGAAGGCCTTGGCCTTCTCGAAGCTGGGGAACTTGAGGATCACCACGCGCGTGGGCTTCCAGTCGCCCTCGAGCGGCTGCACCTGGCCACCGCGCACGCACACTTCGGCGCCGTGCGCCTGCATCGCGGCGCTGGACCACTTCTTGTATTCCTCGTACTGCGTCGGGTTCGTGACCTCGACGTGGGCGATGACGTAGCCGCTGCTCATGCAACCGCCTTCAACGTCTTGTTGGTGCTGCCCGCGCCTTTTTCCTTGTGGTCGAGCGCCGCCTTGATGAAGGCGTTGAACAGCGGGTGGCCGCCCCACGGCGTTGACTTGAACTCGGGGTGGAACTGCACGCCCATGAACCACGGGTGCACGTCCTGCGGCAGCTCGACGATCTCGGTCAGATGCTCGCGCTGCGTGAGCGCGGAGATCACCAGGCCGGCGTTGCGAAGTTCGTCGAGGAAGTTGACGTTGGCTTCGTAGCGGTGGCGGTGACGCTCGGTGACCACGTCGCCGTAGATGCTGTGGGCCAGCGTGCCGGGTGTGACGTCGGAGCTCTGCGCGCCCAGGCGCATGGTGCCGCCGAGGTCGGACTTCTCGTCGCGCGTCTTCACCGTGCCGTCGCGGTCCTTCCACTCGGTGATCAGCGCGATCACGGGGGTGGGCGTCTCGGGGTCGAACTCGGTGCTGTTGGCGTTCTTCAGGCCGGCCACGTGGCGGGCGTACTCGATGGTGGCAACCTGCATGCCCAGGCAGATGCCGAGGTAGGGCACCTTGCCTTCGCGGGCGAAGCGGGCCGCCGAGATCTTGCCCTCGACGCCGCGCTGGCCGAAGCCGCCCGGCACCAGGATGGCGTCGTACTTGGCCAGGCGCGACACGTCTTGTGCCGAGATGGTCTCGGAGTCGATGTAGTCGATCTTCACGCGCGCATGGTTCTTCATGCCGGCGTGGCGCAGGGCCTCGTTGAGCGACTTGTAGCTGTCCGACAGGTCGACGTACTTGCCGACCATGGCGATCGACACTTCCTTTTGCGGATGCTCGACCTCGTAGACCAGGTCGTCCCAGCGCTGCAGCTTGGCAGGCGGCGTGTTGATGCGCAGCTTGTCGCAGATCAGGCCGTCCAGGCCCTGTTCGTGCAGCATGCGGGGCACCTTGTAGATGGTGTCGACGTCCCACATCGAGATCACGCCCCATTCGGGCACGTTCGAGAACAGCGAGATCTTGGCGCGCTCGTCGTCGGGAATCGGGCGGTCGGCGCGGCACAGCAGTACGTCGGCCTGGATGCCGATGGCGCGCAGTTCCTTGGCGGTGTGCTGCGTCGGCTTGGTCTTGAGTTCGCCGGCGGCGGCGATCCAGGGCACGTAGCTCAGGTGCACGAAGGCCGAGTTGTTCGGGCCGTTGCGCAGGCTCATCTGGCGCACCGCTTCGAGGAAGGGCAGCGATTCGATGTCGCCC
The DNA here is from genome assembly GCF_001426595.1 of Variovorax sp. Root434. Taxonomy (NCBI): domain Bacteria; kingdom Pseudomonadati; phylum Pseudomonadota; class Betaproteobacteria; order Burkholderiales; family Comamonadaceae; genus Variovorax; species Variovorax sp. Root434. Next base: position 81,887 of record NZ_LMEK01000008.1, read on the forward strand.
ACGGTGCCGCCGATCTCGACGATGGCCACGTCCACCTCGTGCGCCGTGCCGATGCCGGCGCCGCGCTTGATGTATTCCTGGATCTCGTTGGTGATGTGCGGAATGACCTGCACCGTCTTGCCGAGGTAGTCGCCGCGGCGTTCCTTCTCGAGAACGGTCTTGTAGATCTGGCCGGTCGTGAAGTTGTTGGCCTTGCGCATCCGCGTGTTGATGAAGCGCTCGTAGTGGCCGAGGTCGAGGTCGGTCTCGGCGCCGTCATCGGTGACGAACACTTCCCCATGCTGGAACGGCGACATCGTGCCGGGGTCGACATTGATGTACGGATCGAGCTTGATGAGGGTGACTTGGAGGCCGCGCGATTCGAGGATCGCGGCGAGCGAGGCGGAGGCGATTCCCTTGCCAAGGGAAGATACGACACCACCGGTGACGAAGACAAATTTGGTCATGCCAGTTCCGGATGCGTGAATCCGGGCAGTGGGAAATTGCGATTATAGATGTGCCCTTTGCGACACCCCCCGCCAAGGGCTTGTTGCCGTTTGTTCGATGGCCTATGAGCAACAATACGGCCCATGCAAGATCTCGCCGGCAAACACATCGTCCTGGGCCTCACTGGAGGCATCGCCTGCTACAAGTCGGCCGAGCTGTGCCGGCTGTTCGTCAAGGCGGGCGCGACCGTCCAGGTCGTGATGACCGAGGCGGCCGAGGAGTTCATCACCCCGGTGACCATGCAGGCGCTCTCGGGCCGCACTGTCTACACCTCGCAGTGGGACACGCGCGAGCCCAACAACATGCCGCACATCAACCTGAGCCGCGAGGCCGATGCGATCGTGCTGGCGCCCTGCAGCGCCGACTTCATCGCTCGCCTGGTGCAGGGCCGCGCCGACGACCTGCTGAGCCTGATGTGCCTGGCCCGCCCGATGGACCGCGTTCCGTTGCTGATCGCGCCGGCCATGAACCGCGAGATGTGGGCCCACCCCGCCACCCAGCGCAACCTGATGCAGGTGGCGGCCGACGGCGCCACCGTGCTGGGCGTGGGCAGCGGCTGGCAGGCCTGCGGCGAAACGGGCGATGGGCGCATGCTCGAACCTGCGCAGCTGCTCGAGGACATCACGGCCTTCTTCCAGCCCAAGCTGCTGGCGGGACAGAAGGTACTGGTTACGGCTGGCCCGACCTTCGAGGCGCTCGACCCAATCCGCGGCATCACCAACCACTCGTCCGGCAAGATGGGTTTTGCCATTGCCCGCGCGGCCCGCGAGGCGGGTGCCGAGGTCACGCTGGTGGCCGGCCCGGTGCACCTGCCGACCCCGCGCGGCGTGACGCGCGTCGACGTGCTGTCGGCGCAGGACATGCTCGAAGCGACCACCTGTGCCGCGCAATTTGCTAGTATTTTTGTAGCGACTGCCGCCGTAGCCGACTGGCGCCCGGCCACGCAGAGCGACCAGAAGATCAAGAAGGACGGCAGCGGCAAGACGCCGGTGCTCGAGTTCGTCGAGAACGCCGACATCCTCCTCAGCGTTGCCAAGAGCGAGCGGGCACAGGCCCGAAAGCTCTTCTGCGTGGGCTTCGCGGCCGAGAGCGAGAACCTCGCCGAGCACGCCAAGGCCAAGCGCGAGCGCAAGGGCATTCCGCTGCTGGTGGGCAACATCGGCCCATTGACCTTCGGGCAGGACGACAACGCGCTGCTGCTGGTGGACGCCAAGGGCGTGCGCGAGCTCCCGCGTGCGTCCAAGCTCACGCTGGCGCGCGAACTCATGGCCGAGATTGCCGCCCGACTTCCCGACTGGAGGGCCTGATGAATCCCCATCCCCAGTGGAACACGCCGCCGAACGGCGACTTCGCCCGCTATGTCGAGCGGCTGTCGGCGCAGGCCGCGCTGCCGAAGCGGGCGGCGAAAGAGGGCGAGCCCGGGCTCGACGTCGGCATGGGCCCGTCACCCGGCCAGCAGGGCCCGGTGAGCGCGGCCATGCAGCGCAGCGCGGAACTGCCGAACGGCGAAGTGCCGAAGAAGGAGCCCGGCTCCTTCGACCCCCTGACCCTCAAGGTGCTGGGCGCCGTCGGCGCGCTGGTGTTCCTCGTGCTGTGGGCGTCCGGCGTGCCTTTCGGCGTGCTGCTCCTGCTGGCGGGCGTGGCCATCTGGTTCGGCAAGAAATTGAAGGGCGTGAAGCTCACCCCCGGCGTCGCCAAATGGCAGCAGGTGCTGGAAGAGGCGGCCCGCAAGCAAAGAGAACAGCAACAGAAGCAAGGCAGCAAGCAAAAGTGAAAGTCGACGTCCGTATCCTCGATCCGCGCATGGTGGATCAATTGCCCGCATATGCCACCCCCGGAAGCGCCGGCCTCGACCTGCGGGCCTGCCTCGATGCCCCGATCACACTGGAGCCCAACGGCTGGCAGCTGGTGGGCACCGGCATCGCGATCCACCTGGCCGACCCGGGCTATGCGGCGCTGATCCTTCCGCGCTCGGGGCTGGGCCACAAGCACGGCATCGTGCTCGGCAACCTCGTCGGCCTGATCGACAGCGACTACCAGGGCGAACTGAAGATCAGCGCCTGGAACCGCAGCGACACGCCCTTCGTGCTGCAGCCGATGGAGCGGCTCGCCCAATTGGTGATCGTGCCGGTGGTGCAGGCGCAGTTTCGGGTGGTCACAGACTTTGCACCTTCGCAACGCGGCGAGGGCGGCTACGGCTCCACGGGCAAACATTGAGCAAATGCTGAAGGGAAGCTGAGTTTCGGGGCGGTAAAGATCGGAACTGGCGAAGGCAGGGCGGCCTCGAAGGTCTCAGTGTGTGTTCTGGCGTCATCGCGGCGGACGCTGCGGCGTTAGTCAGGCACACGCAGGGTGCATGCATTCATCATTCGTGCACTGTTCTATCCGAGGAGCCTCCAACATGAAGATCTCAATGCGCTTTGTTTCCGTCACCGCTTCCGTGCTGGCCGTGGCCACGCTCACGGCATGCGTGGCACCGGCGCCGGTCTACCAGACCTCGCGCTATCCGTACCAGGCGCCCCCGCAAGCCATCCAGTACCGCGAAGCTTCCTACGTCGAATACGGCCACGTGGCCAACATCGAGGTGCTGCGCAGCGAAACAGCCGGCACCGGCACCACCGGCGGCGGCGCTGTCGCCGGCGGCGTGATCGGTGGGGTGGTGGGCAATCAGTTCGGCCGCGGCAACGGCCGTGCGGCGGCCACCGCGCTGGGCATCGTGGGCGGCGCCCTGCTGGGCAACACCATCGAGGCTCAGCAGAACGGGCCACGTGCCTATGAAATCTACCGTGTGTCGGTGCAGACCGATCGTGGCGGCTATCGCTCCTTCGATGTGCAAAGCCCGGGCGACCTGCGCATCGGTGACCGTGTGCGCATCGACAACGGCCAGATCTCGCGCATGTAGCCGTCGACGATCTTCCGTACGCAAAAAAAGCCGAGCATGCAGGCTGTGTAAATAGTCTGCCGACGACTTGATCGAGATGCCCCGCGAGAGCGGGGCATTTTTCATTGGGGCGAGCAAATGCCCCAAGGGCCTCAGC
>NZ_LMEK01000009.1:0-101647 GCF_001426595.1 Variovorax sp. Root434
CACGTAGCCGCCGCTGAAGGAGCGCAGCCAGTCGTCCACCGCCTTGCTTGCCGCGGCGATGTCTTCCTTCACGATCGTGTTCAGTGGCGCTACTGCCGTTTGCGGTTCTCTTTCCGCCGCCTGCGGCTTCGCGCCTGCTTCCTGTTCTGCCATCTTTTTCTTGTTCTCTTAGAGCTTGTGCTTCGGATTGATGAAGTGAGTGCGGCGCGCCGCGCGCGGGTCAGCCCATGAAGCCAGGCGTTCGGCCTGTGGCCACGGGACTGGCGGCAGCAGTTGCAATGCCCTGCTTGATGCCACCGGAAGCCACGCCGCTCATCACGCCGGTGATCGGCACGCCCATCGGCCCGAGCTTGGCCCCCGCTGCCTGGATCGCCATGCCTGTCGCGGCCTGGCTCGCCTGGCCCAGCAGCGCCTTGGCGCCGCCCTGCTGGATGGCCTGCGCCGCACCCACGGCCTGTTGCGCGATGCCGGCCGACTGTGTGACCTGGCCCAATGCGCTCGCAGCCTTGCTGCCCATGCCTGCGACGCCGGCGAGCGCTCCTGCAGCACCGCCGGCCGCGCCGGTCATGCCTGCGAAGCCGCCGGCCAGACCCGAGAATCCGGATACGCCGCCTCCGGCGCCTTCGGAGCCGCCGCCAGTCGCGCCCTTCGCCTTCCAGTCCTCGGGCGTGCCGTAGTAGCTGCCCTCGTCCCATGGGTCGCGTGGGTCCTTGCCGAACGTGACCTTGGCAGAGCCGATGGGAAGGCCCGATACCGTCGCGAAGCCGTTGCGGTCGAAGGTGCCGGCATGCGTGCCGCCTTCCGAATCGACCACGGTGAAGTCGCCTTGCGCCACGCCCTGCCGCTTTTCTCCGCTCGGCTTGATGTACTGGTGATACAGATCGAGCTGGCCCTTGGGCACCTGCGGCGGATTGGGCAGCGCAGGCTTGCCCTCGCTGGCCGGCCCGACCAGACTGTGCACCGCGGCGTGCTCGCGCCAGGTACCGGAGGTGCCGTGCTCGATACCGCCCGAGCTCCAGCGGCTGTAGCTGGAGCCGCCGTTGATCACCACCTCTTCCTTCGCCTGGATGGTGATCTTGTTGGCAGTCTGCGTGATGTTGAGCTTGGCCAGCACGTTGACGCTGTCCTTCAGCGCCTTGATGTCGATGTCGGCGCTGGCCGCCACCAGCCGCATGCCGGCCTTGGCGGCGAACAGGCGGATCGCGCTCTGCACGCTCACCAGCAGGCTCTTGCCCGCACTCACGCTGGTGTGGCCGCCGCTGGTGAGCGCGGTGTGCTCGCTGCTCACGACGTGGGTGGAACCTTGCGCCACGGTCTGCAGGCCGCGGGCGCTGGCCAGCGTCAGGTGCGGCTCCTGGAACTCGGGGAAGTCGCCCTGCTCGCGGTTGCCGCCCTGGCCTCTGATGGCATCGTTCTGCGCCTTGAGGATCTCCGTGACCTCGTCCTGGTCGCCGGTGTCGTGCGCCTGCGCACCCCGCGCCACTTCGCTCAGGCCTTCGTGCATGTCGCGCGCCTGCGTGAGGCGGCCCACGGTCTCGCCCATGTCCGTCATGTGCGCCTGCGCGTTGGCCCGCGCCTCGGTGGTCACCAGCAATCCTTTGGCCGATCTCACCGCCCCATGCCCATCGGTACGCAGCTCGAAGCCCTGCCCTCGTGGCTCCTTGCGCCCGGCCGTGTCCTCGATGCGCCCGATATGCCCAACGCTCAACTGGCTGGCCTGGTGATCGCTGCGCAACTGCGCCTGGATCTTCCCTGCCGTATCGTCGAGCACGATGTGGTTGCCGCGGCCTCCGCCCAACTCGCGGCTGCGGATGCCCGACAGGTGCTTCTGCCCGGGCAGCTCCCACGACGGCATGGTGTCGGCGTTGTGCACGCAGCCGGTGACGATCGGGTAGTCGGGGTCGCCGTTGAGGAAGTCGACGATGACCTCCATGCCGATGCGCGGCACGCTGGTCATGCCGAAGGTGGCACCGGCCCACGCGGTGGACACGCGCACCCAGCAGCTGGAGTTCTCGTTGTCCTGGCCAATGCGGTCCCAGTGGAACTGCACCTTGATGCGCCCGTACTGGTCGGTCCAGATCTCCTCGCCCGCCGGACCCACCACCTTGGCCGTCTGCGGGCCGCGTGTGCGCGGCCTGGGGGTGGTGCGCTGCGGGCGCCACGCGTAGCTGGTGGGCTGCGCGTCGAAGGCGAAGCGCTGCACAGAGCCTTCGGTGCCGTCGGCGCCTTCGCTGGCCTGCAGGTTCTCCTGCAGGTGGTAGCTCACGCCCACGAGCAGGTACTGCTGGTTCTGGTCGGCCTTGGGGTGGCCGGTCAGCCGCAGGGTATGGCCGGTGGCCAGCTCGCGCAGGTTGGATCTGCCGGTGACGCGGTTGCGCTGGCTGAGCTGTTCTTCGTTGCGGATGCGCGCATAGGTCTCGCCGTCGCCGTGCTGCACGAAGCCGCCCGGCCATTCGTACTGTTCGTAGGCGTCGTGGTCGTGCCCGGGCGGCATCTGCCGCAGGTGCGACAGCTCGGCCTTGGGCTTCTCGAAGTCGTAGTCGTCGTTGTAGTGATGGCTGGGTCGCACCTCTTCGGCGATCTCCCACGCGTAGATGCGCTCGCGCTGGCCCATGCCGGACTTCTCCAGCGGGTGGTAGCGCACCTCCTCCCCGCCGGGCAGCGGGTTGTGCGAGTTCGCGATGTCGTCTGCGAACACGAGCACGTGCTGCGACGCTTCGTGCCTGAAGTGGAAGTAGATGCCTTCGAGCTCGCACAGGCGCGAGACGAAGTTGAAGTCGCTCTCGTGGTACTGCACGCAGTAGTCCCAGCGCCGGTAGTCGCCGCGCGTGAGCTTCTTCTCGATGGGGTAGCCGTAGCTGCCGAGCACTTCCATCAGGATGTCGGGCACGCTCTTGCCCTGGAAGATGCGGAAGTCGCTGCGCCGCGTGGCCAGCCACAACCAGGGACGCAATTGCAGGCGGTAGAAGGAATGGCGCGCGTCTTCTTGCTGCAGGCCGAACCGGGTGGCGATGCCGCCGAGGTAGCGCACGCCGCCCTCGGTTTCCACCGCCACGGTGGCCGCCTTGCCCAGCAGTGCCTTGGGGTCGATGCCGTTACTGCTGCCCAGCAGTTCGATGTCGAACGCGTAGAGCTGGCTCAGCGTCTCGCGGCCCACCAATTGGCGAAATTGCAACGCCTCGCCCACCGGCGTCTGGATGCTGACGCGGCGGCTCATTGCGCCGCTGCATCTGGCCAATAAGCCAAATTACTCAATTGCAATAAAACGAATAAGAATATTGTTTTAAAAATGAGCACCATGCTCACCTCCCCGTGAATTACCTTTCCAATTATTCTAAATGGTCAATTTGCGTAAGACCCAATGCAAAAAATGGAGATGCGGCCGACCGACAGCGCAGCCCAATCAAAGGCCTTGCTGGCGATCGGCAACTCGAGCGGGTTATTGCAGACCCGTGCGGAATAGCAAAAATCCCATGCTCCCGGGATCAGCCCCGCAATTCATCCCCGCAAGAAATCCAATGGCTCATGCCGCCTTGCGCGCCGTCAGCCACTGCGCGGGCGTCAACGCTGACGCCACCACTCGCACCTCGCCGATGTTGCCGAAGAAGCCGTCCGCGCGAGCACCGTCCCACGAGCCGCCGCCCACCACCCACGGCGAGGTGGCCGAGAGCGTGGCCAGGCCCGGGATGGCCGACGCATTGCGCAGCACTGGCGCGCCTTCGACGTACATCGTGGTGTCGTGCGACACCGGGTCGTTCACGATCGCGACGTGCACCCAGCGGTCGGCAATCACTTCGCCCGACCAATTGGCCTTGGGCGCTCGCGTGCCGGCCGGGCTCGGCACCACTTCCCACTGCACCTCGCGCAAGCTCGAAATGGCGAACAGCATCGGCGGGGACTCCGGGTCTCCGCCCGAGTAGCCCGCCAGATCGCCGCGGCGGCCGTCGCGCGTCATGATGTTCATCCACGCTTGGTTGCCGCTGGTCCAGCTCTTGTCGATCTTGATGAAGGCCTCGACCGTGTAGCCGTTCTCCAGCGTCTGCGCGTTGATCGGCGCCGCCGCGTCGGTGAGGAAGTAGCTCAGCCGCGGCGTGTTCTTGTTGGTGTTGAGGAAGCGCACCGAGCCCGGCGCCGCCGACAGGTAGTGGCGGTCGTCGGTCCACACGATGTCGCCATCGGCGGCGCCGACGATGCCGCCCTGGTTCAGCGCATCGCGGTGCAGCGGGTTATTGCCCGTGACGTCCGCAACGACGGTGCCGGGCAGCACCGGCTGGTTGAACGCGCCGCCAAAGAAGCGCCAGTGCGCCAGCGTGTTCGCGACCTTCGGGTAGTCGTCCGAATTCGCGGCGGGCCGCTGCTCGACCGTCGCCGGGTCCTTGTAGTTGGCCAGGATCATCGCGCGGGCCTGGTCTACCAGGGAACTGTCGATGGTGGCGCTGCCGGTGCCGAAGCTCTTGTTGAACCCGGCGAAGCGCTGCGCGAAGTCCATGTCGATGACGAAGGCCTCGTTGGGGGTGGCGAGCACGGCCTGGTCGAAGGTATTCAGGGTGTCGGCCGGTTTCTGCGGCACCCAAGGCGAGAACGACAGCACCTTGATCTGCCTGTTCGTCAGGTCGAACTCGTAGAGGCGCATCAGGCCGTTGCCGCCCTGGTAGGCCATCTGGTAGTCGACCACCATCTCCTCGACCTTGTGGCCGAAGTCGTTGGTCTTCGTGAGGTGCGCGGCGCCGTGATGGTGGCCGTTGAGCGTCATGAAGATCTGGTCGTTGTCGCGGATCAGCTTCTCCCAGAGCATCTTGCCGTAGTCGGTTTCGAGCGGGCTCTTGCCGTCGGCGTCGATATTGAGCAACTGGTGGTTCACCAGAATGACGGGCAGCGTCGGGTTCTTCGCAATCACTTGGCGAGCCCAGGCAATGCCCGCGGCGGAGATGCGCCACGACAGCGACAGCACCATGAACTTCTGGCCCTGCGCCTCGAACACGTGGTATTCGTGAAAGCCACTCGGGTCGCGCGCGCCGAAGGTGGCCTGCTTCTTCGCACGCTCGGGGCCGAACCACTGGATGTAAGGCTCCTTGGTGGGGTCGCGGTCGGCATCGGTGCCGCCGACGGGGTCAACGCTGTAGTCGAAATCCTTCAGCACGTCGTGGTTGCCGGCGAGCACGCTGTAGGGCAGCTTCGCGTCTTCGAGCACCTTCATGGCGGCATCGGCCACCTTCCACTGGTCGGGCTTGCCGACCTGGTCGACCACGTCGCCGAGATGGATGGTGAACGGGATGTTCAACGCCTTGGCGTTGGCGGCGATCCATTTCGTCTGCGCGGCGAAAGGTGCGCTGCCGAAACGCTTGTCGTACTGGTCGCTCTCGGCGGCGGTGGCGTAGCGCGCATAGAACTGCGTGTCGGGCATCACGGCGAGCGCGAAGCTGGAGATCTTGGCTGCGGCGGCCGGCGGTGCCGGCGTGGGTGCAGGTGCCGGCGTGGATGCCGGTGCTGGCGCCGGTGCAGGCGCTGGCAGCGGACCGAAGGCGGGTGAACCGCCGCTGCCACCACCGCCGCAGGCGGCAAGCAAGGCGCTGCTGCTGCCGACCGTCAGCAGCGATGCACCCAGCTTGAGCACCTGGCGGCGCGGCGGGGTGCCGTGGTTGTCACCGCCATTCGATGGGGAATTGCTCGGTTCGGCAGGCGCGGCAATGCGCGGCGCGCGGGCGCCGCGCGAATCGTCGGAAACGGACATGGGAAATGAGGAGAAATTGCGAAGCGCGCAGCGTAGGAGGCTGCTATGACACGGGCATGCAAGGCTCGTGTCACTTCGGTGCACCGGTTCGCCTTCAGGCGTTGCGCGCTCGCTCCATCCGGTCCAGCTTCATCACCCGCCACGCGCACAGGCTGCCGAGCACCGCCAGCAGCGCCGCCGCGGTGAACATCGTGCGGTAGCCGAAAGCCTGCGCGGCCGCGCCGCCAAGCAGCACACCCAGCACGCCGCCAAAGCCATAGCCGATCACCGTGAACAGCGCCTGGCCACGTCCGCGCAGATGGCCGGGAAAACGGCGCGACACCACCGCGATGCAGGTCGTGTGGTGCGCCGCGAAGCTCAGCGCATGCAGCCACTGCGCCACGACGAGCGCCGCGATCCAGCCGCCGAGCCCTGCTGTCAAACCCAGCCGCGCCACGGCCGCGATGCCGCACACCAGCATCCAGCGCGGCATCGGCATCAGGCCGATGAGCCGGCCCTGCAGGAAGAACCAGACGATCTCCGCCACCACCGACAGCGCCCACAGCAGGCCGATGGTGCTCTTGCCGTAGCCGATCGAATCGAGATACAGCGAGAAGAACGCGTACACCGAGAAGTGCGACATCACCTGAAAGAACAGCGCCGCGAAGAACCATCGCACCGCCGGGTTGCGCAGCACAGGCCCGATGGGCGCTCTCACCGCATCGTGGGCGGCGGGCGGCTCGCGCACGTCCGGCAGCTTCATCGTCGCGAGCAGCACGATGGCCAGCGTGCCGGCCGCCCAGGCCGGAAAGTGCTTCATGCCGAAGCGCTCGAACCACTCGCCCGCCACGAACACCGTGAGCAGGAAGCCGGCCGAGCCGCACAGCCGGATGCGGCCGTAGCGCCCCCAGTCGCCGGCCACCAGCTGCGCCATTGCGGCCTCGGTGAGCGACATCATCGAACTGGTGTGGGTAAACATCACGAGCAGCACCAGCGCGAGCCACCAGGCGCCGCCGTGCCACCACAGCCCGAAGGAACTGAGCAGCGCCACCGCCGCGCTGAAGCGCAGCAGCTTGACGCGCTGCCCCGTGTGGTCGCTGAGCGCGCCCCATGCGTACGGCGCAAACACCCGCGTGATCGACTGCACCGACGCCAGCAGGCTGATGGTGAAGATCGGAAGCCCCAGGTCCTTGAGCCAGAGTGGCAGGTAGGGATTGAAGAAGCCGATGTGCGCGAAATAGCTGGCCGACAGACCAGCGAACGCCAGCAGGTGGCCGCGCCCGGCGGCCACTGGTGGCGGGGCGGACACTACAGGAAGGACGCCTGGGGCGACGTGGCTTCTGGAGCCTGCTGTACATCGCCGCACTGCGCGCGGTTGCGCAGCACGTGATCCATGACCACTAGCGCCAGCAGCGACTCAGCGATAGGCGTTGCGCGAATGCCGACGCACGGGTCATGGCGGCCCTTGGTGACGACCTCGACGGGATTGTTGTGGATGTCGATGGACTGGCGCGGGCTGATGATCGAGCTGGTCGGCTTGATCGCGATGCTCACCTCGAGGTCCTGTCCCGAGCTGATGCCGCCCAGGATGCCGCCCGCGTTGTTGCTCAGGAAGCCGGTGGGCGTGATCGAGTCGCCGTGCGTGGTGCCGCGCTGCGTGATGCTGTCCCAGCCCGCACCGATCTCCACCGCCTTCACCGCGTTGAGGCCCATCATGGCGTAGGCGATTTCGGCGTCGAGCTTGTCGTACAGCGGTTCGCCCAGCCCGACGGGCACCTTGGTGGCGGTGACGCGGATGCGCGCGCCGCACGAATCGCCGGCCTTGCGCAGGCGGTCCATGTAATCCTCGAGCGCGCTCACATCGGCAACGGGGGCGAAGAAGGGGTTGTTGGGCACGTGGTCCCAGCTCTCGAATGGAATGGCGATTTCGCCGATCTGCGTCATGCAGCCCCGGAACACCATGCCGTACTTCTCGGCCAGCCACTTCTTGGCAACCGCACCGGCCGCCACCGTGGGGGCCGTGAGCCGCGCCGAGGAACGCCCGCCACCGCGCGGGTCGCGGATGCCGTACTTCTTCCAGTAAGTGAAGTCGGCATGGCCGGGGCGGAATTGCTGGGCGATCTGCCCGTAGTCCTTGCTGCGCTGGTCGGTGTTCTGGATCAGCAGCGCGATGGGGGTGCCGGTCGTCTTGCCCTCGTAGACACCGGACAGGATCTGCACCGCGTCGGGTTCTGCGCGCTGCGTGACGTGGCGGCTGGTGCCAGGGCGGCGACGGTCCAGGTCGGCCTGGATGTCGGCCTCGCTGAGTGCCATGCCGGGGGGGCAGCCGTCGATGACGCAGCCGATGGCCGGGCCATGCGACTCGCCGAAATTGGTGACCGCGAAGAGTGTTCCGAAGGTGTTGCCGCTCATGGTCGGGATTATCCCCACAAAGCGGCCGCCCCTCAGTCGGTCGTGTTTTCCAGGCGCTTGGTCAGCGCGCCCACCTGCAGCTCGATGGAGAACAGCCGTTCGTTCAGCACGGCCGTCTGAAGCCGGATCGCCTCGATGATGGCCTTGGTCTGCGGGTCGGAGGTGTTGTCGCAGAGTTCGGCCAGGTCGTGCAGCTTCTTGCGCAGTTCGTTGCTCATGGGAGGCTCCGGTGATCATCGCGTCGTGGAAGCCCCAGTATGGGGTTTCGTCAGCGCTGCGGCAATGCGGCGCCACCCGGGGCTTCGGGTGCACACGCTTCACGATGGCGGCAGCAGCCAGCCTTCGAGCTTGGCGAGAGCGCCGGTCCAACCGTGGGTGTGGCTGTCGCGCGCGGCCTCGTCGAAGAACTGTTCGTGCAGCAACACCAGTTCGCAGCCCTCGGCATCGGGTTCGATGCGCACGGTGACGCGCGACTCGCGCTCGGGCGTGCTGCGCCATGCCCAGCTGAAGACCAGCTTGCGATGGGGCACCACCTCGAGGTAGGTGCCGCTCACGTCGTGCGTTTCACCGTCGGCCGCCAGCATGGCCACGCGGAAGCGGCCGCCCACGCGCAGGTCGACCTCGGCGATGGGGACCGAGACGATCTCCGCGGGCCCGAACCAGCGCTTCAGCGCTTGCGGGTCGGTCCACGCGCGCCAGACTTTGTCGGGCGCGACGCGGTAGTGCCGGCGGAGCGTGAGCGAGGGGCGTTCGGCGGCGTCTCGGGCGGAAGGGTTCTCCATTCGGTCTCCTCCTGGTGATAGAGAAAGCGCGCCAGTGCATCGAGGCGCCCGGTCCAGAATTTCTCGTAGCGCGACAACCACACAGCAGCCTCCTGCATGGGCAGGGGCGACAGCGCGCAGCGCACGATGCGGCCCTCCTTCGTGCGCGAGATGAGGCCGGCCTCTTCGAGCACGCGCAGGTGCTTCATGAAGCCGGTGAGCGACATGCCGTGCGGCTCGGCCAGTTCGGTCACGCTGAGGCTGCGTTCGCCCAGGGTTTCGAGCACCGCGCGGCGCGTGGAATCGGAGAGCGCGGCGAAGACCGCGTCGAGGGTGCCGGCGTCCGGGAGGGCGATTGAGTGAACCATACGGTTGAGTATCTGGAGGGCCCATGGCCTCGTCAAGCCGTGTTTCAACGACGTGCGTGGCAAGCTCCGACACGTTGCCGCCGCTCACCTTCCCCGGGGCCATATGCTCGACCTCACAACGCCAACACCCGCCAAAGGAGAACCATCGATGCCCGACCTGCACCAGCTGTACCCCCCGATCGAACCCTACGAAACCGGCATGCTCGACGTGGGCGACGGCCACCGCATCCGCTACGAACGCGTGGGCACGCCCGGCGCCAAGCCGGCGGTCTTCCTGCATGGCGGGCCCGGCGGCGGCATCTCGCCCGAGCACCGGCGGCTGTTCGATCCGGCGCGCTACGACCTGATGCTGTTCGACCAGCGCGGCTGCGGCCAGTCGCAGCCGCACGCCGGCCTGGAGGCCAACACCACCTGGCATCTGGTGGCCGACATCGAGCGCCTGCGCGAGCGCGTGGGCGTCGATCGCTGGCTGGTGTTCGGCGGCTCGTGGGGCTCCACGCTCGCCCTCGCCTATGCGCAGAAGCACCCCGAGCGCGTGAGCGAACTGGTGCTGCGCGGCATCTACACCGTGACCCGCGCCGAGCTGCAGTGGTACTACCAGTTCGGCGTGTCGGAGATGTTCCCCGACAAGTGGGAGAAGTTCCAGGCGCCCATTCCCGAGGCCGAACGCGGCGACATGATCGCGGCCTACCGCAAGCGCCTGACCGGCGACGATCCGGTGGCGCGCATCGAGGCGGCTCGCGCCTGGAGCGTGTGGGAGGGCGAGACCATCACCCTGCTGCCAAACCCCGCGCTCGCCGAGACGCATGCCGACGATCATTTCGCGCTGGCCTTCGCGCGGCTGGAGAACCACTACTTCGTGCACGACGCCTGGCTCGAAGACGGCCAGCTGCTGCGCGACGCGCACAAGCTGCACGGCATCCCCGGCGTGATCGTGCACGGCCGCTACGACATGCCCTGCCCCGCGCGCTACGCCTGGGCGCTCCACAAGGCCTGGCCCGAGGCCGAGTTCCACCTGATCGAGGGCGCGGGGCATGCCTACTCGGAGCCCGGCATCCTCGACCGGCTGCTGAGCGCGACCGACAGTTTCGCAGGCCGCTGAATCGCGCCTGGCCAGCCCGACCTGGGAACGCTTTATGCGTGTTGCACCGCAACACCCATCACCTACGAAGGAGCGCCCCATGCCGGACCGTACCGCCACCCAGTTCTCCCATGTGAAGCCCGGTGACACCGAGTTCGTATCGGGTGGTTTGCGTGACTTTTTTCTCTATCGCGACCTGGGTATTGCCGAAGCCACCAACGGCAAGGTAATCGCGCATCTGGTCAAGGCCAACATGGCACCGGAAACGGGCACGGGCTGGCACCGCCATGAGGCGGACTTCCAGATCGTGATCATGGTCAAGGGCTGGGCCCGCTTCATGTACGAGGACAAGGAAACGCTGGTCGAAGCCGGCGACGTGGTGCACCAGCGGCCAGGCATCCGGCACTTCCTGTTCGACTACTCGCCCGACATGGAGTACCTGGAAATCGTCTCGCCGGCGGACTTCAAGAGCGTCGACGTGGAGCCGGTGTGCGAGATTCCGCCGCCGACGCCCTGGAAGTAGAGCCGCACGGCTACCGGCAGGCGGCGTATACGCCGAACAACCTGTCTACAACCTGACCTCGCACGTAAAGACGGCGGGCTGTCTCCTCGGCCAAACATCGGGCGAGGAAAGCGTCAAACAAGAGTGATTCGCAGTCAGAATCCCGGCCGACGCTTTTGTTTGCGTCCTCCCGAAGGTTCTACGATGACTCCCCCCACCCGCCCGATGCGTCGCCGCACGCCCATCGCACTGGCCCTGCTCGGCCTGTGCGCTTCCTCCCTTCCCTCGGCGTTCGCTCAACAGGTCGCGCAGCCCGCCGCGTCCTCGCCCGCCCCCAAGCCCTCGCCCGCTGCCGGCACCTCCGTGCCCACCACGCTGCGCGAAGTGCAGGTCCAGGATGCGCAGGACAAGACCGGCTTCGGTGCCAACCCCGCCTCGCTCAACCGCCTGCCGGCCGACCTGCGCGATGCGCCGCAGTCCGTCACCGTCATCAACCAGGCTGTGATGCAGTCGCAAGGCGCCACCTCGCTCGCGAGCGCGCTGCGCAACGTGCCGGGCCTGACCATCGGCGGCGCCGAGGGCGGGCAGATCGGCACCAACATCAACCTCAACGGCTTCTCGGCGCGCACCGACGTCTACCTCGACGGCGCACGCGACCGCGCCCAGTACTACCGCGACACCTTCGCACTCGAATCGGTCGAGGTGCTGATGGGTCCCTCGTCGATGCTGTTCGGCCGTGGCTCCACCGGCGGCGTGATCAACCAGGTCACGAAGAAGCCTTCGCTCACGCCCGCGGGCGAGGTCTCGGTGTCGGCCAGCACCACGGGCCTCGTGCGCTCGACGGTCGACGTCAACCGCCCGTTGTCCGACACCTCGGCCTTCCGCATCGCGGCCATGGGCCAGCAGGGCGACGCCAGCACGCGCGAACAGACGAAGCTGAAGGACTTCGGCCTCGACGCCTCGCTGAAGTTCGGCATCAACACGCCGACGCAGGTCACGCTCTCGGCGCTGGTGCAGCACAACCGCGACCAGCCCGACTACGGCGTGCCGCCGCTCAACGGCCGCCCGGCCAAGGTCGACCGCGACACGGCCTACGGCTTCAGCGACGACCGCACGATCTCGGACATCCAGGCCTTCAGCGCCGTGGTCCAGCACAAGCTCACGCCCGACACGTCGATCCGCAACCAGACGCAATACAACGACGTGACCACCGACGCGCGCGAGACCGCGCCGCAAGGCATCGGCACGCTGTCGACCAAGGGCGTGTTCACGCCCCTGTCCACCGGCACCACGGCCGCGCCCGCGGCCGCGTTCTCGTCGCTGCCGTTGAGCAGCCTGTGGGTGCGCCAGCAAAGCCATGACCGCACGATCCACGACAAGTCGCTGTTCAACCTGACCGAGCTCAACACGAAGTTCACCACCGGCTCGGTCAAGCACACCCTGCTCGCGGGCCTGGAACTGGGCCACGACACCTACGACAACCAGACCTACTACCGCAACGGCACCTGCAACGGCGTGGCGCTGAATCCGGCGGGCGGCACCAGCGGCTACGCGACATGCTCGCCGCTGCTCGCGCCGTACCAGGGCAACACACCGAGCACCGCGCCCACCCTGGCCGGCAATCTCGCCACCGCGAGCGCCACCACGGTGGCCGGCTACGTCAACGACACCATCGAGCTGAGCCCCCAATGGAAACTGGTGGCCGGCGTGCGGCAGGACCACTACCGCGCAAGCGTCTACAACAGCATCCCGACCGCGACCACGCTCGCCAGCGAAAGCCAGACCGTCGACTTCACCAGCGTGCGCGCCGGTGCGATCTGGCAGCCCACGCCCTCGCAGTCGTACTACGTGTCGTACAGCACGTCGTTCAACCCTTCGCTCGAACAGCTCGTCGCCACCACGGGTGCCACGCAGCCGCTGCCGCCGCAGAAGAACAAGGCCTACGAACTCGGCGGCAAGTGGGACCTGAACGACGGCAACCTCTCGCTGACCGCGGCCGCCTTCCAGATCACCCAGACCAACGCGCGCTCGCAGAACAGCGACGGCACCTACAGCGCGACCGGCACGGTGCGCGTGAACGGCGCGCGCGCCGGTGTCGCGGGCCGGGTGACCGACAAGCTGCAGCTGTTCGGCGCCTACACGCACCTGGACGCCACCATCGTCAACGGCATCGCGCCCGGCACGCTCGGCAAGACGCCCGCCAACACGCCGAAGGACGCGGCCAGCCTGTGGGCCACCTACGCCATCACGCCCGAGTGGGAGATCGGCGGCGGCACCACCTACAGCGCGAAGCGCTTCGCGAACAACACCAACCTCGTGCAGGTCGGCGGCTACGCGCGCCTCGACGCGATGGTGGCTTACCATCAGCCCAAGTACGACATCCGGCTGAACCTGTTCAACCTGGCCAACCGCCACTACTACGACGCGCTGATCCCCTCCGACGGCGGCCGTGCGGTGCCGGGCTCGGGCCGCGCCGCCACGCTGTCGCTCACCTACCGCCTTTGAGGCCCTGAAGAAGAAGACGATTCGCCATGCTGGTCTGCATTCCCGGCGTCCTGGACCGCGAAGCGCTCGCGGCAGTCCGCGCGCGCCTCGATGCGGGCGGCGATGCGTGGGTCGACGGCCGCGTCACCGCGGGCCACCAGGGCGCGCCGGTCAAGTTCAACCAGCAGATCGACGAAGGCTCGGCGGTGGCGCACGAATGCCAGTCCATCGTGGCGAGCGCGCTCGAACGCCACCCGACTTTCATCAGCGCGGCGCTGCCGAACCTGCTGTACCCGCCGATGTTCAATCGCTACAGCGAAGGCATGCGCTTCGGCCTGCACGTGGACGGCGGCGTGCGCATCGACCCGCGCAGCGGCCGCAAGCTGCGCACCGACCTGTCGGCCACGCTGTTTTTGTCGGACGCCGACAGCTACGACGGCGGCGAGCTGCAGATGGAAGACACGCATGGCATGCAGACCGTGAAGCTCGCGGCCGGCGACATGGTGCTCTACCCCGCCACCAGCCTGCATCAGGTAACGCCCATCACGCGCGGCGTGCGCGTCGCGTGTTTCTTCTGGGTGCAGAGCCTCGTGCGCGACGCAGGCGACCGTGCGCTGCTGTTCGACATGGACAACGCGATCCAGCGACTCAACCAGAGCGGCGCCGACGAATCGGCGCGCCGCACGCTCGTAGGCACGTACCACAACCTGCTTAGAAAGTGGAGCGACACCTAGTTCTTTAAACTCTCCCGGCTCACCAGACATACAACAACCCAGGAGAGAGAACTTGCGTATTCAAACCACCCGCCTGACGGCCGGCGTACTGCTCGCGTGCGCCGCTTTCGTGGCCCACACCGGCCACGCCGCATCGCCGACCAGCACCACCCCGGCCGCCCCCGCTTCGACCGCCAGTTCGCTGGAAGCCGAACAGGACGCCGCCTTCAAGGCCGCCAAGGCCGTGCAGAAGGCCGGCCCCGCCGACATCGTGCTGCGCGACCAGGCCCACCTTCAGCTGCCCGCGGGCTATGTGTGGGTGCCGACGCCCGCCGCCGCGCAGTTGATGCGCAGCATGGGCAACCGCACCGACGACACCTTCGTCGGCGCGATCTTCCCCGCCGACGACGCCGACTGGATGGCCGTCGTGAAGTTCGTGAAAGAGGGCTACATCAAGGACGACGACGCGAAGGACTGGAACGCCGACGACCTGCTCAAGAGCCTGAAGGAAGGCACCGAGGCCGCGAACGAGGAGCGCGCCAAGCGCGGCATCCCCGCCATCGAGGTGACGGGCTGGGCGCAGAAGCCGCAGTACGAAGCCGCATCGCACCGCCTCGTGTGGTCGGCCCTGTCCCAGCGCAAGGGCAGCACCGACGGCAACCAGGGCGTCAACTACAACACTTACGCGCTGGGCCGCGACGGCTACCTGAGCCTGAACCTCATCACCAACGCCAAGGATCTCGACAAGTACAAGCCCGACGCCAGCAAGCTGCTGGCCGCGATCCAGTACGACGACGGCAAGAAGTACGCGGACTTCAACTCATCGACCGACAAGGTCGCCGCCTACGGCCTGGCCGCGCTGGTGGCCGGCGTGGCGGTGAAGAAGCTGGGTCTGTTCGCGATTGCGCTGGCCTTCCTGGCCAAGTTCGCGAAGCTGGCTGTGGTGGCGGGCGGGGCGGCACTGTGGGGCATCGCGAAGCTGTTCAAGAAGAAGGCCTGAGCGAACGGACCGCGCCGACGGGTCGTCGGTGGTACTGCCGGATTGAGTTTTCAGAACATCCCGGAATTCCAGCAATCCGGCGCGACAATTCGCGCATGGCCACCTCCTCCGACCTCCCTCCCCTCAACCGCCAGTTCGTTGCGCACTTCGGCGAAATGGGCAGCAAATGGGGCATCAACCGCACCGTCGGGCAAATCTACGCTCTGATCTTCCTGTCGGAGCGCGCGCTCAACGCGGACGAGATCGCCGAGCTGCTCGAGTTCTCGCGCTCGAACGTCAGCATGGGCCTGAAGGAATTGCAGGCCTGGCGGCTGGTGCACCTGCGGCATCACGCGGGCGACCGGCGCGAATATTTCGAAGCGCCTTCGGACGTGTGGGAAATCTTTCGCGTGCTGGCCGAGGAGCGCCGCCGCCGCGAGATCGAACCCACGCTCTCGATGCTGCGCAACGCGCTGCTCGAATCACCGACCAGCGACGCCGAACGCCACGCGCAGGAGCGCATGCGCGAGATGCACGACCTGATCGACCGGTTGATGAAATGGTTCGACGACGTGCAGCGGCTCGCGCCCGAGACCGCCATGAAGCTCATGGGCATGGGCGCGACAGTGACGAAGGTACTGACGCTCAAGGACCGCATCACGGGGGGCTCGGCGAAGAATAAAAAGCCGGCGGGTTGAAGGGGGCGCTGTTCGGGGCGCGCTCACGCCGACGGGGTACCTTGCTCCGCGAATGTCCCCCGGCCTTCGGCCTCCTCCTTTATTTCGCTGCGCAAGGCACCCCGTCGACGTGATCGTTGGACAGAGCGGTCGTTGATCGACCGTACACAAGCAGCGTGCCCTGTGCTCAGGGCACCGGGTGCTCCCCGCAGCGAAATAAAGGAGGAGCCGAAGGCGGGGGACATTCGCGGAGGGGAGTACCCGGTGGCCTGAGCACGCGCCCCCGGGCTGACCGCGTAAAGCGAATGGACTCTCAAAGCCGCTCCTGCCCCTGCGGCGCTTCAGGCATCTCGAGCTTCTCCCTGCGGATGGCGTCGGCGTCCATGAGTTCGTACCACATCGCATTGAGTACGGCGAAAGCGGCTGCCAGCGGCAGACCGAGGATCCAGGCGAAGTACCACATCTTTTTTCCTCCGTTCAGTAGGCGTGACCGCTCTCGTCGCGGATCGCCTGTTCGTCGACCTTGCCCCACAGCACGTGGTAGACCCAGCTGGTGTAGGCCACGATCAGGGGGATGAAGAAGGCCGTGACCACCAGCATGATGAACAGCGTGAGGTGGCTCGACGACGAGTCCCACACCGTGAGGCTCGCGCGCGGATCGATCGACGACGGCAGGATGAACGGGAACATCGACGCCCCCACGCTGAGGATGATGCCGGCGATGCCGAGCGCCGCCGCGAGCAGCGCGAGCACCGGGCGGCGCAGCGCGAGGCCCAGCAGCGCACCCAGCGCGCCGACGAAGCCCGCGGCCGGTGCGGCCCACGTCCACGGGTGCGCCGCATAGTTGGCGGTCCACGCACCGGCATGCAGCTCGACAGTCTTCAGCATCGGGTTCGACGGTCCTGCCGTATCGACCACGCTGCTGATGCGGTAGCCCCCGATGCTCGTCGCCAGCAGCACGCCGGCCAGCGCATACAGTGCGATGGTGAGCACCGCGGCGACCATGCCGTAGCTGCGCGCACGCTCGGCCACCGGACCCGCCGTCTTCAGCAGCAGCCACGACGCGCCGTGCATCACGAGCATCGCCACCGACACCAGCCCGCACAGGACGGCGAACGGATTCAGCAGGCCGAAGAAGCCGCCGTCGTAGAAGATGTGCATATCGCTCCCGAAGCGGAACGGCACGCCCTGCAGCACGTTGCCCACGGCCACGCCGCAGATCAATGCGGGCACGAAGCCGCTGAAGAACAGCACGCCGTCCCAGCGCGCGCGCCATTGCGGCGACTCGCGCTTGCTGCGGAACTTGAAGGCCACGGGCCGCAGGATCAGCGCCGTGAGAATCACGAACATCGCCAGGTAGAAGCCCGAGAAGGACACGGCGTACAGCTGCGGCCACGCCGCAAAGATCGCGCCGCCGCCGAGGATCAGCCACACCTGGTTGCCCTCCCACACCGGTCCCACGCTGTTGATGACGACGCGGCGTTCGATGTCGTTGCGCGCCGCGAAGGGAAGCAGCATGCCGCTGCCGAGATCGAAACCGTCAGTCACTGCGAAGCCCACCAGCAGCACGCCGATCAGCAGCCACCAGATGATGCGAAGGGTGTCGTAGTCGAGGAGTGTGTGGAGGATCATGCGGCGCTCCCGGTAGTGGCAACAGCGGCGCTGGCGTGCGCCGGCGGAACGTGCGAGCGGGTGTCGCCCTCGTCGGGCGCATGCTCGGCTTCGGGCCCCTTGCGGATGGCCTTGAGCATCAGCTTCATCTCGATGACGAGCAGCGTGCTGTAGATCGCGATGAAGCCCGCGAGCGTGAGCAGCAGCGTCTTCACGCCGAGGTTCGACACGGCCACCGCGGTTGGCAGCACACCCTCGATCACCCACGGCTGGCGGCCGAACTCCGCCACCAGCCAACCCGACTCGATGGCGATCCACGGCAGCGGAATCGCGAACACGGCGAGCTTCAGCAGCCAGCGATAGCGGTCGAGCCTGCGGCGTGCCGACAGCACGAAGAAGGTGGCGGTCAGCACGATCAGCAGCACGCCGATGCCCACCATCACGCGGAACAGCCAGAACAGCGGCGCCACTTGCGGCACGGTGTCCCACGCGGCCTTGGCGATCTGCTCGTCGGTGGCGGTGCGCGGGTCGTCCACGTAGCGCTTGAGCAGCAGCGCATAGCCCATGTTGATGCCGTTGTCCTCGAAGTCGCCGCGCACGCCCTGCGTCACCTTGCCTGTGCCGCCCGCCTCGCGGATCTTCTGCAGCGCGTCGTAGGCCTTGAGGCCTTCGCGGATGCGGGCTTCGGCGCGCTTCACGAGTTCGTCGATGCCGGGCATCACGGTGTCGAGCGAGCGCGTGCCGATCAGGCCCATCACCGCCGGGACGTGGATGGCGTAGTGCGTCTCGCGCGCCTCCTGGTCGGGGAAGCCGACGACGGTGAAGGCGGCGGGCGCGGGTTGCGTTTCCCACATGGCCTCGATGGCGGCCAGCTTCATCTTCTGGTGTTCGCCGGAGAGGTAGCCGCTTTCGTCGCCGAGCACCGCCACCGACAGCGCCGCGGCGAGGCCGAAGGAGGCCGCGACGGTCATCGAGCGCTTCGCCAGTTCGAGATGACGGCCCTTGAGCACATACCAGGCCGACACGCCGAGCACGAACACGGCCGCGCACACGTACCCCGCCGACACGGTGTGCACGAACTTGGCCTGCGCCACCGGGTTGGTCAGCACCGCGGCGAAGTCGGTCACTTCCATGCGCATGGTCTGCGGGTTGAAGGCCGCGCCCACGGGGTTCTGCATCCAGCCGTTGGCGATCAGGATCCACAGCGCCGAGAAGTTCGAGCCGATGGCCACGGCCCAGGTCGCAATGAGGTGGCCCACCTTCGACAGCTTGTCCCAGCCGAAGAAGAACAGCCCGACGAAGGTGGCCTCCATGAAGAAGGCCATCAGCCCCTCGATGGCCAGCGGCGCACCGAAGATGTCACCGACGTAGTGGCTGTAGTAGCTCCAGTTCATGCCGAACTGGAACTCCATCACGATGCCGGTGGCCACGCCCATCGCGAAGTTGATGCCGAACAGCACGCCCCAGAACTTCGTCATGTCGCGCCAGATCGTGCGGCCGGTCATCACGTAGACCGTCTCCATGATGGCAAGGATGATCGAAAGCCCGAGCGTCAGCGGCACGAACAGGAAGTGATACAGCGCCGTGACGGCGAACTGCAGGCGTGATAGCGCGACGATGTCGAGGTCCATGAGTCTTCCTTTGTGTTCCCTGTTTTCCCGTTCTGAAATCAATCCGGCCGCAGGCTGCGCAGCGCAGCGTCGAAGGCACCGCTGCCGCGCCGCAGGTCGGCGGTGATGCAGCCCTGGTTCATGCACACGATGCGGTCGGCCAGCGCGGCTTCGCGGCGCAGGTGCGTGGCGATCAGCAAGGTGCTCCGGCCGGCGTGTTGCGCAAGGCGGTGCAGCACGTCGTGCGCGGTAGCGGCATCGAGCGCTTCGGTCGGCTCGTCGAGCAGCCAGAGCGGCACGGGGCGCAGCAGCAGGCGGGCCAGCGCGAGTCGGCGCGACTGCCCGCCCGAGAGGCCGAGGCCACCTTCGCCGAGGCGGGTGCCGAGGCCCGCGGCCATCGCGCGCACGTCGCTCTCGAGACCTGCGGCGCGCAGGGCGGCGTGCAACTGGTCGTCGGTGGCGTCGGGGGCTGCAAGGCGGAGGTTGTCGCGCAGGCTGTCCTGGAACAGTTCGGTGCGCTGCGTGAGCAGGCATGCGGGCTGCGCGCTCGTGCTGCCGGACTGCGGCGTGATCTCGTTGGCGATCGCTGCGAGCAGCGTGGACTTTCCGGCGCCGCTTGCGCCGATCAGTGCGACGCGCTCGCCCGCGTTCAGGGTCAGCGACACGTCGCGCAACACTTGCGTGCGGCTGCCGGGGTGAACCACCGTGACGCCCTTCAGCTGCACTGCGAAGGCCGCGTCGCGCTCGTACGTCGCGGCAACCTCATTACCTTCAGCAGTCATGCGCGGCGTAAGGCGCCGCACCGCCAGCCACGTGCGGCCCGCATCGAGCGCACCACGGCGCAAGGCCGCGAAAGGTTCGGCCGCAGTGAGCGCCACCAGCAACGCCAGCGCCGCGGCGGGCGCGCCGATGACGCCCTCGCCTGCCAGCACGCCGACAGCCAGCAGCACGCCGACGAGGGTCAGGGTGCTTGCGCTGCCATAGGCCAAACCAGCAGCCGCTTCGAGCTTGTTCAGCGCGAGGTCGGCCTTGGCGAGATGCATGTCGGCATTCATCAATGCCTCGCGCTGTGCGCCGACGCGGCCTGCCATCACCAGGTCGGCCTGCCCCGCCACGAGGTCGACCGCGCGTGCGCGCAGCGCTTCCATGGCATGCGCCCGTCGCACGGCCGGCCGGCGCGCGCGCCTTGCGACGAGGAACGCGATGCCCCAGCCGACGACCACGAGCCAGAGCATCAGCGCGATGCCCATGCCGGCGTGCATGAAGCCGAGCACGAGGCCGGCCAGCGATGCGGCGCCCAATGCGGCGGCGGCCGGCACGAACAGGCGAAGGTAGAGCGACTCCAGCGCATCGATGTCGGCCGTCAGGCGAAACAGCAGGCGGGCCGGGCGCATCAGCAGTTCGCGCGCCGCCTCGGCCTTGGCCCAGCCGCGGAACAGGCGAACGCGCAGCGCGGCGAGCACGGCGAAGGTCGCGTCGTGTGTCACCAGCCGCTCGCCGTAGCGCGATGCCGTGCGGCCGAGCGCCAGCAAGCGGATGCCGGCCGACGGCATGAACACGTCGAAGGTGAAGGCGGTGGCTGCATGAAGGCCGGCCAATGCGGTCGCGGTGATGAACCAGCCCGAAAGCCCCAGCAGTGCCATGCCTGCAAGCACGGTGACTGCCGCGAGCAGGCAGCCCAGCAGCAGGGGACGCGGCTGCGCGGCAAAGAATGGGCGCAGCACCAGGCGCAGATCGCTCCAGTTCGAAGCAAAGAGAGGCGACGCCTTCATGCGGCCTTCTCCATCGTTTCGGTGCCAAGGTTCACCGCACGGTCCATGCGCGCAGCCAGCACCGGGTCGTGCGTGGCGACGACGAGGGTCTTGCCGTGCGCCAGCGCCACCAGCGCATCGGCCACGCGCTCGGACGTTTCGGTGTCGAGGTGGGCCGTCGGTTCGTCCACCAGAAGCAGGTCGGCATGCGGATGCACCGCGATGCGTGCGAGCGCGAGCCGCACGGCTTCTCCGCCGGACAGGCCATGGCCGCCCTCTCCGAGCGTCACGCCGGGATGCGCCTGCGCCACAGCGTCGAGCGATGCGAAGCGCATCGCCTCGACGACCTCCGAGGTGCCCGCCTCCGCGCGCCCCAATGCCACATTGGTCCTGACCGAGCCGGCGAAGACGTGCGGCGCCTGGCCCATCCATGCCATGCGCTGGCGCAGCGCCGCCACCGTGCGATCCGTGAGCACCACGCCGCCGACCGAGATCTCGCCACGCGCCGCGGGCACGAGGCCTGCGAGCAAGGACAGCAAGGCGGTCTTGCCCGAGCCGCTGGGCCCCATCAACGCGACGTGTTCGCCGGCCGCGATGCGAAGCTCGAAGCCTTCGAAGACTTCTTGCGGCTCACCGGGCCAGGAGAAATGCAGGTTGCGGACGGCGACAGCCGGTGCCCCGCCGGTCGGAGACATCGCTGCGCGCGTCAGCGAAGCGTTCGCACCGGGCAGCGGCAGTTCGTTGCGCTGCAACCGGTCGAGCGCCTCCAGCGCCGCTTCGCCTGCAGCCCGGTCATGCCAGACCGCCGACAACTCGCGCAATGGCTCGAAGAATGCCGGCGCCAGCAGCAGCACGAACAGCCCCTCGCCCAGGCTCAGCTGCCGGCCCCAGGTGCCGAAGCCGAGCGTGCCCAACAAGTGAAAACCGACGTACGCGGCCACCATCGCCACACCCAGCGCCGAGAAAAGCTCCAGCACGGCCGACGAGAGAAACGCAATGCGCAGCACCGCCATCGTCCGCCGGCGCAGGGATTGCGCGGCGTCGTCCAGCCGCTGCGCCGTGGCCTCCACCGCATCGAGCGCACGCAGCGTCGCCAGCCCGCGAAGCCGGTCGAGCAGGAACGCATTCATGCCGCCCATCTCCACCATCTGCGCCTCGCTCGCCGCCTTGGCGCGCCAGCCGACGATAGCCATGAAGACCGGAATGAGCGGCGCAGCGACCAGCAGCACCAGCGCGGCCACCCACGAAAAGGCGGCCACCGCGCACAGGATGAAGATCGGCACCACCGTCGCGCGCCAGCGCGCGGGCTGGTAGCGCACGAGGTACGGCACCAGCGCCTCGGCCTGCTCGGCGAGCACGCTGGCGGCCAGCCCGGAAGGCGCGCGGCCGCGATCCAGCGGCGAGCCGCCGGCCAGCGCCGCTGCCGTTTGCGCACGCAGCGCCGTGAGCTGCGCGCGCGCCCGGGCGAAGGTCCGGCGCGCGCCCCAGGCCTCGCAGCCTGCACGCAGCAGCCCGAGCAACAGGATCGCACCGGCGGGCCAGGCCACGGCCGCCAAGCCGCGACCCGACGCCAGCCCCTGCACCGCCATCGCCAGCAGCGCCGCCTGCGGCAGCCAGAACAGCGCCGCGGCGCCCTGCACCATCCCGCCGACGTCGGGCGACGCGAAAGCCCGCAGCGGCGATCGGGGTGGCGAGTGCTTGGTCATTCCTTGTTTTCGTGTATTTTCAGTATTTACTGAAATTTCCACAATCATACCGGAGACGGGAGCGACTGACGAGCCCGCAGACTGCACGCTCCCGCGCCCGAGCGCAACCGATTCAGGAAGATTCGGCCAGTGCGCCTGCGCTGGCGCGCCTGACCTTTAATGAGAAACGACTATTCCGCTGACCAGCAGTGCGGCAAACAGCGCGAAGACCGCGCGCCACGAGGCCGGGCGCGCTTCCACCCAGCGATACAGCAGCGCCGCCGCGGCCACCGACAGGCCAAAGGTCGCCACGAGGCCGGCCGCATCGAACCACGCGCCGTGCGGCCCGGAATTCGCGACCGCCGCATTCATAGCGAGCAGCACCGGGAAGTGGATCAGGAACAGCGAGTAAGACATGCGCCCCAGCCGCAGCAACGGCATGGCCACGGCAGGCCAATGGGGCGGCGACAGCCAGTTCCGGCGCTGCGCGACGGCCAGCAGCAGCGCCGTGACCAGCGCGGTCGCGATGCGGCTGCGCCAGTCGAGGGCGAGCGCGCCCGCTCCCATCAGCGCCATCAGCGCGACGGCGCTCTGCCAGGTGCTGGCGCGCGTGGCGCGGCCGATCCAGAACACCAGCATGCCAAGGCCGTAGGTTCCGAAGAAATAGAAGGCGGTGTCGTCCAGCCCCGCATTGCGGTTGAAGAGCACGAGCGAAGCCACGGCCAGGCCAATCACCAGCGCCACGGGCATCCAGCGCACCTGCGCGCCCGGCGGCGGCAAGCCGCTAGAGCGCTGCAGCATCGAGGGCAAGCCCACCAGCAGCAACGCCAGCGCGAACAGCTGGAAGTCGATGGCGACGTACCAGACACCCGTCGACAGCGACTCGAAGCCCAGCAGGTCCTGCAGCAGCAATCCATGCGCGACCAACTGCCCGAAGGTCGGCGCCGCAGGCACCACCTCCTCGTCGAGCCATGGCCGCACCACCGCCGCGACCAGCACGCAGACCGTGAGCGCAGCAAGGTATGGCATGACCAGCCGCCCATAGCGCTGCAGGATGCGCGTCACCGGCCGCTCCACGCGCAGCAGGCCGTCCGGCGCAAGGCTGGCGGCCGCCAGGAAGCCGGCGATCACGAGGAACACCTGTACCGCCAGCCGACCCTCGTCGGCCAGCCAGGCGAAGAAATCGGGCGCGAGCGCATACGCGCCGGCCGGCATCGGGCCGTAGCGCGAAAGATGGTGTCCAACGATCACCGCACAGGCGATGCCCTTTGCCGCATCGAGCAGCGGCATGCGCCCCACGGATGACGACGGCGCGCCGGCAGCAGGCGCCGCGCCGTTCGCGGCGGAAGTCAAAGCGCGAGCCGTTGCCTTGCTTCCTGGTATTCGCGCTTGAGCTTCTCGATGAAGGCCGCGGCGCTCGCCACTTCGGTCACGGCGCCGATGCCCTGGCCCGAGCCCCAGATGTCCTTCCAGGCCTTGGCCTTGCTGCCATCGCCGCCGCCGAAGTTCATGGTCTTCACGTCGCCCTCGGGCAGGTTGGCCGGGTCCATGCCGGCCTTGACAATGCTGGGCGCGAGGTAGTTGCCGTGCACGCCGGTGAAGAGGCTCGAATAGACGATGTCGTCCGAGGTGCCGTCGACGATGGCCTGCTTGTAGTCTTCGCTGGCGCGCGCTTCCTCGGTCGCGATGAAGGCAGTGCCGATGTAGGCGAAGTCGGCGCCCATGGCCTGCGCGGCGAGCACCGCACCGCCGTTGGCGATGGAGCCCGACAGCGCGATCGGGCCGTCGAACCACTGGCGGATTTCCTGCACCAGCGCGAACGGGCTCTTCACGCCCGCGTGGCCGCCTGCACCCGCCGCCACGGCGATGATGCCGTCGGCGCCCTTTTCGATCGCCTTCTGCGCGAACTTGTTGTTGATGATGTCGTGCAGCGTCACGCCGCCGTAGCTGTGCACCGCGTCGTTCACGTCGGTGCGCGCGCCCAGCGAGGTGATGACGATCGGCACCTTGTACTTCACGACCATTTCCATGTCGTGCTCGAGGCGGTCATTGCTCTTGTGCACGATCTGGTTGATGGCGAACGGCGCGGCGGGCTTGGTCGGATTGGCCTTGTTGTAGGCCGCGAGTTCCTCGGTGATCTCCGCGAGCCAGTCTTCCAGCTGCGCCGCGGGACGCGCGTTGAGCGCGGGCATCGAGCCGACCACGCCGGCCTTGCATTGCGCAATCACGAGCTTGGGGTTGCTGATGATGAACAGCGGCGAGCCGATGATCGGCAGCGGCAGGTTCGCGAGGACGGGGGGGAGCTTGGACATGTTGTCTCCGGAAATGGATGTCGGTTTTATAAGAGAGGGGAGCCCCTGCCACCCGTCAGGTGGGCGACACCGGGCGGGGCTCAAAAAGCGTCGAGCGCGAGCGCCGTGACGCTCTCGGCGCCGTCGACGATGCTGTCGCGCATGCCCGGCACCTTGTTGAGGATGTGCTCGGCATAGAAGCGCGCGGTGGCGATCTTCGCCAGCATGAAGTCGGTATCGAAGCTGCGCGAGGCAAGGTCCTGCGCCATGATCAGCGAGCGCGCAAGCTGCCAGCCGGCCACCAGGTTGCCCGCGAGCATCAGGTAGGGCACGCTGCCTGCGAACACGGCGTTGGGCGAAGCCTTGGTCTGGCCCGCGACGAAGTCGACCACGTCGATGAACGCCAGTCGCGCGGCCTTCAGGCGCTTGAGCACTGCCGCTGCGGCGGGGCTGTCGCTCTTGGCGAGTTCGGCTTCGGTCTTCTCGATCTGCGCGGCAATCGCCTTCGCGGTCTGGCCGCCGTCGCGCGCCGTCTTGCGGCCCACGAGGTCGTTGGCCTGGATCGCGGTGGTGCCTTCGTAGATCGTGAGGATCTTCGCGTCGCGGTAGTACTGCGCCGCGCCCGTCTCCTCGATGAAGCCCATGCCGCCATGCACCTGCACGCCCAGCGATGCCACTTCGAGGCTCATCTCGGTGCTGTAACCCTTCACGAGCGGCACCATGAATTCGTAGAAGGCCTGGTTCTGCTTGCGCGCATCGGCATCGGGATGGTGGTGCGCGGCATCGTAGGCAGCGGCGGCCACCGAGGCCATCGCGCGGCAGCCTTCGGTGTAGGCGCGCATCGTCATCAGCATGCGCTTCACATCCGGGTGGTGAATGATCGGCGCACTGGCGTTGATGGAGCCATCGACCGGGCGGCTCTGCACGCGGTCCTTGGCGTAGGCCACGGCGTGCTGGTAGGCGCGCTCGGCAATCGCGATGCCCTGCATGCCCACGGCGTAGCGGGCCGAGTTCATCATGATGAACATGTACTCGAGGCCGCGGTTCTCCTGGCCCACGAGGTAGCCGACGGCACCGCCGTGGTCGCCGTACTGGAGCACGGCGGTGGGCGAGGCCTTGATGCCCATCTTGTGCTCGATGCTCACGCAGTGCACGTCGTTGCGCTCACCGAGCGAGCCGTCCTTGTTCACGAGGAACTTGGGCACGACGAACAGGCTGATGCCCTTCACGCCCTCGGGCGCGCCGCTGACGCGCGCCAGCACGAGGTGCACGATGTTCTCGGCCATGTCGTGCTCACCGTAGGTGATGAAGATCTTGGTGCCGAACACCTTGTAGGTGCCGTCGGGTTGCGGCTCGGCGCGGCTGCGCACCATGGCGAGGTCGCTGCCGGCCTGCGGCTCGGTGAGGTTCATCGTGCCGGTCCACTGGCCGCTCACGAGCTTCTCGAGGTACACCGCCTTCAGTTCGTCGGAGCCGGCCGTGAGCAGCGCCTCGATGGCGCCGTCGCTCAGCAGCGGGCACAGCGCGAAGCTCATGTTGGCCGAGTTGAGCATCTCGCCGCAAGCCGCGCCGATGGTCTTGGGCAGGCCCTGGCCACCGAAGTCCGCCGGATGCTGCAGGCCCTGCCAACCGCCCGACACGTACTGCGCGAAGGCCTCCTTGAAGCCCGGCGTGGTCGTGACCTCGCCGTCCTTGAACGACGAGGGATTGCGGTCGCCCGCCACGTTCAGCGGCGCAACCACATCCTGGTTGAAGCGCGCGCATTCCTCGAGCACGGCCTGCGCGGTTTCGAGGCCGGCGTCTTCGAAGCCCGGCAGCTTGGCGATCTCGCCGATGTTGGCCAGGTGTTCGATGTCGAACAGCATGTCCTTGAGGGGGGCGGTGTAGCTCATGTCTTGTCTCCAGATACAGCGGATACGAAAAGGGCATCGCGAACGATGCCCTCTGGCTCATTGCGCCGGTGCGGTCAGAGCGCCTTCACCAGTTCCGGCACAGCCGTGAACAGGTCGGCCACGAGCCCGTAGTCGGCCACCGAGAAGATCGGCGCTTCCTCGTCCTTGTTGATCGCCACGATCACCTTGGAGTCCTTCATGCCGGCCAAGTGCTGAATAGCGCCCGAGATGCCCGCGGCGATGTACAACTGCGGCGCAACGATCTTGCCCGTCTGGCCCACCTGCCAGTCGTTCGGGGCGTAGCCCGCATCGACCGCTGCGCGGCTGGCGCCCAGGCCCGCATTGAGCTTGTCGGCGAGAGGCGCCATCACCTCGGTGAACTTCTCCGCGCTGCCCAGCGCCCGGCCACCCGAGACGATGATCTTGGCGGCCGTCAGCTCGGGGCGTTCGCTCTTGGTGACTTCACGGCCCACGAAGCTGCTCTTGCCGCTGTCGGCCACGCCTTCGGCCGTTTCGACCGCTGCGCTGCCACCGGTCGCCGCTGCGGCGTCGAAGCCGGTCGTGCGAACGGTGATGACCTTGGTGGCATCGCTGCTCTGCACCGTTGCGATGGCATTGCCAGCGTAGATCGGGCGCTCGAAGGTGTCGGGGCTGTCGACCTTGGTGATGTCGCTGATCTGGGCCACATCCAGCTTGGCGGCCACGCGCGGCGCCACGTTCTTGCCGTTGGCGGTCGAGGGGAACAGGATGTGGCTGTAGTTGGATGCAATCGCCAGCACCTGGGCGGCGACGTTCTCGGCCAGGTTCTCGGCCAGGCTCGGGCTGTCGGCCACGATGACCTTGGCCACGCCCGCGATCTGCGCGGCGGCCTTGCCGGCTTCGGCGGCGTTGGCACCGGCCACGAGCACATGGACGTCGCCGCCGCAGGCCAGCGCCGCGGTCACGGTGTTGAGGGTCGCGGGCTTGACGGTCGCGTGGTCGTGTTCGGCAATAACAAGTGCGGTCATGTCAGATCGGAAGAGNGTTGGCACCGGCCACGAGCACATGGACGTCGCCGCCGCAGGCCAGCGCCGCGGTCACGGTGTTGAGGGTCGCGGGCTTGACGGTCGCGTGGTCGTGTTCGGCAATAACAAGTGCGGTCATGTCGTTCTCTTCCTCAGATCACTTTGGCTTCATTCTTCAGCTTGTCCACCAGGGTGGCGACATCCGGCACCTTGATGCCGGCACCGCGCTTGGGCGGCTCGGCGACCTTCAGGGTCTTCAGGCGCGGCTTGACGTCCACACCCAGGTCTTCGGGCTTGAAGGTGTCGAGCTGCTTCTTCTTGGCCTTCATGATGTTGGGCAGCGTCACGTAGCGCGGCTCGTTCAGGCGCAGGTCGGTGGTGATGACGGCCGGCAGGCTGAGGTCGACGGTTTCCAGGCCGCCGTCGACTTCGCGCGTCACGGTCGCCTTGTCGCCTGCGACTTCGACCTTGGAGGCGAAGGTGGCTTGCGGCAGGTCGGCCAGCGCAGCCAGCATCTGGCCGGTCTGGTTGGCGTCGTCGTCGATGGCCTGCTTGCCCAGGATGATCAGCTGGGGCTGTTCCTTGTCGACCAGGGCCTTGAGCAGCTTGGCGACGGCCAAAGGCTGCAGTTCTTCGGTGGTCTCGACCAGGATGCCGCGGTCGGCGCCGATGGCCATGGCGGTGCGCAGGGTTTCCTGGCACTTGGCATCACCGCAGGAGACGGCGATGACTTCGGTGACCACGCCCTTTTCCTTCAGGCGAACCGCTTCTTCGACCGCGATCTCGTCGAAGGGGTTCATGCTCATCTTGACGTTGGCAATGTCCACCCCGGTGCCGTCGCTCTTCACGCGCACCTTGACGTTGTAATCGACGACCCGTTTGACAGGTACGAGAACCTTCATTGACTTGACTCCATTGGATTGCAAAAAGGGGGCTTCGAGGGCAACCGGTCATTCTAGGACGCGACCTTTGTCGCCTCTCCATTCTTCTCGTCGGCACGGGGACCAAGAAAAAAAGAACGATCGTGCTTTTCCGTGATTATAAAACAGCGTCGGGCGCCTGGACGACTCCTGGCGGTAAAGACTCCACACGCAGCACGCGCTGCGGATAGGGAATGTCAATGCCCGCGCCGCGCAGCCCGTCGAGGATCGCGATGTTGATGGCCGAGCGCAGGTTGTCCTTGCCCTTGTCGGGGTCGGCGACCCAGAAGTTCAGCGTGAACTCCAGGCCGTCGGGCGCGAAGTTCATGAGGAAAGCCACTGGCTCCGGGTCGGACATCACGCGCGGCTGGGCCTTGGCCGCATTGCACAAGATGGACTGCACCTGCGCCACGTCGCTCTCGTAGCCGACCACGATGGTGGTCGTGATGTTGAACTTGCGGTCGGCCAGCGACAGGTTTTCGACCCGACTGGTGATCAGCGATTCATTCGGCACGATGGCCTCGCGCCCGTTGCCCGCGCGGATCAGGGTGTAGCGGGTCTTGATGTCTGTGATGCGGCCCTCGAAGGTGTCGACCTTCACGTTGTCGCCGATGCGGATCGAGCGTTCGAGCAGGATCACGAAGCCGCTCACGTAGTTGGCCGCCAGCTTCT
Organism: Variovorax sp. Root434; assembly: GCF_001426595.1. Lineage (NCBI taxonomy): Bacteria > Pseudomonadati > Pseudomonadota > Betaproteobacteria > Burkholderiales > Comamonadaceae > Variovorax > Variovorax sp. Root434. The sequence continues at coordinate 29,124 of NZ_LMEK01000009.1, forward strand.
GCAGGCCGAAACCGAGGCCCACGCCGAGCGCGCCGCCGAGCACGGACAGCGCCGTCAGGTCCACCCCTACCGCCGACAGCGCGAACAGCAGGCCGATCAGCAGCAGGAAGGCACGCACCGCATTCGACGCCACCTTGCGCATCGACAGGTCGGTCACGGCCTCGCGCAGGATGCGCTTCTCGATGGTGCTCGCGATCCACAGCGCGACCACCAGCACCAGCCCCGCCGACAGCACGCCCTGGAAGATTGTCTGCAGGCTCACGCGCGTCTTGCCGAAGGCCAGCGTGATGTCGTCGAGCTCGGCCAGCACCGGCGGCAGCAGCCCGACGATCCAGAGCACCGCCGCGATCCACGCCAGCCAGGAGATCGTGCGCTCGATCAGCCGTACGAGGTTGGACGCGGGAAACACCGCCCGCAGCACCCGCGCGAACAGCCTGATCACCACCAGCGACAGGAACACCGGCACCGCGATGCGCAGCACCAGCACGGTCTGGAAATCGAGCACCACGCGCCGGGCGAGATCGGTGAACACCAGCGCCAGCAGCGGAAACAGCAACCCGTCGAAGGTGCTCTCGCCGAACCAGATCGAATCCTTGGGCTGGTCGCGGCCGAACCACTTGCAAACGGCCCAGGCCAGCGCCACGCAGACCACCAGCGCGACAAGCTCGATGCCGAGGCCGCGCGCATCGACCTGGCTCAGACGTTGAGTGAAATCGTTGAAATTCATCTATTGAAAGGTAGCGGAGCGCCTTCCGCGCCGGCTGCGTTAGAGGTCCGCGAGAACGCGGATGTGGGCTTCCACGCTGCGCGCGAGCGCATCGAGGTTGTAGCCGCCTTCGAGCATCGAGACGATACGGCCCTTCGCATGGCGCCTCGCAACATCGTGTATGCGGCCCGTGATCCAGGCGAAGTCGTTTTCGTTGAGGCCCAGCTGGCCCAGGTCGTCTTCGCGATGGGCGTCGAAGCCGGCGCTGATGAAGACCATTTGCGGCTTGAACTCCTCCAGCCGCGGCATCCAGGCCGCTTCGATCATCTCCCGCACGTCCATGCCCCTTGTGTAGGCCGGAATCGGCAGGTTCAGCATGTTCGGCGCCGGGTGCTCGGTGCCGCTGTACGGGTAGAACGGATGCTGGAAGAACCCGACCATCAGCACGCGCGGATCGTTCGAGAGGATGTTCTCGGTGCCGTTGCCGTGGTGCACGTCGAAATCGACGATGGCCACGCGCTCGATGCCGTGCACCTCGATGGCGTGGCGCGCCGCGATGGCGACGTTGTTGAAGAAGCAGAAGCCCATCGCCTGCTCCCGGCAGGCATGGTGGCCGGGCGGGCGCACCGAGCAGAAGGCGTTTTCCAGGTTGCCGGCAATCACTGCGTCGGTCGCGGCGATCGCGGCGCCGGCGGCGCGGCGCGCGGCCAGCAGGGTGAAGCGGTTGAGCACCGTGTCGGGGTCGACCTGCGCATGGTCGGGGCCGCCGGCGGGTTCGTCGGCCACCAGGCGCTGGTTCAGCGCCTCGAGGTACTCGACGTGCGCCGTGCTGTGCGCCCGGGTGATCTGCTCCAGGGTGGCCAGCGGCACCTCGCAGTGCTCCAGCGCATCGCCCACGCCGGTGAGCAGCAGGCGGTCTTCGATGGCATCCAGCCGACCCGGGCACTCGGGGTGTCCCTCGCCCATGTCGTGCTTCCAGAAGTCGCGGTGTGTGAAGTAGCCTGTCTTGCCCATGTGTCCCTATCGCCACGCCTAGACCTCATTCGGCATGGGGCCGGCGGGTCTTACGGTATCGTTTGCATATGGATACAAATATGGACGTTGCTGCGAAGCTAGCCACTTTGCTGAGTCAGCTTAACACGGTGATCGTGGGCAAAGAGGCCCAGGTGCGCGACTGCGTGGCCTGCCTGCTGGCGGGTGGGCACCTGCTGATCGAGGATGTGCCGGGGGTGGGCAAGACCACCCTCGCCCACGCGCTGTCGCATACCTTCGGGATGCAGTTCTCGCGGGTGCAGTTCACGGCCGACCTGATGCCGGGCGACCTGTCGGGCGTGGCGATCTACGACCGGGGCCAGCAGGCCTTCGTGTTCCACCCCGGGCCGATCTTCGCGCAGGTGCTGCTGGCCGACGAGATCAACCGTGCCAGCCCCAAGACCCAGAGCGCGCTGCTCGAGGCGATGGAGGAAAAGCAGGTCACCGTCGAAGGCGAAACCCGCCCGCTGCCCACGCCCTTCTTCGTGATCGCCACCCAGAACCCGCAGGACCAGCTCGGCACCTTTGCGCTGCCCGAGTCGCAGCTCGACCGCTTCCTGATGCGCATCTCGCTCGGCTACCCCGACCGCGCCGCCGAGCGGCTGCTGCTCGCGGGCGGCGACCGCCGCGAAATGCTGGCCTCCCTGCCCGCCATGCTGACCGCCGGCGAACTCACGGCCCTGCAGCAGCGCGTGCAGCAGGTGCATGCGGCCGAGCCGCTGCTCAACTACCTGCAGGACCTGATCGCGGCCACGCGCTCTGGCCGCTGGTTCCTGCAGGGCCTGTCGCCGCGCGCCGGCATCGCGGTGCTGCGTGCGGCCAAGGCGCAGGCGCTGCTGGCCAACCGCAGCTACGTCGCGCCCGACGACGTGCAGGCCGTGCTGCCGCAAACGATCGCGCACCGCCTCACGCCGGTGGGCGACGCCGGGCGCGGTGCCGTGGAGCAGGTGCGCGCCATGATCGCCGCCGTACCCCTGCCGTGAACCCTGTCGGCGCCCTGCGCTCGCGCATCGACGGCTGGTTCCTGTCGCGCCGTCCGCCGTCGGACACGCTGGAGCTCACGCAGCGCAATGTCTACATCGTGCCCACGCGGGCCGGATGGACGCTGGGCGCGACGCTGCTGGTGCTGCTGATCGCCTCGATCAACTACCAGCTCAATCTCGGCTACCTGCTGACCTTCCTGCTCGCCGGCAGCGTGGCCGTGGGCATGCACGTATGCCACGGCACGCTGCGCGGGCTGGCGATGCACCTGGTGCCGCCCGATGCCCACTACGCGGGCGCCGCCGCCGTCTTCCGGGTGGTGCTGCACAACACCCGGCGCCGCGTGCGCTACGGCATCGGCATGGCCGTGCGCGGCAGCGGGCAATGGGCCTGGACCGACGTGCCGGCCGAGGGAACGTCCACCGTCGAGATCGCGTTCCAGCCCGAGCGGCGCGGCCTGCACCCGGTGCCGCCGCTCACGGCCGAGACGCGCTTCCCGCTCGGCACGTTCCGCGTGTGGACAGTCTGGCGGCCGGCCGCGCAGATGCTGGTCTACCCCACGCCCGAGGCGCATCCGCCGCCGCTGCCGCCGGGCGAGCCGCTGTCGGGGCCCGCGGCGATGTCCGCCTCGCTGCGGGCGCACAACGCCGGCGAGTACGACGGCGTGCGCGCCTACCGCCGCGGCGATCCGCTGAAGCTCGTGGTCTGGAAGAAGGCCGCGCGCGCACAGGCAGCCGGATCGGAAGAGCTGGTGAGCCGCGACGCGCAGCAGACCCAGCGCGAAGAACTCTGGCTCGACGCGCGGAGCACCGGCCTTGCCGATGCCGAAGCCCGCCTCTCGCGCCTGTGCGCGTGGGTACTGATGGCCGACCGGCTGGGCGTGGACTACGGCATCCGGGTAGAGGGCCGGGTCGTGAAGCCGTCGCAAGGCGAAGCCCACCGGCGCGCCTGCCTCGAGGCCTTGGCGCTGTGTTGAACGGAACCGCCGCATGAACCGAGTCATACGGGAACTCGCCGCACTCCCCCGGGACGCGCGGGATACCCTTTTCCTGCTCTGCGTGATCGGCCTGATCCTGCTGCCGCAGATCGAGAACCTGCCCTGGTGGTGCACGGCCATCACGGCCATGGTGCTGCTCTGGCGCGCCTCGTTGTCCGTACAGGGGCGCTCCCTGCCCAGCAAGTGGTGGCGCCTCGCCCTGCTGGCGCTGATCCTCGGCGCCACCTACGCCACGCACCGCACGCTGCTGGGCCGCGACGCGGGCGTGACGCTGATCGTCAGCCTGCTCGCGCTCAAGACGCTGGAACTGCGCGCGCGGCGCGATGCGTTCGTCATCTTCTTCCTGGGCTTCTTCGCGATGCTCACGAACTTTTTCTATTCGCAGTCGCTGCTGACCGCGTTCACGATGCTGCTGGCGCTGCTGGGCCTTTTGACCGCGCTGGTCAACGCGCACATGCCGGTGGGTCGGCCGCCGCTCATGCAGGCCGCACGCATGGCGGGCTGGATGGCGCTGGCGGGCGCGCCGATCATGCTCGCGCTGTTCCTGCTGTTCCCACGCCTCGCGCCGCTGTGGGGCACACCCAGCGACGCCATGGTGGGGCGCAGCGGCCTGTCGAACACCATGCGCGTCGGCACCATCGCCGAACTGGCGCTCGACGACCGCATCGCCGCGCGCATCAAGTTCGACGGTGACCGGGCGCCGCCGCAAAGCCAACTCTATTTCCGCGGACCGGTGCTGGCGCAGTTCGACGGCCGCGAATGGACCGCGCTGCCGTCATGGGCGCGCGGCGCGCAATGGTCCCCCAACCTGCGCGTGAGCGGCGAACCCGTGCGCTACGAGGTCACGCTCGAAGCCAGCAACCGCCCCTGGCTGCTGACCCTCGACGCGTCGCAGCAACCTCCCGCAGCACCCGGCTTCGAGGTCACGGGCACGCCCGACCTGCAATGGATCGCGAACCGTCCCGTCACCGACCTGGTGCGCTACCGCGCCGAGAGCTACACGCAGTTCCAGAGCGGCCCGTTGAAGCGCACGGGCGGCCAGCTCCAGGCCTACCTGGCGCTGCCGCCCGGCACCAACCCGCGCACCGCTGCCCTCGCCGCCGAGATGCGCGCCGACCCCGCGCTGGCCAACGCCAACGCACAAGCCTTCGTGCAGGCTGCCCTGCGGCGCCTGCGCACCGGCGGCTACAGCTACACGCTGGAGCCGGGCATCTATGGCAACGACACGGCCGACGAGTTCTGGTTCGACCGCAAGGAGGGATTCTGCGAGCACATCGCCTCGGCCTTCGTGGTGCTGATGCGCAACCTGAACGTCCCGGCGCGCATCGTGACGGGCTACCAGGGCGGAGAACTCAACGGCGTCGACAACTACTGGATCGTGCGCCAGAGCGATGCCCATGCATGGGCCGAGATCTGGCAGGAAGGCATCGGCTGGACGCGCGTGGATCCCACGGGCTCGGTGGCCCCGGGGCGCATCGGCCAGACACAGCGGCTCCAGCCGCAACCGGGTCTGATCGCGGGCGCCTTCGGCTCGATGAGCCCCACCCTCGTGCAGAACATCCGCGCGGCGTGGGAAGCCGTCAACAACGGCTGGAACCAGTGGGTGCTCAACTACACCCAGAGCCGCCAGCTCAACCTGCTGAAGAACATCGGCTTCAAGGCGCCGAGCCTCGAAGACCTGGCCTACGTGCTGCTCTACCTGCTGGTGGGCGCGAGCCTGGCTGGCGCCGGCTGGACGCTGTGGGAGCGCAGCCGGCACGACCCATGGCTGCGCCTGCTGGGCCGGGCGCGCGCGCGGCTCGCCAAGGCCGGCCTGCAGGTGCCCGACACTGCCCCGCCGCGCCAGATGGCGCAGGCGGCCGACGCACACTTCGGCCCCGCCGCGCAGGCCGTGCGCGACTGGCTGCTCAAGCTCGAGGCACAGCGCTACGCGCCGGCCACGCCCGACTCGCTCTCCACCCTGCGCGCCGAGTTCCGGCGCATCGCCTGGCCGACCGACCACCCACGCGGCTGAAACCACATGTGTCCCCGAAGAGGGGCCATGTGGGCGGACGGCACAATCGGCCCATGCGATTTTTCCTCCCCACGCCTTCGCGCGCCGCTGCGGCAGCCGCCCTCCTCGCCGCCTGCTGCGCATGGTCCACGGGGGCTGTAGCCCAGAAGTCTTCCAACGGCCGCAGCGCAGCGGCCAGCCCGGTGCGCGGCAGCACGCCCTACGCCACGCGCGACGACGCGATGAAGTTCGCCGACGAAGTGGCCGAGCGCCGCGGCCTCGACCGCGACTGGGTGCGCGCCACCATCGGCAGCGCGCGCTTCCTGCCCAACGTGCCGCGGCTGATGCTGCCGGGCCCGGTCGGCACGGTGAAGAACTGGCAGACCTATCGCAGCCGCTTCATCGATCCGGTGCGCATCGCGGCCGGCGTGCGCTTCTGGCGCGCCAATGCCGACACGCTCGCCCGCGCCGAGCAGGCGTACGGCGTGCCGCCGGAAATCATCGTCGGCATCGTCGGCGTGGAGACCATTTACGGCCGCAACATGGGCAACTTCCGCGTGATCGACGCACTGGCCACGCTCTCGTTCGACTTTCCCGAAGGCCATCCACGCGCGGCCGAGCGCCAGGCCTTCTTCCGCGGAGAGCTCGAAAGCTTCCTGAGCACCGAGAGCCGCACCGCCGACGATCCGCTCACGCCCGTCGGCAGCTATGCCGGCGCGATGGGCATGCCGCAGTTCATGCCCAGCAGCATCGCCAAGTACGCGGTCGACTTCGACGGCGACAGCCGCATCGACCTCGTGAACAACCCGGCAGACGTGATCGGCTCGGTTGCCAACTACTTCAAGGCCTTCGGCTGGAAGGCCGGCATGCCGGCGATCTATCCGGTGCATTTCGAGGAAGCGCGGCTGCAGAAGGCGCTGCTGCTGGCGCCCGACATCCTGCCGACCTTCAGCACCGACAGCTTCGTGGCTGCCGGCGCAGTGCCCGAAGGCGACGGCATCAACCACAAGGGCCTGCTCGCATTGATCGAGCTGCAGAACGGCGCCGATGCACCACCGACCTACGTGGCCGGCACGCGCAACTTCTACGTGATCACGCGCTACAACTGGAGCAGCTACTACGCCATGTCCGTGCTCGACCTTGGGCAAGAGGTCAAGGCGGCGATGGAGCAATAGCGCCATGACACCCGAGGCGCTGCACGCGAACTGGAACGAGGCCTGGCATGCGCTGGGGATCGACTCGCCCGGCGAGGCGCTGTGCGCCGAACTGCAGAGCCGCTACGGCGAACCGCAGCGCCACTACCACACGGTGCAGCACCTGGGCGAATGCCTCGCGTGGTTCGAGCGCGAGAAGGCGTTGGCCGAACGCCCCGGTGAAGTGGCGCTCGCGCTGTGGTTCCACGACGCCATCTACGACGTGCACGCCCACGACAACGAGGCACGCAGCGCCGATTGGGCGCGCGAGGCACTGCTCGAAGCCGGTGCGGACAGAGCAACCGCCGCACGCGTCCATGCGCTCGTGATGGCCACGCGCCACGACGCCGTGCCCGAAGGCCGCGATGCCGAGCTGCTGATCGACATCGACCTGTCGATCCTCGGCGCGGAACGTGGGCGTTTCGACGAATACGAGCGGCAGGTGCATGCCGAGTACGCCTTCGTTCCGGACGAGGTGCGCCTGCCGCGCCGCCGCGCGATTCTTCAACGCTTTCTCGACCGCCAAGCCATCTACGCAACGCCGCGGATGCACGCGCAGCTTGAAGCGCAGGCGCGCCTCAATCTGCAGCGTTCCATCGCGGGCTGACCGGCCTCGTCAGGCGGGCACCAGCCGCCACCATTCGGAGCGCGGCGGCTCGCCATTGCGCTCTTCTTCCACGATGCCGAACAGCAGGCCGTCGCGCGCCGCACCCAGCTTCGCCAGTTGCAGCGTGCGCGCTGCATCGCGGCACAGCGCAAAACTGGCGTCGCCCTGCCATTCGAGACAGCGGCCGACCTCGGCCAGCATCAGCGCGGGCTGGCTCTGCATGAAGGTGAAGGGCATCGGCAGGCCTGCATCGAGCTGGGTCAGGCCGGCATGCGTGGCGCCCCATGCACCGCGTTGGCTGGCGACGCGGATGCGCGCGCCGGCCGGCAGTGCAGCCTCGCCCGCCGCGTCGAGGCAGCAGCGTGCGCCGTACATCGCCAGCTCGGTCCACAGGCCGACGCGGCGCGGCCGGCGGCCGATGCGGCGAGCGAGGTCATCGCGCCAGTCGACCGGCGGCGGATGCGCGACGAAATGGGCGGTGGTGTGCCAGGTGCTCATGGGCCGGCATCCTTCAGCACCAGCGAAGCATGCCCACCGCCGAAACCCACCACGTTGAGCAGGATGTTGCGCAGCTTCCGCGGCGCCTCCTTGCTCAGCGCAATGCCGAGCGATGCATCGAGCGGATAGTCCACCGACGGCCAGACGCCACCCTCGATGCAGCCGACCAGCAAGGCCAGTTCCGCCGTACCCGCCGCTCCGAGCGTGTGGCCGATCGCCGACTTGAGCGACACCAGCGGCGGCAGCGGATCGAACACCTGCTTCAGCGCTTCCACCTCGATGGCGTCGTTGACGGGGCTGCCGGCAGCCTGCACCTTGATCAGGTCGATGTCGCCGGGCTGCAGGCCGCTCTGCGCCAGCGCGCCGCGGCACATCGCATGCACGGCCGTGGCTTCGGTGCCCGATGGGTTGCGCCCGTCGACCACGTTGGCGCCACCCGCGACCTGCCAGCGCGCAGGGCGCGAGGTCAGGCGCAGCGCGGCCACCGCTTCGCCGAGCACCAGCCCCTTGCGCTGTGCGCCGAAGGGCTGCGCGCGGTCGGGCGCCAACAACTGCATCGCACCGAAGCCGGCGACCGTGAAGCGGTTGTCGAGTTCGATGCCGATCACCAGTGCCTCGTCGGCTTCTTCGCTGCGGATCAGGTCGGCGGCCGCCAGCACCGCGTTCAGCGCCGAGGTACAGGCGGTCGAGACGGTGAACACCGGCCCCTTCCAATCCAGCGCGCAGGCCACGACACCGGCAAAGTCCTGCAGGTCGCCGCCAAGCCGCAGGTCCTTCTTCTCGTGCTCCATGAAGCCGATGTCGAGCGACGACGAGGCCACGAACAGCGGCGCCGTGCGCGGCCCCCAGTCGCCAGTCTGCGCGGCCACGCTGCGCACGGTGCGGCACAGGCGCTGCGTCCAGTCGCCCTCGCTCGGCGCCAGCGCGTACACCGGCCAGTGGATTCCCTCTGCCACCGCCACCGGCGTCGGCGGCACGCCGCCGCGCCGCAGCGACGCCAGCACGGACGGAACGTCGTCGCCGAGCACACAGGCCAGGCCCGTGCCGCCCAGGTAGACATCGCTCATGCCTTGCCCGCCAGCGCGAGGTGTTCCGCCAGATGAGCGATGGAAGTCATCGCCCGGCGCGTTTCCTTGCTGTCGGGCATGCGCACGCCGAAGCGCTGCTGGATCGTCATCGACACCTGCAGGGCATCGAGCGAGTCGAGGTCGAGCCGGGCCTCGGGGCCGAACAATGGCTCGTCGTCGCCGAGGCCGCCCGGGGGCGCGTCCTTCTCGACGGCTTCGAGCACCATGGCCTTGAGGCTGGCAATGAATTCAGGGGTGACGGTGGTGCTCACGATGCGCGCCTGCGAAACAGAAAAACAGCCAGAAGAAACATCAGCACCGCGAACACGGCCAGCCGGCCGATCTGCGGCAGCGCATCGGCCACGCCGCCGCCGCGCAGCAGCACGGTCAGCAGCGCTTCGAGCCCCCAGTTCATCGGGGAAATCTCGACCAGCCGCTGCATGAAACCCGGCATGACGAACTTGGGCACCATGATGCCGCCCGCCGCCGCCATCAGCACATTGACCATCGGCCCGATGGTGGCGGCCTGCGCGTGGCTGCGCACCAGGCAGGCCAGCGCGAGCGACAGGCTGACCGCAGCGAGGCTCACGGCTGCGAGCGACAACAGCAGCGCGCCCCAGTGGATGCCCGCGAGCGACAACGCGTCGCCGCCGATCAGTGGCATGAACCAGACACCGGCCGCGAGCATCAGCACGGCCTGCAGCGCGTTCACGCCCAGGTACGGCAGCGCCTTCGACATCAGCAGCATGGTGCGCGACACGCCCAGGCCCTGCAGCCGGCCCAAGGCGCCCGAGCTGCGCTCCTGCACGAACAGGCTCGACAGCGAGGCCACCACGAAGAACATGCCGAACACCAGCCAGGCCGGCACGTTCTGCTGCACCGAGGTCGGCCGAGGGCCGGCGGTGGAGAAGCGCTCGGCGCGCACCATCGCCTCGATGGAAGCCTCGGGCGCGGGGCTGGCCGTGCCGGGCACCGCCAGCGCAAGGCGCGCCTTGAGCTCGCCCGATGCGCCGATGAGTTCGGCGCGCAGTGCGTTGAACAGGTTGGCGTCGATGCCGGGTTCAGTCAGCAGATGGATGGACGCCCTGGTCGACAGCGCGGCCGACTCCAGCTCTTGCGACAGGCCCGGCTCCATCACGATCACGTACTTGAGCGAGCCGTTGCGCAGCCGTGCCTGCCAGCCGTCGCCAAGCGGCTGCGGCGCGCCATGGTTGCGCTGCCAGAGCTGCTTGAGCCACTGCGCGGGCGTGGCCGTGTCTCGCATGTCGATGGCATAGGTCAGCTCCGCCAGGGGTGGACGGTAGATGTCCTTCAGCGTGAGCGACATCAGCACGATGAAGACCATCGGCATCAGGAACAGCGCGGCAAGGCCGTGCATGTCGCGCACGAGGGCGAGCAGTTCTTTCTTGATGAGCGCGAGGAGCATGAGGTTCTTCAGTCGCGCAACGAGCGGTGGGTGAGCGCCATGAACAGCTGCTCCAGGTCATGGCGGCCGAATTCGGCGTGGCGCACCTCGATGCCCGCCGCTTCCAAAGCAGCCAGCACCGGCCCCGGGCCGCTGCCGGCGTTGAGGTGAATGCGCCATTGCGTGCCGCCCTGCTCCACCGTACCGAAGCGCGAGAGCATGCCGGCGTCGAGCCCATCGGCGGCCAGCGTGAGCAGCATCGCGCTCTTCGACAGCAGCTCGTCGAGCGAGCCTTCGCGCAGCACGTGTCCACGGTCGAGGATGGCGACGCGATCTGCAATGGCCTCGATCTCTTCCATGTAGTGCGAGGCGTAGATCACGGCCGCGCCCTGCTGCGCGAGGCTGCGGATGGCGTCGAGGATGAACGCGCGCGATTGCGGATCGACGCCCACGGTGGGCTCGTCGAACAGCATCAGCTCGGGCTCGGGCAGCAAGGCGATCGCAAGGTTGAGCCGGCGCTTGAGGCCGCCCGAGAGCCGCTCGGCGCGCACGCCCGCGAACTGCTCCAGCTGCGCGAATTGCGTGCAGGCTTCGATGCGTTCCTTCTTGCGCGCGCCCGACAGCCTTCCCGCAGCAGCGAACACCGCCAGGTTCTCCGCCACGGTGAGCATCGGATAGAACGCCTGCTCCTGAGGCGCCACCGCGATGCGCGTCGGGGCCTTCGCACGCACCTGCTGCAGTGGCTGGCCGTCGATGCGGATTTCGCCCGACTGCACCGCAAGCGCGCCCGACAAGTGCGAGATCAGCGTGGTTTTGCCTGCGCCGTTGGGGCCCAGCAGGCCCAGCACGCAGCCCCGTGGCACGGCGAGCGACACGTCCACCAGCGCGGGGGCGCCGGCGTTCGGATACCGGTGGCTGAGGGTCTTCAACTCGAGCATGGGTTTGGCCTCGAGTTGCCGGGTGACTGTGGCGTGTGCACAGGCCACCGGGTACTCCCCTCCGCGAATGTCCCCCGGCCTGCGGCCTCCTCCTTTATTTCGCTGCGGGGAGCACCCGGTGCCCTGTGCCGATCAACCAGTGCTCTGAGCGATCACGCCGATGCGGGGGCCTTTTTCGCGAAATAAAGGAGGAGGCCGAAGGCCGGGGGACATTCGCGAAAAAGGTCACCGCGTCGGCGTGATCGCGCCCCGAACAACGAACAGCAAGAAGAAAAGAACAACGACCCATCTCAGGCCACGGCAGCCTTCAGGTCGCGGAAGAAGTTTTCTTCCTGCTGCGCCTGCTCGTGCAGCTTGGCAGCCAGCGCGGCGGGGTCGACTGCTTCGCGCCCCTTCACCATGCGCGCCGCCTTGAGCGCGAACGCGCGCCAGCCGTCGCCGATGGCGATCAGCCGCTCGGACATCTGCTGCAGTTGCGGCTTGTCGAGCAGCTGTGCCGCCTCTTGCAGGAAACCCGCGTAGATAAAGCGGAAACCCGCCCCGCCCGTGCCGATTTCCTCCTGCATGCGCACCACGTGGCCGATGAAGTCGACGCTGCGCGGATCGGTCGGCGACAGCTTCTGCATGCGCTTGGCCAGCGTGCGCATGCCGCGCACGCCGACGATGGGAATGGGCGCCAGCATGTTGCGCACCGTCTTACGGATGGCCTTGACCACGGAGGCCGCATCGACCGTCTTGCGATCGATGGCCTGCGGGTAGTACATGAGCCCCTTCGGCGCCAGCACGCCCTTGGCGAAGCGAGCGCGTGCCAGGTCGCCGCTCGGGCAGCGCACGGGCTCCTCGAACACCGGGTCGCTGATCAGGTAGTCGTCGCCGTCCTTGCCGTACACCAGCAGGTTGTGCGCGTTGAAGTGGAAGCGCATGTTCGGCGGAAAGTACGGCAGCCAGTAGACCGAGGTCTGCAGGCCCACGAGTTGGCCATCGGCCAGCAAAGCATCGAGCCGCTGCTGTCCGGCCTCGGCGCTGCGAAAGGTCTCGAAGCGGAAGCGCGCGGCCATCGGCGCCAGCAGGCCCTTGATGATCGCCTTGGGCGGCATGCGGTACGAAATGAGCGGCAGGCCCGACAGCTTGATGAACGGCAGGTACGCGAACGAGATCGCGGACGACAGGCCGAGCGCCATGCTCTCGCTCATCGGTGCACCGTGGTGGCGCATCAGGCTGGAGATGACGCCGCTTTCGCAGTGCGCCGCCTGTTGGTGTTGGAAGTTCACGGCAGGCCCTGCAAGGTGGCGACGGAAAGCCCCAGCGCTTCGCCGTAGCGCGCGAGCTGGGCCGGCGACAGCGCCGCGAAATGGTGCGGCTGCAGGTGGCGCCGCACGCGCCATTGCCAGAAGCCGCTGGTCTGCGAGAGCAGCGCCACGTCCATGCGGCGCTCGTACATCCAGTATTCGAGCGGCGAGGCCTGCCCCGCCTTCACGCGCTCTTTCGCGGCCTGCGCCTGCTCGATGAGCACGTCGACCGCATGGCTGGTGACGATCTCCTCCGCCTCCCAGCCGCGCGACGTGGTGGTGACGACACGGCCTTGCGCGTCGCGGGCGTACATCAGCTTGGAATGGCCGTCGAGGGTCGCATTGCCCTCCTGCGGTACTGCGTCGAGGTCCATGGCTACACCGCCTCCATGTAGATGAAGCCGCTGGAGAAGCGGCCACTTTCGGGCACGAACATCAGCAGCTTCTGGCCTGGCTTGATGCGGCCCGAACGGAACAGCTCGTCGAGCATGATGTACGGCGACGCCGAACCTGTATTGCCCTTGCTCGCGAGGTTGCTGAACCAGCGCTCGCGCGGAATGTGCAAGCCGAGCGATTCGAGGCACTGGCTCACCGGTTCGACGAAATACTGCGACGAGAGGTGCGGCAGGAACCAGTCGATGTCCGCCGATTTCAGTCCGCGCCGCTCGATGATGGCCGCGAGGGGCTCGCCCAGCGTGGCGCGCACGATGTTCTCGTTGAGCAGGCGCACGTCCTGCTTCACGGCGAAGGTCGACTCGCTCTGCCATTCGGCGGGCGTCTTGCGCCCCCAGCCGTCGAGGCCGCCTTCGGCATTCTTCTCGGCACCTGCGTACATGCACACCGGCAGCTCATGCGCAGCCGACGACAGGTCGATCCAATCGACACGCAGCGACAGCGGCCCGCGCGGCTCGCGCTCCAGCAGCACGGCGCCAGCGCCGTCGGACAGCATCCAGCGCAGGAAGTCCTTCTCGAAGGCCAATTCGGGCCGCGCCTCCAGCGCCTCGAGCTTGTGCTCCAGCTCGGCCTCGAAGCGCGAGCCGCGCATCACGGCCGAGGCCAGCTCCGAACCCGTGGCCACCGCACGCCGCGCATCGCCCGCGCGCACCGAGAGCCACGCATGCTTCAGCGCGGTGGCGCCGGCCAGGCAGATGCCCGCGCAGGCCACCACTTCGAGCCGCGGCCAGCCGAGTTCGCCATGCACCATCACAGCGTGGTTGGGCATGAGCTGGTCGGGCAGCGAGGTGCCGGTGACGAGGCAGTCGACCGGGCCGATATCGCCGAGCGCGCGGATGGCGGACGCGGTGAGCTGCGCATTGGTCATGGCCAGCTCGCCGGTGGCGCGATCGATGGCGTAGTGGCGCGACTGGATGCCGTTGCTGCGAAGAATCAGCCGCCGCGCGCGAGAGGCCTTGCCGCCGATGCGGCCGAGGACGTCTTCGATGTCTTCATTGCTGACGGGGGGAAACGGCAGAAAGGCGGCGGTGCGGGTCAGGAAGACATCAGTTGTCATAGAGAGCGGTGCGATCCGTGGCCGAGCCCGACGGGCACTCGAATTGAGCCGTCATTTTAGTCAGCCACCCTCTGAACAAAGGCCGCAGGAGCGCCTGCAGCGTCAGGCTCACCGGCACCACCGTGACGATCAGCGCGATCAGGAACAGCACGTACAGCAGCAGCAGCGGCTTGCGCTGCCATGCACCGGGGCCGCCGGCCGCCATGATCAGCTTGCCCCACAGGTAGAAGCTGCGGGTGCCGGCCTTCTCGCTGATGAGCAGTTTCGCGTCGGCCCGCACGGCGCCCAGGCCGGCCAGCAAAGGCTGCGTGCCGCGCTCCTGGCCGCTGTGCAATGCATCGCGCAGGGCACGTCCGAAGCGGGCGGTGCCGCGGATCTGTGCGGTGCTGAGCCCGGCATCGGGCATGCCCCAGAAGCCGCGCTTGCGGCCCCAGATCAGCCAGGCCGGCGTGGTGAAGAAGGTGGCGAGCGTGGGGCCGGGGTCGGTGAGCACCACGTTGTCGATCAGGCGCGCGCCCACGTCGTCGAGCATGCCCTTGAGCTTCTCATGGGCCAGCAGCCACATGTTGCGGCACGCAATGACCGTGACCACCGGTTTGCCCTCGAGCAGGCGCGCCGCCACCGGGTGTTTCAGAAAGGCCGCAACGGGCTGCGAAGGTGCCAGGAACCACACCTGGTACGGCAGCACGATCAGGTCGAAGTCTTCCTCGCCCGTGAGCGACAGCGGCGCGAGCGGCTGCGGCTTCATGTGGGCCGACTCGGGGAAGGCGTCGAAGAAAGTCAGGAAGGGCCAGGGAAAGGGATACGGCTTCTGCGGCCGCAGTGTTTCTTCGTGCACCTGGATCGACGGGTCGGCGCGCAGCGGGGCGACGATCTGCTCGGCGACCTCGTCGAGCTGGCCGGACTGCGAATAGCGCAGAACCAGGACGCGCTTGACGCTTCGAGGGGCGGCTGCTGGGTCCGTGCGTGGGGGGCTGGAAAGGCTGGAAGTCACTGGCGGTGGCGTTTCGGGGGCCGTCGAATGTACGCGAAGCCCGTGCCAAGCGCATCTGCCATTGGTCATGCGTCGCGCCAATCAGACGGCCGGATCGGTCATATGGCCGCAATGCGGGAAAAGAACAAAAAAGGGCCGCACCTCGCGGCACGGCCCCCTGTCGCGGCGATCTTTTCAGAACGCGGACGCTGTGCGCAAGGCTCAGCGCACCTTGCCTTCCTTCCAGGCGGTCAGCAGCTTGTTGTAGTCGATGGTCTCGCCCTTCGGCTTTTCGTTGGCCAGCTTCTTCCACGGGGCGTGGTCGTCGCTCAGGTACTTGGCCGGGTCGCCCTTCGGGTTGAGCTTGGGCGCGCAATGGGCCATGCCGGCGCGCTCGAGGCGAGCCATCACGTTGTCCATCTCGTCGGCCAGGTTGTCCATTGCCTTCTGCGGGGTCTTCTCGCCCGTGACGGCCTCGGCCACGTTCTTCCACCAGAGCTGCGCGAGCTTCGGATAGTCGGGCACGTTGGTGCCGGTCGGCGTCCATGCCACGCGTGCCGGGCTGCGGTAGAACTCGATCAGGCCACCGTACTTGTTGGCGTTCTGCGTGAAGTAGTCCGCACGGATGTCGCTGTCGCGGATGAACGTCAGCCCGGTGATCGACTTCTTCAGCGAGGTGGTCTTGGCCGTGATGAACTGCGCGTAGAGCCATGCTGCCGCCGTCTTGTTGGCGTCATGGCCCTTGAAGAAGGTCCACGAGCCCACGTCCTGGTAGCCGTTCTGCATGCCCTGCTTCCAGTACGGACCGTTCGGGCCGGGGGCCATGCGCCACTTGGGGGAGCCGTCGTCGTTCACGACCGGCAGGCCCTTCTTGGTCATGTCGGCGGTGAAGGCCGTGTACCAGAAGATCTGCTGCGCGATCTGGCCCTGGGCCGGCACTGGACCGGATTCGCCGAAGGTCATGCCCATGGCTTCCTTGGGCGCGTACTTCTTCATCCAGTCGATGTACTTGGTGAGCGCGTACACGGCGGCTGGCGAGTTGGTGGCACCGCCGCGCGACACCGAGGCGCCGGTAGGCGTGCACTTGTCGTCGGCCACGCGGATACCCCATTCGTCGATCGGCATGCCGTTGGGAATGCCCTTGTCGGCGGAGCCGGCCATCGACAGCCATGCATCGGTGAAGCGCCAGCCGAGCGACGGGTCTTTCTTGCCGTAGTCCATGTGGCCGTAGATCGGCTTGCCGTCGATGGTCTTCACGTCGACGCTGAAGAACTCGGCGATGTCTTCATAGGCGCTCCAGTTCAGCGGCACGCCCAGGTCGTAGCCGTACTTGGCCTTGAACTTGTCCTGCAGGTCCTTGCGCGCGAACAAGTCGGCGCGGAACCAGTACAGGTTGGCGAACTGCTGGTCGGGCAACTGGTAGAGCTGGCCGTCGGGCGCGGTGGTGAAGCTGGTGCCGATGAAGTCCTTCAGGTCGAGGCCGGGGTTGGTGAACTCCTTGCCGGCGCCCTTCATGTAGTCGGTCAGCGACATGATCTTGCCGTAGCGATAGTGCGTGCCGATCAGGTCGGAGTCGGAAATCCAGCCGTCATAGATCGACTTGCCCGACTGCATCGAGGTCTGCAGCTTCTCGACCACGTCGCCTTCCTGGATCAGGTCGTGCTTGACCTTGATGCCGGTGATTTCCTCGAAGGCCTTGGCCAGCGTCTTCGATTCGTATTCGTGGGTGGTCAGGGTTTCGGAGACGACGGACACCTCCTTCACGCCCTTGGCCTGCAGCTTCTTGGCCGCATCGATGAACCATTTCATTTCCTCCATCTGCTTGTCCTTGGACAAGGTCGATGGCTGGAACTCGCTGTCGATCCATTTCTTGGCTTCGGCCTCGCCAGCCGTCGCCGCACCATGCGCGGCGAACATCGCCGCCGCCAGTGCCAATGCCGTGTAGCGCATCTTCATGAAGTTGTCTCCTCGGTTGTTGCTTCCCCGGTGTTGTGTTCGATCACGGCTCCGGGGAGGCGGAGAGCCGGAACGCGTCTGAGAAGACGAAAGGAAATGTTCAGCCCTTGCGCATCACCAGCGCGAGCAGGCCCATCGACAGCACGAAGCTGATCCAGATCGAAGGCTCGGCCTCGAGGCTGAACCACTCCTGGAACTTGCCCGCCAGGCCGATGAAGACCAGGTTCACATACGCCGCCGACAGCAGCCCGATGAACAGCCGGTCGCCACGCGTGGTGGCCATCGGCAGCCAGCCGCGCCGCAGCGTAGTGGGCGACTTGAATTCCCACACCGTCATGCCGACCAGCATGAGTGCGATGCAGCTGAAGAAAACGGCCACGGGGGTGGTCCATACCATCCAGTCGAACATGCTCTATCTCCTTGTCTTTTCTTGCTCCTTCCCCTTCCGGGGGAAGGTTGGGATGGGGGCATCGGCGCTCGATGGATGTGCCGCTTGCCCCCACCCCTGCCCTCCCCCGGAAGGGGAGGGAGAGAAACCATCCTTCAAACGCGCCCCATCGCGAAACCCTTCGCGATGTAGTGGCGCACGAACCAGATCACGATCGCGCCCGGCACGATGGTCAGCACGCCGGCCGCTGCCAGCGTGGCCCAGTCCATGCCCGACGCGCTCACGGTGCGCGTCATCGTCGCGACGATGGGTTTGGCGTTCACGCTGGTGAGCGTGCGTGCCAGCAACAGCTCGACCCAGCTGAACATGAAGCAGAAGAACGCCGCCACGCCCACGCCGGCCTTGATGAGCGGCAGGAAGATGGTGAGGAAGAAGCGCGGGAACGAATAGCCGTCGATGTACGCCGTCTCGTCGATCTCGCGCGGAATGCCGCTCATGAAGCCTTCCAGGATCCACACCGCCAGCGGCACGTTGAACAACAGGTGCGCGAGCGCCACGCCCAGGTGCGTGTCCATCAGGCCGACCGTGCTGTAGAGCTGGAAGAACGGCAGCAGGAACACCGCGGGGGGCGTCATGCGGTTGGTCAGCAGCCAGAAGAACACGTGCTTGTCGCCCAGGAACGAGTAGCGCGAGAACGCATAGGCCGCGGGCAGCGCCACGGTCAGCGAGATCACCGTGTTGATCGCCACGTAGATCAGGCTGTTGATGTAGCCCGAGTACCACGACTCGTCGGTGAAGATGCGCGCGTAGTTGGCCCAGGTGAGCTGCGTCGGGAAGAAGGAGAAGCTCGACAGGATCTCCTCGTTCGTCTTGAAGCTCATGTTGACCATCCAGTAGATGGGCAACAGCGCGAACAGGATGTACAGCACCAGGAAGATGCTGCGCTTGTGAAATCTCTTCTCGTTCATTTCTCCACCTCCGCTTCCTGTGTACCGACCCGCTGCATCCAGTTGTAGAGCACGAAGCAGAACAGCAGGATGATGAGGAAGTAGATCAGCGAGAACGCCGCCGCCGGTCCCAGATCGAACTGCCCCACGGCCTTCTGCGTGAGGTACTGGCTCAGGAAGGTGGTCGCATTGCCCGGCCCGCCGCCCGTCAGCACGAAGGGCTCGGTGTAGATCATGAAACTGTCCATGAAGCGCAGCAGCACGGCGATCATCAGCACGCCGCGCATCTTCGGCAGCTGGATGAAGCGGAACACCGCGAACTTGCTCGCGCCGTCGATGCGTGCGGCCTGGTAGTAGGCGTCGGGAATGGAGCGCAGGCCCGCGTAGCACAGCAGTGCCACCAGCGGCGTCCAGTGCCACACGTCCATCACCAGCACGGTGAGCCATGCATCGGCGGCGCTGCCTGTGTAGTTGTATTCGATGCCCAGGGTCTGCAGCGCGTGGCCCAGCAGGCCGATGTCGGCACGCCCGTAGATCTGCCAGATGGTACCGACCACGTTCCATGGGATGAGCAGCGACAGCGCCACCACCACCAGCACGGCCGACGACTTCCAGCCCTTGGCCGGCATCGACAGCGCGAGGCCGATGCCCAGCGGAATCTCGACCAGCAGCACCGACAGCGAGAAGCCCAGCTGGCGCCACAGCGCCTGGTGCAGCTCGTCGTCGCGCATCACCGAGGCGAACCATTCGGTGCCCACGAACACGCGGCGCTCGGGCGAGATGATGTCCTGCACCGAGTAGTTGACCACCGTCATGAGCGGCACGATGGCCGAGAAGGCGACGCAGATCAGCACCGGCAGCACGAGCCACCAGGCTTTTTGATTGATGGGTTTGTTGGTTGCGTTCATGGCTTGGCTCCTTCCCTCTCTGGAATCAGGTTGTTCATGCCACCAGCTCCTCATCCTTGTAGTAGCAGGTATGCGCATCCAGCACCCGCAGCCACACCGTGTCGCCCACCGACGGTGGTCGTTCGTCCGAGTGCATGCGCACCTTGACCACGCCGCCGTCGACCTCCGCGCTCAGCATCGCGTGCGTGCCCACGTCCTGCACCTGCTTCACCACGCCCGGCACCGCGCCCGGGGCGCCGGCGCTGGACAGGCGCAGGTACTCGGGACGAATACCGATCTTCAGCGCCCCCTGCGGCAATTCACGCGTGGACGCCAGCGGCGTGCCCGCCACTTCGATGGTGCCGTTCGCGCTCGTCGCGGACAGGAAGTTCATGCCCGGCGAGCCGATGAAATGCCCCACGAAGGTGTGGGCCGGCCGCTCGAACAACGCCTCGGCGCTGCCCACCTGCACGGCCTTGCCGCGCGTCATCACCACCACCTCTTCGGCGAAGGTGAGCGCCTCGACCTGGTCGTGCGTCACGTAGATCAGCGTGAGCTTCAGCTCGCGGTGGATCTGCTTGAGCTTGCGGCGCAGCTGCCACTTCAGGTGCGGGTCGATCACGGTGAGCGGCTCGTCGAACAGCACCGCCGACACGTCGCTGCGCACCAGCCCGCGTCCCAGCGAGATCTTCTGCTTGGCGTCGGCCGCGAGGCCTGCAGCGCGCTGGTTGAGCTGCCCGCTCATGTCGAGCATCTCGGCAATCTCGCCGACGCGCTTCTTGATCTGGTCGGCCGGCACCTTGCGGTTGCGCAGCGGGAACGCGAGGTTCTCGGCCACGGTCATGGTGTCGTAGATCACCGGGAACTGGAACACCTGCGCGATGTTGCGCTCCTGCGGCGTGGCCCGCGTCATGTCGCGGCCGTCGAAACTCACCGTGCCCTGCGAAGGCACGAGCAGGCCCGAGATGATGTTCAGCATGGTCGTCTTGCCGCAGCCCGAGGGGCCGAGCAAGGCATAAGCGCCGCCGTCGCGGAAGCTCATCTTCAGCGGGAGCAGCGCGTAGTCGCTGTCCTGCGTGGGGTTCGCGCGGTAGGCGTGGGCCAGGTCGAGATCGATGCGTGCCATCTCAAGCTCCTTTGCGCCATGCGGGCGCCAGCGCCAGTTTTTCACTGGCATCGAACACATAGGCCTGCGACGCGCTGAAGTACAGCGTGATCGGCGCGCCCAGCTCGAAACGATGCACGCCGGTGAGCTGCGCTACCAGTTCGCCCACCGCGGTCTCGACGTGCACGAAGGTGTCGGAGCCCGAGATCTCGGCCAGCTCCACCTTGCCGGGCAAGGCGATGTCGCCCTCACTCGCGCCCACGTTCAATGCGCTCGCGCGCAGGCCGACCGTGACCGCACCCGATACGCCTTCAGGCAAGGCCAGCGCCAGCGCGGGGCCACCAGCGAGTTGCACCTTGCCGGCAGCCGCCGTGCCCTGCAGCAGGTTCATCGGCGGATCGCTGAAGGCTCGCGCCACGCGCAGCGATTGCGGCGCATGGAACACCTCGGCGGTCGGGCCGTACTGCAGCAGTTCGCCGGCGTCCATCACCGCCGTGTAGCCGCCGAGCAGCAAGGCCTCGCCGGGTTCGGTGGTGGCATAAATCACGGTCGAGTCGCCGGTGGCGAAGAGCTGCGTGAGTTCTTCGCGCAGGCCTTCGCGCAGCTTGTAGTCGAGGTTGACCAGCGGCTCGTCGAGCAGCATCAGCGGTGCGTTCTTGGCAAGCGCGCGCGCCAGCGCCACGCGCTGCTGCTGCCCGCCCGAGAGCTCGGCCGGCAAGCGGTCGAGGAACATGCCGATGTGCAGCTTCTCGGCCAGCGCCTTCACCCGCGCCTCGATGTTCGTCTCGCCGCGCAGCTTCAGCGGCGAGGCGATGTTGTCCGACACCTTGAGCGACGGATAGTTGATGAACTGCTGGTAGACCATCGCGACATTGCGTTCGCGCACGGGCATGCCGGTCACGTCCTTGCCGTCGACCAGCACCTTGCCTTCGGTCGGCGTGTCGAGTCCGGCCATCAGCCGCATGAGGCTGGTCTTGCCGGCCTGCGTGGCGCCGAGCAGCACGGTGACCGCGCCGCTTCGGGGCGCGATGCTCTGCTCGTAGAGCCATGTCTGCGCTCCCACCTTCTTGGTGACGCGCTCCAGTGTCAATTGCATTGGCGCTGCTCTCTTTTACGGATCTAGTTGCTCTTGGGATGGGACTGCAGCCAGAGCGCGACCTGCCCGCGCTCTTCGGCCGTGTAGTGCAGCCCCAGCTTGGACCGCCGCCAGAGCACGTCTTCGGCGCTCACGGCCCATTCGTGGTTCTGCAGGAAGCGCAGTTCGCGTTCGTACAGGCCGGGCGCCACTTCGGCGCCCAGGTCGGCAAAGGACTTCGCGTCGCCGAGCAGGTCCGCAATGCGGGCGCCGTAGCCGCGCGCAAGGCGTCGCGTCATTTGGCCGTAGAGCCACGGATACCTGGCCTGCACGGCCGACACGAAGCGCTCGAAATCGTCGTCGGGCCGGCTGGCGGCGCCGATCCAGGCCGACAGGTCGCCGCCCGCGAGGAAGGCGCCGTCGGTCCAGGCCGGGCGTTGCGCGCTCGACTGGCCGAGCATCTTGCCGACCTCGTCGGCCGCGTCTTCGGCCAGCTTGCGGAAGGTGGTGATCTTGCCGCCCCACACCGACAGCAGCGGCGCGGCCGTGGTGTTCGATTCGAGCATGTAGTCGCGCGTGACGGCCGAAGGGTCGCCCGAGTCGTCGTCGAGCAGCGGGCGCACGCCCGAGTAGGTCCACACCACGTCGGCAGGCACGATGGGCTTCTCGAAGTAGCGGCTGGCCTGGGTGCAGAGGTAGTCGATTTCTTCCTGCGCGATGCGAGCTGCGCCGGGGTCGTCGCCGGTGAGTTCGATGTCGGTGGTGCCGATCAGCGTGAACTCGTCCTGGTAGGGAATGGCGAAGATGATCCGCTTGTCGGGGTTCTGGAAGATGTAGGCGTGGTCGTGCTCGAACAGGCGCGGCACGACGATGTGGCTGCCCTTCACGAGCCGCAGGCTCTTGGTGGCCAGCGCCTCGCCCTTGGCCGACTGTGCGACGCCGCGCAGGAAGGATTCGGCCCACGGCCCCGCGGCATTGACCACCGCGCGGGCGCGCAGCACACGCTTGCCGCCGTCGGCGCCCTGCAGCGTGGCGGTCCAGCCGTCGGCGTCGCGCTGCGCGTGCACGCAGCGCGTACGGGTCAGCACCTCGGCGCCGCGCGCCTGCGCATCGAGCGCGTTGAGCACCACGAGGCGTGCGTCGTCGACCCAGCCGTCGGAGTAAATGAAGCCGCGCTTGTACTGATCCTTCAGCGGCCTGCCGGCCGCGTGCTTGCGCAGATCGACGCTGCGCGAACCCGGCAGCACCTCGCGCCTGGCGAGGTGGTCGTACATGAACAGGCCGATGCGGATCATCCAGGCCGGGCGCATCGACGGGTCATGCGGCATCACGAAGCGCAGCGGCCACATGATGTGCGGCGCGCTCTTGAGCAGCACCTCGCGCTCCTGCAGCGCCTTGCGCACAAGCGAGAACTCGTAGTACTCGAGGTAGCGCAGCCCGCCGTGGATCAGCTTGGTGGAGGAAGAAGAAGTGTGCGAGGCGAGATCGTCCTTTTCGCACAGCACCACGCGCCAGCCGCGGCCAGCGAGGTCGCGCGCGATGCCGCAGCCGTTGATGCCGCCGCCGACGATCAGCACGTCGCAATCGGTGGCTGGCGCAGGCGAACTGGAAGAAAAATCGCTCACAGAAAGGAGTCCGTTGAAGCGTGACGTTGGTCACTAACGGGGGCCATTGTATTTTCGTGTTTTTTCATTTGGATTCCTTTTGGCGCGATTTTCCTCCGAGTTTTCCCTTAGTCGTCTTCGTTTTCGTTCGTTTTAAAGTGGCACGCGCTGTACCCTTGCCCCCAGTCTTCCCGCTTTCCACGACGCCCCTGTGAACTCCAACCCGCGCCAGATCAACCTCCTGGACACCGTGCGCACGCGCGGTTCCGTCACCGTCGAACAGCTGGCCGACATGCTCGGCGTCACCCTGCAGACCGTGCGGCGCGACGTGCAGCGGCTGGCCGACGAGGGGTTGCTCACGCGCTTTCACGGCGGCGTGCGCACGCCCAGCTCGACCACGGAAAACATCGGCTACCAGCAGCGCGAGACGCTGCATGCCGAAGGCAAGGCGCGCATCGCCCGCCGCGTGGCGGAGCTGGTGCCCAACGACTGCTCGCTGATCCTCAACATCGGCACCACCACCGAGGCCATCGCCAAGGCGTTGCTGCGCCACACCGGCCTGCGCGTGATCACCAACAACCTGAACGTGGCCACCATCCTGAGCGGCAACACCTCGTGCGAGGTGATCGTGGCGGGCGGCTCGGTGCGCCCCCGCGACCGCGCCATCGTGGGCGAGGCCACCATCGACTTCATTCGCCAGTTCAAGGTCGACATCGCACTGATCGGCGTGTCGAGCATCGAGGCCGACGGCTCGCTGCGCGACTTCGACCTGCGCGAGGTGAAGGTCGCGCAGACCATCATTGCCCAGGCACGCGAGGTGTGGCTGGCGGCCGATGCGAGCAAGTTCAACCGGCCCGCGATGATCCAGCTGGGCACGCTGTCGCAGATCGACCGGCTGTTCACGGATGCGGAGCCGCCGGCGCCTTTTGCGGACCTGCTGCATGCGGCGCAGGTCCGCCTGGAAATCGCGCGTGAATCATGAGCACGGACTCAGAGAAACATTGACCCTATGACCACCTACCTGCTAGCCCTCGACCAAGGCACCTCCAGCTCGCGCAGCATCGTGTTCGACCGCGAAGGCCACATCGTCGCCATCGCACAGAAGGAACTCACGCAGATCTATCCGCAGCCCGGCTGGGTCGAGCACGACCCGATGGAAATCTGGCGCAGCCAGCTCGCCACCGCGCGCGAAGTGCTGATGAAGGCGAAACTCAAGCCCACCGACATTCACGCCATCGGCATCACCAACCAGCGCGAGACCACCGTGCTGTGGAACCGCAAGACCGGCCAGCCGGTGCACCACGCCATCGTCTGGCAGGACCGCCGCGCCGAGCCGCTGTGCGCGCAGCTGCGCGACGCGGGCATGACCGACACCATCCGCGAGAAGACCGGGCTGGTGATCGACGCGTACTTCTCCGGCACCAAGCTGCGCTGGCTGCTCGACAACGTGCCCGGCGCGCGCGCGCAGGCCGAGCGCGGCGAACTGGCCTTCGGCACCGTCGACAGCTGGCTCATGTGGCAGCTCACCGGCGGCAAGGTGCACGTGACGGACGTGAGCAATGCCTCGCGCACCATGCTCTTCAACGTGCACCGGAACGAATGGGACGCCGACCTGCTCGCCGCGCTGGAGATCCCGGCCGCGCTCATGCCGAAAGTGCAGCCGTCGAGCTCGCACTTCGCCGATACCGACGCGGCACTGCTGGGCCATGCGCTGCCCATCGGCGGCGTCGCCGGCGACCAGCAGAGCGCCCTCTTCGGCCAGGCCTGCTTCGAGGCCGGCATGGCCAAGAACACCTACGGCACCGGCTGTTTTTTGCTGATGCACACGGGCGGCGCGTTCCAGCCCTCGCACAACGGACTGCTCGTAACCAGCGCCGCGCAGACCGACAAGACGCCGCAGTACGCAATGGAAGGCAGCGTGTTCGTCGGCGGCGCCGTGGTGCAGTGGCTGCGCGACGGACTCAAGGCAATCAAGGGCAGCGCCGAGGTGCAGTCGCTCGCCGAGAGCGTGCCCGACGCGGGCGGCGTGATGATGGTGCCGGCCTTCACCGGCCTCGGCGCGCCTTACTGGGACGCGGACGCGCGCGGCACGATCACGGGGCTCACGCGCGGCACGACCGTCGCGCACATCGCGCGCGCCGCACTCGAAAGCATCGCCTACCAGAGCGCCGCGCTGCTGCAGGCCATGAGCCGCGACGCAGTGGCCGCCGGCGGCAAGCCCGTGGCCGAGCTGCGCGTGGATGGCGGGGCGAGCGTGAACGACCTGCTGATGCAGTTCCAGGCCGACCTGCTGGGCATTCCGGTGGTGCGGCCCGAAGTGATCGAGACCACCGCACTCGGCGCGGCCTACCTTGCCGGCCTGTCGACCGGCGTCTACACCGACGCGCGCCAGCTGTCGAAGCTGTGGAAGATCGAACGGCGCTTCATGCCCACCATGGGCCGCGCGCAGGCCGAGGAATCGATGGCGCGCTGGGAGCGCGCGGTGCGGCAGGCCACGGCGACCTGATCGCCCCGGAGGCTACCAGCCCCGTGGGCGGCGCAAATACCTCGCCACCATCGGGGCACTGGGGCGCGCAGCGCAGGCCCCGGGGCAGAATGCGCCCGCCCCGACCTCCCGCGCTACCTGCTTGACCACCCGTCCCTCCCCGCCGCGCAATGCCCTGCCCGCCTGCGGCGTAGTAGGTGCAACACTGCTGGCGCTCATCGCGCTGGGCCACGACGGCCGGCGCATCGCGCAGCTCGCGGTGCTTGCAGCGCCCATGGTGCTGTGGCTCGCGTGGCCATTGCGCAGCACGCAGATGCGGCGATTGCGCACCCTGCTGGTCTGGCTCTGGGCCATGGGCTTCGCGCTCGACGGTACAGTGCGCGCCTACCTGCTCGACACCTACCAGGCCGCGCCCGACAGCGCGATGGTGCTCGGCGCCGCAGCCAACACCAACGCGCGCGAAGGCACCGAATACCTGTGGATGCATTGGCGCTCCGCGGCCGTGTGGTGTGCCGTGCTGGCCGTTGCGGGCACGCTCGTGGGCATGTTCGCGCGGCGCGGTGCGATGGCCCCATCTGCCCGGCCCGCGCGATGGGCCGTGGCGCTGCTCGCGCTGCTGCTGCTCGCCGCATGCGCGGCCTATGCAAGCAAGCCCTGGCGCCGGCTGCATCCCGCGATTTTCTGGACGCAGTGGGCGAACTCCGTCCACACGCTGCGCTCCGCCTGGGCTGACCAGCAGACACAGCGCGACCGCCTGATGGCGCAGGCCAGGAGCATCGCGCCCGTCATATCGCAGGCAGGCCCCTCCACCGTCGTGCTGGTCATCACCGACAGCATCAACCGCGACAACATGGCCCTGTACGGCTACGGCCGCCCAACCACGCCGCGCCTGCTGGCGCACAGGGCGCAGACCGGAGGGCAGATGGCGGTGCTGAAGAACGCATGGTCGGTCGACGCCAGCACCCTGCCCGCACTGCGCAACATGTTCCGTTTCGGCCTGCCCGACAGCGACAACCCGCCGCATGTGCTGGCGCTGGCGCGCGCCGCGGGCTACAAGGTCTGGTGGATCAGCAACCACGACGACCTCGCCATCGAGCAGCAGCATGCGCGCCTCGCCGACGTGGTGGACATGGTCAACCGCACGCCGGGCCGCGCCAGCGCCTCGCTCGACGGCGAGATCCTCGACTGCGTGCAGGAGGCACTGCAGGATGCGAGCACCGACCGCAAGCTCATCGTCGTTCACCTGATGGGCGCGCATCCGCACTACAGCCTGCGCTTTCCGGAG
Source organism: Variovorax sp. Root434 (assembly GCF_001426595.1). Taxonomy (NCBI): domain Bacteria; kingdom Pseudomonadati; phylum Pseudomonadota; class Betaproteobacteria; order Burkholderiales; family Comamonadaceae; genus Variovorax; species Variovorax sp. Root434. The sequence goes on from NZ_LMEK01000009.1 coordinate 56,045, forward strand.
AACGCCAATCCCTTCGACGACGATGTCGACGCGGTCGAGAACGGCCTCGTGAAAGACGGCCGCTCGGCCTGGGTGCGCCGCTTCCGCCAGGAGTACGACGCTGCGCTGCTGTATCACGACTTCGTGGTGTCGGAGCTGCTGCAGCAAACACGCACCGCGGGCAAACCTGGCGACTACCGCGCGTGGATGTACCTCTCGGATCACGGCCAGGAAGTGGGCCACGTCAGCGACCGCGCCGGCCACAGCCCATCGACCGCATCGGGCTATCGCATTCCGGCCGTGGTGTGGCGCAACCGGCAGCCCTTGCCTACGGCCGAGGCGCAGCAGCAACCGTTTCGCGCGGACTGGACGGGGTGGGCGCTGATGGACCTGCTCCACATCCAGTGGAGCGGGCAAAGGCCCGAGCGCAATGTGCTGGGCGGCGCCTACCGCTGGCAGGCGCCGCAGATACCGGTGGCCGTCGAGTCGTTCTCGCGCTGAGGACGGCCGGGGCCGCGCTCAGTGCGCAGGAACCAGGAAGTCCTGGCTGATGCGCCCGCCCAGCTCGTTCACCCGGTCGAGGAACTGCGTGAGGTACGCGTGCAGCCCGGTCGCCAGGATCTCGTCGACGCGCGCGTACTGCAGGTCGGCCAGCAGCTTGCCGGCGCGGCGCTGCGTTTCGGCGCTCTGCTCGTTCTGCACCTTCGCGAGGTTGTTCACCACCTCGACCAGGCTCGCGTGCAGCGAGCGCGGCATGTCGGCGCGAAGAATCAGCAGTTCGGCCACGCGCTCGGGCTTGATCACGTCGCGGTACACCTTGCGGTAGACCTCGAAGGCCGAGACGCTGCGCAGGATCGCGCTCCAGTGATAGAAGTCGTACTCCTGGTCTTCCTCGGTCGCGGTGCCGAAGAACTCGCTGTTGAGTGCGTGGAACTTCACGTCGACCAGGCGCGCGGTGTTGTCGGCGCGCTCCAAAAAGGTGCCCAGGCGCGAGAAATAAAACGCCTCATCCTGGAGCATGGTGCCTAGCGTGACGCCGCGCGAGAGGTGCGAGCGGAACTTGACCCATTCGAAGAATTGGCCCGGGTCGCGCTCGAAGTCGCCTGCGCGCAGCATGCGGTTCACTTCGAGCCAGGTGGTGTTCTGCGTTTCCCAGGCTTCGGTGGTGAGCGCGCCGCGCACGGCACGGGCGTTCTCGCGTGCGGCTTTGAGACAGGACACGATCGACGAGGCGTTGCTCTCGTCCTTGACCATGAACTCCATCACCTCCTTGGGCGCGATCTGGTCGTACTTCTTGTTGTACCAGGGCAGCAGCTCGCTGATGGAGAGCACGCCCTGCCAGCCGTACTTGGCGACTTCGGCGGACTGCGGCAGGAGCGAGGTCTGGTAGTTGACGTCCAGCATGCGCGCCGTGTTCTCGGCGCGCTCCGTGTAGCGGGACATCCAGTAGAGATGGTCGGCGGTGCGTGACAGCATCGGTGGTGCTCCTACTACGATTGGCTTTGCGACTGAGCGGGCGCCGCTTTGGGCTTGGGCACGCGGTCGGCTTCGAGAATCCAGGTGTCCTTGGTGCCGCCGCCCTGCGACGAGTTGACCACCAGAGACCCCTCTTTGAGCGCCACGCGCGTGAGGCCGCCGGGCACCATCTGCACCTCGCTGCCCGAGAGCACGAAGGGGCGCAGGTCGATGTGGCGCGGCGCGATGCCTGCGTCCACGAAGGTGGGCGAGGTCGACAGACTCAGCGTGGGCTGGGCGATGTAGCCGTCGGGCTTGGCGATCACGGCCTTCTTGAAGTCCTCGATCTCGGCCTGCGTGGCGGCCGGTCCGATCAGCATGCCGTAGCCGCCGGCACCGTGCACTTCCTTGACGACCAGGTCCTTCATGTTGTCGAGCGTGTACTGCAGCTCGTCCTTGTTGCGGCACATGTAGGTGGGCACGTTCTTCAGGATCGGCTTCTCGCCGAGGTAGAACTCGACCATCTTCGGCACGTACGGGTAGATCGACTTGTCGTCGGCCACGCCGGTGCCCACGGCATTGCAGATGACGACGTTGCCTTCGCGGTAGGCGCGCATCAGGCCGGCGCAGCCGAGCGTGGACGTGGGGCGGAACACCTCGGGGTCGAGGAAGTCGTCGTCCACGCGGCGGTAGATGACGTCGACGCGCTTCGGCCCGCGCGTGGTGCGCATGTAGACGAAGTTGTCCTTGACGAACAGATCTTGTCCCTCGACCAGCTCCACGCCCATCTGCTGCGCGAGGAAGGCGTGCTCGAAGTAGGCACTGTTGTACATGCCCGGCGTGAGCACCACCACCGTGGGCTCAGCCGTGGCTGGCGGCGCACTGGCGCGCAGCGTCTCTAGCAGCAGGTCTGGGTAGTGCGCGACCGGCGCGATGCGGTTCTGGTTGAACAGCTCGGGGAAGAGCCGCATCATCATCTTGCGGTTCTCGAGCATGTAGCTCACGCCGCTGGGCACGCGCAGGTTGTCTTCGAGCACGTAGTACTCGCCGTTGCCCTCGGCATCGGGCGCGCGCACGATGTCGATGCCCGAGATGTTCGAGTAGACGTTGTGCGGCACGTTGACGCCCATCATCTCGGGGCGGAACTGCGCGTTGTTCAGGATCTGCTCGGCCGGGATGATGCCGGCCTTGATGATTTCCTGGTCGTGGTAGACGTCATGAAGAAAGCGGTTGAGCGCCGTGACGCGCTGCACCAGCCCCTTTTCCATGCTCTCCCACTCGTGGGCCGGAATGATGCGAGGCAGCAGGTCGAACGGGATGAGCCGCTCGGTGCCGGAGCCATCTTCATCCTTCGCGCCATACACCGCGAAGGTGATACCGACCCGACGGAAAATCATTTCCGCCTCTTCACGCCGCGAACGCATCACCTCACCGGGTTGCTTCGCGAGCCATTGGTCGTAGCGCTTGTAGTGCTGTCGGATCGCAGCCCCCGCATAGGGCAACTGCTCATACATCTCGTCGAATTTGTGCATGGGACGACCAATCTCCTTGAGCTATAGCTTAGCAAGTTCAGGGCCAGTAGAACCCCTTATGTCGGGGCCGCGTACGGGTCGAGCGACTTTTTTTCCGGCCTGATGCAAGCCCCCAGATCATGGCAGGAACAACGGCCTCCCCCCGAAAATCCTGAGCCGGCTTCAGGGCAGGCTGTGCTGCCAATATCGCGCGTTCCGCTCACGCTCGCAGGCCACGTCCCCGGGGCGCACGCTGCTCCAGTGCGCCGCGCCGCACCGGGTGTTCTCGACCAACTGCCCGCCACGCTCCAGGTAGCGCGCCGCCACTTCCTGCGCCGGATGGCCGAAGCGGTTGCGGTACCCCGCCTGGACGATGGCGATGCGCGGCTTCACCGCGTCGAGGAACGCCGGGCTCGACGAGGTCTTGCTGCCATGATGCGGCGCCAGCAGCACGTCGGCGCGCAGCAATTCCGGCGTGCGCGTGACGAGCGCGGTCTCCTGCAGCCGCTCGATGTCGCCGGCCAGCAGCGCCACGGCGCGGCCGCTGTCGATGCGCAGCACGCACGACACCGCATTGGGTTTGGTGAAGCCGCGGTAGTCGGTGTCGAACGGATGCAGCACCTCGAAGCGCACGCCGTCCCAGCTCCAGGCCTGCCCCGCTTCGCAACGCCGCGCCGCACGCATCGCCTGCAGCGGGTGCGTGGCCTCGATGGAACTCAGCAGCGCGGCCTGTGACTGCATCGCGAGCACCGCGGGCGCGCCGCCGGTGTGGTCGAGGTCGCGATGGCTCAGCACCAGCGTGTCGAGGCGCTCGCCGTACGCCCGCAGCAACGGCACGAGCACGCGATGGCCGGCATCGCTTTCCAGGCTGTAGCGCGGGCCGGCGTCGTAGAGCAGGCTGTGCGTCGCGGTGCGCACGAGCACCGCGTTGCCCTGGCCGACGTCGGCAGCGAGCAGTTCGAATTCGCCCGCCGCGGGCCGGGGTGCCTGCCACAGCAGCACCGGCAGCAGCAGTGGAATGCCGAGGGTGCGCAGCGACCAGGGCAGCCGCATGGCCAGCAGCGCGCCACCGGCCACGCCGCAGGCGGCCATCCACCAGGGCGGCGCGGCCACCGAGAGCGTGGCATACGGCAGTCCGGCCAGCCATTGCAGCAGCAGCGCCAGCACCTGCACGGCGCGGGCCGCCAGGTCCCACAGCGGCGCCACGGCCACGCCGAGCATCGCCAGCGGCGTGATCACCAGCGTGACCCAGGGGATCGCCACCGCATTGGCCAGCAGGCCGATCAGCGAAACCTGCTGGAACAGCAGCAGGCTGAGCGGCGTGATCGCGAGCGTGATGACCCACTGCTCGCGCAGGAACTGGAGCAGCCGGAAAGACGCGCCGGCCTTCCGCTCTCCGGGCACCCCGGCGTCGGTGGCGAACAGCACGCCCACCGCCACGAAGCTGAGCCAGAAACCCGCCTGCATCAAGGCCCAGGGATCGAGAGCGACCACCACGGCCGCCGTCAACAGCCACACATGCGGCCAGGGCCAGCGCCGGCCCGTGAGGCGCAGCAGCGCGGCCGCCGCCAGCATCCAGACCGTGCGCTGCGAAGGCACGCCCCAGCCGCTGAACAGCGCATAGAGCGTGGCGAGCAGCACGCCGCCCACCAGCGCGGCCTGCTGCGCGGGCACGCGCAGCATCAGCCGCGCGCTGCGCCGCCAGAGCAGGCCGACGACGTGCGCGGCCAGCCAGGCGAACATGGTGACGTGCAGGCCGGAGATCGACATCAGGTGCGCCACGCCCGTGGCGCGGAAGACGTCCCAGCCCGAGCGGTCGATGGCGCTCTGGTCGCCGGTGACCAGGGCCGCGATCACGCCTGCCTGGGCGCGGTCGGGCACGCGTTCGAAGACGGCGTCGCGCACGGCTTCGCGTGCGCGCTCGATGGGATGCCGCCGCGTAGGCGCAACGAGCGCGGGCGCCGCATCGCGCGCGCCGGTTCGCACATGGCCGCCGGCGCGCAGGCCCTGCTCCCACATCCAGAGTTCGCTGTCGAAGCCGTGGGGGTTGCGGTTGCCGTGCGGCGCCTTCAGGCGCACCGTCAGGCGCCATCGCTCGCCGGCGTGGAGGGAGCCAACGGTGCTGGCCGACGGCGTCCGGCCTTCGGACGCCCGATCCCACAGGCCTGAGCCTTCCGAATACCAGCCGAGGGCAATGCGATCAGGCACGGTGGGCCGCCCCTCCTCCCCGGGGTCGGCCCAGCCCGCAGACTCGACATCCAGACGGAACCGCGTCCCGCCCTCGCTGCGCTGGGGCATCTCCGACACGACACCGGTGACCTGCAGGTCGCGCCCTTCGAGCGCCGGGTCCAGCGCACCGCTCGCGTAGACGGCGGCGCGCCATCCCGCAAGCCCCGCACCCGCCATTGCGCCGCACACGAGCGAGGCCATCAACAGCCCCCGGCCCGACAGGCGCCGCCACCACAGGCCGGCCCCGGCCACGAGCAGCAAACCCGCATACACCCATGCCCGCCAAAGCCCCGCCTGCTGCAACTGCAGGACCGCACCGAGCAGCGAACCACACAGCGCCGCGAACACCCACGATCTGCCCGCGGCGGCGCCGGACGCGCGAAACGGCGTCAACGAGAAACTCCCGAACCCATGATGCAAACCCTCCCCAAAGTCACGCTCAGTGGCGCGTTAATTGCTTTGCAACTGGGCTAGTATGCGTCTCACAAGAGACATCTTTTCGATGCAATCTCGCAGCACTGCACATAAAAACGCATGTCCATTCACGCCGCTCTCCACCACGTCACCCACTACAAATACGACCGCCCGGTGCAGCTGGGCCCACAGGTCGTGCGCTTGCGGCCCGCGCCGCATTGCCGCAGCAACGTGATCTCGTACTCGCTTCGGGTCGAGCCGGCCGAGCACTTCGTCAACTGGATGCAGGACCCGTTCGCCAACTACCAGGCGCGGCTGGTGTTTCCCGAGAAGACGCGCGAATTCAAGGTCACGGTCGACCTCGTGGTCGAGATGGCGGTTTACAACCCCTTCGACTTCTTCCTCGAGCCGCAGGCCGAGAACTTCCCCTTCAAGTACACGGCCTCGCAGGCCGAAGAGCTCGCGCCCTATCTCGTGGCCGACCCGGTCACTCCGCTGCTGGAGGCCTACCTCGACAAGGTCGACCGCAAGGAGCAGCGCACCATCGACTTCCTGGTCGGCATCAACCAGCAGGTGCAGCAGGACGTCAACTACCTGATCCGCATGGAGCCCGGCGTGCAGACGCCGGAAGAAACGCTCGCCAGCGGCAGCGGCTCCTGCCGCGACTCGGGCTGGCTGCTGGTGCAACTGCTGCGCCACATGGGCCTGGCCGCACGCTTCGTCTCGGGCTACCTGATCCAGCTCACGCCCGACGTGAAGGCGCTCGACGGCCCGAGCGGCACCACGGTCGACTTCACCGACCTGCACGCCTGGTGCGAGGTGTTCCTGCCGGGCGCAGGCTGGATCGGCCTCGACGCCACCTCGGGCCTGCTGGCCGGCGAAGGCCACATTCCGCTGGCCTGCACGCCCACGCCGTCGAGCGCCGCGCCCATCGAGGGCGGCGTGGATGAGTCGGAGGTCGAGTTCGGCCATGAAATGAAGGTCACGCGCATCTACGAATCGCCGCGCGTCACCAAGCCCTACACCGAAGAGCAATGGTCCGAAGTGCTGGCCCTGGGTGACGCCGTCGATGCGCGCCTGAAGGCCGGCGACGTGCGCCTCACCATGGGCGGCGAGCCCACCTACGTGGCCACCAGCGACCGCGACGCGCCCGAATGGAACACCGACGCGCTCGGCCCCACCAAGCGCGGCTACGCCACCGAACTCGTGCACAAGCTGCGCGCCGAGTACGGCAAGGGCGGCTTCCTGCATTTCGGCCAAGGCAAGTGGTACCCGGGCGAGCAGCTGCCGCGCTGGGCGCTGTCGATCTTCTGGCGCGCCGACGGCCAGACGCTGTGGCACGACCCCGAGCTCTTCGCCGACGAGCGCTTTCCCACGCAGTACACGAGCGAGGACGCGCGCCGCTTCACCACCGTGCTGGCGCACAAGCTCGGCCTGACCGAGCGCTACATCCAGCCCGGCTACGAAGACATTTACTACTACCTCTGGCGCGAACGCCGCCTGCCGGTGAACGTCGACCCCTTCGAGTCGAAGCTCGACGACGAACTCGAACGCGTGCGCCTGCGCCGCGTGTTCACGCAGAAGCTCGACGCGGTGATCGGCTACATGCTGCCCATCGAGCCCGGCAACGCAAACAGCGATGCACCCGCGCTCGCCGGCCCCGGCTGGAAGACCGGGCCCTGGTTCTTGCGCGACGACCGGCTCTACCTGATCCCGGGCGACTCGCCCATGGGCTACCGCCTGCCGCTCGACTCGCAGCCGTGGGCGAGCAAAGGCGACTATCCCTACTTGATCGAGCGCGACCCGACCGCGCCGCGCGGCGCACTGCCGAGCGCGGCCGACTACAGTGCGCGCTATGCCGTGGCGGCAGGCGGTGCGGAGGGTGACCGCGGCGCCGTTCCCTATGCCTTCGGCACGCCGCCCGTCGTGCCGGCCTCGCTGCGCATGCAGGCGCCGGGCAGTGCAGGCGAAGGCGACGCAGCCACGGCCGCCGACGATGCTGCCGACAAGTCGTCCACCACCACGCGCCAGCCACTGCGCGGCGAATCGGCCCACTGGGTCACGCGCACCGCGCTGTGCGTCGAGGTACGCGACCCGCGTCGCGCCAACGGCCCCGCGGCCGAGAAGAAGGGCAATGCCTCGGGCGTGCTCTACGTCTTCATGCCGCCGCTCGCGCGCCTGGAGGACTACCTCGACCTCGTCGCGGCCGTCGAAGCCACCGCGCGCGAACTCGGCATGCGCATCGTGATGGAAGGCTATCCGCCGCCGCGCGATCCGCGTCTGAAGATGCTGGCCGTCACGCCCGACCCGGGCGTGATCGAGGTCAACATCCACCCGGCGCACAACTGGAAGGAACTGGTCGATCACACCGAGTTCCTCTACAACGCCGCGTTCGAAACCCGCCTGTCGGCCGAGAAGTTCATGACCGACGGCCGCCACACCGGCACCGGCGGCGGCAACCACTTCGTGATGGGCGGCGCCACGCCGGCCGACAGCCCCTTCCTGCGCCGGCCCGAGCTGCTGGCCAGCCTGCTGCTGTACTGGCACAACCACCCGTCGCTGAGCTATTTGTTCTCGGGCATGTTCATCGGCCCGACCAGCCAGGCGCCGCGCGTGGACGAGGCGCGCAACGACCAGGTCTACGAACTGGAAATCGCGCTGAAGGAGATCGCGAAGAACCGCGAGATCTACGGCGCCAACATGCCCGCATGGCTGGTCGACCGCACGCTGCGCAACATCCTGATCGACGTGTCGGGCAACACGCACCGCAGCGAGTTCTGCATCGACAAGCTCTACTCGCCCGACTCGAGCACCGGCCGCCTCGGCCTGCTGGAGCTGCGCGCCTTCGAGATGCCGCCGCATGCGCGCATGAGCATCGCGCAGCAACTGCTGATCCGCGCGCTGGTGGCCCGCTTCTGGGACGAACCCTACAAGGCCCCCGTCACCCGCTGGGGCACCGAGCTGCACGACCGCTTCCTGCTGCCGACCTTCGTGAAGATGGACTTCGACGACGTCATCAGCGAGATGCGCCAGGCCGGCTACGCCTTCGACGCCGACTGGTTCGCGCCGCATTTCGAGTTCCGCTTCCCGCTCGTGGGCCAGATGCAGGCGATGGGCGTGGAGCTGTCGCTGCGCAACGCGCTCGAGCCCTGGCACGTGATGGGCGAGGAAGGCTCGGCCGGCGGCACGGTGCGCTATGTCGATTCGTCGCTCGAGCGCATCGAGGTGCGCGTGACCGGCCTGAACGAAAGCCGCCACGTCGTCACCGTCAACGGCAAGGTGCTGCCGCTGCAGCCCACTGGCGTTACCGGCGAATTCGTCGCGGGCGTGCGCTACAAGGCCTGGAACCCGCCCTCGGCGCTGCACCCGAGCATCAAGGCCCATGCGCCGCTGACCTTCGACCTGGTCGACACCTGGATGAAGCGCTCGCTGGGTGGCTGCCAGTACTTCGTCGCCCACCCGGGCGGGCGCAACTACGACACCTTCCCGGTCAACGCCTACGAGGCCGAAAGCCGCCGCCATTCGCGCTTCACCCGCACCGGACACACGCCCGGGCTCATGCGCACGCCCCCGGCGACCATCGAGCTGCCGGGCAGCCGCGAATTCCCGTTCACGCTGGACCTGCGGCGGTAGGGGGTCATCCGGCACACTGCCCAAACGGACACCCCGTGACGGCAGTGTGACAATCCACCCCTGTGGAACCTTTGAACGAATCCCTGTTCGACGCCGAGGCGCTGGAGTTTCCAGCGGCCCTGGCGTCGGCGCTCGCCCCTCCGGCCCTGCCCGGTCATTTCGATGAACTGCGCGGAGCGGCCACGGCGGCTGCGCCCGTGCGGCCGGCGGCGGGAGCCGTGCCTGCCGCCGCTGCGCCGCTCTATGACACCGCCGGGGAACGGCCGGTGGCGCCCGGCCAGTCTCAATCGCAGTCCCAGACGCAGACACAGGCCCCGCCCGGCGAACAACCGCCGCTCACGCCCGCCTGGAACGCCTTCTTCGACCAGCTCGGCCCCGACGGCTTCAGCGACCTGCCCCGCCGTGCAGCCAGCCTCGAGCGCCAGATCCGCGACAACGGCGTCACCTACAACGTGTACGCCGACGCCAACGGCCCGCAGCGGCCTTGGTCGCTCGACCTGTTCCCGCTGATCGTCTCGCCCGAGAGCTGGAGCCAGATCGAGGCCGGCGTGCTGCAGCGCGTGCGCGTGCTCGACCGCGTGATGGCCGACGTCTACGGTCCGCAGCAGCTGCTGGCCGAAGGGCTCATTCCGCCGGCCCTGGTGCGCGGCCACCCCGGCTACCTGCGCGCGCTGCACGGCGTGAAGCCGCCGGGCGACACCTGGCTGCACATCGCGGCCTTCGACCTCGCGCGCGGCCCCGACGGCAACTGGTGGGTGGTGTCGCAGCGCACCCAGGCGCCTTCGGGCCTGGGCTACCTGCTCGAGAACCGTTTGGCCATCACGCGGCAGTTTCCGCAGGCCTTCGAGGCGCTGCACGTGCAGCGCCTGGCCGCCACCTACAGCGCCATGATGGAAGGCCTGCAGCGCATGTGCCCGGCCGGCGTGCCGCCGCACATCGCGCTGCTCACGCCCGGCCCGTACAACGAAACCTATTTCGAGCACGCCTACCTCGCGCGCTACCTGGGCCTCACGCTGGTCGAGGGCAGCGACCTCACGGTGCGCGACCAGCGGCTGTACCTCAAGACGCTGCAGGGCCTGCGCCCGGTGCACGGCCTCATCAAGCGGCTCGACGACCAGTTCCTCGACCCGCTGGAGCTGCGCCCCGATTCCACGCTCGGCGTGCCCGGCCTGCTGCAGGCCATTCGCGCCGGCAATGTGCTGGTGGCCAACATGCCGGGCTCGGCGTTCCTCGAATCGCCCGCGCTGCTCGGCTTTTTGCCGGGGCTGGCGCGCCGCCTGATCGGCGAGAAGCTCAAGCTGCCCGCGCTGCCCACCTGGTGGTGCGGCGAGCGCGCGGCGCTCGAATCGGTGCTGCCGCAACTGGCCGACTGCGCCATCAAGCCCACCTACCCCGGTTTCGACGGCCACGCCAGCTTCGACGCCGTGCTCGGCAGCCAGCTCGGGCGGCGCGAGCTCGACGAATGGGCCGGCCGCATCGTGCGCGAAGGCGACGGCCACACCGTGCAGGGCTATCTGCCGCTGTCGCAGATGCCCACCTGGGCCAACGACATGGGCCCGGGCCACATCGCGCCGCGCGCAGTGCTGCTGCGCGTGTTCGCGGTGAGCGACGGCGCGCAGTCGTGGCGCGTGCTGCCCGGCGGCCTGGCCCGGCTCGCGGGCCCCGACGCGCAGATCGCTTCGATGCAGCGCGGCGGCAGCAGCGCCGACGTGTGGGTGCAGACCCATGGCGAGGTCGACCGCACCACGCTGCTGCAGCCGCACGCCACGCCGGCTTCGCTCGCGCGGCACCGCGCGCCCGTCACCAGCCGCGCCGCGGAGAACATGTTCTGGCTCGGGCGCTACACCGAGCGCGCCGAGAACGCCGTGCGCCTCGCGCGCCTCACGCTCAACCTGCTGGGCAGCGAAGACCAGTCGTCGCGCCCGCTGCTCGAATGGCTGCACCGCATGGCACTGCGCAATGCGCTGGTGCCCGCCGAGGCGCCCAGCGCGCCGAAGTCGCGCCGGGTGTTCGAACGCGCACTGATCGCCGAACTCGGCGACGTGGAGCGCGGCGGCAGCGTGGGCTTCAGCCTGAGGTGCATCCGGCAGGCCGCGGCCGCCGTGCGCGAACGCCTGTCGCAGGACAACTGGAACCAGATCGTGCGCGCCGAGACCGACTTCCTGCGCCGCGCGGCCGAGCAGGCCGGCGAAGGCAACTTTGCCACCGGCGCCGCGCTGCGCGCCCTCGAATCCGCCAGCACCGCGCTGGCCGCCATGACCGGCGCGCAAACCGACCGCATGACGCGCGACGATGCCTGGCGCCTGCTGTCCATCGGCCGCCATATCGAACGCCTGGGCTTCCTGTCGAACGCCCTGGAGGCCGGCTTCGAGAACGGCGCCGTGCACGAGGTCAGCGGCTTCGAGGCGATGGTGGCGCTGTTCGACAGCACCATCACCTTCCATGCCCGCTACCAGCAGCGCCGCGACGTCGCCACCATGGTCGACCTGCTGGTGCTCGACGCCGAGAACCCGCGCTCGCTCGCATGGGTCACGCAGACGCTGCGCGGACGCATCGCGCGGCTGGCCGGCAGTGCGCCCGGCAAGCTGACGGCGCTGTCGTACGAGTTGTCCGACCCGGCCAGCTGGACGCTCGAACACCTCTGCGCCACGGGGCCTCACGGCAACTATCCGGCCCTCGCCGAACTGCTCGCCAACTGCGAGACAGCGGCCTACCATGTGTCGGACGCCATCGGCACACGCTACTTCACGCTGACCTCCGAATCGCTGCGCTCCGTCGGGGCGTGAACAGGCACTCCCCCATGCTTCGCGCACTTCGTGTCGCTGCGCACACCCCCTCGCTGGGGGCAACGCCTGCGGCCCGGCAAAGCCGGTTCCGCGGCGTTCCACAATAAGTTCAAGGAGTAGCACCGCCATGCCCCACCGCGTCACCATCAACCGCCGCTTCGCACTCACCACCGCCGGCCTGTGCGTGGCCCTTGCCATCGCCGCCTGCAGCAAGCAGGAACCCGCCACGCCAACCGCCGCAAGCGCCCCGCCAGCACCGGCCGCCGCGCGCGTGCTCGTGGTCGGCACCGACGCCGCCTACACGCCCTTCGAATCGCAGAACGACAAGGGCGAGATCGTGGGCTTCGACATCGACGTGGTGAAGGCGGTCGCGCAGAAGGCGGGCTTCGAGGTGAAGTTCGTCAACACGCCGTGGGAAGGCATCTTCAATGCGCTCGACCAGGGCGACCGCGACCTGCTGGTGTCGGCCATCACCATCACCGACGAGCGCCGCCAGACCATGGACTTCTCGCAGCCCTACTTCGACGCCAGGCAGCTGATCGCCGTGAAGAGCGACTCGCCCGTCGCGAAATTCGAGGACATCAAGGACATGAAGGTCGGCGTGCAGAACGGCACCACCGGCGACGAGGTCGTGGGCAAGCTGCTGGGCAAGTCGAGCACCGCCATCAAGCGCTTCGAATCGACGCCGCTCGCGCTCAAGGAACTCGAGGCCGGCGGCGTGCAGGCCGTGGTGGCAGACAACGGCGTGGTGGTGCACTACATCGCGAACAACACCGCGGGCGGTTTCAAGACCGTGAGCGACGCAGGCTTTCCGGTCGAGAAGTACGGCATTGCCGTGAAGAAGGGCAACGCCGAACTGCTGGCCAGGATCAACCAGGGCCTCGAAGGCATCCGGGCCGACGGCACCTACGCGAAGATCTACGCTTCGCACTTCGGCGCCGAGGCCAAGTAGATCCACGCAACGGGCACTGTCGATCATGCTGCTTCACGTCACCCACGAAACGCGCTACGAGTACTCGCCGCCGGTCGAGACCGCGCAGCACCTCGCCCACCTCAAGCCGCTGGCCACCGATTCGCAGCGGCTCGTGAGCCACCGGCTTGCCATCGAGCCGGCGCCTGCGCAGCGCAACGAGCTGGCCGACCTGTACGGCAACACGCGCGCCTTCTTCGCACTCGAAGCCACGCACGACCGGCTCGTCGTCACGGCCGAGAGCGTGGTCGAAACCTCGGAGCCCGTGCTGTCGCCCGCCGTGGCGCGCGAGCTGCCGTGGGAGGCCGTGCGCGAGCGCTTCCGCTTCCGCAAGGACGCCACCTTCGATGCGGCTTCGGAGTTCGTCTTTCCCTCGCCCTACGTGCCGCGCCACGGCGACTTCGCGGCCTATGCGCGCGCCAGCTTCGTGCCCGGCCGCCCCACCTTCGACGTGGCGATGGACCTCACCGAGCGCATGTACGAAGACTTCGCGTACGACGCCGACAGCACCGAGATCAACACCCCCGCTGTCGAGGCGCTCGCGCAGCGCAAGGGTGTGTGCCAGGACTTCGCCCACATCATGATCGCGTGCTTCCGCACCATGGGCCTGCCCGCGCGCTATGTCAGCGGCTATCTGCTGACGCAGCCGCCGCCCGGCCAGCCCCGGCTGGTGGGCGCCGATGCGTCGCACGCCTGGGTGTCGGTGTACTTGCCCGGAAAGGGCGAGGACGACGGTCCCGAGAGCGCGGGCGGCTGGGCCGATTTCGATCCCACCAACGGCCGCCAGCCGGGCGAGGACTACGTCACGCTCGCCATTGGCCGCGACTATTCCGACGTGTCGCCGATGCGCGGCGTACTCCATGGCGGCGCCAGGCACACGCTGCGGGTCGGCGTGACCGTGCAGCCCGTGGGGGAAGTGGTCGAGGGCCTGCCGCAAACACAGACACAATCGCCTTCCCAAGACAAGGAGTCTCCATGAGCGTTTACGACAAACTTTCCAGCCTCGGCATCACCCTGCCCCCGGTCGCCGCCCCGGCGGCCGCCTACGTGCCCTTCGTGCAGACCGGCAACCTCGTGTTCCTCTCGGGCCACATTGCGAAGAAGGACGGCAAGGTCTGGGCCGGCCAGCTCGGCGCCAACATCAGCACCGAGGAAGGCAAGCAAGCCGCACGCGCCATCGCCATCGACCTGCTCGGCACGCTGCACGCGGCCGTGGGCGACCTGAACAAGGTCAAGCGCATCGTCAAGGTGATGAGCCTCGTGAACTCGGTCGGCACCTTCACCGAGCAGCACCTCGTGACCAACGGCGCGAGCGAATTCTTCGCCGAAGTCTTCGGCCCCGAAAAGGGCGCGCATGCACGCAGCGCCTTCGGCGTGGCGCAGGTGCCGATGGGAGCCTGCGTGGAGATCGAGCTGATCGCCGAAGTCGGCTGATCCCGTCAGTCTCTTTCAGTTGACGCCCGGCTCGGGCGAGCCGCCGCCGTAGCGGGCAGCGCTCGTCCAGTCACGCCCCCGGCGCGGGGCTGCGCGCCTTCTCGCGCGAGACGAACAGCACGATCAGCACCGTCGCCATGCATTCGACCGCCGCGATGATCGTCAGGCCCTGCGCATATTGCCCCGTGCTGCTCTTCAGGTAGCCCAGCAGCTGCGGCGAGAAATACCCCGCGAGGTTGGCCACCGAATTGATGAACGCCAGGCCCACCACCAGCGCCGTGGCCGACAGGTAGCGGCTCGGTATCTGCCAATAGATCGGGATCGAGCCCATCGTGCCGGCCGATGACAGCGCCAGCGACACGATCACGCCGGCCATGTTCTTCTGGCCCAGGAAGTAGGCCGTGAGCAGCAGGCCCAGCGCTCCCAGCCCGGCCGCGATGGCCGTGTGCCATTTCACCTCCTTGCGCCGGTCCGAGAGGTAGCCGTTGCCGATCATCCCGATCCAGCCGCAGGCGTAGATGCCCGCCATGACCCAGCCCAGCGTCTTGATGTCGTTCACGCCGACCTCCCGCACGATGCTCGGCCCGTAGTACACCAGCGTGGCATTGCCCGCCACGATGCAGAAGAAGATCAGCGTGAGCACCCAGAGCTGCGGGTTGCGCATCGATGCCAGGAAGCTGTGCTCGCGGTGGCCCAGGCTCCTGGCTTCGAGCGCCAGTTCGCTATCGACATGCGCCTTCTGCCGCGCGCTCAGCCAGCGTGCCTTGGCGGGCGGATCGCTGAGGACGAAGTACGCCACGGCCCCCGCCACGATCGATGGAATGCCCTCGATCACGAACAGCCACTGCCAGCCGCGAAAGCCACCCACGCCGCCGAGCGCTTCCATCAGGTAGGCGGCGATCGGGCTGCCGAACATCAGCGACAGCGCCGAAGCCGAGACGAAGAACGCGAGCGCCTTGCCGCGCCGGTGCGCGGGCAGCCAGTAGGTCAGGTACAGGATCACGCCGGGCTGCAGGCCCGCTTCGAACGCCCCCATCAGGAAGCGCAGCGCATAGAACTGCAGCGGTGTCTTCACCCAGGCCATGAGCACGCACACCACGCCCCAGCCGATGGTGATGCGCATGATGGTCTTCTTGGCACCGAACTTCTGCAGCAGCATGTTGCTGGGCACTTCGAAGAAGAAGTAGCCGATGAAGAACACGCCCGCACCCGCGCCGTAGATGGCGTCGGACCACTGCAGGTCGCTCATCATCGTAAGCTTCGCGAAGCCGACGTTGACGCGGTCGATCCACGCCAGGAACCACACCAGCGTGAGGAAGGGAATCAGGCGCCAGACGATGCGCCTGAAGGTCAGGTCGCGTTCCGCGAGCGAGTCCACGCCCGTGCCGGACGCCGCTGCAGATGCGCCCGGATTTGCCGCCGTGCTCGTGCTCATGTCTTGCTCCTCGTGTTCAGGACGCGACTTCGAGTCGCGCACACAGCTGCCGCATCGCGGCGGAAATCGGTGCGATCACCGGCACGCCGAAGCGCGGTGCCAGCGCCAGCGCGGCCTGGCCCAGCGGGCCGCCGCCGATGATCACGGCCTGCGCGCCGTCTTCGTCTATGCAGCGCTGCACGGCCCGTGCCAGCGCGTCCTCCAGCGCTTGCGGCTCGGCCGCCAGTTCGCGCGGGTCGCCCTGTGTCAGGCGGGTGCCGGCGTACAGCCCGAGCAACCCGAGCGCACGAGCGCGCCGCTCGATGGGTGCCACCAGCTCGGGCGTCACCGTGGCGATGCCGAAGCGCCGATACCCATCGCTCGCCTCGCGCATCGACGCCTCCGCGATGCCGACCACCGGCACCCTCGCGTTCGCTCGCACGAGGTCGATGCCCGGGTCGCCGAAGGCGCTGACGATCACACCGTCCCAGCGCGCAGCGCCAGCCTCGCGCCACACCTTCAGCACCTCGGCGGCGGCGGCCTCGAGCTCCTGCTCGTTGACGATCATCGAGGGCCCGCCCGTGGCGGTGCGGCCGGTCACGCGGCAGCCCGCAGGGGCCTCGCCGTTGGCGATCTTCGCCATCATCTCCGTGGTGGCGCTCGACGAGTTGGGGTTGATGAGCAGGATGTCCGTCATGCAAGAGGCTTTCTGGAAGTTCAACCCGGCTGCGCGATCTTGGCGGCCGGGGTGGCGTCGGTGGCCCGGCCTTCACCGGGCAGGGGCAGTGCGTCGGGCGACTGGCCGTAGGTTTCCGGCACGCTCTGCACGCTGATCACGAAGACCGCGTACATGCCGGCCGCCAGCCCGAACACGCCGACGAGGCCGAAGGCATCGAACAGGCGCCCGGCGACGAGCGGCATCAACGCGCCCGCCGCGGTGCCCGTGGCCAGGATGAAGGCAGTGCCGAAGGCCCGCACGCGCGTCGGGTAGAGCTCGGGCGCGAAGATCCAGATGGTCGTGTTCAGCAGCAGCACGAAGAACTGGAACACCGCGCCCGCAACGAGGATCACGGCGATGCTCTTGGCCACGAAGCCGATCGTCAGGGCCGCCAGGCAGGCGCACACGGCGCCGGCCGTCAGCACGCGCTTGCGCGGAAAGTGAAAACCCAGCAGCGACGCCGCAATGGCGCCGAGCAGGCTGCCGCCCTGCATCACCATCGTGAACACCAGGCTCTTCGACATGCTGTAGCCCAGCGTGACGAGGATGGTCGGCATCAGCGTAAGCACCGAGATCTGCGCGCCGTAGGTCATCCAGATCGTGATGCACAGTGGGATGGTGCGCCGCGCCAGCGCACCGCGGAAGATCTCGGTGACGCGCACCTTGACCTTCGCGGGCTGCGCGTCCGCGCCGTCCTCGTTGATGTACTTCTGCTGCGGTACCTTCTTCGCCGAGAGCCGGCCCGACGCCAGCCGCGACAGCACCGCGTTCGTCTCCTTCACGCGGCCCTGCGAGAGCAGGAAGCGCGGCGTTTCCGGAATGTAGCGGCGATAGAACGCGCCGAGCAGCGCCGGCACCATGAGGCACGCAAAGAGCCAGCGCCACGCGTTGTCGCCCGGGAACATCCAGAACACCAGCAGGCCGAAGCCCGGCGCGAGGAAGTTGCCGAGGCCGCCCGCCCCCACGTTCACCAGCCCCACAGCCGTGCCGCGGAATCTGGTCGAGCAGAACTCTGCCAGCATGGTCACCGCAATGGCAATCTCGCCGCCGAGTCCGAAGCCGACGATGGCGCGCCCGAGCGCCATCACCGTGAAGTTCGGCGCCGTCGCGCAGACGCCCGCGCCGAGCGTGAACAGCAGCAGATCGAGCGACAGCATCACGCGGCGTCCGTAGCGGTCGGCAATGAAGCCCGAAACGATCCGCCCGATCGCCGCACAGGTGAAGGTGACGGTGTTCAGCAGGCCGATGTCCGATGCGCTCAGGCCCCACTGCTGGCGCAGCATGGGCCCCACGATGCCGACGGCGTTCTGCTCGAAGCTGTCGAACAGGCAACCGATCAGGATCAGAAAGATGATCGTGTGATGCGAGCGCGTGACACCGATCTTGTCGAGCGCGCGGTCGAGCTCGGCAACCCGGGGCGAGTCAGGCCCGGAGGAAAGTGCAGGTCCAGCCATTGGAAACCCCTTGAGAAAGGAAGAAGTACTTGCTCGGTGCTGTCCGGAATCGCCTTTCGCATGCTATCGGCGACCTCGTTGCAATGACATATCGATTTCACCTATATATGTTTCGTGAAATCAAAATTTCAGTCACAGGCAAGCATGAGCAAGCGCCATGCCCGAACTTTCGGAGACGTACAGGGGAAATTTCAGGCCGGGCGCACTGTGAACGTGCGGGTGCGCACCGTTGGCGTGCGGCTCAGAGCTCGCCGTTTTCCTCGTGGCCGAGCTCGATGGCTGCCAGCCGCTTGCGGCCGGCGGAGCCGGAAGCCTCGATCACCATGGTGGCGAGCAGATCGCACACGCCCATCACCGCGGTGTGGTTGTCCAGCAGCCCGGGGCCGCGGCAATCGCACTGCAGTGACCAGGTGGCACCGGCAAAGTCCGGCGACGCCCGGTCGCTGATGTAGACGATGCGCGCGCCGATGCGGCTCGCGGCCTCCAGCAGGGTGTCCATCTGCCGCGTCTGCCGGCGCGTGCCGAAGACGATCACGCAGTCGCGCGTGCCCAGCCCGGCCAGGTGCTCGGCCAGCGTTTCTCCAGGCCCCGGAATGGCGGTGACGCGCGGGACCACCTGGATGATCTGCCAGCGCAGGTACTGCGCGAAGGCATGGCTGCTGCGGCTGCCGAAGATCAGCACCTGGTTCGCGCCGATGATCGCCTTGACGATCTCTGCCATCTGCCGGTCGTCGAGCCGATCGAAGGTGCTGGCCAGGTTGGCCTGCGACTGCTGGAAATGCGTGGCCACCAGGTGGCCGCGCTTGGAGGCCTCGGTGGCGTTCTGGAACAGCGGCGAGCCGGTCTGCTTTTCCTCACGGACCTGCCGCCGGGCCTCCTCGTAGTTCTCGTACCCGATGCGGCGGATGAAGCGGCTTACCGTCGAGGGCGACACGCCCGCAAGCTCCGCCAGTTCGTTGCCGGCATAGCTCGCCAGCTCGCCCGGGAACTCCAGCACGAAGTCGGCAAGCTGGCGCTCCGTCGCGGACAGCTGGTCGAGCTGGCTGCGAACGCGGCGAACGAAGGAGTCTGCGGAAGGTGACATGGCGGTCTGGGCACGCGATGATGCCAGCTTCGACTGTTCGCGGATGCTAGAGCGCCCGCGACGAGCCCCGCACCACCAGCTCCCCAGGCAGCAGCAACTGGCGCGGCGCCGCATCCAGTCCCCGCAGCCGCTCGATCAGGCAGCTTGCGGCGGTGCGGCCGATGGCGTCGGTGGGCTGGGCCACGGTGCTCAGGCCGGGGCCGATGAGCGAGGCCCATTCCGGATCGTCGAAGCCGACAAAGCCCAGGTCGGTGCCGAACTGCCAGCCCAGCCGCGCCATCGCCTGCGCAATGCGCAGCGTGACCACCGCATTGCCCGCGACCACGGCCGCGCGTCGGCCGCGTTTGGCGCGCTGGCGCAAGGCGCGCAGAGCCTCGTCGAGCGCATCGCTCTCGCCCTCCACCGATTCGAACACCTCGCCCGCCACGCGTGGCTCATGCGCGGCCACGCAGGCGCCGAACGCTGCCGTGCGTTCGCGCCGCGAGCTCACGTCCTTCTGCGGCTCCGTGACATAGAGCAGATCGCGGTAGCCGCCTTCGACCAGGTGGCCGCAGGTGGCCGTCATCGCGGCAGGGTTGTCGAGCGAGACGAAGTCCGTGTGCATGCCCGCATGGCGGCGATCGACCAGCACCGCCGGCTTGCCGTGCAGCGTGACCGCATCGACCACGTTGCTGCCTCGACCGAGCGTGTTGAGGATGAAGCCGTCGACCTGGTAGCCCGCCAGCGCATCGATGGCTTCGCGCTCGCGTTCGCTCTCGTTGCCGAGGTTGAACAGCATCACGAGATAGCCGGCGTCCTGGCAGGCCTTCTCGGCGCCGCGCAGCACCGCGACGGAATACGGGTTGGTGATGTCGGCCACGATCAGGCCGATGAGGCGCGAACGGCCATGGCTCAGGGCCTGCGCCATCGGGCTCGGCGAATAGGCCAGCGCGGCGATGGCGACTTCGACGCGCGCGGCGATGTCGGGGCTCAGCAGGCGCTCGCGATGATTGAGGAAGCGCGAGACGGTGGCCTTGGAGACGCCGGCCGCCGCGGCGACATCGGCGATGGTGGCACGGCCGGTCGGCTTCATGGTCTTGCCCCTTCCCCCTCTGGGGCTGAAGGCCGCGGCTCCAGTTCCGCCTGCGCGGAACTGGACGGCCTGAAGAGCGGCAGCCTCTGGCTGCCTGCACCGAGGTTGGGATGGGGGCAGGCAGAGTGCCCGCTGGATGCGCCGCTTGCCCCCACCCCTGCCCTCCCCCAGAGGGGGAGGGAGTAAAGCCCGGCTGAGCTCATGCGGCCGCCGTGTCGTACGGCGCCGTCGGCCTCTCCCCGGCCAGCACCTGCAGCAGATTGGTCGTCGCCAGCTCCGCCATCGCGTGCCGGGTCTCGTGCGTGGCCGAGCCGATGTGCGGCAGCGGCGTCACGCGCGGATGCGTGCGCAGCGGCGACTCGGCCGGCAGCGGCTCCTTCGCGAACACGTCGAGGCCGGCGGCGCGCAGCGTGCCGTGATCGAGGGCGTGCAGCAGCGCGTCTTCGTTCACGGTGGCGCCTCGGCCGCCGTTGATGAAGGACGCACCGGGCTTCATGCGCGCGAAGAAGGCCGCGTCGATCATGCCGCGCGTCGTGTCGGTCAGCGGCAGCATCGCGAGCACGATGTCGGCGCGCGCGAGCAGATCGTCGAGCGGCGTGTGCGTGGCACGGCCCTGCAGTTCGGGTGCCTGCGCAGCCAGGTCGACCGCGCGGCGCGAGTGGTACAGCACCGGCATGCCGAAACCCAGGGCGGCGCGCCTTGCCACGGCCTGCCCGATACGGCCGAAGCCCAGGATGCCCAGCGTCTTGCCATGCACGTCGGTGCCGAAGAGCTCTTCGCCGATGTTCCTGGTCCAGCGGCCTTCGCGCACGAGGTTCGAGAGTTCGACCACGCGGCGCTGCGTGGCCATGAGGATCGCGAACACTGTGTCGGCCACCGTCTCGGTCAGCACGTCGGGCGTGTGGCACAGCACGATGCCGCGCTTGTGCAGTTCGGCCAGCGGGTAGTTGTCGACACCGACCGACACGCTCGAAATGACTTGCAGCTGCGGCGCCGCATCGAGCAGCGCGGCATCGACCGTATGGCTCGATCCGATCAACCCGTGCGCGGTGCGCAGTGCGGCGGCGAATGCCTCGGGCTCCTTGCGCGGATCGGCTTCGGTGACGTGGTGCGCGGCCTGCAGGCGCGCCAGCTGGTCTTCAGGCAGCGGCCGGAAGACGAGGATGTTTTTCTTCTGGGTCATGGTCATCAGAGCCCCGCTTCTTCGAGTTGCGCCCGCGTCGGCAGGCCTTCGGTATCGCCCAGCACCTGAACGGCGCGCGCGCCGATCCACGCGCCGCGGCGCACGGCATCGGGCACGCTGCGGCCCTCGAGCAGCGCGCTCACCACGCCGGCCGCGAAGCCGTCGCCCGCGCCCACGGTGTCGATCACTTCCTTCACCGGGAAGCCGTCGACACGGCCGGTGCCGGCCACGTCGCTGTCGTAGTAGGCGCCCTCGGCGCCGAGCTTGACGACCACCAGCTTCGCGCCGCGTTCGCGATAGAACTTTGCAACATCCTCGGGCTTGTCGTGGCCCGTGAGCAGCAGGCCCTCTTCGATGCCGGGCAGCACCCAGTCTGCGCGCGAGGCGAGTTCGTTGACCCAGTGGCGCATGGTCTCGGTGGACGACCACAGCGTCGGGCGCAGGTTGGTGTCGAAGGAGATGGTGCGGCCCGCGGCGCGCATCACGTCCATGGTCTTCAGCGCGGCCTGCAGGCTGGTGTCTGAGATGGCGGCGAACACGCCGGTGGCGTGCAAATGGCGCGCCGAGCGCAGCCAGGCCTCGTCGACATCGGCCGGGCCCATCTGGCTCGCGGCCGAGCCCTTGCGGTGGTATTCGATCGGCGGGTCGCTGCCGTCGGTGACGCGGCCCTTGAACTGGAAGCCGGTGCGCTGCGTCGCATCGGTGATCACGTGCGAGCAGTCGATGCCTTCGGCGCGCATCGCGGCCAGCAACGCGCGGCCCATCGAGTCGGTGCCGAGCCGGCTGGCCCAGCCAACCTTGAGGCCGAGGCGCGAGAGGCCGATGGCCACGTTGGTCTCGGCGCCGGCGGTGCGCTTGTGGAACGACTGGGCGTCTTCCAGCGGACCGGGCCGGTCGGCCACGAGCAGCAGCATGGCTTCGCCGAACAGGGCGACGTCGAAGGCGGTTGGTTCTGTCATGTGTGTATCTCTCGATCTACGCGCGCGCGGCGCGGATGAAATCGATCTGCGCGCGGGTAACGGCCAGCAGGTCGTCGCCTGCAAGAGGGTATTCGATGGCGTGGGGCACGTCAGCCGGCAATGCACGCAGCACCGCGCGCCACGGCGCGGCCGAATCGCCCAGCGGCACCGCCACCCACTTGTGCGGCAGGCGCTGCACGCCCTTGCAATGCACGTAGCGCACGCGGTGGCCCAGCGCCTGCGCCGCCTGCAGCGGGCATTCACCGAGCCAGTGCCAGTTGCCCATGTCGAAGGTCATGCCGAGCGACACGCCGGCGCGGTCGGCCACCTCGAAGAAAGTCTGCAACGCGGGCAGCGTGCCGGCGCGCGCGGTCTGGTCGTTCTCGATGAGCAGTTCGACGCGGGTTTCGGCCAGCTCCACCTTCAGGCCCCAGAGCGAGCCGTGCGACGAGGCCTGGAAGTCGCCGATGGACATCTTGAGCCGCTTGGCACCTATGCGCATGGCCGCGGCGATGCCGCGCTTGAGCGCGGCGCTGTCGAGCCAGCCGCCCTGGGCCCACAGGCCCTCGGGGCTGGAGTACACGGAAGCGAGGCCGCTCAGCGCGGGCAGTTCGGCCTCGGCGTCGCGCAGCATCTCGCCGCGCACTTCCACCGAATCGGCGCCAGCCGCCAACGCCAGCTGCGAGCACCAGAGCTGGCCATGCCGCCCCACCTCGGCCGCACCGAAGGACGACAGAGAAATCAGAACGGAAAAGGACATTCAGTGCGCTTGGTGGGAGCTGAGGATCTGGCCGAGGAACTGGCGCGTGCGCTCGTCCTTGGGGTTGCCGAAGAACTCCTCCGGCGGCGCCTGCTCGACGATCTTGCCTTCGGCCATGAAGATCACGCGATCGGCCACGCTGCGGGCAAAACCCATTTCGTGCGTCACGCAGAGCATGGTCATGCCGTCCTCGGCGAGGCCGATCATGGTGTCGAGCACTTCCTTGACCATCTCGGGGTCGAGCGCGGAAGTGGGCTCGTCGAACAGCATGATCTTGGGCGCCATGCACAGCGCGCGGGCAATGGCCACGCGCTGCTGCTGGCCGCCGGAGAGCTGACTCGGATACTTGCCGGCCTGCTCGGGAATGCGTACGCGCGTGAGGTACTTCATGGCCACCTCTTCCGCCTGCGCCTTCGTCATGCCGCGCGAGCGCATCGGCGCCAGCGTGCAGTTCTCCAGGATGGTGAGGTGCGGGAACAGGTTGAACTGCTGGAACACCATGCCGACTTCGGCGCGCACGGCATCCACGTTCTTGCCGCCGGCCGTAAGGTCGATGCCGTCGACCACGATGCGGCCCTTCTGCACCGTCTCCAGCCGGTTGATACAGCGGATGAGCGTGGACTTGCCCGAGCCAGAGGGCCCGCAGATCACGATGCGCTCGCCCTGGCGCACCGACAGGTCGATGCCGGTCAACACCTGGAATTCACCGTACCACTTGTTGACCGCTTCCATGCGGATGATCGATTCCGTCGTCATGCCAGGATTCCCTTCAAGCGCTTTCGCTTATTGCATCTTCGGCAGGTCAGCCTGCAGCCACTTTTGATAGAGCTTGTTCAGCTCGCCGTTCGCGGTGTTCTTCTGCACGAAGTCGTTCACGGCCTTGTGCAGCTCCTCCTGGCCCGGACGCATTGCGATGCCCATCGACTGCTGCACCAGCGTGAACTTGTTTTCGTAGGTTCCGGCAGGCACGCGCTTGGCGATCTGCGCCGCCACGGTCACCGAGCAGCCGATGGCATCGACCTGGCCCGAGATCAGCGCCTGCATGGCCGAGGCGTCGTCGTCGAAGCGGCGGATTTCGGTGCCTTCGGGCGCGGCCTTGGTCACGGCCACGTCCTGCGTCGAAGCGCGGGCCACGCCCACGCGCACGCCCTTCAGGTCGCCTGCCGCCTTGATGGGGGCCTTGGTCGCGCCGTACAGCACGATGGTCGCGGCCGCGTAGGGCTGCGAGAACTGCACCTGCTTGGCACGCTCGGGCGTGATGGCCAGCGAGGCGACCAGCAGGTCGACCTTGTTGGTCAGCAGGAACGGGATGCGGTTGGGGCCCGTGACCGGCACGATGTTGGCCTTGACGCCCCAGTCCTTCGCAAGCAGCTTGGCCACGTCGGCGTCGTAGCCGTCGGGCTGGTTCTTCGCGTCGGTGGTGCCGTAGGGCGGGAAGTCGACCAGCATGCCGATGGTGATCTCGCCCTTCTTCTTGATGTCGGCCACGCTCTGCGCAGAGGCGAAAGACGTGAACACGGTGAGGGCGGCGCCGAGGCCCAGCGCGGCGAGCGCGGCACGGCGGGTGGTGGTACGGGTCATGGGTGTGTCTCCTGAATAAGAAAGGAAGCGACGAGAAAGAGAAAACGGAAAGGGTCAGCGGGCAAGCGCCCGGGCGCGGCGGCGCTCCATGCGCGCGGCCAGCAGCGACAGCGGCCAGCAGATCGCGAAGTAGATGGCCGCCACCACCGAGAACACGATGAGCGGCTGGAAGGTGGCGTTGTTGACGATCTGCCCGGCGCGCGTGACCTCGACAAAACCGATGATGGCCGCGAGCGACGTCCCCTTGATGATCTGCACCACGTAGCCCACCGTGGGCGCCAGCGCGATCTTGAAGGCCTGCGGCAGCACCACGTCGCGCATGCGGGACGTGTACTTGAGGCTCAGCGCCTCGGCGGCTTCCCACTGGCCGCGCGGAATGGCTTCGATGCAGCCGCGCCAGATCTCGCCGAGGAAAGCAGCGCTGTTCAGGATGAGCGCGACACCGGCAGCCACCCACGGATTGATGTCCAGCCCCAGCACCGGTGCGCCGAAGAACACCAGGAACAGTTGCAGCAGCAGCGGCGTGCCCTGGAAGATCTGGATGAAAGTGGTCGACACGCCGCGCGCCCACGTCGACTGCGACGTGCGCATCAACGCGACGATGAGCCCCAGGATCGCGCCGCCCACGAAGGCGATGGCCGACAGCGCAAGCGTCCACTTGGCCGCTTCGAGGATGAAAAGGAATTCGGGAAAGCCGAAGGTGCGCATGGTGTTGTCTCCGTCCGTCGTTTCTTACCGGCGGTCCGGATAGTTGAGCGTGCGCCTGTAGATCAGCTTGAACATCGTCGAGAAGGCCAGCGCCAGCGCGAGGTAGATCGCAGCCACGACGATGTAGATCTCGAAGCTGCGGAAGGTCTGCGACTGCAGGTTGGCGGCCACCGAGGTCAGGTCGTCGGCCGAGATGACCGACACCACCGCCGAGCTCAGCATCAGCAGGATGAACTGGCTAGTGAGCGCCGGGTAGATGGCCTTCAGCGCGGGCTTGATGATGACGAAGCGGAAGATTTCCCAGGGCTTGAGGTTGAGCGCCCTGCCCGCCTCGATCTGCCCCTTGGGGATCGACTCGATGCCCGCGCGGATGATCTCGGTCGCATACGCACCGAGGTTCACCACCATGGCCACCAGTGCGGCCGTCTGCGGCGACCAGCGCAGCCCGATGGCCGGCAGCGCGAAGAAGAAAAAGAACAGCTGCACGAGGAACGGCGTGTTGCGGATCACCTCGATATAGGCATTCACGATGAAGCGCAGCCAGCCCGGCCCGGAGGTCTTGCCCCAGGCGCAGAAGACGGCGACCACGAGGCCGAGCACCGTGGCCACGAGCGAGAGCTGGACCGTGATCCACGTGCCTTTGAGCAACAACGGCCAGGCGGCGAAGACGGCGTCGAATTGAAACTGGTAGTTCATGGAGGGCGAACCCGGAAGGTGCGCGCGTGGCGCGTGCATGCCTCGAAAGCAATGCTTGCAGCTTATCTGAAACCGGTTTCACGATTGCCTAGGGATTCCCCTAGGTGGTCGTTTTGTCTCGCCTTCTGCCTACACTGAGCCATGCTGAACCCACCCGCGGCCACCATGCCCACAGAGGCAACTGCGCTCTCCCCAGGCGCCCCCACCGTGCAGCACTTCCGCCAGGCCCTGCTCTGGCCCTTGCGGCTGATGCCTGCGCCGGACGCCGGGCACGCGCACCACCACGCGCCCTGGCATGTGCTGCGCGAGATGGGCGATGCCTCGCCATGGCGCGAAGAGGTCGACGAATACACCGGCGACAGCAGCCGCTTTCACGAGCGGCACTACAACGAGTTCGTGAGCTTCCTGCCGTACGTGCAGCGCTTTCTCTATGGCGAGGGCCGCTCGCGAAACGGCAGCAGCGGCGGCCCGGCCTCCGGCAACGACGGCGATTCGCCGATGCGCGTCTTCCGCCGCCACGACATCGCATCGGTGCGCGTGGTGGCCCGCGCGGGCGACGCACCCGTCACGCTCGACGTGGTGCATTGCGACCTCTACTTCTTCTTCGACATCGACGTGGTCATGGTGAACCTCGAGGTCGGGGCCGACCACCTGAGCCTCGCGCAGGCGCAGGACGTTCTCTACCGCTTCGGCCGCGCCTACCCTTCCGGCTGGGAGCCCGATGGTTCGGCGCTGCATTGCATGGCCAGCGTCGAATGGCTGGGCGCCGACGGCCGCGTCCTCGCAAGCTCCGACGCGCAGCAGCGCGAGAGCTTCCTCTCGCACGTGGCGCAGCACCGCGCGCCGCGCATCTCTTCGCACTGGGCCTACCTGATGCAGCCGCTGGTGAGCGACCATTCGGAAGACCCCGGCGTGCTGCGCTACCGGCAGATCGAGTACTACCGCATGCCGGTCATGGCCTACCTCTCTCTGGACGATCCGCGCCGCCTCACACGCGACGACTTCGTGCGGCTCGCGCTGGTAACGGGTGCCGGCACCACCGACGCGCACCTGCCCTACGCCGACCACCACCTCGCCGACTTCGAACACAAGTACTGCTACGACCGCTTCTGGGTCAACGCCGGCGCGGCGCCCAACACGCGCTACCTGTGCAACGGCCACGCCCTCATCGTGGTGGGCGATACGCACTCCGAGTTCTTCTGCTGCCGCGACCGCGGCGTGCTCGCGCAGTTCAGGCACCAGCACTTCCTGCTGTTCCTCATCGCGCATTTCCAGAAGGCCTCGCTGCTGATGTTCTCCGACCAGCTGGTGGAGGCGCTCAAGCGGCTCGACATCCGCAGCACGCCGAGCGTGAAGCAGTTCAAGCGCGCGATCCGAGCGAGCTTCGAGCGCTTCCTGCGCTTCACGCACCGCTACTGGTTCCACGAGATCTCGGAACAGGCGCAGGTGCGCGCGCTGTCGCACATGTGCGCCACGCACCTCGGGCTCGACCCGCTCTACGACGAGGTCAAGGCACGGATCGCCGACATGAACACGTATCTCGACGCCGACAGCCTGCGCCGGCAGGCCAGCACCGTGGTGCGCCTCACGGTGGTCACGCTGTTCGGCCTGATCGGCACCATCACCACCGGCTTCCTCGGCATGAACCTGCTGGCCGAGGCCGACGCGCCGCTGTGGCGCAAGGCGCTGTGGTTCGGCGTGGTGTTCGTCCTTACGACCTGGCTCACCATCTACACGATGGTGAAGTCGCAGCGGCTGTCGGATTTCATCGACGCGCTGTCGAACGACAAGCTGGGCTTCAAGGGGAAGATGGCCGCGCTGGCGCGGGTGTGGCGGCCGGGGGCCGACTGATCAGAACGCGATGTCGGCGCTGGCCACCGCGCGAATCGGCACCCCGAAGCTCGTGATGTCCGACAGCGTGGCGTTGTGGTGCGCACGGATCTGCGCGCCCGTGGCATGCGGCTTGTCGTGCGAGGTGTGCGCGTCGGCCGCGAGCACCACGTGGTAGCCCAGCGCGGCGGCGCGACGCACGGTGGTGTCGACGCAGAACTCCGACGAATACCCGCAGATCACCACGCGCTTCATGCCATGCTCCGACAGCCAGGCTTCGAGTGGCGTGCGCAGGAAGGAGTCGGGCGTGGTCTTGCGGATGCGGACATCGCGCGAATCGGTGTTCAGCGCGCCGGCGAGCTGCCAGCGCTCGGAATCGAATTCCAGGTCGACCGCGTTTTCGTGCTGGATGAAGGCCACGGGCACACCGGCTGCACGGGCACGTTCGGTGAGCGCGTTGATGCGCTGCATCACTTGCCCGGCTTCATAGGGGCGCGGCGGATCGTCGCAAAGGCCACGTTGGACATCGATGACGAGGACGGCAGTGTTCATGCGCCAATCGTAGCCGCCCCCCTCAGTTCCAGGCACTCACTTCGAGCCGTACTTTCCCGCTGATGCCGGGCGCCGCCGGTGCGGCGCCGAGGCTCGACAGCGGCACCATGAACTGCAGCTTGCCGCTGGCCAGTTGCTTCGGGTTCATCGGCAGCGAGGCCTGCCCCGCCGTGTCGGTCTGCCAGCCGTACTTGACGTTCCACTTCTGCGCCGGATCGCCGGGCGCGGGCGGCGCGATCTCGATGACCAGCGTGTCGCGGAACAGCGAGCTGCCTTCGTAGTGGCCGTCGAGCCAGAACTTGTTATTGACCTGGTAGTCGGGCACGCGCACGCCCAGCGTCATGGCATAGGCCAGCGTCGGGCGGTCCTGCTTCACGCGGGCCCTGTTGGCGAGAAACACGGTGGAAAGGTAGATCGACCGGCGATCCGCCTTGGCCGGATCGGTCAGTTCCTTGTGCGTGCGGCAGGCGGGCGAATCTTCCTCGGCCACGCGCCGGCTCAGGTACCAGCGCTTGCCGCGCGGTGCGGCGAGCAGCTCGACCTGGTAGAGCGCATCGACGTCGGCGCCCTTGGGCAGGTCGGGCGGCAGCGTGACGCCCTCGACGTCGAACCACAGGTCGACCCGCACGTCGCCGAACAGGAAGCGCGCGAGGTTCTGGTAGGCCTCTTCGGAGTTGACGATGCCGAAGAAGCCCGAGTGCGAACGGTAGGTGTAGGCGGTGGCCACCGGCTGCGTCTTGCCCGCCGCGTCGGAGGCCCAGAGCGAGGCGTTCTCGATGCGCACCAGCCCGTCGCTGCCGTGGCCCGCGAACATGCGCGACAGGCCCTTGGCGCTTTCATAGTCGCCGCGGTTGGTGCCGACCATGCAGAAGAAGCGCTCGGCCGGAAAGGCCGTGGCCGGCAGGTAGTCCATGCGGCCGTTGACCGCCGGCGTGGCCATGAACTCCGACATCTTCTCGCGGTTGAAGGTGTTCATCTCGGCCGCCGTGAGCCAGGCCGGCACGTTGATGCCGCCCATGTCGATGCCGTTGTGCGGCGTGGCATAGGTGAACACCTTGTCGACGCACGCACGCGCGGCCGCGTCGCCGAGCTCAGGGTTCTGCAGGAAGGCGCGCACCACCAGGCCGCCCATCGAATGCGCGACGAGGTAGCAGCGGAAATCCGCGGGCGAGGAGCCGGGCCCCTCGCGCAGCGCCACGAGGTCGCGCACGCGCAGGATCAACTGGCTCAGGCCTTGCGCGTACACCTTGATGTCCCTGGCCCGGCCGTCGCCGAGCAGCTCGGAGCCCGAGTCGTAGTAGCGATAGATGATGACCGAGGCCGAGGGAATGCCGTCGACGTCCCTGCCGTTCTCGTCGGGCGAGGGCTTCCAGTCGGGGTCGAGGATGTCCAGGCCGTTCTGGTAGACGCTCTGGTACTGGAAGTCGGCCAGCAGCCGCACCATGGGCGACTCGAAGACGAACTTCCGCGCCGGCGCCTCCTTCTTGACGGTGGCGCGATACACCGTGGAGCCGATGTTGAAACCGCAGAACGGATCGGCGGCGGTGTCGTCGCGCTCCGCTTCGGTCATGGCGTAGCCACGCACGTAGATGATGGGATAGCGATTGGTGCTCATGGATCTGCCGCCTCGTTCCTTGGGATCGATGAAGACTTTCAGTTTGCCGAGGGGTGAAGGGGGGCGCCATATCGCGCATGGCATAGGACTGTTCGTTGTTCGGGGCGCGCTCACGCCGGCGGTGCACCGGCAGCGTGCCCTCGTGCGCAGGGCACCGGGTGCTCCCCGCAGCGAAATAAAGGAGGAGGCCGAAGGCCGGGGGACATTCGCGGAGGGGAGTACCCGGTGGCCTGTGCACGCGCCCCGGACAAGCGCCCCAGATACCCCCGCTCCCCAAATGTTTCTACGGCTGAAACCATTGAAACGCGCATCGTCGCTAGTCTCGCGCCATCCGACAAACACAATCCAGAAGGCACTCCCATGGCTGACGATTCAGGTTCGCAGGGCTCCTACCTGCCTCAGCTGCTGCGCCGCGGCACCGCATTGGCGGCCGCTGGCTGCGCGTTCGTGGCGGGCTGCGGCGCCGCCGGCGGTGGCGAAACGCGCTACGACAACTCGCCGCAGTTCCGCGACGGCGGCTTCCACAACATGGCCAACCCCGACCTGCCGGCCCAGGCCAGCGCATGGCGCATCTGGTCGCGCTTCGTCGTGGGCAGCAAGGTCGACACCGTGCCGATCGATGCGATCCCCGTGCAGGCGCTGGACCGCAGCGCGCTCGATGCGCTCGACACCAAGGCCAACCACGTGGTGCGCCTAGGCCACTCGTCGCATCTGCTGAAGCTGCGCGGCAAGTACTGGCTGATCGACCCCGTGTTCAGCGACCGTGCATCGCCGGTGCAGTGGGCCGGACCGAAGCGCTTTCACCAGCCGCCGATCGCGCTCGAACAGCTGCCGCCGATCGAGGGCGTGATCCTTTCGCACGACCACTACGACCACCTCGACGTGGCGACCATCGAGTACCTCTCGAAGAGCGTGCGGCACTACTTCGTGCCGCTCGGCGTGCGCGCGCGGCTCGCCGTGATGGGCGTGCCAGCCGAGCGCGTGAGCGAGCTCGACTGGTGGCAAAGCGGCGAACACGACGGCGTGAAGCTCACCGCCACGCCTGCGCAGCATTTCTCGGGCCGCACGCTGGGCGACCGCGACCGCACGCTGTGGGCCTCATGGGTGGTGCAGAGCGGCGAGCAGCGCCTGTTCTACAGCGGGGACTCGGGCTACTTCCCCGGCTTCAAGCAGATCGGCGAGCGCTTCGGCGGCTTCGACATCGCGCTGATG
The DNA here is from genome assembly GCF_001426595.1 of Variovorax sp. Root434. Taxonomy (NCBI): domain Bacteria; kingdom Pseudomonadati; phylum Pseudomonadota; class Betaproteobacteria; order Burkholderiales; family Comamonadaceae; genus Variovorax; species Variovorax sp. Root434. The sequence goes on from NZ_LMEK01000009.1 coordinate 87,294, forward strand.
GAAAACGGCGCCTACGACAGCATGTGGCCCGCCGTGCACATGACGCCCGAGCAAAGCGTGCAGGCCTTCGAGGACCTGCGCGGCAAGGTGTTCTTCTCGGTGCACAACAGCACCTTCGACCTCTCCTTCCACACCTGGCACGACCCGCTGGACCGCATCGCGAACCTCACCGAAGCGAAGAAGATCGAACTGGCGACGCCGGTGATCGGGGAGGTGGTGACGGTGGGGCAGGCGCGCACGAATGTGCGCTGGTGGACCGGCCTGCGCTGACCGGCCCTGCTGCTCGTTACCGATCTACTCGCCGCGCTCCTTGCGCTCCCGCGCCCGCCGCACCTGCCGCGTCTCGTTCGCCTGCGAAGCGATGCGGTCCTTCTCGCGCTTCTTCGCCGCCCGCTTCTCGCGCATGCGCCGGCCCAGCACATAGCTGCCGAAGCCGGTGACCACGGCAATGAAGATCCCGATGACGCTGATGTCGATGCCGCCCATCACTGCACCCGCACGATGCTCGACGGCTTGAAGCCGAGATCGGCAGCCTTGCCCTTGCGCGCGCGGCTGCCGCGGGCGTTGTTGAGCGTGCGGATTTCCAGCGTTTCATCGCGCTCCTTGCCGCCGCGCCCGATGCCCTCGATCTTCACGCTGCGCGTGTAGGCGGCGGCGCCGGCCAGGGTGTCCTTGGCCTCGAGGTCGATCAGCGTGAGGCCGCGCCCCCCCTTCGGCAGGCTCTTGAGCTCGGCGATGTCGAAGGTCAGGATGCGGCCGCCGGTCGAGGCGCAGGCCACGTGCGTGGCGGCAGGCATCGGCTCGGCGCCGCTCGCGCCGCCCACCAGCGACGGACGGCACAGCTGCTCGCCCTCGCCCACGTCGATGAAGGCCTTGCCGCCGCGCTGGCGCGACATCATGTTCTCGACCGTGGCGATGAAGCCGTAGCCACCGGTGTTGGCAAGCAGCAGACTGGCGCCGACGGGGCCGGCAAAGAAATGCGTGACGTGCGTGCCGGCATCGAGCTCGATGAGCGTGGTGACCGGCTGGCCGTCGCCGCGCGCACCGGGCAGCGAGGACACGGGCACGGTGTAGACGCGCACGCTCTTATCCTTGGCACTGCCGAAGACCAGCAGCGTGTCCACGCTGCGGCATTCGAAGGCTCCGTAGAGCGAGTCGCCGGACTTGAAGCTGTATTCGGGCGCTGCGCCCTTCTCTCCGTTCGCACCGTTGCCCGCGGCCTTCTCGCTCGCCCAGCCCTTCTGCGCGCGGACCCAGCCCTTCTGCGACACGATGACGGTGACGGGCTCATCGACCACCTTCACCTCGGCCACGGCGCGCTTCTCGGCCTGGATGAGCGTGCGGCGCACGTCCTCGAAGGTCTTGGCGTCGGCCTCGATTTCCTTCACGAGCAGGCGGCGCAATGCGGTCGGGCTGCCGAGGATGTCTTCGAGCTTCTTCTGCTCGTCGCGCAGGCCCGAGAGCTCCTGCTCGATCTTGATGGCTTCGAGCCGCGCAAGTTGGCGCAGGCGAATTTCAAGGATGTCCTCGGCCTGCCGTTCGCTGAGGTTGAAACGCGCAATGAGCGCCGCTTTCGGGTCTTCCGCCGCGCGGATGATCGCGATCACCTCGTCGATGTTCAGCAGCACCAGCTGCCGGCCTTCGAGGATGTGGATGCGTTCCAGCACCTTGTTGAGCCGGTGCCGTGAGCGCTTCTCGACGGTGACCTCGCGGAACGCGATCCACTCGTTGAGCATCTGGCGCAGCGACTTCTGCGTGGGCTTGCCGTCGATGCCGACCATCGTCAGGTTGATCGGCGACGAGGTCTCGAGCGAGGTCTGCGCGAGCAGCGTGGTGATGAACTCGTCCTGGCTGATGCGCGAGGTCTTGGGCTCGAACACCAGGCGCACGGCCGCGTCCTTGCTGGACTCGTCGCGCACCACGTCGAGCACCGACAGCATCGCGGCCTTGAGCTGCGTCTGGTCGGCGCTCAGCGCCTTCTTGCCGGTCTTGACCTTGGGGTTGGTGATTTCCTCGATCTCTTCGAGCACCTTCTGCGTGCTGACGCCCGGCGGCAGTTCGTTGACCACCAACTGCCATTGGCCCCGCGCAAGGTCTTCGATCTTCCAGCGCGCACGCACCTTGAGCGAGCCGCGGCCGGTGCGGTAGGCATCGGCGATGTCGCTCGCGCTGCTGATGATCTGCGCGCCGCCCGGGTAGTCGGGGCCGGGCACGATGCCGAAGAGTTCCTCCTCGCTGAGCTTGCCGTTCGACTTGATCAGCGCCACGCAGGCGTCGGCAATCTCGCGCAGGTTGTGGCTCGGGATCTCGGTGGCGAGGCCAACCGCGATGCCGCTGGCGCCATTGAGCAGCGTGAACGGCAGCCGCGCGGGCAGCAGGCGCGGCTCTTCGGTGCTGCCGTCGTAGTTGGGAATGAAGTCGACCGTGCCTTCATCGATCTCGTCGAGCAGCAGGCTGGTGATGCGCGCCAGGCGCGCTTCGGTGTAGCGCATGGCCGCGGCGCCGTCGCCGTCGCGGCTGCCGAAGTTGCCCTGGCCGTCGACCAGCGGATAGCGCTGCGAAAAATCTTGCGCCATGCGCACCAGCGCGTCGTACGCGGCCTGGTCGCTGTGCGGATGGAAGCGGCCGAGCACGTCGCCGACCACGCGCGCGCTCTTCACGGGCTTGGCACCCACGGTGCCGTTGGTGCCGCCGAAGCCCAGGCCCATGCGCGACATCGAGTACAGGATGCGGCGCTGCACCGGCTTCTGCCCGTCGGACACATCGGGCAGCGCGCGACCCTTGACCACGCTGAGCGCGTATTCGAGGTAGGCGGTCTGGGCGTAGTCGGCGAGGGTCAGGGTCGTGTCACCGTCGGTGGGACCCTGGAGATCGAGCGGAGGTTGGGAGTCGTCCATGAATGAGAGGGAAAGAAAAACAGTTTGTGGTCGCGAGGACGGAGCTTCGACGGTACTTGGCAGTCCCCGGAAGTCAGGACAGCGGGGACGGCGGCGCGGTGGCGCCCGGCTCGGCCGCGCCGGTCGGCGCGTCGGGCAGTTCGGGTATCGCCGGCGCGCTGCGCGGCGATTCGGAGGGCATGTTGCCGCGGCCGATCGCGCCGCCCTTGGGCACCGCCATTTCCATGCGGATGCGCCCCGGCATCCTGCCGCCGCCACTGCCACCCCGAAGATTGCCGCCCACCGTCACTGCCGAAGGCTTCAGGTACGCATACAGCTGCAGCACGGTCTGCACATAGTTCTGCGTTTCCTTGTAGTTCGGGATCTTGTTGCCCGCACGCTGCACCGCACCCTCGCCTGCGTTGTAGGCAGCCAGCGCCAATTCGATCTGCCCCGGGAACATCGCGATCAGGTCGCGCAGGTAGCGTGAGCCGGCGGCGATGTTGATGCGCGGGTCGAACAGCTTCTTCTCGATGGTCGCGCGCTTGTCGGCCGACACGCCATAACGCTGAGCCGTCGCGGGCATCAACTGCATGAGACCCATGGCGCCCTTGGGCGAGACGGCCTGCGCGTCGAAGCCCGACTCGGTCGCGACCAGGGCCTGGAGCAGTTCGTAGTCGATGTCGTGCTTGTTCGATGCGTCGCGCAGCGCGGACTTGGCGGTCTTGTAGCCGGGCGAGGCCTCGAACATGGCCAGCAGCGACTGCGACGCGGCCGGCACCTTGCCGTCGACCTTGCGGGCGCCGCGGCCCAGCGGAGAGAGGCCCTGCGCCGTGTCGAAGCTCTGGCCGCCACGGAAGAAGACCTGGTAGCGCTCGTCGACTTTCTCGGCAGCGAAATGCGCGACGCCCTTGCTGTCGACGTAGCCGTAGATGTCAGCGGCGTGCGCCGCCTCCTGCTGCATGCACAGCAGGAAGGCCGAAAGCAACAACGAACGCTTGAAAGCTGGCATGCGTGGTGGAGGAATCAGACGTCGATATCGACATCGTCGGCCCGCAACTCCATGAGTTCGCGCCGCGCTGCCGCTTCGCCCTTGCCCATGAGCTTGGTGATCTCGCCCTGGGTGGCCGTGAAGTCGAACCTCCCCAATTGGACCTGCATCAGGCGCCGGGTGTCTGGATTGAGCGTGGTTTCCCACAATTGTTCCGCGCTCATTTCGCCCAGACCCTTGAAGCGGCTGATGCTCCAGGCGCCTTCGCGAACGCCGTCTTTACGCAATTTGTCGAGCGTGGCGGTCAGTTCGCCCTCGTCCAGCGCATAAACCTTGGAGGCCGGCTTCTTGCCGCGCGCAGGTGCGTCGACCCGAAACAATGGCGGCTTCGCGACATACACGTGGCCGGCTTCGATCAATTTCGGGAAGTGCCGGAAGAACAAGGTGAGCAACAGCACCTGGATGTGCGAGCCGTCCACGTCGGCATCGCTCAGGATGCAGATCTTGCCGTAGCGCAGGCCGCTCATGTCGGGCGTGTCGGCGGGGCCGTGCGGGTCGACGCCCACGGCCACCGAGATGTCATGGATTTCGGTGTTGGCGAAGAGCCGGTCGCGCTCGACTTCCCAGGTGTTGAGCACCTTGCCGCGCAGGGGCAGGATCGCCTGGCTTTCCTTGTCGCGGCCCATCTTGGCGCTGCCGCCGGCGGAGTCGCCCTCGACCAGGAAGACTTCGTTGTGGCTGATGTCCTTGCTTTCGCAATCGGTCAGCTTGCCGGGCAGCACGGCCACGCCGGAGCCCTTGCGCTTCTCGACCTTCTGGCCGGCGCGCTGGCGCGTCTGCGCGGCCTTGATGGCCAGTTCGGCGAGCTTGCGGCCATAGTCGACGTGCTGGTTGAGCCACAGTTCGAGTGCGGGACGCACGAAGCTCGACACCAGGCGCACGGCGTCGCGCGAGTTCAGGCGCTCCTTGATCTGCCCCTGGAATTGCGGATCGAGCACCTTGGCGCTCAGCACGTACGAGGCGCGCGCGAACACGTCTTCGGGCAGCAGCTTCACGCCCTTGGGCAGCAGCGAGTGCAGCTCGATGAAGCCCTTGACCGCGGTGAACAGGCCATCGCGCAGGCCGCTTTCGTGCGTGCCGCCGGCGCTGGTGGGAATCAGGTTGACGTAGCTCTCGCGCACCGGCTGGCCGTCTTCGGTGAAGGCCACGCACCAGTCGGCGCCCTCGCCTTCGGCGAAGTTGTCGGCGTTCTTGTCGGCATGGCCGCTGCCTTCGAACAGCGGAATGACGGGGTCGCCGTTGAGCGTCTGCATGAGGTAGTCGCTCAGGCCGCCCTTGTAGAGCCACTGCTGGGTTTCCTTGGTCTTCTCATTGACGAGCGTGACGCTCACACCGGGCATCAGCACGGCCTTGCTGCGCAGCAGGTGCGTGAGTTCGCCCATGGGCAGCACCGCGGTCTCGAAATACTTGGCGTCAGGCCAGGCGCGCACGGTGGTGCCCTGGCGGCGCTCGCCGGCTTCGAGCTTGCGGATTTCGAGCGCCTCGATCACATCGCCGGCGCTGAAGGCCAGCTTGGCGACGGAGCCTTCGCGGTGCGAGGTGACTTCGAGCCGCTTGGACAGCGCATTGGTCACCGACACGCCCACGCCATGCAGGCCGCCCGAGAAGCTGTAGGCACCGCCCGAGCTCTTGTCGAACTTGCCGCCCGCGTGCAGCCGGGTGTACACGAGCTCGATCACGGGCGCTTTTTCTTCGGGGTGCAGGCCGAACGGAATGCCCCGGCCATCGTCTTCGATGCTGGCCGAGCCGTCGGCATGCAGCGTGACCTTGATCTTCTTGCCGTAGCCCGCCAGCGCCTCGTCGGCGGCGTTGTCGAGCACTTCCTGGATGATGTGCAGCGGGTTGTCGGTGCGGGTGTACATGCCCGGGCGCTGCTTCACGGGCTCGAGGCCCTTGAGCACGCGGATGGAGCCTTCCGAGTAGCCGGACGATGCGGACGCTGAACTGGGGGGAGTCTTGAGGGGAGTCGCCATGGGGGCGGATTGTAGTCAGTCGCCACCAAATGACTGGATACCCATACAGGAACCTTCGGCCGGAAGCCGAAGGTTTGCACGATGACCGGACTTACTTGTTGATGATGGCCTGGCCGGTATAGGCCAGCGAGGCGAGTTCGTGCGTGGCCTTTTCGGCCGGCTCGAGGTCGAGAACGATACTGCCGATCACCAGGCCGAACGATGGCGACATGCGCACGTATTTGGTTTCGCCCGCTTCCAGGGGTATGCCGAGCGTCTTCCCGGCGTCGGTCGTGGTCGCGGCCAGGTAGGTGCCGGCCGGACGGTCTACGTAGAAGAAACCACCGGACTTCGATGCGCCCACCACCACCTTGTTGAGGCGGATGAGGGGCTGCAGTGCCGAACCGTAGGGTGTCGCGGCGCGGAAGAAGTAGATGCGGCCCTCGCCTGATTTCACGGCGGGAATGGTGCCGGCCATGTCCTGGTGCTTGACGCCGGTGCTGGCGCAGCCTGCGGCGAGGATCGTCAGCACCGCGAGCGCGGCGAACTTCAGGGCGGTTCTTCTCATTGTCTGGATTCCTTGTGGGGAAGTGCGCTGGAAGACAAATGTAACGAATCACACACAAGGGTTTGCGAGGCCCTCACCGGTTTTGATGCGCCGATCGCATCAAAGCCGCCTCGATAAATCATCAATGCCGTCGGCCACCCTGCCGCCTGCCGAAGCCCGCATGTCGCTACATTCGACGCGATGCAAGCCCCAGCCCCCGCCCTCTCCATCAAGCAAGTCCTGTTCTGCGGGGCCATGATCGTCACGCTGTCGATGGGCATCCGCCACGGCTTCGGGCTCTGGCTGCAGCCGATCACGCAGGCGCAGGACTGGAGCCGGCAGACCTTCTCGTTCGCGCTGGCGGTCCAGAATCTTTCATGGGGCATCTTCGGGGTGTTCGCTGGCATGCTGGCCGACCGCTTCGGCGCGTTCCGGGTGCTGATCGGCGGCTCGGTGTTCTATGCGCTGGGGCTGCTCGGCATGGCGCATTCGCCAACGCCGCTGCTCTTCACGCTGAGCGCGGGCGTGCTGATCGGCGCGGCGCAGGCGGGCTCGACCTATGCGGTGATCTACGGCGTGATCGGCCGGCAGATTCCGGCCGAACGGCGATCGTGGGCGATGGGCGTTGCGGCGGCGGCCGGCTCCTTCGGGCAGTTCCTGATGGCGCCCATCGAGGGGCGATTGATCGGCCACCTCGGCTGGCAGACGGCGCTTGCCGTGGTGGCGGTGCTGGTGCTGGTGATCATCCCGATGGCCTTCGGACTGCGCGAACCGAAGACGTCCGCGCTGGCCGGGCACCGCGAACAATCGGTGCTGCAGGCGGTAGGCGAGGCTTTCCGCTATCCGAGCTTCGGGCTGCTGATGGCGGGGTACTTCGTCTGCGGCTTCCAGCTTGCGTTCATCGGCATCCACATGCCGACCTACCTGCGCGACCGGAGCCTGCCGGCCGAAGTGGCGGGCTATGCGCTGGCGCTGATCGGGCTGTTCAACGTTTTCGGCACCTACACGGTGGGGCTGCTGGGGCAGAAGCTGGCGAAGCGCAAGATCCTGGCGGCGATCTATTTCGCGCGGGCCGTGTCGATCGCGCTGTTCCTGCTGGTGCCGATCTCGCCGCTCAGCGTGTATGTGTTCTCGGCGGCGATGGGCTTCCTGTGGCTGTCCACCGTGCCTGCGACCAACGCGATCGTGGCGGGCATCTTCGGCGTGGCGCACCTGTCGATGCTCAGCGGCTTCGTGTTCCTGAGCCACCAGGTGGGCTCATTCCTGGGCGTGTGGCTCGGCGGCTACCTGTACGACACCACGGGCAGCTACGACATCGTCTGGTACATCGCCATCGCGCTGGGCGTGTTCGCGGCGCTGATCAACCTGCCGGTGAAGGAAAGCGCCATCTCGCGCTCGTCGCCACAGCCGCTGGGGGCCGCGGGCTGATTGCGTATAAACACGGTCATGACTTCGCAAATGCGCCACCACATCGTCCACGCGGGCTGGCTGGCCGCCGCGCTGGCAGTGCTGGGCGGCGTGTTCGCGCTTTACGTGCACCCGGACTTCCTCGTGACGCTGGTCGACCAGATCTGGTCCTGCTTCTGAGGCCCGCCCCCGCCATGAAAGATGCCGCACCGATGCACGGCCTGTCCGCGCCTTCCGAATGGATCGTCCGCTGGTCGCACCTGCTCGCGCCCGGCGCCACGGTGCTCGACGTGGCCTGCGGCGCCGGACGGCACATGCAGTGGTTCGCGGGCCGCGGGCATCCGGCCACCGGCGTCGACCGCTCGCCTGAAGCCGTAGCGGCGGCCGGCGCCTTCGGCCGCACCGTCGCGGCGGACATCGAGTCGGGCCCCTGGCCCTTCCCCGGCCAGGCCTTTGGCGCCGTGATCGTCACCAACTACCTCTGGCGGCCACGCATGGCCGACATCGTGGCCGCGGTGGCGCCGGGCGGCGTGCTGCTCTACGAAACCTTTGCGGCGGGCAACGAGACCGTCGGCAAGCCCTCGCGCCCCGACTTCCTGCTGCAGCCCGGCGAACTGCTGGCGGCCTGCACCGGGCTGCGCGTAGTGGCCTACGAGGACGGCTTCATTTCCGAACCGGCGCGCTTCGTGCAGCGCATTGCCGCCATCCGCCCCGCTGGCACCGACGCCGGCCAGCCGCCCCGGCACCTCCTTGCGGGAAACTGAGGGGGCCGGGGCGGCTGTCTTGCGGCACGCCGGAGTAAGTAGAATCGGCACTTTCGTCCACCGACAAAGAGATTCCCCTTGGAGCAACTGACAGGCAGCATCGTCGCGCTCGTCACGCCGATGCACGACGACGGCAGTGTCGACTACCCCGCCCTGCGGCGGCTCATCGATTGGCACATCGAAGAAGGCACCGACTGCCTCGGCGTGGTCGGCACCACCGGCGAATCGCCGACGGTCGATGTCGAAGAGCACTGCGAAATCATCCGTGTTTCGGTCGAGCAGGCCCGGGGCCGCGTGCCCGTGATGGCCGGCTGCGGCGCGAACTCGACCAAGGAAGCCATCGAGCTCGCCAGGTTCGCCAAGGGCGTGGGCGCCGATTCGCAGCTCCAGGTCGTGCCGTACTACAACAAGCCCACGCAAGAGGGCCAGTACCAGCACTTCAAGGCCATCGCCGAAGCCGTGGGTGACCTGCCCGTCGTGCTCTACAACGTGCCCGGCCGCACCGTCGCCGATATGGCGCACGACACCGTGCTGCGACTGGCGCAGGTGCCCGGCATCATCGGCATCAAGGAAGCCACCGGCAACATCGAACGCGCCCAGTGGCTCATTCGCGACCTGCCGAAGAGCTTTGCCGTCTATTCCGGAGACGACCCGACCGCGGTCGCACTCATGCTCTGCGGCGGCCAGGGCAACATCAGCGTCACGGCCAACGTCGCGCCGCGCAAGATGCACGAACTGTGCGTGGCTGCACTGGCGGGCGACGTCAAGCGCGCCATGCAGATCCAGTTCGAGCTGATGCCGCTGCACCGCAACCTGTTCGTCGAGCCCAACCCGATCCCGCTGAAGTGGGCCATGGCCCGGCTCGGCCTGTGCGGCGGCACGCTGCGGCTGCCGCTCACCGAACTCGGCGAAGCGAGCCGCCCCGCAGTCGAAGGCGCTCTGCGCGCCACCGGCCTGCTGAAGGGCTGAGCACTCTTTCCCCTGGCCGCAGCAAGGTTAAGCAACCTTTTGCCCGAACCGTGCTCTGAGATGGCGGGCACTGCGGCCCCTAGATTGACCGAACCATTCCAACAAGGAAGACGACGTTGAAGAACCTTTCGCGACTTGCACTGCTGGCCCTCGTTGCCAGCCTCGCCGCCTGCTCCGTCCTCGAGAGCGACAAGATCGACTACAAGAGTGCAGGCAAGGCCCCGACGCTCGAAGTCCCACCCGATCTCTCCCAACTCTCGCGCGACAACCGCTACGCCATCCCCGGCGGCGCCGTGACCGCCAATGCCTACCAGGCCGGCATCGCCAACGCCCCGGGCGTGCCCACCGCCGTGAGCAACCTCGGCGACGTGCGCATGGAGCGCTCGGGCACGCAGCGCTGGATCGTCGTCAACCGTACGCCCGACCAGCTGTGGGACCCGGTGAAGGACTTCTGGCAGGAAAGCGGCTTCCTGCTGACCACCGACCAGCGCAACCTGGGCATCATGGAAACCGACTGGGCCGAGAACCGCGCCAAGCTGCCGCAGGACATCATCCGCGGCACGCTGGGCAAGCTGGTCGACTCGGTCTACTCGACCGGCGAACTCGACCGCTTCCGCACCCGCCTGGAACGCACGCCCAACGGCACCGAGATCTTCATCAGCCACCGCGGCATGCAGGAGGTCTACAACAACTCGCGCCAGGACCAGACCGTGTGGCAGCCCCGCCCCAGCGATCCTGAACTCGAGACCGAATTCCTGCGCCGCCTGATGGTCAAGCTCGGCGTCTCGCAAGAGCAGTCGAAGATCCTGGCCGCCACCACCGCGCCGACCAAGACCGCCACCGTCGCCAAGGTCGGCAACCAGCCGGTCGTGCAGATCAGCGAAGGCTTCGAGCGCGCATGGCGCCGCGTCGGCCTCGCGCTCGACCGCACCGGCTTCACCGTGGAAGACCGCGACCGCAGCGCCGGCCTGTACTACGTGCGCTACGTGACCCCGAACCCCGACAAGAAGGAGCCGGGCTTCTTCGGCAAGCTGTTCAGCAGCTCGCCCAAGGACGAAGCACCGATCAAGTTCCGCATCTCGGTCAAGGGACAGGGCGAAGCCACGACGGTGTCCGTGCTCGACGCAGCCGGTGCACCTGAAACCTCGGCCAACGCCGAACGCATCGTCAAGGTCATTGCAGACGACCTGAAGTAACCCGCATGCTCCGCTTCCGAAGCCTCGGCAGCGGCAGCACGGGCAACGCCGCGCTGGTCGAAGCGACCAGCGCCGGCCGAACCTCCCGCCTCCTGATCGACTGCGGTTTCGGCCTCAAGCAGCTCGATCTGCGGCTGGCCCAGGCAGGCCTTGCGGCCAGCGACATCGATGCGATCTTCGTCACGCACGAGCACGGCGACCACATCGGCTGCGCCCATTCGCTGTCGCGGCGCAACCGCATTCCCGTCTGGATGAGCGAAGGCACGTGGCTCGCCACCGCCGGGCGCGATTTCGAGGGCCTGCTGAACCTGGCGCGCGACGACGCGCAGTTCGAGGTCGGCGACATCTGCGTGCAGCCCTTCACCGTGCCCCACGATGCGCGCGAGCCCCTGCAGCTTCGCTGCACCGACGGCAACCGCACGCTGGGCGTATTGACCGATCTGGGCCACGCCACGGCCCATGTGCTGGCCCGCCTGAGCGGCGTGCATGCGCTGCTGCTGGAGTTCAACCACGACAGCGAGCTGCTGGCGAATTCGGCCTATCCGCCCTTTCTCAAGCACCGTGTCGGCGGCAACTACGGCCACCTGTCGAACACAGCCGCCGCAGAGATTGCGCGCGCGGTGCTGCACGACGGCCTGCGCCATGTGGTCGCGGCGCACCTGAGCGAGCAGAACAACCGGCCCGACATCGTGCGCCGCCTGATGGCCGAGGCCCTCGGCGGCAACGAGGCCGAGATGCTCACCGCCACGGCATCGCAGGGCTCGCCCTGGCTCGACGTGTGAGCCGCGTGGTCCTCACGCTCTCCTAAGAAAAAAAAGCCGCCTCATGGCGGCTTTCATCACGGGGTGCCGAGGCCTTGCCTATTGCTTCGGCGCTTCATTCTTCTTCGCTGCCTCGGTGGCTGCGTTTGCGGCATCGAGCGCGGACGATGCGCCGGGAGTCGGCGTTGCCGCGCCAGATGCGGCCGGATCGGTGGCAGGCGCAGGGGCCGGAGCGGGCGCGGGTTCGGTCACGGGCGCAGGAGGCGGCGTCACGACAGCCGGCGCGGCATCCTCCTTCTTTCCGCAGGCGACGAGCGCGGCAGCGGCAATCAGCGAGGCGACCAGGACGGACGATGACTTCTTCATGGAAACTCCTTTGGCAATGAAGGCTGGAACTAAAAAATTCTAGACCCGCCTCCCTGTCCAAATATGTCTCGCAGCCGCATTCGCGGCATTGGCTTACAAGCCCAATGTCGATGCCGGAAACGCCGGCCGCGCGATGCGCCAGCATTCGTCGATCGACTCGCGCAAGGCGCGGCGGGCGGGCGCATCGGTGCCGCTCACGCCGCGGCTGCGTTCGGGGTCGATGCGATGCACGAACCAGGTGGGCGTCCAGATGGCACTGGGCACTTCGGAGCCCGCGGCCTTGCCCGTCGCGCGGCATTCGATGATGTGGTCCCACATGCGGCGCCACGGCACGAAGCGCGCGTGGCCGCGTTCGAGAACATCGAAGCGCTGCGCGAGCAGCACGAAGCGGCGCCCGCTCGCCGACCAGGCCTGCAGCGCCTCGATGCTCGCGCGCTCGCCCAGCGGCCAGTCGGCAAAGTCGGGGTCGCTGAAGACGATCTCCTTCCAGCCCTCGCGCGCGGCGGCCGACAGTGCGGCGCGCAGGATCGCATCGAAGGCTTCGCGGCCATCGAAGCGGCCTTCGCTCAGCGGCGCTGCAGCGTGGTCATTCGGCATGAAGCCAGCCTGCCTCGCACCATTCGCCGAGCAACGCCAGCGCACCTTCGCTGGCACGGGCCAGTTCGCGGGAGCCCAGCGCGCGCCGGTCGGCAAGGCGGCGCATCAGCGTGGCGTCGGCCCCGCCGGCGCGAAAGCTCTCGCCGTTGATGTAGATGTGCCGCGTGTCGTAGAGCATGCGCGTACGGCGGTCGAGTGCCACGCGCTGCATTGCATCGGGGGCCTCGCCGCCTTCGCTGAACCAGACGTTGGCCTTGGGCTCGGTGAGCGATTCGCCGAGTGCGCGGTCGACGGCGTCGGCATCGCGCAGCGCGGCCTCCACGGCCTTGCGCGCGAAGCCCTGCAATGCGGCGGGCATCTGCGCGGGTGCATCGACTGCCGGCTGCATCGGGTCGCGGTAGCGCGCCAGCTCGGCAGGCCCCGCATCTTCCAGGTCTTCGGCGTACGCCTGCGCCATGCGCGCCAGCAGGTCGGCGCCGAGTTCACCCAATGCGGACGAACGCAGGCCGATGGAACAGGTCATGCAGTCGTCGCCCACGGCCACGCCGTCGTGGGCATAGCGCGGCGGCAGGTACAGCATGTCGCCGGGCTCGAGCACGAAGGTCTGCTCGGGTTCGAAGTTCTCGAGGATCTTGAGCGGCACGCCCGGCTGCAGGCGCAGGTCGCTCTGCTTGCCGATGGACCAGCGGCGGCGCCCCTGCGCCTGCAGCAGAAACACGTCGTAGCTGTCGAAATGCGCGCCGACGCCGCCGGTATCGCTGGCGTAGCTGATCATCAGGTCGTCGAGGCGCGCGTCAGGCAGGAAGCGAAACTGCTGCAACAGTTCGTGTACGCCTTCGTGATGCAGGTCGACGCCCTGCACCAGCAGCGTCCAGGCTGGCTGCTTCAACGGCGGCAAGGCACGCCGGGCCAGCGGCCCATGCTTGAGCGACCAGCCGGCCTTGCCATGCCGGATGAGCCGCGATTCGACCTCCTCGCGTTCGGCCAGCGCGAACAACGCAGCACGTTCGATCGGTGGCACCATCGCGGGTATCGCCTGTCGGACGAGCAAGGGTTTTTTCTGCCAGTGCCGCCGCATGAACTGCGCGGCACTCAGGCCGCCAAGCAACGGCAGGGGTTGATTGATCTCCATGGGAGAATTCTGCAATGGAAATCTCTGAACAATGCGTGGTCGGCCTGACCTGGACCATGAAAGACACGCTCGGCGACGTGCTCGACGTGCTCGACGAGCCGGTGGAATTCATGGTCGGCGGCGACGACCTCTTCGACGTGATCGAAGCGGCCCTGCAAGGCCATGAGCCCGGCGCCCGGGTGCAGCTGCAGATCGAACCCGAACAGGGCTTCGGCGACTTCAACGACCAGCTGCTCTTCCTGGAGCCGCGCTCGCTCTTCCCCGAAGGCACGGAAGAAGGCATGACCTTCGACGGCTCCGCCCTTCCCCAGGGCGTGAACAGCGACATTCCGAAAGACGCGATCTACACCGTGGCCGAGATCTATCCGGAGCACCTGGTGCTGGACGGCAACCATCCGCTGGCAGGCATCGCGATCCGGCTCGACATCACGGTCCGCTCTGTGCGCGAGGCCACCGAAGAGGAAGTCGGCCGCGGCTCGGCGGGCACGGGCTTCTTCAAGGTCGCGCCGATGGCGCCGGGCAACCATACGCTGCATTGAGGCTCCGTCAGTCAAAGAAAAAGCCGAGCATGCAGTCTGTGTAAATAGTCGGCGTTGAGTCTGCCTTGAATGCCCTTCAGACGTTGGTCTGGAGGGCATTTTTCATTGGAGAGCGATCAATGGGACATCGGCACGGACAGGACCGGGGGCAGGCGACGCTGTTTCCGCTGATGCTCGATGAGCTGGTGAGCCAGGAC
>NZ_LMEK01000010.1:0-70476 GCF_001426595.1 Variovorax sp. Root434
CCCACAACTTTCACTGCAAGCCGCTGAAGCCGTTTCAGCGAAGCCTTCGATTATGCACCGGTTTTTTAACACCAGTCAAACTTTTTGAAGACTTTCTTTGCCGACTCGCAAGCAGGGCTCCGGGGAGAACTGCTTGCTTCGAACACCTTGCGGTATTCATCAGCGAAGCCCACGAGTATATGACAGTTTTCGGACCTTGCAAGACTGTCCGCAAGAAACTTGAAGAAGGCCCCTCAAGCCCCTCGCACGGGGCGGCCTCCTCCTCCGCCACCAGGCCCTGACATCGGCTCCTCCGATAATCCGCGCCACATGGCACTCATCACACTCCTCGACGCCCAGCTCGCGTTCGGTCACGTCCCGCTGCTGGATCATGCGGACTTCTCTCTTCTCGAATCGGAGCGTATCGGCCTGATCGGCCGCAACGGTGCTGGCAAGTCTTCCCTGCTCAAGATACTGGGTGGCCTGGAGAAGACCGACGACGGCACTCTCCAGTTGCAGCAGAACCTCCGGGTGGCTTATGTCGCCCAGGAACCCTTGCTGGACATGGACGCGGATGTATTCACCGCAGCCAGCCAGGGCCTGGGCCCCGTCATTGCCATTCGCGATCTCTATCTCTCCGGTGCGGACGGCCTCGATCTGGACGCCCTGCAATCCCAGATCGAAGCCTTCGACGCCTGGAACTGGGAGCAGCGCGTGGAAGAAACGCTGCACCGCCTCCACCTGGACCGCGACGCCCGCGTCGGGTCGCTCTCCGGCGGCACCCGCAAGCGCGTCGCACTGGCCCAGGCGCTGGTGGCCGCACCCGACGTGCTTCTATTGGACGAACCCACCAACCACCTGGACCTCGACTCCATCGAATGGCTCGAGCAGCTGCTGATCGACTTCAAGGGCAGCGTCGTCACCGTCACCCACGACCGCAGCTTCCTGAACCGCGTCGCCACCCGCATCGTCGAGCTGGACCGGGGCAAGCTGGGCTCCTACCCCGGCAACTTCGAGCAATACCTCCTGCAGAAGGAAGAGCAGCTCGCCCAGGAAGCCGTGATCAGCGCCAAGGCCGACAAACTCCTGGCGCAGGAAGAGATCTGGATCCGCAAGGGCGTCGAAGCACGCCGCACCCGCAGCCAGAGCCGCATCAACCGCCTGCAGGAACTGCGCGCCACGCACGCCGCCCGACGGAACGTGCAAGGCAGCGTCAATATGGACGTGGCCTCGGGCCAGTCCAGCGGCAAGATCGTGGCCGAGCTCACCGATGCCACCAAGTCCTTCGGCGAGAAGACCGTCATCCGCAAGTTCAGCAGCACCATCCTGCGCGGCGACAAGGTCGGCCTGCTCGGGCCGAACGGCGCGGGCAAGACCACGCTGCTGAAGCTGATCCTGGGCGAGCTCGAGCCCGACACCGGCAAGATCCGCCGCGGCACCAACCTGCAGGTGGCGTACTTCGACCAGATGCGCGACAAGCTCGACCTCGACGCCACGCTGGAAGACTTCATCAGCCCCGGCAGCGAGTGGATCGAGATCGGCAGCCAGAAGAAGCACGTCAAGAGCTACCTCTCGGACTTCCTCTTCTCGCCGGCACGCGCCAACTCCCCTGTCCGCTCCCTCAGCGGCGGCGAGCGCAACCGCCTGCTGCTGGCCCGCCTGTTCGCCCGCCCGGCCAACGTACTGGTGCTGGACGAACCCACCAACGACCTCGACATCGACACCCTCGAACTGCTCGAAACCCTGCTGCAGGATTACGACGGCACGGTGTTCCTGGTGAGCCACGACCGGACCTTCCTCGACAACGTGGTGACCAGCACCATTGCCTACGAAGGCGACGGCAGCTGGCGCGAATACGAAGGCAGCGTGCAGGACTGGCTGATCCAGTCCAGGCGCGCCCGCGAGATCGCCGAGCAGCGCCTCGCCGCGGCACCCGCCCCAGCACCTGCGCCCGCCCCGGCCGCGGAACCCGCGGCAGCCCCCCGGACAGCCGTCGCCCGCAAGAAGCTCTCTTATAAGGAGCAGCGCGAACTGGACGCCCTCCCCGCGCAAATCGAAGCCCTCGAAGCCGAGCAGAAGCGCATTACCGAGATGCTCGAACTCGACGGCGGCGCCATCTACGCCACCGATGCCTCTCGCGCCGCCGAGCTGGCCGAGCGCCACGCCAACATCGACGACGAACTGCTCGCCGCCCTCGAGCGCCAGGAAGAGCTGGTCGCCGGGCGCTGACGCCCATGCCGGTCGTCCGCCTGTCCGACGCGCGGCAGGCGCCGACTAGGCTATACATGCTGCTTATCTCATCACCGGGAGAAGCCGCATGCCTTCCTCCTTCCAGGCGTTCTGCCGCCGATCCGCCGCGCTTCCCGCGCTCGGCGCGTTCCTGGCGCTCCTGTTCCTCTGCGGCTGCGCGCAATTGCCGCAGAACGTCGAGCGCCCCGTCTCGACCGCGATCGCCTCGCCAGCCAGCGGCACCGCGCTGGCCGACCTGGTGCAGCAGCGCCGGCAGGCCGACAAGGCCCGCTATGAATCCGGCTTCATGCTCATGGGGGGCCCGCAAGCGGCGTACGGCAGCCGGCTGGCACTGATCGAGGGTGCCCAGAAGACGCTGGACCTGCAGTACTACGCCATCCACGCCGATGCCAGCACCGGCCGCCTTATGCGCGGCCTGCGGGGAGCTGCCGAGCGCGGCGTGCGGGTGCGCGTGCTGCTCGACGACTTCCACACCACCGGCCGCGACGCGGCGGTGCTGGGGCTGGCCTTCATTCCGAACATCGAGATGCGGCTGTTCAATCCGCTCGCGGGCTCGCGCGACTCCCGCATCAGCCGCTTCCTCAATTCGATCGACGACGCCTCGCGCATCCAGCAGCGCATGCACAACAAGCTGTTCATTGCCGACAACGTGCTCGCCGTCACGGGCGGGCGCAACCTCGGCGATGCGTATTTCGGCAACGCGATCAACGGCAACTTCATCGACGTCGACGTGCTGGCGGCCGGTCCCATCGTGCAGGATCTCTCGCGCAGCTTCGACAGCTACTGGAACAACGAGCGCGCCTACCCCGTGCAATCGCTGATCACGCGCGAGAAGCTGCAGGCCATGCGCGACCGCGCGCGCAAGGCCGACCAGGAACTGGCCGAGGAATCGGCCCGCGCCCAGGACGCGAACGGCAACCCGAAACCACCGAACGGCGAGCCGCTCCCCAACGCGCCTCCCACCGCCGCCCAGCGCGCCCGCGCCTGGGACGAGAAGCCGCTGGACCTGCGCACCGCCACCTTCGTCTGGGCCCCGGCCGTGATGCTGGCCGACAAGCCCGGCAAGATCCCCGCCGACTCGGATCCCAGCAATGCGAAGGCACCGGGCCTCTTGGTCAGCCGGCCCGACGACAAGGCTGGCACCTCGCGCGGTGCGGCATCGCTGGAAGCCGCCTCCGATCGGGCGGCCAACGGCGACACGGTGGTCGAGGGCCTCCTGCAGCTGATCGGCCAGGCGCGCACCGACCTGGTCATCATCTCGCCCTACTTCGTGCCCGGCAAGGACATGCTGCGGGCTTTTTCCGAAGCCCGCGGGCGGGGCGTGCGCATCCGCGTGCTGACCAACTCGCTGGCCTCGAACGACGCACCGGTGGCGCACGTGGGCTACGCGCGCCACCGCGAGGAACTGCTCAGGATGGGCGTCGAGCTCTACGAACTGCGCAGCGAGCAGGCGAGCCTCGGCAACGTCTTCGGCTCCTCGGAGGGCGATAGCACCCCCGGTCAATCGCGCGCGATGCTGCACTCCAAGGTGCTGGTGATGGATGGCCGGCTGCTGGTGGTCGGCTCGATGAACCTCGACCTGCGCTCGCAGCTGCAGAACACCGAGCTCGCGCTGCTGATCCGCAGCAACGAACTCTCGCGCGCGGCGTTGGAGCAGATCGAGCGCGGCATGCGCGAGCGCTCCTGGCACGTCGACCTGGTGGATGGATCGCTGCAGTGGCACGCGCCCGAAGGCAGCGACCTGAAGGACACCCGCACCGAGCCCGACGCCAGCCCCATGCTGCGGCTGATGCTCAAGCTCTTCGGGCCGCTGGCGCCCGACCAGCTGCTTTGAAGAGGCTCAGTGCTTGTGCTGATGCGCTGGGCCGGCGGCATCGGCACCTTCGGGCGCGCCCACCGGCAGCGCCAGGTCCAGCGCGGTCTTCACGCCCTTGGCGTCCTCGAACTTCAGCGTCATCGGCACGCTCGCGCCCTTGGCCAGCGGGCCCTTCAGGTCCATCATCATCACGTGATAGCCGCCGGGCTTGAGCTCGACGGTCTGGCCCGCGGGCAGGTCGAGGCCGCCGGTGAGTTCGCGCATCTTCATGGTGTCGCCTTCCATCTTCATCTCGTGCACTTCGGCAATGCCGGCTGCCGGGGTCGAGATGCCGACCAGCTTCGTGCCGGTGGGTGCGGTGAGCTTCATGAAGGCGCCAGTGCCGCTCTGGCCCGGCACCGACTGGCGCACCCAGCCATCGCGTACGTCGACGGTGGCCACGCCCTGCGCCACCACTTCGAGCTTCGCGGCGGGGCTCTTCAGCCCCTTGGTCGAATTGCCCGAGGCCGGCACCTCGGCCCAGTCGGCCACGCCGACGTCGCAGGTCTGCAGCACCTTGAACCACAGCGTGCCCGGTGCCGCGGGCACCTTGCCGCGCAGCACGAACTCGGCGCGCTCGCTGCCGGGCAGCGCGTTCTCGGGCTTCTCGGCGGTCCAGCGCACTTCGCCATCGCCGCCCGCTCCGCCCTTCTGCACGTCGAGCTTCCAGCCCTTGCGCGCCTGTGCGTCGCTCAGCACGAAGCCCTTTGGCAGGCGCACGGCGAGACCGGTGGTGGTCTTGGCGCCTTCGCAGGCGTGGCCGACGCGGAAGGCCGCGTTGTAGTCGCTGCCCACAGTGGCGCCGCCCGGCGGCAGCGAGACATGCGCGGAGGCGGCAGCAACGCCCGTCAGCATGGCGCAGGCAGCGAGAGTCTTGAGAGTGGTCGAGGCATTCATGGCGAAAGATCCTTGAAGTGGAAGAGGGTCAAAGGTCGAACTTGAGTTCGGCCACATAGGTGCGCTGCGGGTATGGGTGGAAGGCCCAGTACCTGTTGTTGTTCAGGTTGTCGATGCCGAAGGACGCGCTCCACTGCCGGTCGATCCGGTAGCGTACGCGCGCGTCGACCACGAAGAACTTCGAGAAGCCCATGTATGCGGCGCCGTTGGGGTCGCTGTTGTCGAGCGTGCCGTACTGCCTGCCGCTGTAGCGCGCGCCGACGGTGTAGCTCCAGCGGGCGTCCGGCCGGTAGGTGGCGAGCAGCGTGGCACGCACCTTCGGCACGCGCGGCTGGTCGCGGCCGACGCTGGCCGCAAAGCCGCTGTTGGCGGTGATCTTCGAGCGGGTCAGCGTGAGGCTGCCGCTCAGGTCGAGCCCCCGCACGCCCACGTCGACCGCGTTCATCGCCACTTCGAGCCCGCGCGTGCGGATGGCGTCGACGTTCTGCACCGTGCTTACGAGGTTGGTGAGTGCCTGGGTGTAGAGCGCGTCCTTGGTGTTCTCGAAGAACAGCGTGGTGCGCAGCACGCCGTCGAGCCCCCAACCCTTCATGTCGCGCTCGGCGCTGAGCTCGGTGGTCCACGAGCGTTCGGGGCGCAGGTTCGGATTCGTGTTGACGATGCGGTTGCCGTCGATCGAGCCCTGGTAGAGCTCGCTCACCGTCGGCATGCGCACCGCGCGGCCGGTCGAGGCCTTGAAGAGCCAGTCGGACGTGGCCTGCCACGCGATGGCGGCCTTGGGCGAGTCGTAGCTGTTCTTGCGCGGCGTGAAGTTCAGCAGCGTGCTCGCGTTGCCGAGCTGGCCGCCGTAGGCCTGCCAGCGCTCGTGGCGCAGGCCGAGCGTGGTCTTCCAGTCCTTCGCGAAGCGCCAGGTGTCCTGCGCGTAGAGCGACTGCAGACGGGTGTTGCCGTTGAAGGCCGAGAACGGCGAGACGGGCGATCCATTGATCCAGTCGAGCGTGTTGCCGACGCTTGTGCGCAGGCGTGCGGTGTCCTGCTGGAAGCCGAAGTCGACCACGTGCGCGCCCACGCCTTCGGCCGAGCCGGTGGGCCGCCAGGTGCCGGCCGCCTTGAAGGTGTTCCAGCCGGAACCGCCCATGTCGGTGGTGCGGCCCGGGCCGCCGTTGAAGGCGCCGGGCAGCGGTGTGGTGGGCGTGCGCGAGGTGTCGCGCGAATAGTCGAACAGGCTCGCCGCCACCTCCCAGTCGAACACGCCGCCGGTGTGGCTCTTCACCGAGAGGCCGTGCATGTAGTGCGTGAGCGCGGTCTCGGTCGGCGCGAGCGCGGCGCTCGGCGAATCGAGGTTGTAAGTGCGCCCGCCGATGTTCACGCGCCCGCCGTACACCGGCCGGCCGAGGGCGTCGCGCAGCCAGGTGTCGACACTGCCGTGCGTGGTGTTGTTCCATGCACCCAGCGTGTAGGTGGCGCGCACCGTGGGCGAGAAGTCGTAGGCCACCTTGAGCTTGGCCTGCTCCTGCGTGGTGTCGTAGATAGTCGAACCGCCCACCAGCCACCACGGCTGGTTCGATGGATTCAGCCCGAGCACCGCGCCGGTCACCGGCGTGCCCGCACTGCCGACCGTGCCCGCGCTCACCAGCCGGTTGCCGAACACCAGCGCCTGCCCCTTGCTGTGGGTGCGCGACGCGCTGAGCCACCACGACCAGTCACCGCTGCGGCTGCCCAGCGACAGGTCGAGCTGCTGGCCAGCCGGCGACGAATGGCTGTTGTACAGGTCGAAGTTCGACGCGAAGCCGCTGAGCTTGACGTGCGCCTCCAGCTGCGTGGGCATGCGCGTCACGTAGTCGACCACCGCGCCCACCGAGTTGCCCGGGTACGCGGCCGAGAACGGCCCGTACAGCACGTCGACCCGCTCGATTTCTTCTGGCGACACCATGCCCCAGCGCGGCGCGTAGGTGGCGCCGTTGCCCAGCGGGTTCGACAGCATGATGCCGTCGGCATACACCATCGAGCGCGCGCTGTTGCCCGTGCCCGAGGCGCGGGTGGCGAGCACGGCGTGATTGAAATCGCCGATGTAGCGCTTGCGCACGACCAGGCTCGGCAGGTATTTGAGCGCGTCTTCGCTGTCGGTGGCGTTGACGGTTTCGACGACCTGCTCGTGCGTCACGCCTTCGATGGTGGTCGGGATCTGCGTCGGCAGCGAGGTCGGGCGACCGCCGGTCACGGTGATGGTGCCGAGCGCGCGGCCACCGGTGCCGCCTTCAGGCGTCTCGGCGGACTGCTGCGCCAGCACAGGCGCGCCAAAGGGAAATGCCATGGCGATCGCCAGGGCGCGGGAATGCTTTTTCAAGAGGAATTCTCCACGAAACTTCAAGCCGGACAGGCCGCACATGCGCTTCGGTCGCGCGCGTGCAGCTACGGTTTTGAGAGCGTCAGGAGAAAGCCGGGGGCCCGCGCGCCGGCAGCGGCGCCGCGGTGGCCGCGGCCAGGCGCGCGGCGGGAATGGCCTGGACCACGCGGCCCAGCGGCAAGGGAAGATCGAACACGGGAGCGGCCACGGCCGGCGGCGGTGCGCCGGTCAGCACGCACAGCGGGCAGTCCATCTGCGAGGCGCCCATTTCCTGCGCGCCGTCTTCGGTGTGGACCACCACCTTGATCGAGCCGGCGCTGGAACACACCAGCTCCATGGCCTGCGGGTTCACCAGCGGCGACGCCACCGCCACGCCCAGCGACAGCACGAACCACAGCAGCACCCAGCGGCCGACGAGGCCGAGGAAGCGGGTGGGGTGGCGCAGCGTGTGCATGGCGGTCGCGATTATCTGCGCACTTTGCCCTTGGCAGGCGCCTTGCCCCCTTTGGCGGCAGGCGCAGCCTTTGCCGATCTACCGCCCTTTGCTGCGGCAGCAGGCGCACCCTTCTGACCACGTTGACCCTTGGCGGCCTTGCCGCCGCGCACGGCCTTCGGCGCTGGCGAAGGCGCCGCAAGCGCCGGCATCGGCACCGCCGTTTGCGCCTGTGCATCGGTCAGCACCGGCGTCACGGTGAAGCCGCGCGCTGCCATCAGCGCGGGCAGTCCCTGCGGGCCGATCATGTGCAGCGCACCAACCGCCGCGAACACGCGCTTGCCACCGAAGTGCAGGCGCTCGATGCCGTCGGCCAGGTTCGGGTTGCGGTCGTCGAGCAGGCGCTTCATCAGCCGCTGCTCGGCGGTCGTCTTGAGGCAGTCGCACCACTCGGGGTAGCGGGCGAGCTTGGCCGCGTCGCTGCGCGCCCAGACGTCGGCCAGCTCCTTGAGCTGGCCGCGCAGCTTGCCCGATTCCAGTTCGTCCAGCGCCGCATCGACCTGCTCTGCCTCCTCGGCTTCGGATTCGCCGGTCAGCGCCTTCAGCTGCTCGGCCGCGCTTTCGAGCGCGACGATCGGCTTGTTGCCGTTGCGGGCGGAAACCGCCAGCGTCTCGTCCACGCCGAATTCCGGGTACAGCCCGTCGGCCCGTCCCGCCAGGCCGGCCAGCGCCGTGACCTGCAGGATCGGCTGCAGCTTCGACAACGTGCCAGGCGGCACGCAGGCCTCGGCGTTCTGGCGCTCCAGCCGGCGGGCACGCTCGCCGCTGAGCATGCGCGCCAGCAATGCCGGATCGGCCGGCTGGCCCATGGTCCGGGCGGTGGCTTCGTCGTGCAGGTCCAGCTCCAGCGCGAGCACATCGCTCTCCGCGAGCGCCTTCTGGATAGCCGGGCCGGGCCGCACCCAGTCGCCGCGCCCGACATGGATGGTGCCGTAGAGCCACGAGCTGCGCCCGTCGCGCTCGATGCGCCAGAGCACCCCGCGGTCGATGCCGTTGCGCACGCCCATGCCCGGCTTTTCGAGGCTGGCGATGGCCGAGGGCGGGCAGGCGGCGTGCGCAGCCGCGAAGGTGAGCAGAAGAGCGATGCCGCACATCCGCGCGGCGAGGGTCCGGAGTATCCGCAAGGCTTGCTCCACGATGAAAGAAAGTCCGGCATTCTCACAGCACCGCTGCCCATAATCCGAAACCATGCAGAGCATCTTCCACCTTGCCTTCAATGTTCGCGACCTCGACGTCGCCCGCCGCTTCTATGGCGGCGTGCTCGGCTGCGCCGAGGGCCGCAGCACCGACACCTGGGTCGATTTCGACTTCTTCGGCCACCAGGTTTCGCTCCACCTCGGCGAGCCCTTCGCCACCGCCCGCACCGGCCGCGTCGGCGACGTGATGGTGCCGATGCCGCACTTCGGCCTCGCGCTGGCCCTGCCCGACTGGCAGGCGCTGGCCGCACGGCTCGAAGCCGCCGGCACCGAGTTCGTGCTGAAGCCGCAGGTGCGTTTCGAGGGCCAGCCGGGCGAGCAGTGGACGATGTTCTTCCTCGACCCGTTCGGCAATCCGATCGAGGTCAAGGGTTTCCGCTCGCTCGACACGCTTTACGACAAGTGACATGACCCCGCGCCGGACCGCCCTCCGCGGCGCCGCCGCATTGCTCGCGCTGCTCGGCGCCGCGACGGCGCACGCGCAGCCGGACTGCGAGCTGAACGGCCGCAGCGTGAACCCGGCCGACGGCAGCAGCACCGCGGGCAAGACCGGCCTGCTGCGCTGCAAGGACCGCGCAACCGGCGAGCTGCAGCGCGAGGAACAGGTGCAGAACGGCGTGTCGATGGGTCTGGTGCGCATCTACGAGAAGGGCAGGCTCGCCAAGGAGCACACGCTCAATGCCAAGGGCAACCTGCAGGGCCGCGCCCGCGAGTTCTCGCCCACGGGCCGCGTGCTGCGCGACGCCACCTACGAGGACGGCCAGGAGCGTGGGCTGGTGCGCAGCTTCTACCCCGACGGCCGGCTGCGGCGCGCCATCTTCTATCCCGACACCGGCAGCGGCAGCGAACGCGCGTCGGTCGAATTCACCGAGCACGGCCAGCTGTCGGCGCTGCGCTGCGCCGACGCGCCCACGCTGGCCCCGGTGGTCGATGACGCCAGGCTCTGCGGCTTTACAGGCACCGGCCCGTCGCAGGTCGAACTGTTCGACTCGCGCGGCACCCTGCGCTCGCGGCTGTCGTACGTGTCGGGCAAGCGGGTGCGCTCGCAGAGCTTCTACGACAACGGCAAGACCGCGGCGATCGACGAAATCGTCGGCAACCAGCGCACCGAGCAGAACTACTCGTCCGAAGGCGTCAAGCGCCGCGAGGCGGTGTACCTGCTGATCGAGCGCGCAAGCGTGCGCCTGCGCGAGCAGGCCTTCTCCGAAAAAGGCGCGCTGGTGCGCGACCAGCGCTGGAACAGCGCGGGCGAGCCGATCGTCGACGACAGCTACCACCTCAACGGCCAGCCGAGCAGCAAATCCGCCTACAGCGGCAGCGGCGACACGCGCACGGTGGAGATCACCGAGTTCTACGACAGCGGCCAGCGCGCCGCGCAGGGCCGCTACCAGGTGGTGGGCCGCGGCCGGCAGATTCCGGTGGGCACCCACCAGCGCTTCAGCGAAAAGGGAACGCTGCTGGCCGAATCGACATTCGACGCCAAGGGCCGCGTGACGCGCGAGCGTGCCTGGGACGAGAACGGCGATCTGCTGCGCGACGACGAGGTCGTCGAGGACGGCTCGAAAAAATAGGCTCGCCCCCCTCCCGGGGCAACACCAGAGGCCCGGCAACGCCGGTTCCTCGGAGTTTCACGAGGGGGGAGAGTCCCCTTTGCGGCTTCAGTCCAGCTTGATACCGGCCTGCTTGATGATCGGGCCCCAGCGCCTGGACTCGGCGCGCGACAGCGCCGCGAACTGCGCCGGCGTGCCGGGCATCGCTTCCATGCCGAAATCGTCGAAGCGCTTCTGCACGGTCGGCGTGCCGAAGGCCTTGTTCAGGTCACCGTTGAGCTTGTTCACCACCGCCGGCGGCAGGCCCGCCGGGCCCAGGATGCCCTGGAACGCGAACACCTCGGTGTTGGGCACGCCCACTTCGGCCAGCGTCGGAACGTTGGGCAGCAGCTTGCTGCGCGCACCCGAGCCGATGGCCAGCACGCGCACCTTGTTGCCCTGCATGATCGACAGGCCCGAAGCCAGGTCGAGGAACATGCAGGGCACCTGTCCGCCCATCACGTCGGCCATGGCCGGCGCCGCGCCGCGGTACGGAATGTGGGTGATGAAGGTCCCGGTGCGCACCTTGAACATCTCCATCGCGAGGTGGTGCGGCGAGCCGTTGCCTGGCGAGGCGTAGTTGACCTTGCCGGGGTTGGCCTTCACGTAGGCGAGGAACTCCTTGAAGTTCTTCGCCGGGAAGTCCGGATGCACGACCAGTGCCAGCGGGAACTTGCCGATCGCACCGATGTAGGTGAAGTCTTTCTCGGGGTTGAACGGCAGCTTGCTGAACAGGTGCTCGTTGAAGGCCAGCACGGCGTTGTCGGCCGACATGATCGTGTAGCCGTCGGGCTTGCTCTTGGCGACGATGTCGGCGCCGATGTTGGTCGAGGCACCGGGGCGGTTGTCGACCACGATCTGCTGGCCCAGCGTCTGGCGCATCGATTCGGCCAGCACGCGCGCGATCACGTCGGTGCCGCCGCCCGCCGGATACGGCACCACCCATTTGACGAGTTGCGCGGGGTACTCCTGCGCATGGGCGAAAGGCGTGGCGGCCACGGCGGCGCCGGAAGCGAGCGTGGCGAGAAGGGTGCGGCGATCCATGGATCAGTCTCCAGTCGTTGTTTGTGATTCGGAAGCGGACAGCGATGGTACGGGCAGCGCGTGCAACGCGTCGGCCAGCGCGGCGCGGCAGCGCGCCTCGTCGCCGACCTGTTCGAACAGCAGCAGCGCAAGCCGCGCGAGAAACAGCGATTCGCGCTCGGCGCCCGCCTCGGTGATGGCGCGCGCGCACTCGGCGTAGAGGCGGTCGCGGGCGTCGGGGTTCAGCGGTGTCGTGCTCATGCGGGGAGCTCCTGGGCCGCGCGGGCCAGTGCGGGTTGCAGGGCGCCGGGCGGCAGGCGATGCCAGCGCGCGGCCACGTGGCCGTCGGGGCGCAGCAGGTAGACCGCGCCGTCCTGTGCGCCGAGCACTTCGAAGACGGCGGGGGATGCATGCGCATCGGCGCCGCCGGAGCCCAGGCTCGCAATGCTGCGAACGACGAAGGGCAGCGCGCCCTGCCGTGCCTGCGCGACGTCGGCGGCGGGCGGCGCGGCCACCTCGGGCCGCAGCACCAGCAGCGTGAAAGTCGGCGCGATCCAGTCGGTGAGATGGCCTTGTTCGAGTTGCTGCTCCGGCATCACCTCGCCCGGCAGCGGGCCAGCCGTCAATGCATCTCCTTCGCCCGACGACAGCGGCGAATCGACGTAGCACACGGCCTGCGTCTGGCGGGGGTTGATCAGCTGCGCGATGCCGCGGTGTTTTTCCGACAGCGACAGCGCCGCCTCGCGCAGCAGGTCGAAGCCGCGCGACGGCGGCGACATGAACTCGGTGCTGCGCATCGCGTTCTCGGCATTCACGTGGAAAGCCGCGATGCGCTCCTGCGAGTACGAATCGAGCAGCGCCGCATCCGACAGGCCCTTGGCGACGAACGCCAGCTTCCACGCGAGGTTGTCCGCGTCGTCGAAGCCCGAGTTGAGCCCGCGCACGCCGAAGATCGGCATCGCATGCGCCGCGTTGCCCGCGAACACGACGCGGCCGTGGCGGTAGCTGTCGAGCGTCATCGCGCCGGCGCGATAGACCGAAGTCCACACCGTCTTCCACGGCAGATGGCCTTCGCCGATGGCGTCGAGGTGGCGCTGCACGAACTCGGCCACGGCTGGCGGCTGCAGCGCCTCCTCGGTGCTCTGGCCGGGGCGCAGCTGGTAGTCGATGCGCCAGATGTCGTCGGGCTGGCGGTGCATCAGCACGGTCGAGCCCGGGTTCCACGGCGGGTCGAACCACGCGCGGCGCTCGGTCGGGTGGCCGCTCTTGAGCTCGATGTCGATGATCACGTAGCGGCCTTCGTAGCCCGTGCCTTCGAGCGCGAGCCCCATCGTTTTGCGCACGAAGCTCTGGCCGCCATCGCAGGCTGCGAGCCACTGGCCGTGCAGCCGGTATGCGCCTTCGGCATTGCGAACGTCGAGCGTCACGCCGTCGTCGTCCTGCGCGAGGCCGGTGAGCTCGGTGCCCCAGCGGATGTCGATGAGCCCCGGCGTCGCCTCGTTGCGGCGGAAGATCTCTTCGAGCAGGTAGTGCTCGGCGTAGTACTGCTCGAGGTTGATCATCGGCGGCAGCTTCTGCTGCGCGTCGTGCGGCATCTCGAAGCAGAACACCTCGGCCGTCTTGTAGAAGCTGCGGCCGCCGGTCCAGGGCAGGCCCTTGCCCATGAAGCCGGGCAGCACGCCCAGGCGCTCCATGATCTCGAGACTGCGGCGCGAGATGCAGGCCGCGCGGCTGCCCACGCACACGGTGTCGTCGGCCTCGAGGATCACGCAGCGCACACCGTGGTTCGCGAGCCCCAGCGCGAGCGCCATGCCGACCGGGCCGCCGCCGACAATCACCACGGGGTGGCGGCCGGGTTCGGCGCCGCCGGGGCCGAGCGCGGGCGTTCGGGATTCGTAGCGCGTGTAGTGGAAGGCGCCGACCGAGGGCGGCAGTCCGGCGTCGGCGCCGGACTTCGGCGGCACGGGGCCGCTCGCGGCATCGCCGAGGGTGGCAGCGGGGGAGTTCGTCATCCGGCGGGATTGTCCCGATGCGCGAGGAGCGGCAATGTCATAACTTCGTACGAGGTAGTTACCCGTATGCGCGCCCTTTCCTTCTTCTTTCCCCACGCATGAGACGCTGGCGCATCCACCCCGCCGAAGACACCACGCTGGCCGCCGCCGTGGTCGGCGACGTGCTCTCCGGCGTGGGCACGCCGCTGCTGGCGACCAGCTATCTCAAGGCCATGCAGCGCGTGATGCCGGTGACCTTCTGCACGGTGTTCGTGGTCGATGCCGCCGGGCGCATCGAGCTCGTGTCCGCCGCCAGCAGCTATGGCAGCACGGCGGAGCGCACGTCCGAACGCTACGTGGCGCAGCGCTTCGATTTGCTCGACCCGAACATGGCCTGGCTGGCGGCGCGCAAGCTGCCCAAGCGCGCGCAACTCTGGATGGGCCACCAGCGCGCCGACGAGGTGGCCGACCCGGTGTATCGCGCCGCCTGCTATGGCGACGTGGGCATTCGCGAGCGCGCCTCGGTGCTGTTGCTGCAGCCCACGGGCCAGCGCGTGGCCGTGAGCTTCTACCGCAGCCTCGCGCAGCCGGAATTCGGCGCGGCCGACTTCGAGCGCATCGAGGCGCACGCCACGCTCCTGGCCGATGCCACCGCCGCGCACGGCCGCAGCGCAGTGGCCGCGCGGGAGCCGGTGGAGCCCGTCCTCGCCTCGCGGCTGCTGAAGCTGAGCCTGCGCGAGCGCGAGGTTATCGGCCACCTGATGGCGGGCCGGACGGCCAAGGAAGCCGCGCGCCAGATCGGCGTGGAGCTGACGACGGTGCGCACCCACCAGTACCGGGCGTTCCGGCGGCTGGGGATACGGTCGCAGAAGGAGTTGCTGCGCGGCGCGGGGCCGCACTGAGCCAGCCCCTCAGTCTTCGGAAGCTTCTTGCTCCGGCTGCGCCCCGTCCGGCGCATCGCCCTGCTGCGGCTTCACCAGCGACACCGGCGCCTCCTTCGGCCGCCCCGCCGTGGACACGATCTCCTGGTCGATGGCGCCGAACAGCGAGCGCCCGTCCAGCCCCTTCATCTCGATGCGGATGGTGTCGCCGAACTTCATGAACTCGGTGTAGGGCTGGCCGACCTGGATGGTCTCGATGCAGCGCTTCTCGGCGATGCACGAATAGCCCTTGGGCCAGTCCATCTGGCCGTCCTTCTTCTCGACGCCCTTGTTGCTCACGGTGCCGCTGCCGACGATGCTGCCGGCGCGCACGTTGCGGGTCTTGGCGATGTGGGCGATGAGCTGACCGAAGTGGAAAGTCATCTCCGGGCCCGCATCGCACAGGCCGACCTTGCGGCCGTTCCAGCTGCTTTGCAGCGCCAGGTGCACGCGGCCGTCCTGCCACGCCTCGCCGATCTCGTCGAGCGTCACAGCTACGGGGCTGAAGGCGGTGGCGGGCTTGCTCTGGAAGAAGCCGAAGCCCTTGGCCAGTTCGGCCGGAATGAGGTTGCGCAGGCTCACGTCGTTGGCCAGCATCACGAGGCGGATGCCGTCGAGCGCCTGGTCGGGCGTGGCACCCATGCGCACGTCGCCGGTGATCACCGCGATCTCGGCCTCGAAGTCGATGCCCATGGCTTCGCTGGGCACGACCACGTCGTCGGTCGGGCCGAGAAAGTCGTCGCTGCCGCCCTGGTACATCAGCGGGTCGGTATAGAAGCTCTCGGGCACCTCGGCGTTGCGCGCCTTGCGAACCAGCTCGACGTGGTTCAGGTAGGCCGAGCCATCGGCCCACTGGTAGGCGCGCGGCAGCGGGGCCATGCACATGGCCGGATCGAAGGGAAAGGAATGGCGCGCACGGCCGGTATTGACGGCGTCGTACAGGTCCTGCAGCTGCGGGCTCATGAAGCCCCAGTCGTCCAGCACCTGCTGCAGCCGGCTCGCGATGTCGGTGGCGTAGTGGGCGAGCGTGAGGTCGCGCGAGACAACGACGAGCTGACCGTCGCGCGAGCCGTCCTTCAGGGTGGCGAGTTTCATGATGCGGTGCGTGCGTGAGAACAGGGACGGGGCGCCGGCACGGGCCGGTCGCCGCTCCCACTTAAACTGGTTGAACGGGCGGCAGTTTACCGAGGTGGTCTTTCGTGAACCTCCGGGCCGGCGCCTCACTCCACATACCGATGCCGACGCTCGTTGCCCCCTCTTCCTCGCCATCGCTGCCTCCCGGGCTGCCGGGGCGTCCGTCGTGGCGGGTTCTGATCGGGCTGACGCTGCTGGTGGGGCTGGTCCATCTGTTGCTGCTCGGGCTGGCGCCGGTGGCGGTCGGGCCGGAGCCTTCGCCGCTGGCAAGCAAGTTCAGCACGCGCACCATCGTGATCGCACCACCGGCGTCCGAGGCGCCCGCTCCGGCGGCCGCGCCCGCCGAGGCCAGGCCGCCGCCTCCGCCCAAGCCGAAGCGCCCGCGCGAGGCGTCGGTGCCCAAGCCGAAACCGAAGCCGGCCCCGGTCGAGCCGGCGTCTTCGCGGGAGCCGGACGCCACCACGCTGCCGCCCCCCGAAACGCCCGACCCGACAGCCCAGGCCGCTACCAATTCAGGAGCAACACCGCCCGAAGCAGCGGCCAGTGCCCCGGCCGGCGCGACATCGCCCTCCGGTGGCACCGGAACCGGTACAGCTGCGGCGGCCGGCGGCGAGGCCTCGGGCACCATCGCCGGCACCCAGGCGATGAAGATCCCCGGCTCGGTCACGCTGGACTTCGAGGCCACCGGCCAGTCCGGCGCCTCGCCGCAGCGGGGCGTGTTCGGCGAACTGGTCTGGCTGCAGGACGGCAGCCGCTACGACGGGCGACTGACGCTCAAGGCGGTGTTCTTCACCTTGCTCAACTGGCACAGCACCGGCCGCATCGGCCCCTCGGGGCTGGAGCCCGAGCGGTACTCCGAAAGCCGCAAGTCCGAGGTGGCTTCTCATTTCGTGCGCGACCAGGGGCAGATCGTGTTCAGCAACAACGCGCCACCCGTGCCCCTGCTGGCCGGCGCGCAGGACCGCATGAGCGTGATGATGCAGCTCGGCGGCCTGCTGGCGGCCAGCCCCGGTCGCTATCCGGCAGGTACCCGGATTTCGGTCCAGACCGTGGGGCCGCGCGATGCCGACGTCTGGGTCTTCGTGGTCGGTGACGAAGAAAACGTGAGCCTTCCGGCCGGCGAATACGTCACGCGCAAGCTCACCCGCACCCCTCGGCGGGAGTTCGACCGAAAACTCGAGCTCTGGCTTGCGCCAGCGTACGGCTACCTGCCCGTGCGCATCCGGCAGACGGAACCCAACGGGGACTTCGCTGACGCCCAATTGCGCAAACCCCTACCCGCGGCCGCCCCGAACTGAGGAGAGTCATTCCATCGGAGCAAAAGCCAAGAAATTAGCCCGTTGGTTTTACAAGAATGACAACCTGTCTTGAAACTGGCGCGTTGATTGCTATGTAACCTCCATGAACGCCATCGACATCCTCACAGGGCCCGCCATGAACATGCTTTATGACTCGGAGTCTTTCGTCGTCGTCCACGTGCAGCCCAATGAAGGCGACGAACCCGCGCAACCCAACGTGCCGGTTCTGGAGCGTCACGGCTTCGAGATCGTGGACAAGCGTTCGGGCAAGGAGGTCTACCTCGACGGCTCCTGGGCCGAGCTGTTCCAGCAGCAGATCGCCGCCTGGCAGCTCAACACCCCCACCCAGGAAGAAGTCGAAGACACGCTCGAAGGCTACGCCGAGCTGGCCCACACGCCGGTGCTGGTGCACTGACGCAAATTCGGCCTCCAATGACAAAGCGCCCTGCCCGGGGCGCTTTTTTCATGAAGCACCGGGCAACGGATCCCCTGAATCTCGGGTCAGCGAAGAGACCGAAAGAGACGACAAGGAAAAGCGGAAATGGACGGCACGGCGGGCGCGTGCCGAGGCATAGTATGGCGTGATGCCCCCTCCAAACCGGCCCCTGCGGACTCCCTGGCGCCTGCTTCTTCCCCTGCTCGCCACCACCGCATTCGGGGGCTGTTCGGCGCTGCCTCCCGGCGCCGATGCGCCCATCGCGCGCCGCATCGCAGCACTCCAGCCGGTCGACGCCCTGCTGCTCGGCGAGCAACACGACGCCCCCGAGCACCACGCCATCGAGCGCGAAGCCGTCGAGGCGTTGGTCGCGCGCGGCCATCTCGCCGCGCTTGCGCTCGAAATGGCCGAGGAAGGCCGCAGCACCGCGCGCATCACCCCCACCGCCACCGAAGCGCAGGTGCAGGCGGCCCTCGACTGGAGCGACAAGGCCTGGCCCTGGGCCAACTACGGCCCCACCGTGATGGTGGCGGTGCGCGCGGGCGTGCCCGTGGTCGGCGCCAACCTGCCGCGCACGCGCATGAAGGACGCCATGGCCGACGTCTCGCTCGACGTGCAGCTCAACGGCGAGGCCTATGCCGTGCAGCAGGACGCCGTGCGGGAGGGCCACTGCCAGATGCTGCCCGAGTCCCAGATCGTCCCGATGACGCGCATCCAGGTGGGCCGCGACCGTGCAATGGCGCAGGCCATCGTCAAGGCGAGGCGGCCGGGCCAGACGGTGCTGCTGATCGCCGGCGCGGGCCACGTCGTGCGCACGCTCGGCGTGCCGCAGCATCTGCCCGACGACGTCAAGGTTGCCACGGTGCAGATGCGCGCCGCTCCCGCTCCGGCGGACGTGGCAGCGGGCGACTACGACAGCACATGGCAGACGCCGCCATTGCCCGAGAAAGACTATTGCGCCGAGTTCAAGCGGCTGGCCAGGCCGCAGCCGAAGGCGTGAGCGCTTCGAACCTAGTCACCGAACCAGAACAACAACCAGGCGCTGACAGAGCCGAGCGTCATCAGGACGAGAAGAATCTGGCGACCCGCGTGAAGCGGTTGATTCGTCCAGGATTCGATATTTTTTGAAGTCCTCATCTCCAGCCTTGTGATGCGGGCTGAAGAATGAGGCTCCCGCTGACTCCTGTCAAAGCGGTAAAAATGCTTCGTCGACCGTCAGTTCAAAACGAAAGTCGCAGGGTTTCCATGCGCCGCGATCCTCCGAATGGCCTTCGCGTCGCCGGCTTGCGCAAGTGCCGCCGTCCCGCTCAGGCGTGCTTTCTGATCGAATCCGCCAGCGTGTTCACCAGCGTGTCGATGTGCGACTTTTCCACGATGTACGGCGGCGCGATCACCAGCACGTCGCCCGCGGGCCGCACCAGTGCGCCCTTGTGGAAGCAGTCCAGGAAGATGTCGTAGGCGCGCTTGCCCGGCGTGCCCGCGATGGGCGCGAGCTCCACCGCGGCGGCGAGGCCCAGGCTGCGGATGCCGATCACGTTCGGCAGGCCCTTGAAGGCACTGTGGAAGGCATCGCCCAGCACCTTGCCCATCTCGCCGGCGCGCGCGAACAGGTTCTCCTGCTTGAAGAGATCGAGCGTGGCGATGGCCGCGGCGCAGGCCACCGGGTGGCCCGAGTAGGTGTAGCCGTGGAAGAACTCGACCACGTGCTCGGGCGCGTCGGTCTTCATCATCGCGTCGTAGAGCTTGTCGCGGCAGATCACGCCGCCGAGCGGAATGACGCCGTTGGTCACGCACTTGGCGAAGTTCAGCATGTCGGGCACCACGCCGTAATAGTCGGACGCGAAGTTGGTGCCCATGCGGCCGAAGCCGGTGATGACCTCGTCGAAGATCAGCAGGATGCCGTGCTTGTCGCAGATCTCGCGCAGGCGCTTCAGGTAGCCCTTGGGCGGCAGGTACCAGCCGGCCGACCCGGCCACCGGCTCGACGATGATCGCGGCGATGTTGCTCGCATCGTGCAGCGGCAGGATGCGCGTTTCGAGCTCGACCAGCGGGTCTTCGGCCCACACCGGCTCCTCGTTGCGGATGTAGGCATGGTTCACCGGATCGTGGATGAAGCGCATGTGGTCCACGCGCGGCAGGAAGGCCGAGCCGAACACCTTGCGATTACCGGGAATGCCGCCCACGGACATGCCACCGAAGCCCACGCCGTGGTAGCCCTTCTCGCGGCCGATGAACACGTTGCGGTGGCCTTCGCCGCGCGCGCGGTGATAGGCAAGCGCGACCTTCATGGAGGTGTCTGCGGCTTCCGAGCCCGAGTTGCAGAACAGCACCTTGTTGAGATCGCCGGGCGCGAGCGAGGCGATCATCTCGGCCGCCTTGAAGGCGCGGTCGTTGCTGACCTGGAAGGCGGTGGCGTAGTCAAGCGTGTCGAGCTGCTTCTTGATCGCCTCGTTGATGGGCTTGCGGTTGTGGCCCGCGCCCACGCACCACAGCGAGGAGATGCCGTCGATCACCTTCTTGCCGTCGTGCGTGGTGAACTCCATGCCGTCGGCCGCCACGAAGACGCGCGGGTCTTTCCTGAAATGGCGGTTGGGAGTGAAGGGCAACCATTGGTTGTCCATGTTGAAGTCCTGCTGGGCCATGTCTCGCTCCTGCGGTTATGTGGTCGAGGAAAATCGCGATTCTGGCACCCCTGCGACAATCACGCCCCTGATGACGACCACTACGCCCACCTCGCCCGCCTACATCCTGAACCTCTCCTGCCCCGACCGTACGGGCATCGTGCACGCCGTGTCGGGCTTCCTGCTCGAACGGGGCGCCAACATCGAAGAGGCCGCCCAGTACAACGACCACGACACGGGCCTGTTCTTCATGCGGGTGCGCTTCGCCTGCGGCGAGCACAGCGAAGCCACGCTGCGCGAGGAACTGAAGACCTTCGCCGCCGGCTTCGGCATGAAGCTGCAGCTGCATGCCGCCGCCGAGCCCATGAAGACCGTGATCCTGGTCAGCAAGGAAGGCCATTGCCTCAACGACCTGCTGTTCCGTTGGAAGAGCGGCCTGCTGGCCATCGACGTGCGCGCCATCATCTCGAACCACCGCGACTTCTACCAGCTGGCCGCGAGCTACAACGTGCCGTTCCACCACATCCCGGTGACGGGCGCGACCAAGGCGCAGGCCGAGGCGAAGCAGCTGGAAATCATCGAGGCCGAGGGCGCCGAGCTCGTGGTGCTCGCGCGCTACATGCAGATCCTGAGCAACGACCTGTGTCGCAGCCTGGCTGGCCGCGCGATCAACATCCACCACTCGTTCCTGCCCAGCTTCAAGGGCGCCAAGCCCTATTACCAGGCCCACGACCGCGGCGTGAAGCTGATCGGCGCCACCGCCCACTACGTGACGGCCGACCTCGACGAAGGCCCGATCATCGAGCAGGACGTGGAACGCGCCGACCACACCGACACGGTCGAAGACCTCACGGCCCGCGGCCGCGACACGGAGAGCCAGGTGCTGGCGCGGGCGGTGAAGTGGCACAGCGAGCACCGCGTGCTGCTCAACGGCCACCGCACCGTCGTGTTCCGCTGAGTCCCTCCGTCAGTTGCGATTCGGGTTGTCCGGCCGGCGGTCGTAGCGGTTCGGCACCCCGTCGCCATCGCGGTCCCAACCGCCCCTGTTGTATTGCCAGCGGTCGCCGTCCTGGCGCCATTCCGGCGGACGGTAGGCATAGCCCGGACGCGCGCGCACCCAGTAGCCGCGGACCCACACGTGGCGGCCACCGCGCCATTCATAGTGCCCCGGCGCCCACACATAGCCGCGGCGCGGAGGCGGCACGCGTTCGGAGCGCGGCGGAGGCGGCGCCACCTGGATGGTGACGGGCTGTGCCTGTGCGGCCGTGGGAACAGCCAACGTGCCCACCGACAGAAGCGAAGCAGCACCGATGGAAAGAGCCAATGCGATCTTTTTCATGAAGTACCCCTCATGAGTTGTAGGAGCCTTCATGCTGCCCGGCCCATGTGAAGCGCCTGTAAGCGGTGCACGAAATCTTGTGTAGAGCTGTGACCCGCTTTTCGCTGCTCCCACAGCCCTTGCGAGCACTCACTCCTGCAATTCGTGCAGGTCGATGGCCGCGGCCATCGCGGCATGGCCGGCCTTGTTGGGGTGCAGGTGGTCGCCCGAATCGAACAGCGGGTTCAATGCCTGCGGGTCTGCGGGGTCGCGCAGCGCCGCATCGAAATCGACCACGCCGTCGATGTCCTGCCGGCCGCGAATCCAGCGGTTGACGGCTTCGCGCATGGCATCGTTGGCCTCGTTCCAGTAAGGCGTGTTCCTGAATGGCGGCACCGTGCCGAGCAGCACCTTCACGCCCTTGGCGCGAGCCTGCTTGACCAGCTGCTCCAGCCCGTCGGTGATGCGCTCGGCGGTCGGCATGTCGCGGGGCTTGATCTCGGCGCCGGGCACGTTGGCGAACAGGGTGCGGCCGATGTCGTTGGTGCCGAGCAGGACGATCGCGTGCGTCACGCCGCTCTGCCGCAAGGCGTCGCGCTCGAAACGCGAGAGGCCGCTGGGCCCCATGCCGTCGGCCAGCAGGCGGTTGCCGCCGATGCCGGCATTGAGCACCGCTATGTCGTTTCCGGCGCCCTGCGTATCGCGCAGGCGCGTGGCCAGCATGTCGGGATAGGCCCCGAACTTGGCCTCCGCGGTGCCCGACGTGATGGAGTCGCCGAACGCCACGACGGTGCGCACGGACTTCGTGGTGAGCACGTCGAGCCCGGTCACGATCTGGTTCAGCACCAGCGGCGTGGGGCTCTTCAGCTTCGGCGCCATCACGGCATTGCCGGCAGTCACCCACGTCGTTCCCGGCTCGAGCATGGAGACCGTGGAGAACGGCGCGGCGCGATCGAAGAAGGCACTCACGACCACGGTCTGCCCCGCCTGCACCGGCAGGTCGACGCCATCGCTCCAGGCGTCCGCGCCGGGGGCGATCGTGAGGCTGGTGCGCCCGCCGAACCGCAGCACGCGCAGCGTGGCCGGCGAGAACGCATCGGCGCCGGTGCCGCGTGCCGCACTCGCGGCGGCAATGCGCAGCGGCGTCTTGCCGAAGCGGTTCGAGAAGCGGATGCGGATGCGCTGGCCGTCCAGCGACAGCTCGACCTGCTGGCGCAGCGTCTGCCCGCGCAGGTCATTGCCGGCGGGCGATGCATAGCCCGCGCCGCCGGGGCTTGCGGCCAGCTCGCCGAACTCGACCGGCGCCACGGCCCAGCTCGCCACCCAATGTGCTTCGGCAGGCTGGCGGGGATGGTTGCCGGGAGTGACGGCCTGCACGCCCACGGCCAGCACTGCGAGGCAGAGGGCCGCCACCCAGTGCGCCGTGGCCACGTCGCGGAGGTGGGCTGCCCAACGAGAAACCAGTTTCATTCGCGCAAAGCGACGCAGTTTACGGAGCCATGATCTCCCGCGCGTGACGAGGTCTAAAGACCGGTTACCAAGTGTCTACATAGGCAGCGGCCGCGCCAGGCGCCTTCGTCGCGGAGGACAGCCCACGCACCAGCCAGGTGCGTGTTTCGGCCGGATCGATCACCGCATCGATCTCCAGCGTCTGCGCCATATGGATCGCCTCGCCGTTCGCGTACTGCTGCGCCACGAGCGTCCTGAACAGCGCATCGCGCTCGGCGCCCTCCGGGACGGCCGCCAGTTCCTTGCGAAAGCCCAGGCGCACAGCACCTTCGAGCCCCATCGCACCGAACTCGCCAGTGGGCCAGGCCACGGTGAAAACGGGTGCGTCGAAACCGCCCGCCGTCATCGCCTGCGCGCCCAAGCCATAGCCCTTGCGCAGCACCACGGCGAAGAATGGCACGCGCAGGTGCGAGGCCACCATGAACATGCGGCACACGTGGCGCACCTGCGCCTGCGCCTCGATTTCGGGCCCGACCATGAAGCCGGGCGTGTCGCACAACGAAACAATTGGAAGGCCGTGCGCATTGCACAGCTGCATGAAGCGCGCGGACTTGTCGGCCGCCTCCACGTCGATCGCGCCGCCGAGGTGGTGCGGGTTGTTGGCCATCAGGCCCACCGGCCTGCCCTCGATGCGCGCGAGCGCCGTGACGATGCCCGCGCCGAAACCCGCGCGCAGTTCGAGCAGCGAGCCGGTGTCGGCCACGCCGCGCATCGCCGCGCGCACGTCGTACACGCGCAGCCGGTTCTCGGGCACCACGTGGCGCAGCGTGCGCGGGTCTGCGCATTGCCAGTCGGTGGTCGCGCCCTGGAAGTACGACAGGTACTGCTTCGCCGCGGCCACTGCGGCGGCTTCGTCTTCCACGAGGATGTCGATCACGCCATTGCGCGACTGCACGCTGCTCGGGCCGATCTGTTCGGGCGCGAAGGTCCCGAGGCCGCCGCCTTCGATCATCGCGGGGCCGCTCATGCCGATGTTGCTGCTCCTGGTTGCGATGATCACGTCGGCACAGCCCAGCAGCGCCGCATTGCCTGCGAAGCAGCGGCCGTGCACGATGCCCACCACGGGCACCTTGCCCGACAACGCCGCGAACTGGCTGAAGGTGTGATTGTTGAGCCCCGCGACGATTGGCATGTCCGTATCGCCGGGACGGCCGCCGCCGCCCTCGGCGAACAGCACCACCGGCAGCTTCAGCTGATGCGCGACCGCCAGCAGCCGGTCGGTCTTGTGGTGGTTGCGCATGCCCTGCGTGCCGGCCAGCACCGTGTAGTCGTAGGCCAGCACGGCGCAGCGCGACACCTCGGGACCGAACTGCTTCGCATTGATGCTGCCCAGGCCCGTGACCATGCCGTCGGCAGGCGTGTTGGCGATCAGGTCTTCGAGCGTGCGGCGGCGCGTCTGCGCGGCGATGGCGAGCGCGCCGTACTCGATGAAGTTGCCGGGGTCGGCAGCGGTGTCGCACAGGTCGGCGATGTTCTCGCGCGCGGTGCGGCCACCCTGCGCGTGGCGCTTGTCGACAGCGGCCTTGCGGTTGACGTCGAGCGTGGGCGCGTGGCGGTCGATGACCTTTTGCAGGTCGGGGCGGATCGCGTCGAGGTCGTGCTCGGCGTGCGTCTCGGCCTCGACGGCTTGCGCATCGACGGCTTCGAGCTGCACCAGCGACTGGCCTTCGACGAGGTAGTCGCCGGGCGCAGCCAGCAGTGCGACCACGCGGCCGGCCACGGGCGCGTGCAGCAGGTGCTCCATCTTCATGGCCTCGAGCACGCCGAGTTGCGCGCCGGCGGGCAGCACGTCGCCGATGTCCACTTCGAACTGCAAGAGGCGGGCCGGCATCGGCGCCTTGACGGTCAGTTCGTCCGAACCGTCGTCTTCGACGGCGGGTTGCGCAACGGGCGCGGCCGCCGTCTTCTTTGCATGCTTTTCAAACGAGGCCGCGGCGGCCAGCAGATCGCCCAGATGCGACTCCACGAAGCGCGTGTGCACCGCCTGCGTCGCGAACTCGGGCCGCGCTGCAATGGCGCGCAGCAGCGACAGGTTCGTGGCGATGCCCTCGATGTGGCATTCGTCGAGCGCGCGCAGCGAACGACGCAATGCATCTGCGAAACGCGGCGACGGCGAATGCACGATGAGCTTGGCGAGCAGCGTGTCGTAGTGCGGCGAAGGCGCAAGGCCCGCATAGCCGTGCGTGTCGACGCGCACGCCCGGCCCGGCCGGCAGGTCGAAGCGCGCGAGCGTGCCGCCCGAGGGCCGCGCGTTGCCTTGCGCATCGAGCGTCTCGGCGTTGATGCGCCACTGCACCGCGAAGCCGCGCTGCGGCGCGGTGCGATCGGCGTCCGCGCCCAGTTCATCCAAGGGCTGGCCCGCTGCGACAGCGATCTGCAGTTGCACCAGATCGAGACCGGTCACCGCTTCCGTCACCGTGTGCTCGACCTGCAGCCGCGGGTTCGCCTCGATGAAGACGAAGGGCAGCGTCGTCGATCCGGCATCGACCAAAAATTCAAACGTGCCCAGCCCGCGATAACCCACCGCCTTCGCCATGCGCAGCGCGGCCCGCGTGACCCGCCCGCGCAGGACATCGGGCAGCGAGGGGCTCGGCGCAATTTCCACCAACTTCTGGAAGCGCCGCTGCAGCGTGCATTCGCGCTCGCCGAGACTGGCCACGGACTGCCCGTCGCCCAGCACCTGCACCTCGATGTGCCGCGCATTGCGCATCAGCCGTTCGACGTACACGCCCTCGATGCCGAAGGCCGCCCTGGCTTCGGACATGCAGCGTGCATGCGCCTCGGGCAGTTCGTCTGCATTCAGCACCGCGCGCATGCCGCGCCCGCCGCCGCCGCCGATGGCCTTGACCATCACGCCCGCGCCCTGCGCATGCTGCTCGGCGAAGAAGGCCTGCGCCTGCGCGAGCGTCACCGCACCGGCGCTGCCGGGCATCACCGGCACATCGCATTGCGTGGCCAGGGCGCGTGCGCGTGCCTTGTCGCCGAACAGGCCCAGCTGCTCGGGCGTCGGGCCGATGAAGACAAGGCCTGCCTCGGCACAGGCCTGCGCGAAATCGGCTCGCTCGCTGAGAAAGCCGTAGCCGGGATGCACCGCATCGCATCCTTGCGCCTTTGCAACGGCAATCAGCGCGGCCACGTCGAGGTACGCCGAAGGCCCGGTCGCATCGAGTGCGACGGCGGTGTCGGCCAGCTGCACGTGCAGCGCCGAGGCGTCGTCGCGCGCATGCACCGCCACGCTGGCGATGCCCAGGTCGCGCAGGGCGCGCACCAGCCGCACGGCGATCTCGCCGCGGTTGGCAATCAGGACTTTGGAGAACAAACGGAACCTCTCAGCTTTGGTCTTTGAGCAGGCGGCGCAGCACCTTGCCCGCGCCGGTGGTCGGCAATGCATCGATGAAGCTCACGGCGCGCGGCGCCTTGTAGCTCGCCATGTTGTCTCGCGCCCAGGCAATCAGCGCATCGGCCTCGAGCGCGGCGCCGGGCTTGCGCACGATGAAGGCCTTCACGACCTCGCCCTTCTCGGCATCGGGCTGCGCGATGACGGCCGCCTGCGCGACCGCCGGGTGCTTGATGAGGATGGTCTCGACCTCTTCGGGGAACACGCTGTAGCCCGAGACCTTGATCATTTCCTTGAACCGGCCGATGAAGGTGAGGTAGCCATCGGCGTCGAGCTTGCCCATGTCGCCCGTGTGCACCCAGCCGTTGCGCAGCGTGGCGGCGGTGGCCTCGGGCTTGTTCCAATAGCCCTTGAAGACGCCGGGGCTGGTCAGCACGATCTCGCCGACCTCGCCCGTGGGCATGTCGGCCTGCGTGTCACCATCCTTGTCGGGATTGACGATGCGGATCGTCACGCCCGGCACCGCGATGCCCTGCGTGCCCCAGCGTGGCGCATGGTGCGGCGTGTAGGTGTCGCAGGTGTGCGTTTCGCTCAGGCCGTAGGCCGCCTCGAACGAGGTGCAGCTGGGTGCGTGCGAGCGCCACTGCCGCGCCAGCGGTTCGGTGAAGGTGATGCCGAAGCTCGTCACCGGGTTCATCTTCAGGCTGCCCAGGTCGAAGCTCGCGATGTCGGGCACCTGCATGCAGGCCACGTTCATCGGCGCGATGCTGTACCACCAGCTCACCTTGTACGCGGCAATGGCCTGCAGCGCGGCGCGCGGATCGAAGCGGTGCATCAGCACCGAGGTTGCGCCGCTGAGCACCGGCACGTTGACGCCCATCAGCATGCCCGCGATGTGATACAGCGGCGCGATGGACAGCAGCACGTCATCGGGCCCCACGCCATTGCAGTCGGCCGCGGCGCGCGTCTTGAAGAGCGCGTTGCCATAGCTCAGCATCGCGCCCTTCGGCAGACCGGTGGTGCCCGAGGTGTATGTCATGAGCGCAACGTCGTCCATGTCGATGGCGACGGCCTGCGGCTTCGCGCCGGCCTTCATCACGGCCAGGAAGTCTTCGCAGCCTTCGGGCACGGTGCGTTCGGACTTGCGCTCCGCGGCGAGTTCGAGCGGAAGGTCGAGCGCGGGATCGGTGGGCAGCAGGTCGGCGTAGTGCACCACGAACACATGTTCGAGCGCGCTCTGCGGCTGCACCTTGCGCACCACCGGCAACAGCGGCGCGGCCGCGACGATCACGCGCGCCTTCAGGTCGTTGACCTGGTAGGCCAGCTCGTGCTCCTTGTTGAGCGGCCCGCTCGGGCAGACGATGGCGCCGATCTTCTGGATGCCGAAGTGCGCGACAAGGTACTGCGGGCAGTTGTTGAGGAAGAGCACCACGGGCTCTCCCTTCTTCACGCCGAGCGCCTGGAGCCGCGCGGCGAAGGCGTCGCTCGCGCGATCCAGCTCGGACCAGCTCATTGCATGGCCGTACCAGAGGCAGGCAGTGCTGCCGCCGCGCTCGCGTGCGTGGGTGCGCAGGTACTCGTGCAGGGGCTGCAGCGGGCGGTCGGGCAATGTCTCCATGGCGTCACTTCCTCAGGGTTATCGATAGCCGCACGCACCGGGCTGGCGCTTGCCAATGGTGCATGGTGCACGAACAATCCTACCCATGGGTATAACTTCCGCGACACGGCACAAACCCTCTGGAAGCCAGAGCGAAACGGCTGCACAGCCGCACCTTCCGCAAGGCACGGGCCGACAGCGCGCGGCCACGCAGGGCACCGACCTGCAGCGCGAGCGCATCCTGCAGGCGGCCGCGCAGCTGTTCGCGGCGCAGGGCTATGCCAACACCACGATGGCTCAGATCGTGCGCGCGCTGGGCGTGACCAAGCCCTTCGTGTACTACTACTTCCGCGACAAGCAGGAGATTTTCGAGACGCTATCCTGGCGCCCGGCTGTCGATTGCTTCACCGCGCTCGACTTCGCGGCCACCGACCCGCGCCGCGCCAGCGAGAAGGTGATCGACGGCATCGAGCGGCTGATTCGCGCAACCATCACGCACCACCCCGTCGCCTTCTTTCCCTACCGCGAGCCGCAGGTGTACCGGCCCGAATACATCGCGGCGCAAAAGAAGCTCGCCCACCACTTCTACGACCTGCTGTGCCCGCTGCTCGAAGAAGCGCGGCGCGACGGTGATCTCGACTTCGCCGAGACCAAGCTCACCGCGCTCGCGGCCTGCAGCCTGCCGGGCTTTCTCTACAGCTGGTACCGCCCGAACGGGCGCCTCTCGCCCGACGAGGTGGTGGCCGAACTCACGAAGCTGGCCAGCCGCGTGATCGGGCTGCAAGCGAAGAACTGACCGACAACCATCCCCGGAGACAAACCATGAAGCTCAACCGTGCGCCATTGGCGCGGATCGCCCTTGCCTGCCTGCTGGCCACCGCCGGCGCCGCTCACGCGCAGCAGACCTACAAGGTCGCCTACATCGATCCGCTCTCGGGTCCTTTTGCCAACGTCGGCGAGCTGATGCTGATGCACACGCAGTACGCCATCGAGGACATCAACGCCAGGGGTGGCGTGCTCGGCGGCACCAAGCTGCAGCTGCTGCAGTTCGACAGCAAGCTCTCGGCGCAGGAAAGCCAGAGCGCACTGCAGGCGGCCATCGACCAGGGCGCGAAGGCGATCGTCACGGGCGGCTCGGGCTCGTCGGTGGTCACGGCGCTGGTGCAGTCGGTGGCGCGCTGGAACCAGCGCAACCCGGGCAAGGAGCTGATCGTGCTGAACCACTCCTCGATCGACCCCGAGATGACGGGCAAGGGCTGCAGCTTCTGGCACTTCCAGACCGAGGCCAACACGGCGATGAAGATGAAGGCGCTGGCCAACTACATCAAGAAGACGCCCGACGTGAAGAAGGTCTACCTGCTCAACCAGGACTACGCGCACGGCAAGCAGTGGGCCAGCTACGGCCGGCAGCTGGTGGGCCTGGCGCGGCCCGACATCCAGTTCGTCGGCGAGGCGCTGCACCCCATCGGCCGCGTGAAGGACTTCGCGCCCTACATTGCCAACGTGAAGCAGAGCGGCGCCGACTCGGTCATCACCGGCAACTGGGGCCAGGACATGACGCTGCTGCTGAAGGCCGCGGGCGACGCGGGCTACAACCTGCGCTACTTCAACCACAGCGCGGGCTCGGTGCCGGGCACGGTCACGGCGGTGTCGCAGGCGAAGCTGGGGCAGCTGACCTGGGTGGCCGAATGGCACCCGGGCGAGGCCGGCACGCCGAAGGTGGACGCACTGGCCAAGGCCTACAAGGCCAAGACCGGCAAGGACTTCCTCGCGCCGCGCATCGACATGACGCCGCGCCTGCTGGCTGCCGCCATCGACAAGGCCGATTCGACAGACACCGTCAAGGTGGCTCGTGCGCTCGAAGACCTGAACTTCGAGTCGGTGGTTGGTCCGGTACGCATGCGTGCCGAAGACCACCAGTTGCTGCTGCCGCAGGTGGTCAACACCATCGTGCCGGTGGATGGCAAGACGGTGAAGACGGGCTGGGAAGGCACTAACTACGGTTTTCGCACCGACGCGGTGTATACCGGGAACGAGCTGGCGCAGGGTACTGAGTGCAAGATGGTTCGGCCCTGATTTTCTCCGGGGACGCGTGCACAGGCCACCGGGTACTCCCCTCCGCGAATGTCCCCCGGCCTGCGGCCTCCTCCTTTATTTCGCTGCGGGGAGCACCCGGTGTCCTGCGCACGGGGACACGCCGCTGGTGCGTGTCCGATCAACCAGTGCTCTGAACGATCACGCTGATGCGGGGGCCTTTTTCGCGAAATAAAGGAGGAGCCCGAAGGGCGGGGGACATTCGCGAAAAAGGTCACCGCGTCGGCGGGATCGCGCCCCGAAGCCCCCCGCCCGAAAGTCCTAAGGGAAACCCCGTCCTGCC
Organism: Variovorax sp. Root434; assembly: GCF_001426595.1. Taxonomy (NCBI): domain Bacteria; kingdom Pseudomonadati; phylum Pseudomonadota; class Betaproteobacteria; order Burkholderiales; family Comamonadaceae; genus Variovorax; species Variovorax sp. Root434. The sequence continues at coordinate 30,168 of NZ_LMEK01000010.1, forward strand.
CACCTCCCGTGCCGTCGGGATACTCCGGCTTCCATACCCCGGTATCCGAAGCGGGTCCACTCCAAAGGCACAACAAGACCATGGCAGGCAAAAACTCGCTCCACCCGATCCCGCATCCGGCGAAGAAGCCCTTCGTCGGCAACCTGCTGTCGATCGGCTCCGACTCCCCCGTGCTCGACATGTGGAAGATCGCGCAGGACCTCGGCGGCATCTACTGGCTGGACATGCCGGGCATGCCGGTGATCGTGGTGTCGTCGCCCGCGCTGGTGGACGAACTCTGCGAGGAAGCGCGCTTCGACAAGAGCACGCGCGGCGCGCTGCGCCGGCTGCGTGCCGCGTCGCACGGACTTTTCACTTCGGACACGCACGAGGAAACCTGGTCGAAGCCGCACAACATCCTGCTGGCCAACTTCAGCCAGCGCGCGATGCAGGCCTACCACCCGATGATGCTGGACATCGCGGGGCAGCTGGTCACCAAGTGGGAGCGCCTGAACTTCGACGAGGAGGTGGACGTGGTGCGCGACATGACCGCGCTCACGCTCGACACCATCGGCCTGTGCGGCTTCGGCTATCGCTTCAACTCGTTCTACCGCGAGGGCTTCCATCCTTTCGTCGACGCGATGGTGCGCACGCTGGAAACGGTGCAGAACCGCCGCGGCCTGCCGCTGGAAGAGCTGATGCTGAAGAAGGAGCTCGCGCAGCAGCGCAAGGACATCCGCTTCATGCACAAGATGGTGGAAGACATCATCGAGGAGCGGCGCGCGAGCGGGGCCGACATCGCCACCAAGCCCGACCTGCTGAGCTACATGATCGCGGGCGTGGACAAGAAGAGCGGCGAACAGCTCACCGACAAGATGATCCGCGACGAGTGCATCGAATTCCTCATCGCGGGGCACGAGACCACCAGCGGCCTGCTCTCGTTCGCCATCTACTTCCTGCTGAACAACCCCGAGGCGATGGCCAAGGCGCAGGCCGAGGTGGACAACGTGTTCGGCCCCGACACCACGCAGAAGCCGACCTACGCGCAGGTCAACCGGCTGCAGTACGTGATGCAGGTGCTGAAGGAATCTCTGCGCCTGTATCCGACCGCGCCCGCGATCTCGATGCGCGCCAAGGAAGACACGAAGATCGGCGGGCTGTACACGATCAAGAAGAACAACATGGTCATCATGCATGCGCTCGCGCTGCATCGCGACAAGGGCATCTGGGGCGAGGATGCCGACCGGTTCAACCCCGACCACTTCAGCCGCGAAGCCGAGCGCGAGCGGCCGGTGAACGCTTTCAAGCCCTTCGGCAACGGGCAGCGCGCCTGCATCGGACGGCAGTTCGCGCTGCAGGAGGCGGTGCTCACGCTGGGCATGATCCTGCAGCGCTTCAACCTCGTGGACCACACGGGCTACAAGCTGAAGATCAAGGAAGCGCTGACGATCAAGCCGGAGAATTTCAAGATCAAGGCGCTGCTGCGCGACCCCGCCACGCGCCCGCGCGGCAACATGAGCGACGCGGCCGCCGCGCCCGTGCAGCCCACGCAGCCTGCACAGCGCAAGCCGCAGGCGGCGCGCCACGGCACCTCGCTGCTGGTGCTGCAGGGCTCCAACCTCGGCACGGCCGAAGACCTCGCGCGGCAGCTGGCCGAGGCCGGCGAGATGCGCGGCTTCTCCACGCAGCTGGCTTCGCTCGACGACTATGCCGAGCGGCTGCCGGCCAACGGCGCGGTCGCCATCGTCTGCGCTTCGTACAACGGCGTGGCGCCCGACAACGCGGCCGAGTTCCACCGCTGGCTCGACAAGGCCGACGATTCGCTCAACGGCGTGCGCTTCAGCGTGTTCGGCTGCGGCAACACCGACTGGGCCGCCACCTACCAGGCGGTGCCGCGCCGCATCGACGAACGGCTCGAAGCGCTCGGCGCCACGCGCGTGCATCCGCGCGGCGAAGGCGATGCGCGTGAGGACATGGACGGCGCCTTCCAGGACTGGAGCGACGCGCTGTGGCCCGAGCTGGTGAAGGCCTTCGACATCAAGACCGGCGCCGACACGCCCGCGCAGAGCGAGCCGCTCTACACGCTCGAGGAGCTGCCGCCGCCGCAGAAGAACGCGATCGTCGATGCGCTGGGCGCGGTGGCGCTGCGGGTGATCGAGAACCGCGAGCTGCAGAACAACGGCAACGGCGAAGCAGGCCGCTCCACGCGCCACGTCGAGCTGATGCTGCCCGAGGGCCTGGTCTACCGCGCCGGCGATCACCTGAGCGTGGTGCCGCGCAACAGTCCGGCCCAGGTCGAGCGCGCGATGGCGCGATTCGGTTTCGACCGCGACGCACATGTGCGCCTGCATGCCGGCGCGGGCCGCAAGGCGGCGCTGCCGGTGGAGCAGGTGATCGCGGTCGACCGATTGCTGGGCGACTACGTCGAGCTGCAGGACGTGGCCACGCGCAAGCAGATCGCCACGCTCGCGGCGTACACCGAGTGCCCGTTCACCAAACCCAAGCTCGTGGCGCTGTCGGGCAGCGACGAGGCTTCGCAGGCGGCGTACAAGACCGAGGTGCTGCACAAGCGCAAGTCGCTGCTCGACCTGCTGGAAGAGCACCGTGCCTGCCAGGTGCCGTTCGCGGTGTTCCTCGAAATGCTGTCGCCGCTGTCGCCGCGCTACTACTCGATCTCTTCCTCCCCGACGATGACGCCGGGAAAATGCAGCGTGACGGTGGGCGTGGTGAGCGGCCCCGCCAGGTCGGGCAGCGGCACCTTCGAGGGCGTGTGCTCCAACTTCCTGGCGCGCGCCGAAGCCGGCGACACGGTGCACGGCGTGGTGCGAGAGACCACGGCCGAGGGCTTCCGGCTGCCCGATGATGCGGCCCGGCCGCTCATCATGGTCGGACCAGGCACCGGCCTCGCGCCGTTCCGCGGCTTCCTGCAGGAGCGCGCGGCGCAGATCGAAGGAGGCAACCCGCTCGGCGAGGCGCTGCTGTTCTTCGGCTGCCGCCATCCCGAGCAGGACTTCATCTATGCCGACGAACTCCAGGCCTGGGCGCACCGCGGCGTGATGAAGCTGCACACCGCGTTCTCGCGCGCGGGCGAGCGCAAGGTCTACGTGCAGGACCTGATCCGCGAGCGGGCCGCCGATGTGTGGAAGCTGCTGGAAGCGGGCGCGGTGGTCTACGTGTGCGGCGACGGCTCGCGCATGGAGCCCGACGTGCGGCGCACGCTGAGCGACCTCGCGCGCGAGCACGGGCACGACAGCAAGGCGTGGATGGACAAAATGATCGCCGACCAGCGCTACGTGCTGGACGTGTGGGCCGGAAGCTGAGAAGCCCGCTGGGGCTCAGATATCGCGATCGGGATCCGGATAGACCAGCGGCCCCAGCAGCCCGCGATTGAAGGGCTTCCACTCGCCCTCGGGCTGCGCCAGCCGGTCGGCTACCGCATAGAGCACCGCAGGGTGCGCGCCCAGTCCCAGGTGGCTGGCGACGACTTCGATGTTCTCGGACTGCGGCCCGGTCTTCTCGATGCTGCAGCGCCAGGCAACGACACCGTCGGTGCGACTGAAGATCGAGGTGGTCGGCACCGGCGGCGTGGGCTGCACGAACTTCATGCGGCGCGGGTCGTGCGAACTCTGGCCGCTCACGCCTTCGTACACGCGCCATGCGTTGGTGGCGCGCGGGCTGCCTGAGAAGGGGCTGCCCAGCGTGATGACGTTGCGGATCATGGGCGCATAGGAAGACGCCAGCAGCCGCGCATACACGCCGCCCAGACTCCAGCCGATCACGCTGACCTTCTGGCCGCTGTTGTCGTGCAAGGTCTTCAGCAGCTCGACCATGGCGTCTTCCACGCCTTCGCGCGGACCGAAGTTGCGCCCCTGGCCCCAGCCGTGCGCGTCATAGCCGCGGCTGCACAGATAGCGGCGCAGCAGCAGCGTGGAACCGTCGCCCGCCACCAGGCCCGGCAGCACGAGCACCGGGTGGCCATCGCCGCGCGGCGTGAGCTGCAGCAGCGGCCACATGGCGATGCCTGCGCCGGTTTCCCAGAGCGCGCGGGCTTCGGCCAGCAGCAGCAGGCGCGACGGCGGCGCGACAGGTTCCTTGGCGTAGGTGGCAGTGGTCATGATGATGGATGGCTCCTTTGTGGTTTTTATCTGCTTCAAGACGAACATGAGGCCGACGGAACCAATGCCCCGTCGGACGACAGCGACATTTAACCGAGGTATTTGCGCCTCAGGTAATCAAGGTAAGCCCTCGATTCGCTGGAAACATACGGAGAAACCAGCGTGAGCGTGTAGAAAGCCGCTAAACCGGGGTCGGCCTGCGCCAGCGCGTCGCGCCCCGGCACGAGCCGCTCGAACGACAGCCAGCAGGTGGTGGTGAAGACCATCTGCAACGCCAGGATGCGGGCCTGCTCGGCACTGGTCTCGATCACGCCGGAGGCCACCAGCCCTTCGCACAGCGTTTGCGCGGCCAGCAGGTTCTGCGCTGTCATGGCCTGCGCGCGCTGGCCGAGCGCGGGGTACTCGCTGGCCAGGAAGGCCATGTCTCGGTAGATGAAGCGGTATTCGTCGATGGCCTCGAAGCGCAGGTGCAGCGCGAGCCAGAGGTCGTCGATGGCGGCGATCGATGCCGACGAACCGTTCAGGGCCTCGAGCCGCTGCTCGAAGCGCCGGAACAGCCATTCGACGATCAGCTGCTTGGCCTTGAAGTGGTAGTGCAGGTTGCCCGGGCTGATGCCGAGCTCGGCCGCGATCTTGTGGGTCGACACGGCCGCGAGGCCTTGCGCGTTGAACAGCGCGAGGCTGGCCTGCAGGATGCGGTCGCGTGTGGTGTTGGAACTGGCCACAACCGGCTTGTCGGGTTGTCGCTCAGCGTTTGGCGCGGCCACGGGGGGCGGCGGCGCCGGTGCCTTCGAGTTGCGCGACGCGTGCGCGCAGTTGCGCGACCTCGTCGCGCAGGGCCTGCACTTCTTCTGCGCCGGGCATGCCCAGGCGCTGCATGGCGGTGGCGACGCGCTGGTCGAACACGTCCTCGAACTTGCGGATGCCGAAGCTGTCGAGCCCGGGGACCTTGCCCTGCCCGATGCCGAGCAGGCCTTCGATCACGTTGGCCTGGCGCTTGGCGACGTCGTTGCGCACATTGTCCAGCGCCTTCAGGCCGGCGCGCAGCAAGACTTCAGCCTTGCCGGGCTCCGCGGGCTTCCTGGTTGCCGCGGGCGCCTTCCTGGCAGCCGGCATCTTCTTCGCAGGCGCCGCCCTCTTCTTCAACTTTGCAGTTTCGTCAGGACGGGTCGCCATGCAGTGCTCCAGATGCCGGAAAAAAGGAAAAAGGGCGCTTTCACGCGCCCCGGGGTCAGGCCGCCTTGCGGGCAGCAGCGCGGCGAACCGGCTTCTTGGCGGCGGCGGCCTTGGCCTTCACCGTGCGAACCGGCCTGGCTTCTTCGGCGCCGCTCACGCGGGCTTCGATCTGCTTCGTGCCGGCGGCGATCTTGTCGGCGATCTGCACCGAGACGGCGGCGATCGGCTGGTTCAGCGCGCCCAGTGCATTGATCACCGAGGTGGCGACCGGCGACTCGACGCGGGCCACGCGGCCAGCAACGGCTTCGATGCCGCTGGTGGTGCCGGCTGCAACGCGGTCCATCACGGACACGATGCGGCTGGTGTCGATGTCCAGGCGGTTGGCCAGGAAACCATTGATCTTTTCCTGCGCGCCGATCAGGTTGGCCTTGACCTGCTCGCTCACCAGCGGAATCTGGCGGCTGCCGAGGAACTCGCTGTAGCGCGAAGCGGCACCGCCCAGGAGGCGATGCACGCCGGTGCGGTAGGCGCCGACCAGGGTCTTGCCGGCGTCGTTGTACTGGCCGACGACGTGAACGGCTGCGGAAGCGATGGTGGTTTGCGTGGACATGAGAGTGATTTCCTTGAAGTTGATGGGCTCGCGAAGGAAACGGGTGTGTCTGTCGCGATGGGCCTATCTTCTTCCGCGGGGCCTAGGCCTGAAAAACTAGAACGGTCGGAAAACTAGTCCAACTGCCCCAATTTTCAGCAGGCCGCCGGGGCCCGTGCGCCGATCATGCCGCAGCGGCCCGGGGGGTGCCGGAACGTTTGGCCGGAGCGGCCTTGCGGGCCGGTGGCTTGGGCGCGACCTTGATGGGCGCCTTCTTCACGGCAGCCTTCACGGGAGCCTTCCTCGCCACGGCCTTGACCGGCGCCTTCTTGCGCGCGGCAGGCTTCTTCTTCGCGGCAACGGGCGCGGGCGCGGGCTCGGCCTCGTCCGACGGGTCTTCAGCCATCTTCGCCGGTACCGGCGCGGGCGCCGCACCGGCGGCCGCCGGGTGCTTCTGCGTCAGCTCCATCAGCAGCTTGTGCTCGGCCAGCATGTAGTCGCCGATCTCGGTGATGTCGGGCACGGCGCGGCGGCAGGCGATCAGGCCGTAGTCCATGCGGCCGTTGTAGCTCTGCACCGTCACGTTGAGCGCCGTGCCGTGGCTGGCGATCGACACCGGGTAGTAGCAGGTGACCAGCGCGCCCGCGAAGTACATCGGGAACGGCGCGCCGGCCACGTTCGAGATGGCCACGTTGGCCGCCGGCGGCAGCAGGTTGACGATGCCGGAGCGCCCCACCATCGAGGCGATGCCCGACATCAGCCAGGGCGCGGCGAAGGTCGGGAAATCGTCGAGGATCACCGCCTTGAAGCGGTTCATGGTCGACTTCGACGAGGTCGACGACGCGTTGATCGCCTTCAGCCGCTGCACCGGGTCGGTGATGTCGGTGGCCAGGCTCACGAGGATCATGCTGGCCTGGTTGTTGGCCGTCTGGTCGCCGGCCTCGCGCAGGCTGACCGGCACGCCGGCCACCAGTGGCTTGGCCGGCAGTTCGTTGTTGTCGGCCAGGTAGTGGCGCAGGGCGCCGGACACGGTGGCCATGACCACGTCGTTGAGCGACACGCCGAAGTGCTTGGCGATGTACTTGGTCTCGGCCAGCGAGATGGTGCGCCCGGCGAAGGTGCGCTGGTTGGTGATCGACACGTTGAGCGAGGTGCGCGGCGCGAAGAGGTTGAACTTCTTCGGCGCGGCGGCCGTGTCCTTCTCGGCCGCCTTCTCGTCGGGCTTGGCCAGCCCGCCGATGGCGCGAGCGATGGCCGGCGCCATCTTGAAGAGCTTCACGTACTGCTGCGCGGTGTTGCGCAGCGCCGCGGTCGCAAGCTCCGCCATGCCCAGCTGGTAGCCGCTGCCGCGCGGGCGCGAACGCGGCGGCTTCACCACGCGGCCGGTGGCCTCGAGGTCGAAGATGGCCTTGCCCACTTCCACGCCGGCCTGCCCGTCGATGCCTGCATGGTGCACCTTGGTGTAGAGCGCCACCTGCCCGCTCTTGAGGCCGTCGATGATGTAGAACTCCCACATCGGCCGGCTGCGGTCGATGAGCGAGGAATGCAGCCGCGCCACGTACTGCTGCAGCTGGCGGTTGGTGCCGGGCTTGGGCAGCGTGATGTGGCGCACGTGGTAGTCGAGGTCGATGTCGTCGTCCTCGACCCACACCGGGTTGCTCATGTCGAAGGGCATCAGCGCGAGCTTGCGCGTGAACACGTCGGCCAGGTGGATGCGGCTGGCCATGAAGCTCTTGGCGTCTTCGTAGAAGTCGCCTTTGTAGCCCTTGGGCAGGTCGAGCACGTTCAGGGAGCCCACGTGCATCGGCATTTCCGGCGTTTCCATGTGCAGGAAGGTGGCATCAAGACCGCTCAGGTGTTTCATGTGTTGTCTCTCCTTGGTGGGGCATGCGCCATCCGGCAGGATAGCGCGGGCATTGCATTCGTGGGCCCCGGCTTCTTCAGTGTTTCCACCGGGGGGAAGGCACCGGCGCGACAGGGGTTTGCCCGGAGTAGCGAAAAAGTGTCGGACGTCCGGCGGGCATGCGGCAACTGCTCAAGGCCCTCTTTCACACGGGCTCCGTACACTGAGGCCATGACATCCAGCCTCCCCCCGCAGCATCCGCAAGACGAGCAGCTCTGGCTCGAAGACATCGACGGCGAGAAGCAGCTCGCCTGGGCCCGCGAGCAGAACGCGCTCACCGTGCAGGCCTATGCGCAGTCGCCCGCGTTCGAGGCGCTCCAGCAGGGCATCCTCGAGGTGCTTGACTCGGACGACCGCATTCCGATGGTGCGCAAGATCGGTCCCTTCTTCTACAACTTCTGGCGCGACAAGGAGCACCCCAAGGGCCTGTGGCGCCGCACCACGCTGGACGAGTACCGCAAGCCGCAGCCTGCGTGGGAGAGCGTGCTCGACCTCGACGCGCTGGCCGCGGCCGACAAGGAGAACTGGGTCTGGCACGGCGCCGACTGCCTGGAGCCCGACTACAAGCGCTGCCTGGTCTCGCTGTCGCGCGGCGGCGCCGATGCCGACGTGGTGCGCGAGTTCGACCTCGAATCGAAGCAGTTCGTCGAAGGCGGCTTCTCGCTGCCCGAGGCCAAGAACCACGTGGGCTGGAAAGGCATCGACCAGCTCTACGTGGCCACCGACTTCGGCCCCGGCTCGATGACCAGCTCCAGCTATCCGCGCATCGTGAAGGAGTGGCGGCGCGGCACGCCGCTCGCGAGCGCAGCCACGGTGTACGAAGGCCTGCACGAGGACATGTCCATCAGCGCCTACCGCGACAACACGCCGGGTTTCGAGCGCGACTTCGTCTCGCGCCAGATCGACTTCTACGAGAGCGAGACCTGGCTGCGCGGCGCCGACGGCACCCTCGCCAAGATCGACGTGCCCGACGACTCGCTGGCCGAAATCACGCGCGAGTGGATGCTGATCGAGCCGCGCACCGACTGGACCGTGGGCGGCACCACCTACAAGTCGGGGTCGCTGCTGGCTGCGAAGTTCGACGACTACATGGCCGGCCGCCGCGAACTCACGGTGCTGTTCGAGCCCGACGACACCACCGCGCTCGACAGCCACTCGTGGACGCGCCATCACCTGATCGTCAACGTGATGCACGACGTGGTGAACCGCCTCGAGGTGCTCACGCCCCCTTCGAACGGCACCGGCGCCTGGAAGCGCGAGAGCCTCGGCGGCGCGCCCGCGCTCTCCACCATCGCGGCGGGCGGCATCGACGAGGACGAGAACGACGACTACTTCCTCACCGTGAGCGGCTTCCTGCAGCCGACCACGCTCTACATCGGCACCGTCGGCCAGGGCGAGCCCCAGGTGCTGAAGGACAGCCCGGCCTTCTTCGACGCCTCGCGCCATCGCGTGAGCCAGCATTTCGCGACCTCGAAGGACGGCACGCGCGTGCCCTACTTCGAGATCGCCGCGAAAGACCTGCAGGCCAACGGCCGCAACCCCACGCTGCAGTACGCCTACGGTGGCTTCGAGATTTCATTGCAGCCGAGCTACAGCGGCAGCATCGGCCGCGCGTGGCTCGACAAGGGCGGCGTGTACGTCATCGCCAACGTCCGCGGCGGCGGCGAGTACGGCCCGCGCTGGCACCAGGCCGCGCTCCAGGAAAACCGGCTGCGCACCTGCGAAGACTTCGCGGCCGTGTCGCAAGACCTGTTCGCGCGCGGGATCACCTCGCCCGCGCACCTGGGCGCGATGGGCGGCAGCAACGGCGGCCTGCTGATGGGCAACATGCTCACGCTGTACCCGCAGCTCTACGGCGCCATCGTGAGCGAGGTGGCGCTGCTCGACATGCGGCGCTACACGCACCTGTCGGCGGGCGCCTCGTGGATCGCGGAATACGGCGACCCCGACCAGCCCGAGGAATGGGAATGGATCAAGACCTTCTCGCCCTACGAGAACGCGAAGCCGGGCCAGGCCTATCCGCCCGCGCTGTTCACCACCTCCACGCGCGACGACCGCGTGGGCCCGGTGCATGCGCGCAAGATGCACGCGAAGCTGTCCGCGCTGGGGTACGCCAGCAGCTTCTACGAGAACATGGAAGGCGGCCATAGCGCGGCCGCGGACAACAAGGAGTCCGCCTTCATGGACGCGCTGGGCTATGCGTACCTGTGGCACCACCTGAGGAGTTGAAATGAGCAACGCCAACGTCACCCTCGAACTGATCGGCGCGCCGACCGACGTCGGCGCCAGCGTGCGCGGCGCCGGCATGGGACCCGACGCCCTGCGCGTGGCGGGCCTGCCGGAAGCGCTGGCGCGGCAGGGCTACGTCGTCGTCGACCGCGGCAACCTCGCGGGCCCGGCCACGCCGTGGGCGCCGCCGGCCAACGGGCTGCGCCATCTCGACGAGGTGATCGCCTGGAACCGCTCGGTGTACGCGGCCATCGACACCGCGCTGGGTGCCAGCCATGTGCCGCTGATGATGGGCGGCGACCACTGCCTGGCCATCGGCTCCATCAGCGCAGTGGCGTGGCATGCGCGCAGGCGCGGCAAGAAGCTGCGCGTGCTGTGGCTCGACGCGCACTCCGACGTCAACACCGAGACCACGAGCCCCAGCGGCAACCTGCACGGCATGCCGGTGTCGTGCCTGCTGGGCCACGGGCCTTCGGTGCTCACGGGCTGGAGCGGCGAGCGCGCGGCACTGCACCACGACGCCATCCGCTTCATCGGCATCCGCAGCGTCGACAGCGACGAGAAGGAGGCCATCCGCACGCTGGGCCTGAGCGTGTTCGACATGCGCCACATCGACGAGCACGGCATGCGCACGACCATGACCGAGGCGCTGCAGGACGTGGACGACGACACGCACCTGCACGTGAGCTTCGACCTCGACTGCCTCGATCCGGCCGACGCGCCCGGCGTGGGCACCGGCGTGCGCGGCGGGCCGACCTACCGCGAGATGCAGCTGTGCATGGAAATGATCGCCGACACCGGACGGCTGGGCTCGCTCGATGTGGTGGAGCTGAACCCCGCGCTCGACGTGCGCAACCAGACGGCCGAGGTGGCGGTCGAACTGATCGAGAGCCTGTTCGGCAAGTCGACGCTGGTGCGTTAGGGCTTGACGGCCTGTGCGGCCTTGGCCTTGACCGTGTACTGCTGGTAGGCCGGCAGCGCGACGGCCGCGAGGATGCCGAGCGCCCCGATGACGGGCAGCAGCCAGGCGCCGATCAGCACGCCGAGGCCGTTGGGCGGCGGCGGCGCGCCGAAGCGGTTGCGGCCCTTGGTGCCCGACTTGAAGACCCAGATCAGCGCGACCAGCGGGATCAGCGCGAGGAACAGCATCCAGCCCGACCAGTCCATGTCGTGCGAGCGCTGGATGCCCGTGAGCACGTAGAAGACCAGGTACGGGATCGCGAGCACCAAGGTGACCGCCATGATCGCGCCCTCGGAGCGCGCAAGGCCGGTGATGCCGGCGATCAGGCCCAACACCGAGGCTGCGATGAAGAAAACGAAGTACGAAAAGATCGTGTATGCCATGAAGCGTGCGCGGCCGATGCGGCCCTTGGCGGACCAAAGCTTCACGGGCTGGAAGTCCGAACCGCCGTCGTACACATCGGCCACCGCGGCGCGGGGCGCGGCATAGGGATTGGTCATCTCGGTCATGCGCTTCTCTCTCCTCTGATTTGTGAAGCGCACATTGTGGGCAAGGACCTTTACAAAAGGCCAGCCCTTTTGACTGCGTGATAGCGATTCACCAACGCCACCGCAAGGTCGGCCGGCTCCACGTCGACCGAGAGCGGATCGTTGCCGACCACGCGCGCGAAGGCGTCGCGCCTGGACTGCTCGAACAGATGCGCCGCCGCCACGTCGACCGCGTCGCGCGCATGCACCAGCGGCTGATTGGCGATGCGCCCCAGCACCCGCTCGCGCAGGCTCGCGACCAGCACGAGGTGCTTGCGGCGCAGCAGCTTGATCGCAGGGCGCAGCTCGGCGGAATCTTCGTCGCGGAAATTGGTCAGCACGATGACCAGCGCGCGCCTTCTCTGCACGCGCAGCAGTTCCTGCGCGGCCAGCAGGTAGTCCGAATGGGTGGCACCGGGCTGGATGTCGTGCAGCCGGTTCATCAGCGCGTTGAGGGTGGCGGTGCCCTTGCGCGGGGCGAAGTCGCGCCGCTCCTCGGCAGGGCAGCCGAAGGTCATGGCGCCGACCTCGTCGCCCTCCTTCAGCGCCACGTAGCTCAGCAGCATCAGCGCATTGAGCGCCTCGTCGAAATGGCTGCCGGCCTGCTGCGCCAGCGCGCCCTCGTCGGCACGCATGCGGCGGCCGCAGTCGAGCAGGAACAGCACGCACTGGTCGCGGTCGTCCTGGAACTCGCGCACGATCGGGCGGCGCTGGCGCTGCGTGGCCTTCCAGTCGATGTGGCGCAGCGAGTCGCCGGTCTTGTAGTCGGCGAGCTGGCGGAAGTCGGTGCCGAGCCCGCGCTGCGCGTAGGTCTTGATGCCGATCTGCGCCAGCCGCCGGTCGCCCGACAGCCAGGCGTAGCGCGCCAGTGCGGCGAAGTTGGGGTACACGCGCAGCCGGCGCGGCTCGCCCAGCGTCTGGCGCATGTCGAAGCAGCCGAAGCGCGTGCGCCAGCACAGCTGGGTGGCGCCGAACTGTGCAACGCCGCGCTGCGTCGCGGTGGCGGTGTAGCGCAGTGCGACGTGCGAGAGCGCCGGCACGGTGACCGTCTGGGGCAGGCCCTCGAAGGCGAAGTGCGTGTCGAGCTCGTCGAACACCGACACCTGCCAGGCCCGTGCGCCTTCGTTCACCAGCGTGAGCGTGAGCACCGTGGGCACGCCGAGCGCGAAGGCGCCGGGCAGCTTGCGCTCGATGCGCAGCGGCGCGGCGCGCCAAAGGCGCAGGCTGTGCCAGAGGTCGACGCCCGCAAGCACGAGCCCCGCCGCCAGCAGCGCGCCCGCCACGGCGGCGACGTACCCCACCGGCGCGCCCAGCAGCAGCGCCGCGGAGGCGGCCGCGGCGAGGCCGGCCAGCGCCAGCACGGCCGCGCGCGCGGGGATTGGCAGCAGGCGCATCAACGGAGCACCGCCCCTTCGGGAAACACCGCGGAACCGGCTTCGCCGGGCCGCAGGTGTTGCCCCCGGCAAGGGGTTGGCGAAGCGACACGAAGTGCGCGAAGCCTGGGGGCGAGTGTCATAACCTTGGAGCCTCGACGCTGTCGCGCGCGGCGCGCAGCAGGGTGTCGACGCCCAGGCCTTCGAGCTGCGCGTCGGGCGAGATCATCACGCGGTGCCGCAGCGCCGGCAGCGCCTGGCGCGCCACGTCGTCGGGGGTGATGAAGTCGCGCCCGGCCATCAGCGCGGCGGCGCGGGCGGCGCGCACCAGGGCCATGGCGCCGCGCGGCCCGGCGCCGGAAGAAAGGCCCGGCCAGTCGCGCGTGGCGCGTGCGATGCGCACTGCGTAGTCGATCACACGCTCGTCGGCTTGCACCAGGCAGGCCAGCCGCTGCAGCTCGAGCACCTGCGCCTCGTCGAGGCAGGGGCGCACGGCCTCGAGCGGAAACTGGTTGCCGGCGCGGTGCCGCGTGGTCAGCTGCACGATGGCGTTCTCTTCGCTGTGGCTCGGAAATCCGATGTCGATCTTCAGCAGGAAACGGTCGAGCTGCGCCTCGGGCAGCGGGTAGGTGCCCTCGGTGTCGATCGGGTTCTGCGTGGCCATCACCATGAAGGGCTTCGGCAGCGGCATGGCCGTGCCTTCGAGCGTGACCTGGTACTCCTGCATGACTTCGAGCAGCGCGCTCTGCGTCTTGGCCGGGGCGCGGTTGATTTCGTCGGCCAGCAGGAGGTTGGTGAACACCGGCCCCTGGTGCACGCGCAGCGTGCCGAGGCTGCCGTCACCGCGCGCGGCAAGGTCGAGCACCGCGTGGCCCGTGATGTCCGAGGGCATCAGGTCGGGCGTGAACTGCACGCGCGCATAGCGCAGCGTCATGGCCTGCGCCAGCGCCCGCGCGAGCAGGGTCTTGCCGAGCCCCGGCACGCCTTCGATCAGCACGTGGCCCGAGGCGACCAGCGCCACCAGCGTCTGGTCGACCGCCTCGATCTGGCCGACCACGGCCTGGCCGACCTCGGCGCGCAGCGTCTGCAGCCACTGGGCCGCGCGCGTGAGTTCTTCGGGTTGGATGGCTTGCATGGACGTCTCTCGGTTCAGGATGTGGAGGAAGAAGAGGAAGAATCGGATGAAGGCATGAACGGCCCGCGGGCATCGAGCCGGCGGCGCGCGGTTTCCAGCACCTCCAGGTCGACCGACATGGCGCCCGCATGGCGCGCCCGCGCGGCCATCGCCCGCACGAGCATCGCGGGCTCCAGGCCGGTGGCCTGGGCGACGGCCGCGGCGCGTGCCGACGCATCTCGGCGCGCGTAGCCGCGCAACTGGCGGCTGGCGGACTCGTGCAGCGCGCGCAGCTGCGCCGCATGCAGCGCGTCCGCGCCATGCATGTGCAGGAAGCCGGCCGTGCCGCGCACCTGTTCGGCCATGGAGCGCCGGTGCGTGCCGGCCGAGGGCATCAGCGGCCCGAAGCGCACGGCCGCGCGCCAGAGCGCGGCGGCCAGCGCAAGCAGACCCACGATCAGTGCCGCCCAGCCCTTGTGCCAGAGCCAGCGCAGGAAGGGTTCGCGCGTTTCCTCTGCGACGAACCAGACTTCGGCGCCGCTGCGCGCCTGCACCGCGGCGACCATGAACAGCGCGTTGTCGGCGCGTGTCAGGCCCTCGTTGTGCCACAGGCCCAGGGGCATCACGGTGACCGTGCCGCGTCCGACCTGAACGCGGATCGCCTCGGTGCCGCGCTTGCCCGCCACCGCCCACAGCGGCGGCGGCTGCTTGTCGGCGGGCCGGTAGCGCGCCGCGGACGCCCAGGTGCAGATCCGGAAGCCGCGGCCGCCGGCGAAGCTCGCGGGCACGGTCTCGGGTTCGGTCACCGCGCGACAATCCGCGTCCCTGGCGGGTTCGGCGAATTGCGACCTGGGCAGTCTCTTCCTCGGTACGGGTGACTCTTTCTCTTTCTTCTCGTCCGTCGCTGCCGGCTTTTCCTTGACCAGCGGAATCCAGCTTTCCAGCAGGTCGCTGTCGACGAGATGGCTGGGCATCACCAGGTGCCCGCCCCGCTCCACCCACTCGCGCAGGCGCCGCTGGCGCTCGGGGAACATGTCCCAGTGGCCGGAGGCGAGCACCAGCCGTGCCTGCGCGGGAGGCATGGCATCCAGGTCGTCGCGCTTCACCACCTGCATGCCGAGTTCTCGCAGCATCGCCTGCGCCGCATAGAAGGAATTCGTCTTGGCCTCGCCGCTCGCGGGTGTCGGCACCTCGGTGTCGGCCCATTCGGTGGCGCTGACCAGCCAGAAGCCGATCAGCGCCAGCACGAGCACCGAGCCGATGCGGACCAGCCAGGCGCTCATGCGGCCACGCCTTTCGGACTGCCGGCCGGCGTGGCCGCGGGCAGGTGCAGGTCGAACTCGCCGCAGACCGCCAGCACCTGCGCGGTGGAAGGCAGCCGCCCGCCGTACGCCCCGAGTTGCCAGGCCCCGACCAGCCGCACGAAGAAGGCCTGCGAGTCCGGCGGCAGCCGGGTCGCGGAGAGCTGCATGCATTCGCCCTCGGTGCTCGCGGCCCGCACCGGCACTTCGTGCGCGTGCACGAGGCGCGACAGCGCACCGCGGTACAGCAGCGACAGCGCCGGCCTGTGCTGGCCACGCTGCCAGAGCGCGGCCGCGGCATTGCCGATGTCGTCGGGCAGGCTTTCGGGCCGGATGTCGAGGCTGCCGACATGACTGGGCAGCAACGCCCTGCCCGGCCGCGCGCCGCCGGCACGCACCTGCATCCAGCGGTGCAGGCGAATCGCCAGCCAGGCCAGCGCCAGCGCGCCCAGCCCCCAGACGAGCCAGCGCGCCCCTTCGGCCACCGCCTTCACGAAATCGCGCAGCCAGTCGAGGCTGCCGGACTTCTTCTCGGGTTCGTCTTCCTCGTCATCCCGTTCCTTGAAGCGGAGCTTCTTCTCGGTTTTGGTGCCGGGCATGTTCGGGTCGGCGCGCACCTTGTCGACCGCAGCCTTCACCTGCTCGCGCGTCGGCGCCTCGGCGGCGGCCGCCATCGGCACGACTGCGCCGAGCACGCACCACGCAGCCAGCAGCGCCGCGCGCATCCACGGTGCAACGCCGGGGGGCCGGCTCCGGGAGTCACAGGAACCCACGGCGGAACTCCTGTTCTATGTCCCAGGCTTCGAGTTCCACCCGGCGGTTGAGGTACATCGCGAAACCCGCCGCCACGTAGAACGGCTCCAGCACGCCGACGACCAGCGCATAGGCCCCCGCGGTCAGCAGGCTCTGCAGCGAACTGTCCGATTGCGTGAGCCAGCCGAACAGGTCCCTCACGCTGCCTTCCGGCGCAAACCAGAACAGCAGCGACAGCAGGCAGATGTCGAGCGACATTTCCACGTTCGCGAACACCAGCTGCATTCCCGTGGCCGCGCCGCGCCGACCGCGCAGCAGCTGCGTGCGCCGCTTGCGCCGGGCGCTGCCGCGCTGGCCTTCGAGCTGCTCGATCGCCTGGGTGAACGAGCGCCAGGGCGAGAAGCGCCGCCACACCAGCGTGCGCAGCAGCTGCCCGCCCCACACGGCGCGGCGGTTGTGCCACAGGTCGGCCCAGCGCGTCTCCTGCCCGAACACGGCGCGCGAATGAACGAACAGCAGGCTGCGGTCGAACCAGGGCTTGAGCCAGAAGATCAGCAGGCTGGGCAGCCAGCCGGCGATCTCGAACGTGCACAAGACCAGCAGCACGGTCACCACATACACCGGCAGGAAGGTGCGCCATACCGAACGCGCATGGTTGCGCACCAGCTGGACGCCCAGGTCGGCGGCCTCGGCCATGGGGCGCGGCCGCAGCGCAATGGCGAGGCCGTCAACCTGCATGTTCATCGGCCTTTGCGACAGCAGCAGCGGCGCGCGGCCGGCCCTGCCAGCCCAGGTACGCCAGCACCAGCGCCCAGCAGGCGCCGCCCACGCCGTACTTCACGGCCGGCGCGATCCAGCGCGCCGACGACCAGAAAGCCTCGACCGCGGCAGCGACCAGCAGCAGCCCGATGACGCCGTAGACGATCACCACGGCGTGGCGCGCGGCCAGCCGCAGGGCCTCGAGCCGCGTGTGCCTTCCGGGCGCAACCCACGAATAGCCGAGCCGCAGGCCGGCCGCGCCGGCCAGCACGATCGCCGTGAGCTCGAAGGCCGAGTGCGTGACCACGAAGGAGCAGAAGTTGCCGGCATGCCCCGAGGCGATCAGGTAGCCGCCGACCGCTCCGATCTGGACGCCGTTGAACACCACCACCGCGGCGCTACCCACGCCGGCGAAGATGCCGGCCGCGAAGCAGCGAAAGCCGATGCCGATGTTGTGCATCACGTAGAAGCCGAACATCTGCCAGTCGTCGCTTGCATTGCGCGTGCGGCCCAGCGACTCGGCGCCATCGCCGTACATGGAATCGAACTGCCGCACGGCGCTGGCGTCGAGCAGGTGCAGGATGAAGCCGGGGTCGCGGTAGGCCGCCCATCCGGCGGCCAGCAGGGGCAGCACGAACATCAGCGCCGACACCAGCAGGTAGCCGCGATGCGCCCGCACCGCCTCGGGAAAGTCGACCAGCGCCAGCCGGGCGAAGCGTGCCAGGCCGTAGTCGTGCTGCCGGTAGATCAGCCGGTGCGCGCTCTGCGTCAAGCCCTCGAGCCGCTGCGTGAGGTGGATCGGGTAGGCGCGCGCCTGCGCCAGCGCCAGGTGTTCGCACACGCGGCGGTACAGCGTGGCGAGCCGCGCGCCGTCGAATTTGCGTCGGGTCTCGGCGACGTGGACAACGGCTTCGAGTTCGGCCCACAGCGGCGCATAGGCGGCTTCGAAATCGATCGGCGTCATGGCCGTCTTCCCTCTGCTGCTCCTCGCGCATCGGCGCCGGCGCGGCGGCCCAGCACCCACTGCGCCACGCCGAGCAGGCGCTGCGACGCGGAAGCGCCGGAGGTGTCGGGGCCCAGCACCGGTTCGGCGACGCGTGCGAGTTCGTCGAAACGCTCCGGGGTCAGGCGCGTTGCGCGCCCGGCCCACGACACGATGGCCACCTGCTCGCGCGCCGTCAACGGCCGCGCGGGCGCCTGCGGTTCGGCCGCGGGCACGCTGCCATGCAGGCTCACCTGGTCGCTGAACACCACCAGCGTGCCGGCGGCGAGATCGCCCAGCCGCTTGCTGTCGCGCCGCCACAGCATCGACACGATGCCCGCGCCATAGAAGGACGGCACGAAGTCGGCCGCGCGCAGCAGGTTGCGGGTCAGCGCGGCGGCGGGCGTCACCGGCAGGCCCGAGTCCATCACCACGCGCAGCCCCATCGCGCGCTTGCCCGGCGTGGCCGCGGCGCGCGTGAGCTCGAAGACCACCGGGTAGAGCCACTCGAGGCAGAAGTAGCTGATCAGCAGGATGCCGACACCCATCTTGCCCAGCATGCCGGCGGTGATCGAGATCGCGAAGAAGATGCCGAGCCGGATCGCGAAGTCGATGAGGTACGCCAGCCCGCGCGCGACGAGGCCGGCCGGGCGCAGCGAGAGCGCGATGCCTTCCGGGGTCTCGGCGGTGTAGAGCGTGTCGAGGCGCACTGGCGTGGCGCCCGGCTCAGGCCTGCAGCACGACTGTGTCGGCGATCTGGTCGTGCAGGCAGCGGCGCGATGCACGGAAGATGAAGAGGCAGTCGACGAGCATGTAGATCGGCCCGAGCAGCGGCCAGATGCTCATCACGAACATCGGGCTGTCGCGCAGGCCGAGGATGCGGCCGATCTGCGCCTGCGTTCCGTCGGGCCGGGCAATGCGGATCCTGAACAGCGCCTTGCCGATGGTCTGGCCGCGGGTGACCAGCAGGTAGCCGTGCAGCACGAGGTAGAGAACGATGCCGGCGGCCGCGTCGGCGGGCCGGGGCACCCAGAGGCCGAGGCCGTCGTCTTCCCAGAGATTGATCGGCGTGAACTTCGCGAGCAGCCATATCGCGGCGATGGAGATGCCGCCATCGAGCATCGCGGCCAGGAAGCGCCTGCCGCGCGATGCGAGTTCCCCCGACTGCGCCCCGCCCGGCTGCACCACGTCTTCCACATGGGCTTGCGGAGGCGCGTAGCGCGTGTCCTGCGACTGGTCTTCCATGCCCGTCCCTCTCCGAAACGATTGATTTTCGGAAGATTCTAGGGCTTGGGTCCGTCAGGCGGATGACGGCGAGCGGGCTCCGAGCACGTGCTGCAGGCGGCGCAAGTCGTCGAAGAGCAGGCTCAGCGGCGCGGCCAGGAGCGCATTCGACGGCACGCCGCGCGACGCCTGCGCACAGCGGTCGAGCCCGTCGAGGTCGGGCGGCGCACCGCGGCCCGCGAGCGCATCGGCCATGCCGGCGATGGCGGCGCCGGCAGCCCGAGCGGCTTCTCGCCACGTGGCGTCGGCCGCCGTGTCCTGCGCTTGCCGGAACACGCGGTCGAGCACCACGGCGTCCTGGAGGATGCGCGCCGCCAGCCGGGCCTTGTCGCGGTAGGGGCCGCGCGCGGTGGCGCCACCGCGGCGCCACCACCGCGCCTCCAGGTCCGCGCCGTCGGCCAGCACGGCCAGCCGGCCCAGCGCGGCGCGCGTGCCTGCGTGGATGCGCTCGGCCTCGGCGTCGGCGGGCTGCCGCGCGGCCGCCATGCGCTGCGCGATGCCGTGCAGCAGCGCGGCGCAGCTCTCGTCGAAACGCGCACCCGCGTGGTATTCGGACACGACCGTGGAGACCGCCAACGCCACCCCCACCCCGATGCCGATCTGCGCCATGCGCAGCAGCGCCACCTGCAGCGCCGAATGGCCGGGGATGCCGCCGGCCGACAGGATGATCAACGCAGCCACCGGCGCGCTCCGCAGGCCCGGCGCGGCCGCGCTGGCAAAGGA
Source organism: Variovorax sp. Root434 (assembly GCF_001426595.1). NCBI lineage: Bacteria > Pseudomonadati > Pseudomonadota > Betaproteobacteria > Burkholderiales > Comamonadaceae > Variovorax > Variovorax sp. Root434. The sequence continues at coordinate 49,936 of NZ_LMEK01000010.1, forward strand.
CAGCAGCATGACGACGGCCAGCGTGCTCGCGAGCGCCGGTGTGCCGTGGTGCTGCATCCAGACGCCGGCCAGGCCGCACAGCGCGCCGGCTGCCGTGCCGCGCACCCGGTTCCATCCGGCATCGAGCGTGGACCCGGCGCTCGGGCGCATGACGATCAGCACGCTCATCACCGCCCAGAAACTTTCGGGCAGGTGCAAGACAGTCGCCACGCCCCAGGCGATGGCCACTGCCGCCGCCAGTTGCACGCCGGGACGCCAGCGGCCGTGGCGCCAGGGATCCGTCAGGCGCTGGAGAGCCGGGGCGCCGATCATGACCTGGCAGCCAGTAAATCGCTGTCCAGCGCGGCGGCGATGCCATCGATGAGCCCGCAAGCCTGCAGCAGCAACGTGCGCTGGCCGGCATCCAGCGTGGCGCCGATCGCCTCGGCCAGCGCCGCCTCGCGCCTGCGCATGAGCGCCTTGAGACGGCGCACGCCCTCGGCCGTGAGCGACAGCAGCCATTGGCGCCCGTCGCTCGGGTGGGATGTGCGGCCGATCCAGCCTTCGGCCTCCAGCTCGGCCAGCAGCCGGGTCAGCGATTGGAGCTTGACGCGTTCGAGCCCCGCCAGCGCGGTGGGCGTGCACGGCCCATGCCGATGCAGCTGGCCGAGCACGCTGAGCTTGGCCACGCTCGGGCCATCGGGCGCGGCGCTGCCGCTGCGCAGCTGGCGCGACAGCAGTGACACCGAGGTGCGCAGGCGCGAGGCGCATTGCGCCGGATCCGGGATGGGGGAAGCCATGCCCAGATTGTAAGACTCATCTTGGTACTTTGGCGTCCGGGCGTCAGCCCCGGTTGGGTGACGAGCTCACGGGATACGTGACGGCAGGCGCGGCGGCAGGCGTGACGGTGGGCGCTGCGGCAGGCGGTGAAGCGACCGGCGTTTCCGCGGGTGCCGCGGCTTCGTCCTCTCCCACCGGGCCGTCGAGGAAACGGTCGAGCAGCGCGAAGAAGCGGTCGTAGAAGCGCTCGTCGGTCAGCGTCTCGCTCGCGACCTTCACCATCGCGTCGTCACTGCTCGAGAACGGCAGCGAGAGCGAGCCGATCGCGCCCACGCCGAGGCTGGCGGAGTTGTTCACCTTCTTGATGCCGTAGCGGTCCTGCAGCGCGGTCGCGAAGGCCACGGTGCTCTTGCTGGCCTTGCCGCCCCTCGTGTTCTCGCGCGCGCAGACCACGCGGAACTCGACCTCCACGTGCACCTCGGCCGCAGGCTGAAAGCTCTTGCGCCCGGTCACGAGGTCGGTGTTGGCGGCCGTGATCATGTAGCCCTGGCTCAGCAGCGCGCGGCGCGCGGCTTCGCAGGTCTGTGCCTCGGTGGCCTCGTAGTCGCGGGTGTGGGTGGTGGTCGAGCCGAACGCTTCGGGTTCGTACGACACGCGGTGCGAAGCGCTGCCGCAGCCGGCGAGCACGAAGGCGGACAGCAGGCCCAGCACGAGAACCGGGGCGCGGGCAAGAGAGAAGCAGGTGGGGTGCGTGGACAGCATGGAGCGGCGAATGCTAACCGGCGGCTCGCCGGCATGGCTTCGAGCGCGCCGCCGCGCCGGCGTTCCCTGCCGCGCAGGATTTTCAGGACCAGGGCAGCACGTGGTGCGCGCGCATCCGCGTCGCCGCGATCAGGCGCGCATTCGGTGCGTCGGTGCTCGCCACCCAGGCGCGCGCTTCCTCGGCGCTGCGGCCGAACTGCCGGTGGCGCCGCACCAGGCGCTCTTCGCGCACGGCATCGTCGATGTCCACGTACCAGACCTCGTCGAGCATCGCCGCCGCGCCGGCCCAGGGGCCGTCGTCGTACAGCAGGTAGTTGCCTTCGGTGATGACCAGCTGCGTCGACGGCAGCACGGCGATGGCGCCGGCGATCGGCTCCTCGATCTCGCGGCGGAACTCGGGCGCGTAGACGATGCCGCCGTCGGGCCGCTGCTCGCGCAGGCGCTGCAGCAGCGCGACATAGCCGGCGCTGTCGAAAGTGTCGGGGGCGCCCTTGCGGGCAGCGCGGCCGAGCCGCTGCAGCTCGACGTTGGCCAGGTGGAAGCCGTCCATCGGAACGACCTGGGCGCGGTCGGCACCCACCGAGCGGAGCAGCGCTGCCGCGAGCGTGGACTTGCCCGCGCCGGGTGCGCCAACCAGCCCCAGCAGCCTGCGCTGCCCGCCGGCCATCAGGGCCTGCAGGCGGGCGAGGCTCTCCGCTGGGAGAGAGGGGATTTGCTGCGCGGGGATGGTGGTCATCCCCCGAGCGTAGCGTCCTCGCGCGTCAGGAAATCACGGATACAGGCCGCGCTCCTGGCGAGCCATCAAGATCCGTTCGCAGGCCACCGCGTAGGTCGCCGTGCGCAGCGTGATCTTGTGCTTGTCCGCCGTGTCCCAGATGTGGTTGAGCGCGTTCATCATGATGCGGTCGAGGCGCACGTTGATCTCGTCCTCGTCCCAGAAGAAGGACGAGAAGTCCTGCACCCATTCGAAGTAGCTCACCGTCACGCCGCCGGCATTGCAGATCACGTCGGGCACCACCAGCACGCCGCGCTCGGCGAGGATGTCGTCGGCGATCGGCACCGTGGGGCCGTTGGCGCCTTCGAGCACCAGCTTGGCGGTGGTCTTCTGTGCGCGTTCGGCTGTCAGCTGGCCTTCGAGCGCGGCCGGAATGAGGATGTCGCAGGGCGTGTCCCAGAAGTCCTCGTTCGGCACGATGTCGCCGCCGGCCTTGAAGCCGACCACGCCGTCGGTGCGCGAGATGGGCACCAGCTTGGCCAGGTCGAGGCCGTTGCTGTTGACGATGGTGCCGGTGTGGTCCTGCACCGCGACGATCTTGGCGCCCGCTTCGGCGAAGAGTTCCGCCGCGACCGAGCCCACGTTGCCGAAGCCCTGCACCGCGATGCGCGCGCCGCGCAGGTCCATGCCCAGTCGGCGAGCGGCTTCACGGCCGGTGACGAACACGCCGCGGCCGGTGGCCTTCACGCGGCCCAGCGAACCGCCCAGGTGCAGCGGCTTGCCGGTGACCACGCCGGTGGCGGTGCCGCCGACGTTCATCGAGTAGGTGTCCATCATCCACGCCATGATCTGCGCGTTGGTGTTCACGTCGGGCGCGGGAATGTCGGTGTGCGGGCCGATGATGATGCCGATCTCGCTGGTGTAGCGGCGCGTGACCTTCTCCAGTTCCTGCAGCGAGAGCTTCTTCGGGTCGACGCGGATGCCGCCCTTGGCACCGCCGTACGGCAGGTTGACGGCCGCGGTCTTGATGGTCATCCAGGCCGACAGCGCCATCACCTCTTCCAGCGTGACGTCGGGGTGGAAGCGCACGCCGCCCTTGCCCGGGCCGCGGCTCATGTTGTGCTGAACGCGGTAGCCCTCGAAGTGGGCGATGGTGCCGTCGTCCATCTCGATCGGCACGTCGACGATCAGCGCGCGCTTGGGGCGCTTGAGTGTCTCGACCCAGCGGGCCAGCGGGCCGAGGTACGGCACGACGCGGTCGACCTGCGAAAGATACGTGCCCCACGGGCTGTTCGCGGTCGGGCTGACGAAGGAGAGTTTTTCGCTCATGGGATATCCCTTGGTTTGTTCGGGTGGGCGCAACGATAGACCTCTACCGCGCGTCGCGCCATGGCTTATGCGCGCCGCGCTGACGGTTATGCAAGAGACGTTTGGACCACGCATTGCGCCGATGTAATCGCGGCGTGCGGCGCCTGACGGCCAGCCTCCCTAGATTCGACCGGCATGCCGGCCCAGGCCCGGCATGGCTGGCGCCATGTCGGCGAGGCGAACAACCAAGGGACATCCATCACCATGCTGCACCGCACACTTCTTTCCCCTCTTCTCGCCGTGGCCGCTTCGGCTGCCGCGCTGGCGCCCCTGGCCGCTTCGGCCGCGAGCGAATACCACTTCGCGCCGACCGAGGCCGGCGTGACGCGCCACCCCGACCACGCCAGGCTGGATCCGTCGCGTGATCGCGTCGTCGCCGAACTGGAGACGGCGCGCAACCAGCCCGCGTGGAGCGCCGTGAGCCGCGGCGCACCCTGGCCCGCGGCGCGCACTGGCCAGCCCGCCACGCGCGAAGCCGTTGAGGCCGAGGCCATCAAGGCCATGCGGGAGGGAACGATTCCGTCGGGCGAGCGGTAGGCACCGCGGCTCATCGACCCCGCAGATGCGGCGCGTTGGGTAGGCAAGGGTAGGCCGCCGGCAACTTCCTGGTTCTATTTCCTATGGCCAGCGGCCATAGGCCGCATCTTCTGCAAGAAATCGACATTCGAGCCGGATAATCCTCCAATGCTCGACCTGGACCGCATCGATCTCCGGCTGCTGAAGATCCTTCAGGAGGATGGCCGCATCACCAACCTCAAGTTGGCCGAGGCGGTGGCGCTCTCGCCCACCGCGGTGCTGGCGCGGGTGCAGCGGCTCACGCGCGACGGCTTCATCCAGGGCTACGAGGCGCGGCTCGATCCGCACAAGCTGGGCCGCGGCTTCACCGTCTTCGTCGAGGTGCTCCTCGACCGCACCACGCCCAACGTGTTCGACCAGTTCAAGGCGGCCGTGCAGGTGCGCGACGAGATCATGGAATGCCACATGGTCGCGGGCGGCTTCGACTACCTGCTCAAGACCCGCATGGCCGACATGGCCGCCTACCGCGAGTTCGCCGGCACCGTGCTGTGGCAGCTGCCCGGCGTGCGCGAGACGCGGACCTATGCGGTGATGGAAGAAGTGAAAAGCAGCGCGCGCCTGCCGCTGGGGATCTGAAGCACGGGCCGGTCAGGCCGGCTTGCCGTATGCGCGGCCACCGAAGATGGCGGTGCCCACGCGCACCATCGTGCTGCCAGCGCTGATCGCTGCCTCAAGATCGGCGCTCATGCCAAGCGACAGCGTGTCGAGCGCGATGCCCGCCTCGCGGATCGACTGGTACACCGCATGCGCGCGCAGGCACAACGCGCGCTGCGATTCGAAATCGGCCGCCGGTTCGGGGATCGCCATGAGCCCGCGCAGCCGCAGATGTGGCAAGGCCGCCACAGCGCGCGCGAGCGCGAGCGCCTCTTCGGGCGGCACGCCGGACTTGTTCGCGCCGCCGTCCACATTAACCTGAAGGCATACATCGAGCGGCGGCAGGTGCGCCGGCCGCTGGGCAGAAAGTCGCTCGGCGATCTTCAGCCGGTCGATGCTGTGGACCCAGTCGAAGTGCTCGGCCACGGGCCGCGTCTTGTTGCTTTGCAGGGGGCCGATGCAGTGCCACTCGAGGGAAGCGCGCAGGTCGGCGAGGGCTTCGATCTTGTCGAGGCCTTCCTGCACGTAGTTCTCGCCGAAGGCCGACTGGCCCGCCGCATGCGCCTCGCGCACGGCCTGCGGCCCGAAGGTCTTGGACACCGCCAGCAGCCTCACCTCGCCGGGCGCGCGGCCGGCCGTTACACATGCCTTTGCGATCCGGTTGTTTACTTGCTGGAGGTCGTCGCCAATCATCGTCATAATCGTCCAAAATCGTATCAAAACGTCACCAAAACCGAGCCGAGGAGCCCCGTGGACATCACCCAATTGCTGGCGTTCAGCGTCAAGAACAAAGCCTCCGACCTGCACCTTTCCGCAGGACTGCCGCCCATGATCCGCGTCAACGGCGACGTGCGCCGCATCAACGTCGATGCGCTCGATCACAAGGGCGTTCACGCCATGGTGTACGACATCATGAGCGACACGCACCGCAAGCACTACGAAGAGTTCCTGGAAGTCGACTTCTCGTTCGAGATCGACGGCCTCGCGCGCTTCCGCGTGAATGCATTCAACCAGGCGCGCGGCGCGGCCGCGGTGTTCCGGACCATTCCCTCGAAGATCCTGACGCTCGAGCAGCTCAACGCCCCGAAGATTTTCGGCGAACTCGCACTCAAGCCGCGCGGGCTGGTGCTGGTGACGGGCCCCACGGGCTCTGGCAAATCGACCACGCTCGCCGCCATGGTCAACTACCTCAACGAAAACGAGTACGGCCACATCCTCACGGTGGAAGACCCGATCGAATTCGTGCACGAATCGAAGAAGTGCCTGATCAACCAGCGCGAAGTGGGGCCGATGACGCTGTCGTTCTCGAACGCGCTGCGCTCCGCACTGCGCGAAGACCCCGACGCCATCCTGGTGGGCGAGCTGCGCGACCTGGAGACCATCCGCCTCGCGATGACGGCGGCCGAGACGGGCCACCTGGTGTTCGGCACGCTGCACACCTCTTCCGCCGCCAAGACCATCGACCGGATCATCGACGTGTTCCCGGGCGAGGAAAAGGAAATGATCCGCGCCATGCTGTCGGAGTCGCTGCAGGCGGTGATCTCGCAGACGCTGTGCAAGACCAAGGACGGCCAGGGCCGCGTGGCGGCGCACGAGATCATGCTGGGCACGCCGGCCATCCGCAACCTGATCCGCGAGGCCAAGGTCGCGCAGATGTACTCCACCATCCAGACCGGCCAGGGCTCGGGCATGCAGACGCTCGACCAGAACCTGACAGAACTGGTGCGCCGCAATACGATCTCCGCTGCCGAAGCCCGGGGTAAGGCAAAGATCCCAGAAAACTTCCCCGGCTGAAGGAGTCGCAATCATGGAACGCGATCAAGCCAGCCAGTTCATCAACGACCTGCTCAAGCTCATGGTGAGCCGCAGCGGCAGCGACCTGTTCATCACCGCCGACTTTCCGCCGGCCATCAAGGTCGACGGCAAGGTCACCAAGGTGTCGCAGCAGGCGCTGGGTGCACAGCACACGCTGGCGCTCACGCGCTCGATCATGAACGACCGCCAGACGGCGGAGTTCGAGCGCACCAAGGAGTGCAACTTCGCGATCTCGCCGACCGGCATCGGCCGCTTCCGCGTGAACGCTTTCGTGCAGCAGGGCAAGGTCGGCATGGTGATGCGGACCATTCCCGCCAAGCTGCCGACCATCGACGGGCTGGGCATGCCGCAGATCCTGAAGGACGTGTCGATGACCAAGCGCGGCCTGTGCATCCTGGTGGGCGCCACCGGCTCGGGCAAGTCGACCACGCTGGCCGCGATGATCGACTGGCGCAACGAAAATTCATACGGCCACATCGTCACGGTGGAGGACCCGGTCGAGTTCGTGCACCCGCACAAGAACTGCGTGGTGACGCAGCGCGAGGTGGGCATCGACACCGACAGCTGGGAAGCCGCGCTGAAGAACACGCTGCGCCAAGCGCCCGACGTGATCCTGATGGGTGAAATCCGCGACCGCGAGACCATGGAGCACGCGGTGGCCTTCGCCGAAACCGGCCACCTGTGCATGGCCACGCTGCACGCCAACAGCGCCAACCAGGCGCTGGACCGGATCATCAACTTCTTCCCCGAAGAGCGCCGCGCGCAGCTGCTGATGGACCTGTCGCTGAACCTGCGCTCGCTGGTGTCGCAGCGCCTGGTGCCCACCGAGGACGGCACGGGCCGCGTGGCGGCGGTGGAAGTGCTGCTGAACACGCCGCTGATTTCCGACCTGATCTTCAAGGGCGAGGTGGGTGAGATCAAGGAGATCATGCGCAAGAGCCGCAACCTGGGCATGCAGACCTTCGACCAGGCGCTGTTCGACCTGTTCGAGAGCCACTCGATCACCTTCGAGGACGCCATCCGCAACGCCGACTCGGCGAACGACCTGCGGCTGCAGATCAAGCTCAACAGCCAGCGTGCGCGCAGCACCGACCTGGCGGCGGGCACGGAGCACTTCGCGATCGTATAGCTCGCCCCCAGGCTTCGCGCACTTCGTGTCGCTTCGCCTTCCCCCTACCGGGGGCGACACCTGCAGCCCGGCGAAGCCGGTTCTGCGGTGTCTCGCGACTGGATCGCGCCGGTTTCATGTCACGCGCGCAAGGCGCGCGTCCGGAAGGGCCCGAGGGGATCGGCTTTCTTGGCTTTAAGCTGTCGGCCATGAGCAGCATCAAACTCCGCACCTACGAATCCGTTCCCGCCCAGACGGTGGCCTTCCTCGGCCTCGGCGTCATGGGCGGGCCCATGGCCGGACACCTGGCCAAGGCCGGCCACACGGTCACGGTCTACAACCGCACGCCCGCCAAGGCACAGGCCTGGGCCGCCGAATTCGGCGCACCCGGACGCCACGCCCCGACGCCGCGCGAGGCCGCAGCCGGCGCCGACATCGTGTTCTGCTGCGTCGGCAACGACGACGACCTGCGCTCCGTGGTGCTAGGCGACGACGGCGCTTTCGCCGGCATGAAGAAGGGCGCGGCGTTCGTCGACCATACGACCGCTTCCGCCGACGTGGCGCGCGAGCTTTCCAAGGCCGCTCAGGCGCTGGGCCTGCACTTCATCGACGCGCCCGTCTCGGGCGGCCAGGCCGGCGCGCAGAACGGCGCACTCACCGTGATGTGCGGTGGCGATGCAGCGGTGTTCGAACGTATCAAGCCGGTGGCCATGGCGTTCTCGCGCGCGGTCACGCTGCTGGGCGACAGCGGCGCCGGACAGCTCGCCAAGATGGTGAACCAGATCGCCATCGCGGGCCTGGTGCAGGGCCTGTCGGAAGCCATCGCCTTCGGCCAGCGCGCGGGGCTCGACATGGAGGCGGTGCTCGGGGTCATCAGCAAGGGCGCAGCCCAGAGCTGGCAGATGGAAAACCGCGGCAAGACCATGATCGAAGGCAAGTTCGACTACGGCTTCGCGGTCGACTGGATGCGCAAGGACCTGGGCCTGGTGCTCGACGAAGCCAAGCGCAACGGCGCGCGGGTGCCGGTGACGGCGCTGGTCGATCAGTTCTACGCCGACGTGCAGCAGGCCGGCGGGCGGCGCTGGGACACGTCGAGCCTCATCATCCGATTGAAATAGGCTCGCCCCCAGGCTGCGCGCACTTCGTGTCGCTTCGCCTTCCCCCTACCGGGGGCAACACCTGAGGACCGGCGGAGCCGGATCCTCGGTGTTCCACGAAAAAATGCCCGCTAAGGCAGCGGGCATTTTTGTTCGCGCTCGTTCTTCAGCGGATCGGCGACGTCGTCGCGCCGCTTGCGGGCAGCGGCTCCATCGGCGGCAGCGGCACGCGCGAGCTGGAGGAAGAAGGCGCTGGCGATGGCGATGGCGAAGGCGCGGACGGCGTCGCCGACGTCACCGGAGCCGGACCCGTGCCGCCGCGCTGCGCCGCAGCCTGGTTTGCCGCCTGGCTGGCCGCCAGGTCCGCCTCGCTCACGACCTCGACCACGCGCACGACCTTCACCACGCCCGAGACGCCGCGCGTGATGTCGGTGGCGCGGTCGGTTTCGCGCCGCGTCGCGATGCCCATCAGGTAGACCACGCCGCGCTCGGTCACCACCTTGAAGGAATTGGCGAAGATGTCCTTGGCGTCGAGCAGCGAGGCCTTCACCTTGCCGGTGATGTAGAGGTCGTTCGAGCGGTCCTGGAAGGTGCTCGAGGAGCCGACGGTCAGCTCGTTCACCACCGATCGCACGTTCACGATGCGGCTCACTTCCTCCTCGACGCGGCGGCGGTCGGCTTCGCTGCCCACGGCGCCGGTCAGCAGCACCTGGCGGTTGTAGCTGGTGACGCTCACGTACATCTGGTCGTTGGCGATGTCGCGCACGCGGGCCGCGGCGCGCAACTCGATGCCCTGGTCGTCCAGCTGTGCGCCGGAGCTGCGGCGGTCGGTGGCCACCATGCCCACGCCCATCACGGCCGCACCGCCCACGACGAGCGGCACGCAGGCGGAAAGGCCGGCGACCAGTGCGGCGCCCAGGGTGAGGGCCAGGGCGAAACGCCGGGTCGATGATGTCATCGTCATGGTCGTCATGGTCATGAGGAAGCTTCCTGTTCTCCGAGTAACTGGGCATCCACGCCGTCGCACAGGCAATGCAGCGCGATCTGGTGGATTTCGTGGATGCGCGCCGCACGCTCGTGCGGCACGCTGATCTGGACATCGGTCTCGCGCAGCGCACGGCCGATGGCGCCGCCCGAACCGCTGCTGCCCGCGACCGGCGCCGAGGGCGCCCCCGAGACGGCGTTACCGAGCAGCGCGACCACGGTCATGTCGCGTTCGTGCGCGGCTGCCACCGCGGCCAGCACCGACGCCGACTGCCCGCTGGCGCTCAATGCCAGCAGCACGTCGCCGGCCTGGCCGAGCGCGCGCACCTGGCGGGCGAAGCGGTCGACGTCCGTCGCGCTGGCGCTGTCGGCCTCGGGGTCGGTGGTGTCGCCGGGCAGCGCGATGGCGCCCAGCTCGGGCCGTTCGCGTTCGAAGCGGCCCACGAACTGCGCGGCGAACTGGGCCGCCAGCAGCCCCGACACGCCAGCACCGCAGGCGAGCACCTTGCCGCCGCTGGTCACGCACGCCAGGATGGCCTGCATCGCTTGGGAGATGGGTTTGCTGAGGACCGGTCCGGTCTGGTATTTGAGGTCGGCACTGTCGATGAAGTGCTGCTGAATCCGTTGCTCGAGCATGAGGCGGGATGATAACTGGGGGTTGTGAAACAAGACGTGTGTGGAGCCGCCGGCCAAGGCTTCGGTTCCCTTGGCGGGAGCGCTTCAGCCGGCGTCGAAGGCCGCTTGCAGCCAGGTGATTTTCTCCTCGACCAGCACCACGTCGAAACGGCATGGCGGCACCGTGCGCAGCCGGCTCAGGTAATGCTGCGCGGCGAACACGATGCGCCGCTGCTTCAGCCCGGTGATGCTGCCGCCCGCGCCGCCGTGCGTGCCGGTGCTGCGCTGGCGGACCTCGACGAACACCAGGGTGCCCTGCGGCGAATGGCGCGGATCGCGCATGATCAGGTCGATCTCGCCGCCGCCGCGCCCCGGCGTCCGATAATTGCGCGCGACCAGCACGAGGCCGGCGTCCTGCAGATGGTCGAGTGCGGCGTCTTCCGCCGCATCGCCGCGGCGCTTCGTTGTGGTGTCTGTCTTCATGGCTCCCTGCCTGCAATCTTCTTGTTCGTTCTGACGGAGAAACCCCTTGGCTTCACTCGCCCCTGCTTCATTCGGCGCCGCCCTCGCGGCCGCGCGCGACGCCGCGGGTGCGCAGCATTATCCGCAGGGCACGCTCTACGTGGTCGCCACGCCCATCGGCAACCTGGCCGACATCACGCTGCGCGCGCTGCACGTGCTGCAACTGGTGGACGCCATCGCCTGCGAGGACACGCGCCACACGCAAAGCCTGCTGCGCGCCTACGGCATCGACCGCCCCGGCGCACAACTGCTGGCGGTGCACCAGCACAACGAGGCCGAGGCCGCACAGGCCGTGGTCGCGCGGCTCGCGCAGGGCGAGCGCATCGCCTACGTCAGCGACGCCGGCACGCCCGGCGTGAGCGACCCCGGCGCGCGGCTCGCTGCAGCCGTGCGCGCGGCCGGGCAGCGCGTGCTGCCGCTGCCCGGTGCGAGCAGCGTGACCACCCTGGTGGGCGCGGCGGGCCTGGTGGCCGAAGGCGGCGACGCCAACGCCAGCAGCAGTGCCTTCGTCTTCGCGGGCTTCCTGCCGAGCAAGGCCGGCGAACGCGACACGGCCGTGCAGGCGCTGTCGCAAGAGCCGCGCGCCGTGGTGCTCCTCGAAGCACCGCACCGCATCGAGAACCTCGCACGCGCACTGGCCACGCTGGGCGAGCGCCGCATCACCGTGGGCCGCGAGCTCACCAAGCAGTTCGAGGAAATCGCGACGGTGGCGGCCAGCGCCCTGCCCGACTGGTTCGGCGCCGATCGCGACCGCATCCGCGGCGAGTTCGCGCTGGTGCTGCACCCGGTGGCGGTGAGCGGCGACGGCGGCGCGGAAGGCGAACGCGTGCTGCGACTGCTGCTGGCGGAACTGCCGGTGAAGACGGCGGTGAAGCTGGCTGCGGAGATCAGCGGCGCACCGCGCAACACGCTGTATGAATTGGCGCTGCGCATACGCAACGAGGCCGAAGAAGCCTAGCCGTCCCGCTCCGCATACCGCCTGGAGATCCCGTCCTCGTTGAACGCGATGCAGTCGCTGCCGCGTTCACAGGAGCACCACACATGACACGTCCGGCTCGCGCTGCGTGCTGATGAAGCGTTCGAAGGCCAGCGTTTCCATGTTGAAGTAGCCGAGCCGGTCGTTGTCCTGGCTCACGAAAGCGAGCGGCCGGGTCGGATGGAAGCTCAGCGCAATCGCACGCGCTTCCATCGGAATGCAGGCCAGTTCCTTCAGGTTCGCCGGGTCGACTATCGACAGGCTGCGATCGCCGTAGTTGGTGACCACCAGACGCCCGTCGCGATACGGGTAGAGGCGCGTCGCGTCCTCGCGCGAGGGGGCTTCGCGCAGCACTTTCATGGTGGCGGTGTCGATGGCCGCCAGCGTGTTGCTCCACCGGTTGGTGACGTAAAACGTCTTCTCGTCAGCCGAGAGCGCACAGCCCTCGGGCTTCTCGCCGGGCGCGCAGGGCACCGGCGCGACCGTGGCTTCGTATGGCCGGACCCTGGTCACGGTGTGCGAGAGCAGATTCATCACGTAGGCAGTCTGTCCGTCGCGGGTGAGCGCGAACAGGTGGCTCTTGATGCCGCCGGTGGGCACTGCGCGGCGCGGCGTGGTGTCGGTCTCCGGACGGTCGAGCACCACCAGCTGCGCGCGCTCCTCGCTCAGCACGTAGAGGCGGCCCTGTTCGTCCATCTGCATGCCGTGCAGCCGGTTGAAGGGGGCGATGTCGATGGTGCGTGCAAGCTTGCGCGCCGCGATGTCGATCTGGAAGATGCGAGTGCCGCCGTGGCCCAGATGGCCTGAGGTCTCGACGCCGTAGTGGCCCACGTAGGCGAAACGCTTCGCTGCGTCCACCACGAACTCGTGCGGAAACTCCTCGAGGGCGATGCTGTGCAGCCGTTCACCGCTTTCGATGTCGTAGTAGCTGAAGCAGTGGCTGCACTTTTCCACCAGGAGCAGGGTCTCTTTGGTCATGGATGCTGGACCCCTTCGGTATGAAGGGCGATCCGGTAGAGCGAGGTGCTAGCTGCGATGTAGAGCTGGTTGCGCCCCGTGCCACCGAAGCAGAGGTTGCCCACCTTCTCCGGCACATGGATCTTCCCGAGCAGGCTGCCGTCGGGGTGGTAGACCTGCACGCTGTCGAGGCTGCTGGTGTAGAGCCAGCCCTGGGCGTCGAGGCGGAAGCCGTCGGGCAGGCCGGGATTCACCTCGGCGAACACGCGGCCGTTGGCGAGCGCATCGCCGCGGACGTCGAACACCATCAGGTGGTGGTGGCCGCTGCCGTCGCTGCGCATCGCGGCCGAGGTATCGCTCACGTAAAGCCGCGATTCGTCGGGCGAGAAGGCGAGGCCGTTGGGCTCCTGCACCGCGTCGGTCATGGCGTCGAGGCGGCCGCTCGCCGGATCGAAGCGGAACACGAAGTTGGCCGGCTGCTCGCGTTCCGCACGATGGCCTTCCCAGTCACTGGCAATGCCATAAGGAGGGTCGGTGAACCAGATCGTGCCGTCGCGCTTCACGACCACGTCGTTGGGCGAGTTGAGGCGCTTGCCGAGGTGGCGGTCGACCACGATCTCGTCGGGCGTATCGGCATGCACGCCTCCGGCCAAGGCGCGCGTGCGCACGATGGCGCGCAGGCCGTGCGAGCAGTGGAGCAGGCCACCGGTGAGATCGCGCGTGTGGCCGTTGGTGAACTCGACGCCGGTTCGCCAGACCGTCATGCCGTCGCGCGCACTCCAGCGCAGCATGCGGTCATTGGGAATGTCGCTCCAAAGCACGGCTTCGTCCTCGTGCATCCAGACCGGACCTTCGCTCCAGCGGGCGCCGGTACACAGTCGCTCCAGCCGGCTCCCCTCGACGATGGGGGACAGGCGAGCATCGAAGATTTCGATCCGGGTATCCATGCGTTTCATCCTTTTGCAGCACCCGTGGGTACGGCCTTGCCTATCCAACCACCGCTTCGCAGCAGCGACTCGAGCTGCGGCACAGTGGAAGCGAGGGCCTCGCGCGCCGTGCGCTTGCCTGTCAACACGTCGGGCAGGACTTGCCCGATGACGTTCTTGCTCATTTCGTCCCATTCCGGGATCAACGGTCGCCAGTCGGGGTTGGCAGCGCGCAGCACGAAAGGCAGCATGCCTTGCTCGGGATTCCTGAGCTTGAAATCGACATTGGCCAATGTCGACCAGCGGCCCGCGTTGCCACCGAGCGTTGCCACACGCAGATCGTTTGCCTTGCTGGTCAACCACTGGATGAACACGCAGGCGGCTTCGGGATGGCGCGCGTTCTTCGGAATCGCAAGCCCAAAGCCGCCGGTCTGCCCCGACAGGCGGGTGCCGCTCGGATGCATCGCGTAGGCGACCTTGTTCACCACCTTCGAACGCCTCGGATCCTTGGCCGGCCCCATGACGGCCAGCGTGTCGAGATAGAACGCGCATTCGCCATGGAGGAACGCGGCCTGCATCTCATCGAAACCGGCCTTGCCGGCAGCGACCGGACCCGTCTCGACCAGGCGGCGAAGTGTCTCGGCAGCCTTGATGCCTGGATCCTCGTGCAGCACAGGCCTGAAGCCGGCATCGAACACCTGACCGCCGAATGGCGAAAGGTGCAGCAGCCAGGCATGCGTGATTTGATGGCCCGCCTGCGAGCGCGAGCTTACGCCGCCGATCTTTTCCTTGTCGCGGATCACCTCGCAAGCGTGCAGCAATTCTCCGTAGGTGGACGGCACCTGCAGCTTCTGTCGCTCCAGGATGTCACGCCGAAAGCCCAGCACGCTGGTTTCCGCGCCATAGGGCAGTCCGTACAGCCGAGCGTCCGGACCGGGCAGAGACGCCTTCGGACCACCAGCCACGCCGATAGCCTGGACATAGGCGGGAATCAGGTCTTTGAAGTCGTAGTTCGGCATGGCCAGCGATGGGTCGGCCAGCATCTCGTCCAGCGGCCGAAGCAGGCCCTCCTTGATGTACCCGGCCTTCCACACCACCAGATAGGTGATGGCGTCATAGTCGCCTTGGGGCTTTCGCATTCCCGCGAGCTGGCGGTCTTTCATCTCGAGGTAGGGTGTCCGGTCGCGCTCAATCCTGATACCCGTCTCGCGTGTGAAATCGTCGAAGAGCCCTTCGGCTGCATCGTAGTGTGGGTGCGGGCCGGGATAGCTCACGCGGATGGTCTGGCCGCGCAGCTTGTCCCAGGCACGCTGGCTCGAGTTCTGTGCGCGGGCACCGAGCCCCCAGCAAGCGGCGCCATATGCGCCTGCAGCCTGTATCAGCGTCCGTCGGCCAATCGAAGATCGATCCTTCAGCATGCTTCCTCGACAGTCCTGATAGTTGGGAGATCGCAAACAAGGGCCGCCCGATCACTCAGTCTGAGCACGGTGCCGGTGCGAACGTTGCCTGCGAAGCTGGTCATTTCAGGTGCCATCGGCATCGCCATGCCCGACAGGTGTGACACCGCGTGGTTGCAGTCGAGGGCCATCATCCCTTGACCGCACCCGCAGTGAGCCCGGTGATGATCTGGCGCGCGGCGACGAACGTGAAGATCAGCGGCGGGATCGCGATCAGGCTGCCCATCGCCATCACCTTGCCCCAATCAACGCCCATGTCGGTGATGAACAATGAGGCCGCCACGGGCAGCGTGCGGGTGTGGCGGTCGGTCAGCACCAGGGCCAGGATGAACTCGTTCCACGCGATGCGAAAGGTGAAGATCGAAGCCGCGGCCAAGCCGGGGGCCATCAGCGGAAGCAGCACTTTCATGAACACTTTGATCGGACCGCAGCCATCGATGGCCGCGGCTTCTTCCAGTTCGATCGGAACCTGCAGCACGAAGCCGTAGAGCAGCCAGATGGTGAAGGGCAGGTTGACCGCCACGTACAGAAGGACCAGGCCCCACAGGCTGTTGACCAGGTGCCACTGGTTCCAGATCATGAAGACCGGAATGGCCAGCACGGCCAGCGGCACGGTGCGCAGCAGCAGCGTGGTGTAGGCCACCATGTTGCGCCCCGCAAAGCGGAAGCGGGCCAGGCCGTAAGCAGCCATGCAGCCGAGCACCAGTGTGACGGCCGTGGAGACAATGCCGACGAACAGGCTGTTCATCAGGTAGCTGCTGAACTTGTCTTCTTCCAGCACGGCGCGGTAATTCTCCAGCGTGGGCGTGAAGATGAAGTTCAGGGGCTCGGCGAAGATCTGCACCTGCTGACGCAGGCTGGTGGTGAAGATCACCGCGATCGGTGCGATGCACAGCACCGCGAGCGCAATCAGCATCGCGTAATGCAGTGCCGCGAAAAGAGGGGAATGCCGTTTCATGCTTGTCGTCTCACCTGTCGTTCTTGAGCGGGTTCGACAGCCGCAACGCGCCCCAGGAGAGAGCCACGACCACTACCAGCAACAGCACCGAGATCGCCGCCGCAGCGCCAAGCTGCTGACCGACAAAGGCCGTCTTGTAGATATGCAGGGCGAGAATTTCGGTCGAATCGCCAGGACCGCCGAAGGTCAGCACGTAGATCACCTCGAGCACGCGGAAGGCATCTATCAGCCGCATCATCAGCGTGATGGCGATCACGTGCATCACCATCGGCAGCTTGACCATGAAGGTCATCTGCCACCATTTGGCACCATCGATGCGCGAGGCCTCGATCACCGCCGCGTCCACGTTGGCCAGGGCCGCCACCATCATGATGAAGACGAAGGGAGTCCACTGCCAGATGTCGGCGACGACGATTGCGGCGAAGGCCAGGGTCGGGTCCGCCAACCAGCCTCGTGCGGCGATGCCGAACAAGCCCAGGACTGCATTGACGAGGCCGAACTGCGCGTCGAACAGGTAACGCCAGGCCAAGCCGACCGCAATGGGCGCGATCATCATCGGCAGGATGAACAGCGTGCGGAAGAACGCCGTGCCGCGCACCGGGCGTTCCAGCGCCAGCGCCAAGGCGATGCTCGCCACCATCTCCACGCTGACGCTCACCGCTGCGAATTGCAGGGTGGTCCACAGCGACGACCAGACGCGTGGATCGGAGAGTGCCGAGACGAAGCTGTCGAGCCCGACCCAGCGGGCGTCACTCCACGGAGTGCCCATGCTCCAGTCGAAGAAGCCGAGTTGAAAGGCCGACAGAACGGGGTAGAGGCAGGCCGCCACCATGATGAGGACAGCCGGGCCGAGGTAGAAGGCCGGAATCCAGGGAGATGTGCGCATCGCGATCAGACCTTGTAGTTCGCTTCGCGCATGATCTGCGTGACCGGACCCACCAGGTCATTGAGCGCGGCCTCTGCTGTCTTCCTGCCGGTGAGTGCCTCGGAGATGCCGACGCCCAGCGCCTGCACGTTGATCTTGTCCCACACCGGGATGATCGGTCGCCAATCGGGATTGGAGTACTTCAATGCCTCCCTGAACGTGATGAATTCCGGGTACTGGCGCACCAGTTCGGCATCGAGCATCGTGGAGTTGCGCACCGGCGTGCCGCCGGCCCGGGCGCAGGCCTTGTCCTGTGCTTTCGAGGTGAGCCACTGCATCAGCAGGAAGCCGGCATCGGCATTCTTCGCGTTCTTCGGGATCGCCAAGCCCAGGCCGCCCGACTGCGATGCGCGCCTGGTGCCCATGGGGTGCAGCGCCCAGCTCACCTTGCCAGCGATCCTCGACTTGGAGGGGTCGTTGACCAGACCGGCGAGCGAGGTGGAGTCGAGGTACATCGCAGCCTGGCCCTGCAGGAAGGCCGTATTGCTCTCGCCCTGCCCATAGGCCGGGATGCCAGCCGGGCCGGTGGCCACCACCTCCTGCAGGAACTTGAGCGCCTTGACGCCCGCCTGGTCATTGAAGCGCACCTTCCATTCCTCGTCGAAGATGCTGCCTCCGAGCGGGTTCAGGTGCAACAGCCAGGCGTGCACGCACTGGTGGCCGGCCTGTCCGCGCGAGGCCAATGCGCCAATGCCTTCCTTGTCTTTCAACACGCGCAGGAGCTTGGCGAAATCGTCGTAGTTGCCGGGCGGCTGCAGGTTGTGTTTGGCAAAGATGTCGCGGCGGTAGGCCAGCACCGAGGTTTCAGCACCATAGGGCAGGCCGTAGAGCTGGGCGCCGGGGCCTGCCAGGTAGCCTTTGGGGCCACCGACCATGCCCAGGTTCTCCAGGTAGATCGGGATGATGTCTTTCAGGTCGTACGCGGGATCGGCCAGGGCAGAATTCCTGAAGAAGCGCTCCAGCGGATGGATGAGGTTCTTGGCGACATATTCGCCCTTCCACATCACCACGTAGCTCACCAGGTCGTAGTCCCCTTGCGACTTGGCCATTTCGAGCAACTGCTTTTCCTTCATGCGGCCCATGGCCAGCTTGTCCACGTCGACCTTGATGCCGGTCTCCTTGGTGAATTCGGGCAGGATCTTCAGCATCGCGTCGTAGTGCGGATGCGCCGGGATGCTGAAGGTCACGGTCTGGCCCGCGTACCTGGCGTAGCGGCTCTGCGCGAGCGCCCCGTGAACAGGCAGGCCGGCGCCGAACACCGTCATCGCACTGCTCTTGACGAAATCTCTTCTCTTCATGACTGTCTCATTTCTTGTTGATGGATGAGAGCGGAATCAGCGGCGCAGGGAGCGTCCGCTGTCGCTGTCGAAAACGTGCAGGTCTTCGCTGTCGAATCCCAGGTGGACGTTGCGGTGCAACTGCGCATGGGCATCGCCCGGCAGCATCGCGGCCACGCGCTGGCCCGAGGACGTGACCATGTGGCCGACGATCTGGCTTTCGGTGCCGAGGTACTCCACCACTTCCACCTTGACGGTCAACTGCGCCGCGGCAGGGCTGGTTCGCAGCGCCTGCGGGCGCAGGCCCAGCGTCAGACCTTGCTCTGGGTCGGGCGGATTGGCCGCAAGCCAGGCGGGCGGTTGCCAGGCAAAACCTTCGCCGCGCAGCACGCACCGGCCGTCTTCCTCGACATAGCGGGCCTTGAAAAAATTCATGGTGGGCGTTCCGATGAAGCCCGCCACGAACAGGCTCGCCGGCCGCGTGAACACTTCCGACGGCGTGCCCACCTGCTGGATGCGGCCCTTGTCGAAGATCACGATGCGCGAGGCCAGGGTCATGGCCTCGACCTGATCGTGCGTCACGTAGACCGTGGTCTTGCCCAGGCGCTCGTGCAGCAACGCCAGCTCGGCGCGCATGTGGCCGCGCAGCTTGGCATCGAGGTTCGACAACGGTTCATCGAACAGAAAGACCTTGGGCTCGCGCACGATGGCCCGGCCGATCGCCACGCGCTGGCGCTGGCCACCCGACAGCTCCTTAGGTTTGCGCGCAAGTAGGTGCCCGATGTTCAGCACCTTGGCGGCTGCAGCCACCTTGCTGTCGATTTCCGCCTTTGGCCGGCCCGCCAGGCGCAATGCGAACGACATGTTCGTCCCGACGTCCATGTGCGGATACAGCGCGTAGTTCTGGAACACCATTGCGATGTCGCGCGCCATCGGCGCCACGCGCGTGACGTCGCGCCCGCCGATGGTGATGTGCCCTTCGCTGACTTCCTCGAGCCCGGCGATCATGCGCAATGTCGTGCTCTTGCCGCAGCCCGATTCACCCAGCAGCACGACGAACTCGCCATCGCCGATGGTGAGGTCCATCTGCTGCACCACGGTCACCTCGCCGAAGCGCTTGACCACGTTGTTCAATTCCAGTCCTGACATCTTGTCTCTTTGAAGTTGGTTTTTGAAGGAAGGGTCAGGGTCGGCCGCAACGGGCTCGCCAGGCGGCCGCCGTGTAGCGGCGAACCCCCAAACCCATGAGGGGCCGTCGATTTCCCGGGTGCACGGCACTCGGTCCCCAGATGGCCTGGTAGGTGTCGATGCAGCGGCCTTGGCGTTGGAGCCGGATGAAGGCCGCAGCAAAGGCGCACCACCAGAGGGCCAGAACGGCGGCCATCCAGCGCGGCGCGTCGACGATGACGAGCCCGAGAGCGATGGTCATCACCGCCAGGGCGATGGCCAGCCAGCCCAGCGATTTGTGCAGTCGCTCGAAGCCGATGCGCCAGCGAGTCATGTCGTAGTGATCGCCGCGAAGCCGGGCATCGGCAGGGCCGCCCTTGCTGCCGCGCAGCAGGCCGCCGGCAACCTGCGCCCACCCCGCGATACACAGGCTCCAGCCGAGCCACGCATGCACCTGCGCCGCTGTATCGCGTCTACCGGCGAGGCCCCACGCGAGCCCGAGCCCGACGGTCATCGCAAGTACGCCGGCGTACTGCAACACGCGATGCGTATGCCACCACGCCTTGTTGTCGAGCTGCTGCGGCCAGTCCTGGCCCGGCATGATCTTGAAGAAGCGCGCCGCCAACGCGCCGAGCGGCAACAGGATGCCCCAGCCGAGCACCATCAGCCGCGCATGCCAAGCTGTGTGGCCGGCAATGTGGTGCTCGATGGCGCCGGAGAGCGAGGCCAGCAGCCAATCCGACGGCTGTGCCAGCGCTGCGTGAGCGGCTGCCGGCATGGCCGACAGGCCCATCAGCGCGATGAAGCAGGCGTAGCGATGGGTCATGGCTCTTCAACCGGCGGCGGTGTAAGCCGTCTTCACAGTGGTGAAGAACTCCTGCGCATACTTGCCCTGCTCGCGCGGACCGTAGCTCGAGCCCTTGCGGCCGCCGAACGGCACGTGGTAGTCCACCCCCGCCGTCGGCAGGTTGACCATCACCATG
>NZ_LMEK01000011.1:0-70221 GCF_001426595.1 Variovorax sp. Root434
CGGGCGAGAGGACACACCATGAGCACCGACTTCACTTTTCCGCTGGCGCTGTGCAAGGCGCAATGCAGCATCTGGCTGCACTCGCTCGAGATGTTCGAGTCGATCGGATCGCGGGCGCTGCAGGATTGCATTGCGCTGACCCGCGCCGAGACGGACGCCGTCATGCGCGCCGAGGACTGGCACGCGCTCGCCACGGCGCCGATGCAGGTGCTGCGGTCTCAGGGACCGGATCACCCCGCGCCTGCGGCGGCCGCCCACGAGGCCGCACCGGCCCAGCCTTCGCGAAAGGCCGTGGTGAGCGAAGCCCTGCACACGCTGCACGGTGCCCTGGCGTCCGCGCCTTCCGCGCACCGGATGAAAGCCGGCCGCAAGGCCGCCCGGGCAAGGCGGCAGGCATGACGCTTTCGACCATCTCGGTGCACCTGGACCACACCGAGTGCTGCGAGGTCCGCACCCGGCTGGCGGCACGGCTCGCGAGGCTGCATGGGAGCCACCTGATGGGCATCGTGCCCACCTGGGCTCCGGCCGGAACAGGCCCGGCTCCGCGAGCTTCCGGGGAGCTGGACCGCACGATCGTCGAGGCCTCGCTGTACCTGCGCAGGCGGGCCGAGACTGTCGCTCACGTGTTCCACAGCCGGATACGGCCGGCTGCGTCCTCCAGCGATGCACGGCTGGTGGACGGCGATCCGGTGCAGGCCGTGGTCCACCACGGCCGGGCCAGCGACCTGATCGTTGTCGGGCAGGCTGACGAGGCGGCGGCGTTGTGCGAAGCGGCGAGCCGGCTGCCCGAGCAGGTCATGCTGAACGCGGGACGACCGGTGCTGATCGTTCCGCGCGCGGATCGCCGCATCTCCCGGGGTCTGGACAGGATCCTCGTGGCCTGGGACGGCAGCCGGGAAGCATCCATGTCGCTACGCGGCGCGATCCCGCTGCTGCGCGGTGCCACGCACGTCACGCTGCTGTCCCTGCGCAGGGACACGGCCGCGGGTCCACCGGATGCGCCGGATCCCGAGGACCTGAGCGGCTGGCTCCTGCGCCATGGTGTCCAGGCCAGCGTCGAGCGCCTGGTGACGTCGCTACGCATCTCCGACGCGCTGCTCGACCGCGCGGACGTGCTCGGCAGCGACCTGCTCGTGATGGGAGGCTATGGCCATGCCCGCGCGCAGGAACAACTGCTGGGCGGAGTGACCCGCGAAGTGCTGATGCGCACAAGCGTTCCCCTGCTGATGGCGCATTGACGGCGCCTTGCCGCCGTTTCGAGCTCAGGACGAGTGCGCGCCGGCCGGGGTGGACGCCGGCGCGTCCTGCGGCGACGGCATCACGATGAGCCGGTTCAGCAGCATCGTCAGCCCTTCGGTGCGGCGCGCGGCCCGCTCCACGGCGGCACGCCGCGCCTCGTCGATCACCTGGCCGCGAAGGGTCACGACGCCGTCCTTGACGCACACGTCGACGTCGCAGCCGTTGACGGCCGGGTCCCATTTGAGTTGGGCGAAGACGTCATGCCTGAGTTGGATGTCGGGGTTCATGGTCGTTCTCTCCGGTGATCGGGCGCGGGCATTACTTTCCATCGGAGCCCGCGGGACGGGCCTTGCGCTTCGCCGCTTCGAGCGTGCGCGCCGAGGCGTCGGCGGCTGCCCTGGCGGCCGATTGCATGGCTTCTTCCGCCTTGTCGAGCGCTTCGCGCGTAGCCTGCGCTGCCGTCTCGGCTTCTTCCTTGCCGGCTTGCGCGGACCGGTTCACCGATTCCTCCGCCCGGGCGAGGGCCTCCCTGGAGGCCTGGGCCGCCTTCCGGCCTTCTTCCTGGGCGGCCAGCGCGGTGTCCTTGCCTTCGTCGAGCGCCCTGGCTGCGGAGGCGGCGGTTTTTTCTTCCAGGCGCGTCGCCGCCTGGGCCGCCTTTCGCGCGGCCTTGCGGATGCCCTCGGCCAGGGTCTCCGATACCTGGCCGGTGGTGGCCTTGCCCTTGTCGGCAGCAGCCTTGGCGGCGTCCACTGCCTGTCGGGCAGCCTCTTCCGCGTCACGCGCGGCCCGGCCGGCCGACGCGCGCGTCGCGTCGCCCGCTTTCTGCACAGCGCTTTCCGGCGGGCTGAACTGCCCGGGTGCCGTGTAGTCGGCGGCGAATGTGCAGGCGCCGGTGGCGAGGATCGTGGACGCGATCAGGTTGCGAAGCGTGTTGGATGTCATGTTCTTTTCCGATAGGTTGGATTGGTGTGTGGCGGGAGCTGCGTTCAGCCCGCTGCCGCCGCTGCACGCACCAGCAGCACCGGCACGGGGCTGCTTCGCGCAACGCGGTCGGCATCGCTGCCGAGCGCTAGCCGGCTGAGGCCGCGGCGGCCGTGGGTGCCCATCACGATCAGGTCGCAAGCAGCCTTCGCGGCCTCTTCGGTCACGACTTCGGCGATGCGCTCCTGCGTGACTTCACGCAGCACGGTCTCGGCCTCGACCCCAGCCGCCGTCGCCTTGGCCCGAGCGCGCGAGAGGACCGATTCGCCGTATTCGCGCACTTTCTGCAGGCCGGCCTCGAAGCTGGAGACGCTCGACATTTCCATCAGCATCGGAAAGTCGTCGACAACGTGGAGTAGACGCAGCCTGCTTCCGAGTTCGCCGGCCAGGCGGATGGCTTCCTGCAGGCCGCAGTCGGCAGTGGGGCTGCCGTCCAGCGGAACCAGCACGTGCTTGTAGACGGACATGGGTTTTCTCCTCGGGGCCGCCTTCAACAGGCACCTGCCGCCGGCCCCGGCGCGACGGGCAAGCAGATTCTTTCGTCGCCTGCCGCGGCCGGGCTTGCGCCACATCAACATCGCCCCGCTGCGGGGATTGGACGAAGCCAACCGCGAGTGCGGCGTGGCTGTTCTCTTCGTCACGCACAACCCCGAGCTGGCCGGACGCCGCGATCGCATCCTCCAGGCCATGGACGGCATGATCCGCGATTGATGCATGTCAATTCGAAGGCCGCCCGCATGGCCAGAATGGATGAGTGAAGAACGGGCAGGCATCGCGGTTGCAGACGCAGCCTTGCTCGGCAAGGAGCAATCCGTGTACCGACGAATACTCGTTCCCATAGACGGCAGCCCGGCATCGGCCCAGGGCGTCGAGGAGGCGATCCGCCTCGCCAGGCCGATGAGAAGCCGGGTGCGGCTGCTCCATGCCATCGACGAGCTTTCGGTCTCGCGGGCCGGCTACGCCCGCGACGGGTCGTCGGACCTGCAGGCGGAGGCCGAGCGCATGCTCGCCCTAAGTGCCGAGCGCGTCCGTTGCGCCGGCGTCGAGGTCGACACCGTGCTCTACAACGAATCGGACGGCACGGTGGCAAGCCTCGTCGCCGACGAAGCACGGGGATGGCATGCCGACCTGATCATTGCGGGCACGCGAGGCCGGCGCAGCCTCGGGCAACTGCTGCTGGGAAGCAGCACGGAGCGGATCGTGCGCGGCTCCTGCATTCCCGTACTGCTGGTGCATGCGGCCGGGAGCGAGCAGGCGGGCGCCGGGTAGCCTCAGCCTTGTCGCGCGCGGTGCTCGATGAGTTCGAAGATTCCCATGCCCGCGAGCATCGCGAGCACGAAGACATGGGCCTTGGTTTCGCCCATGCCCAGGGCGAGCAGGCCCGGGCCGGGACAGAAGCCCGCAACATCCACGTGCGCGACGGCATCGGCGCCGACGAGTTCGTGGCGATGCGCACGGCGCGCGACGCAACGCTGGACGTGCCCACGCTCATCCTTCCGTCGATCCAGGTGAACGTGCGCGGCGGGCGGCTCCAGCCTGCCGACGACAACGGCGTCGCGTATCTGCGCATCCCGGTGGATGCGCTTCCCGCGCAGCGGCGCCCGGCGGGCGGATAGCCAGCCGCCGGTCGCCTCAGTGCGTCTCGGTCAGCTGATCGAGGATCGCCGGGTTCTCCAGCGTCGACACGTCCTGCGTGATCGCTTCGCCCTTGGCCACCGAGCGCAGCAGGCGGCGCATGATCTTTCCGCTGCGCGTCTTGGGCAGGTTGTCGGCGAAGCGGATCTCCCTGGGCTTGGCGATGGGGCCGATCTCCTTGCCGATCCACGCGCGCAGTTCGGCGGCCAGGCGGTCTCCTTCCTTGCCCGTGGGGCGCGGCTGCTTGAGCACCACGAACGCGCAGATCGCCTCGCCCGTGGTCTCGTCGGGACGGCCCACCACCGCCGCCTCGGCCACCAGCGCCGTGCAGGCCACGAGCGCCGATTCGATCTCCATCGTGCCCATGCGGTGGCCGCTGACGTTCAGCACGTCGTCGATGCGCCCGCCGATGGTGAAGTAGCGCGTGAGCCTGTCGCGCGCGGCACCGTCGCCCGCCAGGTAGTAGCCGCGCAGCTCCGGCGGAAAGTAGCTCGATCGGTAGCGCGCGTCGTCGCCCCACACCGCGCGGATCATGCTCGGCCATGGCTTCTTGATGACCAGCAGGCCGCTCTCGCCATCGGGCACGTCGTTGCCCGTCTCGTCGACGATGGCCGCCGCGATGCCGGGGAGGGGCAGGGTGCAGGAGCCCGGCACGAGATCGGTGGCGCCGGGCAGCGGCGTGATCATGTGGCCGCCGGTCTCGGTCTGCCACCAGGTGTCGAGCACCGGGCAGCGGCCGCCGCCCACGTGCTGCCGATACCACTCCCAGGCGGCCGGGTTGATCGGCTCGCCGACCGAGCCCAGCACGCGCAGGCTGCCGAGGTCATGACGATCGGGGTGGACCGCCGGATTGCCCTCCGCCGCCTTGATCAGCGACCGGATGGCTGTGGGTGCTGTGTAGAACACCGTGACGCGGTGCCGCTCGATCATCTGCCAGAAGCGTCCCGCATCGGGATAGGTGGGCACGCCCTCGAACACCACCTGCGTTGCTCCGATGGCCAGCGGGCCGTAGGCGATGTACGTGTGGCCCGTGACCCAGCCGATGTCGGCCGTGCACCAGAACACGTCGCCGTCGTGCATGTCGAAGGTCCACTTGGTAGTGAGCGCCGCATGCAGCAAATAACCGCCGCTGCAGTGCTGCACGCCCTTGGGCTTGCCCGTGGAGCCTGATGTGTAGAGAAGGAACAGCGGATGCTCGGCGCCGACCCATTCGGGTTCGCAGCCGTCGTCCTGTGCCTGGGTTATCTCGTGCATCCACAGATCCCGCGGCGTCCAAGCGATGGGCTCGCCGGTGCGGCGGTACACGATGACCGATTCCACCGCCTCGCAGCCGCCCAGCGCGATCGCCTCGTCGACCATCGCCTTGAGCGGCAGCTGCTTGCCCGCGCGCACCTGCTGGTCGGCGGTGACGACCACCGCCGCGCCGGTGTCGGCGATGCGGTCGCGCAGCGCATGCGCCGAGAAGCCGCCGAACACCACCGAGTGCACCGCGCCCAGCCGCGCGCAGGCTTGCATCGCGACCACGCCTTCGACCGACATCGGCATGTAGATGACGACGCGGTCGCCTTTCTTCACCCCGCGCGCCTTCAGGGCGTTGGCCATGCGGCAGGTCTGCGCCAGCAGCTGCGCATAGGTCGTGCGGGTGACGTTGCCGTCGTCCGACTCGAAGACGATCGCCACCTTGTCGCCCCGGCCGGCCTCCACCTGGCGGTCGAGGCAGTTCCACGAGACGTTGAGGGTGCCGTCCTCGAACCAGCGGTAGTAGGGCGCATCGCTGCTGTCCAGCGCCTTGGTGAACGGCGTCTTCCAGCCGATGAATTCGCGCGCGAGGCGGGCCCAGTAGCCCTCGTGGTCGGCATCGGCTTCGGCCACCAGCGCGTCGTAGGCGGCGCGGCCGGCAACGTGGGCGGATCGGGCGAGCGCCTCCGGTGGTGCGTAGGTCGGAAGACGGGACGGGAGATCGGGTGCGTTCATGTCTCGTGGCTTTCGTTTGGGGGCCCGATCTTGCCGGCGGCGAAGAAGAAAACCTTGCGCCAGCGCAAGCTTCGGCACGGCGCGCGCGTTCCTAATCCGCCCATTGCAAACAAGGAGACCCCCGATGGAAGACGATCTGGTCGCGCGCGTCGCCGCGCATCCCCAATACAGGCAACTCAAGCGCCGGCGCGACCGCTTCGGCTGGACGCTGGCGGTGCTGATGCTCATCGCGTACTACGGCTTCGTGCTGCTGGTGGCCTTCGACAAGGAGTTCCTGGCGCGGCGCATCGGCGACGGCGTCATGACCCTGGGCATGCCGATCGGCTTCGGGGTGATCATGTTCACCGTGGTGATCACCGGCTACTACGTGCGCCGCGCGAACGCGGAGTTCGACAACCTGTCCGACGCCGTGGTCAAGGCTGTCCAGAAGGAGGCCAGGCAATGAGCGCCACTCTCCTGCACGCCCCGCGCGTCCCCCGCGTCCCGCGCGTGCGATCCGCCGCCGCCTTCCTCGCCCTGTGCGCCGTTTCGGTGGGTGCTTTCGCGGCCGGCGCCGACCTGGGCCAGCTGCAGAAGCAGGCCACCAACTGGACTGCCATCGGCATGTTCGCGCTGTTCGTGGTGGGAACGCTCTTCATCACCAAGTGGGCCGCCGCGCGCACCCGCTCGGCGTCCGACTTCTACACGGCCGGCGGCGGCATCACCGGCTTCCAGAACGGGCTCGCCATCGCCGGCGACTACATGTCCGCGGCGTCGTTCCTCGGCATCTCGGCGGCGGTGATGGCCACCGGCTATGACGGGCTGATCTATTCCATCGGCTTTCTCGTGGGCTGGCCGGTCATCACCTTCCTGATGGCGGAGCGGCTGCGCAACCTCGGCAAGTTCACCTTCGCCGACGTCGCCGCATTCCGTTTCAAGCAAACGCCGGTGCGCATCTTCGCGGCCTCGGGCACGCTGGTGGTGGTGGCGTTCTATCTCATCGCGCAGATGGTGGGGGCGGGGCAGCTCATCAAGCTGCTTTTCGGCCTCGAGTACTGGATCGCGGTGGTCATCGTGGGCTCGCTCATGATGGTGTACGTGCTCTTCGGCGGCATGACGGCCACGACCTGGGTGCAGATCATCAAGGCCGGCCTGCTGCTGGGCGGTGCGAGCTTCATGGCGGTGTCGGTGCTCTGGCACTTCGGCTTCAGCCCCGAGGCGATGTTCGCCGGCGCGGTCAAGGTCAAGACCGACCTGGCGCTGAAGGACGGCAAGACCGCCGAGGTGGCCGCGAGCATCGGGCAGTCGATCATGGGCCCGGGCAATTTCGTAAAGGACCCGATCTCGGCCATCTCCTTCGGCATGGCGCTCATGTTCGGCACGGCCGGGCTGCCGCACATCCTGATGCGTTTCTTCACCGTGCCCAGCGCCAAGGAGGCGCGCAAGTCGGTCATGTGGGCCACCGGCTGGATCGGCTACTTCTACCTGCTGACCTTCATCATCGGCTTCGGCGCCATCACCTTCGTGCTGACGAACCCGGACTTCCTCGACGCCAAGGGCGTGCTCAAGGGCGGCGGCAACATGGCGGCGATCCACCTCGCCAATGCGGTGGGCGGCAACGTGTTCCTCGGCTTCATCTCGGCGGTGGCCTTCGCGACCATCCTCGCGGTGGTGGCGGGCCTCACGCTGTCAGGCGCTTCCGCCGTGTCGCACGACCTGTATGCCACCGTCATCAAGAAGGGCGACGCGGGCAGTGCGGCCGAGCTGCGGGTTTCCAGGATCACCACGCTGGCGCTCGGTGCGCTGGCGGTGCTGCTGGGCATCGTGTTCGAGAAGCAGAACATCGCCTTCATGGTGTCGCTGGCCTTCGCCATCGCGGCCTCGGCCAACTTCCCGGTGCTCTTCATGTCGGTGCTCTGGAAGGGCTGCACCACGCGCGGAGCGGTGATCGGCGGCTTCCTGGGGCTGGTGTCCTCTGTGGTGCTGACGGTGGTTTCGCCCTCGGTCTGGGAGGCCACCTTCGGCTATCCGGCGGGGTCGGCTCCGTTCCCGTACACCTCGCCATGCCTGTTCTCGATGAGCATCGCCTTCGTGGGCATCTGGCTGTTCTCGGTGCTGGACCTCAGCGCGCGCGCGCAGGTCGACCGGGGCGGTTTCCTCGCGCAGCAGGTGCGTTCCGAGACGGGCATCGGCGCGCATGGCGCGAGCGGGCACTGAACGAGGCCGCATGCTGGCCGCGGCCCGGCGCCGCGGTCAGTCGGCGCCGATCAGCACCTTGACGTGCGCGGCGGCGCTGCGGGCGAGCGCGCTGAGCGCATAGCCGCCTTCGAGGCAAGAGATGACGCGGCCGCGGCAATGCCGCTGCGCCACGTCCATGATCTGCCGCGTGACCCAGGCGTAGTCGTTCTCCACCAGGCCGAGGTTGCCCATGTCGTCCTCCCGGTGTCCGTCGAAGCCCGCCGAGACGTAGACGAGCTGCGGGGCGAAGGCTTCGAGCGCCGGCAGCCAGTGGCCTGTGACGGCCGCCCTGAAAGCATCGCCGCCCGAGCGCGAGGGCAGCCCGACGTTCACCATCCGCGGACCGTTGTCCTCCTCGCCTGCAAAGGGATAGATGCCCTTCTCGAAGATGGAGCACATGAGCACGCGCTCGTCGTCGCGGAAGATGTCCGCGCTGCCGTTGCCGTGATGCACGTCGAAGTCGACGTCCGACTTGTGCGTGATGTCGCGCGAGAGGATCTTCAGCGCCACCGGGTATCCCAGCCCCTTGGCAGCTCGACGGCCGCCTCGGCCGTTGGCGCGAGGGCGACGGTGGGCACCGTCTCGATGCCGTAGGCCCGCAAGAGCGACTTGGCCTCCTGTTCGCCGAGCCATTCGCGCTGCTCGGCCAGCGCCGCGCCCAGCGTGGCGTGCACCGCGGCGGCGTCCGGCACGGCGCCTTGGTCGGCGCCCGGCGTCTCCATCAGGATCTCCTGGTTGCGCCTGTAGGTCTGCAGCATCGCGAAGGCGTGCACCGCTTCTTCGGGCGTGGCGTAGTCGGCCACGCCGGCATCCTCGAAGAGCCTGCGCGCCTGGGCAACCGCATCGTCGTCGAGCCAGGCGCTCATCACGCGCGAGGCGTGGCCGCGCAACAGCGGCAGGCAGGCGCGCGCGACATCCTCGCTGCGCACGATGGCCGTGGGCGCATGCATGAAGAGCACCGCGCCGGCCGACGCGTCGGCCAGCAGCGCGCCGAGCGTCTCGGCATAGCGCTCGGCTGGCGCGTCACCGATGATGTCGATGGGGTTGGCGCGCGACCAGTTCGCCGGAAGCAGCGCGTCGAGGCGGGCGAGCAGCGCGCAGCCGGGGTCGGCCAGCGCCACGCCCTCGTGCGCCGCCGCGTCGGCCGCCATCACGCCGGCGCCTCCGGCATTGGTCATGACCGTGAGCCTGCCGTGGCCGTTGGCCCGGAAGCGCGACAGGGTTTCCGCGGCGACGAAGAGCTCCTGCAGCGTGTCGACGCGCAGCATTCCGGCGCGCCGCAGCGCGGCGTCGTAGACCGCTGCGATTCATCGAATACATGGACGTCGGCGCCACCAACGGTTGGCGGATGGACGAAGTCCTGCCGTCGGCCGAGGTCATCGGGCGGATCACCGCCGAGTGGCCGCTCGTGCCATTAGACGCAAGCGCGCCGGGGGAGACCGCCCAGCGCTGGGCCTATGCCGACGGCGGTGGCGAGATCGGTGTCATCAGCAGCGTGACGCAGGCCTTCTGTCGCACGTGCAGCCGCGCGCGCCTGTCGACCGATGGGCAACTCTACACATGCTTGTTCGCCGGTGAAGGGCATGACCTGAGGGCAATGGTTCGCGCAGGCGTGAACGACGAAGTTCTCGCCTCAAGCATTGCGCACATTTGGTCCGGCCGCAGCGACCGGTATTCCGAGCTGCGCGACGTGCGCAACGGCAACCGGCATGCCGCGCGCCCGCCACACGCCGAGATGAGCTACATCGGCGGGCAGGCTGCAGCTCAGCCTGGCATTCCGTCCGGCCGGGCCCGGCTCAGCGCGGGCCAGTACCGCACCGCAAACAGGCCGAAGCCCAGGCTCCAGCATGCCGCGGAACCAAGGACCGCGGCGATCGCGTGGGCCGGCGCAACAAGCGGAACGAGAACCCGGATCACGGCCGCGAGCAGCACCAGCACGAAGCATGCGGTGTCGACCTGGTCGGCGCGCAGCACCCGGCCGGTGTGGCCTCGCGACGTGCGCACCATCATGCCGATGATGAGGCCGCCCGCGGCGCCCACGGTCAGCGCATGGGTGGCGAGCGATGCCGGCACCACGCCGTATAGCGCCAGCACCCGCAGTACAAGGTGAACCGGAATCCATGCGTAGGCCACATGCAGCACGAGCACCAGCGTGTTGGCCGGCGCCTTCCAAGGCCGCCACAGCAGCCAGCGCGCCAGATGCGCGAGCGCCGCAGGCAGCGCGATGGCCATCCCGGCGATCGGCGGCAGGCCCGTCGCGTCGGCCAGCAGCAGTGCGAGCACCGACCCCAGCGCGGCGTTCTCGGCCAGCGGGTGCCGCGTGGCACCGGCGCCCGAAATGGCGTTGTTGGTGAACATTGGAATCACCCGGCCCCCCATGACCGCCATGATGAACAACACGGCGTCCAGCGCCACCTGGATGCCCAGCCACCCCGGCACCTCGAGCACGCCGAGCGCGGCCAGGTGAAAGGCGAATGCGGCGCCCGAGAGCAGCAGCAGCAATCCGACGAAGAAGTAGTTGCGCCGGTTGCGCGCCGCCACCAACGGGCGCGCCAGCGCCAGGGCGCAGGCCAGTGGAAAGGCCGCGTTGACGGTGGCGGCAGTCCAGGCGAAGGGCGTTAGCACGAGCACGCGGCCCGCCACCCAGAGCGCCGACAGCGCCGCCAGTGGCAGGCCCGTGGGCGTGGGCTGGCCCGACCAGTTGCGCCCCGCAGTGAACAGAAATCCGACGATCACGGCCAGTGTGAAACCGAACAGCATCTCGTGCGCATGCCACATCGGCCCTTGCAGGTAGGCGCGCGGCAGCCAGCCGGCGAACTGCACAGCCCACAGCGCGATGGACAGGGCCGCGAAGGCGCTGGCGAGCAGGTAGAAGGGCCGGAAGCCGAGCTGCCACAGGGCAAAGCCGGACGCATGAGCCGAAGGGGGCTGTGCGGGTTCGAGCGGAATGAAGCTTGCCATCATCTGGCCTTTCGGGCGCCCTCGGCGCCATGTTGGATGCGCCACGCGACGGCCGCGCCGGCCACGGTGACGGCAAAGAAAATAATCGCGGCCGCATTGAGCGAAGCCCCGGCGGCACGCAGCGGAACGCTGAAGCTGCCCAGTGCCAGCCGCACGAAGAGCGACAGGTGCAGTGCGACCAGCGGCAGGTAGAAGAAGGCGCCGAAGCGCAGCTTGATGCGTGCGATGGCCGGCAGCACGACGGGCGCGTGCCCCATCACCATGCTGACGACGAAACCCAGCCCCAGCGCGTGCAGCGCGGCATCGCGCGCCGGCCATCCGAGCGCGGCCGCGGCCCAGGCCACGCCGGCGATGCCGAGCCAGGCATAGCCGCCCAGCAGGCAGACCGCCATGTAGCGGCTGATGCCGTGCGTGAACAGCGTGCGCCGCGCGATGTCGAACACCGCCAGCCACGCGGCCAGCAGCGCCAGCGCCACGCCGTAGGCGAGCCCGCCGGCAAGCGGGGCCGCGCCCGAGCAAGCGGCGCCCGCCAGCAGCAGCAACAGCAAGGCATGCAGCGCCGCGCCAGCGGCAGGGCGCCGTCGCATGAGCCGCGTCATTTCGAGCCGCTCGGCCGCGATGGTC
Source organism: Variovorax sp. Root434 (assembly GCF_001426595.1). Lineage (NCBI taxonomy): Bacteria > Pseudomonadati > Pseudomonadota > Betaproteobacteria > Burkholderiales > Comamonadaceae > Variovorax > Variovorax sp. Root434. The sequence goes on from NZ_LMEK01000011.1 coordinate 11,632, forward strand.
ATGACGAGGAAGGCGAACCACCACGGGAAGACCGCGCCGCCGTCGCGGCCGGCGGCGAACAGCAGGTTGCCCGCCACCCACGCGGCCGCGCCGAGGGCCAGCAGCAGCGTGTGCGCCGCGCGCTGGCGCCGCACGACCAGCGCGTTGACCGCCAGGAAGACCATCGCCGCCGCCACGCCGAGCCACGCGCCGGCGGCCTGCTGGCCGAAGGCCAGGCACAGCGCGCCGGTGCCCGACGCCAGCGGCGCGAGAAACGCCCAGCGCTGCTTGACGGCCACGGCGCGTTCGATGCCGATGACGGTGCCCAGGAAGCCGCAGACCATCAGCGCAGCGTGCACCAGCAGCACCTGGCCGGCCGAGGCGAACGACAGCGGGTCCGGCACCGCCACACCGAGCCGCCAGAGCCCGCCCGCGATGCCGGCCGCCAGCGACACGCCGGCCAGCGCGCCGAACAGCGCGCGCGCGAGCATCCCGCTGCCCGCGGGCGAGGTCCGAATGGGCCATCTGCGGCGGACGGCCGGGCGGGCTGCGCCTACCATCCCATGGCCCGCTTGGCACCGGGACTCATGCGCTCCGGGCTCCACGGCGGCTCCCACACCAGCTCGACGCGGATTTGCAGCTCGGCCGGGACGACCTTGTCCAGCTCGGCTTCCGCCTCGTCGATGATGAGCTCGGCCACCGGACAGGCCGCGGAGGTCATCGTGATCCGCACGTGCGCCCTCGCTGCGTCCACCGTCACGCCATAGACCAGGCCGACGTCGACGATGTTCATCGAGATCTCCGGATCGACGACGCGCGACAGCGCCGCGGCCAACGGCTCGCGCAGATGTTCCGGCCCGTCGTACGGAAAAGGCGCCGCGGCCGTCATGCATTCCTCCCCGCCGGTTGCCGCACGCCGATGCGGCTTGCCAGGAACACCTGGGACAAGGCCTCCCGGTTGTGCACGAGGTCGGCCAGCGTGTAGCGCTGCAGCACCGCGTGGAACGCCGCCAGGGCTTCGCCCAGCACGCCCTGCAGGCGGCACAGGCCGGTGATGCGGCAGGCACCGCCGTTTTCCCCGAAACATTCCACGATGGCACCGCCCTCGGTGCGGCGCACGACGTCGTCGACGTTGATTGCCTCGGGCGGCTTCGCGAGCGCCAGCCCGCCGCCCTTGCCGCGGACATTGGCCAGCCACCCCTCCTTGCCCAGGAAGTGCACCACCTTGGTCAGGTGATGCTCGGACACCGCGAAGGCGGCCGCGATCTCGCCGATGGTGGCGCGCCGTTCGGGCTGCGCGGCCAGGTAGATCAGCACGCGCAGGCTGTAGTCGGTGAAGGCGGTGAGCTTCATGGCTGCGATCGCCGTGTCACTGCTCGGCCGCGTGGCCGGCCTGCACCGCCAGCCCCTTGCGGCCCTGGCCACGTACCGGTGCCTGTGGCGCGGCCTGTGCCGCCGGGCGGCGCAGCAGGCGCAGCGCATAGGCCGCGAGCAGCACCGCGCCCACGGCGAAGACGATGTCGCCCGGCACCCGCATCCACACCAGCATCTCCATCACGCGGGAATGCACGATCTCGGCCGAGCGCGCGTACCACAATCCTCGTGTGACGCTGGCCCAGGCCTGGTAGATGCCGGCGGGCAGCAGCGACAGGAACACCATCATCGCCAGGCCGATGTTGAGGCTCCAGAACGCGGGCCGGAGCAGCCGGTCGGCGTGCAGCTGGCGCTCGTACAGGCCGCGCAGGCAGAACAGCATCAGCCCGATGCCCAGCATGCCGTAGACGCCAAAGAGGGCGGCGTGGCCATGCGCGGCCGTCATGTTGAGCCCCTGCACGTAGTAGAGCGAGGCGGGCGGATTGATCGCGAAGCCGAGCACGCCGGCGCCGATCGTGTTCCAGAAGCCGACGGCCACGAAACACATGACAATCCACTTGTAGGCCGCGAGCCAGGGCAGGGCCTGCGAGCGGCGGTAAGTCTGCAGGGCCTCCAGTCCGATCAACGTGAGCGGCACCACCTCGAGCGCGGAGAACACGGCGCCCACGGCGATCACTGATGTGGGCGTGCCGGTGAAGTAGAGGTGGTGCAGCGTGCCGAGAATGCCCCCGAACAGGAAGACGATGGTCTCGGCGATGATGGCGCGGTTGGCGCTCTCGGTGCGCACCAGCCCCAGGCGCGTGAAGATCAGCGCGACGACGGCGGTGGCGAACACTTCGAAAAAGCCTTCCACCCACAGGTGCACCAGCCACCAGCGCCAGTACTCGATCATCGAGTAGTGGGTGTGCTGTCCCCAGGCCAGCGAGGTCGAATAGAAGCCGCCGATGCAAGTGGCCGACAGGAACACCATCGCGATCAGACCGCGCGATGCCGACGGCTTGACCAGGGCGGGCCACAGCGCGCGGCCCAGCAGGAAGACCCAGAACAGCAGGCCGACGAACAGCAGAACCTGCCAGAAGCGGCCCATGCTGGTGTATTCGAGGCCCTGGTTGCCCAGCCAGAAGCTGAAGTCGATGCCGCGATGCTGCAGCGTGCCGAGCCAGCCGGTCAGCGTAGAGCCGACCACGATGGCGATCAGCGCCCAGAACAGCACGTCCACCCCGAGCTTCTGCAGCCTGGGTTCGCGCCCCGACAGCAGCGGCGCGATGTACAGGCCCGTGGCCAGCCATGCGGTGGCGATCCAGAAGATGCCGATCTGCGTGTGCACCGTGCGGCTCACCACGTAGGGGAGCAGCTCCGCCAGCGGCAGCCCGAAGAACGACTGCCCTTCGACCGCGTAGTGGGCCGTGATGACGCCCATCGCAATCTGCAGCAGCATCAGCCCGATCACCGCGAAGAAGTATTTGCGCGTGGCCTTCATGGAGGGCGTCGCCACGGCGCCGAGGAGCGGGTCCGCCTTGGGCGGCTGCGCTTCGGGCTCGTGCTTGCGGCTGCCGTGCAGCCACAGCATGGCCGCGATGGCCGCCAGCAACAGGCAGATGCTGGTCATCGACCAGACAGCGGCCGAACTGGTCATGGTGTTGCCCACCAGCGGCTCGTGCGGCCAGTTGCTGGTGTAGCTCAGGCCCGTTTCCCCGGGCCGGTCGGTGGCGGCGGCCCATGAAGTCCAGAAGAAGAAGGCGGTGAGGGCCTGGCGGTCGGCGCGCTCGGGCAGCGTGCCCGTCGTCATCGCGTACTGGCCGCGCAGCGTGGCGAGCGCGCTGTCGCTGCCGAACAGGGCGTCATAGTGAGCCGCCACCTCCCGGATCGCCTGCGCGCGGTCGGCGGAAACCGTGATCGTGCCGCTGGTGCTGTCGTAGCTGTTGCGCCGCATTTCGTCGAGCACGGTGGCCGCGAGCGCACCGCGGTCCGACGGGCCCAGCGAATCGAAGTCCTTGCGGTACGCCTGGGCATGGCGGTTGCGCAGCGCCACGGCCTCGCGGTGCAGCCAGTCGGCCGACCAGTCGGGCGCGACGTAGCTGCCGTGGCCCCACACGGAGCCCAGCTGCTGGCCGCCGGCCGAGAGCCAGACCTGCTGGCCGCGCCGGATCTGCTCGCCGGTGAAGATCGGCTCGCCGCCGGCGCTGACGACCGCGTTCGGGATCGGCGGCGCGGTCAGGTAGATCTGCACGCCCAGGTAGCCGAGCGCACCGAACGACAGCACGAAGATGAAGGCGAGCCAGCGCCACAGCCGGTTGTTGTTTGTCATGACGGTTCCTTGATTCGTCGAGGGGGGCGCCGCTCAGGCGCCGCCGCAGCCGCCGCAGCAGCCGCCGCGCGCATGCGCATCGAAGGCCGGCACCTTGGTGATGGCGACGCGCCAGGTCGAAGGACCCTGCTCGAGGTAGTTCCACGCGAACCGGTCAGGCCATTGCGACTGGAACTGCGCATACAGCGGCTGGGGGTCGTGGTCGTTCACCAGTTCGATGGCGCTGCCGACGTCCAGGGCCGCAAAGGTGGAGAAGATGTGCGCATGACGAAAGCGCGGCTCGAGCCGGCGGGCATCGATGACGGAAGAGGAGGAGGGCGCTGCAGATTTCATGGGTTTTCTAGGTGGGAGCAGGTGGATTTGAAAGGTGTATTTCGAATGCACCTATGCTAGGAAGGCGCATGCGGCATCCCTTGATCTGCATCAACAACGAGAGCGAAGGCAGCGGCGACGCTCGCGGCATGCCTTCTCCTTCTTCTGCCTCTTCCTCATCTCTTTTCGATCAGCTGTTGCTGGCCGCGGCGGCGCAGCCCGAACCCCAGCGCCTGCTGTTCGTGTTCGCCGAGGCCGAACTGCCCGGCGATGCGGATGCGGCGCAGCGGACGCGCTTCGAGGCGGGGCAGGGCGGTGCGTTGACGCCCGTGGCATGCGTGGAGAAGAGCCTGCCGGAGCTCACCACCTTTGCCGCGCTGGTGGCCGAATCCCGCCGCGCCAGCCTGCCCTGGCGGGTGATGTTTGCGGCCGGCCTGCCGGGCGCGAACGGCCGGCCGCCGTCGCCGGAACGCATCGACAGCGCGCTGCAGGCCATGGTCGAGAACGTTCGAAGCGGGGCCTTCGGCGGCTATCTCGCGCTCGACACCGAAGGCCGGCCGCTGCAGTTCGGCTGAGGTGCCCAAGCTACCTTCGAGCGCCGCGGTGTGAGGCCAGCAGTCCCTGGATCAGGCGGTCCTTGTCCTTCCACTGGGCCTCGATCCACTTGCGGATGTGCTGGCGGCGCGCCTTGTCGCCCGACGGATCCCCGCCCAGCAGATGCGGTGGAATGGCGCGTCGGCGGACATCGACGGTGACGGCCCCCATGCGGCCGCACAGCAGCGTCCAGAAGCTGGGCGTCCCCTCGGGATAGACGATGGTCACGTCGAGCATCGCCTCGAACTGCTCGCCCATGGCGGCCAGCGCCACGCCGAGGCCGCCCGAGCGGGGTTCGAGCAGATGGCGGTAGCTGCTGCTCTGCGCGGCATGCTTGGCCGCGGTGAAGCGCGTGCCCTCGACGAAATTGATGACGGCCGTCGGCACGCGCTTGAACTTCTCGCAGGAACGTCGCGTGGTGGCGAAATCTCCGCGGCCCGACCCGCGGCCGCGCCTCATGAACGGAAAGTCCAGCGCCCACCATGCCAGTCCGATGAAGGGCACCCAGATGAGTTCGCGCTTGAGAAAGAACTTGAGGAACGGAATGCGCCCGTGGAAGCTGCGCTGCAGCACCAGGATGTCGACCCAGCTCTGGTGGTTGCTCGACACCAGGTACCAGCCGCGCGGGTTCAGGCCCTCGATGCCCCGGATCTGCCATGGCACCGGGCACGCCCGTGCGATCCATGCGTTGTTGACGACGACCCAGCCGCCGGCCAGCCGGTTCAGCAAGCGGTCGCAGCCGGTGCGCACGCCCTCGACCGGCACGAGCAGCTTGAGCAGCGCCGGCGGCACCATCAGCGCGAACGCGAGCAGCGTGTTCGCGCCGATCAGCAGCCCGTTGAACGCACCGCGCAGCAAAGGCATCAGCCGTACAGCGCGAGGGAAGGTGCGCTGCCCAGTTCGCTGACGTAGCGGCCGAGCGTGGGCCGTTCGGGGCCGGCCTTGCGGGCCGTCGCCGAGCCCACGCTGATGAAGCACAGCGGCTCGTCGTGCCGGTCCAGCGCGAACAGGGCGCGCAGTTCGTCCGACTGCAGCGCCTTGCCGGTGGTCAGCGCCGAGCCGTAGTTCAGCGCGGTGGCGGCCAGCAGCATGTTCTGGATGGCGCAGCCGGCCGCCAGGATGCGCTCGGCGGCCGGAATCTCCGCGTTGCCGGGGTCCAGCCGCGCGATTGCGAGCATCAGCAGCGGCGCACGGAAGGCCTTCTCGCGCGCCTGGTCCTGCTGGCCGGGCGTGGCGGCGGCGTCGCGCTGCAGCAGGGCCTGCACGAACACGTCGGCGAGCCGCCCGCGCTGCGGCGGCGGCACGACGACGAAGCGCCACGGCACCAGGCCGCCGTGGTCCGGGGCCGAGGCCGCGGCGCCGAGGATCTGTTCGAACTCGGCACGGTCGGGCCCCGGCGCGCCGAGCCGCTTGGGCAGCACCGTGCGGCGCGCTTGTAGGAGCGCGGCCAGCTGCCGCGCGCTCACGGGCGGCTCGGCCGCGGCGTCGGCGGCCGGGTTCATCCGCAGCTTCCCAGGTGCCCGCACTGCGTGCAGTAGTCGCAGCCGTCCTTGCGGATCATCGCGTGGGCGCCGCATTCGGGGCACTTGGCACCCGCCATCGTTGCCGCGGCGGCCATGGGGGGCGCCGAGGCGTCGAGCGCGACCGGTGCCGCGGGCGCCTGGCCGCTGCGGTGCGCGATCAGCTGCTGGATCGCATAGGCGATGGCGCCCGCTTCGGAGTCGTGCCACATGGGCACCTGGGTGCCGTCGGCCTTCAGGTGGTGGCCCAGGCGCACCGGCCCGCGGTCCCACGCGACCTTGCGCATGTCAGCGAGCGCGCGTTCGAGAAAACCGCCGCGCGCGGCCAGCGACAGCAGTCGCATGCTCGCGGTGATCCATTGCTGGGATTCGCCGCTCTGGCCCACCGGCATGAAGAATTCCACGGCCCGCTCGCGGCCGTCGGCCAGCGGCAGAAACGACACCACCAGGTAGAGCGTCTGCCGCCCCTGCTGGGTCCAGTACTCGATCTTCTCGGCGACGGCGTCCAGCGCGCCTTTCGGGCGGCTCTCGATCATTGCGCGCATCGGGTCGGCCGCGGCGCCGTCGGCGGCGGGGCGGGGCTGCGGCTGCGCGGCCGGCGCCACCTCCAGCACGGACCCCAGGATGCTGTTGGGCCGGTAGGTCGCCAGGCCTTTCAGGCGCGCGGTCCAGGCCTGCAGGTAGAGGCCCTTGAAGTCCTCGTAGGGATAGTCGGCGGGCACGTTCACCGTCTTCGAGATGGCGGTGTCGACGAAGGGCTGCACCGCTTCCATCATGGCCAGGTGGCCGGCCGCGGGCATCGACTGGGCCGAGACGAAGTACGCCGGCAGCCGTTCGGTGTCGCCGCCCAGGAAGCGGTACAGCCGCCAGGCGTGGTCCTCGACGTCGTACTCGGAGGTGCTGCCGTCGGCCTCGCGCTTCTTGCGCCGGTAGGTCCAGGAGAACGCCGGCTCGATGCCGTTGGAGGCGTTGTCGGCGAACGCCAGGCTCACAGTGCCCGTCGGCGCGATCGAGATCAGGTGGCTGTTGCGGATGCCGTGCATGCGGATCTGTTCCTGCAGCGCCTGGTCCAGGCGACTGGCGAAAGTGCCGCGTGCCAGGTAGCGCTCCGCGTCGAACAGCGGGAAGGCGCCTTTCTCGCGCGCCAGCGCCACTGAGGCGGCGTAGGCGGCGTCCCGCAGGCAGCGCGCGATGCGCACGGCCATGGCCCGTCCCTCGGGCTGGTCGTAGCGCAGGCACAGCATGGCGAGCGTGTCGCCCAGGCCCGTGAAGCCCACACCGATGCGGCGCTTGGCCATGGCTTCGGCGCGCTGCTGGGGCAGGGGCCAGAAGGTGAGGTCCAGCACGTTGTCCAGCGCCCGCACCTGGAGCGCCACCGATTCGCCGAAGCGCCCGAAATCGAAGTGCGCCGCACCGCCGATGCCGAAGGGATGGTCCACGAAGCGCGTCAGCACGATCGGCCCGAGGTCGCAGCATCCGTAGGGCGGCAGCGGCTGTTCGCCGCAGGGGTTGGTCGCCTCGATGTGCTCGCAGTAGCGCAGGTTGTTGTCGTTGTTGATGGTGTCGGTGAACAGGATCCCGGGCTCGGCGAAGTCGTAGGTGGAGCGCATCACCAGGTCCCACAGCTCCCGCGCCGGCAGGCTGCGGTAGACCCAGCTGCCATCGCTGGCCTGGGCCGCGCCGCGCGCGATCAGTTCGGCGCCCGGCCTGGCGCTGTGCACCAGGGGCCATTCCTCGTCGTCCGCCAGGGCGCGCATGAATTTGTCGGTCACCGCCACCGACACATTGAAGTTGTTCCAGCGTCCGGGGGTGCGCTTGGCCGTGATGAAGTCCAGCACGTCGGGGTGGTCGATGCGCAGCACCCCCATCTGCGCGCCGCGGCGCGCGCCCGCGCTCTCCACCGTGGCGCAGGAGCGGTCGAACACGTCGATGTAGCTGCACGGTCCCGATGCGGTGGAGGCGGTGGTCCGCACCTGCGCGCCGCGCGGCCGGATGCGCGAGAAGTCGTAGCCGACGCCGCCGCCGCGGCGCATCGTTTCGGCCGCTTCGCGCAGCGCCTCGTAGATGCCCGCGTAGCCGCCGTCGTCCCGGCCCTGGATGCAGTCGCCCACCGGCTGCACGAAGCAGTTGATCAGCGTGGCCTCCAGGTCGGTGCCGGCGGCGCTCATGATGCGGCCGGCGCCGATCGCGCCGGCGCGCAGGTTGGCCAGGAAGCGCGCCTCCCATTGGGCGCGCTGGTCTTCGGCCTCGACCGAAGCCAGCGCGCGGGCCACGCGCGCGAACAGGTCCTCGGCGTCGGCTTCGCCGGGCTTGAGGTATTTCTCCCGCAGCACGTCGCGGCTGATGGGCTGCACGGGCAGCGGCGCCATCGTGGCGTTTTCCTCGCGCTTCATGCCGCGGCCTCCCCGGTGGAGACGGCCGGGCGGATACCGCCGAGCAGCCATCGCAGCAGGTCGCGCACGGGGCGGATCTCGCTGCCGAACGGCAGCGCCCCCGCACCGCGGAAGAACAGGCCGCGGTCGAGGTGGCCTTCCAGGGCGTGCCCCAGTGTCTTGTCGATGCAGAACTGGCCCCAGCTGGCGTTGCCGTCGCGCAGGCCGCAGTGCGCCAGGCAGTCGAAGCGCATGGTGCAGCTGTCCTTCTTGTGCGCCTTGTGCTGCAGTCGCGGCTCCAGCCGCAGGTACTTATCGAGCCACGGCGTGCGCACCGCGCGCGCCGGCAGGCCCGCCGTGCTGACGAACTCGACGATGTCGGCGGGCTTGGCGTCGGCCAGCACCTGCTTGAAGGCCGGGTGCGCATCGCATTCGGTGGTCACCGCGAACGCGGTGCCGAGCTGCACCGCCGCGGCGCCGATGCCCTGCAGGCGCCGGATGTCTTCCAGGCTGCCGATGCCGCCGGCCGCGATGAGGGGAATGCGGCCCTCGATGCCGGCGGTCTTGAAGAATTCGAGCACCTGCGGAATGGCGACGTCGAAGTCGAAGCGCGGGTCCTGCAGGTCGGCGACCTTGGCGGCGCCCAGGTGGCCGCCCGCCAGCCGCGGATGCTCGATCACGATGGCGTCGGGCAGGCGCCCCTTCTTCTCCCACTTTCGCACCACCAGCTGCACGCCGCGCGCATCCGAGAGGATGGGGATCAGCGCCACCTCGGGATGGTCGCGCGCGAGTTCGGGCAGGTCCAGCGGGAGGCCCGCGCCCACCACCAGGGCGTCGATGCCGCAGGCCATGGCATGGCGCAGGTAGGCCTCGTAGGCGGTCAGCGCCTTCATCACGTTCACGGCCAGGAGGCCGCGCCCGCCGGAGCGTTCGCGGGCGCGCGCGATCTCGCGGCCCAGCGCTTCCAGGTTGGCGGCATCGATACGCTGCCCGGCGTCGGGCTCGGCATTCAGGTGGGCCGTGCGGGCCATCAGGTCGGGATGCAGCCGGCGCAGGTCGACCGCCGAGATCGTGCCCATGCCGCCCAGCCCGGCGACCGTGCCGGCGAGCCCGCCGGCCGACACGCCGACCCCCATGCCGCCCTGGATGACGGGCAGGAGTTTCACGCCCTTGAGGCGCCAGTTGCGCAGGCCCGAAGCGCGCGAAAGCGCTTGCAGGGCGATTGCTGTCTCGTCAGAGGATCGATCCATCATGTTCCACATAAGGTTGATAAGGGCCGGTACCGGCGTTGGAGGCGAGCGAGGCCGGCAGGAAGTCGCCCGCCTGTGCATCGAACACATGGACTTCGCCTTCCTCGATCACGTAGTGCCAGCCATGCAGCGTGAGCGCGTTGCACTCGACGCGGCTGCGCACCATCGGGTAGGCCATCAGGCGTTCGAGCTGCAGCACCACCGCGCGCTGCTCGCTGCGCCGAAGCGCGGCGGCGCTGGCACGCACCGGCAGCAGCGCCTCGTCGGCCAGCCGCAACCATGACCGGAGCGCAACCGCTTCGTCGGCCACGCCTTCGTAGGCCGCGCGGATCGCGCCGCAGTGGCTGTGGCCGCACACGACGATGCGCTCCACCTTCAGCTCGAGCAGGGCGAATTCGATCGCGGCCACCGTGCCATGCAGCCCGTGCATTCCGTCGCAGGGCGGCACGAACGCGCCGACGTTGCGAATGATGAAAAGCTCGCCGGGGCCGGTGCCGGTCAGCAGGTAGGGCATGAGCCGCGAGTCCGAGCAGCCGATGAAGAGCGTCTTCGGATGCTGGCCTTCGGCGACCAGGTCCTGGAAGCGCTGCTGGTGCCGCGGGAAATAGTCGGACCGGAACCTGCGCAGGCGCAAGAGCAGGTCGTCCGGTTCCTGCGCGGTCATTGCACCAGCGGGGAATCCGCCCCTTCGAGCACCAGGCCGCTCACGTCGGCGCGTCCGGCCAGCAGCTGCATGTACTGGTGCAGGGCCTTGGCGCGCGACTGCTGGGCGAGCTGCACCGCGATGCGCGGTTTCACTTCTTCGAAGGATTGCCGGCGGCCCGCATCGCGCGCGAGCACGTCGACGATGTGGAAGCCGTAGCGGCTGTGCACCAGGCGCGGATGCAGGCCCAGCGCGTCGAGCCGCTCGGTGTTGTGGAACAGCTCGGCCGTGAGTTCGTCGGCACAATCGTCGGGGCCGATCCAGCCGAGGTCGCCGCCCTCGGCGCCGCTCGGGCAGTTCGACAGGGTCCGGGCGAGTTCGGCGAAGCGGCTGGGCGCGGCATCCCTGTGACGCAGTTCGAGCAGGGCCTGCTCGGCGCGCGCCGCCAGCGCCGCGACGTTGATGCCGTCGGTCACGGCAAACAGGATGTGGCGTGCATGCACCCGGCGGCCGATGGCGAAGTGCGCGCTTCGCGCCGTGTGGTAGCGGCGGCATTCGTCCTCGCTGGGCGCGGGCACCTCGATCTCGTCGTCGAGCATCTGCTGGATCACGGCCTGTTCAGCCGTGCCCAGGCGGGGCGCCATGCGCGCTTGGGAAGGCGGCAGCAGGCGGCGCGCGACGGCCTCCTGGCGCAGCAGTTCGGCCCAGGCCAGCTCGCGCAGGCTGTATTCGTCCGGGCGTTCGCCGGGCCGGTGCAGGACAATTCCGTTGATCGCCGCGCATGCGGCTTCGGCCGGAACGACGCCCGCTGCCGTCTCGACGGCCACGGAGCCCGACGCCGGCGCCGCGGCTTCGTGGCACTGGCAGGCCCCGCCGCCGCATCCGCCGGCGCTCACCGGCCCACCCCGGTGGTCTTGGCGACGGCGCTGGCCGGCATCGCCTTCGGCGGCGCATGAGGCGCGGTGTCCCGCACACCGGCCGAGGCCTGCCTGCCGGACGCCAGCGCGCGGCGGCTGCGCACCACCTGGTAGGGGCGGAACACATACACCACCGTGGCGAAGCCGCTCCACACATGCACCAGCCGCGTGAACGGAAAGACCAGGAAGATCGACATGCCGAGGAACATGTGCGCCTTGAACACCCAGCTCGCACCGTCCAGCAGTTCCACCGCGCCGCCGCGGAAGGTGACGATGCGCTGCGCCCATTCGGCCAGCCGCATCATCATGCCGCCGTCCAGGTGCTGGGCCGACAGCGGGATGGTCGCCAGGCCGAGCGCCAGCTGCAGCCACAGCAGGACCAGCAGCACGATATCGCTGGCCTTGGAGTTGACGCGGATGCGCTCGTCACCGAGCCGGCGGTGCAGCAGGATCGTGACGCCGGCGAAGCCCAGCAGGCCGGCGATGCCGCCCGAGACCATGGCCATCAGCTGCTTGCTGCCGGCAGCGATGAAGGGCTCGTACAGGAAGTGCGGCGTCAGCATGCCGGCGCTGTGGCCGAAGAACAGGAACAGCACGCCCACGTGGAACAGATTGCTGCCCCAGCGCAGCTGGCCGGCGCGCAGCAGCTGCGAGGAGTCGCTCTTCCAGGTGTACTGGTCGCGATCGAACCGGATCAGGCTGCCGATGAAGAACACGCTCAGGCAGATGTACGGGTAGATGCCGAAGAGGAAATTGTCGAGGGCATTCATACGGGGGCTCCACTGGCGGCGGGCGTTGCCGCCTTGCGAACGATGTGGATGGGCTGCGCATCGCCGGGCCGCGCCTGGCCCTTCGTGCTGCAGCCCTCGAAGACGATGGGCTCGGCCCAGCTCTCGTCGATCGGCCGGTCGTCGGCCACCGCCACCGCTTCGGCCTCGTGGCCGGCCAGCTCGATGACCGCCGCCAGCACGCTGGCGTAGGCGCTCTCGCGCTTGCGCAGCGCGCTGAAGATGGACGCCAGGATGTGGGCCATCTCGCCGAGGAAGGCGCGCGCCACCTCCGGCGGCTGCGTCGAGGCGAACTCGAGCACCACGCACAGGTGGTCGGGCACTTCGTGCGGGCCGAGCAGCAGCCCGCATTGCTCGTAGGTCTGGGTCAGGTCGATCATCGCCGGGCCGCGCTCGCGCGAGTCGCCGTGCACATGCTCGAAGAGGTGCAGCGAGGTGCTGCGGCCGCGGTCGAACAGTTCCACGAACTGCGTCTCGGCGTCGATCGGGTCCATCGAGGCCAAGGCGCGGGCCAGTGCGTGCAGCTCCCGGCGGCGCGCCGGTGACAGCGCCGCCTCGGCGTCCATCGCATCGGCCAGCTGGGGCATCAGGGCGCGCGCCTGCGCATCGGGATAGCCGAGCAGCAGGGCCAGTGCGCGAAGGGTGTGGCGTGGGGTATTCATCGTGGCGCTCCGGCGTCAAACCTTGGCATGGATGGGAATCGTGCGGCGCTTGGCGGCGCCGAACAGGCTGGCCTCGGAGCTGCCGTCGGAGCAGCCGTTGCCGAACGAGAAGCCGCAGCCGCCCTTCATGTCGAAAGTGTTCTCGGCGTACTCGCGGTGCGTCGAGGGGATGACGAAGCGGTCCTCGTAATTGGCGATGGCCATCACCTGGTACATCTCTTCCACCTGCGCGGCGCTCAGGCCGACCTGCGCCAGCACGGCCGGGTCTGCGACGTTGTCGACGTGCTTGCCGCGCTGGTAGGTGCGCATGGCCAGCATGCGCTCGAGCGCGCGGATCACCGGCTCGGTGGCGCCCGCGGTCAGCAGGTTGGCCAGATACTGCACCGGGATGCGCATCTGCGTGACGTCGGGGATCGCGCCCTTGGCACCGACGTGGCCGGCATTGGCGGCCGCCGTGATCGGCGACAGCGGCGGCACATACCAAACCATCGGCAGTGTGCGGTACTCGGGGTGCAGCGGCAGCGCCACCTTCCACTCCATCGCCATCTTGTAGACCGGGCTGTTCCTGGCGCCTTCGAGCCAGGCCTCGGGGATGCCGTCGCGCCGGGCCTGCGCGATCACCTGCGGATCGTGCGGGTCGAGGAAGATGCCGAGCTGGGCCTCGTAGAGATCCTTCTCGTCCGGCACGCTGGCCGCTTCCTGGATGCGGTCGGCGTCGTAGAGCACCACGCCGAGGTAGCGGATGCGCCCGACGCAGGTCTCCGAGCAGACGGTGGGCTGGCCGGCCTCGATGCGCGGGTAGCAGAAGATGCACTTCTCGGCCTTGCCGCTTTGCCAGTTGTAGTAGATCTTCTTGTAGGGGCAGCCCGAGACGCACATGCGCCAGCCGCGGCACTTGTCCTGGTCGATCAGCACGATGCCGTCTTCCTCGCGCTTGTAGATTGAGCCCGAGGGGCAGGAGGCCACGCACGCCGGGTTCAGGCAGTGCTCGCACAGCCTGGGCAGGTACATCATGAAGGTGTTCTCGAACTGGCCGACCATCTCCTTCTGCACCGCTTCGAAGCCGTCGAGGTTGGCGTCCTTGCTGCGCTTGGCGAACTCGCCGCCGAGGATTTCTTCCCAGTTCGGGCCCCACTCGATCTTCTCCATGCGCTTGCCGGTGATCAGGCTGCGCGGGCGCGCCGTCGGCGGCGCCTTGGTCGTGGGTGCGGATTGCAGGTGTTCGTAGTCGAAGGTGAAGGGCTCGTAGTAGTCGTCGATCTGCGGCAGGTTGGGGTTGGCGAAGATGCGCATGAGCAGGCTCCACTTGCCGCCCTGGCGCGGCTCGATTGAGCCGTCGGGCTTGCGCACCCAGCCTCCCTGCCACTTGCCCTGGTTCTCCCATTCCTTGGGGTAGCCGATGCCGGGCTTGGTCTCGACGTTGTTGAACCAGGCGTACTCCACGCCGGGCCGGCTGGTCCAGACGTTCTTGCAGGTGACCGAGCAGGTGTGGCAGCCGATGCACTTGTCCAGGTTTAGGACCATGCCGATTTGCGCGCGTATTTTCATCGTGGGTTCCTCCTCGTTCAGGCCGCCGCCGCGGTGGCCGCGACGGGCGCGTCCGCGGGCGCGTCGAGCCAGTCGACCTTGTTCATCTTGCGCACCACCACGAACTCGTCGCGGTTGGTGCCGATGGTTCCGTAGTAGTTGAAGCCGTAGCTGAACTGCGCGTAGCCGCCGATCATGTGCGTGGGCTTCAGCACGATGCGGGTCACCGAGTTGTGGATGCCGCCGCGCGTGCCGGTGATCTCGGAGCCCGGCGTGTTGATGATCTTCTCCTGCGCGTGGTACATCATCACCATGCCCGGATTGACGCGCTGGCTCACCACCGCGCGCGCCGAAATGGCGCCGTTGATGTTGAACAGCTCGACCCAGTCGTTGTCGGCGATGCCGGCGCTCTTCGCGTCGTCCTCCGACAGCCACACCACCGGCCCGCCGCGGTTCAGCGTGAGCATCAGCAGGTTGTCGGTGTACGTCGAGTGGATACCCCATTTCTGGTGCGGCGTGATGAAGTTGAGCTGGATCTCCTTGTGGCCGTTGCTGCGGATGTTGTGGATGTCCCGGGTGGTCTTCAGGTCGACCGGCGGGCGGTAGGCCGCCAGGCCTTCGCCGAAGGCGCGCATCCACGGGTGGTCCAGGTAGAACTGCTGGCGCCCGGTCAGCGTGCGCCATGGGATCAGCTCGTGCACGTTGGTGTAGCCGGCGTTGTAGGAGACCTTCTCGCTCTCGATGCCGCTCCAAGTGGGCGAGGAGATGATCTTGCGCGGCTGCGCCTGAATGTCGCGAAAGCGGATCTTCTCGTCCTCACGGTAGACCGCCAGGTGCGTGTGGTCGCGCCCGGTCTGCTTGCCCAGCGCCTCCCACGCCTTCACGGCCACGTGGCCGTTGGTTTCGGGCGCCAGCTGCAGCACGACCTCGCAGGCGTCGATGTCGGTGTCGATGCTCGGCATGCCCTGCGTGGCGCCGGGCTCGGCGACGCGGCCGTTGAGCTGGCCGAGTTCGTCCACCTCGACGTCCGTGTTCCAGCCGATCCCCTTGCCGCCGTTGCCGATCTTCTTGAGCAGCGGGCCCAGGGCGGTGAACCGCTTGTAGAGGTTCGGATAGTCGCGCTCCACGACCGCGATCTGCGGCGCGGTCTTGCCGGGGATGAGTTCGCACTCGCCGCGCTTCCAGTCGGCCACGCCGAAGGGCTGGGCCAGCTCGGCGGGGGAATCGTGCATCAGCGGCGTGAGCACCACTTCCTTCTCCACGCCCAGATGGCCAGGGCACAGCGCGCTGAAGGTGCGGGCGAAGCCCTTGTAGATCTCCCAGTCGCTGCGCGCCTGCCAGGCCGGGTCGACCGCGGTCGACAGCGGATGGATGAAGGGGTGCATGTCGCTGGTGTTGAGGTCGTTCTTCTCGTACCAGGTGGCGGTCGGCAGCACGATGTCGGAGTAGAGGCAGGTGGTGCTCATGCGGAAGTCGAGCGTCACCAGCAGGTCGAGCTTGCCCTCGGGCGCCTTGTCGTGCCAGACCACTTCGGCCGGCTTGGCGTCGCCGGGCCCGAGGTCCTTGCCCTGCACGCCGTGCGTGGTGCCCAGCAGGTGCTTGAGAAAGTATTCGTGGCCCTTGCCGGAAGAGCCCAGGATGTTGGAGCGCCAGACGAACATGTTGCGCGGCCAGTTCGACGGGTGGTCGGGGTCCTCGCAGCTCATGCGCAGCGTGCCGTCCTTCAGCGCCTTGGCCGTGTAGGCCGCGCCGTCGACGCCGGCGGCCTGCGCGTCGCGCGCCACCTGCAGCGGGTTGGTCTGCAGCTGCGGCGCCGAGGGCAGCCAGCCCATGCGCTCGGCGCGCACGTTGTAGTCGATCATCGTGCCCGCGAACGCCGCCTTGTCGGCCAGCGGAGACAGCACTTCCTCCATGCCGAGCTTCTCGTAGCGCCACTGGTCGGTGTGCGCGTAGAAGAAGCTGGTCGAGTTCATCTGCCGCGGCGGCCGGATCCAGTCGAGCGCGAAGGCCAGCGGGGTCCAGCCGGTCTGCGGACGCAGCTTTTCCTGGCCCACGTAATGGGCCCAGCCGCCGCCGCTCTGGCCGATGCAGCCGCACATCATCAGGATGTTGATGACGCCGCGGTAGTTCATGTCGCTGTGGTACCAGTGGTTCATGGCCGCGCCAATGATCACCATCGACTTGCCGTGCGTCTTCTCGGCGTTGGCCGCGAACTCGCGCGCCACGGTGATGACCTGGTCGCGCGGCACGCCGGTGATCTTCTCCTGCCAGGCCGGCGTGTAGGGCGTGTCGTCGTCGTAGCTGGCGGCCGCCAGCTCGCCCGCGAGGCCGCGCGCCACGCCGTAGTTGGCGGCCTGCAGGTCGAAGACCGTGGCGACCAGCGCGCTCTGGCCTTCGGAACCGAGCGCGATGCGCTGGACCGGCACCGTGCGCACCAGCACGTCGCTTTGCGCGTTGTTCGGGAAGTGTTCGCTCTCGATGCCGCCGAAGTAGGGGAATCCGATCCGCGCCGTCTGGATTGCCGTGGCTGCATCGTCGAGCAGCGAGAGCGTGAGCTTCACCGCCCCGCCGTGCTCCGCTTCCTTGGCCTCGAGGTTCCATTGCCCGGCATCGGCACGGCCGTCCGCGCCCCAGCGAAAGCCGATGGCGCCCTGCGGCACCACCACGCGGCCGTCCTCCGCCAGCGCGACGGTCTTCCATTCGGGGTTGTTCGGCTGGCCGAGCCGGTCGTCGAAGTCCGAGGCCCGCACGTAGCGGTCGGGCACCATCACCTGTTCGCCCGAGGGCAGGGTGTGTTCCTTCAGCATGACCAGCATCGGCAGGTCGGTGTAGCGCCGCGCGTAGTCGTCGAAGTACGCGGTGCGCCTGTCGAAGTAGAACTCCTTGAGGATCACGTGGCCCATGGCCATGGCGACCGCGGCATCGGTGCCCTGTTTCGGATGCATCCACAGGTCCGACAGCTTGGCGACCTCGGCGTAGTCGGGCGTGATCGCGACCGTCTTGGCGCCCTTGTAGCGGACCTCGGTGAAGAAGTGCGCGTCCGGCGTGCGCGTCTGCGGCACGTTGGAGCCCCAGGCGATGATGTAGCTGGAGTTGTACCAGTCGGCCGACTCCGGCACGTCGGTCTGCTCGCCCCACACCTGCGGGCTGGCCGGCGGCAGGTCGCAGTACCAGTCGTAGAAGCTCATGCAC
This sequence comes from Variovorax sp. Root434, assembly GCF_001426595.1. Lineage (NCBI taxonomy): Bacteria > Pseudomonadati > Pseudomonadota > Betaproteobacteria > Burkholderiales > Comamonadaceae > Variovorax > Variovorax sp. Root434. The sequence continues at coordinate 29,070 of NZ_LMEK01000011.1, forward strand.
ACGCCGCCGATCAGGCTCAGGTAGCGGCTGCCCGCGGCGTAGCTCACCATCGACATGGCGGGAATCGGCGAGAAGCCGATGATGCGGTCCGGGCCGTGGCGGCGGATCGTGTGGATGTTGCTGGCCGCGACGATCTCGTTGACCTCGTCCCAGCCCGAGCGGGCGAAGCCGCCGAGGCCGCGCACGCTCTGGTAGCTGCGGCGCGTCGCGTCGTCCTGCACGATGGAGGCCCAGGCCTCGACCGGCCCGAGCGTCTTGCGCGCTTCGCGCCACGCCTTGAGCAGGGCGCCGCGCACCATCGGGTACTTCACGCGGTTGGCGCTGTAGAGGTACCAGCTGTAGCTCGCGCCGCGCGCGCAGCCGCGCGGCTCGTGGTTGGGCATGTCCCAGCGGGTGCGCGGGTAGTCGGTCTGCTGGGTTTCCCAGGTGACGATGCCGCCCTTGACGTAGATCTTCCACGAGCAGGAGCCCGTGCAGTTCACGCCGTGCGTGCTGCGCACGATCTTGTCGTGCGCCCAGCGCGCGCGGTAGGCGTCTTCCCAGGTGCGGTCTTCGCCGGTGACCTGGCCATGGCCCTCGGCGAAGGATTCACGCGGCTGCGCGAAGTAGGTCAGGCGGTCGAGAAAGTGGCTCATCGTGTGTCTTTCGTCTGGATTCGATTGGCTGGCTCAGGGGTTCTTCACGTAGGCGCCGCGGCGCAGGTAGAACCACCAGTTGAGAACGAGGCACAGCGCGTAGAACACGGCAAAGCCGTACATCGCGTACTGGGGCGTGCCGGCCTTGATCTGGGCGCCGATGACCACGGGTGCAATGAAGGCGCCGTAGGCGGCGATGGCCGAGGTCCAGCCCAGCACCGGGCCGGCCTTGGCGCGGTCGAAGATCACGCCGATGGTGCGGAAGGTGGAGCCGTTGCCGATGCCGCTGGCCGCGAACAGCAGCACGAACAGCAGCATGAAGGGCAGGAAATACTGCTCCGGCTGCGGCGAGCTGTAGGCCAGCAGCATCACGTAGCCCACGGCGACCGACGCGATCACCATCACCACCGAGATCGCCTGCGTGACGATCGAGCCGCCCACTTTGTCCGAGATCCAGCCGCCCACCGGGCGGATCAGCGCGCCGACGAAGGGCCCGATCCAGGCGTAGGTGAAAGCCGAGGGCGCGTTCGGGTTCTTCAGCGTGTGCTGCAGCACGCCGGCGGCGTCGGGCACGTGGCTGATGCCGAAGATGACCGCGATCGACAAAGGCAGCGCCATCGAGAAGCCGATGAAGGAGCCGAAGGTCACGATGTAGAGCGCCGTCATCGACCACGTGTGCTTGTCGCGGAAGATCTCGAACTGCTTGGCGATGTTCTCCTTCATGGCGCCGAACGCGGCGAGCTTCATGGTGAACAGCGTGGCCACGATGATCAGCGGCATGGCCACCCACATGTTGAGCAGGCCCAAGCCCGTGGGCGCCGGCAGGTACAGGTACAGCCCTGCGATCGCCGGGGCGAACGACAGTGTGTAGAGCCAGATGATCTTCATGAAGGCCCGGATCGCGCCACCGGTGTCGGGCGAGACGGTGTTCAGGTTGTTCATGCCGAACCAGCACAGGATCGACAGCGGCACCAGCGACAGCACCCAGGCGAAGCCCGCGTTCTGGATCCAGGTGGGCGTGCCTGCGGTGATCTTGCCCAGGATCCAGCCGCTGTCCTTGAGCAGCGTCATGGGCTCGCCGCCGATGCCGCCCAGGAGACCCACGGTCATGACCAGCGGGATGACGATCTGCATGGTCGTCACGCCGAAGTTGCCGATGCCGGCATTCAGGCCCAGCGCCGTGCCTTGCAGGCGCTTGGGAAAGAAGGTGCTGATGTTGGACATCGAGCTGGCGAAGTTGCCGCCCCCCACGCCCGACCACAGCGCCATGAGCTGGAACACCCACAGCGGCCACTCCTTGTGCTGCAGCGCGATGCCGGTGCCGATGGCCGGCGCCAGCAGCATCGCCGTGGTCAGGAAGATGGTGTTGCGCCCGCCCGCCAGCCGGATCAGGAACGAGGCCGGGATGCGCATGGTGGCGCCGGCCAGGCCCGCGATGGCGGTGAGCGTGAACAGTTCGGCCTGGGCGAAGGGGAAGCCCAGGTTGTTCATCTGCACGGTGATGATGCCCCACATGCCCCAGACGGCGAAGGCGCACAGCAGGGCAGGGACCGACAACCACAGATTGCGCCATGCCACGTGCCGGCCGGTACTTTCCCAGAACTGTTCGTCCTCGGGGCGCCAGTCGGCGATGTCGGCGCGGCCGCCGGTCGTCCCCGGGGGAACGGCGATGGTGCTGGTGCTCATGATTTTGTTTCCAGGTTGAGATTCGAGGTCCGCGCGCGCAGGCCGCCCATGACCTGGGTGGCGCGCACTTCGGTCCAGTACATCCAGATCAGCGAGACCCAGACCACGCCGTACATCAGCATGAAGGCGCTGGACCGGATACCGGTGAGGTCCATCAGCGCACCGAACATGACGGGCAGCACGAAACCGCCCAAGCCGCCGGCGAGTCCGACGATGCCGCTGATGGCGCCGATGTTCCTGGGGTAGTCGTCGCTGATGTACTTGAAGACGCTGGCCTTGCCGAAGGCCATGGCGATGCCGAGCACGAACATCAGCGCGGTGAAGCTGTAGACGTTCAGCCCGATGTGGAAGGTGCGCGGTCCGTTCACCGTGAGCAGCGTGAGATCGGTCTGCGGGTAGCTCAGCAGGAACAAGCAGATCCAGCACACCCACATCACCCACCAGGTGACGCTGTGAGCGCCGTACCTGTCGGACAGCCAGCCGCCGACGGCCCGCAGCACGCCGCCCGGCAGTGAGAAGCAGGCGGCCAGTAGCGCGGCGACGCGGATGTCCAGTCCGTATTCGCCGACGTAGTACTGCACCATCCACAGCGAGATCGCGACGTAGCCGCCGAAGACGATGCTGTAGTACTGGCAGTAGCGCAGCACCCGCGGGTCCTTGAGCGTCCTGAGCTGGTCGGCGAAGCTGGCGCTGTGGCTCACCAAATGGCGGGGGTCACTGGCGCTCAGCGTCCAGAACAGCAGCGCAGCGCCGAGCATGATCGCCGCGTAGACCTGCGGCACCACGGCCCAGCCGAAGGCCACGACGATGGCCGGCGCCACGAACTTGTTGACGGCGGCGCCCGAGTTGCCGGCGCCGTAGATGCCCATCGCGAAGCCTTGCCGGCTGCGCGGAAACCAGCGCGCCACGTAGGGCGTGCCGACCGAGAAGGAGCCGCCCGCGAGTCCGACGAACATGCCCAGCACGATGAAGTGCCAGTACTGCGTGGCATAGGACATCAGCCAGATGGCCGGCACGGTGGCGGCCATGAGCAGCGTCATGACGATGCGCCCGCCGAAGCGGTCGGTCCAGATGCCGAGCGGCACGCGCACCAGCGAACCCGTGAGCACCGGCATCGCGGTCAGCAGGCCGAACTCGGTCGCGTTGAGCGCGAGCGCCTTGCGGATCGGGATGCCGATCACGCCGAACATCATCCACACCATGAAGCAGACCGTGAACGCCAGCGTGCTCACCGCCAGCACGCGCCAGGCCTTGGCGGGCATGGCCTGGTGCGCCGATGACGGCGAAAGATCTTGACTGGTTGCGGTTGCGCGCTGCTGCACGATGGGTCTCCTGAAGGGCTGCCCGAGCTTAGAAGCGGGCTTTCCGGCCGCCTTGATCCACATCAAGCGGCGGGGAGCCTGCGCAACCTTGTCCTGGCGCAAGGTCTGCATGGCCGCGCGAGGAGACACTGGGCCATGGATCAAGACTCGCGCCTCGAGGCCGAACGGCGATACCCGGTGCTGGACGATGCGCAGGGATTCGGGACGGCCATCCTTTTGGTCGGCCTCGGGCTGGCCATACTTCGCAGCGCCCATCTGCTGACGGGCGGCATCCCTGGCCTGGCCTTTGTGCTGAACTATGCGTCGGGCTGGTCCCTGGGATGGACCCTGCTTGTCGTGAACCTGCCTTTCATCGCGTTCGGCTGGCGCGCATTCGGGTTGCGATTCACCTGGAAGACGCTCCTCGTCGTTGCCGGGCTGTCGCTCAGCGTCGAGGGCATAGGGACGGCTCTCGGCGTGCAGCCGGCACACCCGCTGTTCGCGGCGATCGCCGGCGGCCTGCTGATCGGCGTCGGCTTGCTCGTCTTGTTCCGCCACGGTGGCAGCCTGGGTGGGTTTGGCGTGCTGGCGCTGTTCCTGCAGCGCCGCTACGGGTGGAGCGCGGGGTCCGTGCAGATGGCCTGCGATGCCGCCATCGTCGCCTCGGCCTTCGCGCTTGTCGAACCGAGCCGGGTCGGCTACTCGATCGTCTCGGCGGTGATGGTGAACCTGGTCCTGATGTGGAACCACCGGCCGGACGCGCGATCGTTGAGCGAGATCAAGGAACCGCCCGCCGGCCCTCGATAGCCTTGCGGCCTGGCCCTATCCTCAGAGGAGATCGCATGGCTGTCCTGGACCGATCCGATGCAATTTCGCTCGGCCTGCCCTTCATGGACCGGGCGCGCGAGCGATTCGTCAAGCGCCTGGCGCGGGTGGATGAGGCTGGCAACGCCGCGTTGCCGGAGGCCTGGCGCGATCTGCTCGCGTGCGCGGCCGAACACTTCGCGTGCGAAGACATCTGGATGCGGGCGTCCGGTTTCGCATCGCGCAAGGATCACGCGGCCCAGCACCGCGTGGTGCTCGAGGTGATGCGCGAAGGCGCGGTGCATGCCGCGCAGGGGCGGCTTTCGCAGGTGCGGGAAATGGCGTGCCAGTTGCGGGACTGGTATGAGCGGCATGTCCGGACCATGGATGCGCCGCTGGCGCGCCATCTGCGCTCCGGCCGCAGGAACGCCGGTGTGCAACCGCGGGCCTCTCTTGCGGCACGCCTGCCGCTGCGCGCAGCCGCACAGCACCCGTCCCCGCGCTAGGCCGTGGTGCCAGGCAACTGCAGGCCGCCGCGGCCCGTGAGGCGCGCGGTGATCGCCGCCTTCAGCGGCGGGAGATGCTGGGCGCCGCGAAGGAGCAGTTGCCGCGCGAGGCGCTGCGGTGCGCCGGTGCTGGCATAGAGTCTCGCGACCGCATTCGTGCCGTGGTAGATCGGGGCCGCGTCCCGGCGGTGCGCGCGTTCGTAGCCCGCCAGGACCTCGGCGGCGCTGATGTCCTGCTGGGCCGCGCGGGCTTCGCACAGCGCGTGCACAAGGGATGCGACGCTTTGCAAGCCGAGGTTGTAGCCATGGGCCGTGACCGGATGCATGCCGACGGCGGCATCGCCGACCAGCGCGCTGCGCTGGGCCACGAAGCGCCGGGCATAGGCGGCAACGAGGGGGTAGGGGAAGCGCTTTCCGAGCAGTTGCATCCGTCCCAGCCGGCTGCGGAACTGGCGCTCCACGAGCGCCGCGAAAGCCTGTTCGGGCAACGCGAGAAGTTGGCTCGCGGCTGCGGCATCGGCGGTCACCACGACCGACGAGACATGACCCACGGCGGGCAACACCGCGAGCGTGCGTTCGTACCCGAAACACTCGTAGGCCACGTCGCCATGCGGAAAATCGTGCCGCATCCGGCACACGATCATGACGCGGCCGAAATCGTGCATGTCGGCGGCGATGCCGAGCTGCTTGCGCGACCAGGAGAATCGGCTGTCGGCCGCGACGAACAGGCGGCCCTGCAGTTGCCGCGGCATGCCGGGCGAGGTTTCGAAATCCAGTTGCACGCGGCCGGGCTCGGTGCCGACGCGAAGCACTTGGGCACTATCGAGCAGTTGCAACCCCGGGCGTTCCGCCGCGGCGGCAAAGCTGACGCGGCGCAGCGCGTGGTTCGGCACGATCCAGCCCAGGACGTCGGAGCCGCTGCCCTGCGGGGAGAAACTGAGCGCCCGATCCTGCCAGTCGCCATCGATGACGCGCGCTTCCTTGATGCATCCGATCTCCTCGGGCAGGAGGCGTTGCCACAAGCCCAGTGCGCGCAAGGTCGCCGCGCTGGCGTGGGTCAGCGCGATGTCCCGCCCGTCTTCGGCCGGGGCGGCCAGGGCCTCGCGCGGCTGGGCGTCCAGAACGGTGGCGGTGAAGCCGGCATCGGCCAGGGCGATGGCCAGGGCCAGGCCGGCCGGTCCTGCGCCGACGATGAGGGCGTCGCGATCTTGCTGCATATGGTTTTCTGTGTCGATGAGGAGGGGAGGGCGCGCTAGCGGTTCGGCGTGAACGTCGGCAGCGCGGCGCCTGCGAACGCTTCGAGCACCGAGCCGACATTGCCGGAATGCTGCAGTGCGCCGACGATCGTGCGGAACAGCGGCTTGTACGGCTCGTCGGCTTCGTAGCCCGCCAGCGGATCGCGATTGGCCAGGAAGGCGACATCGAGTTCGGCCCATTCGCCGGCGTCGAGCACCGACTCGGCGAGCGGTAGGATCTCCGTTTCCTCGACGCGCATGTGCTCCAGGTAGAAGTCGGCGTACTGCTGCATCAGCTGCTCGAAGTTGTCGCGCCGCATGTCGCACTGAGCGGTCCCGCTCATCGTGTGGAACCCCAGCAGCGCATGCTCGAGCTCGCGAATGGCGCATTCGCCGCGCGCATGGTCGCGGTCGAGCCGGTCGAGTACCGCATCGGTGTGCGCGCTGCGTCCGCGCAGCTTCGGAAACAGCAACAGGCTCTCCTTCGGGTGATGCAGTTTTTCCGGGAACTCGTCGACGTAGAACAGCATGGCCTGCAGGGCGTCGAAGTCGGGAAGGGTGCCGTGCCGCCTGTGTTCGCGCAGGAGCAGCGTGATCGAGCGCAGCATGGCCGACAGGGCGCGGTGCTCGTGGCGGATGATGTTCAGGCTGCTGTGGGTCATGGCGCACCTCCTGGGACTGAATTCGCTTTCAAGCTCAGCAATGCGCCGCTGCCGTCGAGAACGCGCACCTCGACTGGAACGGCGGTGCGCACACTTTGTGTCACGACGCAGAAGTCCTCGAACTGGGCAAGCGCCCGTTCGAGTTGCCTGAGTGTTGATGCCGCAACGCCAAGGTGTATGGCGACCTGGATGCTCGCCACGCGCTGGCGGCCCTGCGGGTTGCGCGACAGCGTGACATCGGCCTGCGTTCGCATGGGAACGGTTTCGTTCCTGAACTTGCGCAGCGAGAACAGGAGGCTCGATGACAGGCAGTTGGCCACCGCCGCCACCAGCAGTTGCTCCGAATCGGGCCCGGCCCCGGTTCCCAGCGGTGGCTGCACGTCCGTCAAGAGCGCGGCTGCGCCGGGCTGCCCGAAATCGACAGCGAACCGGTACGCTTCCCGCAACACCAGCGCGACGGCGTTCGATTCGTCCATCATCTACGGAGCCGCATCAACGGCGCCGCCTCGTTTGCTTTCGTTGCCTTCCGGTCTTTCATATCAATGCCAGTATCGGGTGCGTGCGGGTGCGCGGGTTTGACATGGCGCAAGCCTCGATCGAGGCGCCGGCAGGCTGACACGAGTTCTCAAACCATGGCGTTGCATCGGAATGATGCGAGCCGCCACCGACCGCTACGCTGCTGGTCACAGGGAACCTTGATTTCCCAATCCTTCAACGTTGCGTGCTTGCAGGACGGGCAACGGACCGGCCTTCCGCTCGCGTGAGTTCAAGGCGACTTGCACTGAACTGGGCATCAAGCACAGCTTCACGCGGCCCTACAGACCGCAAACCAACGGCAAAGCCGAGAGGTTCATCCGTCCGCGTTGCGCGAGTGGGCCTACGGCTGGACCTACCAGAACTCAGCTCATCGAACCGATGCCCTGGCAAGCTGGCAGCACCACTACAACTGGCACCGCCCGCACAGCGGTATCGGAGGCCTCGCGCCCATGTCCAGAATCAAATCGTCAAGAAACAACCTCTTGACGCTTCACACCTAGGCGGACAGGCGCACCGTATTTCGACCGGGCCGACATGACTCAAGGCTGAGAGGTCAACCGATCTTTTTTTCTAGCTCGAACACTTGCAAACCGTCTTGTCGAGGCGTGCCGACGCCGGCGTCCGCGGGATAGGCCCCGATGTTGCCGTTCAGCACGAAGCCTCTGCGCTGATAGAAGCTGAGAAGTTCGGGACGCGATGAAAGCACAGCCATCTTTAGCGCTTGCGGTGCGTGTTCGCTTGCTGCCAATGCTTCCGCTGCCGCGAGCATCTCTTTGCCAAGGCCTCCAGCCTGCAGGTCGGGCTTGGTGGCCAGCATGCCTATCCAGCAGACATCATTGACCCGCTCTACATGGACACACGCGACGATGGACTCGTCATGTTTCATGACGAGGACCGTTGAGTCTTTCTTGAAGAGCCTTCGCACTTGAACTGCTGAGGTTCTTTCGCCCGAAACGAGCGCGGACTCATGGGTCCATCCGGCCTCCGCCGCGCTGGGGCGATAGGCATTGTTGACAAGTGCAGAAATCTGTTCGGCATCGGTGTCTTCGGCGGTGGAAATGGCTTTGTGCATCGAAGCAATTATGTGTTTATTGCCATCTCGCTTCACAAGGATTGATGTCGTGCAGCCTTGGAGCGAGTGTGAACTCGGTCTTCGCGCCATTCTTGCGGTTGACGTACTCGAACGAGTTCACCTCGTTGCCGAACATGCTGAGCAAGTAGCGACCGGTGACTTGGTCGTGGACGATCTCTACCCACTCCTCGTCGACTTGGTTGCGGCCGCTATCGGCCATGGGAATGACCTGGCTGCGCGACAGCACAAGGGGGATCCAGGCCTTGGAACCTGCGTAGAGCACGAAGCCCGCCTTGTTGTCGTCCTGTGTGCCGATTAGCCGCAATTGCACAAGCTTGCCGGGTTGGTCAGAGAACCGAAAGCAGCGCGTCTGGACAGCTGCTGAGGGTTCTGCAAACACATGCTGCAACGCCAGCAGGGAGACGGCAACACTCAGCGCAGCGCGGGTCAGGCGGATCATTCGAGTCTTTTCTTTGAGCAAAATCCGGCGGGGCGATGTCTTCGTTCCCGATCGACCTTCAAGCAGCGCCCCGGCTCTCGCCCTTGCTGCGCTCGCTCTGTTCCATGGTGCCGGAGCGCAGAAGGTCGCCTGCCTCGTTGGCGACCACGGCCTCGCTGAAATAGTAGCCCTGTGCAAGGGTCGTGGAGCCCGTCGAGTGGAGGAAGGCGCGTTGCGCTTCAGTTTCCAGCCCCTCGACAATGATGCCGATGCGGGCCTCCCGCGCCAGGTTCATGATGGCGCGGACGGTGGCTGCGCTGTCGGGGTCGTCGACGGCTCTCTTGAGCATCGACTGCGCGATCTTCAGATGATTGACGCGATAGGTCCGAAGGTATTCGAACGACGAATACTCGGTGCCGAAGTCATCGATGGCAATCCGGACGCCGAGTGCCCGCAACTGCGGCAGCACGTCGTTGTGAGCCCATGTCATCTGTGCCAAGGTCGACTCGGTCACGTCGAACTCCAGGTCGGAAGCCTTGAGCTGCCATTTCGCGAGGCAGTCGACCACATCGCGGATCAGCTCGCTGCCGTTCCTGAGCTGGCCGAGTGACAGATTGATCGCGACGACAGGGGGCGCCATTCCCTGTTCGCGCCACAGGCTCATCTGCCTGCACGCCTGGTTCAGCACCCAGCGGCCCAGCATGACGATGCCGCCGGTGCGCTCCGCAATCGGCACGAACACATTCGCGTCGAGCAAGCCCCGCCCCGGATGGTTCCAGCGCAGCAGTGCTTCCACGCCCACGATCCTGCCGGAGGACAGCTCGACCTGAGGCTGGTAGTACAGCTCCAGCTCCTCGCGTTCGATGGCCTTCTTCAGATCTTCGCCCAGCGCAACCCGGTCGCGGACTTCCCGGTCGAGCTCTTCCGAGTGGAAGTGGTATTGGTTGCGCCCCTGTTCCTTCGAGCGGTAGAGCGCCAGGTCGGCCTGCGCCATCATTTCCTCCGGGCTTTCGCTGCCTGGAATGTAGGGGCAGATGCCTATGCTGGCCGAGGCATGCACCTCGTTGCCATCGATCATGTACGGGCGGGCCAGCTCTTGCTGGATCTTCGTAGCCAATGCGCCGGCGGCGGCGGGCTCGGCCATCTCGCTCTGGAGCACGGCAAATTCGTCGCCGCCCAGGCGTGCCACCAGATCGGTTTCCCGCGTGCAATTCTTCAATCGCTGCGCCACCTCGCGCAGCAGCAGGTCGCCGCCCGGATGGCCGAATGTGTCGTTGACCGGCTTGAAATGGTCCAGATCCAGGCAGTGGATCGCGAACGGCAAGGAGCCCCGTTGCGCTGCGCCATGGGCTTGGTGAAGGCGTTCCGTGAGCGTGGCGCGGTTGGCCAGGCCCGTGAGCCCATCGGTGCGCGCAAGTTTTGCCAGCTGTTCCTCCGCCGCCTTGCGCTCGGTGACGTCGATGACGATGCCCTCGACCTCGATGAGCCGGCCCTCCTTGTCGCGAACCGGAACGTAGCGGTTCTCGACCCAGCGACGTGCGCCGTCCCCGGTGCACAGGCGGTATTCGATCGAAGCGCCTTCGGCATCCTTTTCCAGCACGCGCGCCATCGCTGCAGCGACCCCGGGCTGGTCGGCGGGGTCGATCAGCACATCCGCCCAATCCGGGTTGGCCAACAGGGCCGCCGGTTCGTGGCCGAACTTGGTGATGTTGTGCGAGATGTAGATCAGCGGGAACGCAGGCTCGCCGCGCAAGCGGTAGAGGATGGTCGGACTGTTCTGGACGATGATGTTGGCATCGGACAGCTCCCGCGTGCGCTCTTCGACAGCCTGCTCGAGCAGGTTCATCTTGAAGGCGGCATCTTCCGTCATTTGCCACTTCATGGTGAGCGCGCTTGCCAACTGGCGCACTTCGATCGGATCGAAGGGCTTCTTGAGAACGAGCAGGCGGTCGCGTGCGTCCAGGCGATCGAAGACCTCGACCCATGACTGGTCTGCATAGGCCGTGCAGATCACGATCTGCAGGCGCGGGTCTGCCAGCCACAACTGCTCGATGGTCTCGACGCCGTCCCACCCCGGAGGCATGCGCATGTCGATGAACGCCATGGCATAAGGCTCGTCGGTCTCCAATGCCTTGCGAACCATCGCGTGCGCTTCCTGCCCCTGGTAGGCGCTGTGCAGCACGAACTCCTCGGCGGATGCCTTGGCTGTGGTGCCGAACAACGCAGATTCCAGGTCGTCCAGATTCGCCGAGGCTCCTGCCGGGAGGAGGATTTTCTTGAAGTCCTCATGGATGGCCGGCATGTCGTCCGCCAGAAGAATGCGCCGATTGTGTTGCTTTCTCATTGGATCTCCCCGGCCTCGTCGATCGGAAGTTCGAGCGTGAATGTTGCTCCGGTGTTCGGCCCGTCGCTGTGGGCCGTGAGCGTTCCGCCCATTTCATGGGCGGCGATCACTGCGCTGTGCAACCCGAATCCATGCCCGGTCTTTTTCGTGGTGAACCCGTGCGCGAACAACTGGGGCAAGGTCTGCGCCGCGATGCCCACCCCGTTGTCCGCGACCCGGATGCGCAACCGCCGGCCTTGCGCCAGTTCCACCCGCAGTGCGAGCCTCGGCTCTCGATCTGCCACACCCTCCATGGCCTGCTCGGCATTGGCGATCAGATTCACCAGAATCTGCAATACCCGGCCTTTGTCCAGCAGCAATTCGGGAACCGCCGCGATCTCCTTGTCCACCACCATATGGCGTCGCGCCAACGGCTGCGCGTTGATGCGCAATGCGTCTTCCACCAGTTCGTGGATCCGCACCGTCTCCTGCAGTCTGGACGCTCCGGCATGGGCCTGCTGCGCAGCGATGACCTCCTTGATATATTCCACGTTCTTGCTCAGAGCCGTCAGCTCCTTGATGGCGTCGTGCTGCTCGGCCACCAGTACCGGGGCCAGTTGGCACAGGTAGGTGGGAAGCACCTTGCCCCTGGCGTCCGACGCCAGGAATGCCCCCAAGTCATCCGCGTGCTCTTCCATCAGTTGGACCGCCCGCGTGAGCCCGTGGATCTTCGAGGCGCGAAGGCCCGAAAGAATCATCGCCGTGGACACGTTCACGCTGTTGAGCACATTGCCGACGTTGTGCAGCACATTGATCGCGATCCTGGCCATGCCAGCCAGGTGCGAGGCTTCGATCAACTGCTTGTTCACCTCGGCGACCTGGCGTTCGGCTTCCTTCAGGTCGGAGATGTTCTTGGTGATGCCGAAGGTTCCGATGATCTGGCCTGCACGGTTGCGCAGAGGCATCTTCGTGGTCAAGGCCCAAGAGTCCGGCCGCCCATCTATCCAGGTTTCCCTTTCCACCTTGCCGATCATGGGCAAGCCCGTGCGGATGATTTCCTGTTCGTCCTCGAACGCCGGACGGGCGTGCTCGTCGGAAAAGACGTCGAAATCCGACTTCCCCACCAGCCCGTCGGGCGTGGCCATTCCGAACTCGAGAGCCTGGGCTGTACTGGACTTGATGAATCGAGACTGGGCGTCCTTGAAATAGATGTGGTCCGGAGAGTTGTCCAGCAGCGCACGAAGCAGTTCGCGCTCGTTGACCAGGTCCTCGTCCGCCTGCATCCGCTGGGTGATGTCGAAAAGGACCCCCTGGCTGCCGACGACCGTCTCGCCAGGCCCCATCACTGCGGACTCGACAACCTGCAAGAACAGCGGGTGGCCGCCCGTGCCAGAAAAAGCCTCCTCCCGCTCGACATGCTGCCCGGTCTGCATGATCAGCGTGTGGTGAAGGCTTTCCTGCGCGGCGAGATCAGACCGCCACATCGCGTTCATTTCCAGTGCCACACTGGAAGCGATCTCGGTTGCCGTGCGGCCCAGAACCTGGTCTGCAGGCGTGTTCTTGAGTTGACAGAACCGAGGGTTGACGAAAACGAAGCGCCCGGCAGCGTCCTTGCGAAAAATGCCGACGGGCATCTGCTCGACGATCGGCGCTGTTTCCGCGAGGAGGGGCGAGCTTGTGGTGAAGGCAGGTTGGGTTCGCATGAAGAGTATGGCCGAGCGATGATTCGTTCGTTTTTCTAGAACCGAGGGGGAAGACGCAGGAACTTCCTGAGCGCGGAAGCCGAGAGTGGTCTGCAGAGGTAGTAGCCCTGCACGTGGTCGAAGCCCATCGACACGATGCACTCGAACACATCCCTCGTTTCGACCCCTTCGGCGAGCATCCGAAAACCCATGGCATGGCCAAGGCTGACGATGCCTTGGAGCAACTGGTGTGCCCGGGGATTTGCCACCACATGCGCCACGAGCCCTCGGTCGACCTTCAGCATCTGAAAGGGAAGGTTCTCCAAACATGTCAAGTTGGAGTAGCCCGCGCCGAAGTCGTCCAGAGAGAGCTGCATTCCCAAGGCTCTGATCTGCCTCAGAGATTCCAGGGTCGCTGGAGCCGTCAAGCCACTGTATTCGGTGCATTCGATGTGAAGCATGTCGTGGGACACCGCGTATCTCGCGCAGATGGTCTTCAGGTCATTCGCAAACTGCGGGCGCTCCAGGCTACGCGCGGACACGTTCACGGCGATCGCGATCCGGAATCCTTCGTGATGAAGCTCTGCCAGTTCCTTCAGCGCGGCTGCGATGACCCAACTCGTAAGCTCATGGATGAGCGTCGTGCCTTCTGCCAACGGTATGAACTCGGCGGGCGCAATGTTGCCGAATATCGGATGCTGCCACCTGATCAGAGCTTCGACACCCTCGAACGCGCCCGAGCTCACGCGCAGCTTTGGTTGAAACACAAGATGGAACTCGTCATGGGCGATGGCCCGAGGGATATCACGCAGGATGGCATACGCACGCTGATGACGGATATCGAATTCCGACACATAGAGGACTCGAGAAAGACCCAAGGTCCTTGCCTGGTGAACAGCCGTCATGGCTTTGCGCAGTGCATCGTCGATTTCTTCGCTCGCTTCCAGGTTGATCTGCACGACGCCCACGCGCGCGTCGAGTTCGATCAGTAGACTGCCGCTTGCGACTGGTTGTTTCAAGACCATGACGAGCCGATCGATGAAACGGTCGCTCGCCTCCCCCTCACGCTTTATAAGGAAGGCAAATCGTCCGTCATCAACGCAATAGAGCCCTGAGCCGGCACTCAAGAGCGACTGAAGCTGAATCGACAGATCTCGCTGAAAGATTTCCAGCGGCCGGATCCCGACTGCCAGAACGGCGTCTCGCAGCGCGTTGCGATCCAAGATATCCACGAGCGCAAGGGTGTACCTTCCTTCGGGAAAGCGCAGGGCGAGGTCATGAAGATCCTCGGACATCTGCGCTTGATTGGGTAGTTGAGTGACCTCGTCGACTCTCCCCGCCGTGCGATAGAGATCGATCTGTGACAGCACGAGGGCGGAAAGATCCTTGAGTTGTTTGCGCTGCTTCGCAGAAAACAGGCGAGGGCGGCGGTCGACAAGACACAGGCTTCCTATTGCGTGACCCGAATGCAGGATGAGCGGTGCACCGGCGTAGAAGCGGATGCCCGGGTCGCCCGCGACCAATGGATTGTTCGCAAACCTGTCGTCCTGCAATGCGTCCTCGACCACCATCACATCGGTTTGGCGGATGGTGTAGTCGCAAAAGGCGTATTCCCGAGGCGTTTCGGGAAGGTCCAGGCCCACGCGGGCCTTGAACCACTGGCGATCCTCGTCGAGGAGGGATATCAGCGCAATGGGAACATCGAAAAGCTCGGCGGCCAAGCGCATGATCCGATCGAAGTTCTCTGTCGGTGCCGTATCCAGCATATGTGTGGAACGCAGGGCGAACAGGCGCTCGGACTCACGACGCCTTTCGGATTCAGCAGTCGATGCGGAAATTCTCATGAAAGAAATTTCGTCCCTCGAGGTTCTTGACCGCTTATAGCCACATCTTCCTGCTGTGTCTGTAGGCGCCGCCAAAAGCTCGCTGCTCTGATCCTGCTGGCGGATTTGCTTTTAAACTTTTTTTAAGAAATTAGGCGACATCGGCACCGTATGCAGACCTTCGGCTTCATGGAGGTTCGCGACCGGATGCGCAGTTTGTCAACCTCGCGGATCACGGCACAGCATTCCTCGCGTATCAGTTCGACTTCCGGCTGCTGTTGATCCTGAATCTTGGAGTCATCCCGTTTGTGCTCTTCGTGAAATGCCGCCGGCCCCAGGGCATCGACATTGACGCGTAAGAAGGAGTGACGATCGCTTATGCGTTATTGACGATTCGTGCAGGCGCGGCCCATGCGCGCCTGAGCTTGAAGACAGGGGCATCCGGGGCATTCAACTGCGGATGCTTTCGCATGAGCACCTCCTTGGAGACAACGCAGCCGTTCATCAAGAGAGCGCGAATGCGCGCTGCGGAATCCGACAGGGCAGGCATTCCAACGGTAGAAGAAATTTTGCAATCGGTCTTCAATCGGGAGTTGAGAATGCGGAATTCGAATGTGAGCGGGACACCAGTGACCGTCCTCAATTTCGATGCGCGGCTTCGAATGATGCGAAGGACCCGCGGGCGTTTCTCCGATTTCGCCAACTCCGTGGCTGGCTTTGTCGTCCGGGCGCGAATCCCCGCATGTGCCATCAAAGGAACTTATCGGAGCGACCGACAGGGTCCTCTACCAATCCAAAATCGAAGGTCGTGATCGCATCTGTGCTGCGGCACGTCCACCAACTTCTTGAACGACGTGCGAGTTGGAACGCCTTCGTACGAACCGAGCAGAGTCGTCGAGGGTTCTTTCCAAGTGGAACCGCTTGCTATTCCCCCCCTTTGGACTCAAGCGTCACCCGTTTCGACCAATACTTAGATTGAGAGTTGGACGGATCGTCCGAATTCAGACCTTGCATCCTCGTAATGAATTGCGTGACGGTTCTGCGCTGCATCTATATATTGCGGCAACGATGTAATGGTCTGAGCCAGCGACGAGGGCAAGTCCAATGTCAATGTTCATCTGGGTCAAGATTCGCCTCCCGTTGGCGATTCTTGTGATCGGTACCGCGCTTTCGATCGCCCTCGGTGTCTCTGTCCACCAGGAGATCGAGCGCAGCGCGCAGACGCGATTCGACGCAACCGCCTTCGACCTGGCGCGAAAGGTCGAAGAC
Organism: Variovorax sp. Root434; assembly: GCF_001426595.1. Classification (NCBI taxonomy): domain Bacteria; kingdom Pseudomonadati; phylum Pseudomonadota; class Betaproteobacteria; order Burkholderiales; family Comamonadaceae; genus Variovorax; species Variovorax sp. Root434. The sequence goes on from NZ_LMEK01000011.1 coordinate 45,044, forward strand.
CGCTTCGACGACTATGTCGCCGTCCTGACTGGACTGCGGGCGCGGTTCAATACCCCCGAGGCGGTGACGCGAAGCGATTTCAGGAACTACGTCGCGGGGCTCAATCTGGCGAGTGCGTACCCTGGGTTTCAGGCCGCCACCTACGCACCCTTCGTTGCCTTCGACGAGAAGAGCGCCTTCGAGGAGCAGGTCCGCCGCGAGGCGAACCTTGGCGTTGTCTCCGGCTTCGCCATCAAGCCGCCCGGCGAGCGGGACTTCTACTATCCTCTGCTCTACATCGAACCCCAAGCCGGCAACGAGATGCTGCTCGGCAACGACTTGGGCGCGATGCCCGACCGGGGGAATGCGCTCGAACAGGGGCGCGACACCGGCGGGCTCGTCACCTCCGGTCGCAAGGTCCGCATCCCGGGTCGCGAGGCTGACATCGGATTGGCGATGCGGCTGCCGGTCTATCGCCCGCAAATGCCGCTCGATACGCTCGAGCAGCGGCGCCACGCCTACATGGGCTCGGTGGGCACGGGCCTTAGCATCTCCGCAATGCTGCGAGACATCGTCGGCACCGAGGCAGCGAAGACGCTGCGGCTGCGCCTGGCCGACGCCGGGCCAGGCAGGGGACCGATCGGGACGCGCATCGAAACTCGCTTCGTGGCGCCGGTCGAACTCGGCGAGCGCGAGCTTCTGTTCGACAGTTCAACGCTGACTAAGCCGGTTCCCGGACCGGCGAATAGTCTGCAGCGCATGCTCGGCTTCGAGCTTGGCGGCCACTCCTGGCTGGTGGAGGTGAGGCAGAACGAAAGCCAAATCCTCGGTCCTCTGGACAAGGCCATTCCGTGGTTCATCGTTCTCGGCGGCCTTGCCACCAGCACGCTGCTCGCGGGCATTGTCTTTTCGCTGATCACCTCGCGCAGCCGGGCTCATGTCCTTGCTGCCGAGATGACCAGCCATTTGCGCGTCAGCGACCGGCAGTGGAAGGACGCCCAGCAGCTGGCCAGCCTGGGTGGCTGGACCCTCGATCCCGAGACCGGCGCCCTGCAATGCTCCGAGGAAGCGCTGCGCATCTTTGGTTTCGGGGACGATCCCTCGCCGCCGGACCTGCACGCGCTGCTCTCGCGTGTGCCGGCTTTGGAGCGCGCCGCAGTCCACCAGCAAATCACATTAGTCTCCCGAACCACCGAGCGAAGCGAGTTCGAGCACCGTCTGTGCCTGGCCGATGGCACAGAACGCTGGCTCCATGTCATCGCGCAGTCGGGCGAAGAGGCGGGCAAGAAGCTGGTGCGTGGCACGGTGCGCGATGCCACGCGTCCGCGTAAGGATGCGCTGCGACAGAAGCTCGAATACAAGATTGCTCGGCTGCTTGCCGGCGATGGCAGGGCCGAGACGGTGATCGCGTTGGCGCTCGAGGCGATATGCACCGACCTGTGCTGGGACTGCGGTGCGCTGTGGAGCGTCGGCGAGGACGGTCTGGCCCGTTGCGATGCCGTCTGGCATGCTGAAGAGAAGGGGCCTGCGGTGACGCAATTCGCCTGCGACAGCCGGTCGCGCGAACATCGGCCCGACGAGGGCTCGCTGGGCCGCGCGTTCGGTATCGGCGGCGTGGTGCGCATCGACACGCAGGCGTCGCCGGCCCATTTCGCTCGCGATGCGATGGCCCGTGAGGCGGGGCTGACCACTGGCCTCGTCGTGCCGATCGTTGCCCCCGAAGCGACCACGGCACTGGAGCTTTTCAGCGCTAAGCCCTCCATTGTCGAGGTCGAGACGCTGGAGTCGCTGCGCGTGATCGTCTTGCAGATCGCTCAGTACAGGCAGCGCAAGCTGGCCGAGCGCAGCCTTCGCTTCATGGCCAGCCATGACGAACTGACGGGCCTGCTCAACCGGGCGTCGCTGCAGCTCGAGCTTGCCCGCGCCATCAGGCGCAGCAACCGCCACCAGAAGCAGTTCGCGGTGATGTTCGTCGACCTGGATCGCTTCAAGCAGATCAACGACACGCTGGGCCACGGCGTGGGCGACGAGATGATTAAGATCTGCGGCCAGCGTCTCGCGGCGCTGCTGCGCGATACCGATGTCGTGGCGCGCTTCGGTGGCGACGAATTCGTGCTGCTGATGGAAAACCTTGACAGCGCGAACGATGCCGCAGTGGTCGCCGAAAGGGTCCTCCAGCGTTGCGCCGAGCCCTTTGTCATTGGGGGGCGCGAGCTGCACGTCAGCGCCAGCGTCGGTGTGAGCATCTACCCGGAAAATGGCGGTGATGCAGAAATTCTCCTGAAGAACGCCGACACCGCCATGTATCGCGCCAAGGAAAAAGGCCGCAACACCTACCGCTTCTACGCGGCGAAGATGAATGCGCAGAGCACCGAGCAGCTGATGCTGGAGAGCGCGCTGCGCCACGCCCTGGATCGCGGCGAACTGGAAATGCACTACCAGCCGAAGATGAATCTGCGGACCCAAAGCATCGTCGGCGTCGAGGCGCTGATGCGCTGGCACCATCCGGTGCTGGGCTTGATTCCGCCCGTGCAGTTCATTCCGATCGCCGAGGAACTCGGCCTGATCGTGTCGATGGGCAAGTGGGCGCTGGGAAAGGCTTGTGCCGATGCGCTCGCATGGCAGAAGCACGGCTTGCCGGAGGTGTTGATGAGCGTCAATCTGTCGCCACGCCAGTTCGAAAGCCGCACGCTCATCACCGACATAGAGGCCGTGCTGGACGCCTCGGGTCTGGATCCGTCGCTGTTGGAGCTGGAACTCACCGAAAGCGCGATGATGGCAGATCCCCAAAACGCGGTGACGTTGTTGCAGACGATCCGGGACATGGGCGTGGGGCTGGCCATGGACGACTTCGGGACAGGGTATTCCTCGCTGTCCTACCTGAAGCACTTCCCGCTGTCGACGGTCAAGATCGACCGCTCCTTCATCAACGACCTTTCGCAGGACGCCGACGCGCGCGCGCTCATCGACGGAATCATTACGCTAGCCCACGGGCTGCGGATGAAGGTGGTGGCCGAGGGTGTCGAAACCGAAGTCCAGATCAACTACTTGCACAGCCGCGGATGCGACGAGGCTCAGGGCTACTGGCTGTGCAGGCCCATGCCTGCCGACGAGGCACGCGATTTTATGGCGCGTCACCTGCGCAACCAATTTGTCCCGTCGGTGGTGGCCTGAAAGCCGAGCGTTCGCGCGTCACCCGAAACAGCGGCTGAATACCAAGCGAGAAAAGCGGTCCACAGAGTTGGTAGATGGCGCAGATGTCAGGGCGGAGCCAATCGCGCGGCAGCTGCGGTGGAGTGCACCACCCGAGCGAAATGGGCGAAAGCGCGAGTGTGCGGGTTGGAAATTTTGTCTCGTCGCTGCAAGTCCGGGGAGGAAACGGACAATGATCTAGATGCTTTTGAAGGCGGCCGCGGCCCAATCCATCAAAGGGGTGTCGAGGAGGCGGCAGGCCGTACGCATGCTTCGCATGCCACACATGCAATCACGACCACTGTTTCCTCTGCCGTATCGCGATACTTTTCATCGAAACATTGACCGCGATCAAGTAGGTGGGGTGCCATTCGTACATGTCGATCTTTCCGCAACTGGTACAGGCGCAGGTGCCTTCATAGTCCTGCACGTCGTGGCAGGAAAAGCCACGTTCCTCTAGGGAAGCGCTTATATGGGCGCCTCCCGGATCACAAGCAACTCGTAGCGTGAAGAAGCAGGAGGCAGGGCTGCAGTCTTATATCCGGCCTGTTGTGCAGGCTGATATGCCCGCTGGCCCTGATGGTTTTCGCTGACAAGGTTCCCATCTGAACATCGAGCTTGGTGCTCTCATTCCCTATCGGAGTGTCCCCGTCCCGGTCCAACCTGTCTGTCCCATCACACGCGTGGTCGCTTGCTCTCCTTCAAAAGCGGTCGTCTATCAATCCGTATCAGCGCGCGGGCTGCCACGCCTCGGGGCGCCAGGCTTGTCCGCGTGCCAGTACGGCCCAGATCGTTCGCGCCAGCTTGTTCGCTACCGCGGCAACGGCCACGCTATAAGGTCGGCGCTGCAACAGTGCTGCCACCCATGGCCATGTCGAGCTGTCCTTTGATCTGATCACGACGGCTCGGGCACCGTGCATCAGCAGCGTTCGCAGGTAGGCATCGCCACGTTTGCTGATGCCGAGCTGTCTCACTCGCCCACCCGTGCCAGTTTGGCGCGGAACCAATCCGATCCATGCGGCAAACTCCCGAGCATCCTTGAATGCCGACGGCGTGCCCATGCAGGCGACCACGGCCGTCGCCGTAAGAAGACCAATGCCGGGGATTTCAGCGACGGCCTTGCATGCCGGCATTTCTCGCATCTGCTGCGAGAGCCGTCGCTCGATGAGACCGATGTCAGCCTGCAGTTGCCGGACTCGCCTGAGCTGCTCGTCTAGGCTGTCCACGAGCATCGCTGGCAGCCGCGTCTTTGCGTCGCTCATGGCAGCGGGCAATGCCTTGAGCAGCGCCGCGTGACCTTCCGGCAGCACGATGCCGAATTCATACAGCAGCCCCCGCAGCTCGTTGGTTTGCATGATGCGGGTCTTCATGAGTTGTGCGCGCAGCCGGTGCAGTGACAGCACGATCTGCTGGGCCTCGGTCTTGACGGGAACGAAGCGCATGCCCGGCTGCTGGCATGCGGTCCAGATCGCTTGGGCGTCCGCAGCGTCGGTCTTGTTGCGCTGCACGAACGGACGTACCTTCCTGGGCGAGATGAGTCGTACCTCGTGGCCCAGTCCCATCAGAGCTCGGCCCCAGTCATGTGCGCCGCCGCATGCTTCCATCACGACCAGCGCAGCTGCACGGCTAGCAAACCACTCAAGCAGCTTTGCGCGCTTCAACTGCAATCGCTCGATGCAGCCGGTGTCCATCTCGACCCAGTGCAGCTGAAACACCTTCTTGGCAATGTCGACGGCAATGACGGTGCGTTCCATGATGGTCTCCATTCGATGTTGACAGTGGAATCGTCAATCTGGCACTGCCCCTTGTGCGGTGCAAGTAGCAGTCGCAGGAGGGAGGCGCCCATACCATCTGAACAAGACCCTCGAGACGCTGGCCATGGAGGACGGTCTGGCCTCTCCCCATTTCCAGTACCGCAGCCTGTGGGGCGGGAAGCTCAGGGAGCCGAAGCCGTTGCGAGCGCCACGACCGCAGCCACACTTCTAAGGGTTTGCGTTGACAAGATGAGGGTCAAACCCCGTTCCGGAGCACAGGAAGAATTACGTAAGATTCGCGCCCACGCCTCAACCAAGGTCCCCATGCTCGACGTCGACTTGCCAGCGCCCGCTGCGGCCGTTCGCAGCCTTCTTGCCCGATAGGAGGAGAGGTCACGCCAACGCTGAGACCAGCGGCGAGCTCAAGCATATGGGCGTGCTCAGCGAGATCTTCGAAGCACGCCCGGCGTGATGGTGGCTGAAGACGTATTTCCTGTGCCGATTCAAAACGGGGCGTCGCCGGCCTCATCTGCGAACGGCATGCAGACGCCGAGACGACCCCCTAGTTCGCTTGTCGAGCTTCCCCACTGTCGAAAACGGCGGCGGCGCGCCGCCGTTTCGCATCTCACCGATCAGCGCCCGTCGTGATCGGAATCACCCGGAATGGCACGTTCCACGTTGTCGCTCAGGCGTTGCCAGGCATCGCGGGTGGCATGCTTGGCGCGCTCCCATTCCAACGAAGAACGTCCGCGCGATGCGCTCCAGCCGCGGCCCAGGTCCGGCTCGACATCGTCGAAGCTGCGGCCGGGGTAACGCGAATACGCGTCGACTCCGTAGCGGTACGTGGGCGCATATTCGTCGTAGCTCGACCCGCTCTGGACGTAGGGCCGCGCGGTGTAGTTGTCGCGCCAATAGGCATCTTCCGCTACGGGATCGGCCTTGACCATGCGGCCGGCGATCGCCCCAGCCACCGCGCCCACCGCCGCCCCAACGGCAGCGCCCACGGGACCTGTCATGCCGCCCGCGGCCGCTCCGGCGGCTGCGCCTCCAACCACGCCGCCTGCAGTGCCGCCCACCACGGCGCCAATCCCTGTGGCCTTCGCCTTGTCTTCATTCCGTTCGGTCATCAAAGTCTCCTTGGTTTGATAATGGAAAACCAAGGTTCTGCTCGCCGCGACCAGAAGCCAGGGCCGATGGCCGCATCAGACTGCAGGATGCGGACCGCGCGGCAAGACAGTGCCAACCTACACGTTTGCGCGACGTGGCGCGCCGATCCAGGGGTCATTGCGGCCCGAACCTAAGGAGAAATTCTGGTGAGCGCAAAGAGTCAAGATGTCCTGCGCCGCGTCGCTCTTCACGTCGAGGAGCCGCGCCCTGGGGCGTTCGAATGGGTGCTCACCGAGGCAGACTCCCTCGGCGGCGGTCAATGGAAAGTCCTGAAGCGCGCTCGCAAGGCAAGTGCGACGTACAAGGTATCGATGGCCGACGGCTTGATCGCGCTTCAATCCCTGATCGAAGATCTCGACACCGGGCCGCGGGCGCCGGCGGCGCTTGAACCTGAGCCACCACGTCGACAGGCCGACAAGCGCGCGGCCCGATCGGTGGCAGGTGCCAGGACTGCGGAGGCACCCGCGAAGCCCCCTGGACGTACGGCGTTCGGGTTTGGCGTCCTCGAATAGAGCGCCCTGGCCCTCTCAGCTTGGGGTCCCGCCACCCAGGATGTACGGCCAGTCCTCCCGCTGGCTCCGGCCATGTCCCACAACGCCGCATGATGGTCGATTGGATGCTGGCATGCGCCAGCGCGCGCTGGCCTCCAATTTCCGTGCAGCGATACAAGGACTTCCCAATGGCCACAAGCAGCAGAACCCTCTGGAAAGGCGCGATCACCTTCGGGCTGGTTCACATCCCTGTCGGCCTGCACACGGCGAGCATCGAACAGGGTGTGGACTTCGACTGGCTCGACAAGCGCAGCATGGACCCGGTCGGCTACAGGCGCATCAACAAGAAGACCGGCCGGGAGATCGACAAGGACGACATCGTCAAGGGCTTCGAATACGAGGACGGCAAGTACGTCGTGATCTCGCCGCAAGAGATCGAAGCCGTGTACCCACGCACCACCCAGACCATCGAAATCCAGCGCTTCATCGACGCCAACGAGATTCCCTTCGTGTACCTGGAGCGTCCGTACTACGTGGCACCGATCAACAAGGGTCAGAAGGTCTATGCGCTGCTGCGCGAAGTCCTGATCAAGACGGGCAAGGTCGGTCTCGCGAAGGTGGTGATTGCCACCAAGCAGCACCTGGCGGTCCTTGTGCCCTCAGGCAAGGCGTTGGTCCTCAACCTCCTGCGCTGGGGCGACGAGGTCAAGTCGCTCGAAGGACTCGACCTGCCCGCGGCCGGCGTCAAAGGCGCCAACGTGACGGCGGCCGAAATGAAGATGGCGGAACAGCTCGTCAACGACATGTCCGGCAAATGGGAGCCCGAGGACTTCAAGGACGAGTTCAAGCACGCGGTCATGAAGATCGTCCAGAAGAAGGTGAAGGCGGGCGATACGGAAACCGTCATCCAGCCGGAGGAAGAAGCCCCCGAGGAAAGCTCGAACGTGATCGACCTGACCGACCTGCTCCAACGCAGCCTCAAAGGCGGCAAGACGCCCAAGGCCCCCAAGGCCAGGGCTGCGGCAGGCACGAAGCGCAGCGCCAAGCCGGCGGCAAAGTCCGGCGCCGCGCGCAAGGCCGCTTCGAAGACGGCGAGCGCCAAGACCAGGAAGGCTGCGTAGAACGCCGGGTCGCGCGGGTGGAAGAGAGGACCCGATGGCCAAAGCCGGAGCACTCTCGACCTACAAGTCCAAACGGAACTTTGCCGTGACATCGGAGCCGGCCGAAGGAGGCCGGCCGAGCCCGCACGCGCTGACCTTCGTCGTGCAGAAGCACGCGGCCACACGCTTGCACTACGACTTCCGGCTCGAACTCGACGGGGTGATGGTGTCGTGGGCGGTGCCCAAGGGGCCCAGCTTCGACCCGAAGGAAAAGCGCATGGCCATCCATGTGGAGGACCATCCGATTTCCTACTCCTCCTTCGAGGGCACGATCCCGCCGAAGCAGTACGGCGCCGGCACGGTGATCGTCTGGGACAACGGCACCTGGGAGCCGGTCGGAGATCCGCGGGCGGGGCTGGCCGCCGGCAAGCTGGTGTTCCGCCTGCATGGCCAGAAGCTCGAGGGCCTGTGGGAGTTGGTGAAGATCGCCAAGGGCGGCGAGCGGCAGGAGCCGTGGATCCTGTTCAAGAAGAAGGACGAACACGCGCGCGCGCACGCCGACTACGACGTGGTGACGGCATTGCCCGACAGCGTGATCGCGAAGCCACTCAAGAAGGCCCGCGGCCGCGCCCCCACCCCGACGGCGCCCAAGGCGCCCGGGGCAACCTCCAGGTCACCTGCGGCCGGACGCAAGACGGCCCTTCCCGCAGAGATCAAGCCGCAGCTCGCCACCTTGGCCGCCGGCGTCCCCTCCGTCGGCGAGTGGCTCTACGAAATCAAGTTCGACGGCTATCGCCTGATGGCGAGGCTCGACAAGGGCAAGATCGCGTTGATCACCCGTGGCGGGCACGACTGGGCCGCGAAGATGCCATCGCTGGTGTCCGAACTTGCCACGCTCGGCCTTCGCGCTTCGTTTCTCGACGGCGAGATCGTCGTGCTGGGCACCTCCGGCGCGCCGGACTTCAACGCATTGCAAAACGCCTTCGACCGCGGCCGGGACACCGACCGCATCGTCTTCTTCGTGTTCGACGCCCCCTTCTTCGAGGGCCACGACCTGAGGCAGGTGCCACTGCGGGACCGCCGGAAGTTGCTCCGGGATTTCTTGGCAGCCAAGGCCACGGCGCATGTGCGGTTCAGCGACGATTTCGAAGCCGACCCGACGTCGCTCCTCCGGTCCGCATGCCGCATGCAGATGGAGGGCGTGATCGCGAAGCGCGCCGACGCACCCTACGTCTCCAGGCGCAGCGAAACCTGGCTGAAGCTCAAATGCAAGTTGCGCCAGGAGTTCGTGATCGGCGGGTACATCGACCGCACCGACGAGACCGATCAGATCGGCAGCCTGCTCCTGGGCATTCACGACGCGGCCGGGAAGCTTGTGTCGGTGGGCAGCGTCGGCACGGGCTGGAGCGCCGAGGAAGCCCGCGACATCAAACAGAAGCTGTTGCCGCTCGCCGCCGCCAGTTCGCCCTTCGAGAAAGGCGATTCGAAGCCCGGCCGGTGGTCCAAGCGCAAGGTGGGCACCGAGCGGTGGGTCAAGCCGCAGCTGCTGGCGGAGGTGAGCTTCGCGGAATGGACACCGGATGACCAGATACGCCATGCCTCCTTCATCGGACTGCGCGACGACAAGCCAGCGCGAGTCATCGTGCGCGAGCGGCCCAAGGCGATCGGCGCGCCCGCAGCCTCGGCGAACGACAAGAAGGCCGGCGCATCCGGATCGGGCGCGTCGATCAAGGTCAGCCATGGCGAACGCGTCATCGACGCGAGCACGGGCGTCACCAAGCTGGACCTGGTGCGCTACTACGAGTCCGTCGCGGCGTTCATCCTGCCGCACTTGAAAGGGCGCCCCTGCTCCCTGGTGCGCGGCCCCACGGGCGTGACCGGCGAGCTGTTCTTCCAGAAGCATGGCGAGAAGATCGGCATCCCGGGCATCATCGAATTGCCGGCCGGCCTGTGGCCGGGCCACGCCCCCTTGCTCGAGATCGGCAACGCGAAGGCCCTCGTCGGTGCGGCGCAAATGAACGTGATCGAGTTCCACACCTGGAATTCCTCGGCCAGGGCCATCGACAAGCCCGACCGGATGGTCTTCGATCTCGATCCCGGCGAAGGCACGCGCTGGGAACACGTCCAGGAAGCGGCCATGCTGGTGCGCGCGATGCTCGAAGCCCTCGGCCTGGAGGCGTGGCTGAAGACCAGCGGGGGCAAGGGCCTGCACGTCGTGGTCCCGCTGGCGCCGCGGTACGACTACGACACCGTCAAGGGGTTTTCACAGGCGATCGTGCAGCACCTGACCAAGACGATTCCTTCGCGCTTCGTGGCCAAGAGCGGGCCAAGCAACCGGATCGGGAAACTGTTCGTGGACTATTTGCGCAACGGCCATGGTGCGACGACGGCCACCGCTTTCTCCGCGCGCGCGAGACCGGGAATGGGCGTTTCGATCCCGATCGCCTGGGACGACCTGGGCGCGCTCAAGAGCGGATCGCAGTGGAATGTCCGGACGGCACGGGAGCACCTGTCTTTCCAGACCGTGGATCCCTGGGCGGGCTACTGGAAAAGGCGCCAGGCACTGGCCGAGCCCATGAAGCGCCCGGGCTACCAAAGACGGGCGTGACGGAGTCCTCCGGATTCAGGAACGACCGGGCCATTTGTCGCCGATGCCGCCTGTCTCACCCGACCGTTGCGTATTCCGGCGAACGTGACCGTCGATTCCGCTCTATCGTGACCGATCGTCATGCGTGCTGAGTTGCGCGTTCAGATTGTAGAAGTGGCGGTCACGATGGGTCTTTGTTCTTCTCCTTTTGGGGCGTTTTTGCGGTCTGCCGCAATGATTCACCCGTGAGGGTGAGTCGGTGGTTCTGCTGCATCAGGCGATCGAGGATTGCGTCGGCAATGGTGGCGTCTCCGACCCATGCATGCCAGTGCTCGATCGGCAGTTGACTGGTGATGATGGTGGCCTTGCTGGCCGCCCGGTCGTCGATGATCTCTAGCAGATCGCTGCGGGCTTGAACGTCGAGCGCGGCCATGCCCCAGTCGTCGAGCAGCAGCACGTCGGTCTTGGCCAGTTGGATCAGCCATTTGCCGAAGGTCCCGTTGCCGTGGCGAATGCGCAGTTCCTCGCCCAGCCGCGGCATGCGCTGGTAGTAGGCGGAACGACCGCGCCGGCACGCATACTGCGCCAGCGCGCATGCAAGCCACGACTTGCCCGCACCCGTCGGTCCCGTGATCAGCACGCTGTGGCCCGAATCGATCCAGTCGCTCAGCGCCAGGCTCATCAAGGCCTTGCGATCAATGCCGCGACCGGCACGAGCATCCATGTCCTCGATGGCCGCCTGCGGATACTTCAGGCGCGCCTCCTTCAAGAGCCGCTCGCGTCGCTTGTCCCCGCGCCAGTGCACTTCGCGCTCCACCAGCAAGGCCGTGCGTTCCTCGAAGCTCATGGCCGTCATGCCGGCGCTGGTGAGCTGGTCTTGCAGTCCCGCCGCCATGCCCAGCAACTTCAGACTGCGCAGTTGATCCAGGGTCGTGTTCATCATCATTGGAATTCCTTTGGTTCGAGTGCCGGATGCAGTCCGGTGGTCACTGGTAATACGCCGGGCCACGCACATGCTCGTGAGGCGGACTGGTCCAACTCGGTGCCGTGCTCGCGACCGCCTTGTCGCGCTCGTTGACCAGGATGGCCTTCACATGCACGTACTTCGCCGTGCCCAGTTCCAGCGCGATCAGGCTGGCCGCCTCCAGGCGCTCCTTGCCGTAGCGACGCGCCAGCGATAGCAGCCCAAGACATGCCCGGTAGCCGTGCTCGGGATGGCGACGCTCCTCGATCAGACGTGTCACCAGGCGGCCCGTGGCCACGCCGATGCTCTGGCCCCAATGGACCAGGCGCTCGGGCGTCCACTCGAGATGCGCGCGGTGCGCCGCCGGCAGGTGGGCGACGACGGTCGTGAAGCCACCCTTGTGTGCGCTGCGCTGATGCGCGGCCACACGCTGTCCGCGGTGCAGCAGTTCGACCGCGTGAGCCGTGACGCGCGCCTCCAGCAACAGGCCCACGAGGTTCTGGGGCACGCTGTAGCGGTGACCCTCGATCTCCACATGATGGTCGACGTGCACCCGCACGCTCTTGAAGGCCGCCCACTCCCAGGGCTGCAGCGGCAGCGCCTGCAGTGCGGGCGCATCCAGGTCGGCGAAGGCGCTCGCGCGGCTGCCGGGCAGCTTCTGGAATGGCTTGCCGTTGAGCCTGACCAGCAACGGCTCGATCGCCTCGTTGACATCGTCCACGCCCGCAAAGCGTTGGTGGCGCAGGCGCATCAGGATCCAACGTTCCACGACCTGCACGGCCGATTCGACCTTCGCCTTATCCTGCGGATGACGCGGCCTTGCCGGCAGCACCGAGGTGCCGTAGTGCCGTGCGAAGTCCTCCACCGTGTCGTTGGCCCGAGGCTCATAGCGGTTGGGGTTCGCGATCATCGCGCGCGGATTGTCCGGCACGATGAGCTGCGGCACGCCACCGAAGAAGCTCAGCGCACGCGCGCAGCCCTCGAGCCAGTCGGCCATGGTCTCGCGCGGCGTGGCACAGGCGAAGGTGTAGCTGGAGGCGCCGAGCGCGGCCACGAAGACATGTGCGCGGCTCCCGTCGACGAGCTCGACCGTGGGGCCGGCGTAGTCGACGAAGAGCTTCTCGCCGGCGCGGTGGATCTGGCGCATCGAGCGCTTCAGGCGCAGTGCATAGCGCCGATACCGCTCGCAGAACTGGCTGTAGCGGTAGGTCGGCTGCCCGGGGTGGGCCGTGACGTGCTCCTCCCACAGCAGCATGAGGGTCATGCCCTTGCGCCTGAGCTCCTGGTGCACGCGGCCGTAGTCGGGCAGCACGTAGTGCGAGGGACGGTCCAGCCGGCCTTGCACGACACGACGCTCCAGCGCCGTGTCGCTGAGCGTTTGAATGGTGGGCCAGTCCAGGCCCGCGACGCTCGCCAAGCTGACGTACTTGGCCACGACGCCCTTGGAGATGCCGAGTGAAGCCGCGATCCGTTCATGGGAGGGGCGGGCTTCGAGTTTGAGACGAAGGACGTCTCTGATCTTGCGCATGTTGATCCTTGGTGCGGGCAAGCCTGTCTCCGGCAAAAGCCGGGCAGGCTACCCGCATGGGGTGGATGAAATGCGCAACACCAACACGCTGACATACGGCAGCGTTCCGCTGCCGTGACCATTGATTCCGCCATCGTGACCGGCGATTCCGGACCATCCAGAAATCGGTCACGTTGAGCCCGGAATCACCGGTCACGTTCGCGCGGAATCCTCGGTCACGTTCGTCCGGAATCGACGGTCACGATGCTCCGGAATACCCAACCGTCGTGCGAGTTCCTACAAATGCTGCCAGGGAGGTTACCTAGCCTGTAGAGCGCACGGACCCAACGGGTTCACGGAACCGCCTCACCATGCCAGTCACCGTCTTTCTCGTGGAAGACAACAAGGTCATCCGCGACAACCTCATTCCGACCCTCGAAAGCCTGGCGGCCGCGCGGGTGGAAGGGATCGCCGAGACGGAGGAAGACGCCATGGCCTGGCTGGACTCCCATGACCGGCACTGGGATGTGGCCGTCGTGGATCTGTTCTTGCGTGAGGGCTCCGGCCTGAATGTCGTGGACCGGTGCCGAGCACGCGCGCCGAACCAGCGCGTCGTGATCTTTTCCAACTATGCAACGGAGGAAATCCGCCGCAAAGCCCTGCAATACGGCGCGGACGCCGTCTTCGACAAGTCGACGGAGATCGACAGCCTGCTCGACTTCCTGACGCAGCTCAATGGCCCGTAGGGGAGGCGTCGCGGTTCAGGCGTTCCAGCGCGGCCCGTCCCAACGGCGTGATCCGTCGCACGACGGCCACTTCGAAGCGCTCTGCCGGATCGCTCGATGGCACGTTCTCCATTTCGGCCTCGACGAAACCGGCGGCCTTCAACACCACAACGTTGTTGATGTCATTGGCCTCCTCGACCCGGAGGGGGAAATCGGCCTTCTCGATCTTCCTCAAATAGTCCATTGGCATGGCTGTGGCAGCTCCTCTTAGTTGTTCACGATCGCGTTCGTGCAGCCGGGTCCATTTTGGCCTTTTGACCTCTTTTCTGCAGCCGAAAAAAATGGCATGTTGAGCCTCTGTCGCAACAGGAGTAGCAGCCATGGCCACCGCTCGTTCGATCGCCTCCCTCTCGCTGGGTTTTGGCTTGGTGTCGATCCCCGTGCGCCTTTACACGGCGACCGAAAGCTCGGCCACGATCCACTTCAACCTGCTGTCCAAGGACGGGGAGCGGGTCAAGCAACAGTACGTCTCCGCGTCGAATCCGAAGCAGGTCATCCCGCGCGCGGAAATGGTCAAGGGCTATGAGTTCGAGACGGACCGGTTCGTGATCTTCCAGCCGGAAGAACTCAAGGCGCTGGAGGAGGGCGCCAGCCATCTGATCGACATCGTCGCCTTCATCCCGGCCGACGCGGTCGATCCGATCTACTACGACAAGCCGTACCTCCTGGCGCCCGACAAACGTGGCGCGAAACCGTACAACCTGCTCAAGAAGGCCATGCTCGCGAGCGGCCGCTGCGCCTTGGCGAAGTGGGCCTGGAAATCGAAGCAATACGTGGTCCAGGTGCGCGCCCAGGAGGACGGACTCATCCTGCAACAGTTGCTGTATGCGGAAGAGGTGCGTTCCCTCAAGGATCTCGATATCGAAAAGCTGGAGCCCTCGGCCGCGGAACTGAAACTGGCGCTGCAACTGATCGCGCAGATTTCCCAGGACAGCTACGACCCGACGATGTTCGAGGACGAGGAAAAGAAACGCATCCTGGCCGCGATCGACGCGAAGATCGCCGGTGAGGAAATCGTGGCGGCGGAGCATCCCGAGGACAGCGTCTCCTCCGGCCAAGTTATCGACCTGACCCAGATGCTCATGGCCAGCTTGCAAAAGCGATCCACTGGCGCGCCGAAGCCACGCGCAGCGCCGCCGAAACCTGGCTCCATCATCACGCCGATTCGCACGCCTGCCGCCAAGGCGAAGCGCGCACCGAAACCCGTTGTCCAGCCTGCCGCGCCAGCACCGCGCGCGAGAGCAAAGAAGTGAGCATGCAGGGCAATTCCCCGCGGTCGTTGCGAGGCGTGCTGCGAATGCTGGGTCTGTCCCGCCACGCGGTTCTCAAGCTCATCGAATTGGGGTTCGTGGTGCCGGTGAAGGAGGATGGCAAGGCGTGGAAGTTCTCGTTCCAGGACGTGGTCCTCCTTCGCTCCGCGTACGAGCTGCGCGCTGCGCGCATTCCAACGCGGCAGATTCTCAAGGCGTTGCGCCAGCTCAAGGCATCGCTGCCCGAGGACCGGCCGCCGCTGGGCATGCGGATCACAGCCCAAGGCGATCGGGTGACGGTTCGCTATGGGGATGCGCATTGGGAGCCGCTCACCGGCCAGTTCGTTCTCGACCTCCAGATTGAATCGGGCGCAGAGTCGGTGACCCTGTTCGCCCCGCGACTCGAAGCGGCGCCAGATCCCTCGGACCTCGATGCGCGTTTTTCCCGCGCCGAGTCTTTGGAAGAGACGAAGCCGCAGACGGCCGAGGCGCTGTATCGCCGAATCCTGGCTGACGATCCTTCCTACGCCCATGCCTATCTGAATCTCGGGTTCATGCTGTGTGAATCCGGCCGTCCCGAAGCCGCTGCGGCGCTGTACCAGGATGGATTGCGTTTCTGCCCCGACGATCCGTTGATGCACTTCAACCACGCGGTGGCCTTGGAAGGCACGGGCGACGCGAACGCCGCGCTGGCCAGCTATGAAGAAGCGCTGCGGCTGCAACCGGACCTTCTCGATGCGCATCGGAATGCGGCGCTGCTTTACGCCGATGTCGGCCAGCAGCAGCTGGCCATACGGCATTTCAGCGCATTTCGGAGGCTGACCGCGGCGCTATAAACGGCCTGCTTCCACATCCCCGGTTGTACGTACTGAGCGGGCAGGGCGACCTCGTGGTCAGCCATGACGCACCCGATCTGCTATTGAAAACTCCCTTGCCTTGCCAAGCTTCCCGTGCGCACGAAGTCAGATCGCCCGCATCTCGAAGTACGCCTCGTCGGCGTCGCCAAGGTCACGAAAGCCTGCGGTGCGCGCGGCATCGTAGGCCTTGGCCCAGCGCACGGCCAACGCGATCTCGGGCTTCGTGAGGTCGCTCTCACCCGACTCGCTCGCGTTCTGGAATGCGCGCAGCGCCGGCACCACATCGGCGCCGAGTTGACGGTCCAACTCGCGCCGGAAGCGCTGTTCCGAGACCTTCATCGCATCGGCCGCCGGGTGGGGATAGTCGGCCAGACGCACGGTATAGGTGGCTCGAGGCTCAGGCGCTACATCTTCAAAGTTGAAGGGCGCGTCGTCCGTCGGTGCGGCTTGCGGCGCGATGTCGACGTGCTCCTGCTGGGAGGTTCGAGGGAAGAAAAGATCAGCTTGGGTCATGGTTCATCGCCAGTGCGTTCTGTAGCAGTTCCAAAGAGAGGGAGTCCGGCAAGTTGTGCGTTTCGCAGTACCAGACCTGATAGAACCAGCGCCCGCCGTCTTGCTCTGTTCCGGCAAAGCTGATGGTGTCGTACGCGCAAGCAGCGATCTCTGGGCGCCACAAAATGCCCAGCTGACCTGTTGCGTAGCCAGGGATGGATTCCCACAGTCCGAGCTGCAGCCGATCTTCTACGGTGCGGAGGATCAGCATTCCACAGACCCACACTTGGTCGACGAACTCACGCTTGCTCAACCTGGTTCCACCGCGGTATCTGCGGCGCATCTTCACTCGCATGTGGCCTCGCTCGACGGAGGCCGCTTGGGCATCAGTCCGGGCATCTGATGCATCACCGCGCGGATGTGGTCGCCCGCGTTGCGGTCGTAGTCGCCGTAGAGGTCACCGATACGCGCGCAGCGGCCGGCCACGTAGTCGGCGAAGTCGCGCAGCGTGGGGCGCATGGGCTCTGCCGGCCCGAGTTCGCCTGCCCTGCGGGCCATCAGCAGTAACTCGTCCTCGAGCGGAATGTCAGGATCTACCATGCGCCCTCAAAACGGTAGATCCTCGGGTTCGGCCGCACGGGCCTGCACCCACTCAGGGGTGTCCACTTCGACGACTCGGTGGACCGGCGTCGGCGTCCGCTTGAAATCCTTCAGCGCGACCTTGATCGGGTCCTTTTTCCGCACCTGACTGCAGCCCAGGACCCGGAGCGCAGGCGGTATGGAGCTGCCCAAGAGGCCTAGATTGCAGAGGCTGAGGGATGCGGAGCTGAGGAGTCAACGCAGGCGATCACTCGATCGCCTGCGTGCTTGACCTTTCCATTCTTTTTTTGAGGCTGGATTCGAATGCCCTTGATCTTTGACCAATCGCAGTTGCTGCAGTCCGCGGAGCCCTCGAACTCTCACCACTTGACCCGCACGCCCAACGAGGAGATAAAGCGGAGACCGTCCTGTACGCCTTGCGGTCGGCAATCAGTTTTCGCACGCGGTCTGCATGCAGTGTTCAGGACGTCGGATCGATCCCGGGCCAAAAATCAAGCCTTCTTTTGCTACCCGCACCCGCATCTAGGATGCGTCGGATAGTTGCGCCACCCTTCAGGCGCATTCGGTATTCGTTTCTCGCCCTCGATTTGCCAGGGCAGTGGATAGCACCGCGTTCTGCAGGCCTCTTCCGCCGTTTGCCGCGGTTGCTTGCCTCGCTCCCAGCCATACCACCCTGCAGCCAGGGACAACAGGCTCAGGGCAATCAAGAAAAACACTATCGAGCGCTTGGGCTTCATCTCCGCGCGCCTAATCGGTTTTTTCTGAAATTCTTGTAGACCGCGTGTCCCATGTTCGCAATCCCAGTCAGGACCACTGGCAGTCCGCCTGTCCTCGATTCGCGAGAGGCGGGCACTTGCGCTGAGCAGAGCAGGCCTCACTCGCCTGCTTGCTATGGAGAAAATTCGAAATAGAGAAGTCTCCCAATCACTGCCACACATGCTGAATGCAATGAGTCTTCACCGTCTTCGGGACATTCCTCTCAAGGTAACTCCGCTACCGTCCACGGCTCTGCATTCGTGTCGACCATCACCTTGATGAACTTACGCCCGTTACCGGTGTTGGCCCAGTAGGTGAAATACGACTTTGAGTTCGCCATTCGGAAACCGGTGAGCATCAATCCATCGATCGACCTGTACTTCGTATGCATGGGGGGCGCCGTCATCAGGTATTCCCGCGCCAGCTCAGCTTCACGCGACGTCGCCGCTGTATACCAAGCGAATGCAACGCCACCGATGCCCAGCACTACTGTTGCGAGGATTGGCCATTTCAACCGTCTATTCATCTGCGCCTACTCGATTGATAAACGGGGCCTTGAAGTCCGATGGAGCCCCCGATCTACGCTCCTGTTCACCCACCTGGTTCGTATCCGATGTTGCCTTTCAAACTGGGGTCGTTGTACTGCGATCCAGTACCCAAATCATATCCACGGCTGCCATCGGCCTGTCCGCTAATGCCTGCCCCCGCGACGCCCAAGGTGCCGCCAACCGTGGCCGATATCCCCAGTGTTGCACCGCCTGAGCCGGGAACGGCCTTCGCCCCGCCCGGGCGTCCGGCGAGCGGGTCATATGAAATCCCGCCCCCCAAGCCGATCCCCCATTTGCAGCTCAGGAAACCTTGGCCTGTATTGGAATCGCGACCGAAGGAGATCCCTCCACCGGTGCCGCGATAAAACTCGACGGATACTTCCCAGAGCCCGAGTGGATCGACTGAACTCATCGGATTCGCGTCGACATACCCAAACTGATTCCATCCCCCATCCAGCCCGATCGGATCCGGCTGGCTGTACCGGCCCGTCCTCGCGTCGTAGCTGCGGAAGTAGTTGTAGAACAGCCCCGATTCCTGGCAGGTGGCCCAGGCGCAGACGTCCCTGCGACTCACCCAGGCGCCTAAGGCCGACACCGCGCGCTACGACCGGCTGCGCCCCGCTCACCAGGATCAACTGGACGGACAGGAGGTCGGCCATGCGTGAGACTCCATCGATGTACAGGCCCAACTGAAGGCGCTGCGGCTCAACGGCAGCGCCACGGCCTGAGCCGACCTGAAGGAGCAAGGCGGCGATACGATCCTGGCCGCATCATGCTAGCTGGTGGAGCACCTGCTGCAGGCCGAAGATGCTGACCGGGCCATGCGCTCCATTGCCCACCGATGAAGTCGGCGCGCTTCCCCATGCACCGCGACCTGGCCGGGTTCGACTTCGCCGTCTCGCAGATCGACCGAGCATTGATCCAGAAACTGGTGGACCTGTCGTTCGCGCAGGATGCGCAGAACGTGGTGTTGGTCGGTGGCCTAGGCACTGGCAAGACCCATCTGGCCACGGCGCTGGGGATTGCCGGGCTCACCCGGCACGCCAAGCGAGTTGCTGTTCTACTCCACGGTCGATCTGGTCAATGCCCTGGAGCATGAGAAGAACCAAGGACTTGCCGGACGCATCATCCATGGAGCTATCGCCACGCCGGTTACGCCGAGTGCGACTGGCCTTGCGAATACGGGATCGGATCGTAGGCATAGGAACCCGCTCCAACCCGCCGGATATATCCGAGACCTGGAAATGAAATGTGTGCGCCACCGATCAGCAGGCGCTTATTCGAAGCATCCTCGAACAGGGTTTGATGGACCTGCCTGGCTTCCTGGGCTTCGACGTCGTAGCCAATGGTGATGGATGGATCGCCAAACTGGACCGCTGCGACATGGACTACATCTCCCCAAAGCAGGAGTTTCTCGCCCTTGCTCTCGACCAGGAATGTCGTGTGCCCCGGTGTATGCCCGTACGCTGCCCTGGCACGAACGCCCGGGATGAGATCGGTGTCACCATCGAAGGTCACCAATTTCCCGGCACGCTGATATGGAGCGATGGAGGCAACCGCGCTCTGGAAAAAACGCTTCGCTGCCTCGGGAGCGGCTCGAATGTTGTCCTCGCTCAACCAGTATCCAACGTCGCGCTTGTCGGCTCGGACGATGGCGTTCGGAAACGTCAGCTTCCCGTTCGTCAGCAGGCCCCCCACGTGATCTGCATGCAGATGAGTCAAGTAGACCTCGTCGATCTGCCCGGGTCGGTAGCCGGAAGCCAGGATGTTGCCGACGAGCTGGCCCACATTGGGACCCAGCAGGGATCCAGCGCCAGCATCGATCAGAACGAGCTTCGGACCCGTATTGACGAGATAGGAGTTGTGCGACGTCTCGACCATTTCACTGAGGTTCGCCGTGCTGAGAGCCTGGGCGATGTGCTCGAGGTCTCCTTGCAAGAGCTTCTTCGCCGGCAACATGTTGGTCCCATCGCTCAGCGCAGTGATCTCGAAGTCGCCGAGCATGAAACGATGGAATGCCGGCGCCCGACTCTTCGCCATCGGCGCCCCGGCAAGAAGAACCGTTGGATAGTATGCGCACAGACAGCCGGCTGCCAGGACCAATCGGCGGGCCGAATGGGGAGGGGCATCCAGCTCACGCTGGCCCTTGGACAAGATCTGACTGAACAGGCGATCGAACATGCTTGTTTCCGTGGGAAGTTGAATCAAGAAGCCTGGCTTTTGGCCTTCTTGCGGATGCGTGTTGACGGTTCGGCTTTGGAGGTGGAAGGAAGCAATGCCTCGGTCTCGCTTCCCCTCATGGAGGACAGCATGTTGCTCCCCATGTCAGAGGGGCGGTACTTGGAGCGCAGCTTGCCGAAGTGCTCATCGAATAGATCATCGAGCGTGGGGCCAATGCTGGCGTACATCTCCGCAAGATAGATCTCGTGCAGGATCATGGTTTCCACGACATAGACGATGGAGGGGTTTCGTCCGTAGGAGGCGTGCAAATCATCTGTGAAGGACGCGATCATGAAAGAACTTCCATCCGCGGTGACCGTGAGCACCACCTTGCTCGCGCCACGGTTGGCACCGCGTCCTTCATGCAAGAAAACCGTCAGGTTCTTGTGGCGTCCCAGCGGAGCGATGTCATCGCCGAACACGATCAAGGTGACCTTGACATTGCGCTGCGCGGCGGCGATGAGTGCATCCCTGTAGCCCATCAGAATGTCAAGAGGGCCTTTGAGCCAAATGCGATCGGTGCTGGATTCGATCATCTCGTGCAGCTTTGCAGAGACCGGTTTTTTCCCTCGATAAGCCCAAACGTAAATCGCTTCCTGCGCCGGGGCGCGCTCCTTCAGCATCCGTGATGCCTGGTCGCACAAATCCGAGGTTTGATTCGCTCGCTGGCGAAAGTACTCGTCCGTGTTGACGGCGGCGTAGCGCGTCGGTTCGCGCGTGACCTCCTGAATCGCACCTTTTGCTGCCAACGAGGCGAGCACGCCATATGCGTTGGCCCTAGGCAAGCCCGAGCGCTGGGCTACTTCATATGCGGTCACAGGATCCGGGGAGTCCGTGAGTGCGATGTATGCCCGCGCTTCGTGATCCGTGAAGCCGAGCCTCTGGAGGACCGGCTTCAACTCGTCCGTCGGCGTCGTGCTGGTGTTCGAGGGGGAGGGCGAAGGCGAGGTCGATTTCATGCGGGGAGTGGGGGGTGGGCACCTTGGAAAGCCAGTCTAAACGCTTGCAGAAAAAAATAGTAGTTGCATCTGCCACTACTAGTGCCTAGACTTTCGATGGTAGCAACTGCTGCTACTATATTTTGCCCGGTGCAGATGGCCGTCCTCCGGCTGGCGCTTTGGGCTTCGCAACCTTGGAGACAGAGCGTGAGCGAACGAAAACTGACAGGAAAAATTGCACCGGAGCGCATCCGGATGCTCGAGGTCCCGAGGCCGATGAAAGGGCTGATCGAGGGCTTCAAGGCGCTTGGCGATGCAAGCAGCATCGTCTCGGACATCATGGATGAACTGGGCATCACGGGCGTGCTCCCAGCTTCCCGCTATGTGCCCACGATCCGGGGTGCGCGGCTTGTGGGGCCGGCCTTGACCGTTCGCAACATTCCGCTGCGCCAGCATCCCTACGAGGCAGCCCGGGCGAAGGTCAACCGGATGGCCGAATTCGAAGCGCACAACCTTGCGCTTCCCGGGGACGTGGTCGTTATCGAAGGGGTTGCAGGCGTCTCGAACATGGGGGGAATCTCTGCGCAAACGGGAAAGCGGCAAGGCGAGGCGGGGGCCATCGTAAGTGGTGGTATTCGAGATGTCGCTCACTCGACGCGTGTGGACTATCCCGTCTGGGCGACCGAGATCACGCCCGTCACTGGCAAATGGCGCATCGAGACCGTGGAGATCAACGGGGACATCCAGATCGACGGAACCAGGGTGTCGCCAGGCGACATCGTTCTTGCCGACGAAACGGGGGTGTGTTTCGTTCCCATTGAGCGTGCCGAGGAGATCCTGCAGTTGGCGGTCAGGAAGCATGCGGCTGAAGAGCGAAAGTGCAAGCTCATCGACGACGGGGTTGGCATAGCCGATCTTCCGTCCAACGCGTGAGAGGTGTGCGATGAAAATTGCTGTTCTCGACGACTATGCGAATGCCGTGCGTTCACTTGACGCCTTTCAGCTGATCGCAGATCACGATGTGAAGGTGATCACGCGCCATATCGCCGACCCCGATGCACTGGTGGCTGAAATCGGGGATGCGGAAGTTTTGGTCCCGTTGCGTGAGCGTACGCCGATCAACGAGGCGCTGATCTCGCGGCTGCCTCATCTAAAGCTTGTCAGCCAGAACGGGCATATTCCGCATGTCGATCTGGGGGCCTGCTCGCGGCACGGGGTGCTGGTCTCCTCGAGCCTGACAAGCAAGCCCTCCTATGCTGCAGCGGAGTTGACATGGGGCTTGATCATTGCCGCATTGCGCAGGATTCCGCAGGAAGTGCAGGCGCTCAAGCAGGGCCGGTGGCAATCGACGCTGGGAACGGGCCTTCGTGGCCGCACGCTGGGGATCTATGGATTCGGTCGCATCGGCAAGGTGTTGGCCCGGTACGCTCAGGCTTTCGAGATGGATGTCCTGGTCTGGGGGCGTCAAGGCAGCCTTGCCGCGGCGAAGGAGGCCGGATGGAAAGCGGCGGCGAGCCGGGAAGAGTTTTTTCGCGAGGCCGATGTGGTCGTTCTGACGGTGCGGCTCAATGACGAGACTCGAGCTATCGTCAAACTCGACGATCTGAGGCTGATGAAGCAATCGGCATTGCTGGTAAATACAAGTCGAGCCGAACTGATCGAGCCAGGCGCATTGGCGACAGCGCTTCGCGAAGGGTGCCCCGGCCTGGCTGCCGTGGATGTCTTCGAAAACGAGCCTCTCGTTGACGCGGGCTGCGATCTGCTGTCCCAGCCGAACGCCGTTTGTACGCCGCATCTGGGCTATGTCGAGCGCGACAACCATGAGGTGGCCTACGGCAATTCGTTCCGGCAGATCCTGGAGTACATCAAGGGCACGCCCATCGCGGTGCACAACCCGGAAGTGCTGCGCAATGCCATGTCCGACGCAGGGGAGGGCAAGGTATGAACAGCGTCAAACGGCGATGCCTCGTTAGTGCGCTGCTCGCGGCATGCACATTGGTCGTGGCGCCGGCCTATGCGGAATATCCGACGAAGCCGATAAAGATCGTCGTGCCCTTTCCGCCGGGGGGCAGCCCGGACCTGGTTGCCCGCGTCCTGTCGCAAAAACTGCAGGAAATCTGGAAGCAACCGATCCTCGTCGAGAACACCGCGGGAGCGGGGGGCGCGATCGGTGCACAGTACGTGGCCCGCGCGCCTGCAGATGGCTACACGTGGCTGATGGCTCCGAACAGCGTGCTGGTATTTGCGCCGCTGCTGCAGCGGCAACCCTATGACCCCGTGAAGAGCTTCACGCCCGTGGGGCTGGCTGTATCGGTTCAGAACCTGCTGGTCGTGAACCCATCTTTGCCGATCAAGTCCGTGCAGGAGTTGCTGGACTATTCGAAAGCGAATCCGGGCAAGTTGTCATATGCCTCTGGAGGCATGGGATCTCCGCAAAATCTCTCAGCCGAGCTTCTCAAGAAGACGGCGGGGGTGGACCTGGTTCATGTTCCGTACAGGGGAGCCCAGGCTGCGCTGCTGGATGTCATGAGTGGGTTGACGCCGGTCTTCATCAGTCAATCGAATTCCCTGCTTCCGTACGTGGAGAACGGGAAGCTCCGCCTCCTTGGCGGTACAGGATTGGCCCGCTACCCGTCGCTGCCGAATGTTCCCGCGCTGAGCGAGACCTTGCCGGGATTTTCAGTCGATATCTGGACCGGCGTCATGATGCCCGCAAACACGCCGAATGACATTGTCCAGCAGGCGAACGCAGCGATCACGAAAGTACTGTCGATGCCCGATGTCCAGGCGGTACTTGCCAAGCAGGGAATCGAAGTTCATACCAGCACTCCTGATCAGATGGCCAGCGTGATCAAAACTGATCTGACCCGCTGGGGAAAGATCGTGAAAGACGCGAATATCAAAGCGGAATAAGACAATCAATTCAACCTAAAAATCATGGAACTACATCTCAAAGACAAAGTGGTCCTCGTCACCGGCGGAAGCAAAGGCATAGGTCTCGCCTGCGCCAGGGCGTTCGGCCTCGAGGGTTCACGGGTCGCCATCGTTTCGCGGGATCAATCCAATCTGGATGAAGCAGTCCGTCTGTTGGCGAAAGACTCGATTTACGTGGTGGCTGTGTCGGCAGATCTTTCGAATCCCGACAGCGCGCACGAGGCGGTGCAGGAGATCGAGAGGCGCCTGGGCCCGATCGACGTGCTCGTCAACTCTGCTGGAGCCGCCAAGCGAGTCGTTCCTGCCGAACTCAACTCGAATGCGTGGCATGCAGCCATGAATGCCAAATACTTTCCCTACGTCCATGCAATGGACGCAGTCATTCCCTCAATGGTGGTGCGCAAGTCGGGCGCGATCGTGAACATCATCGGCACCGGTGGACGAGTGGCAAGTGCGATGCACCTTCCAGGCGGTGCTGCAAATGCCGCGCTGATGCTGGTGTCGGCGGGCCTCGCCAACGCATGGGGAAAGCAAGGTGTGCGGGTCAATGCGATCAATCCCGGAGCTACCTATACGGATCGAGTGACGATGTCGCTGGCGACGGAATCGCGCTTGACCGGCAAGGCCCCGGAGGAGCTATTGAAAGCGAACGAAGCGCGAATTCCGCTCGGGCGCTATGCGCGGCCGGAAGAAGTGGCGAATACGGCCGTCTTTCTCGCATCGGATGCAGCCAGCTACGTCACGGGTGCACTCGTGACGATGGACGGCGCTTTGACACCCTTGGTGTCATAGGTCGTCGCCCCTTCGATCCCACTGCGGTCTCTGCCGGCCTGAGCTTCGTCGGGCCACAACTTCTGATTCGCGAATGAAAATGACAATAGGCGTGCCTGCCGAGACACTGGCTGGCGAAACCCGCGTGGCTGTTACACCCGAAACGGTGAAGAAACTGGTGGCCTCAGGGCACACCGTACGGGTGCAGTCGGGGGCTGGCGTTGCCGCCAGCGTCACCGATGCCGCCTACCAGGCCGCCGGTGCCGAGATCACCAACATGAACGCC